>OZ245366.1:0-1484247 GCA_965226585.1 Thermodesulfobacteriota bacterium | reverse complement strand
GCCGAGGGAGAGGTCGGCAAGGTCGGCGTTCCGGTTTGCCACATAGAGGATATGGAAGCGCTTTTCCACAGCATTCCCCTTGAAAAGATGAACACCTCAATGACGATAAATGCCACCGCCGCGTGGCTGCTTGCCCTCTACATAGCGGTTGCCCGCAAGCGCGGCACAAAACCGTCACTGCTTCAGGGAACCACCCAGAACGACATAATCAAGGAATACCTCTCTCGCGGCACGTACATATTTCCGCCGAAAGAATCAATAAAACTCATCTCAGACATGGTTTCGTATTCGTACAAAAACGTGCCCAAATGGAATCCCGTCAATATTTGCAGTTACCACCTCCAGGAGGCGGGCGCGACCCCTGTTCAGGAAATTGCGTACACGATGTCAAACGCCGCCGCCGTGCTGGACACCGTTAAAAACAGCGGCGCGATTGCGGAAAAAGATTTCCCCGGGATGGTTGGCAGAATATCGTTTTTTGTCAACGCAGGCATCCGTTTTGTGGAGGAGATTTGCAAACTGCGCGCGATGTCTGAGATATGGCGCGACCTCACCGGCAGGAGATACGGCGTGAAGGACGAAAGGATGCGCAGGTTCAGATACGGCGTTCAGGTCAACTCGCTCGGTCTCACCGCAGACCAGCCGGAAAACAACGTGGCGCGCATAATACTTCAGATGCTTGACGTTACGCTTTCAAAAAACTCAAGGGCGCGGGCGATTCAGCTTCCTGCGTGGAACGAGGCGCTGGGGCTTCCGCGACCGTGGGACCAGCAGTGGTCTCTGCGTTTTCAGCAGATACTGGCTTTTGAGACCGACATCCTTGAGTATCCGGACATATTTGACGGCTCAAAAGTTGTGGGCGCAAAGGTGAAACAGTTGAAAAAAGACGCCCTTTCCGAGATGCGTAAAATCACCGCAATGGGCGGCGCGCTTGAAAGCATAGACTATATGAAGGAGAGTCTTGTAACCTCAAACGCGCGCAGAATGGCGGAGATTGAATCGGGAGACATTATGCGGATTGGCGTGAACTGCTTTAAGGAGACCGAGGAATCGCCTCTTACGAAATCGCTTGAAACTTCAATACACAAGGTTGACCCCGCCCTTGTAAATGACCAGATAAAGCGGCTTGCCGCGTTCAAAAAAAAGAGGGATTCAAAGAAAGTTGAGAAGTCTCTGAAGGCTCTCACTTCCGCGGCGCGCAAAGGCGCGAACATAATGCCCGCTTCGGTTGACTGCGCGCAGGCGGGGGTTACAACCGGCGAGTGGGCGGACACGCTCAGAAAAGAGTTCGGCGAGTACAGAGCGCCCACGGGGGCGGGTGTCCGCATCTCGCGCGACAGCAGGCATGACGACGAAAAGCACGTGATAATGTCTGTCAAAAAGATAAGAAGCGCGCTTGGCAGGCCCCCGAAAATCCTCATAGGCAAACCCGGTCTTGACGGCCACTCAAACGGCGCGGAACAGATAGCCGTGAGGGCGAGAGACATGGGAATGGAGGTTCTTTATCAGGGCATACGCCTTACGCCCGAGCAGATAGTCAGCGCGGCGGAGCAGGAAAGCGTTGACCTCATAGGCCTCAGCATCCTTTCCGGCTCTCACAACACCGTTGTTCCGCGCATAATGAAGATGCTCAAAAGCAGGGGAATGTCAGACATTCCCGTCATAGCGGGCGGCATCATCCCCGATGAAGACGTGAAAAAACTCGTCAAATCCGGAGTTAAAAAGGTGTACACGCCGAAGGATTTTTCCCTCACGCCCATAATGGGCGACATTGCCGGTCTTGTTCTTGAAAACTGCGGCTGACTTACCTGTATTCCGGTTTTGAGAAATCTCCGTCAATCATCTTCTGGACGGGATGTCTGCGGTCTTTCCTTTTGTCCCTTGCTATGTCTCTTTCGCGCCGTTTCTTTCTCGTGCGTGTGTCAGTCTGCGCGAGTTTCAGAACACCGCCGCCGCTGTGGCTGATCGTCAGTCTTGAGTCCTCCAGTTCCCACGATTTCACCGTGTAGGAGAAAACCTTTTCATCCGCATCCGGCGCGCCGTATTTGCCTGAAATAAAATCTTCAAGTTCCCGCGCGCTGCTTGCGTCTGCCCCTTCCGTGATAACGGCAACTGTCTCAATTCTGTTTTTGAAAAAAGAGACTTTCGTTTTTGTGTTTTTCCCCGGCACGAAAACGGCGTTGAAAGATCCGCGAAACACAATGTTCTTTCTGCCGTCTTTGTCCTTTTCCTCTTCAATCATTTCAAGCCCCTCTGCCTTTGCCGCCTTCTTTGTCTCTTTTGCGGAGATATCAAACCTAAAACCCAGCACAGACTCCCCGCCGTCCGCTAAACATTGGGCGGGCGCGAAGAGAAGCAGCAGAGCGGTAAAAACCGCCGCAATACCGCTTCGCGCGGCAAGGCGCAGAGTTGAAGAAAATCCCATATCCCTATAATATCATTCCATGCTTGATATCAAGAGCCATATCAGAGATGTTCAGGATTTCCCCCGCAAGGGCATATGTTTTCACGACATAACCCCCGTTCTTCAAGATGGCGCAGTTTTTTCCGCAGCGGTTGACCGTATGCTGTCGCTGGTTGAAGGCATAGAGTTTGACTCGGTCGCGGCGATAGAATCAAGGGGTTTTATCTTTGCCTCCGCCATCTGCTCGAAGCTGGGCGGCGGGCTGGTTCTTATAAGAAAAATGGGGAAACTTCCCCACTCTACAAAGGCGGAATCCTACGACCTTGAATACGGAACGGACTCGCTTGAGATACACAGAGACTCGGTAAAAAAAGGCGAAAAGGTTTTGATTGTTGACGATTTGCTCGCGACCGGCGGCACGGCGGAGGCATCCGGGAAGCTTGTGAGGAGCATAGGAGGAAAGGTTGCGGGATACCTTTTTCTTATAGAACTCACCGGTCTCCAGGGGGCTTCAAAACTCAAGGAGCCGGTTTTTTCAGCGGTGCAGTTTGAAGTTTAGAGTATCGCCCGATGCTCATACAATCTGAAGTTGAAGTTCGCGCCCCGGGCGGCGACTACCGTATAAAGATAGGAGAAAACCTCTTCCCGCTTGTCGCGTCCGAAACCGTTGCGTCCGCTTGGGCGCAGTCGTGCGCGGTTATAACCGATTCCAACGTGGCGCGGATATGCGCTCCCGCCCTTATGGCGGAACTGGAAAAGAGCGGCTGCCGGGCTCATATGTTCGAGTTTCCCGCGGGCGAGAGCAACAAAACCAGACAGACCAAACAGAACCTTGAAGATGCGATGCAGGAAGCCCTGTTTGGAAGAGACTGCGGCGTTATCGCGCTGGGCGGCGGAGTGGCGGGAGATGTCGCGGGTTTTGTGGCGGCAACCTACTGCAGGGGCGTGCCGTATGTTCAGGTTCCCACCACTCTTGTCGCCTGCGTGGACAGCGCGGTTGGAGGGAAAACCGGCGTTGACACACCCGCGGGAAAAAACCTTGTCGGCGCGTTTCACCAGCCGCTTGCCGTTTATGCGGATATATCTCTGCTCTCCACACTGCCTTCCCGTGAAATTGCTATGGGAATTGCCGAGGTCATCAAATACGGCGTCATCAAAGACCCGGCGCTGTTTGAGTTTCTTGAAAAGAATGTGAACGCCGCTACAGCGGGCGAGCCCGCCCTTTTGCGCAAAGTGGTTGAGAGGAGTTGCGCCATAAAAGCGGCTGTTGTGGAGAAGGATGAGAGAGAGAGCGGTTTGCGCAAGATACTGAACTTCGGACACACGGTCGGTCACGCTGTTGAACAACTTTCGGGCTATGCGGTCGGGCACGGAGACGCGGTTGCGATAGGAATGGTTGCCGAGGCGGAAATCTCACGGAAGATGGGTCTTATGCCGGAAGGGGATGTGAAGAGGATAGATAAACTCGTGAGGGCGGCGGGGCTTCAGTCTGAGATTCCCGCGGGAATGGAAAAGAGTCTTTGCGCCGCGATGAAGATGGATAAAAAAGTCCGCGCCGGAAAAATTGAGATGGCTTTGCCTCTCCGCATAGGTGAGATGTTTGCGCCCGAGGGCGAGTGGGGCACGGTTGTTGATGAGAGTCTTATATGAGCGCGAGCGGCGCGGCTTTTGACATATCGGAACACCTTCCGCCTTTGAGCGCGCGGGATGTTTTCCGTAACTCAAAACCCGTAACTCTGGACATCGGTTGCGGCGGCGGAGAGTTTCTGCTTGAGCTTTCGCGCCTTCTGCCCGACTTCAATCACATAGGCGTTGAGATTAAAGCCGGAAGATTCAAAAAAGCCGTGAAAGCCGCGCAGAAGTCGGGCGCGGAAAACGTCAGATTTATCCATCTTGACGGTTTTCTCGCGGCGGGTCTTTTCGCGCCGGACACTTTTGAGCGTGTGTACATAAACTTTCCCGACCCCTGGCCCAAAGACAGGCACAGAAAGCACAGAATAGTCAGCCCGGATTTTGTCTCCGTTCTCGGCTCCGCCATCAGAGCGGGCGGACGCCTTGAAGTCGCAAGCGATCATGACGAGTACATCACCTCTGTGGCGGAGATACTTGACCGTTCTGAGGAGTTTGAAAACTGCTCCGGACCCGCGCCGCTCGCCTCGTATCCCGGAGACAGACCTCCCACAGGTTTTGAAAAAATTTTCAGGGAGCAGGGAGTGGAGATTAAGTATCTCATGTACCGCGCGGCGGGGGGCGAAAGGCGAGCGGTTTGACAAAGCACTCCATTCAGGTTTCATATTGCCGGCGGCGCGTTGCCCTTCGGGCTTAAAATTCGCGCCGGCAAACTGCAAACTATAAGAATATTCCGGACGGGAGAGAAAGAGATATGCCTCTATGCACGAGCGAGCACGAAGAGATTAGACAGGCGGTCAGGCGTTTTGCCGAAGAAAAGATAGTTCCCATCGCGGCGGACATACACACCAACAACAAGGAAATCCCTCAGGAAATCATCAGGGAGATGGGAGAGCTCGGATACTTCGGAATGATATTTCCCGAAGAGTACGGCGGAGTCGGGTTGGATTATGTGAGCATGGCGGTTGTCGCGGAGGAGCTCAGCAGAGGGCTTCTCAGCGCGGGAAGCGTTATGACGAGAAACATAATCACCGGAACGCTTCTGCAAAACGGCGGAACCGAAGAGCAGAAAAAGAAATTTCTTCCCGGACTCGCGACCGCGGAATTGATGTCTGCGGCGGCTTTCACCGAACCCGACAACGGCTCAGACCTTGCCGGCGTAAAACTCGGAGCGACAAAAGACGGCGACCACTATGTTCTGCACGGAGAGAAAACCTGGTGCACTTTTGCCAACAGGGCGAATGTTCTCGCCGTTCTCGCCCGCACAGACCCTGACGCTTCAAAAAGGCACAGGGGGCTGAGCATATTTCTGGTTGAAAAAGAGGCGTCCGAAACCCTAGACCACCCCAACATCGCGGGCGGGCCCATTCCCACAATCGGCTATCACGGGATGAAGTCTTTCACGGTCAGTTTTGACGAGTGCAGGGTTCCGGCGGAAAACCTTGTGGGGCTTGAAGAGGGCAAAGGTTTTTACCAGTTGATGGCCACATTTGAGGCGGCGAGAATACAGACCGCCGCAAGGGCGGTTGGTGTTGGGCAGGCGGCTTTTGAAGCGGGAATCAAATACGCCAAAGAACGGAAACAGTTCGGGCAGTCGCTCAGCGATTTTCAGATAATAAGGCACAAACTGTCTGAAATGGCGGTTGAGATTGAAGCCGCGAGAAACCTCACCTACGCGGCGGCTGAAAAAAAGGACAGGGGCGAAAGATGCGACCTTGAGGCGGGAATGGCAAAGGCGAAGGGCGCGGAGATGGCGGAGTTTGTTACCAGAGAGGCGATGCAGATATTTGGCAGTTACGGATACTCTTCGGAATATCCGATGGAAAGATTCTGGCGCGACGCGAGGGTGTTCAGTATATTCGAGGGGACAAGCGAGATACAGCACGAAGTTATCGCCAGACGGCTTCTTGAAATCTACTGACGGTTTTATAAGAAAAAAAGGAGGATAAAAAATGTTCGTATTAGACAACGGCTCAAGGGTTGTGGTTCCGAGAACGGAGTTGACCTATCCGGGGCACAACATGAAACTTCACACAAACGCGGCGGACCCGGCAAAGGCGCCGGTTGACCACGTGATGGCGGATCTTGAAGACGCCTGCCCCTACGAGTTCAAGGGCGACAAAAGCAGGGAAGTGATGGTTGAGGCTCTCAACACGCTTGATTTCGGCAAAAAGGTTATAACCGTCCGCCCGAACAATGTGCGCTCGGACTTTTTCAAGGGCGACCTTGAGGCGATTATGAGCGGAGCGGTTGACCGCTTTCACGGCGTCATAATTCCAAAATCAAACGGACCCGAAGACATCAAAATCGTTTCCGACCTTCTGGACAAACTTGAGAAGAAGAACGGCTGGAAAACCAGTGTCGCCATAGAGGCGCTGATTGAGAGGCCCCGCGCCGTGAAATACGCCTACGAGATAGCGACCGCGTCTCCGAGAATGGCGGGGCTTGTTTTCGGAATAGCGGACTACGCCGCAGAGTTGGGGCTTGACCCCGACCTCCTGCTTGACAGGCAGAACGAGATTTTCTACTACGAGAAAAAAGCTGTTATTACGGCGGCAAAAGCGGCGGGGCTTCACGCGATAGACAACGTTTACTTGAGGATATGGAGAAAAGACGACAAACCCGAAACCGTCAAATCTGTTGAGCAGGGGCTTGCGAAAAAATGCGCGGGTTCCGCGGAGATTGGAATGGACGGAACGTGGGTTATCCATCCCCAGCAGGCGAAAACAGCCAACGACGCTTTCAGCCCGACCGGAAAACAGCTTGATGAAGCCCGGCACCAGCTGGACTTCTACCACGAGCAGGGCGGCGGAAGCATGTTTGACCCCGAAACCGGGCAGATGGTTGACGAGGCGACCGCGAAGATAGCTCTTATGCGCATCTCAAAAGCGCTGAACGCCGGAATGGTTGACCCGGAATATGTTGAAACGATGGCGGAAAAAAGTATGTCAATCACCGGATACGACATACTGAAAGGACAGTGAGAAAGAACTTTCCTTGTCCGCTTCCACTGTTCTGACGGACGGATATGCGCGGGCTTGTTTTACTCCTTTTTCTGATTCTTCTTGCCGCTCCCGCCTCGGCTCAGGAGGCGTCGCAGCCGTACATAAAAAGCGTGGAGATAAGGGGAAACGGCGATATTGACACAGTTGAGATAAAAAGCATTATCTCGGAAATTGTGCCGGGCAGAGCGTTGTTTTTCTGGAAACCCCGTCCGGAATTTGACAGGTTCAGAGTTGAGAGAAACATAGACAGACTCAGGCAGTTTCTTGTGGGAAACGGATACCACCAGTCGTCTGTTGTGTGGCAGGAGAGAAGAAACGGCGAAGGGCGCGCGGTTGACATCAGGATAGACATAGCGCTCGGAAGCCCGGTTGTTGTGTCAAAAGTTGATATTAGCACTCCGGACGATTTTCCCGATAAGCACATAGACAGCCTGCGGGCGGCGCTTGAAAAGATTCCGCTCATAAGAGGGAAACGGTTTTCAGTCCGGCGTTTTCAAAAAGCGAAGGGCGTTGTAAAAAGAACCCTTCTGGAGGCTGGATACGCGACCGCTTCGGTTGATTCAAAGGGCGAGATTAACCGCGCCGACCGCCGCGCTTTTGTTACCTTCACAATAGACCCCGGAAGGGTGCACACCTTTGGCAACATAGATATTCAGATGTCCGATGAGAACCTCAGGGAGATTGTGATTGAAAGAATTTCCTACAAAACCGGAGAGCCGAGTTCGCCGGCAAAACTGATTGAGACAAAAAGACGCCTTCTGGGTCTGGGCTACTTCGAGTCCGTTTCAATCATCTCAACGATTGACGAGCGCACGGCGTCTGTCAACACGGTGATACGACCGGTTCCGAGAAAATCGATGACCATCCAGTTCCGCGCCGGAGCGGGCAGGGTGGACAAGGCGCGCGGGCACGTGAAGTTTATCAACAGAAACTTTCTGAACCTGAACAGAAACCTTGAGCTTTCCGCCTGGGCGTCTTTCGCGTCCCGGGGAGCCGCCGCCGTTATTCAACAGCCGGGAATTTTCGGCGAGAGTTCTATACTTTCAGTGATTTTTGACATCCGCAGAGACGATTTCCCCAGTTACAACGCGGACTTTCTCATATTCTCCACCGAGTTCAGAAAGGATTTCAAAGACGGGCTTCTCTCCGCCCGCTTCAGCCCGACCTTTATAGATTCCGAGATAGAAAGTTACTCAGACAATCCGGGCGGTTTGAGGGGGCTTGAGGACATTATTCTGGTCCTGTTAAGAGGCGGGGTGTCACTCAATGCCACGGACAATCAGGTTGACCCCACGCGCGGATTTACGGCAAGTCTCAACACCGAACTCTCTCCAAGTCTTATCGGCTCGGACGAGGAGTATTTCAGAACCGTTTTTGAGACGACCGGCTACTACGATTTTGCGGGAGTTGTGATGGCAAAGAAGTTTCAAATCGGATTCATTGAGAATTTCGGCCGCACATCGCGCGATGATGTTCCCCCGTTTTCCCGGCTTTTCGCGGGCGGAGCCAAAAATGTCAGAGGCTATTCATTTCAAACCCTGGGAGACCTTGATGCGCAGAAAAACCCCGAAGGCGGGAACTCGCTTTTAACGGGAAGCGTTGAGGCGCGGTTTCCCCTGAAACCCCCTAAACTGGGAGGCGTTGTTTTTCTTGACTACGGAAGCGTTAAGAAAAGAAGTTTTGACTACCGTTTTGACGACCTCAAATACGCCGCCGGTTTCGGTTTGAGATACAAAGTGGCGGGCATACCTGTCGCGCTTGATTTCGGGTACGCGCTCAATCACAACCCGAGGCTGTCAAGGTATCAGGTGTTTCTGGATATCGGGCAGGCGTTTTAGCGGCGGTTCAAAACCTTGTTGATGTTTCTTGCCGCCTGTCCTATCCGTTTTTCGTTCTCAACAAGGGCGAAGCGCACAAAGCCCTCGCCCGCAGAGCCAAATCCCACTCCCGGAGACGAAGCGACTCCCGCCTTTTTTATGAGCATTTTTGAGAACTCAAGCGAGCCCATCTTTTTGAACTGCCGCGGGATTTCCGCCCAGACGAACATCGTTGCGCCCGGCGGCTCAATCTCCCAGCCCGCTTCAGCGAAAGATCGTATCAGTTTGTCGCGCCGGAGCTGGTAGGTTTTTCTCACCTCTTCAACGCACTTTTGAGGCCCATTCATCGCGAGGATGGCGGATATCTGTATGGGCTGAAAAATTCCGTAATCAAGGTAGCTTTTTATCTTGCGCAAGTGCGACACAACGTTGGCGTTTCCCGCCATAAACCCGACTCTCCAGCCCGGCATGTTGTAGGTTTTTGACAGCGAGTAGAACTCAACCGCGACCTCTTTCGCCCCCTTCACCTGCATTATGCTGGGCGGTTTGTAGCCGTCAAAGCAAACCTCCGCGTAGGCGAAGTCGTGGATTACCAGCACGCCGTGCCTTCGGGCGAGAGCCACTATTTTTTCAAAAAAATCCAGTCCCACAGTTGCCGTGGTCGGGTTGTTCGGAAACGACAGAAGTATCGCCTTGACCCTTTTGCCTCCCTTTTTCACCGCCTTCTCTATGTCTGCGGCAAGTTTTTCCGTATCAGCCGTTATGGGGACGGCAACCGGCTTTCCGCGCGCTATGGTTACCGAATACGTGTGTATTGGATATGCGGGAGACGGCACAATCACTTTGTCTCCGGGTGAAAGTATGCACGGCATAAGGTGGGAGATTCCCTCCTTGATGCCCATTGTGGCGACCGCTTCAGTATTCGGGTTGAGGGTTGCGTTGAACTTTTTTTTATACCAGTTGCAGACCGCTTTTCTCAGGTTCGGAATTCCCGCAGACGCCGAATAGCGGTGGTTTTTCGGCTTCAGAGAAGATTCTGTCAGTTTGTCAACGATGTGGTGAGGCGTGGGACGGTCGGGATTTCCCATTCCCAGATCTATTATGTCTTCGCCTTTTGCCCGCGCCTCTCTTTTGAGTTTGTCAACGGAATTGAAGACATACTCAGGAAGACTCTCCATAAGCGGCGATTCCCACTGCCCGCGCAAACTTTTCATCGCAGAGCGATTATAGTTTACTGCCTCTGAATTTCAAAGCGGTTCGGACTTTCCCAGCCCGCTTTTGCCTGTTAAAGTTTTTTTGCGGGGTGGTGAAAATGGCAAAAACACAAAAGACGAGGGTGTCTCATCTGTCTCAGATGAAGAAGGACGGACGCAAGATAGTCGCCGTGACGGCGTACGATTATTCCGTTGCGAGAATTGTAGATTCCTGCGGAGTGGACGTTGTTCTTGTGGGCGACTCTCTTGGCAATGTTTTTCAAGGGCTTGACGGCACGGTCGCCGTCCGGATGGAAGATATGATATACCACACACGCGCCGTCTCGCGCGGGGTTGAGAGGGCTCACCTGTGCGCGGATATGCCGTTTCTCTCTTATCAAACCGACGACAGAGACGCCATAAAAAATGCCGGAAATCTTCTCAAACGCGGCGGCGCGGAGTCTGTAAAAATAGAGGTTGGGGCGCGGCGGTACACGCAAACGGTGCGAAGCCTCACGGACGCGGGCATACCGGTTGTGGCGCATGTGGGTTTGTGTCCGCAGTCTGTGAACCTGTACGGATACAAGGTTCAGGGAGACAATCCGCAGTCCGCCGGATTTATACACGGGCTGGCGCTTGAGTGCCGGGAGGCGGGAGCGGTCGCGCTGGTTATAGAGTGCGTTCCGCCCGCCCTTGCGTCCCGCATCACGGAAGCCGTTGATATACCGACCATAGGAATCGGTTCGGGCGGAGGATGTGACGGGCAGGTGCTTGTTTTCAACGACCTTGTGGGGCTTTCCAGTCCCGTTCCGGGATTTGTGAAAAAATACGCGGAAGCGGGGGAGATATTCGCCACAGCGGTTGAGAGTTACGCCCGCGAGGTGAGAGACGGCGTTTTTCCCCCGCCGGAAACCGGAGAATGAGTTCCCCGCTTGTCATACGGACGGCGGAGGAAATGAAAGAGTATTCCTCATCCGTCTCAAAAGACGGCAAATCAGCCGGTTTTGTTCCCACAATGGGCGCGATTCATGCGGGTCATCTGCGGATAGTGGAAGAAATCTCCGCCCTTTCTGACGTTTGTGTCGCAAGCATCTTCGTAAACCCCCTTCAGTTCGGCGCGGGAGAGGATTATGACGGCTACAAAAGGGATGAAGAGGGCGATGTCGCAAAGCTCACCGAAGCCGGTGTGGAAGCCGTTTTCATTCCGTCTGCCGGTGAGATATACCCGGACGGCTTTCAGACTTCTGTGGAAGTGGAGCGTTTGCAGAAGTTTCTGTGCGGAGATTCAAGGCCGGGGCATTTCAAGGGAGTGGCGACCGTTGTGCTGAAACTTTTCAACATCGTCTGCCCGGCGGTCGCCGGATTCGGGGAAAAAGACTTTCAGCAACTCGCGATAATAAAGAGAATGGTGAAAGACCTTCACCTTGACGTGCGCATCGCGGCTGTTCCCACCGTCAGAGACGAAACGGGTCTTGCCGTAAGTTCGCGGAACGAATATCTTTCGGATGAGGAGAGGAAAAAAGCGGTTGTTATTCCGCAGGTTTTGTTTAGAATGAAGCAGCTTTTTAACTCGGGAACTCTCTTGAGCGCCGAGATTGTTAAAGACGGCGGGGAGTTCCTTGCCGCAAACGGGGGTGTTGATCTTGAGTATCTTGAGATTTGCGACCCTGAAACGCTTGCCCCTTCACCGGGGGCGTCTGCCGGAAGCCTGGCGGCAATAGCGGCGCGGGTTGGAAAGGCGAGACTTATAGACAGCATAAGATTTTAGGGAACGGTGGTTTGCCATGAAAAGAAGTTTGCTTAAATCCAAGATTCATCACGCGCTTGTTACCGAAGCCGACCTTGAATATGAAGGGAGTTTGACCCTTGACCCGGTTCTTATGGAGGCGGCAGACCTGCTTCCCTACGAGAAGGTTTCCATATTCAACGTTACCAACGGTCACAGGTTTTTCACATACGCCATAGAGGGAAAAAGAGGCACAAACGTTGTGTGCGTGAACGGAGCGGCGGCGCACCTCGCGCGCGAGGGCGACTCTCTCATAATAGCAACCTTCGCCACATACGACGAGAGCGAGTGCAAGGGGCACACGCCCAAACTGGTCTATGTTGACGAGCAGAACAACATAAAAAGCATCAAACACAAGGTTTCCGCCTTCACGATACCGGATGTCGGAGGGCAGGAACAATAGGTCTTGAAATTTCGCCCGCAAAAAGAGATAATAGCGGGAGTTGAGACGGCATTGTTTTGTCAGCCGTCCTTTTTTTATAGCCGTTGCGGCCTTTTAGTTGTTTAATTGGAGATATAAGGAATGAAAGCAATTATTCTTGCTGCGGGTATGGGGAGCAGATTACGGCCGTACACCGACCATATGCCCAAATGCCTCCTGAACTTGGGCGGCGTTTCCATACTTGAGAATCAGATAAACCACATCAGAGACTGCGGCATAAACGACGTGGTTATAGTGGTTGGCTTCGGCTTTGAGAAGGTTGAGTCGTTCCTGCGCAGATACAACGGACTCGGAATAAAGATAAAAACCATCTACAACCCCTTCTACCAGACAACAAACAGCCTTGTTTCTCTCTGCCTTGCGAGGGGAGAGATGGATGACGACCTTGTTGTTATGAACGGCGATGACATATTTGAGATAGACATTCTCGACAAAATGATAAACACGCGGAAGGAAAAAATAGTGCTTCCCGTCAAAATGAAAGAAAATTACGACAATGAAGACATGAAGGTCAGGATGGAAAACGGCCATGTGTCTCTTGTTACAAAAGACATTGAAGACGGCATTGACTACGAGTCGGTAGGAGTGCGGCTTTTCAGGGGAACCGGTGTTGAGATGGTAAAAAGGGCTTCAGAAGAGGAAATGAGGGGAGGAAGGGTTCGCCAGAAATGGTACGTTTCGTGCATACAGCGGCTTTTGAACAAGGGATACAAAATAAAGCCGTTTGATATAGGCGACATGTTCTGGATGGATGTTGACTACCCCAAAGACCTGTTCCTTGCCAAAAACAACTCGGACAAGTTCGTATTTCCCGGCAGAAGAGCCGCGGAAGCGGGCGGAAAATCTCTGAAGATAGTTTCCTCAGGTTAAAATTCTTTAATGACACACGCCCTGATTCTTGCTTGCGGCACCGGGTTGCGCGGAGAGTCTTTAGACCGCTTCCCCTCAGTGTCCATAGGCGGACTTACACAACTGCGCAGGCTTGTGCGTTCGTGCATCAAATCCGGTGTTGAAGATATAACCGTTGTTTCCTCTCTTGCCGAAACCGATCTCAGAGCGATGCTTCCTGAATCCGTATCCGGGGCGGCGCGGATAACTTTCGCGCTTCCGGGAAAACCTGAGCCCGAAACTGAGCGTTCCCGCCCGCAGAACATGCTGGTGCTTCAATCAAACCTGTTTTTTCAAAGGGCTGTTCTTGAGAAGTTTTTGAACGAAAAGCCGCCTGCGGGAGGCGCGGTCCTGATGAAGATGTACGAAGAAACTCCCGTTGGCGAAAAGCGGAAGATACCGATTGGCGCGGCGGTTGTTGAGTCCGAAGCCGTTGCCGACCTTCTTGAAGACTGCGACCTGTCCAGATGGGTCGGACGCTACAGAGACGAGGGCGTAAAAGAGTTTTTTGTTGATGAAACCGCCTACGCGATGAATCTGGACACAGATGGCGGAGAAACCTCAGAAGAGGCGTGGCGTCTTCTCTCATCAAGCGTCGGCAAAACCTCAACCGGATGGATAGCGAGGAACATAAACGGCAGACTGTCTCTGCCTACAAGCGCGTGGCTCGCCCGCAACACCTCTCTCACGCCCAATCAGATAAGCGTTTTCACAAATGTTCTTACGGGAGTGCCGTGCATGATTGCCTACCTGACGGGCTACCCCGTTATCGGAGCCGTTTTTATGCAACTCGCCGCCGTTTTAGACCGCTGTGACGGAGAGGTGGCGCGTCTGAAAATGCTTGAAACAAAAAGAGGCGAATGGGTTGACACCTTGAGCGACCAGATAACGATTGGCGGTTTTGTTCTAAGCGTTCCCGTCGGCTACTATCTGCACGGCGGACAGCCGTCTCTCGCTCTCTCTCTGGGAGCCCTGAACGCAGTGATATTCCTGCTGTTTCTCTCATGGTCTTTTATCTTCATGGTTCGCTATACCGGTTCGGGCAGCCTTGTTTCGTATCACCGCATAGATGAGCTTCTGGGCGGCGAAAACCTTTCCCCCGCAAGGCGTCTGCTGGCTTTTCTGAGGCCCGTGATGAGGCGCAATTTTTACTCTCTGGCTTTTGTTTTTATCGCCATTTTCGGCGGCTACCCGTGGATTCTGGGCATTACAACGCTGGGGCTTGTCGGGATATTCATCCACCAGGCGGAGGATTTTTTCAGAATTAGAGACCGTTTCTTCGGGGGAAAGGCTTAGAATTTTCCCTGAGGGCTTTCCCTGTATACCTTCAGTTCATAGCGCACTTTGCCTATAAGGGCGAAAACACCCACCAGATTAACCATCGCCATAAGGAAGATAAGCGAGTCCGCTATGTTGACAATGGAATTAAGGCTCGCCGCCGCTCCCACCACCACAAAGACGCAGAATATGATGTTGAATGTCATTCTGTTCCGCTCGTTTTCACCGAACAGAAACGTCCAGCATTTCATCCCGTAATAACTCCAAGACACCATCGTGGAAAAGCAGAAAAGCAGAACCGCCAGAGCAAGCAGATACGGAAACCAGTCTATGACGGACGCAAATGCGGCGGAGGTTATCTCAACGCCGCCAAGGTTTCCCGTCTCGTAGGTTCCCGTCAGCACGATAACAAGCGAGGTCATTGTGCAGATAACCACAGTGTCAATAAACGGCTCAAGCAGGGAAACTATTCCCTCACTTGCCGGGTAGCGCGTTCTCGCCGCGCTGTGGGCGATTGCGGCGGAGCCGATTCCGGCTTCGTTTGAGAAGGTTGCCCTCTGAAATCCCCATATCATCACGCCCAGCATTCCGCCCTCAATCCCTTCGGGCGAGAACGCGCCTCTGAATATCTGACTGAACGCTTCGGGGACGCGCTCATACTGAACGGCTATCACCACAAGGGCGGATGCTATGTAGATAATCGCCATAAACGGGACTATCTTTGAGGTTACGTTTGCTATCTTTTTGATTCCGCCGACTATCACAAAGCCGAGCGCGATTGCCAGCGCAAGCCCGAAAGACCAGCCCGGCAGGGCAAGCCCGGCTTCTCCCGCTATTTGCGATATTTGCTGAAAAGACTGGTTTGCCTGAAACATTCCCCCCGCCCCTATCGCCCCGCCTATGCAGAATATGGCGAAAAGAACGGAAAGCACCTTTCCCAGATGCTTCTGTCCCATTTCCGCGAACCCGCGTGAAAGATAGTACATGGGTCCGCCGGAGACCGAGCCGTCAGGGTTTTCTCTGCGGTATTTTACCGCGAGAGTGCATTCGGCAAACTTGAGAGACATCCCTATAAGACCCGCCATTATCATCCAGAACGTTGCTCCCGGACCGCCTTTGGAAACCGCTATCGCCACACCGGCTATGTTTCCCAGCCCCACGGTTGCCCCGCACGCGGTCGCGAGAGCCTGAAAGTGGCTTACTTCACCGGGAGCGTTCGCCGCCTCTTTTGAATCGTATTTCCCGCTCACAAGCCCGATGGCGCGCCGGAAACCGCTTATGTTGATAAACTTGAAATAAAAGGTGGAAAAGATGCCGCCGCCTATGAGAAGAACGACAACAATTTTGATTTCGGCTCCAAAAAGCGGAAACGAGTAGAAAACCCATTTCAGCATAAAGTCTGCCACCGGAACGGTCGCGCTGTTTAATGATTCGTCAATGCCCGCAAGCGCGGCGAAAGGGAAAAGGGCGGTGAAGAGAAGCGAAAGGATTGGAACAATTTTTGCCGGATGCATAACAGTTGCGTTTTTGCGGGATTGGGCTCAATGCTAATACAAACGCTATTTTCTGTCAAGAGACCGGGATTTTCGTCCGCCCTTCCGCTTGACAATTGCCCGCGCTTCAAATAACTATACCCATCCTGAAAACGGCGCGTAAGCGTCCGGTGTATTAGATTTGGCTGCAAAAACCGTAAAAAAGAAGAAAACCGCGCCGGTGAAAAAAACCGTCAAAACTCCCGCCGCAAAGCCCTCAAAAAAGGCGGCGGCAAAGAAAACCGCAGTAAAAAAGACGGCGAAGGCGGCTCCGCCAAAAAAAACTCCCGCCAAAAAAAGTTCCGCGCCGAAAAAGACTTCCGCTTCCCCGGCCGGGTCGAAATACGGAAAGCGTTTTCTTGACGAGATTAGCAAAGAGCTTCTCCTGATGAAAGACCGTCTTGTGAAGGATGTCGCGCGTTCAGTCAAACAGGAGAGCGACCACCTGAAGTTTGATGTGGGAGATTTCTACGACAAAGCGTCTGATGACAGGGAGAGAATTCTGTCTCTCATATTTTCAGAGCGCGAGCGCAACAAACTGGACCAGATAGAGGACGCTCTGGGCCGCATAGAAGATGGGACTTACGGTATCTGCGAGATGACGGGCGAGAAGATAGGCGAAGACCGCCTGCGCGTTATGCCGTTTGCCAAGTTCACGATTGAGGCTCAGGAAGAGATAGAGAAAGTCGGCTGATTCCGCTTCAGTTTTTCCAACCCGTCGCCAAAAGGCGGCTCCACAGTTCCCATGTCCGTTATTATGCGGTCTATGTTTTCAGCGGGCGTGATGTCAAAAGCCGGGTTGATTATTTCCGCCCCGTCCGCCGCGGTTTTCGTGCCGCCAATGTGAGACACTTCCCTTTCAGGCCTCCGCTCAATTGGAATGTCTTTTCCGCTTTTGCAGTTCATATCCACCGTTGACCACGGCGCGGCAACATAGAACGCGATTCCGTGATGGCGGGCGAGAACGGAGAGCTGATAGGTTCCGATTTTGTTTGCCACATCGCCGTTTGAGGCAATTCTGTCCGCCCCGACTATAACGGCGTCCACTCCGCCGTTTTTCATCACATATCCCGCCGCCGTGTCCGCCATGACGGTAACCGGTATGCCGTCTTCGCACAGTTCCCACGCGGTAAGCCGCGCTCCCTGAAGAAGAGGGCGCGTTTCAGACGATATAACTTTTATGCTCTTTCCCGCGTCTCTCACGGCGCGCACAACGCCCAGAGCCGTTCCGTATCCCGCGGTCGCAAGTCCGCCGGCGTTGCAGTGCGTCATCACGGTTGCTCCGGCGGGTATCAGCGGCTCGCCCGCTTTCCCTATGTTTTTGCAAAGCATGAGGTCTTCATCGCGTATCGCGACCGCCTCGGTTTTCAGCAATTCCGCCGTCTCCCGCGCTGTTGCTCCGGGGTTTGAGAGCATAATTTTTTCCATTCTTCTGAGCGCCCACGAAAGGTTGACTGCGGTTGGTCTTGTGCTCTCAAGCGTGTTGCCGACCTTTTTCATTTCAGAGATAAATTCGTCCGCTGATTTACAGTCCGCGTTTTCCTTTGCTCCAAGAGCAAAGCCCATCGCCGCCGCAATTCCTATTGCGGGCGCGCCGCGTATCGCCATTTCACTTATCGCTTCGGCCACCTGCCGGTGGGTTGAGCATTCAAGGTAGGTTTTTTCCGAGGGCAGTTTCCGCTGGTCAAGTATGAAGACCGACCCGTTTTTCCACTCTATTGTTTGAAAAGCCACCTACGGCTCCTGCTGAGGTTCGGGCGGCGGAAGTTCGGAAAGCAGTTTCGCTGATTTGCGCGCCGCCTCGGTTTTGGGGAAATTGTCCGCGAGTTCTGTAAATCTGCGCCGCGCCGCTTCGTGCTCTCCGCGCTTCATGTAGAACTTGCCTATCTGCAGTTCGCTTTCTGATATAAGCGCCGAGCACTTATTGATGTCAGACTGAATGCTTTCGCCCTCAGAAGAGTTGGGATAATACGAAAGGAAGGTTTGATACCAGTAAATCGCGTTTCTGCACGGAGACTGGTCTCTTTTCGGAGACTCTTTCATATTGAAAAAACTGAGCCCGATTCTGCGCATCGCGTGTTTTCGCAATTCGTGCTTGGGGTTGTCCGAGATAAACTTTTTATACTGGTCTGCCGCGCTTCTGTATCTGTCCTGACTGAAATAAACGTCCGCCGTTTTTACCGAGGCGAGAGACGCATAGGAACTGAAGGCGTGCCTTATCTGAATCTCCTTGAACATCTCAATTGCCGCCTCTTTGGATGAGTCTCTTTTTTTCTCCGCCTTTGCGGTTGCTTCGGTGAAGATTTCCTCAGCAGACATATTCCCGTAGTCGCGCTTTCCGGCGCAGGAACCGAGAACAAGAACAAATGCGGCGAGCGCGAGCAATGTGTGTCTGCCTGTCATGTCTTGCTAAATATCAACCATTTGTTCCGGCAGTCAAGAGCGGCTCCGGGGCTGTTCCGTGCCGTAAAGGTCTATAATCAGTTTTCCGTTCTCAACGTTTACGCCCTTTATGAGCGGCTCATCAAAATTTCCCTCCGCTATCTTCAGAACGTATGGGGTGATTTTGCCCGAAAGGGCGTAGGTTGCCGTTCTTGCGGCAAGAGACGGAATGTTTGTTACGCAGTAATGGGTTACGCCGTGAGTTTTATAAACGGGGTCTGTGTGAGATGTCGGGCGGCTTGTCTCTGAGCATCCCCCCTGGTCTATGGAAACATCCACAAACACGGAGCCTTCCTCCATTTTTTCAATCGCCTCTTCGCTTATCACGGTTGGGGCTTTAAGCCCCGGAACAAGAACCGCTCCCACAACAAGGTCTGCCGCCGCGCATTCGTCATTTATAAGCGAAGGGTATGACGGCAGGGTTTTGATTCTCCCTCCGAAACGCTCGTGAAAAAGGGCAAGTTTCGCGGGGTTTTTGTCTATAACCGTAACTTCCGCTCCCATTGCGAGGGCAACATCCGCCGCGCCGTGCCCCACCGTTCCGCCGCCCACAACAAGAGTTTTCGCGGGTCTTACTCCGGGCACTCCGCCAAGCAGAACACCTTTGCCGTCATTGTCTTTCTGAAGAAAAGCCGCTCCCACTTGCGCGGAAATTCTTCCGGCTATGATGCTCATCGGCTCAAGAAGCGGCAGTTCGCCGCCCGGTGTCTGCACGGTTTCAAACGCCACCGCCTTCGCCCCTGACGAGACAAGCGCGTCTGTAAGCTGTTTTTCCGCCGCGAGGTGAAGATAGCAAAAAAGCGTGTGGCGGCTTGTGATAAGAGGGTATTCGCTCTCCTGCGGCTCTTTGACCTTAACAATCAGTTCAGAGTTTGAAAAAATTTCTTCGGGGTTTTCCGCTATTTTTGCTCCCGCTTCGGTGTATCGTTCGTCTTCAATGCCTATGCCTTTGCCGGCGGATTTTTCAACGAGAACTTCGTGTCCCGCGTCCACAAGAGAGCGCGCGGCGCGTGGAGTGAGGGCGACCCTGAACTCTGAGGTTTTTACCTCTTTCGGAACACCTATCTTCATAGTCTGCTACTTGAGTGTCTCGCCCGGTTTCATCGCGGCAATCTCAAGCCCTTTTATGTCTTTTGTAAGTTTTTCCAGTTCTCCGGGTGTTCCGGTAAGCGGGGGAAAAGTGGCGTAGTGCATTGGAATCACAATATCGGGAGAGATGAACTTGCAGGCGTATGATGCTTCAAGGGGTCCCATTGTGAAAAGGTCTCCTATTGGCAGAAACGCCAGTTTCGGGGCGTAAATCTCTTTTATCAGTTTCATATCGCTAAAGATGTTTGTGTCTCCCGCGTGGTACATGCGGTAGCCGTTTTCAAGTTCAATCACAAAGCCGCCCGGTTCTCCGCCGTATGATGTTGAGCCGTCTTCTTCGCCGATGCCGCTTGAGTGCTGAGCGTGTGTCATCACAAACCGCACTCCTTCAACCGTTTGTCCGCCGCCTTTGTTCATGGCGCAGCAGTTTTCAACTCCCTTTGTTCCGAGCCACGCGCAGATTTCCCAGTTTGCCACCACTTGCGGTTTATGTTCCTTTGCTATTTCAACCGCGTCGCTTATGTGGTCGAAATGCCCGTGTGTTATGGCGATAACGTCAACCTTGCCGATGTTGTGCAGTTTTTCCGGACACGCAGGGTTGCCCTTAACCCAGGGGTCAATCAGCACGTTTTTGCCTTTCGGTGTTTTCACCATAAAGGTTGAGTGTCCGTAGTATGTTATTTCTGTTCCGTTTTTGAGTTTGCTCAACGTTGTGTGCCTCCCGTGAGATATCCTGAGTGTGAGCAAACTAACCGCGCGGTTTTTCATTGTCAAAGCGGGTTTCCCCTCGCGGTTTTGTGTTATTCTGTATATCCATATTCGCTGATGAGCGGAGCCGCTTTCATGCTTGACTGGAAATTTGTTGAACAAAATCTTGATGAAGTGAAGGAAAAACTGTCCGCGCGCGGTTTTCAGTTTGATTTCACCGCTCTCACCAATCTTCTGGGTTCGCGGCGTTCCGTTATCGGGAAGGTTGAGGATCTTGAGCGTCGCAGAAACGAGGGTTCCCGCGAGGTGGCGGCTCTTAAAGGCATGATTCCTACCAAAGGGTTAACCTTTACAGAACTGCGTTATATTTTGAATGGTGGTGATTTCGCCAAATTGGAACAACTTTCGACGCAGAAAGATGAGATTCTCCGCGCTATGGAAGCATTAAGAGAAGCATTGCAACCTACAATTCCTGAAAAACTTTTAACCTTCACAGAACTGAGCCAGATTTTGGTTGACTCACTTTCTGGCGTTTCCTCACAAGTGAAGTCTCTCAACACAGAGCGCGCGGAACTTGAGGAAAAAATCACGGCGGAAATGCTTCAGATTCCCAACATTCCTCACGAGAGTGTTCCCGCCGGCTTGGGAGAGGGCGACAATGTTGAGGTGAGAAATTGGGGAGAGAAGCCCGCGTTTGATTTTGAGCCGCAGAGGCATGATGAGATAGGGGCGAAACTTGGAATACTTGACCTTGAGAGGGCGGCAAAGATAACGGGTTCGCGTTTCGCGCTTTATTTTGGAGCGGGGGCGCGTTTAGAGCGCGCGCTTGCGGGTTTTATGCTTGATATTCACACAAAGGAGAATGGATACACCGAAACGCTTCCGCCTTTTGCGGCAAACAGCGCGAGTTTGACCGCAACGGGAAATCTTCCGAAGTTTGAGGATGATCTTTTCAAACTGAAAGACACGGATTACTACTTGATTCCGACCGCCGAGGTTCCGGTTACGAACATACATCGTAACGAGATAGTTCCGGCAGACGGTTTGCCGCTTAAATACACGGCATACACGCCTTGTTTCCGCAAAGAGGCGGGTTCATACGGAAAAGACACAAAGGGGATTATCAGACAGCATCAGTTCAACAAGGTTGAGTTGGTAAAGTTCGCGCGTCCTGAGAGTTCTTATGATGAGTTGGAGAGTTTAACGGCTGATGCCTGCGGGATTTTGGAAAGGTTGGGGCTTCACCACCGTGTTGTAACATTGTGCGCGGGGGATATGGGTTTTTCTTCGGCAAAGACATACGACATTGAGGTCTGGCTTCCGGGCGAGGGGGCATACAGGGAGATATCGTCATGCAGTAATTTTGAGGATTTTCAGGCGAGAAGGGCGGGAATTCGTTTCAAAGACGGCAAAAAAACGGCGTTTGTGCATACGCTGAACGGTTCAGGGCTTGCAATAGGAAGAACGGTTGTGGCGATACTTGAGAATTATCAGCAGAAGGACGGGAGTGTGAAGATTCCTGATGTGTTGGTGGAGTATATGGATGGGGTGGAGAGGATTGAGAGATGAAAATGAAGAGTTGGGTTCTTTACTCAAAATGCTTGCTCATATACAATGGGGCTGGAGGGTTTAAAGCAAGAGCAATGTTATAGAGTTGGGCTCTCTTCTTTTAGAAAGGACTTCAAAATGGGACAAATCAGACCTGTAATCATTCGTGCGGATTGGAATAGACTGTCCTTAGACAAGCAGAATCCACGTCTGCCTGAATCCGTTAGTTCTCAAAGTTCTGATAAAATTTTTGACCACATCAGAAAGGCTTACAATTTAGACGAATTGGCACTTTCGATGGTTGCGAACGGTTATTTTGAAGCTGAACCCTTAGTGGTTATTCCAGAAGGAAAAGAGAGTATTCAGGACCAAGATGAATACGACTCTTATGCCAAAGATGAAAAAAGCAAGTTTATCGTTGTTGAAGGAAATAGAAGGTTAGCGACTATCAAATTGTTGATGAGTGGCGAGTCAGATTATGAGAATGAAGTTACAAATGAGTTAAGGGAGCAGATGGAGAATTTGCCTGTTCTATTTTACCCAGACCGTAAAAGTGTTTTGGCTTTTTTGGGTGTGCATCACTTGGCGGGGGTAAGGAAGTGGGATGTTTATGAGAGGGCTCGTTATATAGTCCACCTGAAAGAAAAAGAGGGGTATGGGATAGACGAAATTCAAAAAATTATTGGAGACAGAAGAAATTCTGCCAGAAGCACTTACATTTGCTATAGGTTGATTAAAAAGGTTGAGGATCATGATGGAACGTTTGATACTAGTGATGCAAAGGATAATTTTTCATTTCTGCAGTTGGCGACAGGGCAGGGACCGATTAAGAAATACATAGGGTTGCCTCCACTTGACAAGGTAGAAGATATAGAAAGCCCAATTCCAGACCCTAAACTCGAAAACCTCTGTTTTTTATTTAGATGCCTTTTTGATAATGGTGAAATGCGTCGCTTAATAGAAGAGTCCAGAGATATTACGAATAAATTAAGCAGGATTTTTGACGACGAAGGTGCTACAGAACACCTTAAAGCTGAAAGGAACATTGACTCGGCACTTGATATGATTGGCGGTGAAATCAACTTTCTTGAGAAATCTCTCAGGCAAGTGAAGTCAAAGTTGGAAACTGTTAGTGGCAAATTGTCTGGAATGGACATAGATCGACACAGAGACAAACTTGGAGAATTTAAAGATGTGGCGGACAGCATATACAACACCGTGTCGGATATAAAAAGAAAAGTTGACATATGATAACATCTCAATACGAAAATAAATTGCTTCAACTAGGAAGAATTTCCTTGTGTGAGATAAGGGATGAACTTGAACAACGGAGCACTGGCAATTCTCTTGATGAATCTGAAGTTAATGATGAATTTTCTCGATACAAAAGTTTGATAGACCTGTTTGGAAATAGTGTATTTCAGTACGACAGAATCACAAAAACCGTTAGTGTCAATCCGAATTTTAAGGCGAGGAGTGAGTATATTCTTTGTCTTGCTTGTATCTATGGCGCAGGAAGTTTTAGTGATAGTAAGCAGAAACGCTTAAGTAGATTGTTTGAGAAAGTTGTATGCCATAGCCTCCGTTCATATTTGGGATGTACATCTAAATGCCTTGAAGATGTAGATGACCTTAGCGGAGAGAATTTGTGGGATTTTTGCAAGAAGGAATTGTTTGAGAGTCCGAACGAATCAGTAAGTGAATATAGAAATAAGAATATGAAAGATATTCTTGCTGAGTGTGATTTGATTGTGTGGAGTCCATTCGTTGATAAAAGAGGTGGTAAGCTGATTCTTCTGGTTCAGTGTCGCTCCGGTAAGAATTGGACAGAAAAAGGGGGTGTTAATATAGACTTATGGAAGGGGGCTCTTGTTAATTTTTGTAGTGATCCGGTTAAAGTCTACGCTATTGCTGACATAGAAGAAAACGCCGTGCAATTATTGAATCGTTCCAAACAGAAAGGGCTTATTATTGATAGGGCGCGAATAGTATCTTTGTTAGCCTTGGCTTGCAACAAAGAATTGCAAGATATCAGAAAGGAAATTGAAGACTGTAACCTTGAAGAGTGTATCCAGATATGAAATTTATTGATTTATTTGCAGGGCTTGGTGGTTTTCATATTGCACTCAGAAAACACGGGATGGAGTGTGTTTTTGCATCTGAAATCAATGAGGAACTAAGAGGGTTGTACAGCAAAAATTTCGATATGGAATGCCACGGTGATGTTACAGGCATTCAAATAGATAATATTCCCGCCCATGACATTTTGTGTGCCGGATTTCCTTGTCAACCATTCTCAAAAGCAGGAAAGCAGAAAGGGTTGAAAGATGTTGACAGGGGCAACATGATTTTTTACATAGTAGATATCTTAAAATTTCACAAGCCGAAATACTTCATCTTGGAAAATGTTTCTAATCTTAGAGGGCATGACCAAGGCAAGACATGGGAAACAATCTCTGAATTACTTTCGGATTGCGATTATTCCTTTCAGGATTACATCCTGTCGCCACATCATTTTGGTGTGCCCAACAAAAGGGAAAGAATGTTTGTTCTGGGTCATAGAAAAGAGTTGAGTAATGGAGAAAGCATCACATTTAAGGAAAAATCGCGGAAAAAGCTTGACGGTTATCTCGAAGGTGGTAAGGCTCACAAACGACTTAACTCAGACCAGACCAATTGCTTAAAGGTGTGGCAGAAATACTTTATTCAGCGTCTTTCAAAAGATTGTCCAATGCCGAAATTTCCCATCTGGGCGATGGAATTTGGTGCAAACTACCCTTTGGACAAAAAAGCTCCTTATTATATGACACAGAGAGAGTTAGAGAGCTACAAAGGAGCTTTTGGTGTAAGTCTGAAGGGCATCCCGAAAAGAGAGCAATTAGTTAGGTTGCCTGTATATGCGTCTTATAATGAAAGAAAGTTGCCTCGGTGGAAAGTGAATTACATTCAAAAAAACCGAGACTTCTGGAAACATAACAAAAAGAATCTTAAAGATTTTATTCCTAGAGTGAAAACATTCGTAAACAGTTGGCAAAAACTGGAGTGGAACGCAGGAGATGATAGCAAAAGAGATATCTTCGAACATTTACTCCAGTTTCGTTCTTCAGGCATACGAATTAAAAAGAAGGACTCTGTTCCATCATTCGTTTTAACTGGTACGCAAACACCGATAATTGGTTGGGAGAAAAGGTATTTGAGCGTATCAGAAGCTCAGAGATTACAGGGTTTTGATTCAATCCAGATGGTTGAAGGGAATGATTCGGCGTCTTTCAAGGCTCTCGGCAACGCTGTAAATACAGTAGTAGTTGAAAACATAGTAGAGAGTTGGCTTAAAAACAGATGTTTATGCATACGTTAAACGGTTCAGGGCTTGCGATAGGAAGAACGGTTGTGGCGATACTTGAGAATTATCAGCAGAAGGACGGGAGTGTGAAGGTTCCTGATGTGTTGGTTGAGTATATGGATGGGGTGGAGAGGATTGGATGAATACCTTGTTGTCTTTGCTGTTGTTCTTACATTTGCTTGCTACGAGTTTGTAAGACACTTCCAAAAGAGAAGGGCGAAAAAACATGCAGAGGCTTTTGTTAGTACTTTTGAGAGTGCTCAGAAGCGTGTCCAGTCATTGGCATATGGCGAGTATCTCAACATGGAAAAAGCAAAAGAGTGCTTGTCTGAAACGGAAAGGAATATCATTCTGGATTTTGACCATTCACTAGTAGATTGCGACATTATTAGTGATTCCTTACGCAGAAAATATGTGCAAGCCAGAGATAGCAAGTTTACGGATGAAGTTAACAATAAATTCGTAGAAAATAGACTTGCAGAGTCAAAAGATTTTTTTGACCGTCTGGGTTTGACAGATTCTCAACAACTTGCTGTTGTCAGAGATGAAGATGCGAATTTAATTAATGCGGGGGCAGGGTCGGGGAAAACCCGAACGATTCTTGGCAAAGTTTCTTATCTCTTAGATCGTCAATTGGCAAAACCGGAGGAGATTCTGGTTCTTTCCTACAACAAAGATATTAAAAGAGAAATTCAAAGAAAGATGGATGATATCAATCCTGATGTTTTAGTATCTACTTTTCACTCTCTCGGGAATAAACTTATACAAAATGTTTTTAAACCAGAAGAGGTTGATAACGAGCAAGATGTTTGTAAGAAGCCGCCCAAAGTGAGTATCTTTGTTAATAAGAAACAACGTCTCAAGTTCTTGACAAATAAACTAAAAGAAATACTTGACGGTGCCTCATCTCACTTGCTTCTTCAATACTTTTCCACCTATCGGTTCGAGGGAGATCCTGAAAAAGGAGCAAGTACAGATACTGAGTATTATGAAAATATTCAGTATGCCGGATTGCAAAGTATTGACGGAGTAGAGCTCAGGAGCCATCAAGAAGTTCAAATAGCAAATTGGTTAATTTTGAATGGAATAAATTGGAAATACGAAGAGTTATATCCTCATAGTGATTCTGTATATCAGCCGGATTTTTATTTGCCGGATTACGACTTGTGGATTGAACATTTTGGCATAGATGAGAAAGGGAACACGGCTCCTTGGGTTGATAAGAAAATTTACAATGAAGGAATTCGTTGGAAAAGAGAAATGCATCGGCAAAACAATACTACCCTTGTTGAGACATATAGTTATGAGGCGACGAGGGCGGGTGCTTTAACAGAAGCGTTGGAGGAGAAACTTTCCCAGTATGGGGTTGAGAAAACCCTCCTTTCAAAAGAACATATAGGCAAACTTATAGGTGAAAAATATGCGCCCATCTCCAATTTTATAAAATTGATAGATCAATTCCTTTCTTTGTGTAGAGAAAATTCAATTTCTAATTTTGACCTCCAATCTCGGGCGGAGTCGAAAAGGGATCGAGTATTTATAGATTTGTTTAGTTTGTTTAGAGAATGTTATGAAAAACAACTTAGTAGAAATAATGAGATTGACTATACGGATATGATTGCTCTTGGCAGGCAATATATAGAGCAGGGTGAATGGAAATCTAAGTTTAAATATATTTTAGTGGATGAATACCAAGACATGACACTTAGTAAGTTGCGTCTTTTGTTGGCATTACGCAAACAAGTAAAAGGTGCGAGACTATTCTGTGTTGGAGATGATTGGCAATCCATCTACTCATTCCAGGGCGCAAATATCAACTTGATTACGCATTTTGAGGACTATGTTGGTGCCATGCAACGTACAGACTTGAATAAGACATTTCGTTTCTCTCAAAAGATAAGTGATTTCAGCAGGATTTTTATTACAAGGAATAAGGCGCAACTACAGAAGGATATTTCTTCTACAGTACAATCTGATGAAAAGGCAAGACCAATAAGAATTGTTAGTTATGATTCGTGGAGACCTAATCAAATACTGACGGATGTTTTTGATTTCATTCTCCGTCAAAGCTCTGATGATGGCAGGAGTTGTCTGGTTTTGGGGCGCTACGACAAAAGTAACAAACCCACACATTGGCAGAAATTGCATGAAAAAGCCAAGGAACAAGGTCTTGACGTTGAATTCAGCACTATTCACAGTTCCAAAGGCAGAGAAGCAGATTGGGTTGTGATACTTGGTAATAAATTTGATATTAGTGGCTACGGATTCCCATCGGGAATACAGAATGACCCTGTTCTGAAAATGATACTTGGAGGGGATACAGATTTTCCCAATGCGGAAGAAAGACGACTTTTTTATGTTGCGGTTACGCGAGCGCGGAGAGGAGTTTTCCTTCTTACTCCTTCAAGAGATAAGTTTTCCGCCAAGCCGGGTGAAGATAAAAGGGTTCGCTTGACTGGCAAGTCTGCATTTATTAAAGAGATTTTAGAGGATAAAACCGAAAGGAATGGAAGTGAAGAGTCATTATATGAGCCTTATGTAATTAGACAAACCTTTAACCATTCTTATTTACAACAATCCGAGAATGAACATCCTGATTCTTTTCCTGTCGAAAGTGTCTTTAGGGTATTATAGTTAGTCAGAGAGCAGATGAACGAGTTGTGCGCAATGGAGTTTGTTGGCAAATTGTAAAGAGTGTAGGAGAATGTAGAATTAACTTCGTGGGAGCGGAAAATAGCAAAATGGTTTATACAATAGGTAAAATGGGGCTGAAAGAGTGTGTGGGAGGGGTTGAGAGAGCTAGATGAAGAGAGGTTTAACCGAAAAACAGAGCGTTGTATTCAAGTGGTTGCGAGATGACCCAAATCTTTCAGTTTTTGCTGATGCTTACAAAGGTGCTGTTATCCTTCTCGCGGATAAATCAGATGGATATATAACTTTCGTTTCTCATGCTGGAAGGGATTTGATGAATATTCTTCCTGTCCACCTTGCCGGAATAAAAGGATGGGAAAGGGTTGAATACAAACAATTAATAGATAATTTAGAGAAAATCTGGGATTGTGAACTTGAGAAAAATGAAAATGAATTTGCAAATGAAAATAGAGAAGGGATTATGTCTGGCAATGTTTGCAAAACAATTGAAAATATTATTAGCAAACACAGGCAGGGGCGTAAGAGCAGTAAAGAGAAAATGGAACTATACTTCCTATATTTGCTCGATTATGATGCCAACGAGATACCGAAAAACTTTTACTCAGATTGGAAGGAAGCAAAGCAGTGGTTTTTGAAACATACCCATCTCAGTAAAGTACAATTTGAAGAAGGTGTTGATTGTGAAGTGGAAAAACATTTTAAAATGTTAGAGGACTGCTTGTACGCAGCAGCCAGCAAACAATATACAAGGTTGAGGCGTATAGATGAAATTTTGGATGAAGTCAACAAATCTTGGACAAAACTACCAAATGAAATCATAAGAGAAGTTTTATCTTGTGTGAAGAAAGTAGACCGTCAGTATTTTTTCTCCAGATTGAAAAATTCTTCTTTGATCAAACCTTTGAAAGAAGGAAAGTATTTTAGCTCTCCTCCACCAATACGGGAATTGTCAGATGGTAGTAGTGTTCAGTTACCTTATTGGCCGGAACTGAGATATTTAAAAAATGTAGCAGATAGCAATCCAGATGAAGTGGTTGCTATCTTGTTGGAAATTCCTCCATCTGATAACTCAAGAGTCTATGAAGATATTATTGATATTGCGCTAAAAATCAAAGGGGAGTGTTCTGTAAAATTACAACCGAAGATTTTCGAATATTTTGAGACTAAATACGGTATATTGCCGGGGAAAAGATGTTCGGATCTCTTAATACACTGGTTGCAAGAAGATTGTATTCAAGAAGCGTTGAGTTTCGTGAGGGATATCATCAGATTCTCCCCTGACCCCCTAGAAAGCCAAAAAGAAAAAAGACGTAAAGAAAAATCAGATGCCTACGACACCTCCCTAGAACCAAAGCAAAAAATTTTTGCTGATGAGAGAGAATATAGTCGAATGCTTAAAGGAGTTGTTTGTCTTGCAGATAAAGAACCTTATGAAGTTGCACTTCTCTTGGCTAATGAAGTAAGCAGAATGATAGAAATGACTGTCCACAAAGATGAATTAAATGAACGGGAAGGTCATGATTGGTCAAGGATTTGGTGTAGAAATCTGACTCATGAGAAAGGTGATTATGAAGAACCCAAGCAAGGTATTGTTCATGCTCTCACATATGCATGTGAAAAAGTCTATGAAAAGACATCTCCAGATATAGTAGAAAAACTAGATAAAACATTAAGAAGAAATCGATGGGAAGTATTCAAACGTCTTCGTCAACATTTATATGCTCTAAATGTGAATGAACAAACAAAACCGTGGATTCGCGATATTGTTTTTCCAAGTGAATGTTATGGGAAGAGGAAATATTCTTTTGAGTTTTACAGATTGATTCGTAGTGCGTGTGAGTATTTCAAGGATGATTTGTTGACCAGAGAAGAACGAGAAATGATTTTCAAAAAGATTGTAGAGGGTCCACCTAAAAACGATCAATTAGGCGATTATAACGAGAACAAGTTTCTTGAATACCAAGAACATTTTCATCACCTCCAGCTTGCACCTTTTGCATCGGTTTTGTTTGGCAAGTATAAAAAACGCCTTCAAGAATTAGATTCAAAGAGTACAAAACCCATTGCAGATGAAGACTATATTCGTCCCGGAGTTAGGTCTGGTGCGGTTTCTTATAAAAGCCCTCTGCCTCAAGAGACCCTTGTGAGTTTGCCAGATGAAGAACTGTTACAAAGACTCAACAACCTTCAGTATAAGGATACAGAAAGGGAAGAACCATTTGTTATTGTCGGCATAAGGGGACTTGCAGATGAATTCCAATTATTGTTTCAGAATGTAATTCTTCAGGATAGTGTGCGTTTTCAGTTTTGGGTAGATGCTTGCAGAAAAATCAAACGCCCAATTTATGTCCGCTCAATGATTCAGGCGTTTCAAGCTCAACTTAAAGAGGGAAATCTCACAAATATTGGAAATTGTTTCCAGATTTGCGAATGGATAATGTCCCATCCGAGCCAAAAGGAAAAAAGTGGTTTTGCCTTTAGTGACGAGTCAGGAGAGAGTGTAAATTGGGTGCTTCCCCGTCGTGCTGTTAGTGACTTTATAGGAGATTGCTTGAAAAAGGAGAATAATGTTCCAATCACCGAACGCGAAAGCATCGCCAAATTGTTGGATATGCTCTGTACACAACACGACTGGAGACTAGATACCGGACACAAGGTTTTAGTAGATGGAAATAACCAGTTTGCGGAAGCAATCAACAATACTCGTAGCAGTTCATTAGAAAATCTAGTCAATTTTGGTTATTGGGTCAGGAGGAATTTAGAAGGTGGAGATGAAGTTAAAGTTTGTGAGGTTGTAGACATTCTTGAAAAGCGCATGTCTCCAGAGTGTGATTATCACTTGACGCTACCTGAATACGCAATCATTGGGGCAAACTATTTAAGAATTTATGGGCTGGATAAACAATGGGCAACTCAGCATAAAGAGTTTTTCTTTCCGCGTTATGAGCCTCTCAAGTGGGTAGAAGCATTCAGATTTTTTCTCTATTATACCAGCCCCTACGAACCCATTTTCCAACTTTTCAAAGAGGATATACAATTTGCCCTTGATGGTATTGATGAGTTTCAATTAGAAAAAGAATTTCATGGAAATGATGTGATTGACAATCTTGGACAGCATCTGTTTCACTACTATTTGTGGGGATTAGATAATCTTGCAGATGATATAAGTTTGTTGAGGCGGTATTACCATCTAACTAAAGGAAAAAAACATTATTGGGCAGGTTTATTTAATCATGTGGGACACTTACTGAAAAACAGCAAAGAGCAGGATATTGATGGAGAATTGAAAGAGAGAATAATTCAATTTTTCAATTGGCGTTTTGATTCAGAAAATAGTGATGAATTGCAAGAGTTTGTTTTCTGGATGAAATCTGAATGCTTCCCTGCCAAGTGGAAGCTTGAATCTTTATTAAAAATTGCAGGTGTCGTTAAGTCCTTTAGAGATTATCAATTCTCAACTTTCACAGAATCTCTATGTACGATGTTAGAAAACAATCCTGCTTTGGTAGTTGAATGTTTCTCTGCTTTAACATCCAAGATGGATGACACTTACTACGTTCGACAAGAAGAAGCCAAACTGATAATACAGTCTGGACTTAAAAGTGAAGATATCAATGTGCAAGAGCATGCTGAAAACGCACGGGAAAATCTCTTGAAAAGAGGTTATTTTGAGTTCGTGAAAATAGAAAATCCAACTTGACGTAACTAAACGGTGTGTATACTCGTATAAAAAGAGGCTGTGATATATGAAAACACATATTCAAAAGTGGGGAAACAGTTTGGCGTTGCGCATTCCAAAGGTCTTTGCCGATGAAGCAAACTTAAAGCAGGGTTCCTCTGTTGAAATTAGTTTGTGTGGTGACAAATTGCTTATTGCTCCCCTGAACGGCAAATTCACTCTCTCACAGTTGCTGAAAGGCGTTACCAAAGAAAACATTCACGCCGAAATGGGTATAGATTCCGCAGTCGGAAAGGAAATCTGGTAGGAGACTCGCCCATCAAACAACCTTGAAAATTGAACACTCACTTGTACAATTTTCAAGGTGCAGGTTCAAAAAACCCTTATTTTACGGGGTGGCGTTTTTACCGCCTAAATCTCTAAAATCTCTTTCTCTTTCTTCCCAAGCATTGAGTTTATCTTTCCAATAAACTCATCAGTGGCTTTCTGAATGTCCGTCTGGGTCTTTTTGCTTTCATCTTCAGACAATTCACCCTCTTTCTCCATCGCCTTTACCTTCGTGTTGAGGTCTTTCCTTGTCTGCCTGACGGAAACGCGGTGGTCTTCGGCTATTCTGTTCGCAATCTTTACAAACTCCTTTCTCCTGTCTTCACTCAGCGGCGGAATGGATATCCGTATCATCTTCCCGTCTCTTGCGGGCGCAATTCCAAGGTCAGACTGATTTATCGCCTTCTCTATGTCCGCAATCACCGTCTCATCCCACGGCTGTATCAAAACCGTTTGCGGATCCGGCACGGTTAAACCCGCCACCTGATTAAGCGGCATCTTCGCCCCGTGATAATCAATCTCAAGCGTCTCTATCAAACCCGTGGACGCCTTTCCCGTTCTCAACTTTGCCATCTCCACCTCTAACGCGGAAACGGTTTTGCCCATCCTCTCAGCAGTCTGACTCTTTATGCTTTCAGTCGCCTCGCTCACTGCTTTCCACTCCAAACCTTTGTTCCTATCTTCTCGCCGCGAATAACCTTCTCCATATTGCCCGGCTTGAACAGATTGAAAACCACTATCGGTATCCCGCTCTGCATACAAAGCGATATGGCGGTCGTGTCCATCACGTCAAGCTCCTTCTGAATCACCTCCATGTAGGTGAGTTCGCTGAACATGGTGGCGTCTGAATGCTTTTTCGGGTCTTTGTCGTATATGCCGTCAACCTTTGTGCCTTTCAAAACCGCGTCCGCCCCGATTTGAAGCGCCCGCAAAGACGCCGCCGTGTCTGTTGTGAAAAACGGATTTCCCGTTCCGGCGGCAAAAATTACAACCCTGCCTTTCTCAATGTGCCGCAAAGCCCGCCGCTTGATGAACGGCTCGGCTACCTGCTTGATTTCAAGCCCGCTCTGAACCCTCGTGTCAACTCCCTGCCTTTCAAGAGAATCCTGAAGCGCGATGGCGTTTATCACGGTCGCAAGCATTCCCATGTAGTCCGCCGTTGACCTGTCCATGCCGCGCGCGTGGTTGGAATTGCCCCTGAAAAAGTTTCCGCCCCCAATTACAAGGGCTATGTCAACGCCCAGAGAAGTCAACTTCTTGAGCTGTACCGACACATTGTCCAGAGCGGCAATGTCTATACCAAATTCATCTTTGCCCTGAAGGGCTTCTCCACCGATTTTCAGGAGAATTCTGTTGTAAACCTTTTTTTTCTTTTTTTTGCGGGTAGGCGGCATCTCAAATGAGTTCAGTCAGCGGACTCTCCGAGTTGAAACCGGGTGAATCTTCTGACCACTATGTTTTCGCCCGTTTTTGATATGACAGACGATACAAGGTCTTGAATTTTTGTTTTCGGCTCTCTTATGTATTCCTGCTCAAGAAGGCATACCTCTTTGTAGAACTTCTCAATTCCGCCGTCAATTATCTTGTCCATTATCTTGTCCGGCTTGCCGGATTCCTTCGCGCGGGCGCGGATAATCTCCTTCTCTTTCTCAAGAACATTCTCAGGGATTTCCTCCCTGCGTGTGTAGAGAGGACCCGTTGCCGCTATCTGCATCGTTATCTCTTTTGAAAGGTTTTCAAACTCCTCGTTTCGCGCAACAAAATCAGTCTCGCAGTTGATTTCAAGCATAACGCCTATCTTGCCGCCCGGGTGAATGTAAGAGGTTACAATCCCTTCGGGAGTTTCTCTGCCCGCTTTCTTTCCCGCCTTGCCCGCGCCCTTTATCTTGAGGATGTCAAGCGCCTTGTCCATGTCGCCGCCGGACTCTTCAAGCGCCTTTTTGCAGTCTATAAAAGAGGCTCCCGTGCGGTCTCTCGCCTCTCTGACCATTGTTGAGGTAACGTCCGCCATTACTCCTCTTTCTCCTTCCCGCTCTCTCCGCTTTGTTCACCGCTCTCTTCAGTTTCCCCGCCTTCACCGTTCTCCGCCTTGCCCTCAGGCGCGGCTTCTTTTGCCTTTCCGGCATTTTCAGGGGTTTGTGCCGTCTCAGCGGGAGGCGCGCTTGCGGCTGCCTTCTCGCCGCCTTCGTCTTCCTCTTCTTCGCCGAACTTCCTGAACACGTACATCTTCTTCTCAACTATGGGTCCGTCTGTCTCCTCTTCCTGCTCTCTGCGCTGGTCTTCGGGCATGTCTTTCACGGTTTCCGCATACGCTTTCGCCCCTTCAACACAAGCGTCCGCCACTTTTGAGGCGAACAGTTTTATCGCTCTCATCGCGTCATCGTTTGTCGGAATGATGTAGTCAACTCCCGTAGGGTCGCAGTTTGTGTCCACAAGCCCCACGATGGGAATGCCCAGTTTTTTCGCCTCTTTGAAAGCGTTCACCTCTTTGTGCGTGTCAACAATAAGCACCGCATCGGGAAGTTTCTTCATAGAGCAGAGACCGCCCAGAAGCCCCGACAGTTTGGCTTCTTCTTTTCTCAGTCTTATGGCTTCCTTGTTGGGCAGAAGATCTATCTTTTTTTCCTCTTCAAGCTGTCTGAGGCTTTCCATGTACTGGAGGCGCGAGCGGATTGTGCTGAAGTTTGTAAGCGTTCCGCCGAGCCAGCGCATATTCACATACGGCATGGAACAGCGTTCCGCCTCTTCTTTGATAATTCCGCTTGCCTGCTGTTTTGTTCCCACGAACAGAATGACGCCGCCCTTTGAAATAAGGCTGAAAATAAACTCGTAGGCAACTTTGAAAAGTTCCACGGTTTTCTGCAAATCTATTATGTGAACCCCGTTGCGAACATCAAAAATGTAGGGCTCCATCTTGGGGTTGCGGTAGCTTTTCTGGTGCCCGAAATGCGCTCCGGCCTCAAGAAGCTGTTTCATTTTCAGCTCCTCGCCGCCGCTTTGTATTTCCTGTGTCTCTTCACTCATTAAGTTCTCCCTCACGGCGCGTCCGCGGGAGGCGGAGCGCAAGGCATATTTCTACACAAGAGCGGAGTTTTTATCAAGTGCCTTTCTGTTATAGTTCAACTGTGACGGCAAACTCTCTATCCCATCTTTTTATAGTCAACCCCGCTTCCGGAAACCGCAGAGGCGGCGGCATTGACGACACAATATCGGTTTTCTGCCACTCAAAAGACGTGGGTTTTGAGATTCGCCCCACCACCGCCCCCGGAGACGCCGGCATTATCGCCGCCCAAGGGGTGAGAGAGGGCTTTTCCACCATCGTGTCTGTGGGGGGAGACGGAACTTCAAGCGAGATTGCGGCGCAAGTTGCCGGAACTCATGTGAAATTCGCAATCATCCCTCGCGGAAGCGGAAACGATTTTCCCTCCGCGTGCTCCATTCCCCCCTCTCTTTCCGCCGCGCTTGAAACCGCCATTACGGGCAAATGCATGAACGTTGACGCCGGCACACTTGACGGAAAGATGTTCATAAACGGGCTGGGCATAGGGATGGACGGGGCGATAGCGGACTGTTTTCCCCGCTACAGATTTTTAGGCGGTTTTGCCGGATACCTTGCCGCCGCAGTCGCGCAGGCGTTCTCGTTTGAGGGTTTTCCCGCAATGGCGACTGCTTCAGGGCGCAATGTGGAGGGGCGGTGTCTTTTTATGGGCGTTTCAAACGGGGCGAGCCAAGGGGGTTTCAAAATTTCTCCTTCGGCAAAGCCCGATGACGGGCTTCTTGATTTCCATTTTGCCTTTGACATGCGCGCCCCGGTGAGGATTGCGCGCCTTCTTTCTGTTGCCGCGGGCGGCGGGGGCGGCGGATGGATGGAGAGAATTCAGACCGAAAGGGCGGAGTTTGAAACCTCAAGAGACCTTCCCGCCCATATGGACGGAGAGCCATTTGTTCTGAAAGCGGGAAGGCATGAGGTTTCTGTCCGCAAGGGCGCGCTGAGAGTGCTTTCGCCTGAGGGTTTTCTTTCTTGAAACGGCGCGGCGGCGGGTGTAATCTACACAGCGGATGATAAAGAGCGTCTTCGCCTTAATATTTTCAGCGGTTGCGACTTTTGTGTTTGGAATCGCGGGTTTGATTTTGTCTTTTCTGGCTCCGGGGTTTGTTATACGCGGCGCCGTCCGCCCGTGGGGAAAAGCCGTGCTTATGTGTTGCGGAGTGTCGCTTGAGGTGCGGGGGGTTGAAAATGTTCCGCACGAAACGTCTGTTATAATGTACAATCATCAAAGTTCTCTCGACATCCCGGCGCTTGTTGCTTCTCTGCCGGTTGAGCGGTGCGACTACAAACTTGTTATGAAAGAAGAAGTTGCGAAGATTCCCTTTGTCGGCTGGGTTTCACAGGCTGCCGGACACTATTTTGTGTCGCGTGACGGAGGGAGCGGCGATTCAAAGCAGTTGAAAGCGATGGCGCGCGGAATACGCCGGAAGGGGCACTCGGTTGTGCTTGCCCCTGAGGGCACGCGCAGTGAAAGCGGACGGCTTCTTGACTTCAAAAAGGGCGGATTTATGCTTGCCGGATTGTCCGGTGTTCCGGTGGTTCCGATGATAATCTGGGGAGGAAAGAACGTGAAAAAGAAGAGCGGGCAGTTTGTGAGCACGGGCGGGGAGATGACGGTAGAGTTTCTGCCCCCGTTTCGCCCTTCGGATTACTCGCCGGGCAGAGAGGGGATGGAAGAGATAGGACACGCCGTTCGGGGCGCGATGCTTGAAGAGGTGGAAAAACGCCTTGAGAGCGAGGCGACCGCCGGGCAGTGAAGCCGGAGTTAATTAACCTGGAGTTGAAATGGGCAAAATAGCCGACCTTGACCTTAAAACAATAGTTTCTCTTACGGGAATGCCGCGCCTGCGGCATCTCTCGAACCCGACCGACCCTTGCGAGATGGCGGCAAATGTGAAGGTGGCTTTCCGCCCCGTTCCGAAAAGGTATCCAAACACAAATCTCCGCTCTTTTTCAGACAGTCTCAGAAGCAGTCTCGAGCGGCTCGGAGTAACGGTTGTGCCGTGGCATGACGCGACTGTTCAGGATGACGCTTTCGGCATCTTCTCCCGCGTGTTCAAGATACGAAGGGTGAAGAGGGAGATAAACGCCGTTGTGGATATAAAGCGCAATCCCTCCGCTCTGCGGCGATTGCTCAGCGCGGTTGCAGAGAGCATCTACGGATTTGTGAGAAAGCCCGGAAGGTCTGTGATGGAGATACTCAAGATAAGCGGCTGGGCGGACGATTTTACGCAGAAATACATTCAAGACCCTTTCAGCACTCAGGTTATAACGATAGTGCCTCTTGAGCGCGAGTTTGAAGACTCAGAAACGACTTATGACATAAAGATAGAGATAGGGCTGAGCCACCTGATAGGAACGATGTCTGAGATTGTTATCGGTGTTTCCGACAAGAATTTTGCCATCATCAACATGAATCTTTCCGACTCGGTTTACGGGCATGAACAGCTTGACGGTTTTGTTCTCAACTCTCTTGTGCCGAAGATATACGCGCCGATAAAGCCGCCCATTTTGAGCAGATTCAAGATAACGGATTTTGACCCGTCTTTGAACGGAAACACCTCCGCCCTTGCCGCGCTCGGCAGAATGGTGAAACCGACCGGGCTTTTCCCTAAGGGTTACAGGTTCAGCGAGCGGATACGGCGCGCCTCGCACCGCGATGTGCTCAGCAACATACTTGACGGCAGAACGGGTGTTTCGTACGGGTTTATAGCGATTATGGAGCCTCCCGTGTACACGGGGGAGAGAGATGTGACGGAGGCGGAATGGAACGGATTTGCACCGGTAAAGGGGCTTACGGACGTCAGAGAGTCTCCCGCCGGCAGGTGGTATATCCGGCTCCGTTTTGCGGGCGGCGAGTTTTTCAGGCAGATACCCGACCTGTGGACGGTAACTTCGCGTTCGGGTTGCGACAAAACCGATCTTGACCCGATGACGGATATTGTGCGGATAGGGATTATCAACGGACAGCTTCACCTTCAGATACCCGCCGGAACCGACCTTTCGCGCCGCGACATACGCCCGTCTTTTGACACTTTTGTAATTCTGGCGCAGGCGTTTTCCTTCGCCCTTTACATGCCCGAGATGGTTGAGAAGGAGGGGATGTCCATACTGCATTTTCACGGCTATCCGTCTCCCAAGTGGTTTGAGAACGGAGAGGTTTGTGAAGGCGCAGACAATCCGTCACTTCCGTGCGGAACGGTTGAGGCGGCTTTGCTTAATTACGCCGCAGTTTACAAAGCGGCGGACAGTTCAGCGGCGGACAGCGGCATGAAGCTTCTCTGCCTGGTTGAGAGCGACCACGGCGTGAACATAGTGGGCGCGGACAGGGAGTATATGGTTGACAGGCTGTTAAGCGGCGCGGGCGCGGGCAGTATAATGCTTGGCGGCAAGTATCTTCCGATGCTTAAAGAGGAAGCCAAGTCCCCCGCGCCGGTCTGACATTTTCCGCAAAGCGCGTATAGTTTCCACTCTGGAGGGCTGGCAGAACGGCTAATGCACCTGTCTTGAAAACAGGCGTCCTCACGGACTTGGGGGTTCGAATCCCTCGCCCTCCGCACATTTCCCGCCAATAGATTTCGAAGTGTTGCCATGTAAGGGCGTGTTTGTATTTTTTAACATTGCCGTTGACATAATTTTTAACATCATCTACATTTCCATTGTTCCGATAATGTTTTACGGAGTGGGCAATGGTTGCTGAATTTATAAAAGAGCAGAGGGTTAAGAGGGATATGACTCAGGGGCAGGTTGCGTCTGAGGTGGGGATAACCCGACAGACTTACAGCCAGATAGAGAGCGGCAAACGCGATATTACGCTTGCCGAAGCGGGGAAGATTGCCGGGGTTTTCGGTATGCCGGTAGAGAGTTTAATCGCGCAGAAGGAGACGGAGCCGAAGTTTATTGTTGAGGAATCTGAGGATGCGCATGAATACGGGGCGCAGATTCGCGTTACCCGGCAGAACGCTGAAAAATTCAAACAGGTTTTGCTCTATGTGCTTTGCGAGGTTGGCAGTAAGCCGAATGTCGGGGAGACCGTTTTGCATAAACTTTTGTATTTCATTGATTTTGATTACTACGAGAAGTTTGAGGAAAGCCTGATGGGGGCGACCTACATAAAGAACACGCACGGTCCCACATCGGCTGGTTTTACAAAGATAGTAGGGGAGATGGCAAAAGAGGGTGAGGTGAAAAAAGTGAAGGTGAGTTATTTCGGTAAAACCCAGAAGAAATACCTTGCGCTCAAACGCCCCGACCTCAGTATTCTTTCGGGGCGGGAAGTTAAGCATATTGACGATGTTCTCACCCGCCTTTCCGACAAAAGCGCAACAGAGATGGCGCATTACTCGCACGGTGATATCCCTTGGAAAACTGCCGGAGACGGCGAGCAGATATCTTATGAGAGCGTTTTTTACCGTGATGAAAAGTATTCCGTGAGAGATTACGGCGACGATGAACTTTAGAGAACTGCCGGAATTTCGTAAGGAGTTCCGGCGGCTTGCAAAGAAATACAAGTCTCTTGCTGATGATATGGAAGAATTTCGTAAGGTTGTTTCCGTTGCCCCGCTTGGGAATGGGCGCAAGCATTTCAAGATTTTGTATGCCGGGGATGTGAGTATCGTAAAGGCGCGTTTATCATGCAGGTATCTGAAAGGGTCATCGCTTCGTATCATCTATGCGTATGTTGAGGTTGAGGAGAAAGTGGAGTTTATTGAACTGTATTTCAAAGGGGATAAGGAAAGTGAGGACGGAGAGAGGGTTAAGAGGTATTTGAAGGGGGTTGGGGTAGAGTAGAGTGGTGGGTTGGTTTTCTGTTTGTTGAGGAAATTGGGGAATGAGAAGAGTTGAAATCATGATGTTTAAAGTCGCAGAGTCTAAAAAAGGGTTGTAGGATAGAACCTTGAAAATTTATATTTTTAGAGAGTTGAGTATGTCAATAAATTTTATGTTGCCACTTTCCAATTTTTTCTGTTGCTCATCTACATCTTCAACAGTAAACAAGTTTTTCATTGTCACTTCTACGTTTAAGTCAAGAGGCTTTCTACTTAACACCTCATTAAGGTTGGAAATTATCAAATTTCTGATTGTTGCCTCAAACTTTTTCTTCTTGAGGAATAATGAAATAGTGTAGTATTCAGTAAGGCTATTAGGATATAAAAGATTGTCCCATCCAAATCCCCTTGTTATTTTAGCCATTTCCAGATGTCGTGTTTGAAAATAATCATTCATATTGAATCTTATGTTTTGCGTCGAGAATTTTGGGGTTCTCTGCTTGCTCAAGTATGCAATACGTTTTATAGATCTTAAAAGTTTTCTTTTTCCACCGTAACTGTTCGGAAAGTCTATGCGCAAGACATTTTGGGCTGGTATCTTCAGAATTTGCACTTTAGTACTTAATCTTTTTGCATCTTTCCAGAGGACAAATTGATAGTAGTTGTTCATGAATCTCATTAATCTAAATGGAAGTATTGGTTTCAATCTAAATTTGTCTATTTTGTTGTTTTTATCTTTTTTATAGCCGATTTCGTAAATGGCAACTCCGTGAGTAAGCAAATTTTTTGCCGTAAGTCTAACAAAATCACAGAGCTCATCCTCAAGAGTTCCGGTGTATTCATCTTTTCTTATTCCATTAGCAATAAGAAATTCTTTCTCTTTTGAGGGAGGATTGGTAGTTGCTGGGTATTTTTCTCTACTTTCCTTGTTGAAAGTAAAGGGCATTAGTCCATTGCACATATCTTCAATGAACCTCTGGGCATGGAAATTAATGTCTGTTGCTTTTCTGTCATGTCGACCTATGTATACAGAAGTATACTTGTAGTCATTATTGTGACTCTGCGAAATATCCCAACGCCTTAGAAAAAAAGGATCTTTCAAGAAAGATTGGATTCTGCTCCCAAGTTGTTTAATGGAATTATTCATTGTTTTGTTGTTGATTGCCATTTTTCTCTTCTTCTCTGTGGATAAGTTCTTTAAGGGGAACTTTGTTGAAGAATTCTACCTCTTCTGCATCTTTGTGGTTTGAAAGATATGTCATTATGAATACTTCCTGTCCTAAAGTAATCCCGAACGATCCGTGCAAAGGACTTACAACTCTAATTAATGAACTTGGGTGTTTAGATGTTGTTTTTTCATCTGAAAAGCCGAAGATGTTGTGATCCGAAGGTATGGATATCAGACCTTTCTTTTGTAATACTTCACAGAAAGATTGTTTCCATTGCGCTCTTAGTTCTTGTTGTGGTCTGGCTATCAAATTCATGTTGCAATTATTAGTTATTTCTGCTAAGGCTTTAATCATTGTTTTGGTATCTATCTCTGGTATTTGAAAATACAAAACCCAACACTTTTTGATGACTTCCCATAATTCAGAGTTTTGGTATAATTCTGCGTATAATTTTATGTAGCCGCTGAGCTCAACAAGATTAATTATTGGTTCTGTAGCATAAATATACTTGCTTTCTTCGTTGTTCCAATTTTGGACTTTTTGGAGTGTTCTTTTACAGGCAGAGGAAGACATAGAGAAAACTATTGGGAGTATTCGTTTAAGTCGTTCTACATCATTTTCTTCACAGGATTCATAGCATGCCTCAAATCCAGAAACCATTGCTTGCCCAAAATAGTCAGGTAAGTAATCTCTTTTCTCTATTTTCTCAATTTCAGGTAGTAACTGTATGAAACAATCTGATATTTCTTTTTTTCTCGTAGATGCAATTTGGACTTCATTGTTTATATCAAATTCTGGCCAAGTCAAGTCTTTGACATACCTAAACTTTGATAAGTCTTCAAAATGTTTATGCATGGAATTGACAAGATGAGAATATTTACTAGAAAATTCCGTCCATCTTGTCATTAATTGAGCCGCAGCAATCCATTGTTGATGTTTAATTAACTCGTCAACCTTTGTCTGAAAGAAATCAGCATGTAGTGATTTCAAGTATTCAAAATATTGTTGGAGGCAGAATAAATATTTCTGCACGCAGAGCATTTTTATATACCATTGTGTAGATACATAGTATCCCTCAATCATTTTTTCATTTCTCAATTGTTCAGAAAGAATCTCTATTTCTGCTAGAATCGCATAAGGTAACCCTGACCTGTATATACTGCTTCGGTTATCCCATTTGATATTTGTAATTACTTGTTCAATATTGCCATGGTTTGCAAGGTGGCTTAGCAATCCCATAAGGGGTGTAATGCCTAACCTTCCCTGCGTATCTGCAAGGGCTACTTTACTCGTTTCTGTTTGCTTAAGGTTTTTGCCTGTATTGTCTGAATATATAAATTCTCCGGCATTGTTGTCTAGATTGTCAAAAAATACTTGAATGCTTTCTTTATCAAAAGATTTTCCATATTTTTCTACAACATTTACAAAAATACCGTAGCCTTCTAAAAACATCTCGTGCTCTTTTTTCTCGGAGAAGTTGTTGAGAACTGTTACTACAATATCAAGGATTTTCTCTTCGAGCCATATATAATTTTTTGTAGTCTTTGGACTGAGAGGTGTTCCTGTTTGTAAGGCGATTAGTATTTCAAAGGATGTGGAGATATCCCAATCTTGAAATTGAATCTTTGCTTCGTACCAAAAACTGTTTGTTGGAATTTGTTTTCTGAAATCAGGGTAGTGGTATAACACCCTACTCAAATGTATTAGTGTGGCAATTAATTGATCGTTGGAGATTTTCATCTCTTCGTTTCCAAATAAAATTAAATTTTTTGCAAGGTCAATCTTTGCCATTGTAAGTTTTCTGTGATGATGTTGTATTGCAGGTTGTTTCCATTGAAAGCTTGAAGGTGTGACATTTTTAATAGAATGAAAGATGTCTCTGGTAATCCAGCGCAAAGCATTCTGCGGTTCTAATGCATTAAATGTATCAACTCCTACACCCCACAATCGAGACACAATGTAAATAGTAAAGATAGAAAGCAATATCAATACTGGCGGACCAACTTGCAGAACATTAAGTTTTGACGCTACAATGCAAAAGATACTGGTTACCGCAGTAATTTTTATTATTTGAACATACTGCCTTCCTCGCGGATCAAAAAGAAAGAAGTTTTTGACATTTTGAGGTGCACGTAGCAGGTAGTTGCTCGTAATGCTTGAAATGGCAGTAAAATATAAGCCAAGGAATATTCCGGATATGCTCGCTATGCCGATTAGAAAATGTTCGGCGTTAACACCAGAATCTTTTTGAAGTCCTACTGGAAGGTAATACTCATATTTTCCAATAAAAATCAAGATGCAAACTATAAACGCTGAGCATAATATGAGTCTGAGAAAAGACGGTAATGTAAGGCAAAAGATTTGACTTTTTTCATTGAGTTGAGTGAAACTGTAACTAATTTTGTATGCAGTCTTCCAAAACCAACCAATAACTTTGTTATTAAACCAGTTTTGCATGGCCCAAAATGTTTTGATTGAGTACAGGTTATTTTTTAATTTGAGCCACATTATAAAATTTTCCGCCAGATTTTTACTGTTGATATACAACAGTTTTTCTGTCAATCATTAGAGATCTTTCACCATTCGGAGTTTCTATCTTACATTCACTATCATCCCATTCCCTGATAGTACTTAAATTCCAATCTTTGGTTTCTATTACCCATAAACCGTACAATCTGTGGAAAATGATAAAATCAATCTCTCTCTTGTTGTCTTCGTAGCCTAAATCCTTTTCGTACCAAACCGTATATTCATCGGACAACTCTTGAAGTTTGCTATATATCTCAAGTTCGGCACGGACTCCCCATTTTTGTTCTTGAACTGCCTTTTTCCTTCTCTCTTCTTTCTGCTCTTCAGTTAGTAGTGGAAACATTTGTGCCATTGTTTATTCTCCTAGGTAAAGGTTTTGTGAGTGTTCCTCGTACAAAAAACTTTGATTGTAAAATACTCTCTGAACTAAAGCAATCTCCGATAGTCAAACTCCAAAGGTCTTTGCGAGTCTCTTCGCAAGAACCTTCCCAATGGGGTGTTGCCTGAGTCAAATCCCTCACTTTGAGAATTTTCATCGCTCAATAAAAACGACATATTCTTTTTTAATCTCACTGTGAAAACTTTCCGGAAGCCGCGCCCAGTCGCGGACTTCAACAAGGAAAGGGATAGAGGACTCGGTCAGGGATTCCTTGAGGGCGAGGAAGTCGTCATAATCAACGGGGCTGAGGTCTTTTGTTCTCAGCACAAGATCCAAGTCGCTTCCTTCATGGCTCTCGCCGTTTATTCTGCTTCCGTAAGCCCAAACTTCAACACCGGGCAAATGTTGCCTGATAATACTTTCAATGTCTTCTCTGTAACTTTGCTCTAATTCCAGACTTGTAGTCATTTTTCCTGCTCTCCAATAGTTTTTGAAAGAGACTTTGCGTCCTCAATAAAAACGGGCAGAAGCTTCAGGGTCTCATTGGCAAACTTTTCGCCGTAATTATGTGATGTGTCATTGCGGTTGTCGCGGTATTTCATCCACCTTTTGCAGGCTTCGGGGTCAATCAAATCGTGCTTTGCCGCATGGCGAAACACATCTTTGAAGGTCAGATTATCCGCCTGTTTGTTTGTGGCAAAATAGCCCCTTATACGCTTTCTCAACAAACTGCCGCTCTGTTCAAGAATCAGTTCAAACTCCTTTATGCATCCGGCGCGGTGAAGTTCATACAACTCTTTATCCGTTCCCTGCTCCAAATATTTGACACCCGTTTCAAGCGCCTTGATGCATTTGTCAAGATATTCAACACTTATAGTCATTTTTCCATCCCCGCAAACATTTTCATCAACCTTTCCCCGCTTTTGCGGGCGAATTTCACAATCTCATCAGCCTGTTTTTTGCTCAAACCCTTTTCCATCATCCGTATCGTCCGCTTAATCGCCCTTGCGTGAGCGGGGTCTTCTTTGGCGTGGACAACCACAAACCGCTCCGCCAGACCTTTCGGCACACGGGCGTCTTGAAACAAAATCCCCGAAGCGCCCTCAAACAGATATGAATGTCCCACTATCGCGGGCGGAAATGCGCGCGCCTTCTCAAGCAATTCCGCCTGCCACTTGCCCGCATCCGGTATCACGGGGTTTTTTTCGCCCAAATCCCTCAAGTCTTCAAGCGCAAGCTCAGCATGCCCCAACTCTCCCGCCGCGCACGAACCCAGCCGCCCCGCCAGATATGCGTCTCCGCCCTCGCCCGAGTAAATCGCGGCAGTGTTCACCGCCCTGTGGCTTATCCTTTCCACAAGACAGAAAGTTTTGAGAAGTTTTTTATATTGCGCCTTGCTCATCTTTCCCGAAACAAGCGCCTTCACTTCGGGCAGTTCGCGCGCCCGCGACAGAAAAGAGTCAATCTCAGCGTCAAGAAGCGTCTCTAACTTTTCCATATTTCCTCTGGTTCTGTTAAAATGCCTTTCCGCAAGCGCCCGTAGCTCAACTGGACAGAGCGTCTGACTACGGATCAGGAGGTTGGGGGTTCGACTCCCTCCGGGCGCGTTGCTTTCCTTATCTCATCAAAACCCACCCTGTTGCAAAAATCGCCAAACGCCTCACCGCCGGAGCCGCCGGTTTTGTAAAAATCTATGAAACTCGCGATTCTCGCCGCAAGTTCGCTTGAAGGAACCATCTCCTCGTAAAGACTGTTCATGCGCGTTCCCTCAAAATTGCCGCCCAGATATACGTTGTATTTGCCCGGAGACGCCCCTATCAGCCCTATCTCGGAAACCGGCGGACGCGAGCACGAATTCGGGCAGCCGCTCATTCTTATCTTGATGTTCTCACCGCCGTAGCCCATCTCTTCAAGTTCTGAAATAAGGTCCGGCATATATCTCTCCGCCTCGGCAAGCGCAAGCCCGCAAGTGGGAAGCGCGGGGCACGCCATTGAGTTCAAACGCAACCCGGAATACTCATCCTCCGTCTTTACGCCGCACGATTTCAGACGCTCTTTTACCTCGCCCGCAGAACCTGCCGGAATGTTTGACAGAATTATGTTCTGAGTCGCCGTCAGCCGCACACCCGCGCCAAAATCCCTCACAATCTCCCTTATGCAGGTTTTCGTCCGGCTTTCTTCCGTGTCCTTTATCCTGCCGTTCTCAACGAATATGCCCACATACATCATCTCAGGGTCGCTCTGAGAATGCCATCCGAGGTGGTTGTCCGGCTGGCGCAGGGAAAACTCCGCCGCGGGGACAATCTTAAATCCCGCGCGTTTTTCAACCTCAGCGCGCACTTTGTCAATTCCCCATTCCTCCACAACGTATTTCAATCTCGCGTGTTTGCGGTCTGTTCTGTCGCCGTTGTCTCTCTGAAACTCAAGTATCGCCCTGAGCGTTTGCTGGATTTTGTCTTCGCCCACAAAACCGAGAGTGTCGGCAAGGCGCGGAAAAGTTTTTTTCTGCCTGTGATGGCTTCCAAGACCGCCGCCCACAAGAATGTTGAACCCTTTGAGACTGCCGTTCACAACGGGAATCACGCCTATGTCGTTTGTGTGGACGTCAACGGAATTGTCGCCTTCCTCTGCGATTCCGATTTTGAACTTTCTCGGCAGATACGCCTTTCCGTAAAGCGGCTCCACCTCACCGCCCTGCGGCTCTTTGTCTTTTGTCATCATCTCGCCGTCCATCCAAACGTCATAGTAGGCGGCGGTTTTGAACGAAAGGTTTTCAGACACCGTGCGCGCAAGCTCCTGCGCGTTGAAGGCGTCAGAGCCGGTTATGTCTGAAAGGGGTCCCGCAACGGTGTTTCTGTTCACGTCTCCGCAAGCGCCGTTTGTGGGAACAAAGTTTTCGTTAAGGTGCTTCATCGTCTTTTTCAGGTTTGCCTTCCCGATGCCGTGAAACTGTATTGTCTGCCGGGTTGTAACTCTGAGAGTGCCGTCCGTGTAGAGGTCAGACGCTTCGCAAAGTGCTTCCCACTGGCGCGCCGCAAGTTCGCCGCCGCCGGGGTTTTTGGTGCGAATCATAAAGATGTATTCGCGCTCTTTGCCCTCTTTCTTGAGTTGCTGGCGCATATCACGGTTGTCTTGCTGGTATATGCCGTGGAATTTGAGCAGTTGGTAGTCGCCTTCGGTAAAATGAGAGTCATCTCCCTCAAGCGTTTCCCTGATGGTTCCGCGCAGGTAGTCGCTGTCTTCCTTTATCGTTTCAACCTTTGACTTTTTGCTGTCAGACACTTGTGGTTTCTCCGCGGGCAGTGCTATTATAACGGAAGTATGGATTTTGGGAATTTGTTGACTTGGATTGATTACAATGCTGGTGCGATTACTGCAGTAGCAACTGTTGTCCTTGCGGTTGGTGGTCTTTTTGAAGGTTTTCTGTATATCAGGTTTTCAAAGAAGCGGAACACACTTGATGCAATAAGGCAAATTACCTCTGACCCTGTTGTCGGGGAATATCAGAGAAAAATCAAAGACAAAGCAAAAAGCGGGAATGGCGGAATCTATGACTATTCTCAATTAACTCAAGATGACAGGGTTTATGTCTCAAGAATCATGAATGAGTACGAAACAATTTCACTATCCGTTTATCAGGGAATGACTGATAAGTCCGTCATTATGGAGCAATGCGGAAGCACAATAGTTTCTCTTGTTAATACCTTTGTTTTGGGAAAGGAGATGGAATACTCAAAGCCCGCCGGAATCTACAAACCGGAAAATGCCAGAAGATACTTTCCGAACATGTTGAAACTCTACGAACAAATAAAGAAGGAACACGAAACCGAATAGGCTCCGTCACAAAGCCGACATCAGTCCAAAAGAACCGGTATTTTCGGAAGTGGCTTCTTCGCCGTTTGTTTGGTTTGTGTTTCCACAGCCACATTAGGGTAATCTGCTGACCGGTGGAAAGTCAAGCAGGCGCAATTTTGACCTTCCCCCCGTGTCAAGTAGCATAAAGACCTTCAAATGGCTGATAAACCGATACTCGTAACCGGCGACAGGCCGACCGGACGCTTACATCTGGGGCACCTTGTCGGCTCGCTTGAAAACCGTCTTAAGTTTCAGGATGAGTACACCTGTTTTTTTCTCGTTGCCGACCTGCATATGCTCACAACCCACTTTGACAAAACGCGCGAGGTGGAGAAAAACACGCTTGAGATGGTGACAGACTGGCTTTCGGTGGGAATGGATCCTGAAAAATCGTTCTTCTACATACAGTCGCAAATTCCCGCCATATCGCAACTTTCCATTATTCTTTCGATGCTTTGCTCCGTTCCGCGCTGCGGCAGAATTCCCACGCTGAAGGAGAAGATACAAGACATGGGAGTTGGCGAGGCGTATTCCGTTGGCTTGCTCGGCTATCCGGTGCTTATGGCTTCAGACATTCTCATATTCAAGGCGAACCGTGTGCCGGTGGGCGAAGACCAGTTGAGCCACATAGAACTCACGCGTGAACTTGCCCGCAGGTTCAATTCTCTCTACGGCGAGACTTTTGAGGAGCCGGAGCCGGTGATAAGCAAGGTTTCGCGTCTGACCGGAACGGACGGGGAGCGCAAGATGAGCAAGAGTCTTGAAAATTGCATATATCTTTCCGATTCTGAAAAAGAGGTGAACAAGAAGGTTGGCGGTATGTACACTGACCCCAAGCGGGTGAGGGCGGACATTCCCGGCACGGTTGAGGGCAATCCGGTTTTTGAGTATCACGATGCTTTCAATCCCGACACGGCGGAGGTTGACGACCTTAAAGACCGCTACCGCAAAGGCGCGGTGGGTGATGTTGAGGTGAAGATGAAGTTGTCAAAAGCGATAAACGCGGTGCTTGAGCCGTTCAGAGAGAAAAGGGCGGACTTTGAAAAACGCCCGGATTATGTGAATGACGTTCTGAAAGATGGAACAGAGAAAGCAAACGAGCATGCGAAGAGAAATATTGAAGAGATTTTGGGAAAAACGGGGTTGTTCGCGGCGTGAAAGAAAAAGATTTTACAGAGATTGTTGCTAATATACTGACAGAAAATCTTTCAAACAAGTATTCCGTTGAGAAAGAAAAAGGGTTGTTGTACGCTCATGAAGTCAGAGAGTATGAAGAAAGCGGTACTCCTTTAACAAGACCGAAGAAGTACAGGACGGACTTGCTAATTTCTGAGCGTGTTGGTCGTGTCTGGAAGCCAAGAGTTGTAGTGGAAGTTAAATTTGGCAAGGTTACAACGCATGATGCCATAACCTATAGTAAAAAGGCAGTAGCACACAAAAGTGTTCACCCTCACTTAAGATATGGTTTTTTTGTCGGAAACTTTAAGCAATCAGGACTTCCCGGAAGGTTGCTTTGGCACGGAGAGCATTTTGATTTCATGCTTTCGTGGAGAAATACCAAACCCGCTGATTATGAAAAGGCAACTCTAATTAAAATAATCAAAGAAGAAATCAGAAGTGCGCAACATCTTGAGGAAATGTTTTTTGATTCTCAAAAGAAAGATAGGAAACAATACTATGCAATCCATAAACCTTTGATTGCAAAATAAATGGAGGAAATAGATATGCCAAAAGTATTTGAACTCGGGACGCTTCCCGAAATCGGCGAAATGCCGGAGATGATGAAAGCGTGGGTTATACGCAAGGACCGCCACGGCGAGCCGATGAAATCGTTTCAAGAGGAAGAAGTTGCCACGCCTCAACCGGGACCGGATGAGGTTCTTGTGCTGGTTATGGCGGCGGGCGTTAATTTTAACGGTGTCTGGGCGGGGCTTGGAGAACCGATTTCGGTTCTTGACATACACAAGCAGGATTTCCATATCGCCGGAAGTGACGCGGCGGGAATTGTCTGGGCAGTCGGCTCAAATGTGAAAAGCTGGAAACCCGGCGATGAAGTTATAATCCACTGCAATGTGGAAGACCCGTCTCACGGCAACCGCACGCAGACCCCGGGCGATTTCATAACCTACGACCCGATGGTGAGCGCGGGAGACCAGATTTGGGGATATGAAACGCCCAACGGCTCATTCGCGCAGTTCACTTGCGTTCAGGCTCAGCAGATTCTCGCAAAACCGCCGCATCTCACCTGGGAGGCGGCGGCATCATACGGACTGTGTTATTTCACGGCTTACAGGATGCTTGTTTCCCAGTGCAAAATTGAGCCCGGAGAACTTGTCCTTATCTGGGGCGGAGCCGGGGGGCTGGGGGTTTTCGCGATACAGATTTGCAAGATGATGGGCGCAGATTGTATTGCGATTGTGTCTTCGGAAGAGAAGGCGAAGATGTGCGTGGAACTTGGCGCGAAGGGAACGATAAACCGGCGGGATTTCCCGGATTTGATGTATTCAAAAGACGAAACGCCGGAGCGCAAAAAAGCGCGGATGGAAGACACAAAGAAATTCGGCAAGGCGATTTGGGAGATTATGGGCGAGCGGAAAAATCCCAATGTTGTTTTTGAGCATCCGGGCGAGGGGACTTTTCCGACAAGTGTTTTTGTGTGCAACCGTTTCGGGCGTATTGTGATTTGCGCCGGAACAACGGGTTATGACTGTTCGTTTGACGTGCGTTATCTGTGGATGCACCAGAAGAAAATTCTCGGCTCGCATTTTGCCAATGCTCTTGAGTGCATACGCGCCAACGCGCTTGTTCACAGGGGGATAATCAACCCCGTGATGTCTGAGGTTTTTGAATACAAAGACATCCCGCTTGCGCATCAAAATATGTACGAGAACAAACATTCAGGCAAAATGGCGGTTCTTGTGCAGGCACCGAAAACAGGGCTGAAGAATCAGGAAGAGATGAAGAAAGGGTAGGCGCTTTCACAATGGACGACAAACTCAGATTTCTTGAAGAATTGAGAGAACGTTTAATCAGGATTAGTGGAAATGATCTTGTTAACAAAAGACTAATGCCGGGCGGAACAGGAACTGTAATCAATGTAATTAATGAAGTGCCCACATTTATTGTTGATGGACTGATTGGTGGCAAACCGTTTGTCTTAGATCCACTTAGAGACGATGAGGACTATCTTAGAGATGAGGAAGACAATATGTTTTTTTCTCAGTCTCTGGTCGAAATTCTTAACAAACACGAGAAAGACAAAGAAGATATTCCAGAAGAAGAACTGCGCGAATTCAAGAATAAGGCCCGGGAGAAATCAGGACTTCCACCGATAGAGGAAGTTATCCCAGAGAGAAAATATAATCTTGATGCTAAGATAAATGAGGAAAATCCTGCCCACATTGATGGAAAAATTCAGACAGATATACCTAACGACCGATTTCAAAAGTTTCTGAAGAAATTGTGCAAATCTGTTGACGAACACAAAAGAGAAAAGGGAATTGATACATGTTATTTGGCGGTTGGTTTTCTTAAGTGGAACAGAATTGTAAGTGGTGGTCAGAGAAGAGAGTATAACTCTCCCATATTTCTTGTGCCGCTTGAAATACAAGAATCTAAAAACAAATTTTCCATTGAGGCATCGGGAAAAGACTACGGAACAAACCGCATCCTGATTCCAATATTTCAGCAAGAAATCAAACAGACATTTCCGCAGTATGTAAGCGGGGATGGTGAAAAATCAGGTGTTCACGACTACCTTGCTAAAATTGATACAATGCTTGGAAGTCTTAACAAGGAAGGTTGGAGTTTTCAGCATCGCATGGCAATTGGTCATTTTAAGTCAACGGGTATTCCTCTTGAAGAACTCGATCCAAAGGGATATTCAAACGAACAAATTGAGAATTTTTATGGAATTGCCGGAATAGATGGCGGTGAGGCTGAATTTCCACCAAGCTACAATATTGATAGTGATGAAATTACATCTTTGGTTCCCTACACGGCAATCAAAGCAGACTCGTCTCAATATTCATCAATAGTGGATGTGGCAAAGGAGAAAAACCTTGTCCTGGAAGGCCCTCCCGGAACCGGCAAATCACAGACCATAGTCAACATATTGGCGAATGCTATCCATCATGACAAAAAAGTTCTTTTTCTTGCTCAGAAAACAGCAGCACTCAATGTAGTTTACAACCGTCTGGAACAAATAGGTTTGGACAACAAGTGCATGCCGCTACATTCGGAGTATGGAAACAAAAAATCTTTGTTTGAAAAAATAGGAAATCTTATACGAACTCAAAACGGCAAGTCATTTGAAGACACCAAAAGTGAATTCACCAGAAAATACAACAAATACAAAAAAGAAAGAAATCACCTTAACAAATATTGTGAATTTTTGAGACATAATGTTGGAGAAACTGGATTGAATTCGCAACAAATCATGACTCGCTATGCATCTATTAAAGACGCTAATTTGCCGGTAATGGGGTTGGATTCAACAAAGTTGAGCGGGGAGCAGATTGAGAATGTTTTGAGTAGTGCTGAAGACATTGATCGGGCAATTGAGAAAGTAGGGCGCAACACAGTAAAAGAGATAAAAATACTGAAATCAACAACAAAGCTTGATCAATTTCACATGGGTGATTTTTTCTCTGATATAGAAAAACTTTATTCTTACTTTGGTAAGCGTGTAGAGTCCGCCCCGAATCAGAATCTTGCCAGTCAAAAAGAACCTATTGAACGCAACAAAAAGAAACTATCTCTTGCTCTTCAACTTAGAGAAACCAGAAAGATTTTAGATACAAACTATGTAAAGAGTGAAATTCCCGAACCCAACAAACTCTTAAAGCTACAGACCTTGATGTCTGAAGCCAGTTGGTTTGCAAAACTCTTTTTCCCAAAAGTCGCATGGTTCTTTTACTCTGATTTGTACCGTGCGACAAAGCGTACAAGGAGCATGGTAGTCGGCGAAGTCAGCGGTTATGGAGAAGTGGTGGAGCACTTGAACAAAATTGACACACTCTTCAAAGATATGTCGAATCTTGAGAATGAAATTTCGAGTATTGAAGGCGAACAAAGAACTGTTGAAGAGATAGAATCGAAACTTAATAAGTTGTCAGCAGAGTTTAAACAGGATAATGAGAACATAAAATCACTTGAGAATTTATGCAAAAGTGATTGTGCCAGACTGGATTTTAGCGATATCCACAAACAAATTGGACTGATACGGGAACATCGTGAGCATTTTAATGATTTGGTGGGAATCAACCACACCATTAAGGATCTCGAAACTTATTTCTCACAAATTTCCGATTTTGTTAGAGATGTTCTGGAAAGAAAATCTTCAATGCACAAAACCCTTGAAGTTGCAATTTTTGAGTCTTTGGCACGCTCACTATCTAAGAATCATCCAAAGTATCAGGACTATAATGGAGAATTTATCCAGAACAAGAGAAATCTCCTTGCGAGTGCCACAGAAGAGTTGGACAAGTTGTATTGTAAAATGATTCAGAACAAGCCTCCCAAAGGCGACTTGAGTGGAAACAGAGCTCGTAGAGTAAGAGAAAAGACAGGAATGAACTTGCTCAAGCATATTGGGGAATTCCCTACTTCTCGGGTGACCGTGCGTGAACTCATGAATAAATCAGGAAAGGCCTTGCAGGCTTTTGCTCCCTGTTTTCTTATGACGCCTTCTTCCGTGTCAGATTTTCTCTTGAAAGAGTTTGAGTTTGATCTGTTGGTTATCGATGAAGCCTCTCAGATGCTAGTTGAGGAGGCAGCCGGGTCCATGTTAAGAAGCAAACAATATGTGGTTGTGGGAGATTCAAAACAGATGCCACCCACCAACTACATGGTCTCACACCTTGCACCGCAACATGTTCAGCAGATTAAAAATGAGTCCATTCTTGAACGGGCTTGTGGAGCTTTCACCTCAAGGAGACGCTTGCTCTACCATTATAGGTCACAACATGAAAGCTTGATTCAATTTTCCAATGCTGAATTTTATAAAAATGAACTAATGGTTATTCCATCTCAATTAAAAAAGACAGATGAGTTGGGTATTAAGCATATTGATGTTGGCGGCGAGTATAATCCCGGCAGAGGCAATATCGGAAATTCAACCAACCCCAATCCTATGGAAGCGGAGAGAATTGTTAATGATATATGTGAATTCATGCTCGACCCCAAAAACAAGGATTGCAGTCTCGGTGTTGCCGCGCTGAACTTGAGACAATCTCAAAGAATAGAAGAGTTAATGTATGAAAAAATAATTCATAATTCCAACATTGCAGAATATATCGACCGGTGGAAAGACGATCAGGAGTATTTTTTCATAAAAAACCTTGAGAGCGTTCAAGGGGACGAACGTGATGTAATTATGATATCAACAGTATTTGGCAAAGACATGAACAATAAGGTCTTTCAAAGGTTTGGACCTATAAACCAAGATCAGGGCGAAAAGAGAATTAATGTTTTGATTACAAGAGCAAAGAAGCAGCTAAGGGTCTATACGTCATTGAAACCCAACGATATAACTTCCGAGAAGGAAGGAGCTCAAGTACTCAGTCGCTACCTGATGTTTGCCGAAACCGGACATTTGGAAACATCAAGGATAATTGCCGAAACAGGAACTTTTGATTCGCCTTGGGAAAAATGGTTTTCTGAAAGACTTACAAATGACGGTTATCAAGTGACATCGCAAGTTGGAGTGAGCGGATGGCGAATTGATTTGGGAATAAAACACCCTTCTTATCCCTATGGTTATCTTTGTGGCATTGAACTTGACGGAGCGTCCTATCACAGTTCCCGTTACGCTCGCGAGCGAGATTTCCTCAGGCAGTCTATCCTTGAGAGCCAAGGGTGGAATATTATCAGGGTGTGGAGTACTGATTTTTTTAACGATAAAGAAAAAGTGTATCAAGGTGTAAGACAGCAGATTAAGTCAATTGCAGATGCCAAAATTCAAGTTGTATCAAATCCAGGTTTTGCAAACTGACCGTTGAGTATAATTGGACAACCTCTACTACATATAGTAGTGTTTACCAATGGGACGGGAAAAGCGCGGCGGTTACATAATTGAATGGTGGATGGGAGACCACCAGCCGAAGCATGTTCACATCTATAAAGACGGTGATTTTGTCGCCAAAGTTTCCGTTCCGCAAATGAGGGTTTTGAGCGGACGCATGAGCGGAAAGTTGAGAAAAATCCTTGAGGAACTCGCAAGGGAGGGAAAGATATGAAAACTCCGAAACTCAAATCAGCCACTTTTTCCAATAGAAAGAAAGAGATTAATGTTGTCTACGCAAGCGGCAAAGAGGCGACAGTTCATTACGGCTCAATCGGCATAGGCAAAAACATTGAAAAAGTGTGGATAGACAAAGAAACAAAAAACATGACTCTGGGGCTGAAGTTTGCTGATGGCACGGCGGATTATATGCCCTCAGACCAACCGCTTTTTCTCACACAAGACCCCGAATATGTTCTTCAAAATCAAATTGAAAACACAGTTGCTCGCATAAACGAAGAACTGTTACGCAAGAAAATTTCAAAGAAGTATCTGGCTCGCTGTCTGAAAACTTCAGATAATCAAATTCAGCGGCTGCTAAACCCCGCGCTACCCAATAAAAACCTTACACAACTTTGCAAAGTCTCATCGCTTCTCGGCTTGCGCCTTGAAATAGGCGTGAGGGCTTAACCTCTTTACAAGGTTTTAACGGGTTACCCAAACAGCCCCGATAAATCTTCAATCACATAATCCGGTTTGTGGCGGGATTTTTGTATGTCCGCCCTTGATGAAATTCCCGTGAGCGTGAGAACGGTTTTTATTCCCGCTCTTTTTCCGCCCTTGATGTCGGTTTTCAAACTGTCTCCAATAACCGCGGTTCTCTCCGCGCCGGTGCCGAGAATCTTCATGCACATCTTGAAAATGCCGGGATGCGGTTTTCCGGTGATAACAGGTCTTTTGCGCGACACCTTTTCAACCGCCGCCGCAAGGGCTCCGGTGGCGGGCATAAACTCCCCGTTTCCAGCGGGATAAACAAAGTTTGAGTTTGTCGCGAGAAAAACCGCGCCGTTTCTGACGGCGGTTCCGGCGGCGGCTATGTCTGAATAATTAAAACCCTTGTGCCCGCCCACTATCACAACATCACACCCGCAAGACACCTCGCCGTGCTTTATAAGACTAATTCCCGTTTTCCGTATTTCAGACACAAGAGCGGAACTGCCCGCCACAAACGCCCTTTTTGAACAAGGGTCTTTGAACCTGCGCTCTATGAAACGCGCGGTTGAAGTTGCAGAAGTTACAACATCCCCGGCGCGCACGCCGTCTATTCCCCTCTCTCTGAATTTTTTTGCCCATCCCCCCGGCGAGAGGCGGGCGTTGTTTGTTAGAAATAAAAACGGCTTTCCGGTTTTTTTTAGTTTTTTTAGAGACGCAACCGCCCGCGCCACCGGAGCCGCGCCCTCTTCAACGGTTCCGTCAATGTCTATCAGAAATGCGTCAAATCTGTCAACAATCCGCATGGGAAAAAAGACCGCCGCCTCTAAACCTCTCCCCACATACTGCGGGCAAGACGCGCCTGCGCCTCAGGGTCGCGCGAAGACGGAACAAGCGCAACCCTCTTCCGCTCATCATCCTGAAACATCTCAATCCCCATAAACTTGAGAAGGTCTGAAGACGCCTCCCTGTAGCCCTCGTAGAATTTTTCATCATTTCCCGAAGCCCTGACGGTTTGCATATCCAGAAACAGAGCGACTGCGGCAAACTCCTTTGAAATCTCAGGCGCGATGTCGAGACTGTACTCCGCGAGGGGCCCGTTAAGTATGAAACTTTTCCACTTGCCAACCGCTTTCTCAAACTGCTCATCCGTCATTTGTCTTTGTCTCCTGATTCGTGCGGGATGCTTTTGTTCAGTATGTCGCCAGCCGAAACCACGTTTTCGCGTCCGGCTTTTTTCGCCGCTTCAACGGCTTTTTCAAGCGGCGTGTGCGGCTTCATCGCGGCGAGTTTTAGAAGCATCGGCAGATTAAGCCCCGTTATAACCTCAACCTTTCCGGGTTCAAGGAAAGTCAAACTCACATTTGACGGCGTTCCGCCAAACATATCGGTCAGAATTATCGCTTCCCGCTTTCTGTCCCCAAGATGTTTTTCAATCTCGCCCGAAAGCATCTCAAAACCGCCCTCCGGAGCAAAAGAAATGCTCCTTATCTCAACCGCCGGCTTCTCACCCAGCACAAACTCAACCGTTTTTATAAACTCAACCGCAAGATCGCCGTGAGTAACAACCAGTATCAGTTTCATCTCAGATTTTTTCAATGTCTCTGTGCCCGACCTTTATATTTTTTACGGAAATTCCACCGCTCCTTCCAATCGCCTCCGCCACCGCAACAGACCTGTGCCTGCCTCCCGTGCAGCCGACCGCGACGTTGAGATAGAGTTTGTCCTTTCCCCTGTACATTCCGACTACAAAATCAATTATGCCCGCGGCTTTGTCAAGAAATTCACGGGCTTCGGGAGATGCGAACACAAATTCCCTGATTTCATCATCCTTTCCGCACAAGGGCTTGAGGTTCGGGGTGAAGTTGGGATTTGGAAGCATGCGCGAGTCAAAAACCATGTCCGCATCCGGCGGCGGCCCGTGCTTGAAACCGAACGAGGTTATGTTGACGCGGATATCCCCTTCCGTTTCAAGCCGCGCGAAAGAGGTCAAATGCTCTCTGAGTTCGTGCGGGTTGAAGGCGCTTGTGTCAACAATCGTGTCCGCCTTTTCCCTCACCTCTCTCAGCAGAGCGCGCTCTTTTTCTATGCCCTCGGCTATGTTTCCGTCACGCGAAAGCGGGTGGTTTCTGCGCGTCTCCCCGTACCGCTTTACAATCGTGCGGTCGGAAGAGTCAAGAAATATCGTCTCAACCCTCGCCTCGCCTTTAAGTTCAGACGCAATCGCCGATATGTTCCCGCAAATCCCGCCGCCCGGAGTTCTTGAATCAACAACAACGGCAAACGGACCCCCGTGCTCTTTCACAAAAGCCCCGATGAGATTGGGCGGCATATTGTCCGTGCAGATAAAACCCCGGTCTTCAAAAAGGCTCAGCGCCGTGCTTTTGCCCGCTCCCGAAAGTCCGGTGATTATCAGCAGAAGTTTCATGTTTTCCGCCGTTTTTCGTCGCTTTTCTTTCCGAGAAGCGCTTCGGGAAGGGAGTCAAACGGGTTGATTCCGCTTGTTTTCAGAATGTGGTTTCTCACCGCAACTTCAGCCAGAGTGGTGATGTTTCTTCCGGGGCGCACCGGTATTTTCACAACCGGAAGCTCAACCTCAAGTATTTTTATCTTTTTGCTGTCAAGCCCCAGACGGTCGTATTCCAAGCCCTCGTCCCACGGCTCAATGTCTATCACCATGTCTATAAGGTGGTTGTCCATAACCGATGTTCTTCCGAACAGGTCGGCTATGTTCACAATTCCCACGCCCCTTATTTCCATCATGTGCTTTACCGTTTCGGGAGCCGAGCCGAGCAGATGCGCCCCGACTCTTTTGATTTCCACAACATCGTCTGAGACGAATTGCCAGCCCCGCGCTATAAGGTCAAGAGCGCATTCGCTTTTGCCCACGCCGCTTTTGCCCGTTATCAGAGTTCCCGTTCCGTGAACCACCACAAGGGTCGCGTGAAGAGTCTTAAAAGGCGCGAGCCGCCATTCAAGCAGTTCGCCCAGAGTCGCCATCAGCGCTTCAAGCGGGCTGTCGCTTTTGAACACGGCAACCGACATTTTTTTCATCAAAGACATAAAGCCGGGGTGAATGTTTATGCCGTCAGAGACCACGAAGCAGGGGATTTTCTGCTTTACCAGCTCTCCGGCAAGATCCTTGCGCTCTTTCGGCGACAGTTTGTCTATGTAGCCGCATTCGGTTTCGCCCAGAACGTAAACGTGCCCGGCATCAAGTTTCATGGGTCTTTCGGTCATTCTGAGCCCCGGTTTGCGAACGGGCGCTTTTGTTATGAGAGCGTCAAAACCGGTTTTGCCTCTAACCCCGCCCAGTTTGAGATGGGAAAACCACTTCTCCTTCAGTTCCCCGACGCTGACCTGTTTATTCTCCGCCATTTTCCCTCACCGTTTCAGCAACCCCGCCTCCTCAGAGTTCACCGACAAGGGTTTCAAAAATATCTTTTGTTGATTCCGCTTTTTCCAGCCGCTCTCTCATTCCGCCGTCTTTCAGCACAGATGTTACGCCCGCAAGCAGGCTGATGTATTCATCGGCGCGAGATTCTGATGCGATTATCGTCATAAACAGGTGAGTGGGTTTTCCGTCAAGAGACCCGAAATCCACGCCTTGCTCGCTTCTCGCAAAAGCCGCCACAGGCTCAGACAGCCCGTGCATCCGCAAATGAGGCACCGCCACACCGTGGTCAAGAGCCGTACTGCACAACTCCTCTCTCTCCATAAGCATTTTGAAAAGCGTCTCCGCATTGAGAGACGGGGAAAGGCCCGCCACGGTTTCAGAAATCTCTTTCAACACATCACGCTTCGTGGTCGCCTGAAGCGACTTTATGATGGCGTCTCTGGTTAAAACATCGGCGATTTTCATTCCGTTTCCCTTTTGCGTCTTCTCTCGCGGCTAACGGGGAACAATGCGAAAGATTTTCTTGTCTCTCCTGTAGACCACGTTCATCTCAAGCGTTTCGCTGTTGGTAAAGACGAGAAAATCTTTACCCGATGACTGTACCTGCATCACCGCCTCTTCGGGGGAAACGAGTTTCGCGGCAACCTTTTGAATCTTCACCGCCGGCGCGGAAGGGGGCTCAACACTGCGCTCCGGGGCTTTCCTCCTTCGCGCCGCGAGCCGTTTGTCGCCTTTGCGCCTGAGTTGTTTGACAACCGCGTCCATAACGTTGTCTATGGATGTGCTCAGGTCGTCTGAAGTTACCGTGGCGGTTGCCGAAAGCCTTGTTCCCGCAACATTCACCTCAGCCGTGTGCCTCAGTTTTTCTGATGACAAGACCGCGCTGACGGCCGCTTCCTCTCCCTGTTTGTGCAGATAACGTCCCACTCTCGGCAGTTTTGAAAGCATGTATTCCTTCATTTTTTTTGCCGTTCTTCTGTCGTTAATGTGCCGCGTTGTGATTTTAATGTTCATATTTTCACCTCCCCGCTCCAGTCTGTTTTCCAGGAAAACCCCACGGTCTGCTCTCAACCCTCGCGCTTTCGTAGCCGCCTATCAGTCCGCTTTCCTTGAGTGTCTGCGATATGTCGTCAAGCCCTTCAAGAAGGGTGCGCTTTCTGAAAGGGTCAATCTCAAACTCAAAAGCCGCGCCGTCTCCCTTTATGGTTTGTTTTTCCAAATCCACCTCCAGAGTGAATCCGGGGTTTGTCCTCACGGTTTCAAAAAGCCCGTCAACCGTTTCGCGGTCAAGTTTCACCGGAAGTATGGAGTTTTTGAAACAGTTGTTGTAGAAGATATCAGCAAAAGACGGGGCGATTATCACCCTGAAACCGAACTCTCTTATAGACCACGGCGCGTGCTCCCGCGAACTGCCGCCGCCGAAGTTTTCCCTTGCTATCAGAACTCCCGCGCCTTTGTAGCGTTCTTCGTTCATCTCAAAATCCGGATTGGGGGTTTTGCCGTCGTCAAGGAAACGCCAGTCGTAGAAAAGAAACTCGCCAAATCCCGTTCTTTCCACTCTTTTTAGAAATTGTTTTGGAATTATCTGGTCTGTGTCAACATTTGCCCGGTCAAGCGGGGCGACTTTAGCTTTTATTTTTGTGAACTTCTCCATTACCGTTTTTCCCACTCGCGGACGTCAACAAATCGCCCTTCAAGCGCCGCCGCCGCCGCCATCACGGGGCTTGCGAGGTGCGTTCTGCCGCCTTTGCCCTGCCGCCCTTCAAAGTTTCTGTTTGAAGTGCTGGCGCATCTTTCTCCGGGCGCGAGGATATCCGGGTTCATTCCCAGACACATACTGCATCCCGATTCGCGCCATTCAAAACCCGCCTCTTTGAGTATTTTGTCTATCCCCATTTCTTCGGCCTGTTTCTTAACCGACTGAGAGCCCGGAACAACCATCGCCCTCACGCCTTTGGCAACTTTTTTTCCTTTCACTATGCGCGCGACTTCGGTCAGGTCTTCAATGCGGGAGTTCGTGCATGAGCCCACAAACACCCTGTCTATCTTGATGTCGGTTATCGGAGTTCCGGCTTTCAGCCCCATGTATTCAAGTGCCCGGCGCATGGCGTCTCTCTGCTGCCCGTTCTCCGCATCTTCCGGGTCCGGAACGGAGCCGTTCACCTCCGCCACCATTCCGGGATTTGTTCCCCACGTTACCTGAGGGGCGATTTTTTCCGCGTCCATCACGAGCGTTTTGTCAAAAACCGCGTCTTCATCGGAAACACATTCTCTCCACTCCCCTATGGCTTTGTCCATCTGTTCCGGCGGCGGCGAGTAAAGCTTTCCCGCCGCGTATTCAAAGGTTTTTTCGTCCGCCGCTATCATTCCGGCTTTCGCTCCCGCCTCTATGGACATGTTGCAAACCGTCATCCGTTCTTCCATTGAGAGGTCGCGTATGGCTTCGCCCGAGTATTCAACCGCGTATCCGGTCGCGCCGGCGGTTCCTAAGCGGCCTATGATTGCGAGGATTATGTCTTTTGCCGTAACTCCGGAGCCCCTTTTGCCGTCAACCCGAATCTCAAAAGTCTGCGGTCGCGTTTGCCGGAGGCATTGGGTCGCGAGAACGTGCTCCACTTCGCTTGTTCCGATTCCAAACGCCAGAGAGCCGAAAGCCCCGTGAGTGGACGTGTGGCTGTCGCCGCAAACTATCGTCATTCCGGGTCTTGTGAGACCCAGTTCGGGACCTATCACGTGGACTATGCCCTGAAGGTCTTCAATTCCGGCGTCGGGAACGATGTCAAAAAGGGATATGCCGAACTTCCGGCAGTTTTCTCTCAAAGTTTCTATCTGCAGGGCGCTGATGTTGTCTTTTATCGGCTTGCCCCTTCCGGTGGTTGGAACGTTGTGATCCATCGTTGCGAAGGTGAGTTCGGGACGGCGGACTTTTCTGCCCTCCATCTCAAGACCCTCAAACGCCTGAGGGGAAGTTACTTCGTGAACCAGATGCAGGTCTATGTAGAGGAGGTCCGGCTTTCCGTCTGTGCCTTCGCTGACGAGGTGCGACTGCCATATCTTGTCAAAAAGAGTTCCGCCGCTCATGCTCCCGTTTCCTTAAAAAAACTAACTTTTTTCACCCATGTTCCTCTACTGAACTCTACCGAAAAATCCCTTTCCCGCAAACACCGCTTTTCTTCCGAGCTCCTCCTCAATCCTCAACAGGCGGTTGTATTTTGCCGTTCTCTCTCCCCTGCACGGCGCGCCGGTTTTGATGGAGCCGCATCCCGTTGCGACCGCTATGTCCGCGATTGCGGAGTCTTCGGTTTCCCCCGAACGGTGCGATACCATCGCGCCGTATCCCTCAGCCGCCGCGAGGTTCATCGCGTCAAAAGTTTCTGAAAGCGTCCCTATCTGGTTGACCTTTATAAGAATTGAGTTTCCGGCTCCGGTGTTGATGCCCTTTTGAAGCCGCGCGCTGTTTGTAACAAACAGGTCGTCTCCCACAATCCTGACCTTGCCCCCGATGCTTGCGGTAATTTCGCGCCATCCTTCCCAGTCGTTTTCATCCATGGGGTCTTCAATGGACACGAGGGGCCAGTTTTTCGCCCATTTTTCATACATTTTCACAAGCGCGCCGGAAGACAGATTCTTTCCGCCAATCTTGTATTTTCCGCCCGAAAACATCTCGCTTGCCGCCGCGTCCATCGCGAGAGACACTTGCGCGCCGGTTTTGTATCCGGCTTTTTCCGCAGCACGGGCTATGAAATCCATCGCCTGCTCATTGGAGCGCAAGTCCGGGGCAAAGCCCCCTTCATCTCCAACCGAGGTGGAAAGCCCTTTTGATTTCAGAAGGGATTTGAGGCTGTGAAATATCTCAACCCCGGCGCGAAGCGATTCGGAGAAGGTTTTGAAACCGTGAGGCACGAGCATGAACTCCTGAATGTCAAGGTTGTTGTCCGCGTGGACGCCGCCGTTGATTATGTTCATAAACGGAACGGGCAGAGACGGGCGCGTTTTCCCTTTCAGTTTTGCCCCGTTCAATTTTGAGAGGTAGGCGTGGAAGGGCAGTTTTTCCGATTCCGCCGCCGCCCTTGCCGCCGCGAGAGACACTCCCAGAATGGCGTTCGCCCCCATGCCCGATTTGGAGCGGGTTGCGTCTTTTTTCATCATCTTCCCGTCAACCTCCTCCTGTTTCCGCGCGTCTGTTCCCTTCACCGCCCGCGCAAGAATCCGGTTCACGTTTTCAACCGCTTTCAGCACCCCTTTGCCGCCGTATCTTTTCTTTTTCGCGGAGTCTCTGAGTTCCCGCGCTTCGTATTTGCCCGTTGAAGCCCCGGACGGCACCGCCGCCCTGCCGAACGAGCCGTCATCGCACACAATATCCACTTCAACTGTCGGATTTCCGCGCGAGTCAAGAATTTCCCGCGCTTTTACGGTTTTAATTTTTGCCATGTTTTTTCTCCGGAAATAAAGGAATTTCAGGGCATTATATCAGATTTCCCGCAGGATGCCCCGCCACGGCTTTTCCCGTGATTTCCGCAATAATTGAGTTTGCGACCGCAAGACCTTTTACGGTGATTTTAAGGTTTTGTCCGCGTTCAAGCACAAAACCGCCCCTTTCAAGTTTCCGCAGAGAATCTCTGTCTGTCCGGACACCGAATTTCTTTTCGGCATTGCGAAGGTTCATTCCTTCGGTAAGTCTGAGCCCCATCATCACACAGTCGGAAAATCCCGTTTCCGCATCCATCTCGCGCATCGGGGCAAGTTCCCCCCGCGCGGCTTTCTCCATATATTCCGCAGGATTTCGTGTGTTAGCCCACCTGAGCCCGAAAGGAGCCCCGGCGGTTGTGAGATGCGAGTGCGCTCCCGCTCCGATGCCTATGTAGTTTCCCGAACGCCAGTAGTTTATGTTGTGGCGGCACGCGCCGTTTGGCAATGCAAAACTTGATATTTCGTAACGCTCCATTCCCCGCGCCCGCAGTTCAGAAGCCGCCGCATCTGTCATGTCTGCCGTCTCCCCGGCAGACGGAAGTTTCAGTTCCCCGCTCTGCGCGAGAGCGTGAAACCGGGTTCCTTTCTCAATCTCGAGCCCGTAGACAGAAATATGGTTCGCCCCCGTTTCTCCCGCTTTTTTTATGTCTTCGCGAAACGCCCGCGCCGTTTCTCCGGGCGCGCCCGCGATGATGTCCACGCTCAGGTTCTCAAAGCCCGCCGCTCTAGCGTTTTTCACCGCCTCCGAACAGGTTTCCGCCCCGTGCCCCCTGCCGAGCCGCTTCAGTTTTTCAGAGTCAAACGACTGCGCCCCGATGCTGAGCCGGTTGACTCCAGCCCCTGTGTACCCTTTGAGCTTCAAGACATCGCACGAAAGCGGATGCGCCTCAAGCGACACCTCCGCCCCTTCGGCAACCGCGCACCGCGAGGCGACAGCATTCATCACCCGCGCGACCGCGCTTTGAGAGAAAAGAGACGGCGTTCCACCGCCCATGAATACGGTTTCAACCTCGCCCGCCCGCAGTTCGTGCATCAGGGCGGAAAGGGCTTTGAGTTCGCTTTCAAGAGCCCGGACGTAAAGGGCTTCGTCAAACTTCTTGCTTTCCCACGCGTTCAGGTTGCAGAACGGGCACTTGATGTCGCAGTAGGGAAAATGCACATAGACAGACAGAGGGTTTTTCCCGTTCCGTGTTTTGAGGTTCGTCACGGCACTACTCTACCAGCGCGCGCCCCGCTCCGCCTCTCCGCGCGGGTTTCCGCTTTACATTTACTGTATAAACGGCGGCTTTTCCTGTGTTATAATCCGGTCTGTTGTCCGCGCTTTTCCTGATAAAAATGAGCGTTCAGTTTCCGACCCGCATTTCCGGACTGTTTCAAGCCGCGCCGCTTGCCGGTTTTTTTGCGGCTTTTGTCCTGTTTCTGTCTCCGGCTCCCGCCGGGGCGAACACGCTTTCGCTTGAAGACGCGGAGCAATGGGCGGTGGAGGCGAGCCTTGAGATACGCCTTGCGGGGACGGACGTGAGAATAAACAAGGGCTTTCAGAAAGAGGCGACCGCCGCCTATATGCCGAAACTGAGTTCCCGGCTGATACCGCCTTTTGTGGGGCGCGAATCCGGGTTTTTCGCAGACCAGATACTGTGGGATTTCGGGCGCACGAGAAACCGGGTCAGGTCGCGGAAAAGCCTTGTGGACATGGCGCGTCTTTCAAAAAAACATGCTTCGAACGAAGCCGTCAGGCAGGCGCGCAAGGCATTTTACAAGGTTCTTCTTGAAGAGGCGCGTCTGCTGTACACCGAGAAAGAGAGCCAGCTTGCGGAAATGCAACTGGAGAGAAGCAAAATCCTTGAGAAAAACGGGCGTATATCGTCTCTTGAACTCGCCCGGCAGGAGTCTGACGCGCAAAGTGTGCTGTTTGAAAAGCAGACGGTTTCCGGCAACGTTTCCCGCGCGCGTTTTGAACTGTTTCAACTGATTGGAAAAGAGGATGTCGGAGCCTCGCTTGAAGTGCCGGCATATGACGAAGGCGCCGGATTTGTGTCTGCGGAAGAGGTGCTTCCCGTTATTTTCAGGTCAAACCCGCGCCTTCTCAGTCTTGCCGAGCGGCTCAAAAGCGACCGGGCGAACATCAGCGCCGCGCGCGCGGAATTTTTGCCCGTTATCTACGGAAGGGTGGCTTACAGATTCAAAGGCGAAGGCGCGCAAACGCCTGCCTTTATAGCCGGCGCGGGAGCAAAACTGCCGATTTTTGAGGGTCTTTCCCGTTTCGGCAAACTGGACAGAATGAAAGCCGCCCGCGAGAGAACGGAGATACGCATAGAGATTGAAAAACAGCGTCTTGAGAGGGATGTGAGGCGGCTGATGATGGAACTTTCCCACGCAGACGCGAGTATTGAGCTCAGCAGGCAGATTCTTGAAAACGCCAAAGAGAAGCTGATTCTCGCGCGGGAGAAAGAGCAGCTGGGCGCGGCGTCAAAACTTGACCTTGTTTTTTCCGAAAAAGAATATTCAAAATTTTACTTCAAATATGAAGAATCGTTGTATAATAGAAGGGTGGTGATTGTGGATTTGAAGTTTCTTGCGGACGAAACTCCCGTGAGGGGCTCGTAAGAGGGAGATTAAAAAGTGAGTGGGATAACAAAACTGCTGGGCTTTTTCGGGGGCTTGAGCCCCAAATGGCGCGGTATTTTTATTGTTACGGCGATAATTGTGAGCGCGTGGGCGGGAATGTCCATACAGGAGCGTTCATCGCACTACCATATGGGCAAGGTTTCCATTGGAAGCGTTGTTTCCACAATTACATCGGTCGGAACCCTGAAACCTTTTGAAGAGGTTGAGATACACAGTGCCATATCCGGCACAGTTACGGAAGTTCTGAAACAGCAAAGCGATGGCGTTTCTTCCGGCGATGTGCTTATCCGTCTTGACACGGCCGTCTTAAAATCACGCTACGACAAAGCCCGCGCCGAACTTGACACAAAAGAATCGGACTTCAACTATCAGGCGGAGCTTTACGACAAACAACTGACCTCCACAAACGATTACAACCGCGCGAAGATAGCGATGGAGCAGGCGAAAGCCGAGTTTTCCGAAGCCGACAACCGCCTCAAAGCGGCGGAGATAAAATCCCCCATAGACGGAACGGTTGTTCTGCGCGAGGTTGAGGTGGGACGCTCGGTGGACAGCAGAGACGGAATGCTTATGAAGGTTGCCGGAGACCCCGCAATGATGAGGCTTTTTATCCGCGTCAGCGAGGCGGACATAGGGCGTATTTCCGAAGGGCAGAAAGTTCACTTCACGGTTCCGGCTTTCAGAAACAAGGTGTTTACGGGCGAAGTGGTTTCTCTGCCCGGAGCGCCGCTTGAAGGAACGGGAGCCGTTACATACGAAGTTTCCGCTCTGGTTGAAAACCCTCAGCATTCTCTCAAATCGGGAATGACCGCCGATGTTACCGTAAAAACGGCTCAAGTTGACAATGTTCTCCGCATTCCGACCGCGGCTCTGCGGTTTCTGCCGTCAGACGGGTCGTCTGCGCACGCTTCTGAGTCCGCCGCCGTGTGGATACGCAAATCCACGGGCGAGTTGCAAAGCGTTCCCGTTGAGATAGGGGAGAGCAACGAACTGTACGCCGAGGTGAAAGCCGGAGACATATCGGAAGGCGACAGTGTTGTGGTGGGTGTTGTGTCCGGCGGCGGCAGGGAAGATTCCACGGGTATGTCACTTCCCCAGCCGAAACGTTTTTAACCCGTTCCTCCAGATGACACCGTCATCAGATACCATAATCTCACTTTCCGGAGTCAGGAAGACCTACCTTTCCGGAGACAGCGCGGTTCACGCCCTGCGCGATGTTTCGCTTGATATTTTACCGGGCGATTTTATGGCGATTATCGGCTCTTCGGGGTCGGGCAAAAGCACCTTGATGAACATTCTGGGGCTTCTGGACATTCAGGACGAGGGAACTTACTTTTTTGAAGGCGAGGAGGTTTCGTCTTTTTCACCGGACAGGCTTTCAGAGATAAGGCGGCGGCGTATCGGGTTTGTCTTTCAGAGTTTCAACCTGCTTGCGCGCTCAACCGCGCAGGAGAATGTGGAACTTCCGCTTATCTACGGCTCGTCTTCGGCGCACGGAAGGCGCAGGAAGGCGCTTGAGATGCTTGAATCAGTCGGTCTTGCGGACAGAAAAGACCACATGCCTTCACAGCTTTCCGGCGGACAGCAGCAGAGGGTTGCCATCGCGCGCGCCCTTTGCTCAGACCCCGCTGTTATTCTCGCCGATGAGCCGACCGGAAACCTTGACAGCAGTAACACGGTTGAGATTATGAACATTCTCAAACAGGTAAACAGCGCCGGCACAACGGTTGTGATGATTACGCACGAGAGGGAAGTTGCCGACTGTTGCCGCAGGGTTGTTACGATGAAAGACGGGGCGATAGTTTAGAGAGCGTTTCCCGGTGAAGATTCCGCGCATATTTATAGACAGGAACGGTAAATGGTTTCAGGATGGCATTCCGGTAACGCACCGCTGGACGTATCTTGAAAACAACCGCAATCTGCGCCCGTCAAAAGACGGCGGTTTTGAGGTTGCCGAAGGCGGCGTTGTGATACCCGTTGAGGTTGAAGACACGCCTTTTGTTATCGTGTCCGCCGAACTTACGGATTCAGGCATAAGGGTTGGAATAAACGACGGCACTTTTGAAACCGTTACCGGCGGCAACTCTCTCACCGTAAACCGCGACAACATTCCATACGCGAGCATTAAAAAAGGCGTTTTCAGGGCGCGCTTTCTCCGCCGCGCTTATTACGCGATAGGGGCAAACGCGAAACCGCTTCCGGGCGGCGGATTTGTTGTTGAATCAGGCGGAGGCGAATACAAGTTTCTGCCGGAAGTGGAGTAGCCGCCCGGCTGTGGTTTCCTTTGAGAATATTTCGTTTGTGTATACAATCACCCTTTCACGACCGGTGGCTTTCCCTTGAAAGTAGGAATTATAGGAACAGGATATGTGGGTCTGGTAACGGGCGCGTGTCTTGCGGGCAGTGGAAACACCGTCATCTGCGCAGACATAGACCGGAACAAGATAGAATCTCTGAAAAAAGGCGTTGTGCCTTTCTACGAGCCGAACCTTGACGACCTTGTGAGGAAAAACACTGACGCCGGGCGTCTCAGTTTCTCTGACAGCCCCGAAAACGCCGTCCGCTCATCGGAGATTATTTTCATAGCGGTTGGCACCCCGCAAACAAGCGACGGCTCTCCGGACTTGAGTTTTGTTTTCGGCGTGGCGGAGCAAATCGGCTCCCTGTGCGGAGGCGATTACAAACTGGTTGTCACAAAAAGCACCGTTTCTCCGGGAACAACCGAGAAGGTGAGAGAGATTATGCTCAAAAACGGCGCGAAAAACTTTGACGTTGCCTCCAATCCGGAGTTTCTGAAAGAGGGTTCCGCCGTGAAGGATTTTCTCAGCCCCGACAGAATTGTCATCGGAACGGACAGCAAAAGGGCGGAAGATGCTCTGCGGTCTCTCTACCTGCCGTATATGAGGCGCGGGGAAAGGCTGATATCAATATCAATCCGTTCTTCGGAGATAGCAAAATACGCTTCAAACGCCATGCTCGCGACACGCATATCGTTTATGAACGAGATGGCGGGATTCTGCGAAGAAATGGGGGCGAGCATCTCTGAAGTGCGCTCCGTTATGGCGGCGGATGAAAGAATTGGCGACAAGTTTCTCTACCCCGGAGTTGGGTACGGCGGCTCATGCCTGCCGAAAGACGTGAGGGCTGTTATCGGAACGGCGGGGGAAAAGGGCTTTGAGATGAAAGTCTGCTCCGCCGTGGATGAGGTCAATACACGCCAGAGAGGCGTTTATCTTGAAAAGTTGAGAAGCGCGTTTCCCCGCGGGTTCGGGGGAGTCCGAATCGCTTTCTGGGGCGTGTCATTCAAACCCAACACGGACGATATAAGAGAGTCTCCCGCCGTTCACATCATGAATGAACTTATGAATGAAGGAGCGGAAATCACGGCGCACGATCCGGTGGCTTTTGACGGGGCGGCAAAAAACTCCATCCCTCCCGGCGTGAAAAGGGCGCGCACATCATACGAAGCGTGCGAAGGGGCGGACGCGCTGTTTGTGAGCACGGAGTGGAGCGAATACAGACAGCCCGATTTTGACAAACTTCTTTCCATTATGAAATCTCCCGTTATCGTTGACGGAAGAAATATCTACTCGCCGCGCGACTTGGAGAAACTCGGGTTCCGGTATTTTTGCATTGGCGAGCCCGGCGCGCGGGGCGGGAAAAGTGAATAAAAGATGGATTTTGTTGTAACCGGTTGTGCGGGTTTTATAGGGGCGCGGGTGTCCGCCATGCTGATTGAAAGGGGCGACAGGGTTGCCGGAGCGGACAACCTGAACGACTCTTACGACCCGGCGCTGAAAGAGAGACGTCTGAAAACGCTTTCGTCGTCAGAAGGTTTTTCCTTCAAAAAGACAGACATTTCAGAGCCCCGGCAGATGGAGTCTTTCTTTGACGGTCTGGGCGATTCCTTTTCCCCGCAGGCGGTAATCAACCTCGCGGCGCGGGCGGGCGTGAGAAAAAGCGCGGAAATTCCCTCTGAATACTACAAAACAAACGTGCTTGGAACCCTGAACCTGCTTGAGATTTGCCGTTCCCGCGGCATAAAAAAGTTTGTCTTTGCCTCATCGTCAAGCGTTTACGGAGACGGAGAGCTTCCGCTTTCCGAAGATTCCTCGCAAACCGGCAGACCGCTTTCCCCTTACGCGGCGTCAAAATCCGCGGGCGAAACCCTTTGCCACTCGTATCACAAACTTTCAGAGATTGACGTTTCCGTTCTCAGGTATTTTACGGTTTACGGTCCCGCCGGCAGACCGGATATGTCAGTTTTCCGTTTTATCCGCGCCATTGCCGAAGGAGAGGAAATTGCGGTCTACGGAGACGGCAGTCAGAGCAGGGATTTTACATTTGTGGATGACGTTGCGAAGGCGACACTGCTTTCGCTTAAAGACGTTGGTTTTGAGGCGGTGAACATAGCGGGCGGCAGTTCGGTTGCAGTCAGCCGGATTATCGCCATAATAGAGGGCGCGCTCGGAAAAAAGGCGATTGTAAAGCACGCTCCGGCGCATCCCGCTGATTCGTATGCCACAGAGGCGGACATTTCAAAAGCGGAAGCGGTTCTCGGCTGGAAGCCCGGTGTTGACATTGAGAAGGGAATCAAATCCTGTATTGAGTGGTATGTTGATAACAGGGAATGGGCGGGACGTCTGGAAATGCCGGAGTTATGATTACGGCGCGGAGAAAAAATAATGGCTAAATCTCTTGTAATAGTTGAGTCGCCCGCGAAGGCGAAAACGATTCAGAACTACCTCGGAAAGGGGTACGAAGTGGCGGCGTCCGTGGGTCACATAGTTGACCTTTCAAACAAAACCCACGACCGGCTCGGCGTGGATCTGGAAAACGGTTTCAAACCGGACTACAAAGTGATAGAAGGCAAGGGCAAGGTGCTTGAATCTCTGCGCAAATCCGCCAAAGGGAAAGAGACCGTCTATCTCGCGACCGACCCTGACAGAGAGGGAGAGGCAATCGCGTGGCACATCTCCCGGCAGTTGAAACTTGAGGGAAAAGCCCGGCGCGTGCTGATACGCGAGATAACAAAAGAGGGCGTGCTTGAAACTTTCAAAAACACCGGAGAGATAAACCGCGCGAAGTTTGAAGCCCAGCAGGCGCGGCGCATACTGGACAGAATAGTCGGCTACAAGGTAAGCCCCCTGCTCTGGAGGAAGATAGGCGGTTCTCTCAGCGCGGGCAGGGTTCAGAGCATAGCCCTTAACTTCGTCGTGAAAAGAGAGCGCGAGATAGAGGCGTTCAATCCGGTTGAGTACTGGAAAATTGAGGCGCGGCTGGCAAACAAAAACGGAGACAGTTTCAGCGCGCAGTTCCGCAGTTTTAAGGATTCGCGGGACGACATACCGGACGAGAAAAAGGCGAACGAAATTGTGAAGGCGGTGGCAAAAGAGCGTTTTGTTGTCTCCTCGGTGGAGCGGAAAAAGATGAACATCAAGCCGCCCGTTCCTTTCATAACAAGCACCCTTCAGCGTGAAGCGTCAACAAAACTGGGCTTTTCGGTGAAGAAAACCATGAACGTTGCCCAGCGGCTTTACGAGGGAGTTGAGATTGGCTCCGAAGGTCCGGTCGGGCTGATAACCTACATGAGAACCGATTCCGTGCGGCTTTCTCCCAGAGCGGCTGAAGAGGCGCGGGAGTTTATAAAACAGAAATACGGCGATGAGTTTATCTCTTCCGCCCCCAACGTCAGCAAGGCGGTCAAAGGCGCGCAGGACGCTCACGAAGCCATAAGGGCGACATCCGTCAAAAGAACGCCTGAGGAGATGGAAAAGTTTCTTGAAAAAGATCAGGCGCGTCTGTACGAATTGATATGGAGGCGTTTTGCCTCAAGCCAGATGAGCCCGGCGGTTGATGAGAAAACAACGGCGGACATAGGCGCGGGTCCCGCCGTTTTCCGCGCCACGGGAACGGTGGCGGTTTTTGCCGGATGGAGGAAGGTTTCGCCCCCGGCAAAGAAAGACGATGAAGCGGACGCCGTTCTCCCCCCGCTTGGCGAGGGCGAAGAACTTAAATGCTCAGGCATAACGCCGTCACAGCATTTCACAAAGCCGCCGCCGAGATACAACGAGGCGTCTCTTGTGAAAGAACTTGAAAACAAAGGCATCGGCCGCCCGTCAACCTACGCTTCAATACTGTCCACAATACAAGACAGGGGTTATGTTGAGACTGAGAAAAAAGCCCTCTTCCCGACACAGCTGGGAGCCGCCGTGAACGACTACCTTGTGAAAGATTTTCCCGACATTATGGATGAAAAGTTCACCGCCGGCGTGGAGGAAAGACTGGACAAAATCGAGCAGGGCGACGAGAAATGGGACGGGCTTCTGCGCGATTTCTACCTTGACGAAAAAACTGGGCTTAAAAAACGCATTGAGAACGCGCAGAAGGCGGCGAAAGAGGTTGAGGTTACGGACATAAAATGCGAAAAATGCGGCAAGCCCATGGTGGTGAAAAGCAAGAGGCTCGGCGGCGAGTTTCTCTCATGCTCCGGTTATCCGGAATGTAAACACGCTTCGGGCTTTGAGAGAAAGGGAGGCGTTGTAGTTCCGAAAGAGGATGAGGAGCCGGAAGATACGGGAATAAAGTGCGAAAAATGCGGTGAGCCGATGGTGATAAAAGCGCGCAAGCGTGACGGCGCGGAGTTTCTCGCCTGCTCGGGTTATCCCAAGTGCAAAAACGCATCCAATTTTGAGAGAGACGGAGACAAAATAATTGTCATACCGACAGAGAAACCGCAGGAGACGGACGTAAAGTGCGAGAAGTGCAAAAAACCGATGGTCATAAGAAAGCGCAGAAAAGACGGCAAAGAGTTTCTCGCCTGCTCCGGTTATCCGAAATGCAAAACCGCGTCTGACTTTGAGCGTCTTGATGACGGTTCAATCAAACCCATTTACAGGAAGAAAGCAGATTCCGGGAAGAAGAGCAAATCCTGATGACTTTGGCGTTTACACCGAAGCGCTGAAGAATCTTGAGTCAAGACTGTCGAGCGCTTTGGACGGCGGAGCGCGCTATCTTGACAGGTTCAGCGGCGGCTTTGAAAACAGCACAGACCCGGTTTTCCGCAGACTTTTCTCAACTTCTCCGCCCGGACATCTGGAAAAATTGCGCGCGATCAGAGAGATGTTTAAGGGTTTTGACGGTCTTCCCGCGCCCGAAAAAATGGAAGTTCTCAGGCGCGCCGTTCCAAGCATAAGCGCGGTTTCACAGTCTGTCTCTCCGCCCGCGCCCCGCCCCGCTCCTGCGGCAAAACGCCCGCCCGCTCTCCGCGGCGCGATAGACTCCGTAAAGGGTGTGGGCTACAAATTCTCATCGCTTCTCGCGAAAAAAAACATCCACACGGTGATGGACGCTCTGTTCCACTTTCCTCTGAGATACGAAGACAGGCGCGAAATCAAAGGCGTTTCCTCGGCGGTGGCAGACAGCTGGCAGACGGTTTCAGGCAGGGTGGAGTCCGCAGGCAGAACCCGCCCCGGACCCGGAGCCCAGTTCCGCGTTGTGCTGACTGAGGGCGGCTCCGCGCTTGACCTTGTCTGGTTTCATTTTGACGAACGGTATATGAGGGAGAGGTACAAAAAGGGAAAATTGGTGATTGTGAGCGGCGACATAGGCGTGGACTTCCGGCGGGGCAGTTTGCAGATTTTGCACCCCGCGCCCGACAGAATTGAGGTTCTTGACAAAGAAGACGAGGCGCGCGGAAGCATTCACATAGACCGCATTGTTCCCGTCTATTCCCTCACCGGAGGGCTGGGGCAGAGGCGGCTCAGAACGATTATGAAAAACGTGTCGGACAGCTCATCACTGCTTGACGGCATTATGCCCGGCGACTGTGCGGAGGGTCTTGTTCCTCTGCCCGAAGCGGTAGGGGAGATGCACTTTCCTGAAAAAACGGACAACTGCCCGGATTTTTCGCGCGCCGCATGGGATGCCGGCGGAAAAGACAGGACGCTTCCGGCTCCGAAAACGGTGGCTTTTTTTGAGTTTTTTATTCACCGGCTCGCGATGGAGATGAAGAAAAGGGAAAGACGCGACGGGGGAGGAATAAGCTTCAAGCCCGAAGACAAACACTACCGCAGGTTTTTTGACGGACTTCCGTTCAGCCTCACGGATTCGCAGAGTGACGCGCTTTCTTTCATCAAAGAGCGGATGGAAAGCCCTCTGCCGATGAACGCGCTTCTTCAGGGAGACGTGGGAAGCGGCAAAACCGTGATAGCTCTTCTCGCGATTATGAAGGCGCTTGATTCGGGTTATCAGGCGGCTCTTATGGCTCCGACCCAGATTCTTGCCGAACAGCACGCGCGGTTTATCTCAGAGCGCACACAAGGGGCGGGGCTGAAAACGGTTGTGCTCAAAGGCGGGGATTCCGGGGCGGATTTTGAAAGCACGGCAAACGGGGAGGCGGATATTGTGGTTGGAACGCACGCCCTCATATACGACAGGGTCAAGTTCAAGCGGCTGGGTTTTGTTGTGGTTGACGAACAGCACAAGTTCGGGGTTGCCCAGCGCGACAGACTGGTGGACAAGGGACGCTCTCCCGACATCCTTGTGATGACGGCGACACCTATTCCCCGTTCCCTCGCGATGACGGTTTACGGCGACCTTGAGGTGGTAACCGTTCGCGGGCTTCCGGAGGGAAGAAAGGAGGTAAAAACCGTTATTCTGGGAAGTTCGCCGCCCGACAGAAGAAGGATGATAAAGGCGATGAAAACTGAGATAGACGCAGGCAGGCGTTGTTATGTTGTGTGCCCGCTGATAGACCCCGAAGGGGGCGGCGGGGAAGACGGTTCCGAAGGAGTGGCGGGGGTTTTTGATACGGCGTCCGCTTTGAGAAAAGACCTTTCCGGGGCGCGGGTAGCGGTTCTTCACGGAAAGATGCCGGCGCAGGAAAAGGATTCCGTTATGCTTGATTTTCAAAACGGCGGGACGGACGTGCTTGTTTCCACAACCGTTGTTGAAGTGGGAATTGACGTTCCCGACGCCACAGTCGCGGTGATTGAAAACGCAGATAGATTCGGGCTTTCGCAGATACACCAGTTGCGCGGCAGAGTGGGGCGCGGCGAGCACAAATCGCTGTGCATACTTTTGAAATCTCCGGGCATTTCGGAAGAGGGGCTTCGCAGGCTGGAGGTTTTAAGCAAAAACCCGGACGGTTTTTCCATAGCGGAAACAGACCTTGAAATGAGAGGGCCGGGAGAGTTTCTGGGAACAAAACAGTCAGGGGCGGCAAAGTTTCATTTCGCAGACCTTGTGATGGACACCGCCGTTCTTACTCAAGCGCAGGCAAGCGCGAAAGAGATTTTAAAAAGCGACCCCGAACTTGAAAAACATCCGGAACTCAAAAAACTGTCTCTTGAAATTCTGCGCGGTCTTCCGGACGAAGGGCGCGATTATCCCTCAACCAGCAAAGACTCAGGGTCTTCAACCAGTTCTTTGAGGCGCACAAGGAACTGAACCGCCTCTCTTCCGTCAACAACTCTGTGGTCGTAACTGAGGGCAACCATCATAATGGGACGTATCCCGACCTCTCCGTCCACAACAGCCGGACGCTCTTTAATCGCGTGCAGTCCGAGTATGCCGACCTGCGGAGGATTCAGTATCGGTGTACTGAGCATGGAGCCGAATATTCCCCCGTTTGTTATGGAGAACGTTCCGCCCATGAGTTCGTCTATCTTCAGTTTTCCGTCTTCGGCTTTCTCAGCGAGTTCCCTGACCTCTTTTTCAATCTCCGCGAAACTCTTTTTGTCCGCCTCTCTGATGACGGGAACCACAAGCCCGCTTGACGCTCCTATGGCAACGCCGATGTCGTAGAAATGCTTGAACACAATCTCATCTCCCCGCATCTCTGAGTTAAGTTGCGGAAACGCCTTGAGCGCGCCGACTGTGGCTTTGATGAAAAAAGACGACATTCCCAGTCCAACTCCGTACCTTTCCTTGAAACCGTCTTTGCGCCTTTTGCGGAGTTCCATAACCGCGCTCATGTCAATCTCGTTGAAGGTTGAAAGAATGGCGGCAGTTTGCTGAGCCTCAATCATTCTCCGCGCTATGGTTTTGCGGCGCGGGGTCATCTTCACGTTTTCCTCTCTGCGGTGAAGCGCGGAGAGCGAAGGGAACGGGTCTTTCTCCGCCGCGCCTCCGGTCTGAGCGCCGGAGTCTGTTCCTCTGGCGGCTTTCTCCACGTCCTCTTTTGTTACCCTTCCGCCTTCGCCGGGCTTGACCAGCGATATGTCTATGTTTTCGTTGCGCGCAACATTTCTTGCCACCGGGGTGGAGCGCGTTTCCGCTTCCCCGGCTTTTGCGGGCGGTTCTTGCGTTGCCTGAGGGGTCTCAGCGGGTTTTTCGGGTTCTTCCGAAGTTTGAGCCTCAGGTTGTTTCGCGGCTTCGTCTATGGAGCCGAGGGAATCGCCCACCTTTACTTCATCGCCTTCCGCTTTGCCAACCTCGGATATTACCCCGCTTGTGGTCGCGGGCACTTCAAAGTTCGCTTTCTCAGTTTCAAGCTCAACAACGGTCTCTCCCGTTCTCACGGCGTCACCTTTTTGTTTGAGCCACTTCACAACAGTTGCGTCTATGACTGAGTCTCCAAGTTCCGGAACTACAATTGCCGTCGCCATTCTATATCCTCCCTCTTTTTTCTCCGTCATTAAACATCATTTACTATCACAATTCCGCTTTTTTCTATGTTCTCATTTTCCTCGGTCTTGAACGCCTGTTCAATAAGTATAGCCTGATTAACCTTGTGCATGGAAAGCGAACCTTCCGCCGGACTTGAGTTGCGCCGCCTCCCGAGGAAACTGAGCGGTATCTTTCTCGCGTGCGCCATCTTGCGCAAAATTGGGCTCATAAAGTCCCACGCGCCCATGTTTACCGGCTCTTCCTGGAGCCAAAGCAGTTCTTTTACTCCCGTGTATCTCTCAACCGCCGCCTCTATTTCATCAACCGGAGCATAGTAAAGCTGCTCCACTCTCACTATCGCCACTTCCGGGTGTTTCTTCCTCAGTTCCGACATCTCAAGGTCTACCGCCACCTTTCCGCTGCACAGAACCACCCTGCGGACTTTCTTCGCTCCGCGCGCGTCAACCGGGTCGTCTATGACGGGCATAAATCCGCCCGATGAAAACTCTTTCAGCGATGACGACACAAGCGGGTTTCTCAGCAGTCCCTTGGGTGTCATCACGACAAGCGGAAGCGGATCTTTTTCAAGCAGAAGCGCCTGCCTCCTCATAACGTGAAAGAACTGCGCGGAAGTGGTGCAGTTCACAATTCTCATGTTTTTTTCCGCCGCCATTGCGAGAAACCTTTCAAGCCGCGCGCTTGAGTGGTCGGGTCCCTGCCCTTCGTAGGCGTGAGGCAGAAGCAGAACAAGCGAAGGATACTGCCCCCACTTGGAACGGGCGGAGACAACGTATTCGTCTATAAGCGGCTGCGCTCCGTTTATGAAGTCGCCGTATTGCGCCTCCCAAATTACAAGCGTGTCTGTTCTCTGAATGCTGTATCCGTATTCAAAACCGATGCAGGCGTTTTCTGTGAGCGGGCTGTTGATAATCTCAAAAGACGCTTTTGCCTGCGGAATTTCCTGAAGCGGCACAAATTCTTTGCCCGTAACGGAATCGTGAAGAACGGCGTGGCGATGGCTGAACGTTCCCCTCTGGCAGTCCTGCCCGGTGAACCTGACGGGAATTCCGTCCGCCAGTATGGATGCGTAGCACATCTCCTCTCCCGTTGCCCAGTCAACCGAGGGGGTTTGCGAGTCTTTCAAAGCCGTGAGCCGTTTTTCGCGGGATTTGCGCACCTTGCCGTTCATCGTGAACCCTTCGGGCATCTCAAGAAGGGACTTATTTATCTCTTTCAGTTTTGCCGCAGAGAACGCGGTTTTGACTTTCCTCGCAATCCCCTGTTCGGGAACCACAATGTTGCGGTCTCCTTCTTCCATGCTTGCCGGAAGAGATTCAAATATCTGTGTCAGGCTTTCAATCTGGTCTTCAAACATCTTGTCTGAATCCGCCTTTTCAACCGTTCCGTCCTCCGCGCACCGGGCGGCGAGAATTTCCCTTGCGGTCGGGTGCTTTCTGATGTTGTCGTAAAGCAGGGGCTGTGTGAAACCGGGCTCGTCTCCCTCGTTGTGCCCGTGTCTGCGGTATCCCACGATGTCTATCAGAAAATCCTTGTTGAACTCTCTTATGTAGGCGAACGCGATTCTTATCGCCTCGGCGCACGCCTCCGGATGGTCTGCGTTGACGTGGATTACCGGCACCTCAAACCCTTTCACAAGGTCGCTTGAATAGAGCGTGCTTCTGCTGTCAGACGGAATGGTGGTGTAGCCGATCTGGTTGTTCGTTATTATGTGCAGAGTTCCGCCCGTTCTGTATCCCGGAATGAGAGACATGTTGAGCGTTTCGGCGTTTATGCCCTGTCCGGGAAACGCGGCGTCTCCGTGGACGATAACGGGCATGGAGTATTTCAGGTCAAACTCCGGAGCGCCGGCGGATGATGATTCCGTTCCGGATGCCCGCGCCATTCCCTGAATAACCGGATTAACCGATTCAAGGTGGCTGGGGTTTGGAGCCAGAACTATCTCCAGCACTTCAGACGCCGCCGCGCCGTTTCCGTTGAGTTTAAGCGGTTTTGTAGCCCCCTCGTGGTATTTCACATCGCCCGTCCAGCCCATGTCGTCTCTGAAATCTCTTTCGTGCACGGGGTCTTTGAACTTCACAAGAGACTGGTCGTACGGCTTGTCCATCACGTTGTGCATCACATTGAGCCGCCCCCTGTGCGCCATTCCCATCGTTACGTGATAAACGCCCGAATTTGACGCCAGAAGCATAAACTCGTTGAGCATCGGCACCAGCATATCCACGCCTTCAATGGAGAAGCGGAATTTGCCCGGAAACACCTTGTGCAGAAACTTTTCAAGCGCTTCCACTTTGGACAGTTGTTCCAGAGTGTGCTTCATGTCAACCGGGCTGACGGGGGGTCTGAACTTGCCCGATTCCACGGCGTTTATCATCCACAGACGCTCTTGCGAATAGTAGATGTGCTGAAAATCGTAGCCGGAAAAAGAGGAGTAAATCTCTTTCATTTTTTCAATAACCTGAAGGGCGTTTGAGCATCCCCTCGCCGCCGGGCTTTTGATTATTGACGCCGGAAGAGCGGCCGCCTGTTTCTCCGTAACTCCGTAAAACTTAAGGTTTAGAAGCCGGTCTTCTTTGGGGGGATTTCCCAGAGGGTCTATTTTGCTTTCAAGGTGTCCGTTGAGCCGTATCGCCTGCGCGAGATTTGCCACACCCGCCATACTTGATGAATCCGCCGCCTCTGTGCCGCCCGCTTCCGCCGCCTGTGCCGGCCGGGCGGATGAGCCGTTTGCCGCCGAGCCGCTTCTGAGCGGAGACCACGCATCAAACAGGGCGCGCGTTTCAGGGTCAACTGAGCCGGGGTCTTCCAGATAGCGGTTGTAAAGTTCAACCACAACAGCTGAGTTGGGGCCGTGAAAAAGGTCTTCCAGTATCATCGGGGTTGCCTTGCCAATCGGAGCGGCGTTCTTTTGCTTGTAAAAAGCAGAGCAATGATATTACAGATTTTGGACATAGACAACACGCTTACGAACAAATTTCAGTATATTTTCCGTCTTCCTACCTGTTTTTCTTGGGTCTGTCTTTTTCCTCTACGTATCCCGTCAGTTGCATCTTGCTACGCACCTCCGGCGGAAGGTTGCTGAGGTCCGGTTTGGGCATATCGGTTGAAAGGTCGCTTGTGAACGAGAACGATGAAACAAGCTTCTTCGCCTTCGCAGAGCCGCATGAAGGGCATTTCACCTTTTTCTCATCGCCTTTTTCGTATATCAGTTCCGAAAACCGGAACGCGACCGTGTTCATCAGAAACATCTTCAAACCGTCTTCGGAGTAGCGCACAATTTCATATCCGTTTTTGTCCGGCTTTCCGGTTTCGGCTTCTATTTTTCCCTTTTCAATGTTTATCACCTGCGCGCTGTGAACCGCCGCCGTGTTCTTCACGACAGAGGACAAAGACTTTCCGCCGTCTTTCATAATCTTGCCCAGCGCCTTTTCAACGCTGTTTCCGCAGGGTGAGCATTCGTATTCAAAAAGCGGCATAACTTGCTCCTAATTCTTAAAATACTGGTTCAGATTATCCTGTCCGACCCAGTTCTGCTGTTCCTCGTCTTTCTGCACTTTGTAGTCTTTGTGCCACCCGAAATCGTCTCCGGGACCCGGCTCTCTGTCTCTTTTGTCAAATATCGCCTTGAAGGTTGAAAGAACTCTCCGCACCTTTCCGTTGTCGCAAGCGGGGCAGTCCGGGTTGGGGTCTCCGGGACTCATAAGTTCGCTGAATTTGAAGTCTCTCAGTTCCAGATACAGCACCTTTCCGCCGTCAACCGAGTATCTGAATCTGCGGCGCAGGCGCGAGCGGGTTTTCTCACCGATGGTGAAAACTTCGTTTCCCGTTTTCTCTTTCGTAACCTCTATGTAGAGAAAGCCGGGGTTTTCCTTTGCTATGGATGAGGCGTTTTTTTTGTTCAGCCCTTCAACAAGTCTTGAAATATCCTTGTTGAACCTGTCGGCGCACTCTTCGCATTCATATTCGTAAATAGGCATAATAGTGCTCGGCTATTTTTACACATATTTGCCGTTTTTGAAAGGGTATCACTTTGAATTTACAGCAGAAAAAAAGCCCCGGACTGGTTGTTGAGGTGTCAGGCGCGGTGGCGTCGGTTGAAATCAACAGATCGGAAAAAAGAAACTCGCTCAGCCCCGGCTTGCTTGGCGGTATAGTAAGCGCGCTCAAGAAGTTTGAGAAAGATGGCGCAGTCCGCTGTGTTGTGCTGTCGGGAAGGGGAGGAAAGGCGTTTTCATCGGGCTACGATTTTTCCTTCATAGGAGAGCGCGACATGGTTAGAGACTACGTTGCTCCCGCGCATCCCCTTGCCGCCGCTTGCGATGCGATAGAGCGGTTTCCGCGTCCGGTGGTGGCGATGGTGGAGGGCTATGCCGTGGGCGGAGGGCTTGAGCTTGCCGCCGCATGTGATTTCATAATCTGCTCTGCCGACTCCACATTTTCCATGCCTCCCGCGAAACTGGGCATAGCGTATCCGCTTTCGGGGCTTGAGAGGATTGCCCGCGCCGCCGGGGTTTCAAACGCGAAGAGGATGCTCTTTACGGCTCAGCCCGTTACGGCGCAGGAGGCTTTTGAAACGGGGCTTGTGAGCGAGGTTGTCTCTTCGGAATCTCTAAAAGAAAAAACCTTTGAGACTGCGCGCCGCATAGCGGAAGGCGCGCCGCTTTCAACGGAAGCCGCGAAACTGGGGCTGAACGCTCTTTCGCGTTCGCAAAATCTGCTCCCGTCTGATGAAAAAGCGGTGAAGAAAGCCCTTGAGAAAGCGCAGGCAAGCGATGATTTCAAAGAGGGTATCGCATCCGTGTCAGAAAAAAGAAAGCCCGTTTTCAAAGGGCGGTAGCATTCGCCGCCGGTTTGTCAGCCGCCGTACATCTCGTCCAGAAACTCGCCGTCTTTGCTCCATCCCGGCTTAACCAGCACTTTCAGTTCAAGAAAAACCTTTGTTCCCAGAAACTCCTCTATGTCTTCCCGCGCGCGGGAGCCGATTTTCTTTATCATAGCCCCGTTTTTCCCCAGCACTATTTTCCTGTGAGACTCCTTTTCAAGAAACACTTCCGCGTTTATGTAGAGCCCTTTGCCTCCCCTGCCCCTGCGTATTTCCCTGACGGCAACGGCGGATTCATACGGCACTTCGCCGTGAGTGAGGCGGAAGATTTTTTCCCTCACAAACTCAGAGGCGGCAAACTTTTCGGTCTGGTCTGTGGTTTCGCCTTCGGGAAATTTCTTCCCGCCTTCGGGCAGATATTTTTTGAGAACCCGCAGAAGCGTGTCCATGCCGTCATCCTTGAGGGCGGAAACGGGAACAAGTTCGGCAATTTTATCCCCGAACTTTTCGCCCGCTTTTATCGTTTCAAGCACCGCCTTTGCCCCCGCAATGTCTGTTTTGTTAATCGCGACCGTTACCGGACGGGACGACTCTGAAATCGCCTTCACCTCTCCGCCGCCGAAAGGCGATGTGGCGTCCGTAACCACAAGGGTAACCCCGTTTTCAAGCGCGCTCAGCCCCTCAGCCGTCATCCTCTGCCTCAGCCGCCCCACAGGGCGCACAATTCCGGGAGTGTCGGTAAAAACTATCTGCGCTTCAGAGTCCGTGAATATCCCGTTTATGCGGCTTCGCGTTGTGTTGGGTTTGGGCGAAGTGGCGCAAACCTTGCGCCCCACGAGGGTGTTGACAAGGGTGGATTTTCCCACATTTGTTCCGCCGACAACCGATACGAAACCGAATTTATATTTTTTCCCGTCTTCCGTCATTTTCCGGAGCGTTCCGCCGCAACAAGAATGGCGAATTAAGCCCCAAAGCGCAACCGCGCGCGGGCAATTGGAAACCGCAACTTGTCTGTTAAAATACTGATTGTGAAATTTCCGCGCGGTTTTGCCGCATGAAAACAAGGAGAGGAATTTGAAAGACTACGTTTTTACACCCGGTCCCGTGCCCGTGCCAAGCGGTGCTCTGATTGAGATGGCAAGACCCATCATCCACCACAGAACCGCCGAATTTGAGGCGATAATGGAGAAGGTCAGAAGCGACCTGAAATACATATTCTGCACATCACGCGAGGTTATGATTCTCGCGTCTTCCGGAACGGGGGCGATGGAGGCGGCGGTTTCCAACACGCTTTGCCGGGGAGACAAAGCCATAGTCGTCAACAGCGGAAAATTCGGCGAAAGATGGGGAAAAATTTGCCGCGCTTTCGGTATAGAGTGCGATGAGATAGAGGTTGAATGGGGAAGGGCGGCAGACCCCGCGCTTATACGCGAAAAATTGGAGAAAGACCCGTCCGTCCGCGCCGTTTTGATGCAGGCGAGCGAAACTTCAACCGGCATTAAAAACCCCACGGCGGAGATAGCCGCAATTACACGCGAAAGAGATGATGTGATTCTGATAGTGGACGGCATAACGGCGGTCGGCGCTTTTCCGCTTCCTTTTGACGAACTTGGCATAGATGTGCTTGTGGCGGGCTCGCAGAAGGCGTTTATGCTTCCCCCCGGTCTTGCGTTTGCCGCGATGAGCGGCAAGGCGTGGGAGTTCAACAAACGTTCAGATCTTCCGAAGTTTTACTTTGATTTTGCCGCCGCCCTCAAGAGCGCGGACAAGAACACAACCCCGTGGACACCGGCGGTAAGTCTTATACGCGGGCTGTCTGAGGTGTTGAAGATGTTTGTTTCCGAAGGGCTTGAAAATATGCACAACCGCCACCGGGTTTTCTCTCTTGCGACAAGAAGCGCGTTTGAGGCGATGAACATGGAACTGTTCACAAAAGATGAGCCAAGCCCGGCTTTGTCGGTTGCGATAGCCCCGCCTGAAATTGGCGCGGGTCCGGTTATAAAAGCGCTTAAAGACGACTTCAAAATGACGGTTGCCGGAGGGCAGGATCAGGCGAAGGGAAAGATATTCAGGGTTTCTCACATAGGCTACATAGACAAGTCAGACACAATTGCCGTAATTTCCGCAGTTGAGCAGGTTCTCGCGAAAATGGGACACAATTTTGACTTTGGAGCCGGTATGGAGAAAGCGGCTGAGATATTGAATGACGGATAGAAGAGCCATAAACAACGCGCTTTTTACTCTGGCAATTGCCATGTCAGTTGTATTGGGCGGCTGTATAGGCGGTGGAGGCGGAGGCGGCTCCGCTCCCGCTCCCGTAAGTATGCCAGACCCGCCAGACAATACCCCCCCGGACCCGCCGACCGACCGTACCATTCCGCCTGAAACTGGGGTTTCCGCCATCTTTGTTCCCACTTTGGAGGAGCCGGACCCCGGCGACTCCGGCGGTGATAACCCCGACCCGCCGCCCGCAAACACTTCTGCGGAGAGTAATCCCTGCGAGGATGACTTTAATACAAGGGGTACGCCGATTATAAATTGCAACCGGGCGCGTGTTCCCGGACTGACCCCTCTTTACGATATGGTCAGCGCGAATATCGCGCAGGCAATTAACAACAACGTAACTGTGAACCCTCTGTTGATTGTCATAGACGGCGGCACTCACGGGGACAGGGTTGTGGCAACGGCGAATATTTCCACTGTGTCGGACCTTTACAGATATGTTGCGACAGGAAGTTTGAAGCGCGACACCGTAACTGCGTACAGAGACATAAAAGACAGAAACGACATTCCGAGTGCGACAATAGAGGGGAATCAGGTGGATACAGGTTTCATAATCAGCATATCGCAGTCCAATCTTTTCGGAACTGATGCGTCAACCGGGGTTTCAGCAAACGACCTTATAAGGCCTCAAGACGTAGCGGATTCCAAAAGTCTGATGGTTGCCCCCACGGCAAACTACGGCACGAACGCCGTGGGCACGGTCATTATAAACAGGGGACAACCGTACGCGCTCTCGGTTGACCCCGACCATCCCGCGCACAACCGGGCGGCGGTTGAGGCGATACACAACCGGACAAAATCAATCCTTATGGTTGCCGGGCTGGCGCATGGCAATACGGAAGGCTATTATTTTCCCATTCTTGAAACAAGGGAAAACAACGGGGAAAGCAAAGGCGGCTTTCACAAAGAGTGGAGAGTAGACAGTTTCGCAGGCAGTTCTACAATAATAGAGGAAAGCAGTCTTAAAATAGATGATAATTCAAACCACTGCGGCTACGCAAAAGATTACTGTGTGCTGGCTCCCTATACGATATTTACGGAAGTTAGGGATGAATCTGACGGCGCATATGTCTATTCCAGACGCGGAACAAGTTATGCCGCCCCGATGGTTGCGGGAACACTCGCGAATTTGCGATATGTGTGGCCCCACCTGACAAACGAGCAACTTGTAAAACTCTCCTGCGCAACCGCGGTGGATCTCGGAACGGCGGGAGTTGACGATATTTACGGATGCGGAATGTTCTCAGTTTCACAAATCTGGCAGCCGACCGGAGAGCTTGTGGCTGACCCACTGACCACATTCTCGCTTTCAGTTACTTCAGGCGGCGTCAGCATTTCCGGGGCGTCCATTCCGCAAGGCATAAATGTTACGGGATATGAAAACAACGAGTTCCGGCGCGGCTATGCCGTTCCGGTTTCCGTTCTGTCATCCGCCTCTCCGCTTCTGATTGAACCGGCGGTATCGTGGAGCAGACTCTCAAGGCGGTTCTCGCGCCCCGGAAGGGTTTCCACACATGCGGCGCGGCTGTTCACGGTTTTTCAAAACCTGTCCGTTTTCCTGAGCGGTAAACACTCTGCGGGCGGAATGGGAATAGCGCATTCAAGCGGTTTCTCTCTCGCCTATGAGCGCGAGTCAGACGCGTTTTTCGGAAGCGCGGGAAGCGGCTCATTCAGTTTCGGAGACACGGACAAGGTTGTGGCGTCTTTTGACAGACAGTTTGACCTGAACGGAACATACGGAATTGGAGTTAAAGCCGCCGCCGCATACGGCGGAATGAACCCCGGCATCTCGCTTGTAAAATCCGCGCGGGGAAGGGCGGAAACCGCTCAGGTGGAACTTGTGAGAAGGAAAAACAGTTTTGAGACTCGCCTGCAAATGAGATACAGCTCAGGGCTTTCGGGCGGCATAAAGGTGCAAAACACATCCTACGAACTCAAGCCCGAAAAAGACCTCGGCGTTCTGCTTTCAATGAGCGTTTTTATGTAGCGTTTTCCGCCGGAAAATGCTTGCGGACAAGAGGGTATTCATCCGCCGTTTTCAACCGTGATTCTGTTTATGGAGCCCACGCACATCAAAAGGCGCGAGATTTTTTCGCTCCTTTCGTATTTCCGTTTCGGCTCAAGCGGTTTCGCGCATTTTTCGCAACTGTCTGACACTTCCGAAACAAACTCGCAATGCCCGCACTCAAAAACCGTTTCCTCGTGCCAGCACATAAGGGAGTAAATTAACTCGTTCAGCCCCCATCCCACCATCACGTCTCCCCACTGGTCTATCGCTTCAACAAGGGTTTTTCTGTACGGCTCCGGAACTTCGCTGAAATCTCCCCGGTAGACGCGCTCGCCTGACGACAGATAAACACCGAACTCGCGCGCCGTCACAGCTTTGAAACCTCGCGCATAAGGAGATGGTCTGCCAGCACAAGGTTCACCATCGCTTCGGCGATTGGAACGGCTCTGGGACACAGGCACGGGTCGTGCCTTCCTTTGACGACAAGGTTTTTCGCCGCGCCTTTTTTATCAACCGTTTTCTGCGTTTGTGATATTGACGATGTGGGTTTTATGGCGATTCTCACAACAAGGTCTTCGCCGTTTGTTATGCCGCCGAGCAAACCGCCCGCATTGTTTGTTTTGAAACCGAGCGAACCGTCCGGGCGTTTTATCATCAGGTCGTTTGCTTCAGACCCTTTCATCTTCGCAACCTCAAAACCTCTTCCAACCTCAAAGCCCCTGATTCCCCCTATGCTCATAAGGGCGGACGCAAGGTCTGCGTCCAGTTTATGAAACACCGGCTCGCCAAGCCCCGCCGGAAGTCCGCTTGTTATCACCTCCACCGTTCCGCCGATGGAATCGCCCCGCCTTCTCACCTTGTCTATCAGGTCAAACATCTCCCGCGCTTTTGCCGGGTCGGGACAGCGCACGGGGTTTTTCTCCACCTGACTGAAGTTCACCTTTTCCGCCGTTATATCGCCCACGCTTCTAACAAATCCGCGCGTTTTAATTCCGTGTTTTTTGAGCAGTTTTTTCGCCACCGCTCCCGCCGCCACGCGCCCGACTGTTTCCCTTGCCGAAGCCCTGCCGCCGCCCCTGTGGTCTCTCAGTCCGTATTTTTCATCGTATGTAAAATCAGCGTGTCCGGGGCGGTAGATGTCTTTTATCTTCTCATAAGATGCGGAGATAACGTCTGTGTTTTGCACAAGCATTGATACCGGTGTGCCGAGTGTTTTCCCTTTGAATACCCCCGACAGAATTTCAACCGTGTCCGCCTCTTTGCGCTGAGTGGTAACCTTGCTCTGCCCCGGGCGGCGGCGGTCAAGTTCGGTCTGAATATCGCCCGCCGAAAGCGCGAGCCCCGCCGGACAGCCGTCCAGCACAACGCCCACCGCCCTGCCGTGAGACTCTCCCCATGTGGTTATTCTGAAAACTGTTCCGAATGTGTTTCCGGCCATTTGGATATGATACCCGCTACCGCGCGCCCGTTTCTACAAAAGCCCTTCGGATTTGAACCAGTCAACGGTGGCTCTGAGGCTTTCCTCTATGGAACTCTTTTTGTATCCCAGTTCGCGCTCCGCTTTTGAGCAGTCAACATGCCAGTTGTAGCGCGACAGTTTTACAGAGTCCAAATCCATTGTTGAGTAGTTCGGAAACGCGAAGCCCAAAACCCTTTCGGTCAGAAACGCGGTTGCGTATGCCGCCGCATAGGGGATTTTAATCTTCGGGGCGGGAACGCCGGTAACCTTTTCAAGCAGACTGAAATACTCAATCACCGTCAGGTTGGTGTTGCTCAAAATGTAGCGTTCTCCGGCGCGCCCTTTTTCCGCCGCAAGCAGATGCCCCTCCGCCACATCCTCAACATCCACAAGGTTGAGAGTGCCGTCCATGTATCCCGGAAAACGCCTTTTGCAATACCACAGAACAGAGCCCGCGCTTGACAGATGAACATCGCCCGCGCCCACAACAACGGACGGATTTGTGATGACCACGTCAAGCCCCTTGCCGCAGAAATCAAGGGCTGTGGCTTCGGCTGAACGTTTCACATTCATATACCCGATGTTGGAGCCCGCAAAACGCGGGTCGGCCGGGGTGTCTTCCGTTATCAGCACCCCTTTGAGGGCGGGACCCAGAGCCGCCACACTGCTTGTGAAAACAACCCTTTTCACGCCCGCGTCAAGGGCGGAGGAGAGAACATTTTTTGAGCCCTCAACATTTATCTCAACCATTTTTTTGTAGTCGCTTTTTCTGAAAGAGACAAAACCCGCGCAGTGGTAGAGAGTGTCGCAGTCTTCAAGCGCGCTTCGCACCGAGGCGGCGTTAGTGATGTCGCCAATTTTTTTCGTGATGCCGAGCCGGTCTATCTCCCCGGTTTTGCTTGTCTCGCGCACAAGAACGCGAACGTCTTCGCCCTTGTTTTTAAGTTTTTTTACAATGTGAGAGCCGATAAAACCGGTTGCCCCCGTTACTAAAACCGCCATAGTTTTGCTCCTCCTGATTAGAAGGTAGAAGTTTGACGGTAAGTTGTCAACGGCTCTTTTACCGCTCCGTGATTTATTGCCTGTATCCGCCGCCTCATATATTCTGCAACTTTGTGGAACTTCACATGCCCCCGCCATACGCGATACTGATGGAAAAAGTTGGCAAGAACTACGCCTCGCGCCCGGTTCTCAGCGGTGTTGATATGAAAGTGGAAAGGGGCAAAGCCGTTTCCCTTTTCGGTGAAAACGGCTCAGGCAAAACCTCTCTTTTGAAAATAGCGTCATCTCTCTCGCCTCCTTCATCCGGCAGTGTAACGGTGGCGGGTTTTGACACTTCAACATCCGCAAAAGAGGCGCGGGGAAAAATCGGTCTTGTCTCTCACGAAGACTGCCTTTACGACAGGCTGAGCGCGGAGGGAAATTTGAGTTTTTTCTGCCGTCTTCACGGGGTTTCAGACCCTGAGGGCAGGGCGCGCGAACTGGTTGACAGATTTGAAATCGCCCGGTCATCCGCTCCGTGCGGCTCTCTTTCCGCCGGAATGAAGAAGCGCGTTTCCATTGCCCGCGCCGTGTCTCACAATCCTGAGGTGATTGTTATGGACGAGCCGTTTTCAGGGCTTGACCGCAAAGGGGGCGCGATTCTTTCAGACCTTATAATCCGCCTGAGAGACGGCGGAGCCGCAGTGCTTTTTTCCACCCATCTCACGGCGCGGGCGGCGGAACTGGCTGACTTTGCCGCCCTGCTTTTGGGCGGGCGCATAGCGTTTTACGAAAACTCGCGCGGAATGAGCGCGGGCGAACTTGAGGAGATGGTTTCAAAACCTCACGGGAGCGCGGAATGAGAGACATCGTAACGATATTTTTGAAAGATATTTCCATTGAAACTTCGGGCGGCGGGATTTTCCCCGCCGTTGCGGCGTTTGCCGTTGTGCTCGCGTCCGTTCTGCATTTTACAGACATCTTTCCCTCATCGCCCGCCACTGTTACGCAGGCGGCTCCGGCGGTGTTCTGGATATGCATTCTGTTTGCCGCCACAGTGGGGTTTGAACGTTCATTTGAGGTTGAGAGAAAATCACAAGCCCTGCGCTCAATACTCATGTCTCCGGTTGACAGGGGCGCGGTTTTTATCGGAAAGATGCTTGCCAATCTTACGCTTCTTGTTGCGGTTGAGGCGGTTTTCATTCCGGTTTTTGCCCTGTTTTTCCGCCTTGACGCTTTTTCCTCAGCCCTTCCTTTCCTCTCTATAGTATTTGCCGCGACTGTGGGAATTGCCGCCGTGGGAACTCTGCTTTCCGCTCTTTCCGCCCAGACGGATATGAAAGGGGTTGTGTTTCCCGTTTTGCTGTTTCCGCTTTTGATTCCGGTTTTGATAAGCGCGTCTCTTGGCGTATCCGCCGCTCTCGGAGGCGGTGTTGAGCATGATTTCGCAAGGCACATAAAGGTTCTCGTCAGTTTCGACCTCGCGTTTATCGCGGCGGGAACTCTCATTTACGGGTATATCATTGAGGAGATTTAGGAGGAGAGAATTTTGAGCATTTTGAGAAAAGCAGTTTTTGTTTCCGCTGTTGTCGCGATGGCGGCGGCGATGTGGATGTCTGTCTTTTACGCGCCCACGGAGAAACTTATGGGGCACGCGCAGAGAATTTTCTACTTTCACATGGGAGCGGTTGCCGCGATGACGGTTGCTTTTATAATCGTGTTTATATCAAGCGTCGCCTTTCTGCGCACAAGGAAACAGAAATGGGATATACGCGCCGTTTCGTCCGCAGAGGCGGGTGTTGTTTTCACCCTCATAACCATTCTCACGGGTGCGATATGGGCAAAGTCGTCGTGGGGAACGTGGTGGGTTTGGTGGGACGCGCAACTGCAAGCCACTTTTATTCTGTTTCTTCTCTACTCCGGTTACGTACTGCTCAGAAGGGCGCTTCCTCCGGGCGAGAAAAGTTCGGTGCTCTCTGCGGTTTTCGCGTGTCTGGCGTTTATAGACCTGCCGTGGGTTTATGTGTCCGCCCGTGTTGTTAAGAGAGACATTTCTCCCGTGGTTTTCGGTCCGGGCGGAGAGGGGATAGCCCCTGAGATGATGCACACGATGATGGTCAGCATCGCCGCGTTTATTTTGCTGTTCGTGATTATTTTGCGCAAGCGGGAGAAGATTGAGGTTTTGAAGAGACGCTTGGGCTGAGAGTTATCCGGTTTTTTTCAATTTTATGGGCGGGCTTTCGTTTTCGCTCAAAATTCTGCTTACCGTTGAGTAGTGGACTCCGAACAGGTCGGATACTTCCTTCATAGAGTAAGAGCCTGAGAGGAAGGCGTTGATAATGGCTTCGTTTCTGTCTGCGCCGCGAGAGGGTTTGATGTCGGTTCTCTGTTTAAGCGGTATTTCTTTTGAATTCGAAGAGGCGAGGGCGGCGGTTTTTTCAACAAATATCTCATCGCCCAGATATATCTGCCGTTTCACGTTCGAGCGTATATCGTCATAATTTCCGTCAGAAACAAAACTTTTAAAGCCGTCAACTCCCCCGAATATTCCGGCAACCGCTTTTGTGTCTATAAACGGCACATTTTCATCACCGCCGCAAGAGGCGCGGCAACTGCTCCATTTCCATTGGGCGGGTGAGGTGATAAGCCCTTTTCTCACGGGGTTTGAAACAACGTGTTTTATAAGCGGTTTCAGGTATTTCTCTTTCTGGAATATGATTGCCTTAAATCTGCCCATAAAAACATGTCCGCCGCGTTTGTGTCTTCTGTTAAACGCCTGTGTAAAGACGCCGTTTAACTGTCTCATTCCGGCGGAGAGGTTGGGTCTGGTGGTTTCAACAACGATGTGGTAGTGGTTGTCCATCAGGCAGTAGGCGTAGCATATCCACCCGAACCGCGAGCAGACGGACTCAAAAGTGTCCATCCACAGTTTTCCGTCATCGGAGTCAAGAAACACGCGTTCTGAGGCGTTGCCGCGTGAGGTAACAAAGTAGCACGCGCCGGGAAATTCTATTCTGAGTGGACGAGCCATTACGGGGGCAATTATAAGACTTTGGAAATCAAAAGGTCAAGACCTGACCCTTGTTTTCGTTACTTTTCGCGGGGTTTTTCGGGCGCGGGTTGTTTCGCGTCTTTCTTTTGCGCCGCTTTGCCAATGATGGATTGGACTTCAATAACGGTCATATTCATTTTATACCAGCCCTCATCAAAGCTTCCTTCGCCGCTTTCTTCAATCTCTTTTGATGAGATTCTCATCAGCACGTGTATGTAGCCGCTTGAATCAACCAGCGGGTCGCCGGTTTTAAGGTTGGGAAACTCATCACCCGCGCATTCTCTCTGCCAGGGTCTCATATCAAAAAGGTGAACGCAGTCTTTAAGGGGAATTTGAAACATCCTTTTATCGTCCGCCGCCTCTTTGTCTTCAACTGAGAAGTAAAAAATATCAGCCATTTTCGTTTGCCTCCCTTGCTTTGTCTCCTATGTCTTTTCTATAAACCAGCACATCTTCGCCCGTTTCCTTTTCAATCCGCTCCACTTTCCCGTAAGCCCTATTGGCGGCTTCCTTTATCGTGCCGCCAAGGGCGGTAACGGCAAGAACTCTTCCTCCGTTGGTAACCAGTTTTCCGTCTTTCTCTGCGGTTCCGCAGTGAAATACAACCGCGCCCGCCTCATCTCCGGCAATTCCTTTCAACTCTTTGCCCTTGTCGTAGCCGCCCGGATAACCGTTTGAAGCCATTATAACACAAGCCGCTGCGAGTTCGCTCCACACGGGAGGCGCGGTGTTTTCAAGTTTTCCCTCAGCCGCCGCAGTGAGCAGGGGAACGATGTCGGATTTCATTCTCATAAGCAGGGGCTGTGTTTCCGGGTCACCGAAACGGCAGTTGAATTCAAGTACTTTGATGTCGTCCCCGTCAACCATAAGCCCGGCATACAGAACCCCTTTATAAGGTCTTCCCTCATCACTCATACCTTTTACTACCGGCTTCATAATCTCTTCCATTATTCTGTCGCAGAGTGATTTGTCCGCAAGCGGGGCGGGTGTGTACGCTCCCATTCCGCCGGTGTTTGGTCCCTTGTCGCCGTCAAGCAGGCGTTTATGGTCTTGCGACGGTTCAAGCGGCACAATGGTTTTGCCGTCTGATATGGCGAAAAATGAAACTTCCTCGCCTTTGAGAAACTCCTCCATCACTATCCGGTTTCCTGATTCTCCGAACATTTTGTCCCGCATGATGGAAGAAAGCGCGTTTTCCGCGTCCGTTTGCGAGTTGCAGATAAAAACCCCTTTACCCGCCGCAAGACCGTCCGCTTTTATAACAACGGGAAAGTTCTTTGTCTGTTCCACTTCAAGGGTTGCTTCATTGATGTTATCAAACGATTTGAATTCGGCGGTTGGTATGCCGTGTTTCACCATAAACTGTTTGGAGAAAATTTTGCTTCCCTCCAGTTCCGCCGCAGTTTTCGAGGGACCGAAAACCTTTATTCCCTTTTCTTCCAGACGGTCGGCAAGACCAAGAGCAAGGGGAACTTCGGGACCCACAACCGTAAGGTCGGGGTTTTCTGCAATGGCGAGGTTGACCAGTCCGTCAATGTCATCTGTGCTGACGGGAACACAGCGCGCCCGTTTTGCTATTCCGGCGTTTCCCGGAGCGCAGATTACTTCAGAGACAAGAGGGCTGGCGTTGATTTTCCAGCAAAGCGCGTCTTCCCGTCCCCCGCCGCCTATAACAAGAACCTTCATTTCAGGGAGCAATTTATACGATATGGATTCTGATTCAATTGAATTGGAACGGAGATTTCCGCTAATCACCGCATATTTTGCGGTGATTAAGGGGTCTAATCACCGCATAATTTCTCAAATCCGTCATTTGCTTTTCAAATATTGAAAGTTGCTTTTCATTTTGAGAAGTCATATAATCTCTTTTGCGAACGTGTGAGGTGAACTATGAAGGCAGTTAAACGCCTGTTGCAACCGCTTATTCTGGACTCTCTCAAGTCTTTTCCGGCTGTTTATATCAACGGGCCGAGGCAGGCAGGCAAGACAACACTTGTCCGCGAACTGCTTGCGAAGGATTTCAAGGCAAAGTTCATAACCTTTGATGACGCGCTGGAGCGCGCGGCGGCGCAGAGCAATCCTCTGGGTTATATGCGTGAGTCCGGCTCGCCGCTGATTATTGATGAGGTGCAGATGGCTTCGGAAATTTTCAGACCCTTAAAGATGCTGATTGATGAGCAGAGGAGTAAGGAGTTGAGCGGCGGAGCGGACGCAAACGGGCGTTATTTGATGACGGGTTCCGCGAATTTGCGTGTTATCCCCGAACTGGCTGACGCCATGGTTGGCCGCATGGCAACGCTAACGTTACTGCCTTTGAGTGTGGCGGAGGTTCAGAACACGAAGCCGGGATTTATTGAGAGGTGTTTTTCAAGGGATTTCTCAGGGATAAATATCGGCGACACGAGACTGACGGATTTTATCCGGGCGGCAACGTATCCTGAACTGATAAAGATGCCGGATTCCATGACGGACAGTTGGTTTAAGAACTACATACAGAAGGTTACGCTTGAAGACCCGCGCCACATTTACAATCTGGAAAAGGCGGATTTTATGCCCGCGCTGTTGAAATCCCTCGCGGCTCGCGCGGGAAGTCTTGTCAATGATGCGAGTATAGGGCGTGAGATTGGATTGAACACGGTAACCACCCGCAGTTATCGCGGCATTTTGAACGGCACATTTGTTACCAACACTTTAAGCCCTTGGCACCGGAACATCGCAAAGCGGTTTGTGAAATCCGGCAAGATATTTTTTCACGACACGATGTTGCTTTGTTATTTGCTTGGAAGTTCGCCTGAGGATTTGGCAAAGAATGACCCCGGGCGTTTTGGTCATATATTGGAAAACTTTGTGCTTTCCGAGTTGTGCAAGAGCAATTTTGCCACAGGCGAGAAGGTGTCTGTCAGTTTCTACCGCACAAATGACGGCAGGGAGATTGATTTTATATTGGAGAATCAGGGCAAACTTGTGGCGATTGAGGTTAAACATTCGGAGAACATCACCGGCAAGGATTTGGCGGGTATAAGAGAACTGCAAGCCGCCACAGGAAAGGATTTTCATTGCGGAATTGTCCTCTGCAATACGCCCCGCGTTATTAACTACGGCGCGAATGTTTATTTGGTGCCTTTTAGTGCGTTATGGGAGTAGGGGAGTGGCTTATATGGTTAATAAAACCTAACCGAACTTCTTCGCTATTGTAATCCATATCATTGCAACCTTAAAATCTGAGGGTGAAAGATATTTTTTAGTCCTTGAACTCGTTTCAATAGAAGTACCATTCAGGTTTTTTATTCCAAGGTCTTTTAATATCTTGTCTATCTTCACACTCGACAAATTCCTGAGTCCGTCTCGTAAAATTTCGGGGGTGATTATAGAGACATTTGTTTGAAAAATTTTCCACTTTTCTTCGAAATGTTTAAGCAAAAACATATTCAAATTTTTCCTGCCAAGTATCTCTATGAACTCTACGGGTATTATCCAGCAAGTGCCTTTCAGTGAATGAACTCCAATTACAAAATCACAATCTTCGGTTGACAGAACTTGTTCTCTGGATTCTGCACTTCTACTGATTTGTCGTCCTGATCTTCCCCCCGCTGTGACTGATAGTTGTTGACTTCCACTTGTCTGCTTTATTTCTACTCGAAATAAAACTTTGTTGAAATCAAGCACCGCATCGTATTTGGCATCTCTCCATGCTTTGAAAAAGACATTGTATCCGCAGACTAATGCCCTTCCTATGGCAAGAGACTCACCGGCATATCCGAGCAGACTGCGAAAACTGCCATCAGGCATGCCAACTAAATTTTTTGTTTGTTTCCACATTATTTCTTGATTTTACTCACAAATTGTGGTTGCCTACATTGTATGGACAAAACAAGCAACTCAAAATCATTTCAATTTCGTGTTTCCGAAGGGGCATTAGAGGGTTTCAAGGTAGCATGTAAAAAGAAGCAGGTCAAACCTTCTGAGGTTTTGCGGAGTTTGATGAAAAACTATTCGGATAATTCCTCGGATGTATATGCAGTTCATAATGACCAACCTACTTCTCGCAATTCTATGGGTGAGGCTTTATCAATTGGAGAAATGTATTGCGGTCCGGGCGGCATAGGTTTGGCCGCAAGTCAAACTTCATTGCAAACCAAAGGAAAGCATCTCTCATTTGATCATGTGTGGGCAACGGATAATCACCCTGATACTTGTAGAACTTTTGCTCATAACATTTTTGGAGAGGAAAACTCACCAAAGGTAATTTGTCAGGATGTTCGCCAGATAAACCTTCGTAAATTGCCACCCGTAGATGGATTTCTTTACGGGTTTCCCTGCAATGACTTTAGTAATGTAGGGGAAAGTAGAGGACTACAGGGAGAGTATGGCCCCCTTTACAGTTATGGGGTTAAATATGTCAATGAAGCAAACCCCAAGTTCATTCTTGCAGAAAATGTATCAGGGTTATCCAATGCGAATGAAGGTTATGCGTTTAGAAAGATTCTCTCAGATTTGGAGAGTGCGGGTGAACACGGATATTCCCTAACTACACATCTATACAAGTTTGAAGAGTACGGAGTGCCGCAAGCGAGGCATCGTATTATTATTGTCGGATTCAGGCGAGATTTAGGTCTGAAATTTAAGGTTCCCGCCCCCAATCTTAAGAAGGTTTCTTCGAGAGAGGCATTGACTATGCCTCCCATTCCATCTAATTGCGACAACCAAGAGGCGACTAGACAGTCGTCTCAGGTCGTGGAGCGACTTGAACATATCCGCCCGGGAGAAAACGCATGGACTGCAGATTTGCCTGACCACCTCAAACTGAATGTAAAGGGCGCAAAACTCTCAATGATTTATAAAAGACTGGATCCAGCCAAACCTGCTTATACTGTTACAGGTTCCGGGGGTGGTGGTACTCATATGTATCACTGGGATGAGCCTCGCGCTCTAACTAATCGAGAACGGGCACGTTTACAAACCTTTCCTGATAATTTCACCTTCTTGGGAAGCAAGGAAAGTATCAGGAGACAGATTGGTATGGCAGTGCCTGTTAAGGGAGTGCAAATCATTCTCAAAGCAATCCTGAAAACTTTTGCCGGTATTGAATATGAAAGTGTGGATTCAAGTTACCAAGTGCAACTTACTTAATATTTTTAAAGTCAATCTACAAAGTGCTATTTCGTTTTTTGCCCGATCTTCTTATCATTATATCTGGAGTTCTTCTTGGTTGTTTTCACTAAACAGCCATTTGATTGCGCCTTCCAACTCATTTTCCACATTTTTCAATGCTTTTTCAGCCTCTTTTTTATCACAGGTTGAAAGATATTTTGAGGCACGTTTCTTGCCATCGAGAGTAAATTTGTGTTCAACTCTCAAGCGTTGCACACTGCTTAGTGTTTCCCATCTTTTTACCTCTGGGTCGCCTTCGTTGCGGGATTTGATTGCCTCTGCAATTTTAGTCGGTAGCCTCTTGTCTACCAACTCGGAGGGGGAGATTAACTCAAGCCACTCCTTACTTTGAGCTTTTTGCCAAAAGTTATCTGAGTAAAGCGATTCTAAGTCTTTCGTGACTTTGTACTGTTCTTTGATCATGTCCAAGGTAGTGCCGACAAAATCAAGTTTTTTATGCCTTATAAATTTCCTGTCCAATTCTGATGGTAGATTCTTTATTGCGTCCTCTGCCCCTTGATCATTATCCAACAACCCATAAGCTTTTGCTTGGTTAGTTTTTCTGTGTTGTTGTTGGAGTTGCCATGCGTGCAAGTAGTTAATAACCGAATTGGCACTGCCATTCTCAGTACACACAATATTCAGTTTGTTTTTGAATTTCGGGAGGTAGAGTTCTAATGCTCTTTGAAAGACTCGTTTGTCATCTTCCCCTTCAACGAAAAGGTGTGGCTTCGAAAAATCAATGCCATTATCTTCCATTGACTTAATTCTTTCGCTTGATTCTTTAAGTTTTTTTCTATACTTATTAACTGTATCAGATACCAAGCTCATCAAACCCATCTTTTCGTTAATTTGATTTTCATCTATCTTTTTGATGAAAGAAAAATTGCCATTAATGTCAACAAAATGCCGAATTAAGTTTGATTGTCCCTTCACATCTCTATTTATACCGTAAAATATTGGGGAGTGGGTTGTGATGAATATTTGAAGGTTGGGAATTTTAACCATTATTTGATTTAACCTTTCAACCATTTTAAAAGCTGAATTTATTTCTAGGTTGTTCTCAGGTTCTTCAAATACCCAGATGTGTGAAGGCTTAACAGCATTTGGTATTCCTACCTGTTTATCAGCAAGTTCCGTGATGAACTTAAGAAGTTCCGGAATATGACGAATCTTTATGCCGTCACCACGCCGGGAGAGGGGTATTCCATCTTCATTTTTAATTGTCAGGTTTTCAAAAATTGGGCGTAAATTATCTGGAAGGCTTATTTCAAACTTGTTGTCTAGATGTTGATTCAGATCACCCACCAAGTCAGCTGTGTTTCTGAGTAAGTCGTCACCAACCATAACACTTGAAGCTTTTTGCGAAAGGTAGTCATAAATTTTGCCGAGCAGGTTGGCAAAAAACCCCTGATCTTTAATGGCGGGAACATATTCAAGAAGATGTCTTTGCACATGTTTTGGTGTTTTGCTTCGTGGTGGTAAATGATTGCCATCCGAAAAACGTATCGGGTTTGCAACAGAAATCTCACCCTCTCGACGCCACGCTTTCTTCCAAGTTACACGACTTCTATTCCTGCTTATAAAACTTTTGGGAAGATCAAATGTCATTTCAATTTCAATTTGAGGAGCTTTTTTTATGGGGACATTTGAGAACTTGTTGAAGTCTTTCTCAAATTCGAACTTTTCTCCATTGTCAGTTTCGCCGTTAAAGAATAAGTTTAGTGCGCGGACGACATTAGACTTTCCTGCATCATTCGGACCAACAATCATTGTGATTCTATCGCACTCAACAGTTAGGTCATCAATAGAGCGAAATCTTCGTATTCTTACTTTGTTAATCATGGCATACCATAAATTTTTCCAACCTGACTCTTATGCGGGTGAGTATGTTTATTTCTTTAAGGTGAGATTCACTCATCGCTGTTCCCGTTATTCTGCGTGGCAGTTTTCGCGGCTACTTGTTGTTGTTCTTTTTTCTCAGTAACTCCGCCTATTTGCTCCAGTTGTTTTTCGGTTTCGTGCTCATCCACATACCATTTTTCTAACAAAAATTCGATGAGCCAGATGAGTTTACTTGCTTTTCTTCCGGTTCTACATCCACCATGACATTTACGTTTTCTTCCATATGGGCGCCTATCGCCCCAATTTTGCGCACTCCCTCAATAGCGTGCCAAACTTGTGGTGTTACCTTTTTCTTAATCTCTTCAAATTCTTGTTGGAGAGACGATTTTTCGACCTTATGAAAATTGCGCACCATGCCTTGCAAACAACGACGTGCCAAAGTCGCGGCGGCATTGGGGCTTAAGTCCTTAATACGACAAGCCTCAGCATAATCTTTGCGGATGGGCTCTGGGATATAATCGGGAAAAGGCTTGGCATTTGATTCTGGCAGGAGTTGCCATTTTTGGATTGTTGCCCACAAACGAGTATTTTCTACGTATAACTTGTCCTTCAATTCGGCGGAGAGCGTCAATTGTGTACAATTTGGATTTGGGCATAGTACAGACACCACAGAAAGCATATGTTCTCCACGTGCCAGCAAAAAATCTTCTAAACGCTTATCCGAGCGTCCTCCTTCAGACTCTGTAAGTGTTGCATAGTTCAAACAATATGGACACTGCCAACTTTCGCTCATCTCGCTACCTCCAATAATTTCGTCAATTAACCTACTCCACCGTTACAACTTTCGCCAAATTTCTTGGCTGGTCAACATCTTTTCCAAGAGCGCGGGCTGTGTGGTAGGCGAACAACTGGAGGGCTATCACGGAAACAAGCGGGTTTGTTATCAATCCGCATTCGGGAACTCGTATTATCCTGTCGTTTTCGTCAAGATGAGGCACATCTTCGCTTGATGTTACCGCAAGCACTCTTCCGCGCCGCGCTTTTACTTCCGCCATGTTTGAAAGCGTCTTCTCAAAAGACGGCTCATCGCGGGACGGGAAAATGAACACCACCGGAACTTTTTCGTCAATCATCGCTATGGGTCCGTGCTTCATCTCGCCCGCCGCCGCGCCTTCTGCGTGTATGTATGAAACCTCTTTCAACTTTAACGCGCCCTCAAGGGCGACCGGATACCCAAGCCCCCTGCCCAAATACAGCATATGCGAATACCCCGCAAACTCCGCCGCTATCTCCGCTATCTCATCATCAAGGGCAAGACACTTTGCCTGAAACTCCGCAACTCCGCGCAAATCCTTTTCCAGTTTTAACGCCTCACTTCCAAGCCCCCCGCGAGACCTTCCGAAAAACAGCGCGAGGGCGCAGAAAACCGCCACCTGAGATGTGAAGGTTTTTGTTGACGCCACAGAAAACTCCCTTCCGGCTCTGGTGAGAATAACGCCGTCCGCCTCGTCAACCATCTTGCCAAACGGATTGTTCGTTACCACAACCGTTCTCGCCCCAAGCCGTTTCGCCTTCGCAAGCGCGTGGGAAGTGTCTGCCGTTTCACCCGATTGAGACACGGCAACCACAAGCGTCTCACGCCCGAAAACCGTCTCGCGGTAGCAAAACTCTGAAGCAATCTCCGCGTCCGCGAAAATCCCGCCCATGGACTCAACCAAATACCGCCCCGCTATCCCCGCATGATGCGAAGTGCCGCAACCCACAAACACAACCCTCTCCACCTCACGGGCAAAATCCTTGTCCAGCCCACCAAGCGCGTCCGCCGCGCCGCCGCCGTCTATCCTGCCCCTCAGCGCGTCCGCAACCGCGTGCGGCTGGTCATATATTTCCTTTATCATGTAATGCGAAAATCCGCCCTTGTCTGAATCAAAATAACCGCTCTTGTCTATCGCCCTCGCCGGACGCTCCACAACGTTTCCCTCTGAATCCGTTATTGTGATTCCCTCAGGCTTTACCACCGCGAAATCACCGTCTCTCATCAACGTTACCTCTTTGCACCACTCGGCAAGAGCGGGAACATCAGACGCGATAAACTTCTCATCGCCCGTGTCCGCAAGCACTATGGGAGAAAACCGCTTGGCAACAACTATTGTGTCCGGCTCTTTTTCTGAAACCACCGCAACCGCCGAACAGCCGTTTATTTTCTCAAAACTTTTTCTCACCGCGTCAAGCAAACTGTCTCCCCCGGAATGAAAACGGTCAACCAGATGGGAGATAACCTCAGTATCGGTGCCCGAAAGAAACTCCCTTCCCTCCGCTTCAATCTCGGCGCGCAGTTCCCTCCAGTTCTCAACAACCCCGTTGTGAACAACACTTACCGCTCCCGCCGTTTGCGGATGCGCGTTTGAACAACTCTCCGGGTCTCCCTGTGTTGCCCAGCGTGTGTGCCCTATCCCAACTGTGCCCGAAGGGGGAACGGAGCCGATTTTTTCCGCGAGCCGCTCCAGCTTTCCCGGACTTCTGAAAACAGACGCGCCTTTTTCGCTCATTAGACATATTCCCGCAGAGTCGTAGCCCCGGCTGTCAAGTTTCTCCAGACCGCCGCACACAACGCCGCAGGTCTTGTCCGCAAAACCCACATAGCCCACTATTCCGCACATCAGGTTTTCCCCCTCTTTTTCCCGCCGCCTTTCCAGCGTCCGGCATTTTTCTGCTTGCTTCTTCCAATGGCGAGAGCGCCGGGCGGCACATCCTTTGTTATCACCGAACCCGCCGCCGTTGCCGCGCTTTTTCCAACCTTCACGGGAGCAACAAGCATGGTGTCGCTTCCGATGAAAACCCCGTCCGCTATCTCCGTCCGGTGCTTCTTCTCCCCGTCATAATTGCAGGTGATTGTTCCCGCCCCTATGTTGACCTCCGCCCCTATAAGGGTGTCTCCAACATACGAAAGATGAGGCACTTTTGACCCGCGTCCGATTGATGATTTTTTTATCTCAACAAATGAACCCGCTTTCGCTTTCTCCTTCAAAACCGTTTCGGGGCGTATCCTTGTGAACGGGCCCGCCTGTGCCCCCCGGCTCATAAAACATCCGTCAAGCACGGATGAAAACTCCACACGGCAATCCGCCGAAAGGCGGCTGTTTTTTATCTGCGAGCACGGCTCTATTACGCAGTTTGCCCCGATAACACTGCGGTTTATAAAACAGCACGGATGTACCACGGTTCCCTTTCCTATCTTTGTTTCAGGGCAGATGTGGCAGGTCGCGGGGTCGAGAATCACCACGCCGCCGCGCATAAGACGGGCGTTTGTTCTCTCCCTCATAATCTTTGCCGCCTGCGCCAGTTCCTCAGGCGTGTTCACTCCCGCCACCTCGCAGGAATCCGCCGCCCTGACGGTTGAAACTTTTTTGCCTTCTCTCAGGGCGGCTTCAACAAGGTCTGTTATGTAGTGTTCGCCCGCAGAGTTTTTTCTTCCCAATTCCGCGAGGGCTTTTTTTACAAAGGGGATTTTGAAGCAGTATATTCCGGCGTTCACTTCGCGGATTTTTTTCTGCTCCGCGTTCGCGTCAGAATGTTCAACTATCCTCTCAACCTCTCCGCCGCTTCCTCTCTCCACTCGCCCGTATCCGCCCGCGTTTTCCACAACCGCCGTTACAAACGAGAGAGCCGCGCCGGTTTTTTTGTGGGTTGAGACAAGTTTTTTTATCAGAGAGCCGGTAACGGCGGGCATATCGCCGTTCACCGCGAGCAGGTCGCCCCGTGATGACGGGATTTTTTCAAACGCCGCCCGAAGCGCGCTTCCCGTTCCCGAAAGCTCTTTCTGAACGGCAAACTCCATCTGTCCCCCGAAGCGCGAAAGTTCTCCGGCGGTTTGTTCCGAGTCAAACCCGACAACCGCGACTGTGAGTGAAGGTTTTGTTTTGGCAACAGCCGCCGCAACGTGCGCCGCCATAGGTGTTCCCAGAACCGGAAACAGCGTCTTCTGACGCTCCGTTCCCATTCTGGAGCCCTTTCCCGCGCACAGAATTACGGCATATAAAGACAAATTCTAAAGTCCGGCAGGAACAACAACACCCGCGCTAAAACGGGATGTCGTCATCCATGTTGTTTTCGGGAATATCAAGGGGAGGGCTGTTTTCGCCTGAAGACTTTTCAGCCCCTCCGCCCGCGCCGCCGCCCGAATCACGCGCGGAACCGAGAAACTGCATATCTTTTGCGTGAACCTCGGTTGTGTATTTTGTGTTTCCGTCTCTGTCTTCCCATGACCTTGTGCGTATTGAGCCTTCAAGGTAGACGGGAGTTCCTTTTGACAGATACTGTCCGCATATCTCCGCAAGACGGCCCCAGGCGACAATTCTGTGCCATTCGGTTCTCTCCTGCTTTTCTCCCTCTTTGTTTGTCCACGATTCGTTTGTGGCAACTGAAAAATTGGCGACCGCCTGTCCCGAAGCGGTGTGCTTCATCTCAGGGTCGCTTCCAACGTTTCCTATTATTGTTACTTTGTTGACGCCTCTCATAGTTCCTCCAAAACGCGGTTTTTTTTGATGTCATTTGATTGTATACGCACGGGCGGACAGTTCCAATACTTGCGAGCGGTTTTCACGGCAGAAATTTAAGAAGGTTGTCCACTATTCTCGCCGTCATTCCCCATATCCTCTGCTCTCTGCAGAAAAATTCAGGTGACGAAGGTGACGAAGACCCGCCGTCCGTTTTCTTGAGTTCATCCACCGGCATCCAGAACACCCGCTCAACTTCGCCCCTGTCGTGCGTTGCCGCTTTTTCCGCCCCGCTTGCGGTAAGGGCGCACACAAAAGGCGTTACAACGTAAGACCTTCCCGTTTTGTCCGCCGGAGCCGGGCGGGGCATCTCGTCATCAAGCCTGCCCGCGATTCTCGCGTTTTTTTCTATGTCCAGCCCTATCTCCTCGCGTGTTTCCCTGACGGCGGTGGCGAGTATGTCGCGGTCGTTTGTTTCCCTTGTTCCGCCGGGAAAAGCCATGTGTCCCGAAAATCTGTCAAGCGGGTGAACGGAGCGTTTTATGAAGCACAGTTCCACACCGCCCCGTCCGTTTTTGAGGATTGCCATCACCGCCGCCTGAAGCGTGTCCGCAGGTATTTCAATCGCGCGCGGGGTTTGGGCGGATATGTTTTTTTCCAGCGCGTCTATAAACAGAGAGTCCATTTGTCCGCCGGTCATTTTCTTCTCCCGGTTATGTTTCCGCGCCTGTCCGTTTCGCAGGCAAATTCAGGCGTTATCATCAAAACGGTGCTGTCTTCAAGCACAAGGGCGGGACCGTCAAACCTGAAGCCGCCGCCTATCTCTCCGCGCTCGTACACTTTGAATTTCCGCCACCCGCCGAGTGTCCATATATCTTTTTTTCCGGCAGACGGTTTCTTTCCGCCCTTTGCGATTTCGGGAAGTTGTATCCGGCTTTTTTCGCCGTGAAAGCGGACGCGGGCGGCGGTTGTTTCAACGGGTCTGTCTTTCATCGCGTAGCCGAACATTTTGTTGTGAAGGCGGTGAAAATCATCCGCCGCTCCGCTTGAAAACGGAACGGTTATCTCGTGCGACTGCCCCCCGTATCTCGCGTCAACAAAAACCTCCGCCTCTCCCTTTCCGCCGCCGTGCTCTTTGCGGGCGGTTTTTTCAAGTTCTGCGAGCGTTTTTTTTATCAGGCGCGTTTGCCCCGGAAGGCGGGCGAAACAGCTTTTTACATAATCGCGGTAAATGTCTGACAGCAACATTCCGAGAGCGGAGAGGGCGGCGGGGCAGGCGGGGAATATCACCTTTTCCATTCCGGTTTCAAGGGCGAGGTCGCAACAGTGAAGCCCCGCCGCGCCTCCGAATCCGAACAGCGCAAACTCTCTGGGGTCAACGCCCCTTTCCGCCGCCATCACCCTTATCAGCCTCTCCATAGACGAGTTGACCACCCTCACAACCGCATCCGCCTTTTCGCGCGCGTCTGTTTTTTTTCCGCCTTTGAGCGTTTCAATCGCGGCAACCGCTTTTTCGGGGAATATCTTTTTTCTTCCGCCAAGAAAACGGGACGGCTCAATCCTTCCGAGAACAACATTCGCGTCTGTTACGGTTGGCAGTTTCCCCTTTCCGTAGCAGGCGGGTCCGGGCTCCGCGCCCGCGCTTTGGGGTCCGGTTTTCAAAATTCCGCCCGAATCCATCCGCGCTATGGAGCCGCCGCCCGCCCCCACGGTGGAGATGTCTATGCAAGGGGTTCTGAGCGGAATTCCCCCCACATTGCCTCCCGATGAAAACGCCGGCGCGCCGTCACATATTGAGACGTCTGTTGAAGTGCCGCCCATGTCGAGGGTGATAATCTTTTTTTCGCCCATCTGTTTTGCTATCTTGAAAGCCCCGGCAACACCGGCGGCGGGTCCCGAAGTGGCTATTCTTACGGGTTCAGCCGCAACTTTTTCGGGAGATGTTACGCCCCCGCTTGATTGCACGATAGACACCTTTGCCCCCGCAAGGGATGACGAAAGCGATTTTATGTAGTTTGAAACTTTCGGAATAAGGTAGGCGTTTGCCGAGGTTGTGGAAGCCCGCTCAAACTCCCTGAATTCGGGAGACACAACAGACGAAAGGGAGACGGGAATGCCCAGTTTTTCAAGTTCCTTTCCGGCGGCTTGCTCATGAGACGGGTTCGCGTAGGAGTGAAGAAAACAGACCGCAACCGATTCCGCGCCAAGTTTTTTTATCTTCCCGGCAATTCTCGCGGCTTCTTTTTTTGAAAGTTTCTCAATAACCGCGCCGCCGAAATCCATTCTTTCCGCAACCCCCACACGCAGGCGGGAAGGCACAAGACCGGGGCTTTTTTCCCAGAAAAGGTCGTAAAGTTTTTCCCGGTTTTGTCTGCCTATCTCTATTGCGTCTTCAAAACCGCGTGTTGTTACAAGGGCGGTTTTCGCGCCTTTTCTTTCAAGAAGGGTGTTTGTGGCGACCGTTGTGCCGTGAATAACTTCCGCCCCCCGCGGACTGCCTCCGGTGAAGAACATCACGCCTTCGGTAACGGCAACCGAAGGGTCTGAGGGCGTGGACGGGATTTTATGGATTTTTACCGCATTGCGGTCAAACAGAACAATGTCGGTGAAAGTGCCACCGACATCAACTCCTATTTTAAGGGCGGAGCTCATTGGCGGCGCGCGCGCGGATCAGTCTCTATTTTCCGTCCGGGCGGTGAAAATTCAGGTTTTTCTCCGCTATCTCCTTGAGAGCGCTCAGCACGGGTTTGTGCTCTTCCTGAATGGCGGAACTTTTGTCTATGTTTCTCTCAACAACCTCAGCCGCCGGAATCTCATCGGTTGCCGCGACATCGGTATCCACTTCCGCGAGTTTTTTCTCTTTTTCAAGAATTCCCGCTTTTTTCATAACAATCTGTTTGGCTCTTTTCATCGCCACCACGGAAAGCGCGAACCTGTTGCCCACAACCTCCATGCAGTCTTCTATTGTAACTCTTGCCATTTTTTCCCCTCCGGGCGCGACTGTTGATAAGCCGCTTGTGCGTGTAATATAGCACAATCGCGTTGATTGGAAAGACGGCAATGGACACAAAAACAATAAAGTTCGGAAATGACGGGCTTGTTCCCGTGATAGTGCAAGACTGCGAAAACGGAAGGGTGCTTATGATGGCGTGGGCAAATGAAGACGCGCTTAAAAAAACCCGCGAGACCGGAACAACACATTTCTGGAGCCGCTCGCGCAAAAAACTGTGGAACAAGGGCGAAGAGTCCGGCAATTTTCAAAAAGTGAAAGAGATACTGTTTGACTGCGACCGCGACTGTGTTCTGGTGCTTGTGGAACCGACCGGACCCTCGTGCCACACGGGAGAGGAAACCTGTTTTTACACCGCCGGTAACGGCAAAAGAAGTTTGGCTCCGGCTTTTGAAAAAGGCGCGATGGCGACACTCGGCAAGGTTTTCCGCACGGTTGAAGACAGAAAACGGAACCCGAAAGAGGGCTCGTACACAAACGCTCTTTTTGAGGGCGGAACGGACAGGATAGCGAGAAAAATAGCCGAAGAAGCGGGCGAAACCGTTATCGCGGCAAAAAATTCAGACCCTGAGGAACTTGTGTCTGAGACGGCAGACCTTTGGTTTCACTGCCTTGTTCTGCTGGCGGAGCAGGGGCTTTCGCCGTCCGACATAGACAGGGAACTTGAAAGAAGGTTCGGTGTTCCGGGCTCCGGAGAGAAAAAGAAAAATCCGTAAGGCGGTTATCCAATGAAAGAGTGGAAAAGAACAGATGTTTGCGGCGATTTGCGCGCTTCCGATGAGGGGCGCGAGGTTACGGTTATGGGCTGGGTTCAGTCAAGCCGCGACCACGGCGGGGTGATATTCATAGACATACGCGACCACGGCGGCATTGTGCAGGCGGTTTTTGACCCGTCAAGAGGGGGACCTCACTCTCTTGCCGACAGTTTCAGAAGCGAATGGGTGATAGCGGTAAAGGGCAAGGTTGTGGCGAGGGAATCCGCGATGGTGAACGAATCCATGCCGACCGGGGAGATAGAGATAGTTGCCTCAGACGCGGAAGTGTTCAATACCTGCCCCGAACTGCCTTTTCCGGTTGACAATGAGGCGCGCGCCGATGAGCCCGTGAGGATGAAATACAGGTTTCTCGACCTTCGCCGCCCCGTGATGAAAGACGCCATTGTTTTGCGCCACAAGGTGGTTTCCGCCGCGCGGTCTTATCTTGAAAAATCCGGTTTTGCTGAGATTGAAACCCCTCTGCTGACAAAAGCCACTCCCGAAGGCGCGAGAGATTTTGTTGTTCCCTGCCGCCAAACCGGGGGGCAGTTCTACGCCCTTCCGCAGTCTCCCCAGATACTAAAACAGATACTGATGGCTTCGGGCTTCAACCGCTATTATCAGGTGGCGCGCTGTTTCAGAGATGAAGACCTTCGCGCCGACAGACAGCCGGAGTTTTCGCAGATAGATATGGAGATGGCGTTTGCAGACGAGGCGGAAATTATGGGCGTTGTGGAGGGGCTTATAAAAGAGTGCTTCTCTGCGGGCGGGATAACGGCGGACACGCCGTTTGAGAGGATTGACTATACAGACGCGATGGAACGTTACGGAAACGACCATCCCGACATGAGATTCGCCCTTGAACTGCGCGATGTGTCCGCCGTGTTTGAAAACTCGGAATTTAAGGTTTTCTCCTCCGCTCTCAAAAAGGGCGGAATTGTGAAGGCGTTTGCGGTTGCGGAAAACTCTTCCGCCATTGCCCGCAAAGACATAGACGAGATGACCGAAGAGGCGATAGCAATGGGCGCGGGAGGGCTTGCGTGGATACGGATAACCGCAGACGGGCAGTGGCAGTCTCCGGTGGCAAAGTTTCTCTCTGAGACCGAAAAGTCAAGTCTGCTTGAAAAGACGGGGCTTGCGGGCAAAGGCGAAGGGCTTATATTTTTCGGGGCGGGAGACGCTGAGACCGTCAACGCTGTTCTTTCCGCCGTCAGGATTTCCGCCGCCGGGCGGCTTGGGCTTATAAAAGACGGGCAATACAAGTTTGTGTGGGTTGAGAATTTCCCCATGTTTGAGCGTGAACCCGGAGGGCGGCTCAAGGCGGTTCACCATCCGTTCACGGCTCCCGCCCCCGGAAGCGGGGAGAAGATAGAGACTAATCCATTGGAAGCATTTTCACGCGCTTACGACATAGTTTTGAACGGTGTGGAACTGGGCGGCGGCAGTATCAGGATACATAGAAAGGAGCTTCAGGAGACCGTTTTGAAGGCGATAGGAATGGATTCGGGCGCGGTGAATGAGCAGTTCGGGTTTTTCCTCAGGGCGCTTGAATACGGCGCGCCTCCGCACGGCGGCGTGGCTTTGGGGCTTGACAGAATTGTGATGATGGTTGCGGGGCGCAATACGATAAGAGAGGTTACGGCGTTTCCAAAAACGCAGAAGGGAGCCTGCCCGCTCACGGGCGCGCCGTCAGAGATAGATTCCGAACAGATGGCGGAACTGGGGCTCAGAAAGGTTGAAGTTTAGAAGCCGTTTGAAAGCCGTATGAACATCATATTTATGGGAACACCGGAATTCGCGGCGGTCTCTCTGCGTCTGCTTGCGGAAAACCGCAAAGTTTCCGCAGTCGTTTCAATGCCGGACAAACCTGCGGGGCGGGGAGGGCGCGTGTCGCCTTCCGCCGTCAAAAAACTTGCTCTGGATTTATCAATTCCCGTTTTTCAGCCTGAATCTCCGGGTGAACTCAACGAAGAGTTTAAGCGGATAAAGCCCGATGCGGTTTGTGTTGTTGCCTACGGAAAAATTATTCCCCGCGACCTTCTTGCGACTGCGCCCGGAAGGTTTATCAACCTTCACGCCTCTCTGCTTCCGCGCTACCGGGGCGCGTCTCCGATAAACCGCGCCGTGATGGCGGGCGACAGGAAAACCGGCGTTACAACAATGCTGATAAACGACAAACTGGATTCGGGCGATATTCTGCTGAAAAGAGAGGTTGCGATTGGCGATGATGAAAACTCTGAGCAACTGGCGCGCCGTCTTGCGGGAGAGGGGGCGCGGCTTATGGCTGAGACTCTTTCATCCGTGGAAAGCGGAACCGCCCGCCCTGAGCCGCAAGATGATTCGCTTGCGACATACGCCCCTGTTCTGAAAAAAGAGGACGGAAGGATAGACTGGGCAAAACCGCCTGAGGAGATACGCAATTTGATAAGGGGAACATTTCCGTGGCCCGGCGCGTTCACCGTTTTGGGCGGAAAGATGCTAAAGATAAAGCGCGCCGTTTTGTCGGGCGGAAGCGGAAAGCCCGGAGAGGTTCTCATTTGCCGCGACCGGCTGATTATTGCCGCCGGAGAAGGCGCGATTGAGGTGGAGGAGTTGCAACTTGAAGGCAGAAAATCCATGCCTGCGGGGGATTTTCTCAGAGGGGTGAAAGTGGAGGCGGGAGAAAAGGTTGGTTGAAAACAAGCCAATTTACATTTAGATTTCCCGCCGTAACTAACCAAACAGTTTAATCCCGCAAGATAAACCATGCGCAAACAACTAACAGTCTTTTCTCTGCTCGCCCTTTTATTCGCTTTTACACCACACCATCAATCGTATGCTCAGGCAGACTGCGGCGCGGTAACGCCCGCGGGCGGCGCTCTTTCCTGTACCAAATCATCGGGAGATGCCACATTAACAATCACAGACGGTTCACCAACTAAAGTTACAGACGCAACCGCCGTTACGGTCAACACCACAGCGGCGGGAGCGGACGCCGCTTTTTCCGCAACCGGCTCGGTTATAAAAACAACCGCAACCGGCGGTTCCACCATAGATGTTGGCGGTGCGCGGGGCGCGACCTTTATACTTGACGGCGCGGCGCGCGCAGACAAAGACGGAAGAAGAGGCACCGTTGCCGTTGTAAAAGCCGGCACCGGAGACGCGGTGGTGGGGATTCACAACGGTTCAGTTATTAACATTGACGGAGTTGGCACCGGCAACGGCATTTACATATCAAGCCAGAGCGGGAAAGCGGTGGCGGAGTTCAGCGGAAAAAGCAGAATTGAGGTGTACCCACTGCCGGATGCGGCTGACATACTGCCTATACCCATATATGAGCATTCTACAATCAGAGACGGCGTGCAAGTTCCTTATAATATTTTGACCGGCACAGTGATTGAAGTAGAGAAGGTTGAGATTTATGACTACGACTTTAGAGTGGCGGGCGAGACAAAAGGCATTGAGATGGAGACGCAAGCCGGAGACATTGAACTTTCGTTTTTGGGCATCTATTCGGGAATCTATTCTTATGTGGGCGGAATGCGGGATTTGGCGTCTGACACCAAAGCCGCGACAGCCACAAGCGCAAGCGGCGACATAACGGTCAACCTGACGGATCAGGCGGAAATCGTGGCTTCATCCGTGGGAGACTCCTACGGTTTGGCGGCGGTTACCGGAGGTGCCGGAAGCATAGAGATAAATTTGTTGAACGGTGTATCCACCATAGTCGGCAGAAACGGAGTTATAGCAAACACGGTTGACGGAGATATTGATATTACACTCTCAAGTGGGCTAATTGAGGGAAGGGGAAGAGGTCAACTGAATTCAGCCTATACGGAAGCCTACGGAATTAGTACTTCCATAGCTGACCAAGCCGGGATAGGTGTTGATGCAACATCAATAAACGGCGACATAAACATCACCGGAGACACCGGTTCAGTAATCTATGCCAACGGCAGGGGCGGTGTCGCCATCAATGCCAAAACTGCGGGAACCTTAACAATCACACTTGACGAAACGGGAGGGATTTGGACAGCCGCAGATGAGGCTTCAACCGTAAGGGCGACTGGAACAGTAGCCGTTTCAGGCGGCGCGAAAATATGGGCTAACGGCGCAGACAGCAACGCGATAACAACAACCGGAAGGGTGGATATTTCAGGCAAGGCGCGGGTGTGGACACAAGGCGCGACCGGCACGGCAGTCAGGGGATTGGGGCGTGTTGTGGTTTCAGGCGACTCGCGGGTAACGGCAAACGGCGGCGGAATCGCGGTTGATTTGAGTCAAGACACAGGCGGGACAAAAACATTTGAAATGAGCGGCAGCGCGGAAGTAAGCGGACGGAGCGGAGGTCGCGGACTTCTTATCAATCCGTCACAGGGCAAAATTGTTGTCAGCTTGGACGGCTCATCGGTGCTTTCCGCTAACGGAGACGGCGGAATTGCGGCTTTAGTGGACAACACAAGGTCAACCGACGGGGAAATCTGGTTCAATGTGAAGGGCTCCGCAAAAGTAACGGCGGACGGAGCGGGAACAGACGGCTTGGATATTTACAGCAAAGCAAGGGCGCGCCTTGATATACAAGGAAGTTCGCAAGTCTATACACTCGGCAGTGGATATGCCGCGCGCGTTCGCGGAGCCGGAACATCAACAAAGTGGGTAAATGCTCGTATTTTCGACTCTTCCCGGGTTTTCACCAACGGCGGGGGAACAGGACTGCTTATGGATTCAGGCGGCACCACCTTTCAACTCATAACCTTAATGGATAGCGCGAAAGTGTGGGCAAACGGCGCGGACGGAAGCGGGGTTAGGATTAACTCTCAGGCAGGAACCGCGGAGTTGAGAATTTATGACAGCGTGGAAGTTTTCTCAGTAGGGGACAGAAGCGCGGCGGTCAACTTTATAAGCGGTACTCAGGGAACACTTAGAATGTATATCGGCAGAGGTGGGGATTCCCCGCAAATCCACTCCAGCGGCGTCCGGAGCGCGGCGATATCGGTGGAAGGTGCTGAAAAACCCCCTTCCATCATAATCAACGGACACTCAAAAGTGTATTCATACGGCGATTCATCAACCGCAATTAGAGCGAATGCGGGATTTAACCCGAGTAGCCCGACACGCGGTGCGAGTTCAACAAAAACGGTTCTGGACATCAAGGATGACGCAGAAATTTTTTCGGTGGGAGACGGCAGTTACGCCATTAACGCGGGCGGGTTAGCCGTGAGTCCACATGTCATGGATGGAGTTATTGCCAACATACGCGGCAGGGCAACAGTGCGCGCAAACGGCGCGGGAAGCACGGCAATCAGGGCAATAGGTCTCCAAGCCCCGTCAATAATAACAATCTCTGACACGGCAAGCGTTGGAGTAACGGAGGGGAACAGTAACGCCATTTTCGCTTCCTCCGACCCGGGACCCCTTGCCAGACACGACATCAACCAAAGGCACGGAGATATGAATGTTCGGGTTATAGGCTCCGCGCAGGTGTTCGCGCATGGGGATTCAAGCATAGGTCTGCGTGTTCACGCCAAAGACGCCTCTGCGCGCGCCAGTGCCGAGGGAACCTCAAAAATCTGGACAAACGGCGTGGACAGCGCAACTGTAAGAATGCAGTCGGGAAACAGAAGACCGACGACATTTGTCGTTGAGTCAGGCGCGGAAGTGTGGTCTGACGGCGACCGCAGTAAAACAGTCTTTGCAAACACGGACGCTCAGAAGACGATTGTTCACGCAAACGGCGCGATATTCGCAAACGGCGATGGCAGTAAGGTGATAGAAACAGTTTCACTAAGGCAAAATTCAGAGATTTGGCTTGGGGGTCCGGGAAACAGCATATTCGCAAACGGCGTGGGAAGCACGGTTGTTGATGCCGTCTCGCGGGATGCTCACGCGATTATCAACGCGGCATGGAGTAACGGAAGCGCGGATGATGCGGGGGGAATTAAGCGGGAGATAACCGCAGACGGCATGGGCGGAATCGGGCTTAACGCGCGAGTTACCGGAGGGGGACAATCCATTATCTATGTAAGAGACGGCGCCGCAGTCAGAGCGGGCGGCGCGGGTGGAAGGGCGATTATCGCGACAACCGCAAGTGGACACGCGCAAGTCTATATGCGTCCGTTTTCCGCCGCGCACACGGTAGCGGCTGATGCCGATACAATTTCTGTTTCCACCACCACCGGAGCTGTAACGGTTGATGTGAGCGCGGGTTCGGTTGTGAACGCGACCGCCGGAAACGCGGTAACAATTGCGGCGGGCGATATTGCGGCGGACAGTACGGGAGGGGTGATAAAGATTGTAACTCATGCGGCTGAAACCACCGCCGGGGGAACTGCTTTGGACGCGGGAAGCATAACGGGAATTCTGCAGACTTCCGGGCGTGCGGAGACTTTTGAAAACAACGGCTCATTCACCGGAAGCGGCAGCATGGGAGCCGGTGATGACGTAGTGAACAACAGGGGAACCTTCACCCTCACCGGAGATTTTGACATGGGAGCCGGTGATGACACTTTTGTGAATTTGGACGGCGGCACAGTAGCAGGCGATGACACGCACACGATAACGCCTACACCGACTACTCCTACGCCGGCAAGTTCAGGCGCGCAATCATCGCCCTCCCGTCATTCCGCATCCTCCCCTTCCCGTCATTCGTCCGCGCCCTCCCGTCATTCCGTGCCTGACACGGAATCCAGTATTCAACTGGCTAATCAATACTGGATTCCTGCTTCCGCAGGAATGACGGGGGAGGCAGGAATGACGGGGGAGGGGTCAGCAAGCGGCGACAGCCGTTTCCGTCTTTCTTCCACGCCTGAACGGGAGCCGGAACGGGCAACCATTAACTTTGGCGAAGGCGATGACCATTTCATAAATGAAGGCACAATAGTTCTTGCCGGCGCGGGCGGTTTTAACGGCTTGGACAAAATAACTTTCGGCGCGAATTCAACCCTTGTTGTCTCGGCAGACCCTGAAGAAATGAATGACAAACCGCTCATAGATATTGAAGGCGAGATAACTGCGGAAGATATTGAAGGTTTTAGAGTCAGGGTTGATGTTCCCGGAACGCATATAAACGAGTACACAATTTTTGAAGCGGACGACCTGCCCGAAGGCGAAGAAAGGCAGGAAGTTGTAGAGCGTCTGAGCGCGGCGGCGGGTGAAAGAGTGAGTGTTGAGACAGACGGAGACGGCAACCTGTTTTTGACGGCAATGTCGCTGAAAGACGCCAGTCTGGATATTTATGATTCTCTCATACAATCCGCTTACCGCGCAGACAGGAGTTTTGCCACAAAACTTTCAAGCGGTTGCGGTTACGGCTCTGCGGCAAGTGATGAGATAGCCGGAGATTTCTGGACTGGATGCGTATGGGCAACATCGGGAGGAAGGTACACACGTTATTCTTCAGCGATTAACTATGATGAAGATGTCTATACCTTCACCGGCGGAGTATCAGCCCCGTTTAACAGCATTCTTGTTTCGGTGGCAGGCGGTTATGAGATATCAAACCTTGATATGGATGTGATGACCGATGAAGGCAGGGCAGACGCAAGCGGAGAAGCAACGAGATTTATGGGAGGCATTTTTGCCTCCACAATAGTTGACAGATATATGGTTGACGGCAGGTTTCAGTATGTTTCCACAAGTTGGGAGTCAACCCGCACTGCGGGAGATAATAGATACACTGCGGATACAAACGCGACAGTATTCGGCGGCGCGCTTGGCGCGGCAATGCCGTTTTTATCGGGGAGTTTTGCGTTGTTTCCCCGTATAGAGATTGGAGCGTCTTATGTAACAGCGGGGGCGTTTGATGAGACTTCCTTAACAAACACTCCTGAGGCAAGGGCTGATGCTTTCAAGGTAAAAGACACAAGTGAGATACTGGTATATGTAAGCCCCTCATTTGAGGCGCGTTCACCTTTGAGTGAGACGGTAAATATGAGAATTCGCGTGGGGGCGGATATACACATCTTGAACCCTGAGGCGGAACTTGAGGCGACCCTTGATGGCGGTAATGTTCCCCGAAGCGGCGGGCAGGACAGGATAATGTTCAACTACGGCGCGGGTTTTGAGTACACGCCTTATGCTCCCTTGCGTGAATTGAGTGTAAGGATTGACTACGATGGCGGAATGAGCGCGAGTTTTGATACTTTTGTGCAAGAGTTCAGAGGCGGGGTTAATTACAGTTTTTGACCCCATCCCGTCATTCCGCGCCTTTTTTCCTTTCCGTCATTCCGTGCCTGACACGGAATCCAGTATTCAGCTGGCTAACCAATACTGGATTCCTGCTTCCGCAGGAATGACGGGGAAGTGTGCCATTCCGTGCCTTTTTTCCTTCCCGTCATTCCGTGCCTTTTTCCCCTTTCCGTCATTCCGTGCCTGACACGGAATCCAGTATTCAGCTGGGCTAACCAATACTGGATTCCTGCTTCCGCAGGAATGACGGGGAAGTGTGCCATTCCGTGCCTTTTTCCTTCCCGTCATTCCGTGCCTGACACGGAATCCAGTATTCAACTGGGCTAACCAATACTGGATTCCTGCTTTCGCAGGAATGACGGGAAAGTGTGTCATTCCGTGCCTTTTTCCTTTCCGTCATTCCGTGCCTGACACGGAATCCAGTATTCAACTGGGCTAACCAATACTGGATTCCTGCTTTCGCAGGAATGACGGGAAAGTGTGCCATTCCGCGCCTTTTTTTCTTTCCGTCATTCCGTGCCTGACACGGAATCCAGTATTCAACTGGGCTAACTACCGGATTCTTGCCTCCGCAGGAGTGAAAATTTTTTCCTGCCCCCCCCTTTTAATTCTTGACACAACCCCCGTTCAACTATACATTCTCCAAGATTAGTTAACCCAGTTACCCCTCTAGGGAACCCTTAATGCACAGAAAATTAACCATTATCTCTCTGTTCGCAATTCTATTTGCTTTTGCGCCGCAAAACTCCCATGCGCAAAGGACTTGCGGCGATGTGAACCCGGATACCGCAACCGCAATTGATTGTACTTCCACAACAGGAGACGCCACGCTTAACATCACAGACGGTTTGCCTTCCGTGGTTACGGATGGTCCCGTTGTTACAGTCAACTCCGCCACAGGGTCTGCCAACCTTACCTCTTCCAATGCAACAACCACAACAACCCGGACAGACGGAGACGCAGTAGTTATCGGCGGCGCGACTGACGCTACCTTCAGAGGCGATAACGGCTCGTTCACCGTCAAAAACGGAAGCGATGGAAACGTTGCTACCATCACAGCCGGAACGGGCGTTGTGAATGTAGATATTCACAACACCACAAGAGTTAAAATCGGGGGAACCGGCGGAAACGGCATTATAGCAACATCCACAGTCGGAAAAGTGGACGTGGACATCTCCACTAAGGGATTAATCTTTTCGGATCAAAGCGGCACGAACGGCCTGATAGCAAACACAACAAGCGGAGATATTGACTTTACGCTTGCAGACGAAAAATCGTACATCCACATGGTTATCAATGCGGCAACGCGGGACTCGACAAGGCGGGACGAACTTTTAGACACAAGAGGCGCGACACTCACATCCGCAGGCGGAGCCATAACAGTTGAAATTACAAACAGCGCGGCAATAGTTGCCTCATCCGTAGGAAACTCTTACGGCTTGGCGGCAACCACCGGAGGCACGGGATCCATAAGCATGGTACTTGCGAACGACACCGCCTGCATAGTTGGTAAAGACGGCATCATAGCCAGCACGGCTATCGGAGATATTAACCTTGCTCTCGCAAACGGAATCGTCTATGGAAGAGGCGGAAAAGGCTCAATCCCCACAGGCGGGAACGGCATTATAGCAAAATCCACAAGCGGCGGAGACATAAACATAGGCGGAAACGGCGGTTCAGTTTTGTGGGCGGATGGAGCCGGAAGTATTGCCATTGAAGCGTCAACCACGGGCACGGGAACCCTGTCAGTAGTGGCGGGACAAGATAACGGTCTTTCCGTCTGGACGGAAGGCGGATTTGCGGCAATTAATGCGTCAACGGTGAATGTTGTGGACGCAGATATTGGCGGCAACGGTTCGGATTTCGCGATTTTGGCGACCGGTGATGTTGATGTCAGCGGCGCGGATGTGTGGACGAACAAAACGGGAGCCACCACAATCTCAGCAGCTGGCGCGAATGTGTGGAACGCCTCAAAAGTGCGGGCTACCGGAGCGACAGCCAACGCCATTTCAGCAACAACTGTTGTGGTCAACGGCTCTGAAGTGTGGACAACGGGCGGCACAAGCAACTCTATAGTTGCCGACACGGTCAACGCTTCAAATGACGCGAAAGTGTGGTCTAACGCTTCCGGAAGTTCGGCAATTTCAGCGAAAGCCGGCGGAGGGGTTACGGTCGTATCAAGAGACGGGAAGGGAGAAGTGTGGTCTAACGCTTCGGGAAGTTCAACGGTAAAGGCAACAACAACGGCAGGCATTCACGGCTTGAAAGTGTGGTCTAACGGCGTAACAAGTCAGGCGGTTACGGCGGCAACCGTAACAATCAACGGCACAGCGGAAGTGTGGGCAAACGGCGACACAAGCAACACCATAGTTGCAACAGGCACGGCAAACATCTGGAACGGCGCGAAAGTGTGGTCAAACGGAGCGACAAGCAACACGGTAAAGGCGGCAACCGTTATAGTCAACGGCACAGACACCCACGTTTGGGCTAACGGAGCCACAAGCAACGCGATAGTTGGCACAACAGTCAACGTTTCAAATCTGGGCAAGGTATGGGCAAGCGGCACAGACAGTTCGGCGGTTTCTGCGGAAACGGGCGGAGGGGTTACCATCGTATCAGCAGACGGAACGGGAGAGATTTGGACAACGCTCAGAGGAGTTCCGACAGTAAAAGCAACAACAACGGCGGAAATCAACGACCTGAAAGTGTGGGCAAACGGCTCAGCAAGTCAGGCGGTTACGGCGGCAACGGCAACAGTCAACGGCGCGCAAGTGTGGACGGAAGGCAGCGACAGCGACACGATACAGGCTCCAACTGTGAACATTTGGAACAGAGCGAAGGTTTGGGCAAACGGCTCAACAAGCAACGCCGTTGAAGGGACAACCGTTTTGGTTGACAACTCTGAGGTTTGGACAACGCAGGGAATTGACGCCAACACGATAGTTGCCGCGACGGTAAATGTTTCGGGCGGCGGAAAGGTTTGGGCAAACGGAGTGGACAGTTCGGCGGTTGCGGCGAAAGACGGCACAACGGTCAACATCATATCAAGAGACGGAGACGGAGAGATTTGGACAATGGTTGGCGGCGTTTCAACAGTAAAAGGAACAACGGCATATATTAATGACGGCGTAAGCGTGTGGGCAAACGGCGCGGGAAGCAACGCAGTTGCGGCGGCAACAGCCGTAACGGTCAACGGCGCGTCAAGTGTGTGGACGATTGGCGGCGGCTCTCAGACAATTATTTCAGCCGCAGGAACAGTTGGTGTGTACGGCAGTTCAAAAGTCTGGTCTAACGGCGGCGGAACAACGGAAACCATTAACGCCAGAACCGTAACAGTCAACGGCAGCGGCACAGAGGTTTGGGCGGAGGGACCTGCCGGTGACGCAATCGTTGCGACGGGCAGTCGCGGCATAGTGAATGTGTATGGCGGCTCAGTGTGGACTAACGGCTCAGGCAGTAAAGCAATTCAAGGGCGCGGCGGCGCAAGTGTAAGAGTCAACGGCAGTAGCACGAAAGTGTGGACGCTAAGTGATGACTCGCAAACAATATTTGTAAGAGACAACCGCGAGATGTTCGTAGAAAACGAAGCGAAAGTTTGGTCTAACGGAGGAAGAAGCGAAACCCTTGCCGCGACCGGAAGCGGGTCATCCATAAAAGTCAACAATGCGGAAGTGTGGGAAGAAGGAAGCAGAAGCGGCGCGGTTAGCAGCGCAATTCAAACAACATTAGGCGCGAGTGTGGCTATAGAAAACGAAGCGAAAGTTTGGTCTAACGGTGTGAGCGGCAGAGCCATTAGCATAACTCAGGGCGGAGGCGGGATAACCGTCAACGGCTCGCAGGTGTGGTCGCAAGGCGCGGGCGCAAGCACAATATACGCAACCGGCAGTCATGCGGATATTTTCAACGAATCCAAGATATGGTCTAACGGAGCAACAAGCAACGCGATTGTCTCGGCAACCGTGGCAGTCAACAACTCTGAAGTTTGGACGGAGACAACGGCAACCGCAAGCAACGCGATAGTCGCAGGCACGGTGAATGTTTCCGGCGGCGGAAAGGTCTGGGCTAACGGCACGACAAGTTCGGCGGTTGCGGCGAGAACGGGAACGGTCAACATCGTATCAACAGATGGAGACGGACAGGTTTGGACAACAGTTGGCGGCGTTCAGACAGTAAAAGGAGCAACGGCATATATTAATGACGGCGTGAAAGTGTGGGCAAACGGCGCGGGAAGTCAGGCGGTTTCGGCTACAACAACAGCAACAGTCAATAGCACAAACACCCAAGTCTGGACGGAAGGCAACACAACCGACACCATCGTTGCGCCAACTGTGAACATTTGGAACGAAGCAGATGTTTGGGCAAACGGCGTAACAAGCAACACAGTTACGGCAACAACCTCCGTAACAGTCAATAACGCGAAAGTGTGGAGCAACGGGGCGACAAGCAACACGGTAGTTACGGCAACTTTGAATGTTTCAAATGAAGGAAAGGTTTGGGCGGAAGGCACGGGCAGTTCTGCGGTTTCTGCGGGAGTTTCGGGAACGGTCAACATAGTGGCGGATGACGCAACGGGAAAGGTTTGGACAACGGTTGGCGGCGTTCAAACAGTAAAAGCGACAACGGCATATATTAATGACGGTGTGAAAGTTTGGGCAAACGGCACGGGAAGTCAGGCGGTTTCGGCTACAACAATAGCAACAGTCAACAGCTTTCGCACTGAAGTGTGGACGGAAGGCGACACAACCGACACCATCAAGGCTCCAACTGTGAACATCTGGAACAGGGCGAAGGTTTGGGCAAACGGCTCAACAAGCAACGCGGTTGAAGGGACAACCGTTTTGGTTGACAACTCTGAGGTTTGGACAACGCAGGGATCTGACGCCAACACGATAGTTGCCGCAACGGTAAATGTTTCGGGCGGCGGAAGGGTTTGGGCAAACGGAGTGGACAGTTCGGCGGTTGCGGCGAAAGACGGAACAACGGTCAACATCATATCAGTGGATGGCGGCGGAGAAGTTTGGACAACAGTTGGCGGCGTTTCAACAGTAAAAGCGACAACGGCATATATTAATGACGGCGTGAAAGTTTGGGCAAATGGCACGGGAAGCCGGGCGGCTTCGGCAACAACCGTAACAGTCAACAGCGCGGAAACTGAAGTGTGGACGGAAGGCGACACAACCGACACCATAACGGCTCCGACTGTTACTATCTGGAACAGCGCGAAGGTTTGGGCAAACGGAGCGACAAGCAACGCGGCTTCGGCAACAACCTCTGTAACTGTCAATGGCGCAAGTGTCTGGAGCAACGGGGCGACAAGCAACGCAATAGTTACGGCAACTTTGAATGTTTCAAACGAAGGAAAGGTTTGGGCAAGCGGGGCGAGCACCAGTTCGGCGGTTTCTGCGGGAGCTTCCGGAACGGTCAGCATCGTGGCGGATGACGCAACGGGACAGATTTGGACAACACTCGGCGGCGCGCGAACAGTAAAAGCAACAGCGGCATATATCAATGACGGCGTGAAAGTTTGGGCAAACGGCGCGGAAAGCCGGGCGGTTTCTGCGGGATCAAGCGCGACAGTCAACGGCACGGACACTCAGGTCTGGACGGAAGGCAACACAACCGACACCATAGCGTCTGCAGCTATCAGCATTTGGAACGGCGCGAAAGTTTGGGCAAACGGAGCGGCAAGCAACGCGGTTAGGGCTACAACAGTCGTAACCGTCAACGGCGCGGGCACTCAAGTGTGGGCGGAAGCGGACGTAACCGGCACCGTGGCAGACTTTGCGAGTGACGGGCTTTTAACTTTTACAACAGAAGGCGAAATAAGCGCCGCGATAGTGAGCGACCAACTGGTAACCGTTGAGGCGGATGCGCAGGTGTGGGCTAACGGCGCGGGCGGCAGAGCGGTTATCTCGCCACTCCTGCAAGCCAACGGCGCGAAAATATGGACGCAATCCCTTGGGGGAAGCGTAACGGTTGAAACGCAATCGGCGGATATCAGCAACGGCACGGAATTGTGGGCTGAAACAACTTTGGGAGACAGCGAGGCAATCGCCCTTGTCCAACTGGATGCGGACAGCACGGAAATACTCCTTAATTTGAGAGGCTCGGATGTTTGGACTAACGGACCCGGCGCGACAACAATTTCATTTTACGAAGCGGGCACAACCGCTGACATTGATATAGCCAGTTCAAATGTGTGGACTAACAGCGCGGGAGACGGCTCAGCGGCAATTTCTGCGTATACGCTTGACGGAGCAATCGGAATGGATGTGGTGTCTTCAAATGTATCGGCGTTCTACACGCCAACTCCTGCGGCAAGTGGATATAACCCCATCGCCATCAGCACAATCGCCTTCTGGAACGGTGTTTCCACTGTCAACGTTACCGACTCAAATGTATGGGCGGGAGACGCGGATGACTTTTCCCCCACGGCAATCAGCGTGAACAGCGAAAGCGGCGGAGTTGCCGACATGACGGTGAGAGACTCAAATGTGTTTTCAAACAGCGCGGGAGCAACGGCAATCTACGCTTCCGCCACAAAGAGGGCGACAAATGCGTCTCTGGTGGCAAACCTGACGGACGCGCGCGCGGCGGACAGAGGCATTACCAACCTGCACATCAACAGTTCCACGGTAACTGTAACGCTCGGCGAAGGCACGGCGGTTGAGGTGGCAACATACAACGGCGGAAACGCGAGCGCGGAAATAGCAAACGGAACAGACATAATTGCCCTGGGAGCCGACTCTAAAGGCATATTCGCTCATGCCGAACTGGGCGGAAGCCCGTTTGTGAGCGTCAACGGCTCAAATGTTACAGCCATGGGAGTAAACTCGGCGGCAATCTCCCTTCTCACGGAACACGCGGGCGAGACACTCGGAGAGGATGCTATCACAGGTCTCGCGCGGTTTAACGGAACCGACTTGTTTGACCTTGAAGCCAACGGCACCTTCAACTTAAAAATTGAAAACTCAACTACGTTATCAGTTCTCTTCGGCATTGAACTGGGCGAAACCCGTCTGGTTGTTGACAGCGGTGTAACTTCTGCGGAAGTGGTGAACGGCGCGAATGTTTCTGCCCGCGGACTCAACTCCGTAGCGGCTGATGTTTCAACAATGGACGGCGGCATTTCAACCCTGAGTGTGAGAGAGGGAGCCGCAATTTGGACAACCGGAGCCAACTCTTCGGCGGTAAAACTGTCAACCGTTGACGGGGAAAATACCGAAACTCAGTTTTCAACGGCAATTACGCGGTTTGACGCATCACAGGCGTGGACAAACGGAGCCAATTCCACTGTGTTTGAAGCAGACGCGGGAGAGGGTCCCATTGTCATCAACATAGACAACGGAACGGAAGTTTGGGTGGAGGGCGACAACTCTGTGGTGTTTGATTTGACGGCGGGCGCGGGCTACGGCGTGGAACTTGCGGTTCACAACTCGGTGGTCGGCATCAATTCTCAAGACGGCGAGATACTCAAAATAGCAGGTTCAGATGACGACATAACCGTTACATCAACCAACTCATCGTTCAGGTCGGGAGATTCCGTAACTGGACCTCTGTTCTCAGCAAGTGTTGAAACATCAGACGCGACAGTAAAAATTAGAGACTTTACGATTTCAGGCAAATCCAACATAGGGATAACAGAGATAGACAGGGTTTGGACAACCGGAGAAAACGCGGTTGCCTTTGACTTCGCGCATTCTTCAGCCGACCCGGCGGCAGTGGGCACTTACTTTGACCCAAGACAGGTTTGGTCTGAAGGGGTTGATTCCGGCGCTATCAGGATAGAGACGGTAAGCGGAGAGGTTTCGCTTGAAACCGGAGCGCAGATATGGTCAAACGGCTCAGACACCGCCACCATAAGCGTAAGAAGGGTTGCCGCGGCTTCCTCTTCTGTCCCTCGCTCTTCTTCCCATGACTCTTCCAACAGGATACAGCATTTCTCCGGATTCCCGACGGTAGATGTGGGCGCCCCAACGGAAGTTAAGTTCTCCGCACCGGACGGAGAAACGGCGCAAGTATGGGCTGAGGGGCTTTCATCTTCAGCCATCCACACATGGCTTTCGGGTCTTGTTCTTGAAGATGCGAGAGTGTGGTCAAACAGTTCGGGCGGAAACACGGTAAAGATAGTCGCGGCAGCGCTTGATCAGCAACTTCAAGTTGGAAATGGCGCGATAGTTTGCGGCGGTGTGCTTTCAGGCACAACCTGCACGGAGACGGCGGCTGTGAATGCGGTTCACTTTTCAATTGATTCCGGAAGCACTGCGGGGATAGGAATAACAACCCACTCAGACGGCAACATAACCGGCAGAATACAACTTGCCGGTGGCGCGGATACCTTCATCAACGAGGGAGATTTCACGGGTTCGGGAGACACCGGAGGCGGTAACGACACGATTACCATTAAGAGCGGTTCCACATTCACGCTTACGGGCAACCTTGACCTCGGCGCGGGCGATGGAGACACCGTTACGACTGAAACGGGTTCAACGCTTACTGTGGGTTCTTTCATGTTTGAGAATGCGGAAACCACTCCGTCTGCCGGCGGAACCGGACGTTTCCGTCTTTCATCCGGGGCGCAATCTTCACCGGCATCAGGCGGCGGGGCGCGTTTCAGTCTTTCTGCAATAGACCCCGCTTCTGAGGACACACACGCGAGCATAGACTTTGGCGAAGGCGGTAATGACCGCTTCATAAGCAACGGCACAACAGTGATTGAGGGCGCGGACGGATTTACCGGGCTTGAGAGTATAAAGTTCGGCGAAGGCGCGACTCTTGTTGTCTCGGCGAGTTCCGGCGAGATGGCGGACAAACCGCTTATAGACATTGAAGGCACAATAACCGCCGAGGACCTTCCCGAAGACTTTAACATCAGACTCGGAGCCGGGCTGAATCACGGCGAATACGTGATTTTCGCCTCTGAAGACCTGCCTGAGAATCCGGCTGAGATTTATGAGCGGTTGGGAGCGGATGAAAATGGGTTTGTCACACTTGCCGCGAATAACGAATTGAACTTGCAGGTATATGACGCCCTTATTCAGTCTGCGTACTACTCAGACAGATACTTTGGTTCTCATCTGCGTAAAGGATGCGGCGGCGGAGCGTCTGTTGACGGAGAGGGAGTTGTGAGCGGCGGATGCGTATGGGCGCTTTCCGGCGGAAGGTTCACCCGCCACTCGCCGGACTTTGAGTTTGACGAGACTGCCTACTCATTTGTTGGCGGTGTTTCAATGCCGTTTGCGGGTATAGCGACATCTCTCGGATTTGGATACGAGGCGTCATCGTTTGACGTAACTGAAGAAAACAGCGGCGGAGTTGCGGATGCGGACTTTGAAAGGTTCATGTTCGGACTGTTCGCTTCCAAAACGATATTTGAAAAGGTTCAGATAGACGGACGGTTTGAGTTCGCTCAGGGCGACTGGTCTTCTTCAAGAACGGATATGAAGACGATTGATGTCAACACCACCCCTACTGACCCCAACGACGACAGCAGGTTTGACGGCAGATTTGGCGCGAAAACAGACGCGAGAACCTACGGCGGAGCCGCCGGAGCGGAGATGTCGTTTGATTACGGTGAGTTCACGGTCATACCGAGGATTGAGACGGGCATAACATACATTGAGACGGAACAGTTTGTGGAAAGCTTCCTTGGTCAAGGTACTGACACAACAAACACTGGTGAAGAGGACAACAAACTAACCGTAAATCAGTTTGACGACATTCTCATATACGCGACTCCGTCAGTCAGCGCGCTTTACTCCTCTAACGACACATTGACTTTGAGCGCGACTCTTGGAGTTGACGCGCACATACTCAACCCTGAGTCAGACATTAAGGCGACAATAGGTGATGACGAGCCTGTGAACACAACCGGCACACTTGAGCGGATAAACATAAAAGTAGGAGCCGGCGCGGAGATAACACCTACTGAGAGCGTAACCTTCACCCTGAACTACGATGGCGGCGCGAGCGCGGGATTTGACACAGTTACCCACGCCGTAACCGGCAGGCTTAACGTGGCGTTCTAACAACTCCAAGTTATGCCCAATAATAGAAAACTAACCCTCATCTTTTTGTTCGCAATTCTATTTGCTTTTGCGCCGCAAGACTCCCATGCGCAAACGAGTTGCGGCGATGTGAACCCGGCAACCGCAACCGCAATTGATTGTACCTCCGCAACAGAAGACGCCGCGCTTAACATCTCAGCAGGTGTGCCTTCCGTGGTTACGAACAACCCCGTTGTTACAGTCAACTCCACCGCAGGGTCTGCCACCCTTACCTCTTACGGTGCAAATGTTACAACAACCCAAACAGGCGGAGACACAGTAGTTATCGGCGGCGCGACTGACGCTACCTTCCGAACCGATGATGAGTCGTACACCACCAAAAGCGGAAGCGATGGAAACGTTGTTACCATCACAGCCGGAACGGGCGATGTGGATATAGACATTCACAACATCTCAAGAGTTAAAATCGGGGGAACCGGCGGAAACGGCATTATAGCAACATCCGCAAGCGGAAGCGTGAACGTGAACTTATCCACTGGCGGATTACTCCTTTCAGATCAAAACGGCACGAACGGCCTTATAGCAAACACAACAAGCGGAAGCATTGACCTTACGCTTGCAGGCGAAAATACGTTCATTCACATGATTACCTATAGGGCAAAGCGGGACGAACTTTCAGACACAAGAGGCGCGACACTCACATCCACAAGCGGCGCCATAACAGTTGAAATTACAGACAGCGCGGCAATAATCGCCTCATCCGTGGGAGCCTCTTACGGTTTGGCGGCAGAAACGGGAGGTTCGGCAGGCATAGACATAACAGTTGCGAACGCCGTCTCCTGTATAGTCGGTAAAGACGGCATCATAGCCAACACGGTTAGCGGAAATATTGACCTCGCTCTCGCAAACGGAGTCGTCTATGGGAGAGGCGGAAAGGGCGAGACCCGTGAAGGTGGAAACGGCATTATAGCAACATCCACAAGCGGCGGAGACATAAACATAGGCGGAAACGGCGGTTCAGTTTTGTGGGCGGATGAAGCCGGAAGTATTGCCATTGAAGCGTCAACCACGGGAATCCTGTCAGTAGTGGCGGGAGAAGATAACGGTCTTTCCGTCTGGACGGAAGGCGGATTTGCGGCAATTAATGCGTCAACGGTGAATGTTGTGGGCGCAGATATTGGCGGCAATGATTCGGATTTCGCGATTTTGGCGACCGGTGATGTTGATGTCAGCGGCGCGGATGTGTGGACGAACAAAACGGGAGCCGCCACAATCTCAGCAACAACTGGCGCGGTGAATGTGTGGAACGCCTCAAAAGTGCGTGCTACCGGAGCGACAGCCAACGCCATTTCAGCAACAACTGTTGTGGTCAACGGCTCTGAAGTGTGGACGGAAGGCGACACAAGCAACTCTATAGTTACGGAAACTTTGAATGTTTCCGGCGGTGGAAAAGTTTGGGCAAACGGCGCGAGAAGTCAGGCGCTTTCTGCGGGAGTTTCGGGAACGGTCAACATAGTGGCGGATGACGCAACGGGACAGGTTTGGACAACGCTCACCGGAGTTCACACAGTAGAAGGAACAGAGGTACTTATTAATGACGGCGTGAAAGTGTGGGCAAACGGCGCGGGAAGTTTGGCGGTTGCGGTGATAACGATGCCAGGAGTACCGGCTGTAGCAGCAACAGTCAACGGCACAGGCACTCAGGTCTGGACGGAAGGCGACACAGGAACCACCATAGATGGTGGTCAGATTGCCAATATTTGGAACGGCGCGAATGTTTGGGCTAACGGCGACACAAGCAACGCGATTAGGGCAATAACCTTCGTAACAGTCAATGGCGCGAATGTCTGGAGCAACGGCGCTACAAGCAACGCAATAGTTATGGAAACTTTGAATATTTCCGGCGGTGGAAAGGTTTGGGCGGAAGGCGCGGGCAGTTCGGCGGTTGCGGCGAGAAGCAGAATAATTGCCAACATCACATCAGCGGATGGCGACGGAGAGGTTTGGACAACAGTTGGCGGCGTTCAAACAGTAAAAGACGGAGCACTGGCATATATCAATGACGGCGTGAAAGTTTGGGCAAACGGAGCGGGAAGTCAGGTGGTTACTGCGAGAATAAGAGCAGAAGTCAACAGTACAAACACTCAAGTCTGGACGGAAGGCGGCACAAGCGACACCGTAGTGGCTCCGGTTGTCAATATCTGGAACGGCGCGAATGTGTGGTCTAGCGGCGACACAAGCAACACAGTTACGGCAACAACCTCCGTAACAGTCAATGGCGCGAAAGTGTGGAGCAACGGGGCGACAAGCAGCGCGATAGTTACGGCAACTTTGAATATTTCCGGCGGTGGACAGGTTTGGACAACAGGTGACAGCTCTTCAACAGTAAAAGGAACAACGGTCTATATCAATGACGGCGCGAGTGTGTGGGCAAACGGCGCGGGAAGTTCAGCGATTGAGGCAAGATCGCAAAGCGGCGGCATAACCGTTCAGATTGATAACGCCATCGTCCGGGCGGACACACCCGGCGGCAGAGCCATCTCTCTGGAAGGCGGAAGCGGCAAAACTGTTCTGGACATTCTTGCTGAAACAAGCAGATTTGGCGACCTCATTAGCAGCGGCGAAGTCCGGGCAAATGGCGCGGGCACCTCCGCGATAGTGGCAAACAGCGGAAGCGGAGACATATTCATAAACGCCGCAATCGCATCTGCAAACGGAGCGGACAGCCCGATAATAACGGCAAACAGCGTATCGGGAGACATAGAAATATCCTTTGGAATCAGCATTTGGACGGACGGCGATAACAGCCCCGCAATAAGGGCAAAAAGCGCGCGGGGAAACATAACGCTCAGCGGTTCTGTGGGGCAGGTGTGGACAAACGCGCCCAACTCCCCCGTTATCCACGCAAGGGCGGACGCGGGAGATGCCAATGCGATTGTCAGCACATTCGCAACAGTGTGGTCGGAAGGCGATAACACCGCGACTATTGATGTGGCGGGGGACGAAAACGCGTTCATCAATATTCTCGGTTACACCGTTACCGCCGAAGTATGGGCAAACGGCGCGGACAGTTCGGCGGCAAAGGCGCGGTCTGGTGAAGGAAACGCGCAAGTTGTAATAAACTTCCCCATAGACGGGCAGGGGCTTTTTTGGCGGTTTTTCCCGGACTACGCGACTGTGTGGACAGACGGGGATAACGGGGCGGCGATTCTGGCGGAAACGGATAGCGGAACGGCAAGAGTGGACATTTGGTACGGCGGAACGGTTTTCACAAACGGCGCGGACAGCACGGCAGTTTCGGTCTCATCTTCGGAATTCGGCAGTTTTGTAAGCGCGACTCTCAGTCAAAACTCAAGCATTTACACGGAAGGGGCAAACAGCACGGCGGTGCGTATGTCCATCGGCGGTGAAGGGGCTATGTATATGGGTTCGTCCGTTTTCACGAACGGCGCGAACAGCACGGCGATTTCGGTTTCGGGGTTGACACTGACGGCGGCTGTAAGTGGCGCGAAGGTGTGGACGGAAGGGGCGGACAGCACGGCGATTGGGATTAACGGCGTGAACAGCGCGATTCTGATTTCCTACTCCCAAACAGATGAGGTTCCGCTTGTAACTGGCGGCGTGAACAGCACGACTCTGATTTCCCTCACTCAAGCGGACGGGGTCCCGGCTGTTTCTGAGATTTTCACAAAGGGCGTGAACAGCGCGGCGTTTTCCGCGATTGAGGGGACAAACATAATCTTTATATCAAACGGCGTATCAACTTTCTGGGCTGAGGAGGCGAACAGCACGGCGGTGAAAGCGGATGTGGACGGATATGTGGATTTTGAGTTAGCCTCGGCCGGCTCAAAGGCGTGGGTGAACGGCTCAAACAGTTCGGCGGTGTCTTTCAAAAACATCAACGGCTCAATGGCTCTAACCGTTGCCAGAGACGCGACCGTGTGCGGCGGCGTATTTGCGGGAGCAACCTGCACCGAGGGCGGCGCGGATGTGTACGCCGTGCGTTTTGAGACGGCAGACGGGGCGACCGCCAGCACAAAGATAACAACCAGATCCACCGGCGGCAGTATCGTGGGGAAAATTTCGCTTTCAGAAACCCGCGATGTTTTCTACAACAACGGCACATTCACCGGAAGCGGCACAACCGGCGGCGGCGATGACAGAGTTGAAAACAAAGGAACCTTCACCCTCACCGGAGATTTTGACATGGGAGCCGGTGATGACACTTTCGTCAACAAAGACGGCGCGAGCGTAACCTATGACAGCTCGCAAATACTTGGAGGCACGGTATCAACAGAGGGAGACGGCGGCGGCTCCATGCGTATCGCATCCGCATCCTCCCCCTCCCGTCATTCCGTGCCTGACACGGAATCCAGTATTACCCCGTCAGCAAGCGGCGACAGCCGTTTCCGCCTTTCCGCCTCGCCTCCACCCGCGCCAACCACGGGTATAGACTTCGGCTCCGGCACAGACCACTTTATAAACAACGGCACAATAACCATCACAAGCGCGGGCGGCTTTAACGGACTGGACACAATAACTTTCGGCGAAAACTCAACCCTTGTTGTCTCCGCAAGCCCCGGGGAAATGAACGACAAACCCCTCATCAACCTTGAAGGCGAGATAACGGCGGAAGACATAAAAGGCATAAGCATAGAGTTTGACAACCCCGCAAGACATTCCGCCGAATTCGCCATGTTCAGCGAAAACGCCATTCCCGATGGCGAAGCGGAAAGGCAAGCCATTCTCGGCATGATAAGAGAAGGGCTCGGCGAAGGCGAAAACGCCCGGATGTCTGCGGACGGCAATATATTCATCACCCTTGTAACACGGGAACACATGGATTACCTGCGAAACTATGACGCGATACTGCAATCCGCCTATTATGCGGACAATGCCTTCTCTGAAAAACTGCGCGGCGGTTGCTACGGCGGCGGCGGGGCGGAAACTCAGGACTTGAGCGGCGGCTGTGTGTGGGCGGACACAGACGGCAGATACACACGCCAAAACGCAGACAACGCCAAATACGGCGAAGACGCTTATGTATTTTCAGGCGGTTTCACAATACCCTCCGGAAAGTCCGCCATTTCAATAGCGGCGGGATATGAGACATCGGATTTTGAAATCGGGGCGGACACAAACGCCGTTGCCGAGCGGTTTATGGCGGGTATCGCGGTGGCGGGTGAGATTTGGGACGGAATTATTACGGACGCGAGAACGCAGTTTGCCAAAGCGGTATGGGAGTCAACTGCGGTAAGGTCGTCCGCTTTCTACAACGCGAAAACCGACATATCAACATGGTCTGCGGCTGTGGGGGCGGAAATGCCGATTGTTCCCGGCGGCGTGTTTATGGTTGTCCCCAGAGTTGAAGCGGCGGTTACACGGGTGTCTGCTGACAGTTTCGGTGAGAAAAGCGCGGGAGATTCCGCCATTTCGGTTGACAAGGCGGGGGAGACATATTTAGTCATAAGCCCGTCCGTAAAGGCGTATGCTCCGGCGGGGGATTCGGTAAATATTTGGATGAGTTTGGGAGCGGAAGCGCACATTACAGACCCTGAAACAAAGTGGAGCGGCGGTTCCCCCGAAAGCACCCCCGCAGACCCCGACCCTGTTTTTGCTGACGGCAATTTTGAGCGGGTGATGGTTAAATACGGCGCGGGGCTTGAGGTTACGCCCGGAAGCGGTGTCAGTTTGCGGGTTGAGTATGGCGGAGGTGTTGGCGCGGGGCTTGATACATTGACACAAAGGTTCAGCGCAAGATTTGGATTGGCGTTTTAGGTGCCCTGTCATTCCATTGCCTTTTCCCGTCATTCCTGCGGAAGCAGGAATCCAGTATTGGAATGACGGACAAAAAACATTGTGCGCCAACTGAAAAAATGCCTAAAAAATCAATCGCCATTATTCTGTTGGCTCTTCTTTTCGCCCTCCCCGCGCCGGGCGACTCTTACGCGCAAAGCATAACGATTGGCTTGGAAAGCACGGGCGGCAATGTTTCTTTCATCGTGCGGGGTCCCTCAAAAATATGGGCAAGCGGGGCGAGCAGTTCGGCAATATGGTCTGAAGGCGCCGACAAACTCTCAATCCTCGCGGCGGAAGGCGAGACGATGGAAATATGGTCTGTTGGCGGCAGTGTCAACACTATCAGGACAGACAGCCCCGCGCTTGAACTCCGCAACCTGAATGTGTGGGCAAACGGCGGACAGAGAGCGGGCGCGGTGTGGGCGGAAACGGCGACCCCTGCGGCAATGTCTGTTGCCATTCACAACTCGCAAATAGGCGCGCGCATAGTACCCAGATATGCGAACATCGCTCATTTCAGCAGCGCGGGCGACAGCGAGAATATAGACATTGAAATAAACGGCTCGCATATATGGGCGGACGGGGCGGACTCAAACGCGGTTGTTGCCAATGCCGGAGGCGGCAGTGTTGCGGTCAGCATAAACGGCTCAACAATATGGGCGGGAAAGTCCGACAGTTCGGCAATTTTTGCCTTCTCGTCAAACTCAGACGCCGGAGCCAACGCGATTACCTTGAAGGTCAGCTCGTCAAAAATGTGGACTGGCGAACGAAGTTCAAGCCGGGACTCAAACACCATCAGGACGCGGACAACGGGGGCTGGCAGAACCTATGTGGAAATTAGCGATTCAGACATCTTTGAAAATTCCACACGAACTACCTCGCCTACACGTTCATCGGCAGTCTTTATGAATATGCTGGGAGCGGGAGGAGGCAATGTTGTTGTCAGCGGTTCAAACATCAAAACTACGGGCAGAGACGGATACGGCATAAGGACAAAGACAACATCATCATTAACAACCGATTCTTATATTGTGATTGCCAACGGCTCAAGGGTTTGGGCAACGGGGCAAGACGGACGCGCGCTGTGGGGGGATTCCCACCGGTTTGTGGGAATTGAAATCAACGGCTCAAACGTGTGGTCGCAGGGAGACGGGTCGCGCACAATCTACGGCAATGTTAGTAGCAGAGACCAACTTATAACTGTCGGTAATCAGTCTCATGTGTGGGCAAACGGCGCGGGAAGCGCGGCAATCTACGCAAACGGTCTGGAAGAGCGTCCTTATTTGAGCTACCTTGACGACAGAATAAACAACGATAAAACGCAAATAATAGTCAACCAGTCATCAACCGTGTTCACCACAAAAGCGGGCAGTGCCATAATCGTAGATACGGAGGCGGTTGGACATATAACGGTTCACGATTTTTCCAGAGTGTTTGCGAACGGGGCGGAAAGCAACGCCATATCTTTTAACAGCACTACCGGGGATTCCTACATACAAGTATCCGCCGGGGCGCGGGTGTACACGGCGGCAAATGACAGCCACGCGATATGGATAGGGGAAGGGAGCGCGGAAAGCGCGAACTCAACTGTTTCTATTAGCAGTTCGTCTGGTGTGTTCACAAATGGTGTGAACAGTGTGGCGGTGAATATTAACGCGCCCAAGAGAGCTTCTGTTGCGAACATAGCCGAATCGCGTGTGTACACAACCGGAGCGGACAGCACAACCATCCTGCTTTCCAAGGGAGAATCTTCCAGCGGCACGGGCAATGCAACACTCTACATCCACAGAAGCGCGAGTGTGTATGCCTCCGGGATGAACTCTGTGGCGGCATATTTGAGAAGCGGCAGTTCGTCTTATCAGGGAACTGTTGTGGAAATTTATGAGGGCGGTCTTTTGTGCGGCGGCGTGGAATTTCGTAACGAGTGTGTGGTTACAGCCGCGAACAGGGTGGATGCCTTGCGTTTAGACGATGACGGGAGCAGTTTAGGTAGGAAGGACTTACACGCTACTCTGAACAATATGGGAACGATAGTCGGAAATATTCAACTGAGCGATTCTCACGATATTGTTAGCAACAAAGAATCGGGAGTTATCACAACTACCGGCGGCTCTTTTGACATGGGAGACGGCGATGACTTTTTCGAGAACAGAGGCATATTCACCGGAAGCGGCACCATGGGCGATGGCAATGACGAACTCTACAACGAAGAAACGGGAGTTATGACGCTTACCGGCGATTTTGACACGGGAGACGGCGATGATATTGTCGAGAACTCCGGCATAATAAACGGCGCGGGTATGGTCATATACGGTGACGATGACGAAGTTGAGGGGCTTTCTACGCCCGCCCGTCATTCGTCCGCGCCTTCCCGTCATTCCGCATCCTCCCCTTCCCGTCATTCCGCGCCCTCCCGTCATTCCGTGCCTGACACGGAATCCAGTATTCAACTGGCTAACCAATACTGGATTCCTGCTTCCGCAGGAATGACGGGGGAGGCAGGAATGACGGGGGAGGGGTCAGCAAGCGGCGACAGCCGCTTCCGCCTATCCGCCGCCGCGCCTGAGCGGGAGCCGGAACGGGCAACCATTAACTTTGGCGATGGCGATGACCATTTCATAAACGAAGGCACAATCGTAATTCAAGACACAGGCGGATTTGCGGGACTGGAAAAAATAACCTTTGGAGAAAATTCAACCCTTGTTGTCTTGGCAGACCCCGAAGAGATGACAGGCAAACCGCTCATAGATATTGAAGGCGAGATAACTGCGGAAGATGTAAAAGGTTTCAATGTTGAAGTTGATGTTCCCGGAGCGCATATAACGGAATACACAATTTTTGAAGCGGACGACCTGCCCGAAGGCGAAGAAAGGCAGGAAGTTGTAGAGCGTCTGAATGCGGGAATAGGCGAAAGGGGAAGTGTTCAGACTGATGGAGACGGCAACCTTTTCCTGACGGCAATGTCGCTGAAAGATGCCAGTTTAGATATTTATGATTCTCTCATACAATCCGCTTACCGCGCAGACAGGAGTTTTGCCACAAAACTTTCAAGCGGTTGCGGTTACGGCTCTGCGGCAAGTGATGAAATAGACGGAGATTTCTGGACTGGTTGCGTGTGGGCAACATCGGGCGGAAGGTACACACGTTATTCTTCAGCGATTAACTATGACGAAGATGTCTATACCTTCACCGGCGGCGTTTCCGCGCCGTTTAACAGCATTCTTGTTTCGGTGGCTGGCGGTTATGAAATATCAAACCTTGATATGGATGTGATGACTGATGAAGGCAGAGCAGACGCAAGCGGAGAGGCAACAAGATTTATGGGCGGCATTTTCGCTTCCACAATAGTGGACAGATACATGGTTGACGGCAGGTTTCAGTATGTTTCTACGAGTTGGGAATCAACCCGCACTGCGGGAGATAACCGTTACACTGCGGACACAAACGCAACAGTATTCGGCGGCGCGCTTGGCGCGGCAATGCCGTTTTTGTCCGGCACTTTTGCGTTGTTTCCCCGTATAGAGATTGGAGCGTCTTATGTAACAGCGGGGGCGTTTGATGAGACTTCCTTAACAAACACTCCTGAGGCAATAGCTGACGCTTTCAAAGTAAAAGACACAAGCGAGATACTGGTATATGTAAGTCCGTCATTTGAGGCGCGTTCGCCTTTGAGTGAGACGGTAAATATGAGAATTCGCGCAGGTGCGGACATACACATCTTGAACCCTGAGGCGGAACTTGAGGCGACTCTTGCTGACGGTAATGTTCCCCGAAGCGGCGGGCAGGACCGGATAATGTTCAACTACGGCGCGGGTTTTGAATACACGCCTTATGCTCCTCTGCGGGAATTGAGTGTAAGGATTGATTACGATGGCGGAATGAGCGCGAGTTTTGATACTTTTGTGCAAGAGTTCAGAGGCGGGGTTAATTACAGTTTTTGACCCATCCCGTCATTCCGTGCCTTTTTTTCCTTTCCGTCATTCCGTGCTTGACACGGAATCCAGTATTCAACTGGTTAACCAATACTGGATTCCTGCTTCCGCAGGAATGACGGGAAAGTGTGCCATTCCGTGCCTTTTTCCCCATCCCGTCATTCCGTGCCTGACACGGAATCCAGTATTCAACTGGTTAACCAATACTGGATTCCTGCTTCCGCAGGAATGACGGGGAAGTGCCATTCCGTGCCTTTTTCCCCATCCCGTCATTCCGTGCCTGACACGGAATCCAGTATTCAGCTGGCTAACCAATACTGGATTCCTGCTTCCGCAGGAATGACGGGAAAGTGTGTCATTCCGTGCCTTTTTCCCCTCCCGTCATTCCGTGCCTGACACGGAATCCAGTATTCAGTTGGCTAACCAATACTGGATTCCTGCTTCCGCAGGAATGACGGGAAAGTGTGTCATTCCGTGCCTTTTTCCCCATCCCGTCATTCCGTGCCTGACACGGAATCCAGTATTCAACTGGGCTAAACCAATACTGGATTCCTGCTTCCGCAGGAATGACGGGAAAGTGTGCCATTCCGTGCCTTTTTCCCCATCCCGTCATTCCGTGCTTGACACGGAATCCAGTATTCAACTGGCTAACCAATACTGGATTCCTGCTTTCGCAGGAATGACGGGAAAGTGTGTCATTCCGCGCCTTTTTTCCTTTCCGTCATTCCGTGCCTGACACGGAATCCAGTATTCAACATGGCTAAACCAATACTGGATTCCTGCTTTCGCAGGAATGACGGGAAAGTGTGCCATTCCGTGCCTTTTTCCCCATCCCGTCATTCCGTGCCTGACACGGAATCCAGTATTCAGCTGGCTAACCAATACTGGATTCCTGCTTCCGCAGGAATGACGGGAAAGTGTGCCATTCCGTGCCTTTTTCCCCCTCCCGTCATTCCGTGCCTGACACGGAATCCAGTATTCAACTGGTATTCAACCGGCTAAACCAATGCCGGATTCCTGCCTCCGCAGGAATGAAAAATTTTTTTCCTGTCTCCCTTTTCAACTCTTGACACAACTTCCGTTGAACTATATCTTTTCCGAAGATTAGTCAATCCAATTTAACCCTCCGAGGGGAACCCTTATGCACAGAAAATTAACCATCATCTCTATGTTCGCAGTTCTATTTGCTTTTGCGCCGCCCGCTTATGCACAAACAGATTGCGGCGATGTAACCCCAACAACCGCAACCGCGTTTGATTGTACCTCCACAACAGGAGACGCCGCGCTTAACATCTCAGGCGGGGTGCCTGACTCTGTTACGGACAACCCCGTTGTTACAGTCAACTCCACCACAGGGTCTGCCACCCTTACCTCTTACAACTCAACTATCACAACAACCCAAACAGGTGGAGACACAGTAGTTATCGGCGGCGCGATTGACGCTACCTTCCGAACCGATGATAAGTCGTCCACCACCAAAGGCGGAAGCGATGGAAACGTTGTTACCATCACAGCCGGAACGGGCAATGTGGATATAGACATTCACAACGTCACAGAAGTTAAAATCGGGGGAACCGGCGGAAACGGCATTATAGCAACATCCACAGGCGGAAAAGTGGTCGCGGACTTCTCCAATCAGGGAATAATCGTTTCAGACAAACAAGGCACAAACGGTCTTATAGCAAACACAGTAGGCGGAGATATTGAACTTTCATTTAGCGGGATATATTCGGCAATCCACCTGTATGGAGCCAGAAGCGGCACAGGCAAGGAAGACACAGTTGAAGACACCAGAGGCGCGACACTCACATCCGCAAGCGGAGACATAACAGTTGAACTTATAGACAGCGCGGCAATAATCGCCTCATCCGTGGGAGAGTCTTACGGCTTGGCGGCATCCACCGCAGGCACGGGATCCATAAGCATGGTACTTATGAACGACACCGCCTGCATACTTGGTAAAGACGGCATCATAGCCAACACGGTTAGCGGAAACATTGACCTCGCTCTCACGAACGGAGTCGTCTATGGAAGAGGCGGAAAAGGCTCAACCCTCACAGGCGGGAACGGCATTATAGCAACATCCACAAGCGGCGGAGACATAAACATAGGCGGAAACGGCGGTTCAGTTATCTTTGCGGATGGAGCCGGAAGTATTGCCATTGAAGCTTCAACCACGGGAACCCTGTCAGTAGTGGCGGGAGAAGCGGACGGTCTTTCCGTCTGGACGGAAGGCGGATTTGCGGCAATTAATGCGTCAACGGTGAATATTGTGGGCGCAGATGTCGGCGGCAATGGTTCGGATTTCGCGATTTTGGCGACCGGTGATGTTGATGTCAGCGGCGCGGATGTATGGACGAACAAAACGGAAGCCACCACAATCTCAACAACTGGCGCGGTGAATGTGTGGAACGCCTCAAAAGTGCGGGCTACCGGAGCGACAGCCAACGCCATTTCAGCAACAACTGTTGTGGTCAACGGCTCTGAAGTGTGGACGGAAGGCGACACAAGCAACTCTATAGTTACGGAAACTTTGAATGTTTCAAACGGTGGAAAGGTTTGGGCAAACGGCGCGGGAAGTTCTGCGGTTTCTGCGGGAGATTCAGGAACGGTCAACATAGTGGCGGATGACGCAACGGGAGAGGTTTGGACAACGGTTGGCGGCGCTTCAACAGTAAAAGCGACAACGGCATATATCAATGACGGCGTAAAAGTTTGGGCAAACGGAGCGGGAAGTCAGGCGGTTTCGGCGACAACAGCAACAGTCAACGGCATGGGCACCCAAGTCTGGACAAGCGAAGGCGGCACAGCCGACACCATAGTTGCGACAACTGTGAACATTTGGAACGAAGCGAATGTTTGGTCAAACGGCGCGACAAGCAATGCGGTTAAGGCAACAACCGTAACAGTCAATGGCGCGAAAGTGTGGAGCAGCGGAGCGACAAGCAACACGGTAGTTACAGAAACTTTGAATGTTTCAAACCAGGGAAAGGTTTGGGCAAACGGCACGGGCAGTGCGGCGGTTTCTGCGGGAAGTTCGGGAACGGTCAACATAGTGGCGGATGACGCAACGGGAGAGGTTTGGGCGGTTGGCGGCTTTCCGACAGTAGTAGCGACAACGGCGTATATCAATGACGGTGTGAAAGTTTGGGCAAACGGGGCGAGAACTCGGGCGGTTGAGGTAACAACAGCAACAGTCAACGGCGCAGGCACTCAGGTCTGGACGGAAGGCGACACAACCGTCACCATCTCCGGGGCGTCAACCGTCAACATTTGGAACGGCGCGAATGTTTGGGCTAACGGCGACACAAGCAATGCGGTTAGGGCAACAGCCACCGTAACAGTTAATGACGCGAATGTGTGGAGCAACGGGGCGACAAGCAACACGGTAATTACGACAACTTTGAATATTTCCGGCGGTGGAAAGGTTTGGGCGGAAGGCACGGGCAGTTCTGCGGTTTATGCGAGAGGTAGCATAACGGCCAACATCGTATCAGCAGACGGAGACGGACAGGTTTGGACAACAGTTAACGGTGTTTCAACAGTAGGAGGAGCATCATTAGCATATATCAATGACGGCGTGAAAGTGTGGGCAAACGGAGCGGGAAGTCAGGCGGTTGCGGCGAGAACAACGGCAACAGTCAACAGTACGGACACTCAGGTCTGGACGGAAGGCAACACAACCGACACCATCGTTGCGCCAACTGTGAACATTTGGAACGGCGCAGATGTTTGGGCAAACGGCGTAACAAGCAACGCAGTTACGGCAACAACCTCCGTAACAGTCAATGGCGCGAAAGTGTGGAGCAACGGAGCGACAAGCAACACGGTAGTTACGGCAACTTTGAATGTTTCAAACGAAGGAAAGGTTTGGGCGGAAGGCGCGACAAGTTCTGCGGTTTCTGCGGGAGCTTCGGGAACGGTCAACATAGTGGCGGATGACGCAACGGGACAGGTTTGGACAACGGTTGGCGGCGTTCCGACAGTAAAAGCGACAACGGCATATATCAATGACGGCGTGAAAGTGTGGGCAAATGGAGCGGGAAGTCAGGCGGCTTCGGCGACAACGGCAACAGTCAACGGCACGGGCACTCAGGTCTGGACAAGCGAAGGCGGCACAGCCGACACCATAGTTGCGACAACTGTGAACATTTGGAACGAAGCAGATGTTTGGGCAAACGGCGTAACAAGCAACACAGTTACGGCAACAACCGTAACAGTCAATGGCGCGAAAGTGTGGAGCAACGGAGCGACAAGCAACTCTATAGTTACGGAAACTTTGAATGTTTCAAATGAAGGAAAGGTTTGGGCGGAAGGCGCGACAAGTTCTGCGGTTTCTGCGGGAACTTCAGGGACGGTCAACATAGTGGCGGATGACGCAACGGGACAGGTTTGGACAACGGTTGGCGGCGTTTCAACAGTAAAAGCGACAACGGCATATATCAATGACGGCGTAAAAGTATGGGCAAACGGAGCGGAAAGTCAGGCGGTTGCGGCGACAACGGCAACAGTCAACAGTACAGACACTCAGGTCTGGACGGAAGGCAACACAACCGACACCATCGTTGCTCCAACTGTCAGCATTTGGAACGGCGCAGATGTATGGGCAAACGGCGTAACAAGCAATGCGGTTACGGCAACAACTTCTGTAACAGTTAATAACGCGAAAGTGTGGAGCAACGGGGCGACAAGCAACTCTATAGTTACGGAAACTTTGAATGTTTCAAATGAAGGAAAGGTTTGGGCGGAAGGCACGACAAGTTCTGCGGTTTCTGCGGGAACTTCAGGGACGGTCAACATAGTGGCGGATGACGCAACGGGACAGGTTTGGACAACGGTTGGCGGCGTTCCGACAGTAAAAGCGACAACGGCACATATCAATGACGGCGTAAAAGTTTGGGCAAACGGAGCGGGAAGTCAGGCGGTTGCGGCGACAACGGCAACAGTCAACGGCATGGGCACCCAAGTCTGGACAAGCGAAGGCGGCACAGCCGACACCATCCTTGCGACAACCGTCAATATCTGGAACAAAGCAGATGTTTGGGCAAACGGCGTAACAAGCAGAGCGGTTGCGGCAACAACCGTAACAGTTAATGACGCGCAGGTTTGGAGCAACGGAGCATCAAGCAACACGGTAGTTACGGCAACTTTGAATGTTTCAAATGAAGGAAAGGTTTGGGCGGTAGGCACGGAAAGCGGGGCGGTTGCTGCGGGAACTTCGGGAACGGTCAACATAGTGGCGGATGACGCAACGGGACAGGTTTGGACAACGGTTGGCGGAGTTCACACAGTAGAAGGAGCAGAGGTATTTATTAATGACGGCGTGAAAGTGTGGGCAAACGGCGCGGGCAGTGCGGCGGTTGCGTCGGTAACGACGTCAGCACTACCGTCTGTAGCAGCAACAGTCAACGGCACAGGCACTCAGGTCTGGGCGGAAGGCGACACAAGCGACGCCGTATCGGCTTCGCGTACCAATATTTGGAACGGCGCGAATGTGTGGTCAAACGGCGTAACAAGTAACGCGGTTAGGGCAACAACCACCGTAACAGTCAATAACGCGAATGTGTGGAGCAACGGCGCGACAAGCAACACGATAGTTGCCGCAACTTTGAATATTTCCGGCGGTGGAAAGGTTTGGGCGGAAGGCGCGACAAGTTCGGCGGTTGCGGCGAGAAGCAGAATAAATGCCAACATCGTATCAGCAGACGGAGACGGACAGGTTTGGACAACAGTTGACGGCGTTTCAACAGTAAAAGACGCATCATCGGCATTTATCAATGACGGTGTGAAAGTGTGGGCAAACGGCGCGGGAAGTCAGGCGGTTTCGGCGAGAACAACAGCAACAGTCAACAGTACGGGCACTCAGGTCTGGACGGAAGGCAACACAACCGACACCATAGTTGCGCCAACTGTCAGCATTTGGAACGGCGCAGATGTTTGGTCAAACGGCGTAACAAGCAACACAGTTACGGCAACAACCTCCGTAACAGTCAATGGCGCGAAAGTGTGGAGCAACGGGGCGACAAGCAGTTCTATAGTTACGGCAACTTTGAATGTTTCAAACGAAGGAAAGGTTTGGGCGGAAGGCACGGGCAGTTCTGCGGTTTCTGCGGGAGCTTCGGGAACGGTCAACGTAGTGGCGGATGACGCAACGGGAGAGGTTTGGACAACAGTTGACGGCGTTCCGACAGTAAAAGGAACAACGGCATATATCAATGACGGCGTAAAAGTGTGGGCAAACGGCGCGGGAAGTCAGGCGGTTTCGGCGACAACAGCCGCAACAGTCAACAGCACGGACACTCAGGTCTGGACGGAAGGCGGCGCAACCGACACCATCGTTGCTCCGACTGTGAACATTTGGAACGGCGCGAATGTTTGGGCTAACGGCGACACAAGCAATGCGGTTACGGCAACAACCGCCGTAACAGTCAATGGCGCGAAAGTGTGGAGCGGCGGAGCGTCAAGCAACGCGATAGTTTCAGCAATTTTGAATGCTTCCGGCGGCGGACAGGTTTGGACAACCGGAATCAACTCTTCGGCGGTAAAAGTGTCAACCGTTACGTGGTTTAACGCATCACAGGCATGGACAAACGGAGCCAATTCCACTGTGTTTGAAGCAGACTCGGCAGGGGGTCCCATTGCCATCAACATAGACGACGGAGCGGAAGTTTGGGTGGAGGGCGAAAACTCTGTGGTGTTTGATTTGACGGCGAGCGCGGGCTCCGCCGTGGGACTTACGGTTCACAACTCGGTGGTCGGCATCAACTCTCAAGACGGCGAGATACTCAAAATAGCAGGTTCAGATGACGACATAACCGTTACATCAACCAACTCATCGTTCAGGTCGGGAGATTCCGTAACCGGACCTCTGTTCTCAGCAAGTGTTGAAACATCAAGCGCGACAGTAAAAATTAGAGACTTTACGATTTCAGGCAAATCCAACATAGGGATAACAGAGATAAACAAGGTTTGGACAACCGGAGACAACGCGGTTGCCTTTGACTTCACGCATTCTTCAACCAACCCGGCGGCAGTGGGCACTTACTTTGACCCGAAACAGGTTTGGTCTGAAGGGACTGAGTCCGGCGCTGTCAGGATAGAGACGGTAAGCGGACTGGTTTCGCTTGAAACCGGAGCGCAGATATGGTCAAACGGCGCAGACACCGCCACCATAAGCATAAGAAGGGTTGCCGCAGCTTCCTCTTCCTCTGTCCCTCGCTCTTCCCATAACTCTTCCGACAGGGGACAGCGTATTACATTCCCGCCGGAAGATCTGGGCACCCCAACGACAGTTGAGCTCTCCGCACCGGCTGGAGTAAAGGCGGAAGTATGGGCTGAGGGGCTTTCATCTTCAGCCATCTACACATGGCTTTCGGGTATTAACCTTGAAGACGCGAGAGTGTGGTCAAACAGTTCGGGCGGAAACACGGTAAAGATAGTCGCGGCAACGCTTGGTCAGCAACTTCAAGTTGGAAATGGCGCGATAGTTTGCGGCGGTGTGCTTTCAGGCACAGCCTGCACGGAGACGGCGGCTGTGAACGCGGTTCACTTTTCAATTGATTCCGAAAGCACTGCGGGGATAACTATAACAACCCACGCAGACGGCAACATAACCGGCAGAATAGAACTTGCCGATGGCGCGGATACCTTCGACAACGAGGGAGATTTCACGGGTTCGGGAGACACCGGAGGCGGTGATGACGAGATTACCATTAAGAGCGGTTCCACATTTACGCTTACGGGCAATCTTGACCTCGGCGCGGGCGATGGAGACACCGTTACGACTGAAACGGGTTCAACGCTTACTGTGGGTTCTTTCATGTTAGAGAATGCGGAAACCACTCCGTCTGCCGGCGGAACCGGACGTTTCCGTCTTTCATCCGGGGCGCAATCTTCACCGGCATCAGGCGGCGGGGCGCGTTTCAGTCTTTCTGCAATAGACCCCGCTCCTGCGGACACTCAAGCGAGCATAGACTTTGGCGAAGGCGGTAATGACCGCTTCATAAGCAACGGCACAACAGTGATTGAGGGCGCGGACGGATTTACCGGGCTTGAGAGTATAAAGTTCGGCGAAGGCGCGACTCTTGTTATCACGGCAGACCCTGAAAGCGTGGCGGGCGACCCGCTGATAAACCTTGAGGGGACGATAACCGCCTCTGATGTTGAGGGTTTCAATGTTGAAGTTGAAGTTCCCGGCGCGCATGTAACGGAGTACACAATTTTTGAAGCGGATGACCTGCCCGAAGGCGAGGAAATGCAAGAGTTTGCAGACCGCCTGAGCGCGGAAACCGGCGAAAGGGTAAGTGTTGAGACAGACGAAAACGGCAACCTGCTTTTAAGAGCAACATCGCACAAAGACACAAGTTTGGATGTATATGACGCGCTGATACAGTCCGCCTATCGTTCAGACAGAAACTTTGCCGACAAGTTGGCGCGAGGATGCGGAATCAGCGGAGCGGCGAGTGATGAGATTTCCGGAGAGTTTTGGACTGGCGGATGTGTATGGGCAACATCGGGCGGAAGATACACAAGGCACACATCGGCGATAGAGTATGACGAGGATGTTTATTCCTTCACCGGCGGAGTATCAGCCCCGTTCAGCGGAGTGCTTGTTTCCATCGCGGGCGGATATGAGGTATCAAACATAGACGCGAGTTCGGAAACAGAGACTGCGGCGGACACAAGAGGACTGGGCAAAGCAAGCGGAGACGCAACAAGGTTCATGGGCGGCATATTTGCCGAGGCGTTGGTTGATGAGTTTGTTCTTGACGGCAACCTGCGTTACGGGTCAACGAGTTGGGAAGCGACAAGAACGGCGGGCAACAGTTACCGGGCGGATGTGGACGCAACGGTATTTGGCGGTGAGATAGGCGCGTCAAGGCCGTTTTTAATGGGAGAGTTTGCTCTCTTCCCCCGTGTGGCGGTTGGAGCATCGCAAATAACGGCGGATAAGTTTAATGAGACTTCGCTTGCGAGAAACGCAGACAACACTTTGGACGCAGACGCGGCGATGGACGCTTTTGGGGTAGATGAGATAAGTGAGTTTCTTGTGTATGTGAGTCCGTCAATAGAGGCGCGGACTCCTCTCAATGAGACGATAAACATGTGGATAAAAACAGGGGCGGATATACAGGTGCTTAACCCTGAGTCGGAGATTGAGGGAAGGCTTGAGAGGGATAATGTTCCCGTGGACGGCACAATGGACAGGGTGATGTTCACCTACGGGGCGGGTTTAGAATACAGCCCTTACGAGAAGTTTAATGTGAGTGTTGAGTATGGCGGCGGGTTTAGTTCTTCGGTGGATACTTTTATTCAACAGTTCAGGGGCGGAGTTAATTACAGGTTCTAATACCCCGTAGTTCTGAGTTTTTATCAATGCGTAAACGCTCGTTCGCACTCGTTCTTTTTGCTCTTTTATGCACCCTCATCGTGCCGGGCGTATCTTATTCCCAGACAGTATCTTATTCCAATACATTTTATTCCAACACAAGTTACGTAACCACGAACGATCCTTCCGTGGTGATAATTTCCACAATTTTTCCCGCGACAGATTCCTCAACGACAACCTTCACGTCTCCGGAGGTGACTACCCCTGTAAAAGTCATATTTAAAAGTCGCACACGCGGGGTTATTTCATCCACCACAAAGACTATCCGCCCCTTCATCATTGAAGGCACAAAACCCGTTCCGCTAATCGGAGGAGACGGAATTAATTTCAACATTACCTACGCAAGAGACCCAATTACCTACGTAAGAGACCCAAACACAAACACCGGTATCATTACAAACACCAGTACCATTACAAACCTTGATTTGGATATCCGCTCAAGAGACGGAGAACCGGACGTTATAAACTCAGACGAAAGCACGGTGATTAGCGTAAATATAGAACGGGGAAATATAGCCGCGGTAATAACAGACAATATGCTTGTTACCTCAGGCGACATTAGCGTGTCAGGCGGCAATGGCGTGAATACCGTTGAATTCAAAGGCGTGAACACATCCACCACCGTTTGGGTGGGCAACAATTCAAAAATCGCGCTGGAAAGATACTCCGCAGGCGGGGGGGCGGCTCTGGCGGTTCAAACCAACAGCGGAAGCGTTACCATCTCCGGCAACGCCTCAGCGGGCGAAATCTACTCACTCAGCTTTAACAGTTACGCCGTCAACATTATCAGCGCCACACCGGACGGCGCGCTAATATCAGAACTTGATATATGGACGAGCGACGGCAAACTGGCAGTCATATCAACGGACGCCTTAAAGGTCTCATCGGCGCAAATATGGTCTAACAAATCAGACGCCGGTACGATACAGGCAAAAACTGTGAGCCTTTGGAACGGCGCGAAGGTTTGGAGTGACGGAGCCAGAAGCGACGCGATTTTGGCTACAGCCGTGCTGGTCGATAACTCGGAAGTTTGGACGGGAAACCGCTTTAACTCCAACACGATAGTCTCGGACACGGTGAATGTTTCAAGCGGTGGAAAGGTTTGGGCAAGCTCATCCAGCGGAATCGCCGTTGTTTCGGGAAGTTCGGACTCGGTTACCATAGAATCTGAAGACGGAACGGGAGAGATATGGGTTAAAGGATCCTCGACTGTAGCAGTGAAAGCGGTAAGAACGGCGGTCATCAATGACCTGAAAGTTTGGGCAAACGGCTCGAGAAGTCAGGCGGTTACGGCGGGAGCTGTCGTAACAGTCAATGGCGCGAATGTGTGGACAATAGGCGGCCAAGGTTCCGAAACTATCGTTGCGGCACTTGTCAATATTTGGAACGGCGCAAATGTGTGGGCAAACGGCTCGAGAAGCAACGCAGTTAAGGCAACATCAGCACCCGTAACAGTCATTGGCGCGAATGTGTGGACAATAGGCGGCCAATCCAACACCATCCTTGCGCCAACCGTCAATATTTGGAACGGCGCGAATGTGTGGGCAAACGGCCCAATCAGTAACGCGATAAAGGCAACAACTGTGGGCATTCAGAACAGCGTCAAGGTGTGGACGGGCGGCTTCAGGTCTGATGCGGTAGTTTCGGATTCCGCGAGAGTGTACTCCTCGGAAGTTTGGACGGAAGGCAATAACGCCAACACGATTATCGCCAACTCACTAATAATTACCGCCGGCGGCAAGGTCTGGGCAAACGGCGCGGGAAGTCGGGCGGTTTCCGCGGGAAGCGGCGGAGGGCTTGCCATTGCCGGAACGGGAGAGATTTGGACAACCGGTGATGGGGCTTTAACCCTGAGGGCGGACAGAGCATTTATTCGGCAAGCAAAAGTGTGGGCAAACGGCGCGACAACAAACGCCCTTGCCGTAACCGAAAACGCGACAATCAGAAGCGGTTCGCAAATTTGGACGGAAGGCGATAACAGCAACGCGGTTGTGGTTGCCTCATTATTCGAAATTTACGGCGGCTCAAAGGTTTGGGCGGAAGGCGCGAGCAGTTCTGCGATTAATGCGACTTCGGGAACGCTCACCATTGAATCAAGAGACGGAGCGGGAGAAGTTTGGACAACGGCAGACAGTGCTTCAACTGCGGGAATAACAACGGAAGTAACAATTCACGGCATAAAGCTGTGGGCTAACGGCGCGACAACAGACGCCCTTGCCACAACCGCAACCGGAACCGTAACACTCAACGGCGCGTCTGTGTGGGCTGAAGGAGCGGACAGCAACGCGATTACGGCGCAAGACGTACTTCTGAGCGGCGCGACTGCGGGGGCAAACAGCGCGACCGGCGGCGGCGGAATTGTGGCAACCGGAACGGTGAAAGTGTTTAACGGGTCAAACGTTTGGACGCATGGAGCGGCAAAAAGCGCGATAACAGGAGCAGACATCAGCATAAGCGGCTCAAATGTGTGGTCAACGGGAGACAGCCCCGTGAACCCTGTAATTCCCGAAACGGGAAGGACATCGCTGACCATAACAGACGGCTCAAAAGTTTGGTCTAACGGCGCGGGAACCTTTGTCATCACTTCTTTCAGTGAGGGTTTTGACTTAAACGGCGTCAGCGTTTGGAGCGAAGGCGCCGAGTCAATCACGATTCAAACGGGTAGCGCGGTGAATGTGGTCAACGGCGCGGTAGTTGGCGCAAACGGCGCGGCCGGCAATGCCATCAAAATCCAGACCGGCGGAGATGTAACCGTTAACGGCTCAAAGGTGTGGGCGGTAAGAGAAGGCATCACCACGGCTGGCGGCGTGAGCATAACTAACGGCTCGGAGGTTTGGGCAACGGGCACATCAGGCACGGGCACAGCCGTCAAAGGGGCGACTGTGCACATAAGCGGGTCCAAGGTATGGTCGGCGCACGCGGGCAACCCGGCGGTTGGAGGAATTGTTGGAGCAGTGAATGTAATCGACTCGTTTATCGCGTTAAACGGCGCGGGAGCAAATGCCGTTGACGCCGTTGACGCCGGAGCGGGCCCCGGCGGAACAGCGGACTTGCCGGCGGTAGTTTTGGCGGTGAATGATTCAACCGTCATGGCGGTTGCGGGGTCAAGCGGAATTTCGGCTGTGGGAACAAGAGTGGTTGGAGGCGTGCATGTCATCGTCAACAGCTCAACTATTAAATCCGCCGGCGGACGCGCCGCGCAGGTTCGGGCTGACAAAGGCACGGCAACGCTTGATATAGTCAATTCTCCGCTGACGGCGGTCGCCGGAGCGGGAAGCGCGGTTCACGTAAGCTCTTCATACGTAGCGGGAACACAGGGAACTGAACTTGGAGTTAGGGTCTATCTTGCAAACTCCAGCATCGCCACAGAAACAAGCGGAGCCTCCGTGCTGAGTGTTGACGCAAGCGGCTCAACAGAAAGAACGGAAATTACTCTGGTTGGCGATTCCCGTATAGAGGCGGTAGGAAGCGGTGTCGTGTCGCAAGTGGGTAACGGAGAAACAAAAATAATCATTTCCGACAAGTCGCGAGTCGTTACCGGCGGGAGTGGCGACACCATAAAAGCGACATCGGTGGACGGTGCCATAGGGCTTTATGTCAACGGCGCGGCGGCGGCGGCAGACGCGCCGTTAGAGAATCCGGATTCGGCGTATGTTTCCTCAGGGCAGTCGAATACCAATACCGTCAGACTGCAAACCCGCAACGGCTCCACAACCGTCAGTTTGCAGGGCGGCGCGCAGGTGATAGCCGGATTCCCGCAATACGGAACCGCCGCCAGAGCCATACACGCGAACAGCGCGGACGGAGACATAAATATTGCGCTTGGCGGCACCTCTCAGGTAGCTATGCGCGGTCATTTCCTTGCAGACGCAATTGTCGCGGAGACGAGAAACGGAGATATATCTTTTTCAATGAGCGGAGATTCTCGGCTGTCAGTCATCCCTGACAGGTCATCCGCGTTTAGTGGCGTATCAAGCGGAAGCGGAGATGTTGCCATTACCGTTTCAGGACAGGCAAAAGTGTGGGCGGTGCAGAAGCAAAGCCACGCCCTGTACGGAGTGAGCGGGTCGGGAAATGTTTTAATCAGACAGGCAAGTCACAGCACGGCTGTCTATACGGAGGGCATTGGAAGCACGGCGATACGGGCTAGCGCAGGCGGAAACGCAAGTATTGAGACGAGCGGCATTTTATTCGTGAACGGCGACAACCGCAGTACCGCCGCCCACGCATCCTCAAGCAGCGCAAATGCCCGGGTGGATATTATTTTCCGCACACCAAGCGGAGGAACTCCCGCAGTGCGTTACGCAAACGGAACCCAAAGCAAGTATGCCGTGGCAGAATCGGCCGGGGCGGACGCGACTGTCAACTCTTATCATTCGTCAAGTTCGGATGTTACACATGTTATCAGCCTCCCGGGCGGACAGGCTGAAGGGCTGAACGCCACAACAACCGGCGCGCCGAGGACGAACCCCCAAACAGGGGCATCTGCCGTAAGTGTGCATGACATAGAGGCGACAGTAAGATTAGGAGGCAGAACGCTTGTGAACGCGAGCGGAACCGGCGGGAAGGCGATAATAGCGAGGGCTGATACCGGATATGCAAATGTAATTATTGATGAAGGTTCGGCGGTGTACGCGAAAGGGGCGGCGGGTGCGACTTCGGGAATCGGGATTTCCGCGAGCACGGCAAACGGCGGGGCTTTTGTTTGGGTGGACGGAACCGTGAACGTAACGGGCGGCAAGGCGATAAAAATGTCTGCGGGCGCGAAGGGGTGGTCAGGAACCCTTGGTTACGATAACAGAATAGTTACGATTAACGCCACCGGCAAGGTGTATGGCGACATAGACACATCTGCTGTTGTGGGCGGCGCAAGTGTTACCATAGCCGCAGGCGGAACGTATGAAGGCACGAATATTACCACCAGCAGCAGGCGTTCCGCATCATCCGGCGGAGACGGGCGTTTCCGTCTCGGTTCTGCGGGAACCGCTGAGTTTGTGGAAACGGAGCCGGAGAAATCGGGCGGCGGTTCTCTGAACTTTGGAGATAGCGATGGAGACACTCTGACAGTCAACGGAACTTTGGTAATAAGTGGCGGGGAAACGATTAACGGGCTTGAGAAGATATCTTTCGGCGCAAACTCAACCCTTGTTATCACGGCAGACCCTGAAAGCGTTGCGGGCGACCCGCTGATAGACCTTGAGGGGACGATAACCGCCGAAGATGTTGAGGGTTTCAATGTTGAAGTTGAAGTTCCCGGCGCGCATGTAACGGAATACACAATTTTTGAAGCGGAAGCCCTGCCGGAAGGCGAAGAAAGGCAGGAAGTTGCAGACCGCCTGAGCGCGGAAATCGGCGAAAGAATAACTGTTGAGACAGACGAAAACGGCAACCTGTTTTTAAGAGCAACATCGCACAAAGACACAAGTTTGGATGTATATGACGCATTGATACAGTCCGCCTACCGTTCAGACAGAAACTTTGCTGACAAGTTGGCAAGAGGATGCGGAATCAGCGGAGCGGCGAGTGATGAGATAGAAGGAGAGTTTTGGACTGGCGGATGCGTATGGGCAACATCGGGCGGAAGATACACAAGGCACACATCGGCGATACAATATGACGAGGATGTTTATTCCTTCACCGGCGGTTTTTCCGCGCCATTTAGCGGAGTGCTTGTTTCTATCGCGGGCGGATATGAGATATCGGACATAGACGCGAGTTCAGAAACAGAGACTGCGGCGGACACGAGAGGACTGGGCAAAGCAAGCGGAGATGCAACAAGGTTCATGGGCGGTATATTTGCCGAGGCGTTGGTTGATGAGTTTGTGCTTGACGGCAACCTGCGTTACGGGTCAACGAGTTGGGAAGCGACCAGAACGGCGGGTAACAGTTACTCGGCGGATGTGGACGCAACGGTATTCGGCGGCGAGATAGGCGCGGCAAGACCGTTCTTAATGGGAGAGTTCGCTTTCTTCCCCCGTGTGGCGGTTGGAGCATCTCAAATAACGGCGGATAAGTTTAATGAGACTTCGCTTACAACAGGAACAGGTGCGGCGGATGCGGCGATGGATGCCTTTGGGGTAGATGAGATAAGCGAGTTGCTTGTGTACGTGAGTCCGTCAATAGAGGCGCGGAGTCCTCTCAATGAGACAATAAATATGTGGATAAGAACAGGGGCGGATATACAAGTGCTTAACCCTGAATCTGAGATTGAAGGAAGGCTTGAGAGGGATAATGTTCCCGTTGACGGCACAATGGACAGGGTGATGTTCACCTACGGGGCGGGTTTTGAATACAGCCCTTATGAGAAGTTTAATGTGAGTGTTGAATATGGCGGCGGGGTTAGTTCTTCGGTTGATACTTTTGTGCAACAGTTCAGAGGCGGAGTTAATTACAGGTTTTAAGACCTGTAATTCCGTGCCTTTTCCCCTTCCCGTCATTCCGTGCTTTCCACCATTCCGTCATTCCGTTGATTGTTTTTTTTCCGTCATTCCGTGCCTTTTTCCCCTTTCCGTCATTCCGTGCCTGACACGGAATCCAGTATTCAACTGGCTAACCAATACTGGATTCCTGCTTCCGCAGGAATGACGGGGAAGTGTGTCATTCCGTGCCTTTTCTCCTTCCCGTCATTCCGTGCCTGACACGGAATCCAGTATTCAACTGGTTAACTAATACTGGATTCCTGCTTTCGCAGGAATGACGGGAAAGAGTGTCATTCCGTGCCTTCTTCCCCTTCCCGTCATTCCGTGCCTGACACGGAATCCAGTATTCAACTGGCTAACTAATACTGGATTCCTGCTTCCGCAGGAATGACGGGAAAGAGTGTCATTCCGTGCCTTTTCCCCTTCCCGTCATTCCGTGCCTGACACGGAATCCAGTATTCAGCTGGCTAACCAATACTGGATTCCTGCTTCCGCAGGAATGACGGAGGAGGCAACGGAATGACGCTTCTCCACTCCCGTCATTCCGTGCCTTTTTCCCCATCCCGTCATTCCGTGCCTGACACGGAATCCAGTATTCAACTGGTTAACCAATACTGGATTCCTGCTTCCGCAGGAATGACGGGAAAGTGTGTCATTCCGTGCCTTTTCCCCTTCCCGTCATTCCGTGCCTGACACGGAATCCAGTATTCAACTGGCGAAACCCCTACTCAAACAATATCCTCATACAAATCTTTCCATTCAGGGTTGTCTTTCTCTATAAGTTCCAATTTCCATTGGCGTTTCCATTGCTTTATCTGCTTCTCGCGTTCAATTGCTGAATTCATATCCTCGTGCACTTCAAAGTACACAAGCAGGTGGACACTGTATTTGTCTGTAAAACCTTCTGTCGCGCTGTTCTTATGCTCCCAAGCGCGGGCGGGCAGGTTGCTGGTTACACCTGTGTAAAGTGTTCCGTTTCGCTTGCTCGCCATTATGTAGACTGCGGGATTTTTGTCCATCGGGTTAAATAATACTGGATTCCTGCTTTCGCAGGAATGACGGAGGAGGCAACGGAATGACGCTTCTACACTCCCGTCATTCCGTGCCTTTTCCCCTTTCCGTCATTCCGTGCCTGACACGGAATCCAGTATTCAACTGGTTAACCAATACTGGATTCCTGCTTTCGCAGGAATGACGGGAAAGTGTGTCATTCCGCGCTTTTTCCCCTTCCCGTCATTCCGTGCCTGACACGGAATCCAGTATTCAACTGGTTAACCAATACTGGATTCCTGCTTCCGCAGGAATGACGGGAAAGTGTGTCATTCCGTGCTTTTTTCCCCATCCCGTCATTCCGTGCTTGACACGGAATCCAGTATTCAACTGGTTAACCAATACTGGATTCCTGCTTCCGCAGGAATGACGGGAAAGTGTGTCATTCCGTGCTTTTTTCCCCATCCCGTCATTCCGTGCTTGACACGGAATCCAGTATTCAACTGGTTAATCAATACTGGATTCCTGCTTCCGCAGGAATGACGGGAAAGTGTGTCATTCCGTGTTTTTCCCCATCCCGTCATTCCGTGCTTGACACGGAATCCAGTATTCAACTGGTTAACCAATACTGGATTCCTGCTTTCGCAGGAATGACGGGAAAGGCAACGGAATGACGGGGAAGGCATTCCGTTTTATTGGACACCTTTATTGGACACCTGCCCCGTCTTAGTGGACATCTACCCTCTACGCAAATATACTTCACCAAATCAAGACACCTCACCGTGCCGTTATGCGTAAAACCCTAACCCTGCTTTCCATACTCGGAATCCTGTTTGCTTTCTCACCGCCTCCCTCTTACGCACAGTCAATAGATGTTGCGGCTTTCTCAAAAGACGGAGAATTGTGGACGGTGGATAACAGCGTCTCAACATTCAACGCAACGGCAACAACCACACTCGCCAACTTGAAAGTGTGGGCAAACGGAAGCCAGTCAACCGCCGTTAACGCTTCCAACGAAAATCAAACCGCTAACCTGCTTCTAACCATTAACGCCACAGATATCTGGACTAACGGCGCGCAAAGCAACACGGTTGTCTTGAAAAGCGCGGGCGGCGGCGTTTCCTACCGCGCAGGAATCTCATCAAAAATATGGGCTAACGGCGCGGGCAGTTCGGCTATATGGTCTGAAAGCGGCGGTGGCTCGCTCTCTGTCAGCGCGGCGGATGGCGAAACAATGGAAATATGGACTTCTCAACCGGGCGTCAACACTATCAGAACAGACAGCCCGGATGTTGAACTCCGCAACCTGAAAGCGCGGGCAAGCGGCAACAGAGCGGGCGCGCTGTGGGTGGAAACGGCAACACCCTCGCCAATATCCGTTGCCATTCACAACTCTCAACTGGGCGCGGGCAAGCCGGTATTCAGCAGATGGTTGAACACCGTTCATATCACCAGCGCGGGCGACAGCGAAAATATAAACATTGAAATAAACGGCTCAAAAATATGGACGGACGGAACTAACTCAAGCGCGATTGCCGCCAACCCCGGAACCGGCAGTGTTGCGGTTGATGTCAAAGGCTCTGAGATATGGGCAAACCAGTCTGCAAGTTCGGCAATCTTCGCCACCTCCGCAAACTCAGACTCCGGAACCAACGCGGTTGTTGTGAAGGTCCAATCGTCAAGGGTTTGGTCAGGGCAAAACGCGGGACGAGACTCAAACGTCATCAGGGCGCAAACAACGGGCGCCGGCAAAATCTATGTGGAAATACGAGACTCCACCGTCTTTGAAGATTCCAGACTCTCTTTTCAGGCGCGTTCTGCGGCGGTGATGATGAACTCAACCGGACAGGGAGGAATTGGTTTTGTCGCAAGCGGTTCAAACATCTGGTCGGGAGGAATTAACAGCAAAACCATAAGGGCGGAGAGCGCGGGAGCCATAAGACAGGACACAACTCTTACGATTGCCAACGGCTCAAATGTGTGGGCAAACGGCACGGAAGGAAGCGCGATTTTCGTGAACTCGCACAGATTTATAGGAATTACAATCAGCGGCTCAAATGTGTGGTCTGTTGGAGAAGGCAGAGCGGCGGCTGAGTCAAACTCGCATCACAGCGCGGGAAGCTGGACGGGGGCGCGAGCGGAGTGGGTGGTTGCAAACGGCTCAAAGGTTTGGGCAAACGGCGCGGGAACGGGCGCGATATACATGAACTCTCAAAGAGCGCCGGGGTCGGGCATTATCATTTCCGGCGGGTCGGAAGTGTGGACGGAGGGAGACTCGGCATACTCAATCTACGGAAACGCATCTGAAAGAAATCAATACATAGAAGTCCACAGTCATTCCCGTGTGTGGGCAAACGGCGCGGGAAGCACGGCAATCTACGCAAACAGCGCGGACGGCGGAATTGACGATTTCGCGCGGGTGATTGTCAACGGCTCGTCAAGGGTTTTCACCACAGACGAAATGAGCAACGCCATAGCCGTAGATACGGAGGCATTCGCCAACATAGTGGTTCACGACGGTTCCAGAGTTTGGACAAACGGCGCGAAAAGCAACGCGATATTTATTGGCTTCGGAATCGGGGATTCCCACATGAGAGTGTCCGGAAGGTCGCAAGTGTACACAACCGGAGCAGACAGCAACGCAATAGCAATAACAGACGGTTTTGCCGGCGCGAGGTCATACGTTTATGTTGACGGCGGTTCGCGTGTTTTCTCTAACGGCGCGAGAAGCGCGGCTATAAATATCAACGCATATAACAGAGACGCCATTGCGAACATATCAGGCGGCGCGGGTGTCTATGCAACCGGAGTGGACAGCGCGGCCATAATGCTTGCGGAAAGAGCAAGGAGTTCCGGCGGGGGCAAGATGGAACTCTACATATCCGGCGGCGCGAATGTATCGGCAGACGGACAGAACTCTACGGCGGTATTTTTGAGAAGCGGCAGAGCGGCATATTACAAAACCATTATGAAAGTTTTTGAAGACGGCCTTGTGTGCTCAGGTGTGATAGACGCGGGACGCAACTGTCTTATAACCGGCGCGGCGGGCGCGGCGGCGGTGCGGATAAGGGATGACGGAAATGCGGATGACGACCCCGCAGACTACCACTCCATTCTGGAAAACGCGGGAACGATAGTCGGAGATGTGAAACTGAGCGATTACCACGACAGAATTACCAACAAAGACACGGGAGTTATCACAATGGCCGGCTCTTTTGACACGGGAACCGGCGAAGACACTTTCAGAAATGACGGCATAATAAACGGCACGGGGATACCAATAAACTTTGGCGGCGGCGATGACTATTTCATAAACAACGGCACAATGGTTATCGGAGGCGAGGGCTTTGCGGGTTTGGAGAAAATAACCTTCGGCGAAAACTCACTCCTTCTTATAACCGCAGACCCTGTCGAGATGGTGGGCAGATCGCTCATAAACGTTGAAGACGAGATAGCTGAGGCGGACATTGAAGGTTTCAGCGCAAGATTTGCCAACCCTGAGAGACTTTCGGGAGAGTTTCTGTTATTCAGGGAAGAAATTCTGGTGGACAGCGAAGATGAAAGACAGGCAATTTTCAACATAGTAAGCGATGGGCTTGAACGGAATGCGTCTGCCCGGATGGATGAAATCGGCAACATCTTCATTACCCTTTCCAACCTCCGTCCATACGATTACCTGAGAAACTATGACGCCATGATTCAATCCGCCTACTACGCGGACAACGCATTTTCAGAAAAACTGCGCGGCGGTTGCTACGGCGGCGGCGATGAGACGGAAACGCAAGACCTGCGGGGCGGCTGTCTGTGGGCGGCGGCGGACGGCAGATTCACGCGGCACACCGCCACTTCCGAATACAGTGAAGATGCCCACGTATTCACGGGCGGTTTTACCGTGCCTGCCGGAAAATCCATCGTATCGGTTGCGGCGGGATATGAGACATCGGACTTTGACGCCGGAGCAGACACAAGCGCGGGCGGCGAGAGGTTTATGGCGGGTATTTCGGTGGCGAGTGAGTTTTGGAGCGGAATTATCACGGATGTGAGAACGCAGTTTGCCAGAGCGACATGGGAATCTGCGGCGTTAAGGGGGGAAAGTCTGATAAGAGGCGATAACGGGAAGCACGGGGCGGAAACGGATGTAGCCACATGGTCTGCGGCTGTGGGCGGGGAGATGCCGATATTTCCCGGCGGTGTGTTTATGGTTGTCCCCAGAGTTGAGGCGGGAGTTACAAAGGTATCCGCTGACGGTTTCCGCGAGACGGCTTTGGAAGATTCCGCCCTTACCGTTGGCGGGGCGGGGAAGACATATTTGGTTATAAGCCCGTCCGTAACGGCGTATGTTCCTGCGGGAGAGACGGTAAATATCTGGATGAGTTTGGGAGCGGACGCGCACATTACAGACCCTGAAACGCAGTGGAGCGCGAGGACAAGCGGCGGAGATTTGTTCAAGGTAACCGGTTCGCTTGAGAGGATAATGGTTAATTACGGCGCCGGGGCTGAGTTTGTGTTGCCGTATAAGGGTTTTAATGTGCGGATTGACTATGACGGCGGAGTAACGCCGGGGCTGGATACGCTAACGCAGGTGTTTAGCGCGAGAGTTGGATTAGCGTTTTAATACCGGATTCCGTGTCAAGCACGGAATGACGGAAAAAAACCCCTTTTCTACCCCTCTCCCCATTTGACAGAAAACCCCAACAATATAGTCTGTATGGGTATAATCCCGCGCCATAACCGGTCTAACAACGCCGAGTTTTGCTGTTGAATTATCCCTAATACGGGAACCCTTATGCACAGAAAATTAACCATCACCTTTCTGTTCGCAATTTTATTTGCTTTTGCGCCGCAAAACTCCCATGCGCAAACGAGTTGCGGCGATGTAACACCGGTTGCCGCAACCGCAATTGACTGTACTTCCGCAACAGACGCCGCGCTTAACATCTCAGGCGGCGCGCGTTCCGTGGTTACGGATGTTCCCGCTGTTACAGTCAAATCCGCCAGAGGGTCTGCCACCCTTACCTCTTACGGTGCAAATGTCGCAACAACCCAAACGGGCGGAGATACAATAGTTATCGGCGGCGCGACTGCCGCTGCCTTCCAAACCGATGACGGCTCTTTTACCGCCAAAAACGGAACCGGCGGAAACGTTGTTACCATCAGCACCTCAAGAGTTAGAATCGGGGAAACCGACCCAGACGCTCCTAACAACCCTGCTACCATCACAGCCGGAACGGGCGATGTGAATATAGGCGTTCACAACACCTCAAGAGTTAAAATCGGGGGAACCGGCGGAAACGGGATTATAGCAACATCCACAAGCGGAAACGTGGTCGCGGACTTCTCCAATCAGGGAATAATCGTTTCAGACAGGCAAGGCACAAACGGTCTTATAGCAAACACAGCAGGCGGAGATATTGAACTTTCATTTGAGGGGATGTATTCGGCAATCCACCTGTATGGAGCCAGAAGCGGCACAGGCAAGGAATACACAGTTAGAGACACAAGAGGCGCGACACTCACATCCACAGGCGGCGGAGACATAACAGTTGAACTTATAAACGGCGCGGCAATCTTCGCCTCATCCGTGGGAGACTCTCACGGCTTGGCGGCAGACACGGGAGGCGCGGGAAACATAGACATAACAATTGCGAACGCCGTTTCCTGCATAGTTGGTAAAGACGGCATCATAGCCAACACGGTTAGCGGAAACATTGACCTCGCTCTCGCGAACGGAGTCGTTTATGGAAGAGGCGGCGGATCCACTGAAGGTGGAAACGGCGTCATAGCAACATCCACAAGCGGAGACATAAACATAGGCGGAAACGGCGGTTCGGCTATCTTTGCGGATAAAGCCGGAAGTATTGCCATTGAAGCGTCAACCACGGGCACGGGAACCCTGTCAGTAGTGGCGGGAGAAGCGGACGGTCTTTCCGTCTGGACGAACGGCGGATTTGCGGCAATTAATGCGTCAACGGTGAATGTTGTGGACGCAGATATTGGCGGCAACGGTTCGAACTACGCGATTTTGGCGACTGGTGATGTTGATGTCAGCGGCGCGGATGTGTGGACGAACAAAACGGGAGCCGCCACAATCTCAACAACAACTGGCGCGGTGAATGTGTGGAATGGTTCAAAAGTGCGGGCTACCGGAGCGACAGCCAACGCCATTTCAGCAACAACTGTTGTGGTCAACGGCTCTGAAGTCTGGACGGAAGGCAACACAAGCAACTCCATAGTTGCGGAAACAGTCAACTTTTCAAATGACGCGAAAGTGTGGTCTAACGCTTCCGGAAGTTCGGCAATTTCAGCGAAAACCGGCGGAGGGGTTACGGTCGTATCAGAAGACGGAAAGGGAGAAGTGTGGTCTAACGCTTCGGAAAGTTCAACGGTAAAGGCAACAACAACGGCAGGCATTCACGGCTTGAAAGTATGGTCTAACGGCGCGGGAAGTCAGGCGGTTACGGCGGCAACCGTAACAATCAACGGCTCAGCAACGGAAGTGTGGTCAAACGGAGACACAAGCGACACCATAATCGCAACAGGCACGGCAAACATCTGGAACGGCGCGAAAGTGTGGTCTAACGGCGTAACAAGCAACACGGTAGTCGCTGAAACTTTGAACGTTTCAAACGGTGGCAAGGTATGGGCAAACGGCGCGGGAAGTTCAGCCGTCTCTTCGGGAACTTCGGGAACGGCAAATATCATCTCTGAAGACGGAACGGGAGAGATTTGGACAATCTCCGGAGTTTCAACAGTAACAGCGGCAACTGCGGCTTACATCAATGACGGCGTGAAAGTTTGGGCAAACGGCGCGGCAAGCCGGGCGGTTACGGCGGGAACAAGCGCGACAGTCAACAACACGGATGTCTGGACAACGGAAGGCGGCTCATCCGACACCATAGTCGCGCCAACCGTGAACATCTGGAACGGCGCGAAGGTTTGGGCTAACGGCACGGGCAGTAACGCGATAGTCGCGGAAACGGCAAATATTTCAAAAGACGGAAAAGTTTGGACAAACGGCGTGAGAAGTTCAGCCGTTTCTGCGGGAACTTCGGGAACGGTCAACATCGTCTCTGAAGACGGAGACGGAGAGATTTGGACAACAGTTGGCGGCGTTTCAACGGTAAAAGCAACAACGGCGGCTTACATCAATGACGGCTTGAAAGTGTGGGCAAACGGCTCAGACAGCAACACAGTTAAGGCGGCAAGCGCGACAGTCAACGGCACAGGCACTCAAGTATGGAGTGAAGGACAAGGCGGCAGAACCATTGACGCGACAACCGCAAACATCTGGAACGGCGCGAAAGTGTGGGCAAACGGCTCGGCAAGCAACTCGGTAGTTGCGGGCACGGTGAATGTATCGGGCGGCGGAAAGGTTTGGGCGGAAGGCGCGGACAGTTCGGCGGTTTCTGCGGGCGGTTCGGGAACGGTCAACATCATATCAGCAGACGGAGACGGAGAGGTTTGGACAACAGTTGACGGCGTTTCAACGGTGAAAGCAACGGCGGCGGCTTATATCAATGACGGTTTGAAAGTATGGTCTAACGGCGCGGCAAGCCGGACGGTTTCGGCGGCAACGGCAACAGTTGACGGCGGCGCGAGTGTGTGGGCTGACAAAGAAAGAAGCACAGCCATTGACGCGACAGATGTGAACATCTACAACGGCGCGCAGGTTTGGAGCAACGGCGCGACAAGCAACGCGGTAACCGCGCAGACGGTCAACGTTTCGGGCGGCGGAAAAATTTGGGTTGGCGAGACGGGACCCTCTTCCTCGGCGGTTCGCGCCGGAACTTCGGAAACTGTAACCATCGTTTCTGAAGACGGGATGGGAGAAATTTGGTCAAGCGGTATCGGGGCTTCAACCGTGAACGCGGCAACAAGCGTAACGGTTCATGACTTAAAAGTGTTTGCAAACGGACAGCAAGCCCGCGCGATTTTCACCGCAACGGCAACAGTCAACGGCGCGCAGATTTGGACGGAAGACAACACAAGCGACACGATAATTGCGGCAACGGTCAATGTGAGCGGCGGCGGAAAGGTTTGGGCAAACGGCGATGGCTCAGCGGCGGTTGAGGCGGGAACTTCGGAAACTGTAACCATCGTTTCTGAAGACGGAATGGGAGAGATTTGGACAATCGGCGCGGGCGGTTCAACCATAAACGCTTCTTCTTTATCCGGCGGCTCGGCAACCGTTCACGACTTGAAAGTGTGGGCAAACGGAGCCGCGAGTAACGCGGTGTCAGCGGAAACGGTAACGGCAAACGGCTCGGATATATGGACGGAAGGCGCGACAAGCGATGCAATCAGGGCGACAACCGCAAATATATGGAACGGCGCGAATGTGTGGGCAAACGGCGACACAAGCAACGCGGTGAGGGCGGTAACGGTAACAGTCAACGGCGCGAATGTGTGGACGGAAGGCAACACAAGCGAAACCATCACGGCGGAAACCGTGATGATAAGCAACGAGGCAAAAGTTTGGACTAACGGCATATCAGACAGCAACGCCATAAAAGCGACATCTGCGACAATCAACAACTCTGAAGTTTGGGCGGAAGGGGCAATCAACACAGGCGCGGTAATCACGGTGGCAACAACGGTGGATATTGTGGGCGGGGCGAAAGTTTGGACTAACAACTCAAACGGCGTAACCGTGCTTGCGACAACGGCAACAGTCAACGGCTCGGATGTGTGGGCTAACGGAGTGGGAGGTGTAACAATAGTCGCGGAAACGGTGGAAGTGTCCGGCGGGGCGAATGTTTGGATTCATTCAGGAGACGGCGGCGCGGCAATCAAGGCGGAAAAGCGGACGGCGGACACAACTGAAATTACGGTTGATGTGAACGGGGCGAGCGTGTGGGCTAACGGAAGCGTGTCAACCGCGATATCGTCTTACGAGGCGGGCGTGGAACTGCTTATAAATGCGGTGAGCGCGAATATACGGGCGGGCGGACTTGGCGCGAGTGCGATTTCCGCAGACGCATTTTTTGGAAACGCCGCCATAAACATCAGCGGCTCAAATATCTCCGCATGGGGAAGCCGCTCACGCGGCATAAACGTAACCTCATACGGCGGGGCAAACGCCACAGTGAACGCGACAGGGGCGAATGTGTGGACGGAAGACACAATATCAACGGCAATTACCGTAACCGCAGATCTGGGCGGAAATGCGGCTCTCTTTGTGAAAGACTCCGATGTGTGGGCAAACGAAATAAGTTCCAAGGCAATTTATGCGGACGCCACAAAATTACCGAACAGTTCAGGCACAAACTCGGTGGTATTTGTAGGCATTGACGATTCAACCGTGCGGACGGCAAAACGCTTTTCAACGGGGCTTGAGATAAGAGCGTCAAGGGGCATCTCACTTGCCTCTGCGGAAATAAACGGCACAGACATTACAACAGCGGGCGCGGATTCAACGGCGGTTATCGTGCACTCTCAATTCAGAGGACACGCCAATGCAAGTTTCACAAGTTCAAACATACGGACAAGCGGGCGCAACTCCACCGGACTCTCGGTTGCCATTCAAGACGGCGGGGGTGTTCCGGCGATAGACGGATGGCGATATCTCTGCGTTGTATTTCCGAACGGGAGAGAAGTGTACTGCACAAACCCCGGAACCCCGGCAATACCGGGAGGACGCACATTTGTAGATTTGAGCGTTATGGACATATCAACCGGCGGCAATGAGTCCAACGCCGTCTATGTTGCCGCGCTTGAAGGCGGGAATGGAATTGTGAACGCCGTCCGCGTGAACATTTGGGCGGAAGGAGATAACTCATCCGGCGTAGCCGTGCAAACCGTTGAGGACATTGATGCTGGCAGGGAAGGACACGCGATTGTAAATCTGGACAAATCAAAAGTTTGGGCAAACGGAAGCCATTCGGCGGCAATTAACGCTTTCAGCGAAAGTGAAACGGGCAACGGGCTTGTAACCGTAACCGCCTCGGATGTATGGACTGAAGGACATAATTCAGTTGCCGTCAACGGCTACACATACTTATACGGAAAAACCGACATAGAAGTGAGAGGGTCAAAAGTATGGGCAAACGGGGCAAACTCGGCGCCGTTGTTCCTTATCACCGAAGCGGGCGGCACATCTTTTATGGATGTACACGACTCAACCGTTTGGACGGAGGGTGATAACTCAACCGCTTTCGGCGGAGAGACAATTCAGGTTAAGGGCGGCGGCAACAAGATTCAGGCGAACTTCAACGGCGTTACCATTTTGGTCAACGGCGCAGACAGCGCGGCGTTCACCCTCAACGCGCAAAGAGGCGACATAGGCGTTCAACTGCACAACTCGGCTGTCATACTGGCAAACTCAACGGGAGAGTTTTTCAAATTAACGGACAGTTCCGGCACGCGGATATCTGTTGATTCCACAAACACATCTTTCCGCATGGGAGAGGATGACGCGACCGTGTTCGCGACAACGGTGACAAGCGGCGGCGCGGCAAACATGATTGACGACACCGTGCGGACATTCCGAATGAATATCAGAAACCAGAATGAAGTATCGACAGAAGGCTTGAGGGGAACGGTGTTTTCGCTTGACCACCAGACGGGCGCGGCTGTGGAAATCAACAACTACTTCAACGCGAAACGGGCTTGGACGCAAGGCGCGGACGGCAACACGATTGTCTTGAAAAGCAGCGCGGGCGGCGATGTTTCCTACGATACGGGGGTTTCCTCAAAGATTTGGGCAAACGGCGCGGGCAGTTCGGCAATATGGTCTGAAAGCGGCGGCGGCTCGCTCTCAATCAGCGCGGCGGAAGGCGAGACGATGGAAATATGGTCTGCCGGTGACAGCGTTAACACTGTCAGGACAGACAGCCCGGATATTGAACTCCGCAACCTGAAGGTGCGGGCAAACGGCGCGAGAGCAAACGCGCTGTGGGCGGAAACGGCGACCCCTGCGGCAATGTTTGTTGCCATTCACAACTCGCAAATAGGCGCGGGCAGAGCGTCGGTAGCCGAAGACGTGAACGCCGCTCATATCAGCAGCGGGGGCGACAGCGAGAATATAGACATTGAGATAAACGGCTCGGATATATGGGCGGGCGGAGGCAGGTCAAATGCGGTTGTCGCCAATGCCGGAGGCGGCAGTGTTGCGGTCAGCATCAACGGCTCAAATATATGGGCAAATGAAACCGCAAGTTCGGCAATTTTCGCCTTCTCGTCAAACACGGAAACCGGAGACAACGCGATTGTTGTGAAGGTCAATTCCTCAAAGATATGGACGGACGCAACACGGGACTCAAACGCCATCAGGGCGCGGACAACGGCCGGCAGAGCTTATGTGGAAATTAGCGATTCAGACATCTTTGAAAACTCCACACGAACTTCCACGCCTGCACGTTCCTCGGCAGTCTTTATGAATATGCTTGGAGCGGGAGGAGGCAATGTTGTCGTCAGCGGTTCAAACATCAGAACTACGGGCAGAGGCGGAAGCGGCATAAGAACGAAAACAACAACATCCTTAACAAGCGATTCTTATGTTTCGGTTGCCAACGGCTCAAATGTTTGGGCAACGGGACAAGACGGAAGCGCGCTGTTGGCAGAATCCCACCGGTTTATGGGAATTGAAATCAACGGCTCAAATATGTGGTCAACAGGACAAAGCAGAGCAACGGCGGTGTCGCAAGCGCATTCCGGGGGCGACCGGAGCCGGAGTACGGAGTGGACAGTTACAAACGGCTCAAAAGTGTGGGCAAACGGCGCGAGAACGGGCGCGATATTCATGAACTCCCGCGCGGCACAGCACTCCAACATTACGATTAACGACAAGTCGCAAGTGTGGACGGAAGGAGACGGCGCGCGCTCAGTCTATGGCAATGCTATTTTGAGGAGCCAGTTCATAACTGTCGGTAATCAGTCTCATGTGTGGGCAAACGGCGCGGGAAGCGTCGCAATCTATGCGAACAGTATTGACGGCGGGTTCAACGATGAACTGCAAGTAATTGTCAACCAGTCATCAAGCGTGTTCACCACAAAAACGGGCAACGGCATATTCATAGAAACGGAGGCATTTGGAAATATTGTGGTTCACGGCAATTCCAGAGTGTTCGCGAACGGCGCGAAAAGCAACGCGATACTTATCGGAGGCAGGGTGGGAGTTACCTACACAAGAGTGTCCGGCGGGTCGCAAGTGTACACAACAGCCAATGACAGCCACGCAATGGCGGTGGTGGACGGGTTCTACGGATTCGGATCAACCATTTCGATTGACAGCGGGGCGCGTGTATTCACAAACGGCGCGCGGAGTGTGGCGGTAAATATTAATTCGTATGACAGGATTGGCGTCGTGAACGTAAACGCCGCAGATGTGTACACAACCGGAGCGGACAGCACAACCATCCTGATTGAAGAGAAAGATGATGACCCGAATGTTGGCGAAAGCGAGGCGGAACTCCATATGTACAACGGCGCGAATGTGTCTGCGTCCGGGATGAACTCTGTGGCGGTATCTTTGAGAAGCGGCTCGTATGCCCGTTATCAGAGTTTGCTGCGGATTTTTGAGGGCGCTCTTCTGTGCGGCGGTGTGATAGATGAGAACCGCAACTGCATAGTTACCCCCGCGAACAACGTAATCGCCTTGCAGGTGGGAGACGAGTGGGACAACAATGACGTTGGACTTGACAACTGGGGAACGATAGTCGGAAAAGTAACTCTGAGCGATGTCGGAGACACATTTACCAACAAAGACACGGGACTTCTCACAATTATCGGCTCTTTTGACACGGGAGACGGCGATGACATTTTCACAAACGAAGGCACATTCATCGGAAACGCCAGCATGGGCGCTGACGATGACGAAGTCTATAACGAAGACACGGGAACTATCACAATTATCACCTCTTTTGACACGGGATCCGGCTCGGATATTTTCCAAAACAGAGGCACAATAAACGGCGCGGGGTCGGTCATACACGATAGTTCTGACACCGTTACGGGGCTTCCGCCATCATCATCACCCCCGCCATCCTCGCAGTCGGCTCCGGCGCACGGGGCGCAGTCAACCCCGTCTGAAGGAGGCGGCAACCGTTTCCGTCTTTCATCCGCCACGCCTGAGCGGGAGCCGGAACGGGCAACCATTAACTTTGGCGAAGGCGATGACCATTTCATAAATGAAGGCACAATAGTTCTTGCCGGCGCGGGCGGTTTTAACGGCTTGGACAAAATAACCTTCGGCGCGAATTCAACCCTTGTTGTCTCGGCAGACCCTGAAGAGATGACAGGCAAACCGCTTATAAACCTTGAAGGCACGATAAGCGCGGAAGATATTGAAGGTTTCAGAGTCAGAGTTGATGTTCCCGGAACGCATATAACGGAGTACACAATTTTTGAAGCGGACGACTTGCCGGACGGCGAAGAAAGGCAAGAGGTTGTAGAGCGTCTAAACGCGGAAATAGGCGAAAGGGGAAGTGTTCAGACAGATGGAGACGGCAACCTGTTTTTGACAGCAATGTCGCTGAAAGATGCCAGTTTGGATATCTATGATTCTCTCATCCAGTCCGCTTACCGCGCAGACAGGAGTTTTGCCACAAAACTTTCAAGCGGTTGCGGTTACGGCTCTGCGGCAAGTGATGAGATAGACGGAGATTTCTGGACTGGTTGCGTGTGGGCAACATCGGGCGGAAGGTACACCCGCTATTCTTCAGCGATTAACTATGACGAAGATGTCTATACCTTCACCGGCGGCGTATCCGCGCCGTTTAACAGCATTCTTGTTTCGGTGGCAGGCGGTTATGAAATCTCAAACCTTGATATGGATGTGCTGACTGATGAAGGCAGGGCAGACGCAAGCGGAGAGGCAACAAGATTTATGGGCGGCATTTTTGCCTCCACAATAGTGGACAGATATATGGTTGACGGCAGGTTTCAGTATGTTTCTACGAGTTGGGAATCAACCCGCACTGCGGGAGATAACCGTTACTCTGCGGATACAAACGCGACAGTATTCGGCGGCGCGCTTGGCGCGGCAATGCCGTTTTTGTCGGGGAGTTTTGCATTATTTCCCCGTATAGAGATTGGAGCGTCTTATGTAACAGCGGGGGCGTTTGATGAGACTTCCTTAACAAACACTCCTGAGGCAATAGCTGACGCTTTCAAAGTAAAAGACACAAGCGAGATATTGGTATATGTAAGTCCGTCATTTGAAGCGCGTTCACCTTTGAGTGAGACGGTAAATATGAGAATTCGCGTGGGGGCGGATATACACGTCTTGAACCCTGAAGCCGACCTTGAGGCGACTCTTGCTGACGGTAATGTTCCCCGAAGCGGCGGGCAGGACCGGATAATGTTCAACTACGGCGCAGGTTTTGAATACACGCCTTATGCTCCTTTGCGGGAACTGAGTGTGAGGATTGACTATGACGGCGGAATGAGCACGAGTTTTGATACTTTTGTGCAACAGTTCAGAGGCGGGGTTAATTACAGTTTTTGACCCATCCCGTCATTCCGTGCTTGACACGGAATCCAGTATTCAACTGGGCTAACCAATACTGGATTCCTGCTTCCGCAGGAATGACGGGGAAGTGTGTCATTCCGCGCCTTTTCTCCTTCCCGTCATTCCGTGCCTGACACGGAATCCAGTATTCAACTGGGCTAAACCAATACTGGATTCCTGCTTCCGCACCCACTCCCTCTATCTGTAAATATGCTCTCTCAAAAGCTTCTTATCCGTAATCGTTTTGAACTCTTTCCCGCAATTGTCGCAAGTGAAAACCACCTTTACCGGCGGGTGGCTTATTCCCATTGATACAAGAAACCAACCGAAAGTCGTGTATTTGGACTTCGGCGAAACAAGCGGCGAACCAAGACGGTTTCCACATTCACAAACATCATTTCCAGCCTCCACCTTCAAACCGGCACCCGCCTGCCGCTCTCCGTTTTTTTGGTGGTATCGTTCATAAAATCGCGCCATTCCGCAAGAATTCGCACGGCTAATTATCCGCCCCGCGAGCCATTATTCAAGTGCGTCCGCGCTTTGACAACAAGGGGAGCAGTGGCTACAATCGTCATCCAATGGCGATGAAAAAAATTATAACTATTCAGCCCGATTCCCCTTCCGGCGCAGATGCGGAAAAACCGCAGGTTGAACTCAAAAAATTCGAGAAAAAAGAACCCGGCGGCGCGGTTGAACTTACCGAAGAGTCGGTTTTTGAAGCGTTGAAAGGCGTGAACGACCCCGAACTTCCCGTAAGCATTGTTGACCTCGGTCTTATCTACGATGTTCAAATTTCAGGCAGTGATGTGGGGCTGAAAATGACACTCACAACCCCCGGATGCTCAATGGGCGCGCACATATCGGGGCAGGCGGAAGAAGCGTTGAAAGCGATAGGGGCAAGGAACGTGATTGTGCAAGTCGTCTGGGATCCGCCGTGGAACCCCGGCATGATGAGCCCGGAAGCCAAAAGCAAACTCGGAGTGGGGTAACTTTCAAGCCATGGGTCTTACCCCTGAAACCGTTTCAAGACGTTTAAAACAAGTGAAGTATCCCGGTTTTACAAGGGATATTGTGTCATTCGGAATTGTAAAAAGCGTAGATGTGGACGACAATTCGGGCGTGAAAATCTCCCTTGTTTTTCCCAAACCGGACGCGGCAATTCAGAAACAAATAGAGGAATCAGTCAGAACCGCTGTTCTTGAAACGCCCGGAGTTGAAGGGGTTTCAATCGTTACGGAGACAAGAGAGCCGTCCGCCGCACGCGGCGCTCCCGAACAGGGACAGGCGGCGCAGTCAAAACTGCCGGACATCAAACACTACGTTGCGGTGGCAAGCGGAAAAGGCGGCGTGGGCAAATCCACAGTGGCGGTAAATCTCGCGGTGGCAATCGCGAAAAAAAGACAAAATGTGGGGCTTATGGACGCGGATATTTGGGGACCAAGCGCGCCGATGATGACCGGAACGCAGGGCGAAAAACCGGTCGCCACACCCCAGCGCAAAATGCTTCCGATAGAGAAATACGGGCTGAAAATAATGTCAATCGGCTACCTTATAAAAGAGGAGGAAACCGTCATATGGCGGGGACCGATGGTTCACGGAGCCGTAAAGCAGTTTGTTGAAGATGTTGAGTGGAAAAACACCGATTACCTTGTGATAGACCTTCCCCCCGGCACCGGAGACGCGCAACTTTCCATAGCGCAAACGGCTCCGCTGAACGGCGGGGTTATCGTAACAACTCCGCAAGAGGTTTCGCTTATAGATGTGCGGCGCGGGATTTTGATGTTTGAAAAACTGAACATTCCGGTAATGGGGATAGTTGAGAACATGAGTTATCTGGATGTGCCGGGCGGCGAGGCGATAGACATTTTCGGCAGGGGCGGCGGAAAGGCGATGGCGGAAAAGTTTGACGTTCCGTTTCTCGGTGAGATTCCGATTGACCCTGAGGTGAGAAAGTGCGGAGACAGCGGCGTTCCGGTGGTTGAGTTCAAACCCGACTGCTCTGCGGCGCAGGCGTTTATGAAGGTTGCGGATGAGGTTTTGAGGCAGTTGGAAAACGGAGGCGGAGATGAGTGAAGAAGAGAAGAAAGTGGAAACCGAAGGCGCGGAGGCGGAGCAGAGGAAACCGCAAAGCGGAGAGATGAAGATGGATTTTTCCAATTTTGTTCTCTCGCTAAACGCTTCGGCAATTATGCATCTGGGAGACATTCCCGACCCGAATACAAAACAGAGAGAAATCAACATCCCCGCCGCAAAACACACGGTGGATATTCTTGAAATCCTGCAAGACAAGACAAAGGGCAACCTGTCAGATGAGGAACAAAACCTGATAGACGATGTGCTTTACAGTTTGAGACTGCGGTATGTGCAGGCAACGGCTCCAAAAGGGGAGTAGGGTTGTTGCCGGAAGCAGGAATCCAGTATTAATTAACCAGTTGAATACTGGATTCCGTGTCAGGCACGGAATGACTTTGGTGGCTGAGATAACCTTTGAGAAACCTGTGAGAAAGTGAAAATAGTTTGGGAACATAAGGAACGGGAGCAGGAAAGGGTAGTATCCGCCGGATATTCATGGACAATGCTTTTCGCGGGCTCTTTAGTCCCTTTGTTGAGGAGAGATTGGGTTGGCTTTTTAATCTACACTCTTGGCTGGGTCATAACGTTTTTTTTATCTGTCGTTTCAATAAGAGTTCTATTGAAAAATGTTTTTTTGCTTAAAGGCGAAGACAGTTTAGTATTTGCCTTTCCCCTTCTTGTTGCTCTTGTGCTCTATTGGACGATTATGGGTCGTATTTATAACTCTCGCTATGGGCGAAAGTTAATCAAACAAGGTTGGGAAGTGGTTGATATTCACGGCGGAACACATGATTTACTGGAAGCAAAATGGAAGATGAAAGTTCCAAAGGTAGATTATCGCAGACTCCACCAAAGGTCAGAAAAATTGTCAAAAAATCGGCATGTACCACTAAAGAAAGAAATTGTTCTCGTGGCACTCGCTCTACTATTATTAGTCACGCTTGTTTTCCTCATAAACACTTTGTTAGGTTTGATTTTTATATTGTTGATAGTTTCCTTTGTCATTATGATTCTCTACTTCCCCCATCTCTTAGAACAGAAGCCGTTGACTGCTAAGCAGAAAGTAGCGAAACAGCATGGTGAAGTTGCCTCTGAGGTTATTTGTCCGCACTGCCAGACAAAGGGACAGGTCAGAACTAAAGAGAGCAGTAGAGCAACAGGTGGTGGCACTGTATTTAATTGGTTGCCTACTGAATATGCCTCAATTACAGTAGCCAGCTGCGGGAATTGCAAACAAACTTGGAGTTGGGAGAGAGAGTAAAAGCGATTACGCTTATTCCCGTTAAGGAGGAAAGAAAATGCAAAAAAAATCAACTAAAAAGATTTCGACATCTTCTGTAAAAGCAGGAAGCGGTCAGAAGATGATTAAAATTACCGTTAGTTTGTGGACTGATGGCATTGCGCCGACTAAGGGCCATATAGATCCAAAACATGCTTGGGCAGCAGGAACAGTCAACACACCAAAAAACAAGTCTCACGGCATAGACCCACTGAAAAAGCCAATAAAGTTCAATTCCATAGAGGAATTACCCAAAAAGATAGAAAAACTACTTAAAGAACAGAAAATCATTCTTCACTACGGAAAATGAGAGACCGAAACGCAAAACCTTTAGTCCCCCATCGCACATATTGAATCCATCAGAGGTTTTCTTTTATCTGCCGATAAAGTAGCCCCTAACGTCATTCTTTGCCCCCTCCGTCATTCCTGCGGAAGCAGGAATCCAGTATTAGTTAACCAGTTGAATACTGGATTCCGTGTCAAGCACGGAATGACGGGGAAGTGTCAGGCACGGAAGGCGGGAAACTTAACCCTTATTCCTTGTCGCCCACATCAGTTTTGTTTTCAAAATTGAGAAGTAATCAACAAACGGCGATTTCACAAGATTTACCGAACTGCCGGATTTTGTTACCACAACCTCCTGACGGAGCTTCAACGGAGTCTCCATCTGCCCGTCAACGGTGGCGGTGAGTTTTTCATCGGGAGCCGAAGCGGGAGTGCGGAAACGAATCTCATTCTCGTTTGAAACCACAAGCGGACGGTTCGCAAGCGTGTGCGGGCATATCGGGGTTATCACGGCAAGCGGAAGCGTGGGATACACAACGGGACCTCCCGCAGAAAGCGAATACCCCGTTGAGCCGGTCGGCGTTGAGCATATTATGCCGTCCGCCTTAAAGGTGGTTATGTGAGAGCCGTCTATGTGGAGTTCAAGGTCTATAATGCGGGTCGCCTTGCCGCAGTTCACAACAACTTCGTTCAACGCTTCGCCCTCCCATACGGTTTTTCCCTTCTCCTCAACACGAACGGCGAACATATCTCTCCTCTCCACCCTGTAATCGCCCGATGCGATTTTTTTCAGCATTTTTTCCGCCTCGTCAACCTTGCATTCCGCAAGAAAACCCAAACCGCCGAGGTTTATTCCAAGCACCGGAATTGAACTTCCGCTGAGCAAACGCACCGCGCTGAGGAAAGTGCCGTCTCCGCCGAGAGAGAAAACCATGTCTGCGAGAGTTGGAATCTCTTTTGCTTCGGCAAGTTGCGAAACACCGGACGCTTCGCCCAAAGTGCTTTCCACAACCGGCTCTATGCCTGATTTTTCAAGCAGGGCGCACAGAAAGGCTGTCATCTTCCTGACTTCTTTTTTGCTTTTCAGCCCCACAATTCCTATTTTGCGGACTTTCTTTCCTTTGCTCATTGCGCTGTCTCCCCGGAAGTAAGATAACTCTTTATGAACTCCTCAATCTCCCCGTCAAGCACGGCAATCACATCGCTCTGCTCAAAACCGGTTCTGTGGTCTTTCGCCATTCTGTACGGATGCATAACATAAGACCTTATCTGGCTTCCCCATCCTATGTCTTTTTTTGACGATGAGAGATCGGTCAGTTTTTCGCGTTTTTTCTCCGTCTCTATTTTATACAGGCGCGCTTTCAAAACCTTCATCGCGCTCATTCTGTTCTGGTGTTGAGACCTTTCGTTCTGGCAACTCACAACCGTTCCCGTGGGAATGTGCGTTATGCGGACGGCGGAATCTGTTTTGTTCACGTGCTGTCCGCCTTTGCCTCCGGCTCTGAAGGTGTCAACCCTCAAATCTTTGTCATCCACAACCACCTCAACCGAGTCGTCTATTTCCGGGGCGATAAAGACAGACGCGAAAGATGTGTGCCGTCTTTTGTTTGAATCAAACGGGGAGATTCTCACAAGGCGGTGAACGCCGCTTTCGCCTTTAAGGTAGCCGTACGCATGGTCGCCTGAAACGATTATGGTCGCGCTTTTTATTCCCGCTTCGTCTCCGTCCTGGCAGTTAAGCACGTTCACGGAAAAGCCGTTTCTGTCGCAATACCGCAGATACATTCTGTAAAGCATATCCGCCCAGTCTTGCGCTTCGGTTCCTCCCGCGCCCGCGTTTATTTCCACAATCGCCCCTTTGGAGTCATCTTCTCCGCCGAGCATTCTTTTGAACTCAACGCGCTCAATCTTTTCCGTGAGTGATGTGAGTGTGGCGGTGAGTTCCGCTTCAAGTTCGCTGTCTGTTTGTTCGCCGCAGAGTTCGGCAATGGTTTGGGCTTCTTCAAGCCCTTTGCAGAGTTCGTTCCATTCGTCAATCTTTTGTTTAAGCGAAGACCGCTCGGATAGAACTGTCTGCGCTTTTTCCCGGTCGTCCCAGAAATCCGCGCCGTTAGATATGTCGTCTATTTCGGCGATTCGTTTCTCTTTGCCCGGCAGGTCAAAGAAAACCTCTGATGGATTCAATACGCGCGCCGAGGGACTGAAGGTCTTGCGTTTCGGTGTCTTTCATTTGAAAGTGTCTCCCTTTTACTCGTGGGATTATACACCTTTATTCCCCGTCATTCCGTTGCTTGTCTTCTTTCCGTCATTCCGTGCCTGTCTTTTTTTCGTCATGGACTCTATTCCGTCATTCCGTGCCTGACACGGAATCCAGTATTCAACTGGTTAACTAATACTGGATTCCTGCTTTCGCAGGAATGACGGGCGAGGGCAAGGAATGACGGGCGAGGGGCAACTCTTCACTTCCTCCGTTTCTTCCATTTCTCTTCAAGATACTTTTTAAGCGCGGCTTCGCGGCCTCTTTCGGAGGGTTTGTAGTAGATTTTGTCTTTTATCTTTTCGGGCAGGTTTTCCTGTCCGGCAAAGGCGTCTTTCTCATCGTGCGGATACTGATACCCCTTGCCGTAACCCATGTCTTTCATCAAACGGGTGGGCGCGTTGCGGATGTGCATGGGAATATCCAAACCCGGAAACTTCTTTACATCCGCCTCCGCCTTTCGCAAACCGGAATACGCCGCATTGCTTCGCGGACAACTCGCCAAGTATGTCGCCGTTTGCGCAAGCACAATCCGCGCCTCAGGCATTCCGATGTAATTCACCGCCGTAAAACAATCGGTTGCAAGCGTCAGCGCGTAGGGCTCTGCGTTTCCTATGTCTTCAGACGCAAGAACTATCAGCCGCCTCGCTATGAAAAGCGGCTCCTCACCGGCGTCAAGCATACGGGCGAGATAATGAAGCGCCGCGTCCGGGTCGCTTGCGCGAACGCTTTTTATGAACGCGGAAATCGTGTTGTAGTGCTCATCGCCGCCCTTGTCGTAACGCACGCCTTTCTGATAAACATCCTTTACGGTTTGCGCGTCAACCTTGCTTCCCGCGCATATTGAAACTGCGGTTTCAAGCCCGTTGAGAAGAGCCCTCGCGTCTCCGCCGCAGAGAGAAACCATCAAATCCAGCGCGTCCGGGGCAATCTCCGCGCCCTTTATTTTGTCATCGTTTTCAACCGCCCTGCGGACTATCAAACGCAAATCTTTTTCGGCAAGCGGCTCAAGTTTATAAACCGCGCATCTGGAGAGCAGAGGGGAGATAACCTCAAACGAAGGGTTTTCCGTTGTCGCGCCGATGAGTGAGATTTCCCCCTCCTCAACACTTTTCAGAAGCGCCGCCTGCTGGGCTTTGTTGAACCTGTGAATTTCGTCTATGAACAGAACCGCGCTTGCGCCGTTTTCCTTTGCCTCCGCCGCGCGGGCAAGAGCCGCCCGTATCTCTTTCACGCCGGATGAAACGGCGTCCATATGAATAAATTCGCCTCCGCCGTCTCCCGTCAGAACGCGGGCAAGGGTGGTTTTTCCCGTTCCGGGAGGACCCCACAAAATCACCGAGCGCGAAGCCCCGCCGCCTTCAACAGCGCGGCGCAAAACGCCGTCTGCGCCAACGAGGTGGCTCTGTCCGGCGATTTCGTCAAGAGAGCGCGGCCTCATGCGCTCCGCAAGCGGGGTGTTTTCCATCTTCTTTTCTCCGCCGGTATTATACTTGGCACGCGGGGCGGTTTTCCCTCGCGCCCCTTCAAAACCGTTTTCGGCTATAATTCAAACCTTATGAACACAAAACTTCTGAAAAAACTGTGCGATATTCCCGCCATTGCCGGAGACGAGGGCGCGGTGAGGGATTTTCTGCTTACAGAACTCCGCAAATACACAAAAGAGATTTCCGTTGACACGATGGGCAACATCATCGCCCGCATCGGCGGCAAAGGTTCCAGACTGGTTGTTGACGCCCATATGGATGAGGTCGGCTTTATGGTTAGCCACATAGACGACAGGGGTTTTGTGAGGGTTCACGCCATCGGCGGGATTGACTCTCGCGTTTTCTACGGACAGCGGCTTGTTGTTCACGGAACAAAACCGCTTCCCGCAATGGTTGCCGCCATTCCTCCTCATGTGAGCAAAACAAGCGCAGACAAGGGCGTTCCCGATGTTGATGACTGCGTTGTTGACCTCGGACTTGAAGCGGACAAAGTGAAGAAGTCCGTCAAAATCGGAGACCCCGTAACTTTTGACACCGAACTTGTTGAGACGGCAGACTCCGTAATCGCCCGCTCCATTGACGACAGAGTGGGCATTTTCGTCATACTTGAGATGCTTGCGGCAAAACCAAAACTTTCTTGCGAACTGTTTGTTACGATGACCGTTCAGGAAGAGCCCGGACTTAGAGGGGCGAGGGTTATAACGCCTGCGGTTGAGCCGGATTTTGTGGTCGCCCTTGAGGGAACGGTTGCGATGGACTTGCCGGGAGTTGCCCCGCACAAAACGCTTGCGAACACGGGCAAGGGCGCGGAAATCCGCCTTTCAGACCGCTACCTTGTGGCGGACAGGGAGTTCAGTTTTTTCATCAAATCGCTTGCCGACAAAAAGAAAATTCCCGCGCAAATCACCGTCAAGAAAGCCGGCGGAACAAATGCGACCGCCATGCAGGTAACGGGCAAAGGTTCTCGCGCGGCGGCGGTTTCCGTGCCGACAAGGTATTTGCACAGCCCCAGTTCAATTGCCCGCAAAAGCGACATTGAGGCGACAATAAAACTTATGAAGGGGGTTGTTGAGAACATCGGGAGCGTGTGATGTGCGTTTCAAATCTCAGCGAGATTTTCAAGTTGTGTCTTTCCGAGTTTCCGGGGGAGAAGCCCGAATCGGTTTTTGCCGATTTTGAAGCGGCGATAGCGAAGAAGAAATACGATGTTCAGGACACAACAATTATTGAGGCGGTTCTGAAAGAGGAGCTGGACGCGCTTAAAGAATCGTTTGTTGAGAGTTTCGGAAACCGGGAGGAAAGCGCGGAAAGCGAGTGGGGGGCGGAAAAAAGCGCGAGAGCGGTTGAGATTTTTTGCCTTCGTCTGGACACCCTGATTAACTACTATTACAGCAACACAATAGCGGGTCAGTTTTCCTGACCGCGAACTTTGCGGGCGGCTATGAAGTATTTGCACACAATGATAAGAGTGGGGGATTTGGAGAGGTCAATCCGCTTCTACACCGATGTTCTGGGTCTTGTCCACCACCGCACCACAGACTACCCGGACGGCGAGTTCACCCTTGCGTTTCTCGGATACGGCGGCGACACGGAGCCGTTTCTTGAACTCACATACAACTACGGAGTGGGCGAATACAAACACGGAGCCGCTTACGGGCACATGGCATTTTCCGTTGAAGACATAAACTCCGCCTGCGATAAAATCGCGCAACTCGGCGGCAAGGTTGTCCGCCCTCCGGGACCAATGAAACACGGCAAAACCATCCTCGCCTTCGTGGAAGACCCCGATGGCTACAAGGTTGAGTTGATAGAAAGGAAGTGAGAATGACATATAGACGCAATTCCGGTTGGAACGATAAGAACGAACTTCGGTGTTTGTTAATAATGAGAAAATTGCAAAAAGAAGGTTCTCCTCGCGGGAGGCAGACACAGTATTGCAAGGAAATGGCGGAACTGCCGGATGTGAAGCCCGGTAAGAACTCCATACGTTGTAAAATAGGAAACTTTCAATCTCTCGATGGGATTGGCAGTTGGGATAAGTTCTCAAGCAACACAAAACGCATTTACGAAAAATATAAGAAATGTTCAGTAGAAGAACTTGAGCGCATTATCGCGAAACTTTAGTCCCCTTGCTTTATGCTTTTTTCCTTTTAAAAAACTCTTTTTCTCTCAATTTTCTGTGATAACTCAGCGCGAAGCGGTGGGCTTCGTCTCTGACACGCATTAGAAGAAACAACCCGTCTTTGTCTCTCAGCGGCGTCCACGGGGTTTTTCTTCCCGGCGCGTGAATTGAATCGCCCTGTTTTCTTGTGCGCCCTTTGGCAATGGCGGCGATGTCTATTTTTCCCTCAAAACCGGTCTCTTTTATCGCTTCAACCGCCGCAGAAAGCTGTCCCTTTCCGCCGTCTATGAGTATCAAATCGGGAAGTTCCCATCCGGGTTCGTTTGCTCTTTTCAAACGGCGGACAAGCATCTCCCTTATCGCCGCGAAATCATCCTGACCGGAAACGGTTTTGATTTTGTAGCGTTTATACCGCCGCTTGTCCGGCTCGCCGTCCGCAAACCTTACCGCAGAGCCGGTTGTCTGCTTCCCTTGAGTGTTTGATATGTCGAAACACTCAACCGTGTGAGGGGTTTTTGACAGTCTTAAAGCAACTTTCAGGCGGTGCGGAATGTCTCTGTCTTTCCGCTCTGAAGCGCGTTTCTTTCTGAGCGATTCACGCGCGTTGTCCGCCGCGAGGCGCAAAAGTTTCGCCTTCATTCCCCGCGCCGGAACTATTATCTTTACGCTTCCGCCGCGCTTTTCCGTCAGCCATTGCTCGTAAGCGTGTTTGTGTTCCGGGGCGCGTGGAACAATTATTTCAGGCGGCGGCTGTCTGCCCCCGTCATAAAACCTTCCCATGAACTCGGCAAGAGCGCGGGCGGTTTCAACTCCCGTGTTTTTCGCGGAAAACTCCGCCTTGTCCGCCACTCCGCCGCCTCTGTGAAAAAGAACCACAAACTCAAACCCCTTCCCGTCCGCCGCCACTTCTATAACGTCTCTGTCCGCAAAACTTGATGACGCGATTTTTTCAGAACCGCCGTCCGCCCTCAGGGCTTCAATCTGGTCTCTGTAATATGAAGCGTCTTCATACCTCATCTCACCGGACGCCTTTTTCATTTTTTTTCTGAGAAGCGAGGAGACGCCTCCCCTGTCGCCTCCAAGAAAAGCCGCCGCGCTCCGGCAGATGTCGCGGTAACTTCCTCTGTCTATCTTCCCCGCGCACGGTCCCGCGCAAAGCCGCATATCGTAGTTGAGGCAGGGGCGGTGGCTGTGCCGCTTGAACTTCGAGTTTGTGCAGTCTCTAACGGGGAAAAGACGGTGAACCAGTTTCGCGGTTTTTTTCAAATCCCCGCCGCGAGAAAAGGGCCCGAAATAAAAACCGCCGTCTGCCCGCGCCCCGCGTGTCATGGAAAGACGGGGAAAATCTTCGTTCATTGAAAGCCGCAAAGAGGCGTAGGTTTTGTCGTCTTTCAACTGTATGTTGAACTTCGGCTTGTGTTTTTTTATGAGCGAGTTTTCAAGGATAAGCGCCTCGTGTTCGTTTTGTGAGACGATGTAGTCAACATTTTCCGTCTCTCTCATCAGATACTCAATCTGAGGTCTTGAGTCGTTTCCGGGATTGAAATAGGAACGGACTCTGCTTCTCAAATCCGCGCCCTTGCCGATATAAACCACGCGCCCTTCAGAGTTTTTCATCATATAAACGCCGCATGATGACGGCAGGGATGAAGGCTGAAATTTGGGGTTGGTGTTTTGCGGCACGGAGATGTCAGGCTTCCCGCGCCGCGCGCCCGGACGGGAAAACCGCGACCGCCGCCGCAACCGAGTTTATGGCAAGAAGCAGGAGGTCAAGGCGGATTCCCGCGGCGGTGTTTGGAGCAACACCGAAAAGGGACAGCAGGAACACAACAAGCGTTACGCCCGTGAGAGCCGGAATGAAAGCCCCGAACCTTCTGTTGCGGGTGAGGGTTGAAGTTAGCACCATGGGAGCCATAAGGGCGGTTCCCATAAAGCCCGATATGGCAAGAGAGATGATGCCCTGAGAGCTTTTCATCGCCACAATAAACGCCGCCGCGCAGAATATCAGAATTACCAATTTTACGAAAACCACAGACGAGATTTTCAGTTTCCTGCTGATTCTGCCGAGCGCGTTGTTGATTTCCGAACCGAGCGCGAAGAATTGAGAATCAGATGTTGACATCGCCGCGGCAAGAATTCCGATAAGGGCGATGGCGCCGATTGTCGCGTTTTGTTCAAGTATGAAGTTCCCTATGAATTCGGGTCCCGTTTTCGCCGTGATTGACACCGCGCCGTAGAGACCGATTATCAGCCCCGCTATCAGAAGCAGAAAAGTGAAAGAGGCGTGCAGAACCGGCACCTTGCGCCGCTCGTTTATCCCTTTGAGAATGGACAGGCGCGAAGTGAGCTGGGGTTGAGACACCGGCAGAAGAACGATGGAGATAAATCCCGCGAGAAGCCACTGAACAGACAGCAATCCCTTTGGCCCCGGAACTGAAAGTAATCGCTCATCGGTTTCCGCCACCGCTTGAAACAGCTCGCCCACACCGCCGAATTTTGACAGCGCGATAGCCGCCATTATCCATATCACGGTGAACAGCATAATTCCCTGAAGCGCGTCGCAATACATGATTCCGCGCAAGCCCCCGATTGACGAGTAGCAAAACATCAGCGCGAGAATTATCAGCGCCCAGCCCCACTGCGGAATGGCGTATTCAGGACTGAACTCCGGAACAATTGTGAACAACAGCCCGGACGCGCCTTTTATCTGTATCGCGATATATGGAATCAGAAAAATCACAAGCCCGGTTACATAAACCGCCACGCCGTATCCGCCGAATGAATCTCTTATCAAATCAGACATACTGCGGAAATCCTTTGAAGCCACGCGGTCTTTCAGTTTGAAGCACAGCCAAAGGGTGAAGACGGCGAGCGCCATGTCCGTAACGCCGAGGAATATCCACGTTCCAACGCCGTGAACGCGGAAGAAGTTCGGCATTCCTATCAGAATGAATGTGCTGTAAAGGGTGGCGAAAAAAGTTAGAAACCCGATTGTGGTTCCAAGGCTTCCGCCCGCGAGAAAGAACTCGTGCTCATCGCCCTTGTTTTTTCTGTTGCCTATAACCGCAAGGGAAATAAGAACTGCGAGGTACACGAGGGCGACCGTTATAAATGTAGTTCCCTTGCCCACCCTTCAACTCTCTTTTGACATAATCATCGCCGCTATCAGAACAACATATATGCAGAGCGAGATTCCCATGCTTACCCAAAGCGTTCGCGGTATTCCGAAAAGGTTCGGCTCTGTAACGCCTTCGCCCACAATCGCGGGCACAAACGCAAAGCCCGCTATCACGACAGTGAGGGGCAGAAAGATTTTCCAGTGTCCGTTGTTTTTCATTTTCATTCCGGCTTTGTGTCCGCGCCACTTTATAAACGGGTCTATATTATGTAAATAATATCGCCGGTTTTTACAATATGAAAGAAACAGCAAACACGCAACAGTCTCCGCTTCTCTACATTGAGACCTACGGGTGTCAGATGAACGAGTACGACTCAGACAGAATCCGCGCCGCGCTGGGGGCGGAAAAGACGGCAGACCCTTCATCCGCCGACTACATAGTTGTGAACACCTGCGCCATAAGGGAGAAGGCAGACCACAAGGCGTTCAGCAGTCTGGGCAAATTCAAACGCCTCAAAGACTCAAAGCCCGACGTGGTTATCGGAATGGCGGGATGTGTGGCTCAGCTTTACGGCGAAAAACTTATAAAAAAGAATCCGCATCTGGATTTTGTAATCGGGCCCAGAGGGATACCGAAACTTCCGGCAATCATCGCAGACATAGAGCGGTCGAGAGAGATAGACCGCGCCGGAAAAACCGAAACTTCTTTTGATGTTCTTGAAACTTTTGAAATCTCGCCCGCTCACGACAAATCCCGCGTAAGCGCGTTTGTGTCTGTTCAGCAGGGATGCAACAAGAAATGCGCCTACTGCATAGTGCCGTCCGTGAGGGGAACGGAGATAAACCGCCCGCTTGACGGCATAGAGCGCGAGATTGAGCTTCTCGTGTCAAAAGGGGCGAGAGAGATTGTTTTTGTCGGGCAGACGGTCAATTCGTGGAAGCATGACGGCAAAAAGTTCGGCGACCTTCTCCGCATAGCGGGCGATATTGAAGGGGTTGAGAGGATACGTTTCACAAGCCCGTTTGTGCGTGATGTTACGAAAAAGATGATAGACGCGATGAAAGAGGTTCCGCAAGTGTGCGACCACATACACCTTCCGATACAGTCCGGCTCAGACGATGTGCTGAAACTGATGAACCGCACCTACACAACCGGCTGGTACGCCGGAGTGGTTGACCGCCTTAGAGACTCAATTCCCGGCATAACCGTTTCAACCGACATGATACTCGGCTTTCCCGGAGAGACGGAGCGCAACTTTTCTGAAACGATGGAGTTTCTTGATAAAGTGCGTTTTGACGCCGCCTACTCCTTCAAATATTCAAAACGCCCCGGAACTCCCGCATCAGACGCCCCCGGGCAGATAAGCCCTCAGGAATCGGAGAGGCGGCTTGCCGTCTATCAAACAAGGCAGAGGGAGATAACCCTTGAGAGCAACCGCTCGCGTGAGGGCGCGTGTGAAGAGGTGCTTGTTTCCGGCTCAAGCAAACGCGGAAGCGGTTTGATGACCGGGCGCACAACCCACAACAGAATAGTGAACTTCACCGGCGACCCCGCGCTCACCGGAACTCTCGCCCGTGTGCGCGTGATGGAGGGGCTCGCCAACTCTCTGCGCGGGGAATTGGTTGATTGAGCGGCTCCGGCAGTTCTGTTTTTCTCATAAGCCCGCGCGGTTTCTGCGCCGGGGTTGAAAGGGCGATAACCATTGTTGAGAAGGTTCTGGAAAAGCACGGCGCGCCGGTTTATGTAAAACACGAGATTGTTCACAACAGAACGGTTGTGGACGATTTCAAAAAGCGCGGGGTGATTTTTATAGAAGACCCCTCGGATGTTCCGGCGGGAATGCCGCTTGTTTATTCCGCGCACGGAGTTTCCCGCAGTGTCCGCAAAGCCGCCGAAGACGGCGGACTCAAGATATATGACGCCACCTGCCCGCTTGTTTCGCGGATTCACGCCGAAGTTTCGCGCCTTCGCGCGGGCGGATACGAAATTGTGATGATAGGGCACAAGGGTCATCCCGAAGTTGAGGGAACGCTCGGGCAGTCGGACGGCGGGATATACCTTGTGGAAAACTCAGGCGACATATCCGCCCTGAAAGTGAAAGACCCTTCAAAGCTGGCTTATGTAACACAGACCACGCTTTCGGTTGACGACACGCGGGAACTTGTAAGACTGCTTCGCGAAAAGTTTCCGCAAATCCGCCTGCCGAAAAAAGACGACATTTGCTACGCCACGCAAAACCGGCAGGACGCCGTTAAGGCGATGGCGGCGGACTGCGATGTGGTTTTTGTTGTCGGCTCTGTGGCAAGTTCCAACTCAAACCGCTTGAAAGAGGTTGCCCGCCTGCTTGGAGCGCGCGCCTACCTTGTAGACAGCGCAGACGACATAGACCGCGGGTGGCTTGAAGGGGCGAGCAAAATAGGGCTCACGGCGGGGGCTTCCGCGCCCGAAGCCATAGTGAAAGACATCGCTTCACGTTTGAGAGAGTGGACGGGCGGAGCGGTTGTTACAGAAACGGGCGGAGTGAAGGAAAGTGTCCATTTCAGTGTGCCGAAAGACCTTCTGCGGGATGCGGAAAACGCAAAGATAGACTGAAATTTTCCCCTGTCCGCCCGTGCCGGCAGTGATTTGGTTTTTATGCGGGCTTTCATTAATATAAGTCTGGCGGAGGTTCCGAATGAAAAAAATTGAAACCATAATCAAGCCCTTCAAACTTGAGGATTTGAAGCAAGGGCTGAAAGACATAGGAATTCAGGGCATGACGGTTACGGAGGTTAAAGGTTTCGGCAGACAGAAAGGACACGCCGAGATTTACCGGGGAGCGGAATATGTGATTGATTTTCTTCCGAAGGTTAAGGTTGAGATAGTTATTGCGGACGAAATGGTTGCTCAAGTGGTTGAGGTTATAAGGGAAAGCGCGAAGACCGGAAAAATAGGGGACGGAAAGATATTTGTCCTGCCGGTTGAAAACGCCGTGAGAATACGCACCGGGGAGCACGGCGAAGACGCCATATAGGCGCGCCCGGAAAAAAGAGGCAGTGCTGTAAATTGGTTTTGATTTTTCTGTGCCCGGATAGCTCAGTCGGTAGAGCAGAGGACTGAAAATCCTCGTGTCGGCGGTTCGATTCCGTCTCCGGGCAACTTTTCCGCCAAACAGCAAACTTTCCCTCTCTATTGACAAATTCCCGTAAAACCGGCTAAATTTGAAGAACTTAACCATCTTACTTAACAGGCGGTTGGGGTTTTATTATGACATTTGGCGACTACTTAAAGGCAAAGCGGAAACACAGGGGCGTAACTCAAGGCGCGCTTGCGCACTACCTTGGCGTTTCGAAGGTGTACATCCACCAGATTGAAACCGGCAAGGCAGACTCCCCCTCCCGTGAAAGATGCCACCAGATTGCCCAGTTCCTGCGTGTGGGCGTGGAGGAGATATGGAACTTCTCACGGCGCGAGAAACTGAAAAAGTTCCTTGAGAAGGAACTTGTAGGTGAGAAAGATCTTGAAATTCTAACCAACGAGGAGAGGTATCTCGTAAAGCTTTACAGGGTTCTGGACGATGAGGTTAAAAAAGACTTCAACGGAATGGTGTTCATGCTGTTCAAACACTATGAGAACTCTGAGGCCAAAAAGATTCTTGAAGAATTTCTCAAATGCGCCTGATTGGAAATTTCGGACTTTTCTACAAGATACTATTCGTTGAAGCGGCGATACTTTTTCTTATCGGCGCGGTTTTCTACAGCCAGTTCAGCAAAGCAAAAGCAAATGTTGTGCGCGAAACCATCGCGGCTTCCAGAGTCATAGGTGATGATGCCGCAGAATTCGCGGTCTACACACAAGCACCGACAAGCAAAGAGTTCTACTCTTTCCTCAGAAGCAAGCACGGGCAGGCGGGCGTTCTCAACACCTTCACCGTTACGCCTTCATCCTTCGGGGTCGCGTTCATGCGTGAAACCGGCGAAACCGGATTTCGCGGCAGTCTGTATTCCCCCAAAAAGGGCTACGGCGTTGTGGACGGCGGCGGCACGTATTCCGTTACCGTTCCCTTCCTTATGGGCGCGGACGGAAATCCCTACGGAGTTATCACGATAAACTCCTCAAAAACCCTGATAATGAAAAAGGTGCTCAGAGACAACATTCTTCTCTATCTCGCCCTGTTTGTTGTGCTGAACAACCAGGTGTTCATCCTCCACTACTTCACGCAGAAAAGACAGAAAGACATCATAGACAAGGGATACACAAGACCCTACATGAAACAGCATTCCATCGGCGCGCTTAAAGTTATGCGCAAAATTCTTGAGGAGATAATTGAAGACCATCCCGAAGAGAGAAAAGCCAACAATCCCGCCGCCGAAGCGCCCGAAGACGGTAAAAAGGCGGGCGGCAAGAAGATAATTTCCATTTCCAAGTTTATTTCGAAAAACAGTTGACCCTCACTTATGAAGCAACCCGACTTCATCGTAGACGGCATTGCGAAGTTGAAGGGCTTATTTCCGCGCCGCTTTCCCGTATTCAGACCCGCAGTTGGAATTGATATCGGTTCCCATTCCGTAAAAGCGGTTGTTTTGAGAAACGGCTCCGGCGGCGAAGATTTTGCCGTAAGCGCGGGCGAGATTGTGCACGGCTCCGGCGCGGATTTTGATTCCATAGGGCAGTCCCTCTCTTTCCTGCGAGACGACCTCGGCATCAGGGGAGCGAGGGCGGCGGTGTCGGTTTCGGGCGGAGAGGTTTTCACAAGCAGGCTGAAGGTTTCGGCAGACGCGCCGCGCCGCGTGGTGAAAGATGAAGTTCTGCTCCATTTGAGCCGGTTTTTCCCCGAAGGGATGGACGGCTTGCGTTACGACTTCTGGAAAGACCCGGACAGCCCCGAAGACATTTTTATTGCGGTGGCAAAAAGCGATGCCGTTTCCCTGTGTTCCCGCGCTCTTTCATCAGCGGGTTTTGTTCCCTCCGTTGTTGACTGCGACTGCTTCGCGCTTGTCAATTCGCACTTGCGAACATCAACGCCGCCGGACGGGCTTGCGGTTCTTCTGAACGTTGGGCGGGGCGCGACCAATTTTGCGGTTCTTGAGGGGAAAAAGACGGTTCTTATGAGAGATTTGCCCCACGGCTCCGGCAGTCTGACTTCCAAAATCGCCGGTGAGGGAGGCATGACCGCGGAAGAGGCGGAAAAGGAAAAGGTTTCGCTCTCAGGCGGCTCAAGGCCTGAGTTTCTCAGCGCGGCGCGCGGGTTTGCTGAATCTCTGGGGCGTGAAGTGAAATCCAACCTTGAGACCTTTCTCGGCTCCGGAGCAAAGGCGGAAAAGGTTTTACTCTCAGGCGGCGGCTCGCTTCTGCACGGTTTTGAGAGCGGCATTTCAGAAACACTTGGCGCGGAAACAGTTTATTCAGACCCTCTCCGTTCGGCGTGTGATGAGAACGGCGGAGACCATATGAAGCGGCTGTCTCCGAAATCCGCCGTTGCGTTCGGGCTCGCGCTGAGGATGACGGGGTAGTTTTCAGTCCAATGATAGAGATAAACCTTGCCAAATCCGGCAGACGCAGACGCTACTCGCGCGCGGCGGTTATTGCCGCCGCCGTGATAGCCGTTACAGGCGCGCTGTATTTTAAGACGGTGTTTGCCCCCGGAATTTATGAGCCGCCGGAGCGGGAATCTTCGTCATTCGCGCAAGCCCCGTCTGCCCGCAAGGCGGGGAAGGACAAACGGAAGCAGTGGCGCAATCCGTCTTTAAGGGTTGCGGGGTTTGTGAGTTTTATGGATAAGAATTTCGCGATGCTGGTTTCCGGACGCCGCGCCCTGTGGGTTGAGGAAGGAGATGAGGCGTTCGGTTTGAAAGTTGCGAAAATCAAGGAGGAAGGGATTGTCACCCGCAGAGCCTCGGGCGCGGGCGGAGAGGTGTTTTTCCCGTTTAAAAAATGAAGTTGAAAACTTACCTGCTCTGCGGATTTGCCGCGCTGTTTGCGGCAACCGCTTTTCCCGCCGCAGGCGCGGGGGATTCCGCCACAGGGGCTGAGCCGTCTTCGTACGGAAAGATGTGGGCGTTTGACTTCCGGGCTTCATCGCTCGGCTCAGACGCAACCGTGTACAGGGGCGAAAAAGGAGTGTTTGTGTACAAGGGAGCCTCAGCGCGGGAGGTTGTGAGGCACATCGCGCAAATCGGCAAATTCAGCATCATCATGACCGGAGACGTGAGCGGAACGGTTGACATGGAACTGCGCAATATTCCGTGGGATCAGGCGCTTGCCATCGTGCTTGAGCAAAGCAGTCTCGGCGCGTTTGTTGAGGGAGACGTTATCAAAGTCTCGTCTCTTGAAAACATAAGCAAAAGGCGGCGGCAGACCTCAGACACCGCTCTGCTTGTTGAGAAAACCGAGAAACTTGTTTCCAAACAGTTTTTTGTGAACTACGCGACCGCGAGGGAAATGGCGGCGGCGGTGAAAAGCCTTCTCACGAAAAGGGGAAAAGTGGCGGTTGACGAAAGAACAAACAGCATCGTGGTTCTTGAGACTCCGCTCAACATAGAGAGAATCAAAAACATAGTCAGTTCGCTCGACAAGCCCACGCCGAAGATACTGATAGAGTCGCGCATTGTGCAGGCGGGAACGGATTTCTCAAGGGAACTGGGCATTCAGTGGGGAGCCCATTACACGAGCAAGAACACCGGAGCCGCGTTTCCTTCAAGCATAAACATCGGCGGGGCAAGAATAGACAGCCCGTTTGGAAGCGTGGGAGACGGCTTCATAGTTGACATGCCCGCCGCCGCCGGAGCCGGAAGCGGGGGAACGCTTGGGGTTGTTCTCGGAAACCTTGCCGGCACTTTCGACCTTGACGTGCGGCTTTCCGCCCTTGAAGCAAGCGGCAAAGTGAAAATCCTCTCATCTCCGAAAATCATCACCGTAGACAACTGGGTGGCGCGCATAGAGCAGGGAATTTCAATCCCGTTTTCAACAGTTTCGGAGCAGGGAACAAAAACAGAATTCGCGGACGCAACTTTGAGCCTTGAGGTGAAGCCCAAAATCACCAATGACGGCAACATCTTTATGGACATTCACATCACAGACAACTCGCCCGACGCGACTTTCTCGGTCGGCTCTCAGCCGTCAATCAGGAGAAACGAAGCCAGAACAAGGGTTCTTGCCGAAGACGGAGAAACCATAGTTCTCGGCGGAATAGTTACCACGACAGTCAGCAACAACGTTTCGCGTGTTCCCATTCTGTCTGCAATTCCGATTGTCGGGCACGTGTTCAGAAGTTCAAAAAGGCAGACTGTGGAGAGAGAACTGCTTCTCTTCATAACGCCGCGCGTGATACTTTGAGCGGCGGTTATTCCGATGAGGGGATAAAACGCGCGATAATGGCGACCGTGAGGGCGATGCCTCCGACCGAGCCGATGATTTTGAAGTAGAGATCCCAGTTTATTGAAGTGTTGAGCGATATGCCGAAGCCAACGACTGAGAATATAAGAGCGACAACCGCGATTCCGCCCGGGATGTTTGTTTTAAGCATTTCAGACACAATCTATACAAAGGGGTTTTGTTTTCAAGACCGCCTTCGGGGGTTTTTTGAGAAAAATCCGCTTATACCGTGTAGACTGTGTTTTGCGGACCCGTTCCGCCAAGGTTCTTGTGAGACTTTTTTCAAACTCAAATCCAAATACGGTTCCTGAATCGCCGAGTCTTCGCGCCCGGCGGGTTTTGGCAATATGACCCGAAAAAGAGGAGGCCGCCGCCCCCGCCCGTCCGGCGGAGCAAAACCGCATTCGGGCAAACCGAAACCGCCCTCAAACCGCTCCCGCTCCGCGTCTTCACGCCCCGGGGGAGCAAAGGGAAAACCGGGCAAACCGAGACGTGTTTCGGGAGAAGGGATTTCGTCTGTTTTTCTTGCCAAAGCGGTTGAGGGTCCGGAAGGCTTGCGTCTTATTCCCAGGGGCGAAGATTTTCCGCACGCGTTTATTTCTGACCCGTCACAGGAACCGAAAATGAGACCCGGCTACCTTGCCGTTGTCCGGTACCGGGGAATGAAAGACGCGGTTCCGGTTGTGAGTGTGGAGAAGATTATCGGAAGGGCGGGCGAGTATGAGACGGAAAAGAAGGCGATTGAATACAAATACTCGCTTCCGGGCGAGTTTCCGCCTGAGGTTTTGAGCCACGCAAAAGATGTTTGCCGCGCGCGTCCCGAAGAGTTCACCGCCGGCAGGGTTGACCTCAGAAAGAAAACCATTTTCACAATAGACGGCGATGACGCAAAGGATTATGACGATGCGGTTGGCATCAGAAAAGAGGGCTCCGGCTATTCTCTGTGGGTGTGCATCGCGGATGTTTCGCACTACGTTACCGAGGGCGGCGCTCTTGACAAAGAGGCGGTGGCGCGAGGCACGAGCGTTTATCTTGACAACCGCGTGATACCGATGCTTCCCGAAGAGCTGTCAAACGATTTGTGTAGTCTTGTTCCGAAGCAAGACCGGCTTACCAAGACGGTGGAGATGGAGTTTTCCCGTGACGGCGAGTTAAAGGATTTTCATGTCTACAACAGCATCATCAACAGCGCGGCGCGTTTAACCTATTCTCAGGTAACGGCATTTCTTGAGAGCGGAAGCGGCGATAATCTGTCGCCGGATGTCAAAGAAAGTCTCAAGATGATGAGGGATCTTTACGGGGCGATAAAGAGGCGCAGTTTGGCAAACGGAGAGTTGGATTTTGACCTGCCGGAGCCGGAGATAGTCAGGGATTCTCAAGGCAGGGTAACGGAGATAAGGAACGCGCAGAGGGGCGTTGCGAACATGATAATAGAGCAGTTTATGATATCTGCGAACAGGGCGGTTGGAACGCTTCTGCGTAAGAGCGCGGGTTGCGGTGTGTACAGGGTTCACGAGCCGCCAACGGGTGATTCTGCTTCCGAACTTGTTTCGGAACTTGGCAAACTGGGTTATGAGGCGGATATGCCGGACGGGATAACCGGGAAGGCGATTCAGAAATTGCTTTCCGATTTCAAGGGTGGAAAACAGGAGAGCGCGGTCAATATGCTTGTGCTCAAGTCGCTTCAGAGGGCGGTTTATTCAACCCGCGAGTTGGGGCATTTCGGGCTTGCCATTGAGATGTATTCGCACTTCACCTCTCCGATAAGGCGTTACCCCGATGTGATAGCGCACCGGATGGTTGACCGCATAGCGAACGGCGGCACATCCTATTCGCAGGAATCGCTTGACGGTTTGTGCGAGCGGGCTTCGGTTCTTGAGAGAAACGCGGAGAAGGCTGAGAGGGAGACGGTAAATCTTGAGACCGCGAATTTTATGAAAACGCTCACGGGCAGAACTTTGACGGGCAAGGTGATAAGTGTTTTGCCGTTTGGGATGTTTCTTGAGTTGAGTGAGATGTGTTGCGAGGGTTTTGTGCCCCGCGAGAAGATGAAACAAAGCGGCAGAAGAAAGTGGTTCAGTCTCGGACAGGAACTGAAACTGAGGGTTGTGGGCGCGGATTTGGAAAAGAAACGGACTATTATGGAGCCGGTTTAGAGAATTTTCTTTTTGCGACTGTTTTTTAGTTGCTATTCATTTTTTATAAGTTAGAATCTTGCCGAAGAGGGTTTTATTATGGCAAGTGTAATGAGATACAAAGATTTTGTGGCGAAGGTTCAATACAGCGAAGAGGATGATGTTTTCTTTGGTGTTGTGCTGAGTATTTCCGGCTCTGTCTCTTTTGAGGGCAGGTCAGTCAAGGAACTCAAAAAAGATTTTAGAGACGCGATAGATCTCTACCTTGAAACATGCAAGGAGAATTCAATTCCGGTATTCAAGCAATACAAGGGCTCTTTCAATATCCGTGTTTCCCCGGACACTCACCGCAGGGCGAGCGAGATGGCAGCCGCAAGGGGCATATCACTCAATCAGTTTGTGGGTGAAGCCATTGAGAGGGAACTTGCGGAAGGCTAGGGCGAGATGGATAAGTTGCTTAAGGGGATAGAGCGGTGAGCAAAGGGCGTTCCAAGAGTTTGACTATCCGCAACAGCACAGCGGAGTTTCTCATTTTTACCGGGCAAGCCGGAGAAGGTGGGATTGAGGTGCGCTATCAGGATGAAACCATCTGGCTTACGCAGAAACTGATGGCGGAACTGTTTGGCACTTCCAGTGACAACATTAGCCTGCACCTGAAAAACATCTATGCGGAGGAGGAATTGCAGGAAAAAGCAACTGCCGAGGATTTCTCGGTAGTTCAAAAAGAGGGCAATAGAGAGGTACGACGCACCGTCAAGTTCTACCATCTGGATGCCATCATTGCGGTCGGCTACCGCGTCAATTCCCGGCGCGCAACTCAGTTTCGCCAGTGGGCAACAAGTGTTTTGCGTGAGTTTGCCATCAAGGGCTATGTGATGGACACGAAGCGTCTTGAGAACGGCGCATTTCTCGGCAACGACTATTTTGAGCAACTGTTAGAGGAAATCAGGGAGATTCGCCTGAGTGAGCGGCGTTTCTATCAGAAAGTTACCGATATTTACGCCACAAGCGTGGATTACAACCGGGACGCGCCGACTACACGGGAGTTTTTCGCCAAAGTTCAGAACAAGTTGCATTACGCCATTCACGGCAACACCGCGCCGGAGTTGATTAGCAAACGGGCGGACAGCGGGAAGTCCAATATGGGGCTGACGAGTTGGGAGGGAGGTCCCGAAGGTAAAATTCTCAAAACTGACGTTGTAGTGGCTAAGAACTATCTGACAAAGGATGAGATGAAATCACTGGGGCGGACTGTCAACTCGTATCTTGACCTTGCCGAGGATATGGCGGAAAGAAAAATCCCGATGACAATGGAAGATTGGGCGAAACGTCTTGATGGGTTTCTGAAATTGAACGAACGCGATATTTTGCCAGACGCCGGAGCGATAAGCGCGGCAAATGCCAAAGAACATGCTAAAAGCGAGTTTGAGAAATATCGGGTTATTCAAGACCGGAAGTTTGAGTCTGATTTTGATAAAGAAGTGAAGGAGATTGAGAAGGCGGGGGGAAAGAAGCGCGGCGGTGGTGAAGATGAGTAATACAAGTTGTTCAGACCATTTTCGTGAGTCCGCGAAAATGGTTGTTCTTGGTTCAATATCCGCGTTTTCCCGGATATTCACCGCAGGGCGAGCGAGATGGCAGCCGCAAGGGGCATATCACTCAATCAGTTTGTAGGTGAATCTATTGAGCGGGAAATTGCGGAAGGTGAATATTCGGACAAGTAGAAGGATTTCACAGGCTCGGTAGAGGACTATCTTTAAGTAAGCGAAGAGAATTCAATTCCGATATTTAGGGATAGACTTAAATAAAGGATTTTAAATCCATGTTTTTCATTGCATCCTCTATGTAGCGTATGCTTTTCTCGTCACTAATTTTTGTTAGAGGGTGTTTAAAGTCTGTTTTTGATTTTAGTATTTCACACACTTGCTTAACCCAGTATGCCATGCTCATTTGTACAATATCTCCCTCAATTTCCTTTGCAAGGTGGGTGATGTTGCTACCTTCTCCAATTCTGTCAACTAGGATGATGGTTGACATAAAATGAAGTTTCTTCCCGTGTTCCATTTCCTTTTCAAAACGGGAAACCTTGTCAAGGGAGATTTCAGTATTGCCCGGACCTATGAAGCCGATATCAAATCTGATGCCTGTTCCCGGATTCAGAAGTAGTGTCGCATCACTTTCTCTTTTTTCCTCCCGTTGCGAAAGCCAGAACACTTTTTTGGATTTGTTAGATTTGGTACTATCAATTTTTTCAAAACCAAGAATTGTAAGAAGTGAACCAAGTATGAGTTTCTCAAACAATTTTCCGTACATGGATTTTTCAGACCCTCTTATGGAAAGCGTTTGAGCTCCGATGGCAAGAAACAAATGTAGAATTGAATTCCAACTTACGGGGTATTCGTCTTTGTTGAGATTGATAATGCCGGAGAGATCTCCAAATTCTTTCTGAGATTGTTGAATGGACTTATGTAGTGACTTGTCAAGTTCCTCTAAGTATGTGGCCAGTTGTTTGCGGTCACTTCTTAAAACGTTTTGAATGCTTTTTCCCGTTAACCCAACAAACCAATTAAGGAATATTGTTTCTTCGCGGGAAAGATTTGCTGTGTTTATTTCTTTGCTGACAATTTTTGTGAGGTTCTCTGGAAACTTTGAAACATTTTTTGATGCCTGCAAAAATGCAACAAACATAGAGGCATTTGAAAGTGCCACTCGTCTCTGGGTCAGCCCCTCAGTTAGGGAGCGGACATTTCCTCCACAGAGTATGGAAGTAACAACTTGCCTTATTATGTCCTCTCCTAATCTTTCAATTAGTTGTCCACTGGTATATTTCGCTAAATTCAAACCTACAGATGGTATGTTTTGGGCGAGTCGTGCTTCGGATTGTTTCTTTTTAGGCAACTTAAAAATCCAGAGGGTAATTGTGAGGTTTGCTAGGCTGTGTATTTATCCAATTAATCTCATCCATCTTGTTTTTCATTAATTTTTGTATTTTTTCTTTCATGACTTCCATATATTCGTTTTCTTGTTCAAAAAGTATGAATCTGCGCTCAAGGTTTATAGCTGCTTGTCCTACTGTCCCTGTTCCGGCGAAGGGGTCAAGAATAACATCGCTTTTGAATGAATAGTAACTAATCACCTTCTCTGCAAGTTCGTAGGGGAAAACAGCTGGATGTTTTGAATGGTGAGCAGGATGAATTTTCCAAATATTAGTTTTTTCATATCCATCTTTGATTTTTGATTGCTTGACTAGTTTTCGATTAGGATGATTGCGAATGTGCCAATCAATCAGTTTGTCAGTCTTTTTGCGATAAACTAGCAAGTATTCAGTTACTGGAACCGGTTTGTATTGTAGTGGATTCCTGTCAGCTGCGAACCTTCTCCCCCTACCTGTTGCCCAACCGGCCCCTTCGGGTTTTACCCAGTGTATGTCATCAATAAATTCAAATCCTTCTTCAATAAAAAGGCGATGAAAATCAAATGGTACAGCGATGCGTTTAGATGATTGGTTCCTGCTTGGTCGTCTAATCAGTATGGGTGATACGTTCATAACGAAAAATCGTCCCTCATTCATGACGCGATGGCATTGGTGTATGATTTTCTGAATTTTTAATAGATAACCTTCATAGGTTAGGTACTCTGAGTATTCAGGTCTTGAATTGTAATATGGAGGTGAGGTGAAAACTAAATCCACAGACTCGTTTGGTGTCTCAGACAAAAGTTCTTCACTATCGCCAAGCCCTATAGTGTTCCTCAAAGTGGAAAGTTTTGGAGTCGATTTTCCTCTTGCACAAGGTTGCTGTTTTATTTGTAGACTCTTTAACTTCTTTCTACCAAGAAGTCTTGATTCAAGTACTTCCTTGTCTGTGGTTTTCTTCTCGTTGACCAAAGTGGTAATAGCGTCTATAACAATTTCTCCGATGGATTCCTTCTCTTTACCAAGCAGGGGAACCCGCCAAATATGATAGCGGTCATCAATCTCTGGCAACCCAAAGACCACAGCATTATGTAGGTCGAGATTCTTGAGAAAATTCCTAGAGACCTCTTTTGCTTGGGACACGCTAGTAATTCGGTACTGCCTTTTCTTAGCAACTCTCATGGATTTCCGCTTCTCCAAAACCTCTTTATTATCAAAAAAAGCGTTATTCTTTCCTGCAAGTATGCCACAGTCTTTTGGCGGAGGGAAGGGGATTCGAACCCCTGAGAGCCGTGAGACTCTACTGGTTTTCGAAACCAGCGCCTTCGACCACTCGGCCATCCCTCCGGCGGTTAAGTTACACCCCGCAAGCACTGCGGGCAAATTGCTGTTAACTTAAACCCCGCGATATGAGCGACAAACCGGAAAAAACAAACGACCTTCCCGACATTGCGCCGGAAGTCTTTACACCCGACGCCGTGATTGAAGGGGAACGCAAGTTTATGAACCCTGAGGAAATCGCCTCCTACTTCCTGCCCGGCGGCAGAGTGGAAACCACATTCGGCGAGGGATACGAATTCAGAAAAGAACAACAGTCCGTTACAAGGGAAATCACCGCCGCGTTTAACGGAGACTCAATATCACTGCTCGAAGCCCCGACGGGAACCGGAAAAACCCTCTCATACCTCGTGCCCGCCGCGCGCTGGGCTTTGCTCAACAAAGAAAGAATCGTCATATCCACAAACACAATCAACCTGCAAGACCAGATAATCAACAAAGATATGCCAATGCTAAAAAACATCCTCGGCGAAGACATCAGATACTCGCTTGTGAAGGGAATGAGAAACTACCTGTGCCTCTTGCGCGCAGACTCCGAACGAGACGAATTGCGGACTCTGTTTGAAGACGAAAACGCTGAAAATCCCGACCCGGAGATGAGCGAAGAGCGCGCAATAGTTGAATGGGCGGGAAAAACTTCCGCCGGCTCAGTGTCAGACCTGGGGTTTGAGCCGTCAGGCGAAGTGTGGGACAAATTTGCCGCAGAAAGCGAAAGTTGCGTGAAAAGGGAATGCCCGCACTATAAAGAATGTTTCTTTTTCAAAGCGCGGCGGAAAGTGGCGGAGTCAGACATTATAGTTGTCAACCACCACCTGCTTTTTTCAGACATCGCCATTAAAGAGTCATCGGGCAGAGAAGACGCGGGGGTTCTGCCTCAAAACAGACGGCTTGTTATTGACGAAGCCCACAACGTTGTGGATTCCGCCACTTCGCATTTCTCCATGAGAGCGTCCACCGCCGCAGTCGCGAAAACTCTCGGACGGCTGAGAAAGGTGGTGGCGCGTTCGGAAAAAGCCGCGCGGAAAATGAAAAGAGCGGACTCCGCATCCGCAAACACAAAGGTGTTCAAAGCTCTTTCGGGAATGCAGAGGGTTTTTATGCCCAGAATTGACGCGCTGATGACGGCTTCTGAAATTTTCTTTGAGTCTCTCGGCTCATGCGTTTTGCCCTCCCGCGCCGCAAACACGGGGGCGCAAAATATGCGCGTTACGAAAACCGACCTTGAACAAGGCGGAAACTTTTACGAATGCGTGGAGCCGTGCGCCCAAATCAGAGCGTCTGCTCTGGGGCTTGCGTCTGCCGTGAAAGACGCCGCCGCCACTCTTGCCGATGTGGGCGCGGATGACGCGGCTCTGGTTTCGGAACTCAAGGCGGCTCTTAACGGACTTGTGCGCCTTGCCGATGTCGCCGGGCTTTTTGCCGGAGCGGAATCGTTTGAAGAGTTTGTGAAAAGCGTTGAGATACGGCGCAGAGGCAAAAAGGTTTTTACCGCCGTCTCCCTTTCGCCGATAGACATTGCCGCGCAGTTGAAAAAGATTTACGCCAAATACGGAACCGTGATAATGACCTCCGCCACACTGACGGCGGAAGGCGGGTTTGATTTTCAAAAACGCTCGCTGGGTCTTACGGAAAATCACCGCCTGAGCGAACTCGCCGTGCCGTCTCCGTTCCGCTATGAAGATCAAGCCCTTCTCGCCCTCGCAACCGATGTGCCGGAACCCTCGCGGGAAAACCATACGGAAAAACTGACCGAAGCGGTTTTTGACTGCGTAACGGCGGCGGGCGGCGGCGCGCTTGTTCTGTTCAACTCTTATCAGATGCTGAGGAAGGTGAGTTCCGCTCTTTCCCCGCGCCTTGCGGAAAAGGGCGTGAAGGTTCTCACTCAGGGCGACCTGCCGAGAGAAAAACTGCTTGCCGGTTTCAAGTCTGACGAAAACTCCGCCCTTTTCGCGACAGACAGCTTCAGAGAGGGCGTTGATATCGCGGGAAACGCCCTGCGCCTCGTTGTGATAACGCGCCTGCCGTTCAGAGTGCCGGACGAGCCGGTTTTTCAGGCGAGAATGGAGGCAATCACGGCGGCGGGCGGAGATGCTTTCTCGCGCTACGCCGTTCCGATGGCGGTTGTGGGCTTCCGCCAGGGGTTCGGAAGACTGATACGCGCCGCCACAGACAAGGGCGCGGTGGCGGTTCTGGACAGCAGAATAGTGAGCAAAGGATACGGAAAACGGTTTGTTGAATCCGTGCCGAAGTGCAGAACGGTTCGCGCCCCGTCTGAAAAGGTTGCCCGCGAGATAAAAGGTATTTTAAGCGCAGCCCCCGAACTGCTTGACAACACGCCCGCCACCTGATAAAACTACCGCTCTGTCTTTGCTATAAAGACGGGAGTATTTGAGGATATGCCAAGCGCAAACCAACTTATAAGAAAGGGCAGAAAGCGGACAGTTTCCAAAAGCAGTTCGCCCGCGCTTCAGAATAACCCCCAAAAAAGAGGGGTGTGCGTCAGGGTCTACACAACGACCCCGAAAAAACCCAATTCCGCAATGAGAAAAGTCGCCAGAGTTCGCCTTACAAACGGCGTTGAGGTTGCGGCATACATCCCCGGAGAGGGGCACACCTTGCAGGAACACTCCGTTGTTCTTGTGAGAGGCGGCAGAGTGAAAGATCTTCCCGGCGTCCGCTACCACGTTGTCAGGGGCACCCTCGACACAACGGGCGTTGAAAACAGGCGCAGAGGACGCTCCAAATACGGAAGCAAAAAACCCAAATAAGAGTATAGAAAATGTCACGAAAAAATTCATCAGCACGGCTCAGAGTTGAGCCCGACCCGCGTTTCGGGGACGTTTTTATAGCGAAGTTCATCAACTCGCTCATGCTTGAAGGAAAGAAGAGCAAAGCGGAACAGGTGTTCTACGAGATGCTTGACCTGCTCGCCGAAAAGGCGAACACGAAAGAGCCGGTAAAGGTGTTCTATGAAGCCATGGACAATGTGAAGCCGTCTCTTGAAGTTCGCTCAAGAAGGGTTGGCGGCGCGACCTATCAGGTGCCGATGGAAGTAAAACCCGTCAGAAGAAACTATCTGGCGATACGCTGGCTTCTTGACGCCATGCGCAAAAGACCGGAAAACGGCGTGCGCGAAAAACTCGCAATGGAATTACTTGAAGCCTCGCAGAACAAAGGCGCGGCAATCAAAAAGAGGGAAGACACTCACAAAATGGCTGAGGCAAACCGCGCCTTCGCCCACTACAGATGGTAAAAAGGGGGACAAGAGATGGCAGAAGAAATAAAAGTCCCCATGGACAAGGTGCGCAATATAGGGATTGTGGCGCACATAGACGCGGGTAAAACCACAACCACCGAACGCATACTTTTCTACACCGGGCTTACCTACAAAATAGGAGAGGTTCACGAAGGAACCGCCACGATGGACTGGATGGACCAGGAAAGGGAGCGCGGAATAACCATCACTTCGGCAACAACAACCTGCTTCTGGGACGACCACAGGATAAACATCGTTGACACTCCCGGACACGTTGATTTCACGATAGAGGTTGAGCGTTCGCTCAAAGTTCTTGACGGAGCCGTTGTTGTGTTTGACTGCGTTGGCGGAGTTGAGCCGCAAACCGAAACCGTTTGGCGGCAGGCAGACCGCTACGGCGTTCCGAGAATGTGCTTTGTCAACAAGATGGACAGAATCGGCGCGGACTTTTTCAAGGTTGTCAAACAGATTGAGGAGCGGCTGAACGCCCGCCCCGTTTATATGCACATACCCTGGTTTGAGGGCGAAGACTTTAAGGGCATAATCGACCTTGTTTCGCAAAAACTTGTGGTGTGGGACGGAGAATCTCTGGGGGCGAAGTTTGAAGAGAAAGACATCCCCGAAGAGTCGCGGGAAGATTTTTCGGCGGGGCGCAAACAACTGCTTGAAGCGATTGCCGATTTTGACGACTCCATAATGGAGGCGTACCTGAGCGACGAAGATGTGGACACCGCCATCGTTAAAAAAGTTGTGAGAGAGCAGACCATCGCCCTTAACATAATTCCGGTGTTCTGCGGTTCGGCGTTCAAAAACAAGGGCGTTCAGCTTCTTCTTGACGCCGTTGTGGACTACCTTCCCTCTCCGGTTGACCTTCCCCCGATACCGGGGTTAAACGATGACGGCGAAGAGGATTCAAGACCCTCAGACACGGAGGCTCCTTTTTCAGGGCTGGCTTTTAAGATTATGAACGACCCCTTTGTGGGACAACTTACATACGTGAGGGTGTATTCCGGGAAGATGGTTTCCGGCAGTACGGTTTTGAACTCAACCAAGGGCAAGAAAGAAAAAATAGGGCGGCTTGTGAGAATGCACGCCAACAAGAGAGAGGAAATCAAAGAGATAGGGGCGGGCGGAATAGTTGCCGCCGTTGGGCTTAAAATCTCCATAACCGGCGACACGCTTTGCGATCAGGCAAACCCCATAGTGCTTGAAAGTCTCAATATTTCAGACCCCGTCATATCTATCGCGATTGAGCCGAAATCCAAACCCGATCAGGAAAAACTCGCGGTTTCCCTTTCGCGCCTCGCCCTTGAAGACCCTTCATTCAGGGTCAGAAGCGACGAGGAGACCGGGCAGACTGTTATATCGGGAATGGGCGAACTTCACCTTGACGTTATTGTTGACAGGCTTTCAAGGGAGTTCGGCGTGGATGCGAATGTTGGAAAGCCGCAGGTCGCGTACAGGGAGACCATAATGGGTTCCTCGGATGTTGAAGCCAAATTCATCAGGCAAACGGGCGGGCGCGGGCAGTACGGGCACGTGAAGATACAGATGGAGCCGCTTGAGAGAGGCGGCGGTTTTGAGTTTATTGACAAGATAAAAGGCGGAGTGATACCGAGGGAATACATCCCCGCCGTTCAGAAGGGAATGAAAGAGGTTATAGAGACCGGAGTTATTTCCGGCTATCCGGTTGTTGACGTGCGCGTTACGCTTTATGACGGCTCTTTCCACGAGGTTGACTCTTCCGAGATAGCGTTCAAAATCGCGGGGTCAATGGCTTTCAAAGACGGTTTTGCGAAAGCGTCTCCGTCAATTCTTGAGCCGGTGATGAGCCTTGAGGTTGTCGCGCCGGAAGACTTTACCGGCGGAATTATTGGGGATTTGAACTCCAGAAGGGGAAGAATCGTAAGCACTGAAATGCGCGGCGGAATGCAGGCGGTAAAATCAGATGTTCCCCTCGGCGAAGTGTTCGGATATGCTACAACGCTGAGGTCGATGACTGAGGGAAGGGGTTCCTTCACAATGGAGTTCGCGCGTTACGAGGCTCTTCCGCCGAATATAGCGGAAGAACTTAGACAGTCGGCGGGCGACGGCTGACACAAGAAAGGAGGTATACAGATATGTCGAAGGAGAAGTTTGAGAGAGGGAAGCCGCATTTAAACATAGGGACAGTGGGTCACGTGGACCATGGCAAGACGACACTTACAGCGGCGATAACGAAGGTTTTGGACAAGGCAGAGTATGTAGAGTTTGGTGACATAGACAAGTCTCCTGAGGAGAAGGACAGGGGGATAACGATAAACATATCTCACGTGGAGTATGAGACGGATACGCGGCACTACGCGCACGTTGACTGTCCCGGTCACGCGGACTATGTAAAGAACATGATAACGGGAGCTGCGCAGATGGACGGCGCGATACTTGTGGTGAGCGCACCAGACGGACCGATGCCCCAGACGCGGGAGCACATACTGCTTGCGCGTCAGGTAGGTGTTCCGTCGATAGTGGTTGCGTTGAACAAGATTGACATGCTGGACGACCCTGAGTTGCTTGATCTTGTAGAGTTAGAGATACGGGAGCTTTTGAGTGAGTACAAGTTTCCCGGTGACGACATACCGATAGTAAAAGTAAGCGCACTTAAGGCGCTTGAAGGGGATGCGGATGCGGAGGCGCAGATACGGGAGTTGATGAGCGCCGTGGACAGCTACATTCCCGAGCCTGTGAGAGAGGTGGACAAGCCGTTCATTATGGCGGTGGAGGATGTGTTCACAATATCGGGACGCGGGACTGTTGTAACGGGCAGGGTGGAGAAGGGCAAGATAGAGGCTGGAGACGAGGTTGAGATAGTGGGTTTTGGCGAGACGGTCAAGACTGTGGCCACGAGCCTTGAGATGTTCCGCAAGATACTTGACGATGCTGTTGCCGGAGACAATGTGGGTGTGCTTCTCAGAGGCATAGACAAAGAGAATGTGGAGCGCGGGCAGGTTTTGAGCGCGGTGGGAAGTATAACGCCGCACAAGAAGTTTTCCGCGGAAGTGTATGTTTTGAAGAAAGAGGAAGGCGGCAGGCACACGCCGTTTTTCCCCGGATACAGGCCTCAGTTTTACCTGAGGACAACGGACGTAACGGGCTCGGTGAAACTCCCTGACGGAGTGGAGATGGTTATGCCCGGAGACAGTGTGAACGTGGAAGTTGAACTTATAGCCCCGGTGGCGATGGAGGAACAACTCCGCTTCGCCATAAGGGAAGGAGGCAAAACCGTGGGCGCAGGCGTCGTCACGGGTATTATCGAGTAAGCCATGAACCTTGCCTCAAAAATAAGAATCAAACTCAAATCGTTCGACCACCGTCTCCTCGACAAGTCGGCGTTTGAGATAGCGGACACGGCGAAGAGAACGGGAGCCAGAATTTCAGGTCCCCTTCCGCTTCCCACGCACATACGCAGGTTTTGCGTTCTGCGTTCCCCGCACGTGAACAAAAATTCAAGGGAGCATTTTGAGGTGAGGACTCACAAACGTATTGTCTACATACTTGAGCCGACACACCAGACGGTTGACGAACTCATGAAGCTGGATTTGGCTTCAGGCGTGGATGTTGACATCAAACTGACATAACAAACGGCGGCAGAAAAAATGATAGGCGGACTTATAGGAAAGAAAGTGGCGATGACTCAAGTGTTTCAGGACGGCTCCGTGCTTGTTCCCGTTACGGTTCTTGAGGTGGGTCCGTGCTACGTGATTCAGAAAAAAACCGAAGATACAGACGGCTACAACTCGGTTCAAATCGGATACGGGGAAGATTTTACCCCGAATAAAGCCGCCGCCGGGCATTGCTCCGCCGCCGGGCTTCCGGCAATGAAACGTATTGTTGAAGTCAGTTGCGAGGGCGAAGATATAAAGCCGGGAGACATTTTCACCGCAGATCTTTTCAAAGAGGGAGACAAGGTTGACGTGGTTGGAACCGGAAAAGGAAAAGGTTTTACGGGCGTTATTAAAAGGCACGGATTTGCGGGACAGCCCGCTTCGCACGGCGGAAAGGCGCACCGCAGACCCGGCTCAATCGGGCAGGCGTCATATCCGGCGCGTGTGTGGAAGGGAATAAAGATGGCGGGAAGAGCGGGCGGACGCAGTGTAACTTCTCAAGGTTTGAAAGTTGTGTCGGTTGACAGGGAAAAGAACCTTGTAACCGTTAAGGGCTCCGTTGCGGGGCACAGGGGTTCGGGGGTTTTTATAAGACATTCTGTAAAAGGAGGCGGGTCTGTTGCCGACGGTTGAAGTATATGACATGAGCAAATCTCCGGTCGGCAAACTTGACCTCAAAGGCGATGTTTTTGAGTCTGCCGTCAGAGAAGACCTTATGCAGGTTGTCGTCAGGTGGCAGCTTGCCGCGGCGAGAAGCGGAACCGCTTCAACCAAAACGCGCGGCGAGGTGAGAGGCGGCGGCGCGAAGCCCTGGAAGCAGAAACACTCAGGGCGCGCAAGGCACGGCTCCACCCGTTCCCCTATATGGAGAAAAGGCGGAGTTACCTTCGGTCCCAAACCCAAAGACTGGTCTTTCAAAGTTCCGCGCAAGGTAAGAAAACAGGCTCTCAAGTCTGCCCTCTCGGCAAGGTTCCGTGACGGCGCGATAACGGTTGTGCAGGACTTGAGCCTTCCCGAAATAAAGACAAAACAGGTCGCCGAAATGATGAAGGCTTTCGGGGTTTCCAGCGCGCTTTTTGTGGATGTTCCGGGAAGCAACTGGGAGAACTTCGCGAAATCGGCAAACAATATTCCGGGAGTGAAGATTCTTGCGGACAAAGGAGTGAATGTTTACGACACTCTGGGATTTGACGGAGTGATAATGACCGTGGATGCGGTCAAGTCCGTACAGGAGGCTCTTGAGCATTGAACGACCCGTATAAAATCATCAAGTCTCCCGTTGTTACGGAGAAGAGTCTGTCTGTTCGTGAAAACGGCTGGTACGTTTTCTCGGTTGACGAGAGAACCGCCAAGCATCAGATAAAGGATTCCGTTGAAAAGGCGTTCGGTGTGAAGGTCGGCAAGGTTAGAACCGCCGTTATGCCCGGCAAAACTGTCAGGCGGGCGCGCGGGGCGGCGGGAAGAAGACCCGGCTACAAAAAGGCGTATGTCAAAGTAATTGAGGGAAAGATAGAAATTTTTGAGGGCGTATAAATGGGAATAAGAAAGTTCAAACCCACATCTCCGGGAACGCGTTTCAGAACGGGCGAAGATTTCTCCGAAGTGACGAAATCCACCCCGCACAAGCCGCTCACCGCCTCCATACCCAACAAGGCGGGAAGAGGAAGCGGCGGACGCATCTCAAGTTACAACCGGGGCGGCGGGCACAAACGGCTCTACCGCGAGGTTGACTTCAAAAGAGCAAAATCCGGAGTTCCCGCAAAGGTCGCGTCAATAGAGTACGACCCTTACAGATCTGCCAGAATCGCGCTTCTGCACTACGCAGACGGCGAGAAAAGATACGTTATCGCCTGCGACGGAATGTCGGTTGGAGACACAATTTTTTCGGGCGAAGGTTCCGAAGTTACATCGGGCAACGCGCTGAAACTGAAAGATATCCCCACGGGCGTGTTTGTTCACAACGTTGAGATTCGCCCGGGCGGCGGCGGCAAGATAGCCCGCAGCGCGGGAAGTTCGGTGCAGATAACCGCCAAAGAGGGCGGACGCGCGCTTCTTAAAATGCCGTCAGGGGAAATACGGATGATAAGCCTTGAATGTATGGCGACAGTCGGAAAAGTTGGCAACTCAGAGCATGAACTTGTAACAATCGGAAAAGCCGGAAGAAACAGGCACAGACGGCGCAGACCCAACGTCAGGGGAGTGGCGATGAACCCCGTTGACCACCCTCACGGCGGCGGAGAGGGCAAAGCCGCGAAAGGAAATCCTCACCCCGTTTCCCCCTGGGGCTGGATAACCATCGGATACAAAACGAGAAAGAACAAAAGGACGGACAAATACATAGTAAGGCCCCGCAGGGTAGGGTACGGGATGGATTAACCATGACAGAAGACGCAAAACAGAAACAGCCGTTTATTCACGAGAAACTTCTCAAGAAGGTGCTCGCGGCAAAAGAGCAGAAAAAGAGCGACGCGTATATCAAAACGTGGTCGCGCTCATCAATGGTGATACCTGAGATGATAGGGCTGACAATAGCCGTTCACAACGGCAAGAGGTTTATTCCCGTGTCGGTTAACGAACACATGATAGGGCACAAACTCGGAGAGTTTTCGCCGACAAGAAGTTTTCAGGGACACGCGGCCGGCGGCGGCGGAGACAAAAAATCCAAGGTGGGAAGATAGGGGTTTTTCAAATGGTTTCAAAATCCGTTCTCAAATATTACAGAATGTCTCCCGACAAGGTTCGCCTTGTTCTTCCGCTTATAAGGGGCAGGAATGTGGAGGAAGCGTTCTCGGTGCTTCACCTTCTGCGTAAAAGGTCTGCGCCGGTTATCGCCGGAATTCTCAAGTCCGCAGTGGCAAATGCTTCGGAGAAGGGCTTTCCGGAGCCGGATGAACTTTACATTAAAGAGGCGTACGCCGATGAAGGCCCCGCTCTTAAAAGGTTCAAGGCAAGGGCGATGGGAAGGGCTTTTCAGATAAAAAGAAAAACAAGCCATATCACAATAGTGCTTGAGAGGAAGGGGCTTTAATATGGGACAGAAAGTAAATCCAATAGGTCTGAGAATAGGCATAACGAAAACCTGGGACTCCAAATGGTATGCGGAGAAGGCGTCTTTTACGGAAATGCTGAACGAAGACATCAGAATACGGAGATTTCTCAAAAAGGATTTCTATCAGGCGGGCATTTCCCGGATTGAGATAGAGCGCGTCATTCAGAAAAAGGTCAAGGTCGTCATACACGCCCTTCGTCCCGGAATCATCATAGGGCGCAACGGGCAGGAGATTGAGAGAATACGCAAGGAACTTCAGGCGCAAACGGGCAAGGAAATGGTTGTGGACATCAAAGAAGTCCGCCGTTCCGAGACAGACGCGCAAATGGTCGCGGAAAATGTCGCGCTTCAGATAGAGCGCAGGGTGGCATACAAAAGGGCGATGAAGCAGGCAATTTCATCCGCCATGAGAACCGGCGCACTCGGGATAAAAATTATGGCGGCGGGGCGGCTTGCCGGAGCGGAGATAGCCAGAAGAGAATGGTACAAGGAAGGCAGTATCCCCCTTGCGAAATTGAGAGCGGACATAGACTACGGCTTTGCTCAGGCAAAGACCAAATACGGGGTTATCGGCATCAAGACCTGGATATTCAAAGGAGACATCATAGAGAAAAAGGCATCTTCCTGACGGTGAAACGCAATGCTTCAACCTAAAAAAACAAAATACCGCAAGATGTTCAAGGGGCGTATACGCGGCGCGGCGACCAGAGGAACCGGAATTGATTTCGGTCAGTTCGGTCTCCAGACGCTTGAGAACGGGCGTCTCACTTCAAGGCAGATAGAGGCGGCGAGGATAGCAATAACCCGCCATGTGAAAAGGGGCGCGAAACTTTGGATACGGATATTCCCCGACAAACCGCTTACGAAAAAGCCCGCCGAAACGAGGATGGGAAAAGGAAAGGGCGACCTGTCGGAATATGTGGCTCCCGTGAGACGCGGACAGATGCTTTATGAGTTGAGCGGCGTTCCCACAAGTCTCGCCAAAGAGGCTTTCAGGCTCGCCTCCCACAAACTGCCCCTGAAAACGCGCACGGTTGAGCGCAGCGAGGATGTTGTATAATGGCTGAAAAACCTGCTAAACTCAGAGAGTTAACGGTCGGCGACCTCAACAAAAAGGAGCGCGAGCTGGCTTCCTCCCTTTTCAATCTCCGCATGCAGGTCTCAACGAAGCAGACCACAGCTTTTGCGAAGATAAAGATTCTCAGAAGAGACATAGCGAGGATACGGACGGTGAGGGCGGAACTTGAGAGGAAGAATAAACCGGAGAACACGGAAGGATAAAATGTCTGAACAACAGTCAAAAAGAGGGCGTCTTACTTCGCTTATCGGAACGGTTGTAAAAACCGGCTCCGACAAAACCGCCGTTGTGGACGTTATGGCAACAAAGAAGCACCTCCTCTACAACAGGTCTATCAAAAAGCGGGTTCGCTACGTCGTTCATGACGCAAAAAACCAGTGCGAAGTTGGAGACAAGGCACTGATATACGAGTCAAAGCCCGTGAGCAAAACCAAGAGATGGAGAGTTGGCAAAATCGTTGGCAAGGCAAATCCCGTGCTTGCCGGTGAGGGCGGAGCGGAAGAATGATTCAGTCAAGTTCATATCTTGATTCCGCTGACAACACGGGAGCAAAGAGGCTTTACTGCATAAAGGTTCTCGGTGGCTCCAGAAGAAGGTTTGCGCGTCTGGGAGACGTGGTGGTGGTGTCCATTAAAGAGGCGATGCCGAACTCCAGAGTTTCCAAGGGCGATGTGTGCAAGGCGGTTGTTGTGCGCGTGAGAAAAGAGAGCAGAAGGACTGACGGCACTTACGTGCGTTTTGACAACAACGCGGCGGTGATAATAGATGACAACAGGGAACCGATAGGGACAAGGGTTTTCGGACCGATAGCGAGAGAACTCAGATTCAAGGGCTTTATGAAAATCATATCGCTCGCCCCGGAGGTTGTGTAGCGGTGGCAAACGTGAAGTTCCACATAAAGAAAGGCGATGAAGTTATCGTGCTTTCCGGAAAGGAGAAGGGCAAAACCGGCACGGTTGCCGGCATTCTCACCGGAAAAAGCAGGGCGATAGTGCAAAAACTCAACATGGTGAAACGCCACACGCGCCCCACCCGCGACAACCCTTCAGGCGGAATAGTGGACAAGGAAGCGAGTCTGCACATCTCAAATTTGATGCTTTACGATTCAAAGGAGTCTTCCCCCGTCAAAGCGGGCTACACGGATGAAGGCGGCAAAAAGGTCAGAGTGAACCGCAAAACGGGGAAGAAGGTATGATGTCTGGCGCGCAACCAAGAATGAAGAAGATATACAACGAGGAAGTTGTTCCCCGGATTATGGAGAGAAACTCTTACTCCAATCCGATGAGGGTTCCCCGCCTTGAGCGCATAGTTCTGAACATGGGGCTGGGGCGTTTGAGCGAAGCTGGACGCAATAAAACGGTTGTGGAAGAAGCGGTTGCCGAACTCGCCCTTATAGCGGGGCAGAGGCCTGCGGTAACGATATCCAAAAAATCCATAGCGGGTTTCAAACTCCGTGAAGATATGCCCATCGGCTGTGCCGTTACGCTGAGAGGGACGATGATGTACGAATTTTTCGACCGCCTTGTAAATCTCGCGCTTCCGCGAGTCAGAGACTTCAGAGGGGTCAACAAGAAATCGTTTGACGGAAACGGCAACTACACGCTCGGAATCAAAGAGCACATCATATTCCCCGAAATTGACTACAGCAAAGTTGCGCGTGTGAAGGGGCTCAACATAACTTTTGTAACAACAACGGAAAACGACGGCGAGGCAAGAGTTCTGCTTGAGGAACTGGGCGTGCCTTTTTCCAGGGAGGACGCTTAGATGGCTAAAAAATCACTTTGGGAAAAATCCATGAGGAAACCCAAGTATGCGGTCAGGAAGGTCAACCGCTGTTCCCTGTGCGGAAGACCCCGCGCGTTTATGAGAAAATTCGGCATCTGCCGTCTGTGTTTCAGGGAACTCGCGAGCCGGGGTGAAATTGTGGGAGTGAGAAAGGCGAGTTTCTAAACCGCCGGGAAATAAAGAAAATGACTGATCCAATAGCGGACATGCTTGCCAGAATTAAAAACGCCCTTATGGCGCGGCACGGGGACGTTTCAATTCCCCACTCCGGCATCAAACGGGAGATTGCGAGGGTTCTCAAGGAAGAGGGCTACATTGCGGAAATCACGGATGAAGGCGAAGGCGTAACCCGTCAGATAAAGGTTACGCTCAAATATTCCGGAGACGGCGTTCCGAGCATCAGAGAGATAACGAGAATTAGCAAGCCGAGCGGCAGGGTGTACATAGGAAAAGACGAAATTCCCCGTGTTGTTACGGGCATAGGAACGGCTATACTTTCAACCTCAAACGGCATAATGACCGGACGCAACGCGAGAAATATCGGCGTGGGCGGGGAAGTTATCTGCACGGTGGTGTGATTGATATGTCAAGAATTGGAAACAAACCTGTGATTCTCCCTGAGAAGGTGGACGTCAGTCAGACGGGGCGACTTGTGAACGTCAAGGGTCCCAAAGGCGAACTGCCTGTTTCCGTTCCGCAAGGGGTTCAGGTTGAAGTCGCAGACGGAGCCGTAAAAGTGAAAACAGATGGCGCGAGGTCTGCGAGGTCGTATCACGGACTTGTGAGGATGCTCATAGCAAACTCGGTTCAGGGTGTTACGGAGGGTTTCACAAGAACGCTTGAGATAGTGGGAACTGGATACAAGGCGGAACTTTCGGGAAAAGACGCCCTCAAGATGTCTCTCGGCTATTCGCATCCGGTTGTCTTTCCGCTTCCTGAAGGCGTTACCGCCAAAGTGGAGGCGCGTGGAACAAAACTTACTCTTGAAGGGATTGACAAACAGGTTGTCGGCGAAGCGGCGGCGAAGATACGCAGACTGCGCGAACCGGACTCCTACAAAGGCAAGGGAGTGCGGCTTTCAACGGAAAGGATTATTCTCAAGGCTGGAAAGTCAGGGGTGAAGAAATGAAGAAAGACAGAAAAGCCCTCAGAAACAAAAGGCACAAGCGGATAAGAAGGGTTATATCCGGCACCGCCGCGATTCCCAGAATATGCGTTTTCAAATCTTCAAGGCACATATACGCCCAGATAGTTGACGATGTTGAGGGCAAAACCATGTTTGCCGCGTCATCGCTTACGCCTGAAATACGGAAAAGCATTGGAGAAAGCGACTCAAAAGTTGAACAGGCGAAAGCCGTTGGAGAGTACCTCGGGCAGATTTCAGTTGACGGGGGCGTAAAAAAAGCGGTCTTTGACAGGGGCGGATACCCTTTTCACGGAAGGGTTAAATCTCTTGCGAGCGGACTCAGGGAGAAAGGCGTTGAATTCTAACAGCAGTATAATCGGCTCCGGTTTCAGTCCTAAATACATCGACCCCGCCGGTCTTGAACTGGAGGAGAAGGTTGTGGACATAAGGCGTGTCGCCAAAGTTACCAAGGGCGGAAAAAGGTTCCACTTTACCGCGATGACGGTTGTGGGCAACGGAAATGGCATAGTCGGCTATGGTCTCGGCAAATCAAACGAGGTTCCGGGCGCGATTAAGAAGGGGACGGACAAGGCGCGCAAAAGCTTGATAAAAATTCCGCTTCGCGGCTCAACCATACCGCACGAGGTTACGTGCGAGAGTTCTTCAAGCCGTGTTGTGCTTCTGCCCGCCGCTCCCGGAACCGGGGTTATCTCCGGCGGAGCCGTGCGTGCGGTCGCAGACCTTGCGGGCATACACGACATACTTTCCAAAGTTGTGGGCTCAAGAAATCCAATCAACGTTGTGGCGGCGGTTATGAAGGCGCTTTCCATGCTTTCCCTTCCCGAAGACATTGCGGCGGAGAGAGACCGGCAGGTTTCAGACCTTGACCTTCCGCCGTATTACAGAGTTTAGAGGTAGAAACAGTGTTAGACAGACTTCCCAAACCAGCAGGTTCAGCAAAATCCCGCCGCAGAGTCGGCAGGGGCGCGGGTTCGCGCGGCAAAACTTCGGGGCGCGGGCAGAAGGGGCAGGGCTCCAGAACGGGCGGAGGCGTTTCCCTTTGGTTTGAAGGCGGACAGACACCGCTCAAAATGAGGATTCCGAAAAGGGGCTTCAAAAACAGATTTAGAAACGTATATGACACCGTCAACGTGAGCGCGCTTGAACGTTTTGATGACGGCGCGACAGTTGATTCCGAAACGCTTGTCAAAGAGAACCTTGTGAGCGGCAAACGTCCGGTAAAACTTCTCGGAAACGGAGAGGTTAAGAAAAAGCTGATCCTTGTGGTGAACGCCGCGAGCGGGGTTTCCGTTGAGAAGATAGAGAAATCCGGAGGCAAGGTAGAGTTTGTATGAGCGCGGCTTCTTCATCGGCTCCCCGCATTTCCGAACTTAACAAAAGGCTGCTAATCACCCTTTTTATAATCCTCGTCTACAGACTGGGGGTTTTCATCCCGGTTCCGGGGGTTTCACCGACACAAGTTGCGGAACTGTTTGAGCGCACGAGCGGAACGGTTTTCGACCTTTTTAATATGTTTTCGGGCGGCGCTCTTGAACAGGCGTCAATTTTCGCTCTCGGCGTTATTCCCTATATCACATCTTCAATTCTGATGTCTCTTATGGTGAAGGCGATTCCCTCGCTTGAAGCGATGCAGAAAGAGGAGGGTCAGGCGGGCAGAAGGAAGATAAACCAGTATTCCCGCTACGGAACTGTGCCGATATCCATTATTCAGGCGACTGTTCTGACTCTCGCCCTTGAAGGCGGCGCTTCCGAAACTCCGGGGCTCGGCTTCCGCCTGAGCGCGATATTGACGCTCACGTCCGGCTCCATGCTTGTTATGTGGCTCGGAGAGCAGATATCGGAAAAAGGGGTTGGCAACGGCGTTTCGCTGATAATCACAATGTCCATACTTGCCGGAACTCCGGGCGCGCTGTGGAACATGGGGCGGCTTGTGCAGGGCGGCGATATAACCGCGCTTGGAATGCTTTTAATAGCGGTTTTTCTTATAATCGTCATGGGTGTTATCGTTTTTGTTGAGACGGCTTCAAGGAAGATTCCAATTCAGCATCCGCGAAAGGTTGTGGGCAGAAAGATGATGGAGGGACAGGCGACCCACCTTCCGCTCAAGATAAACCCGTCCGGGGTTATTCCGCCCATATTCGCTTCGTCTCTGCTGATATTCCCCGCCACCCTGCTTGTGGTAACGGACAACCCGCTTGTCAGAACTCTTTCAGAGGGCGTTCTTCAGAATCCTCTTTTCTACAACATAGTGTTTGCGGTGCTGATAGTGTTTTTCTCGTTTTTCTACACCGGCATCGTGTATGACCCCGCAGACCTTTCAGACAACGTAAAAAACAGCGGCGCGAACATTCCGGGCATCAGACCGGGCGCGAAAACAACGGAATACATTGGCACAATTCTCAACAGGATAACGCTTATCGGTTCCATATACCTTGTTGCCGTCTGCGTGCTTCCCAGCTTTCTCCAGAGAGACCCGTTCAATCTGCCTTTCTACTTCGGCGGCACTTCGCTTCTGATTATCATCGGGGTAACGCTTGATTTTATGCAGAGGGTTCAGTCGTTTGTCATCACACGCAACTACGAATCGTTTTCAGGGGCGGGAGGCAGCCGGGGCGGAGCGCAAGCCGGACGCCGCAGGAGACGTTTCTAAGAAAAAACACGGGAGAGGACGGAAAATGAATCTGATAATATTCGGACCGCCGGGAGCGGGAAAAGGAACACAGGCGGATTTCATAGTGAGTGCCCGCGGCACGGCGCACATATCAACGGGCGACCTTCTGAGGGAGGCGGTCAAAAACGAAACCGAAACGGGGCTTATGGCGAAAACTTATATGGACGAGGGCAAACTGGTTCCCGATGAGGTGGTGATAGAGATTATCAGGCAGAAAACGGACGCGCTTGGCGGCGGGGGTTTTCTTCTTGACGGTTTTCCGCGAACCACCGCGCAGGCGTGCGCCCTTGACGAGATGCTTGAAAAACAGGGAATGAAGATTTCAGCCGTTATCTCTCTTGAAGTGAACGAGAGCGAGGTGGTTGAGCGGCTTTTGAAAAGGGCGGAGATTGAGGGGCGGACAGACGACAACGAATCCGTTATCCGCAAACGTCTTGACGTGTACCGCGAGCAGACCCTTCCGCTTGCCGATTACTACAAATCCAGAGGGGTTTTTCACGGCATAGACGGAACCGGCGCGATTGAGGAAGTCAGGGGGAGGATAGACTCGGTGGTTTCCTTGCTGTGAAGAAGATGACGTCAAGCGAGATAAAAGAGAAACTGGATGGCATGAAAGCGGCGGCGGCTGTTGTTTCAGAGGTTCTTGAAACATTGAGCGAAACCGCGAGAGACGGTGTTTCCACGTGGGAACTCAACCGCGTTGCTGAAGAGATTGCCGAAAAACGGTCGGCGCGTCCCGCGTTCAAAGGGTATATGAACTTTCCGTGCTCGGTGTGCGTTGCCGTCAACGAAGAGGTTGTTCACGGCATACCGTCAAAAGACAGGGTTCTTAAAGAGGGCGACATAGTGGGAATGGATTTCGGTGCGGTTGTAAAAGGGTTTCACGGAGATTCCGCCATCACCGTTCCGGTCGGGCGCGTTGCTCCGGGCAGAGAGCGTCTAATGAAAATCGCAAAAGAGTCGCTTGAGAGAGGCATAGAAAAGGCGCGCCCATCCGCCCGTCTTTACGGCATATCGGGGGCGATACAGAGCCATGTGGAAAAAAACGGTTTTTCTGTCGTCAAGGCTTTTGTGGGTCACGGCATAGGGAAAAAACTTCACGAAGAGCCGCAGGTTCCCAACTTTGTTCCGCCCGGAGGAGACGGTTCAGGCGGCGCGCTTTTGCGTCCCGGTATGGCTCTCGCGATAGAGCCGATGGTGAACGAGGGGTCTCCCGATGTAAAAACTTTGCCGGATAATTGGACTGTTGTTACAAGTGATGGTAAAATGTCCGTTCATTTTGAGCACACAGTCGCCATCACGGAAAACGGTCCCGAAGTGCTGACGATGTTTAACTGAGAGGGAACGGAAAGAGATATTTATGGGAAAGAATGACGCGGTAGAGTTTGAAGGAACGGTTGTTGAGGCATTGCCCAACGCGATGTTCAGGGTTGAGATGCAAAACGGTTCGCGTGTGCTTGCCTATGTTTCAGGTAAAATGAGAAGGGCAAGATCGAGGTTTGTGAGAATAGTTCCCGGAGACAAGGTAAAGATTGAGATATCGCCCTACGACCTTTCAAGGGGCAGGATTACGTACAGAATGAGACCGGAGAGAGTAAATTGAAAGTAAGGTCATCGGTAAAGAAAATTTGCAACAAATGCAGGCTTATAAAACGCAGAGGAGTTGTGAGGGTCATCTGCGTCAACAAGCGTTGCAAGCAGAGGCAGGGGTGAACGGGATATGCCCAGAATAGCCGGCGTTGACATTCCCCTGAACAAGAGGGTGGAGTTTTCCCTGACTTACATATTCGGGATAGGCAGAACTACCGCCGCCGGAATAGTGAAATCGCTCAACATAGACCCGACAAAAAGGGCGAAAGATCTGGACGAAAAGGAAGTAACGAACATACGGCTTTTTATAGAACAAAACTGCGTTGTTGAGGGAGACCTCCGCAAAGATGTGCAGATGAACATCAAACGCCTTGTGGAGATTGGCTGTTACAGAGGCGTCCGGCATCGCACCGGGCTTCCCGTTCGCGGGCAGAAAACAAAGGCGAACGCGAGAACCAGAAAAGGTCCGCGCGGCACGGCGATAGCGAAGAAGAAGAAGGTTGGCAAATAGGAAACGGGATTAGTTAACAATGGCTAAAAAGAAAACAAAAAAGAAGATAAAAAGATCTGTTGAAGACGGCGTGATAAACATACACGCCACTTTCAGCAACACGATTATCACAATATCAGACCCTCAGGGAGATGTTATCGCGTGGTCAAGCGGCGGCGCGAGAGGCTTCAAGGGCACGAGGAAGGGAACACCGTTTGCGGCTCAGATAGCCGCCGAAGATGTTGCGAAAAGGGCAATCGGTTCGGGAATGAAAACCGCCCGCGTTTACGTGAGAGGACCCGGACCCGGAAGAGAGTCCGCGATAAGGTCAATCCAGACGGCGGGCATAAGGGTCGCCTCAATTAGAGACGTTACCCCGATTCCCCACAACGGATGCAGACCTCCGGGCAAGAGAAGGGTATAGGCGGGAGACAAAAAAGATATGTCAAGATACACGGGAGCAGTTTGCAAACTTTGCAGGCGGGAAGGCGAAAAGCTTTTCCTCAAGGGCGAAAGATGCCTTACGAGCAAGTGCGCCATTGAGAGAAAGCCGTATCCGCCCGGAATGCAGGGCAAGAGGATACGCAGAAGGGTTACGGAATACGGTCTGCGTTTGAGGGAAAAACAGAAAGCCAGAAGGATTTACGGCGTAACGGAGAGGCAGTTCAAGATTTACTTCCGCGAAGCGGTGAGAACAAGGGGCGTAACCGGCTCCCTGCTTCTTTCCATCATAGAAACGCGGCTTGACAACGTTGTGTTCCGGCTCGGATTTGCCTCATCGCGCAACGAAGCTCGCCAACTTGTGAACCTTGGACACATCACCGTTGACGGCAGCCGCGTGGATGTCGCGTCATACAGGGTTCAGCCTGACAGTATTGTGGAGATACGGGAGCGGAGCAGACAAATGCCGAGCATAAACAAATCTCTGGGGGTTTCCGAAAAGAAGGGCATTCCCGCGTGGCTGAATCTGGACAGGGAGAAATACAAGGGAACGGTAAGCAGGAGGCCCGAGAGGGAAGACGTTCAGGTTCCGATTAGCGAGAACCTGATTGTTGAATTCTACTCAAGGGTTTAATGAAAAGTCCCGTTCAAAAGAGCGGGCGAATTTTAGAGGAATTGAAGCGGAGGGCTGAATTTGAAAGATTTTCAAAATAACTGGACGACACTTGTAAGACCTAAAAAGGTTCAAAAGGACGAAAAGACGGCTACACCTTTCTACTCAAAGTTCAGCTTTGAGCCGCTGGAAAGGGGTTACGGCGTTACGGTGGGAAACGCGCTCAGACGAGTTCTTCTCTCATCACTGCAAGGTCCCGCCATCACGGCGGTAAAGATAGAGGGCATTCTTCACGAATTCACCTCAATATCGGGAGTTGTGGAGGATGTTACGGAAATCCTCATCAACTTCAAAGGTGTCAACTTCAAGGCGACAACCGCAGAACCGCAGGTGCTTGACCTTGTTTTTCAGGGTCCCGGCGAGATAACGGCGGCGGACATAAAATCAACCGACAAGGTTGAGGTTCTAAACGGCGACCACTTCATAGCAACCGTGTCGGACAAAACGAAGGTTGAGATGAGTCTTGTCATTGAAACCGGCAGGGGCTATCAGCCCGTTGAGGAAAGGGAAAACCCGCGTTCAATGGGCGAGGAATACCTTCCGATAGACGCGTTCTTCTCTCCGGTTACGAAGGTGAACTACACAATCAAAAACGCGCGTGTCGGCAGGAAAACCGACTACGAAAACCTCGTGATAGAGATGTGGACAAAGGGTTCGGTGCTTTCCGAAGACGCGCTCGCGTACGCGGCGAAGATAATCAACCACCAACTTGAGAAGTTCATCAACTTTGACGACCAGAAACAGGATCAGGAGGAGGAGACCGAAGAGGCATACACCGTAAAGGGTGATGAAGACATTCTGTTCACCCCGCTTGACGAGGTGGATTTCTCCGTCCGTTCGCTCAACTGCCTGATGGGGGCGCAGATAGAGTTTGTCGGCGACCTGATTCAGAAAACCGAAGGCGAACTGCTCAACCTTCCGAGTTTTGGCAAAAGTTCCCTTGACGATGTGCGCGCGAAACTCAAAACACTCTCGCCGTCCATGTCTCTTGACATGAAAATCAACCGCGAGATTTACGACAGAAAGAGGGAAAGCGTAGCCAAGTCATAAAACTGTCAGGGATACGGGAAGTTTGAGAAATGAGAAACAGAAGACTGGGAAGAAAACTTGGCGTAACGACCAAGCACAGAAAGGCGATGTTAAGAAACCTCGCCACAGAGTTGTTCCGTCACGAGAAAATACAGACGACTGACGTAAAAGCCAAAGAACTCAAACGTTTCGCGGACAAAATCATCACCATCGCCAAAAACGGCGCGAAAGATAGCGCGGCGGGCGACGGGCTTTCCTACAAAAGACGCATATTCGGCTGTATCACAGACAAGCAGGTCGCGCGCAAGGTTTTCACCGAGATAGCGGAAAGATACAAACAGCGTCCGGGCGGATACTCAAGGATAGTGAGCCTCGGATTCCGCAGGGGCGACCAAGCACCCGTTTCGCGGATAGAACTGGTAGCGGAAGAATACAAACCGTCCGCACGCGAGAAAACACCGCGCAAATCAAACCTTCCCGCGCCGCCGCCGAAAGACGAGAAGGCGGAAGAAAACAAAGCGGCGGAGGCGCAAGAAGAAGCGAAAGAAGCGAAGGCGGAGACAGAGCAGGAAACCAAAGCGGAAACGCCGCCGGCTGACTCTTCCGCAGATAAGGACAACAAAGAGAAGAAAGAGTGAAAAACATTCCCCTCGGACTGATAGTTGACTCTCACTCCATAAGGGAAATCGTTGAAGTCTCCCGCGCGGCGGAAAATGCGGGTTTTCATTCCGTCTGGACAACCGAACTTTACAGAACAGCGTTTCAGCAACTCGCGGCTATCGCGCCCGCGACCTCAAAAATTAAACTTGGCACATCAGTCGCGCTCGCGTTTGTGCGAAGCCCGCTTATAACGGCGATAAGCGCGATGGACTTGGACGAAGCGTCCGGCGGTCGTTTGATACTTGGGCTGGGCTCCGGGGCGCGGCGAACAAACGAGATGTGGCACGGACAAACGCACGGCAAACCGGTGGCGAGAATCAGGGAGTGCGTTGAAATCGCACGGCGCGTCATTTCCGGCTCTCACAAGGGGGCGGATGTTGTGTATGAGGGCGAACACTACAACATCAACATCAAAGGTTTCAGAAGACCGTTTAAGCCCGTCCGCGAGGAAGTGCCGGTTTTTCTCGCCGCGGTCGGGGAAAATATGGCGCGGGAATCCGCCCGTTCCGCTGACGGATACATAGGGCATATCGTCTGCACGGAAAAATACACAAAAGAGCGGGTTCTTCCCGCCCTGCTTGAAGGTCTTTCACAATCGGGGCGAGACCGTGCGAACTTTACCCTGTCAACCATCTTTATCTGCGCCGTTTGCGGTGACAGCGATGTTGAGCAAACCCGTAGAGCCGCAAAAGCCACAGTCGCGTTCTACGCCACAGTCAAAACTTACAGAGAGCCGTTCAAATTGCACGGATTCGCGGATGTGGCGGAAAAGATACGTGACGCCTATTTCAGCGGAGACATCGAAGCGATGATAGAAAATGTTAGCGACGAGATGCTTGAAACCTTTGCCGTTGTCGGCACGGCACGGCAGTGCAGAGACAGGATTGAGGAGTGCGCCGCTTATGTTGACTTGCCGATACTGAGCGCGCCGCATTACTACCTTTCGCCCGAACAGGTCGCCATGTATCAGGGGCGCATAATAGACGCATTCGGCTCCCGCTGATGTTTGCTTTCCCGCCCTTTATCAAACAGTATTGAAAAACTGTGAGAGTGCTGATTTCCGGTTCCGGCGGTCTGATAGGCTCGGCTTTTGCCGCCTCTCTTGAGGCGCGGGGGCACGATGTTGAGCGTCTTGAAAGAAACATGCGGGGCGGCAGTCCGTTTTTCCATGACGCGGATTTTGAGGGCGCGGACGCGGCGGTCAACCTTTGCGGATACGGCATAATGCGAAGGTGGAACTCATCAGTCAAAAAAGAGATTGAGAACAGCAGGGTTGAGAGCGCGAGTTATTTGGCGTCTGTCTTTTCGCGTCTCAACAGACCGCCGAAGGTGTTTCTCTGCGCTTCCGCCACGGGGTTTTACGGAAGCAGGGCGGATGAGATTCTAAACGAGCAAAGCGCGGAGGGAGAGGGTTTTCTTGCCCGTGTCGCGGGCAGGTGGGAAGCCGCCGCAAAAGAGGTTCCGCCTTCTGTAAGGGTTGTGAATTTGCGGTTCGGCATCGTCCTCTCATCAAAGGGCGGCGCGCTTAAAACTATGAAACTGCCCTTCAAACTTGGGCTTGGCGCGGTGGCGGGAGACGGAAGCGGCTATATGGGGTGGATATCGTTAAAAGACGCGGTGAGGGCGATGGAGTTTGCGATGGAAAACGAGACTGTTTCGGGGGCGGTGAATATCGTGTCGCCCTCGCCGGCAACAAACCGCGAATTCACTCGCGCCGTTGCGCGCGCCGTGGGGCGAAAGGTTTTTCTTTCCGTGCCTGCGGGGATTATAAAACTTGTTTTCGGTGAGATGGGCGGGGAAGTTATTACCGCGAGCGCGAGGGCGGTTCCGGGCAAACTGGCGGACGCGGGTTTTGAGTTTGAAGACGAAAACCTTGACGAATTTCTGCTTTCCGAATTAAGCGGTGGCGGCTGATGACAAAAACAGACAGGCAATACAACCTTATGACACTTGATGAAAACGGCGTTTCAAAAGACCCTTTTGAGCAGTTCGACCTCTGGTACACAGACGCGAAAAATGCTGGGATAGACCTTCCAAACGCCTTTACGCTTTCAACCGCCGCGGGCGGAAATCCGTCATCAAGAACGCTTCTTCTCAAAGGGGCGGACAAAAGCGGGTTTGTTTTCTACACAAACTCTCTCAGCAGAAAAGGCGCGGAACTCAAATCCGCCCCCCGCGCCGCAATGTGTTTTTTCTGGGTGTCCATGGAAAGGCAGGTGCGAGTTGAGGGCAAAGTGGAAAAGGTCGGAGACAAGGAGGCGGATGCCTATTTCGCCACAAGACCCCGGATGAGCGCGATAGGGGCGTGGGCTTCGCCGCAGGGCGAGGTTGTGAACGACAGAAGCGAGCTTGACGAGTTGTTTGCCCAAAGAGAAAAGGAATTCAAAAATACGGACAAGGTTCCCCGTCCGCCGTTTTGGGAAGGCTACCGCGTTGTTCCCTCCGTTTTTGAGTTCTGGCAGGGAAGAAAAAACCGGATGCACGACAGAATCCGCTACCGCATGGGCGGCGGCGGATGGGTTGTTGAGCGTCTCGCCCCCTGACGGCTGATTTATAAACCGAGCCGGTTCAAAACGGCTTTCACCTGCGCCGCTCTGTTGAGAACGTAAAAGTGTATTCCCGGCGCGCCTTTTTCCAGAAGTTCCTCAGCCTGCGCCGCGCAAACGTTTACCCCCACATCCTCCGCGCTCCGGTTTTCTTTCTCACATTCCTCAAGCCGCGCCATAATCCCTTTCGGTATGGAACTGCCGCACATTGAAGTTATTTTCACCACCTGCTTTGCAGACACTATCGGCATAAGACCCGGCACAACGGGCGTTTCTATGCCCGCGCTCCGCGCTTTTTGAAGGTAGTCAAAATAGAAAGCGTTGTCATAAAAAAGCTGTGTGATGACAGCGTCCGCCCCGGCGCGTGTTTTTTTCGCGAGGTTTTCTATGTCTTTTTCAAGAGACTCCGCTTCGGTATGCTTTTCAGGATAGCCCGCAACGGCGACCCCGAAACTTTTGCCGCCGCCCCTTTTGTCAAAATCCCGAATGTGGCTTACCAGTTCGTTTGCGTAACTGTATCCGCCGTTTTCCGCGACAAAGCTTCCTCCTCCGCCGGGCGGGTCGCCTCTCAGCGCGACTATGTTTTCTATCCCGCGTTCGCGCAGTTCGCCCAATATCCGCTCTATTTCGCCGCTTGAAGAGCCGACACAAGTCAGGTGGCTCGCCGTCTCAATTCCCATCTCTTTTATGCGCGAGGCGATTTCAAAACTGTTTTCCCTCGTTGTTCCCATCGCGCCGTAGGTAACCGATATGAATCCCGGCGAAAGGGCGGCGAGTTCGTCCAGAGTGCGGGAAAGGTTGTCCATTCCCTCAGGTGTTTTCGGGGGAAAGATTTCAAACGATATGACGGGTTTGCCGCCTGATTTGTTTCCCGAATAAATCCGTTCAAAAGTCATGCTTTGTCCGCCTCCGCTTCGGGCGGCTCAGGCGCGCCCGCAAAGAACCATATCGCTATCAGCGCCAGACACAAAGCCAGAGCCGCGCCCGCTCCCGCCGCATAGAGAAGCCCCGCGAGCGCGCTTCCGGCAAAAGCCCCTGAAAATCCCGCAAGATTGAGAAAACCGCTCGCGTTTCCCCTCTCGCCTTCGGGAACGATGCTTGTGAGAAAGGTGGGCAGAAGCGTCTGAAATATGGAATGACCCAGAAAAAACGCCGCGCCCGCCGCTATCATTCCCGCTTTTCCGCCGCTTGCCATTGCCGCCGCCGTTCCCGCGCCGAGCAGAACCATCGCCACAGACGGCGGTATGTTCATCGTGCCGCGCTTTTCCATCAGTTTCACAAACGGATAAGTAATCAGCGCGGCGGGAGCGAGCGCGGCAAGATACGCCGTCCAGATGCGCGAGATTTCCCCTCCGGCGGATTCTTCCCAGTTAAGCGGAAACACAAAAAGAAATATGCTCAAAACAGACGACAGGAAAAACGCGCCGAGCAGAATTTTTCTCGCCCCCCGTCTCCGCAAAACAGACAGAACTCCCTCACGCGACCGCTCAGGCATCTTTTCCGTTTCGGGAAAAAACAGCAGGGTTATAACCGCCGCCGCCGCTCCAAGCGCCGCCGTTATGTAGAAAAGCCCCTGAAAATCAATCCACGACACAAGGGCGGGACCCGCGACAATAGACACCATAAAACTCGCCCCGATGATAATTCCCGTTACCGCAAAGCACTGTCCGCGCACTTGCGGTCTGGTGGAGTCTCCCAGGGCGGCAATTGCCACGGAACCGACCGCGCCGCAACCTTGAAGCGACCGTGCGGCGACAAATTCCCATATTCCGTCCGCAAGTCCGCACCAGACGCTTCCCGCGCAGAAAATCATCAATCCCGCCACAATAACGGGCTTTCTCCCGAACCTGTCGCTTGCGCGTCCGAATGGAATTTGTAAAGCCGCCTGTGTGAGGGCGTACATTCCGAACGCGAGACCGGCGAGAAAGTGAGATGAGCCGGGATAGTCAATCACATAGGGGCTGAAAACCGGAAGTATGAGAAAAATTCCCAGCAGACGGGTCGCAAGCACAATTCCTATTATCTGAGTTGATCTCGCCTCGGCGGGGTTCATATTGGCGGGGTGTCCTGTTGCTTTCCTTGAAGTGGTATCTTATCATAATCAGAGGCCTTTAATCTCCCGCAGCGCCTTGTTATTTAATGAACCGTGTATGGGCTGAAATTGACTTAAATGCGTTGAAAAACAATGTGGAACTGTCAGCGCGGACGGTTGGCGGCGATGTCGGAATTATAGCGGTCGTCAAGGCGGACGCTTACGGACACGGAGCCGTTGAAATATCCCGCGTTCTTGAACAAATCCCGCAAGTTTCAATGCTTGGAGTTTCCTCCATGGAGGAGGCACTTGAATTGAGAGAATCGGGCGTGTCTGCTCCCGTGCTTGTTCTCGGAGCCGTTCCGGGGGCGATGGTTGAGCAGTCTGTAAAGGCGGACATAACGCTTTCCATTTTTACTTCAGATTGCCTCAAATCCCTTTCATCATCTGCGGCGAAGAACGGAAAACAGGTTGGCTTTCATTTGAAAATAGACACGGGAATGGGGCGTTTCGGCGCGGAGGAGGATGAAGCCGCCGCTCTCGCCCGGCAAGCGCGGGAAATGAAAAGCCTGCGGCTTGACGGCGTTTTTACCCATCTCGCTTATTCTTCCGCCCCTGAAAAAGAGCCGACACTTGGGCAGATAGACCGTTTCAACCGCGCAGTTTCCACCCTTGAAAACTGCGGCGCGGCGGCGGCGCAAAAACACATGGCAAACAGCGCGGCGGTGCAAAGGTTTCCCGAATCTTTCGGAAACGCCGTGCGCCCCGGAATTATGCTCTACGGCTCTTCGTTTGAGAAAAAAGGGCTTGAGCCCGTGATGAGCATAAAAACTTCAGTCGCGCACATAAGGCGCGTGGAGGCGGGCAAGCCCATAGGATACGGCGGAACATTTGTAACAAAAAAACCGTCTGTGCTTGCAACAGTTCCCGCCGGATATAAAGACGGCTATTTCCGCGCGCTTTCAAACCGCGCAAACGTATCGGTGAGGGGAGCCGCCGCGCCGGTGGCGGGAAAGGTTTGTATGGACTCCACAACGGTTGACGTAACGGATATTCCCGGCGTTTGCGTGGGCGATGAGGTGGTTCTTTTCGGAGACGGGCGCGTTTCGGTTGACGATGTGGCGGCGTGGGCCGGCACCGTGCCTTACGAGGTGATGACCGTTATGGGCGGAAAGACGGTCAGGAAGGTGTTTAAGCCATCTTGAAAAAAACAGTCATCAAGGCGGCGGTTTTCGCGTTGTGCGTTCTTTTATCCGCGCCCGCAAGCGCGTTTGTTATGGAGCCGGACCCTTTCGGGTTTTCAAGCGAAAAGACTTCCGCCTACGAACTGGGTCCCTATGTAAAAACAAGAAATGACGACAGAGAGACGGGCTCATACGGGTTCAGACCGTTTTTTCATGTCAGCAGAAATCTTCAGCGCGAGACTCTCAACGTGGAACTGCTGTATCCGTTTTTCAATTTCAGAAAAGACCACAACGGCTACAACGCGGGTTTTCTTTTCAACCTGATATCCCTGCGCGGAGAGGTAAGGGATGTGGAAGCCGCCGCCATAACGGAAACAAGTTTCAGAATCTACCCGCTGCTTTTCTACCGCTCTTCGGAAATGCCTGAAAGAAACCTGTTTTCATTCGCCCCGTTCTACGGCAATTTCGGCGGCAAGGTGAAGACGTATATGTTCCCGCTCTACCTGCAAACGCGCTCGGAAACGGGGGTTTCGCACAACATCCTCTGGCCCCTTATCGGTTTCTATTCGGACGGCAAAGAGGGCTTCCGCTTCTGGCCCCTTTACGGCTCTGTGAAAGACTCTAACTCGCGCCTGCGCTTCGCCCTGTGGCCCCTGTATCTGGAAAAAGAGAAGGGCAGACTGGAAGACCGCAATTATAGATACTACAAGGCGTTTTTCCCGTTCTACTACCGTTTTGACTACCAAACCCAGTCGCACCGTATGTACCTGTGGCCCCTGTTTCAGAAAAGCACGGATTCGGCAACCAATTTGAAGTCGTATCATGTGCCCTGGCCCCTTATCAATTTCAGCAAGTCTGACAACTCAAGGCGGGTGCGGTTTTTCCCGTTTTTTGAAAAATCGGAAATACGCGGCGTTAAAAAAACGCGGTTTATCCTCTGGCCCCTCTATACCTCAGTCCGCTTCAACCTGACTTCAAGCGTCTCCACAAAAGACACTTTTCTTCTCGCCCTGAAAATCCGGCGCGAGATTCCCCACAACACAAACAAAAGGCAGTCCATTCGCGTTGACCTCTGGCCCCTGTTCACTTACAAGCGGGACGAGCGCGGGGCGGCGCGGTTTCATATGTTCTCGCCCATAGAGCCGTTTATAGGGTCAAGCGGAAAACTTTACAGAAACTACGCCTTTTTGTGGCGGCCTCTTGATGTGCGGACGATGGAAGGAAAGGGAACGGCGGTTTCGTTTCTTTTCGGAACGTTCTCATTCAGAAAATCGTGCGAGAAGTCATCGTTTCTGGTTGCGGGCGGCGCGCTTGGATATTCTTCGGATTTTGAAGCGCGGAAGATTAGATTTCTGTTTTTGCCTGTTAAGATTGGAGAGGCGGTAAAAAGCGAGGAGATGTGCAGACAGTTATGAAGCGGGGAGTTTTACACCGGTTCGCGGCTTTCACGGGAGACGCTCTCGCCCTGTTTGCTTCGTCCGTCTACTGGTGCAAAGACATCAGGGCGAACGCAGACAAGGTGATGTTCCAGATAGTTGTTATCGGGGCGGACACGCTTGTTGTGGCGGCGATAATCGGGCTTTCAAGCGGCGCGGTGCTTGCCCTGCAGACGGGACCCCTGCTTGCCGGTTTCGGCATACAGGAAACGCTTGGCGGTCTTGTGGGGATAGCGGTTTCAAGGGAGATAGGTCCCGTTATGTGCTCAATTCTTGTCGCGGGGCGGCTGGGTTCGGCGATAACCGCGGAACTGGCGTCAATGCGGGTTTATGACGAGATAGACGCGCTCCAAACGATGAAGATAGACCCCGTGAAGTTTCTCGTAACTCCGCGCCTTGTGGCTTTCGCGATATCAATGCCCGTGCTGGTGCTTTTGATGATAGTAACGGGCTGGATAGGCGGCGCGGTGGTGAGCGCGACAAACCCTCAGGTGTCGCTTCCGGCGGTTGTGTATTTCAACAATCTCGGCGATTTCGTAACCTACAAAACGGTTTTGAACGGCGTTATAAAGGCGCTTTTCTTCGGTCTGGTAATCCTGATGATATGCTGTAAAATCGGGCTTAAAACAAGGGGAGGACCCCGCCAGATAGGGGTTTCGGTTACGCGGGCGGTTGTGGCGTCAATTGTGATGATACTTGTTTGCGATTATTTCATCTCCAAAGTGTTGTCTGTGGCGGGGATAGTGTAGGAAGTTATGAGCGGCGACCTTGAAATACTGATGGCGCATCTGTGCGGAAAGCCTACGGGGATTGAGGTTAAAGGTGTAACAAAAACTTTTGGTGAACTTAAGGTTTTGAGCGGGGCGAATCTTGAGGTCAAAGCGGGCGAGATGATGGTGGTTATCGGCAGAAGCGGTTCGGGAAAAACCACGCTTTTGCGCCAGATATGCGGACTGGAAGAGCCGGATGAGGGCGAGGTGCTGATAAACTCGCTTCCTCCCTCTGAGGCGGGGGCAACGGTGTCTCTTGTGTTTCAGTCGTCCGCGCTTTTCAATTCAATGACGGTGGCGGAGAATGTGGAGTTGTATTTAAGGGAGCGGGTTTTTATGAAAAACGAGCGCGAGATAACCGCTCTTTCCCGCGCCGCGCTTTCCGTTGTCGGCATATCGGGAAGGGAAGACGCTTTGCCTTCACAATTAAGCGGTGGAATGAAAAGGCGTGTCGCCATAGCGCGGGCTTTGCTGACAAACCCTGATGTTTTGCTGTTTGACGAGCCGACAACCGGGCTTGACCCCGCCACAAAAAAAGCCGTGAGCGACCTGATTGTCGCCATACGCGAAAATATCGGCATAACGCAGATGATTGTAACGCACGACATACAACTTGCTTTTACCCTTGCCGAGCGGTTATCTATAATGCATGGCGGAAGGGTGATAGAGACCGGAACGGTTGAACAGGTTTCCGCCAGTGAAGACCCTCTTGTAAGGAGTTTCTTTGAAGCGGAGAGGGAGGAAGAATTGTGAAAGGCGGAAGAAAAAATTTAAAGACGGGCGCGTTTTTCCTCACCGGCATTCTTGCCGTTCTTGTTGTGCTTGAGTTCGCGGGAAGCCTGCCGTTTTTTTCAAGTTACAAAAATCTGAACATTTATTTTGAGTCTGCGTCCGGTTTGAACGAGGGGACGCTTGTAAAGATGGAGGGCGTGCGTGTCGGCAATGTTAAGGAGATAAAGTTTTCCGAAGACGGCGAGAGGATAAAGGTGGTTGCGCGGATAGCGAAAAACACTCCCGTTACCACAGACACGGTTGCATCAATACGGCTTGTCAGTTTTCTTGGGTCTGGATACATAAATCTTTCTTTGCCGTCCGGCAGTGGCGAGATGCTTTTTTCGGGGGATTCTCTTGACGGCAAGAAGCCGCATAATTTTGACGGGATAATAGATGACGCCGGAAAGTTTTTAAGTGAGGCGTCCAGTGCGGCGGCGCGTTTGGATTCCATTCTTGAGAAGATAGACGAGGGTGAAGGCGCGATAGGGAAGTTGGTAAATGAGGATGATTTGTATCACGCCGCGAAAGACACGATATTGAAAGCCAACACCAGTTTGGACACCATAGAAGATCTTGCTCCCGTCAGTTTTATCGCCACCGTTCTTGGAGTGGCGGGAACTTTTTACTGATTTTGATGAAGCAGGTATGCAAACACCCCACGGTTAACAGGGATTACAGCATAGAGGAGAGGTTTGAAGCCGGAATGGTTTTAACCGGCTCCGAGGTTAAATCGTTAAGGGGCGGCAAGGCGAGCATAAAGGAGAGTTACGCCGTAGCGAGGGCTGGCGAGGTTTTTCTTGTTGGGAGTTACATCGCGCCGTATGAGGCGGCGGATATTGATGGTTACGACCCGACCCGTTCCCGGAAGTTGTTGTTAAAGAAGCGGGAGATAGACAAGTTGACTGGCAAGACGCAGATAAAGGGTTTCGCGCTTGTGCCTACGAAGGTTTATTTCAGGGGCGGTTACGCGAAGGTGGAGTTGGCGTTGGGGAAGGGGAAGAAGAAGTTTGACAAGAGGGCGGATATTAAGAAGAAGGATGCCGAGAGGGAGATGGCGCGTGCGGTAAAGAGGCGAAACTAAAACGCCACTCCGAACCTTGCCGTAAATGTCTGCGTAAGCGTATCAAAGGTAGTGGAAACCCCGCCGCTATACGCAACACGAACACTTACACCTTTTAACGGACTTACCTCAGCACCCGCGCTGTATCTTATGTTTATGCGTTCAAAACCGCCTTTTGTATTCACAGGGTCATCAGGAGAGAAGGTGGCTTTTAAGTCTGTCTTGGGGTCTGTTAAATGAGCGTCCGCTCCGGCGGTCATCCACATATTTACACTTTCCCCTGCGGGAGCATAAGCCGTTACCGATGGAGTTACACGCAAATATGTTTGTGATAATCCGCCTACAGAAAGAGGCATATCTCCGCCGCCGGTTTCCATGAAACTGTCCGCAGATACACGGGCTACTCCCGCTTCAAGACGCGGAACCACCATAAATACACCACCGGGGAAAAACGGCATCTCCGCCCCTATTGCGGCAGACCATGTTGTTATATTTGTCTTTGCGGAGTAGGCATCTTCTCCCCTTGCGGATGTTGATTCCCATGCCGCTTTTGCAAACTGTGTTCTTGCATCCGCGATAACTCTTTTCCAAATCTCACCTGCTACTGATAATCCTGCCATAAACCTTTCACCTGCCGCGTTTGTATCAGTTCCGGCGTTAAAGTCTGATGTTTCATAACCTGCGCCGATTGATACGGCAGACTGCCCGGCGGGGATGGACAAACCACCGGCAAATACATAAGCGTCTTCTCCGTATTTAACCTTTGTGTCGTGTCTCGTATGACGGCTTCCTGCGTCTGCCCAGAGACAGCCGCCGCTTAAATGTTGTGTCTCCGCTTCCCCGCCGTAACAACTGCCGCGCAGTTTTTCTGAGAAGGCACTATCCGAGTGGTAAGCGGATTGGATCATTGCGTCATAATTTCTCAGGTAGTTAAAGTGAACGGAATTGGCAAGCACAACAAATATATTGCCGTTTGAATCCACCCCCGCGCTACTGCCTTCACCAAGACCGCCGCTTATCATGCTCAATACCTCTTGCCTTTCGGCTTCATTATCAGGCAAGGCGGTTTCACTGAACAGGGCGAATTCGTCTGAATGTCTTTCGGGGTTGGCTAATTTTATGTTTAAGTCTTTAACATCCTCTGCGGTTATCTCGCCTTCAAGTTCTATGAGGGGTTTGTCTGTTGTCATTTCTGTAGAATCTGCGGTAACCATAACGGTTGAGTTTTCACCGAAGGTTATTTTCTCCAAGCCCGCAAAGCCGCCTGTATCTTGAATTACGATTGTGCCGTTGTTTATGAAATGGTCATCGCCATCGCCGAAGTTAATGGTTGCGGTTGTGTCCGCAGGGGCGGGGTCTGCAGAAGAGAGGCGGAAACGGCTGTCGCCGCTTGCTGACGGGGTGGAAGACGCAGGCGCGGAATGACATTCCCCACTCTCGCCATTCCTGCCCCCTCCGTCATTCCTGCGAAAGCAGGAATCCAGTATTGGGTAACCCAGTTGAATACTGGATTCCGTGTCAAGCACGGAATGACGGGAAGGAGAGGATGCGGAATGACGGGGTGGAGAGGATTGTGTTCCCGTAGTCGGTGTAGGCGTTATTGTGTGAGTGTCATCGCCTACTACCATTCCGCCGTCTATGTTCACAAAGCTGTCATCGCCTTCACCCATTTCAAAATCTCCGGTGAGGGTGAAGGTTCCCTTGTTTTCAACCCTGTCATCACCGGCTCCGGTGTTTCCGTGTCCGGTGAAAGAGCCGTTGTTGTAGAAAACATCGCTGTTGTCTGAAAGCCCAATTCTGCCCGTTATATTGCCGCTACCTTCGGTTGTTATCTTTGTGCCATAGGTCGCCGCCGGGGTCTCAGCACGCACGGCATAGCCATAGTCGCTTGCCGTGCAGATTATGCCCGAAAGCGCACCGCCGCACACAATCGCGCTTCCTCCAACCGTTAATTCCGCTTGCCCGTCTTCGTTTCTGAGAAGCACGGCGGTACTGAAAATGCTCTCTGATGACCCGCCTCTGAGTGTCCAAATCCCTCCACCCGATATATTCACCGCCTGCGCAACCACCGCATTGCTGTTATGGACTGTCGTAAAAATATCTCCGCCCGACACATTCACAGTTCCCGCTTCCACCGTATTGCCGCCCGAGCCGTTAGCCCAGATGTTTCCCGATACTACACGCAAGCCGCTCACCGATTCTATTGTTGTGCCGCCATCTCCTTGCGTCCATATATCAATATTGCTGATGCTTGCCTCACCATCGGTGTCAAGATAAACGCCGCTGCTATTATGATTCAGAGAGGCAATGTTGCCCGTGCCATCGCCTGTGATTGTGATATCTCCATTTACCGATGTTGCATTCAAAGCCCATCCGCCTGTGCCTATACCGCGAATCAGCGCGCCCGACAGTTCTATGCGTATATCTCCGTCAACAGTAGTTGCTTTAACACCGTTTCTGCCTACTATGCATGAGTTCCCGTTTTTCATCACTATGTCTATATCTCCGTCCTCTCCCGTTTGAGCCACAAAGCCGTGGGAATCTCCCAGAGACGGCGCGAGGATTGACCCAGAGTTTGTTAGTAAAACACTTATATTGCCGCTATCGCTTGTGAATGTCGCGCCTCTGGCATTTGAGTAGGTGTCGCGTTTGCCACTTGGATACATAAAGATTCCCGAACCCAGTCCGTCAAAAGTTGCGGTCATATCGCCGTTTTCAGTTGTTGCCAAAATCCCGTTCGCGCCATCCGGTACTCTTGATGCAATTCTGCCTTGTTTGTTAAAGAGTATGGTGATGGTTCCGTCACGGACGGTTGTTTCATCAACGGAGGTTTTGTCCGGAGGTTCAAGCAGTACGGTTCTTATGTGTTCGTGATAAAATCGGATGTATATGTTGTCTGGGGTGCAAGTCGCAGAGGGAGGGGGAGGGTTGTCGCAATAATTGAATTGCAATTGCGAATAAGCGGGAACAGGTGCAATTGCCGTAAGCGTTACAGCGGTGAGGAAAAACGAGAGAAAAAAAATATTTTTTGTGGCAATGACATTTGTTTGTTTTTTTAATATATATGAAATTAGCCAGTTGAATACTGGATTCCGTGTCAGGCACGGAATGACGGAGTGGGCGCGTCCGCGTCTCTAAAACGCCACTCCGAACCTTGCCGTAAATGTCTGCGTAAGCGTATCAAAGGTAGTGGAAACACCGCCGCTATACGCCACACGAACACTTACACCTTTTAACGGACTTACCTCTGCACCCGCGCTGTATCTTATGTTTATGCGTTCAAGTCCGCCTTTTGTATTTACCGGGTCATCAGGGGAAAAGGCGGCTTTTAAGTCTGTTTTGGGGTCTGTTAAGTGAGCATCCGCTCCGGCGGTCATCCACATATTTACACTTTCCCCTGCGGGAGCATAAGCCGTTACTGATGGAGTTACACGCAAATATGTTTGTGATAATCCTTCAACAGAAAGAGGCATGTCTCCGGTTTCTGTAAAACCATCCGCAGATACACGGGCTACTCCCGCTTCAAGACGCGGAACCACCATAAATACACCACCGGGAAAGAATGGCATTTCCGCCCCTATTGCGGCAGACCACGTTGTTATATTTGTCTTTGCGGAGTAGGTATCTTCTCCCCTTGCGGATGTTGATTCCCATGCCGCTTTTGCAAACTGTGTTCTTGCATCTGCGATAATTCTTTTCCAAATCTCACCTGCTACTGATAATCCTGCCATAAAACGCTCACCCGCCGCGTTTGTGTCCGTTCCGGCGTTAAAGTCTGATGTTTCATAACCCGCGCCGATTGACACGGCGGACTGCCCTGCGGGGATGGACAAACCTCCGGCAAATACATAGGCATCTTCTCCGTATTTAACCTTTGTGTCGTGCCGTGTGTGACGGCTTCCTGCGTCTGCCCAGAGACAGCCGCCGCTTAAATCTTGTGTTTCCGCCTCTCCGCCGTAGCAACTGCCTCGCAGTTTTTCTGAAAAGGCACTATCCGATTGGTAAGCGGATTGAATCATCGCGTCATAGTTTCTCAAGTAGTTAAAGTGGACGGAATTTGCAAGCACAACAAATATGTTGCCGTTTGAATCCATCCCCGCGCTACTGCCTTCACCAAGCCCGCCGCTTATCATGCTCAATACCTCTTGCCTTTCGGCTTCGCTGTCTGGCAAGGCGGTTTCACTGAATAAAGAAAATTCGTCTGAATGTCTTTCAGGGTTGGCTAATTTTATGTTTAAGTCTTTAACATCTTCCGCAGTTATCTCGCCTTCAAGTTCTATGAGGGGTTTGTCTGTTGTCATTTCTGTAGAGTCTGCGGTAACCATTACGGTTGAGTTTTCGCCGAAGGTTATTTTCTCCAGCCCCGCAAATCCGCCTGTGTTTTGAATTACGATTGTGCCATTGTTTATGAAATGGTCATCGCCATCTCCGAAGTTAATGGTTGCGGTTGTGTCCGCAGGGGCGGGGTCTGCAGAAGATAGGCGGAAACGGCTGTTTCCTGCCCCCTCCGTCATTCCCGCCCCCTCCGTCATTCCTGCCCCCTCCGTCATTCCTGCCCCCTCCGTCATTCCTGCGGAAGCAGGAATCCAGTATTGGTTAGCCAGTTGAATACTGGATTCCGTGTCAAGCACGGAATGACGGGAAGGTGAAGATGCGGAATGACGGGAAGGAGAGGATTGTTGCGTGGAGGGTGGGTCAGGCTTGGTTTCTGCGATTATTGAGTGGTTGCCATAAACTACCATTCCACTGTCTTTGTTTTCAAAAGTGTCATCGCCTTCACCCATTTCAAAGTCTCCAGTCAGGGTGAAGGTTCCCTTGTTTTCAACCCTGTCATCGCCGCCTCTGGTGTTTCCGTGTCCGGTGAATGAGCCGTTGTTGTAGAAAACATCGTTGTGTTTTGAAAGCAAAATTCTGCCCGTTATATTGCCGCCGTCTTCGGTTGTTATCGTTCCGCCAGTGGTTGCAAAGTCATCAGCACGCACGGCATGCACGTCAGAGCCACCCGCCGTGCAGACAGAACCCGAAAGTATACCGCCGCACACAACCGCGCCTCCTCCAACCTTCAACTCCGCTGGACCTTCTATGTTTCTGAGAAACACAGCACTGGATAATATGCCGGAGCCGTTAGACCAAATTATTCCGCCCGGCACATTTACCGTCTGTGCACTCACCGCATGGCTATTCGAGCCGTTAGACCAAATTATTCCACCCGACACATTTACCGTCTGTGCATTCACCGCTGTGCCACGGGAGCCGTCAGCCCAAATCATTCCGTCCGACACATTTACTAACGTCTGTGCACTCACCGCTGCGCCATGGGAGCCGTCAGCCCAAATCATTCCACCCGACACATACACCGTCTGTGCTTTCACCGCCTCGCTAGATCTGCCGTTAGCCCAAATCATTCCGCCCGACACATTCACTACCGTATCTGCGTCCACGGCATCACTAGAATCGCCGATTGTCCAAATCATTCCGCCCGACACATTCACCGTATCTGAGGACACCGCATCATCAACATCGCCGGTTGTCCAGATCATTCCGTCCGACACATTCACCGTCTCTGAGGACAATGCACCGCTGCCGTTCGCCCAAATCATTCCACCCGATACATGCACCGTCTGTGCTTCCACCGCATCGCTAAACAAATCGTTAGTCCAAATCATTCCGCCCGATACATACACCGTCTGTGCATTCACCGCCTCGCTAGAAAAGCCGTTAGTCCAGATCATTCCGCCCGATACATGTACCGTCTGTGCTTTCACCGCATCGCTAGAATTGCCGTTCGCCCAAATCTCTGCGTTTGAAACAGTCAGGTTTCCCGTTGACTCGACAGCCGTACCGGCTTCTGTCCCGATTCTGACACCGCTGATGTTTGCCTCGCCGCTGGTGTCAAGATAGACGACGTTACTAACAGAGTTGATATTGCCCGTGCCATCGCCTGTGATTGTGATATCTCCGTTTGTAGATGTTGCATTCAAAGCCCGTCCGCCTGTGCCTATGCCGCGAATCAGCGCGTTCGACAGGTATATGTTTATATCTCCGTCAACAGTAGTGGCTTTAACCCCGTTTCTGCCGACTATGCAGGCGTTTCCATTTTGCAAATGTATGTTTATGTCGCCGTCCCCTCCCGTTACCGCCTCCAAGCCGTGGGAATCTCCCAGAGACGGGGCGAGGATTGCCGAGGAGTTTGTAAGCAAAACACTTATATCGCCGCTTGTGGATGTGAGTGTCGCGCCTTTGGCGTCTGATGAGCCACCGTGATTGCCTACGGGGTACATAAGTATTCTTGAATACAAACCGTCAAAATTCGCGCTGATTTCACCGCCGTTGGTTGTCGCGATAAACCCGGTCGCGTCATCTTGAACTGAATAGATTCTCCCTTGATTGGAGAAGTCCGCAAACACATCTCCGCTTTCGCTTGAAGCGACAATTCCGTTCCCGCCGCCGGTTGATTCAATTTGAACTTTTGATTGATTGTAAATTTCTATATTCGCATCACCCGTTCCGGCTGTCATAGTAACAACATTCCCGCCGCCAGATTTGATGGTAAATGCTTCGTCATCGGCTCTGAAAGCAGCGTTTCCCGCGCCGCCGATAATTATAGTATCTCCGCCTGTTTGGGTTGTTGTGATCTTTATAGCGTGAGTGTTAAAGATTGCATCCGCACCCGCTTCGGTGGCGTTGAGCAGACTAAAGTTGCCACTGTCTTCAGTAAATTCGGCACCAGGAAGGTACAGGATAATAACTGCGTTTCCGGTTGTGGAGATACATCTTAAATTGACTGCGTTGGGTATGATGCTTTTGTCGCCACAGATTTCGAAGACTGCTGGTTGCGCGTAAGAGGATGACGGCGCGGAAAATGCAAATAAGAGAGTAGACAGAATAATACAGGATAATTTTTTAGACAAAACATTGCCTCCGCAAATCAGAAGGGGTATTAAAAACTGTAATTAACGCCGCCTCTGAACTCTTGCACGAAAGTATCAAAACTCGCGCTCATTCCGCCATCGTAGTCAATCCTTACACTCAATTCCCGCAGAGGAGCATACGGTGTGTATTCAAAACCTGCGCCGTAGTTGAACATTATCCGGTCCTGCCCGCCGCTTCGGGGAACGCTACCGCCATCAAGAGTTGCCTCAAGGTCGGCTTCAGGGTTCAAGATGTGTATATCCGCCCCCACGCGAATTCTCATATTTACCGTTTCACTCAAAGGTGAACGCGCCTCAAATGACGGACTTACATATACCAATATCTCACTTGTGTCTTTTACCTTGAAAGCATCAGCCCTTGCCTCTTCTGAGTCTGTTAAGGAAGTCTCATCAAACGCGCCCGCTGTTACATAAGACGCTCCAATCTCTATGCGGGGAAATAACGCGAAACTGCCGGACAAAAACGGCATTGCCGCGCTAAGCGCGCCGCCGAATACTGTCGCGTTTGTATCCGCAGAGTAACGGTTATCTCCATCAGAGCGGGTTGACTCCCAACTCGTAGAAACATACTGAAACCTGCCGTCAACCATGTATCTGTCCACTATTGTGGAGGCAAAGATACCGCCCATAAATCTTGTCGCTTCTCCGCTTGCGTCTGCCCTGCCTTCATCAGTCAGCACATCCATATCAAGGGTTGAGATTTCATAACCGCCTGCCACCGAGACAAGGATACTGTTGAACGGAGCTGAAACGCCTCCGGTGAAGGTATAGGCATCTTCATCATAGTTAATTGCTGAAGAATAACGTGTGTATCTTCCGCCCGATGTTGCCCACACACAACCAGTCCAGAAATCTCCGTCTATCTCATCACTCGCCGCAGATCCGTAACCGCAACCGCTTGAAAGTTTTGTGGCAAAACTCCTGTCTGCGCGGTAAGCGGATTGGATGAGAGAGTCATAAATATCCAAACTGGCGTCTTTTAACGATATTGCTGTCAAAAACAGATTGCCGTCTCCATCTGTCTGAACACTTCCCCTTTCGCCTATTTCCGCATTCAGACGCTCCACAACTTCCTGCCTTTCCTCGCCGTCCGGCAAGTCATCCGCTTCAAAAATTGTGTATTCCGTTACGTGCGTTCCGGGAACATCAACCCTGACTCTAAAACCCTCAATATCTTCCGCAGTTATCTCGCCTTCAATATCTATGAGCGGTTTGTCATTCATTTCTTCAGGGTCTGCCGAGACAACAAGGGTTGAGTTCACGCCGAAGGTTATTTTGTCCAAGCCGTTAAAGCCGCCCGTGCCTCCAAGAACTACTGTGCCTTCGTTTATGAAATGGTCATCGCCATCGCCAAAGTTGATGGTTACCCGTTCCGGCTCCCGTTCCGGCGCGGCGGCGGAAAGGCGGAAACGGCTGTCGCCGCTTGCTGACCCCTCCCCCGTCATTCCTGCCTCCCCCGTCATTCCTGCCCCCTCCGTCATTCCTGCGGAAGCAGGAATCCAGTATTGGTTAGCCAGTTGAATACTGGATTCCGTGTCAGGCACGGAATGACGGGAAGGGGAGGATGCGGAATGACGGGAGGGCGCGGACGAATGACGGGCGGGCGTAGAAAGCCCACCAACTTCGTCATCGTCACCGTATATGACCATACCCGTGCCGTTTATTGTGCCCCTGTTTTGGAAAATGTCTTCACCGTCTCCCATGTCAAAATCTCCGGTGAGGGTGAAAGTTCCCTTGTTTTCAACCGTATCATCACCGTCTCCGGTTGTTCCCGAACCCGTGAAAGAACCGTTGTTGTAGATAAAATCGCGTTTTTCTGAAAGCAACACCACTCCCGCTATAGAGCCGCCCGCGCCGATTACTATTTTTGTATCTCCTTCCTCAGACTCAAACTGCACGGCGTAAGAATTTGCTCCCTGTGTGCAGTCACTTGAATCTGAAAACACACCACCGCACACAACCGAGCCATTTCCAATGTTTAACTCTACTCCACTGCTTCCAGCCGAACCGCCTGCCCGAATAAAAACCGCCACACTATCCGCCGCATTTGTGAAAATCCTTGCGCCCGCACGGGTGTAGACGCTTGCGTTTCCCGCTCCGGTTGCTTTTGCCTTAACTGCCACAGAATTCACGCCGCTTGTCCAGACACTATGGTCTGCTCCTATTTCAATGTTCGCATCTCCGCCGCCGGTTTCCGCACTTATCACCGAACTGTTCGCGCCGTTTGCCCATATCTTGCTGGTGGTGGCGAATGAGACATCTCCGGTTCCCGTATTTATGCGGATTGTGTTGCTGTTATCCCCTTCCGTCCATGCCTGTTGAGCGTTGAAGTATTCGCTGATTTTCACATCATTCATCCCTTGGTAGTCAAGAGAGAAGGCGGCGCCGTTTTTGCCTTTTGTCCATACTCTGTTCATATCGGAAATTTCAATGCTGTCTGTCAGTTCAAATTCACCAATCCGGTCTGTTACCGTTCCGTTCGCCTCTACTATGGTTGAGAAAACAGCCGCGTTCTCTTTTCCCATCCAGAAAGATGAGTTGCGGGATTGAATGTTTACTGTTCCGCTGTCTTCTGTGTCAATAATCTTAAAAAACTCTCCGCCTGCGCCATTAAACCCGATTGTTGAGTTGTGAAGGTTGAGTTCAATGTCGCCCTCGCTTGCGTCCAGAGCAAAAACCTTTCCGTCCTTATAAGCAGTAAGGTTTGAACTGTTCACGCTTGAAATTCCCGAGCTGATTGTAACAACGGAGGAATCTTCTTCCGTCCAAACATCAGAACCTTCAATCTCTACGTTATTCGCAATAATGGCGGTGCTTCCAAATCCATTAGCCCAAACCCGCGAGTTGCTTACATTTGCTGTTCCACCCGGTGCGTAAATGGCTCTGCCTTCACCGCCGTTAGCCCAAACCTGTGAGTTGTTACTTACGGTTGCTGTCCCGACCGTTGTAAAAATAGCCATGCCTCCAGTGTCGTCAGCCCAAACCCGCGAGTTGCTTACATTTACTGTCCCGCCCAGTGCGTAAATGGTGATGCCTCCAATGTCGTCAGCCCAAACCTGTGAGTTGTTACTTACGGTTACTGTTCCGCCCGGTGTGAAAATAGCCATGCCTCCAACGCCGTTAGCCCAAACCTGCGAGTTGTTACTTACGGTTGCTGTTCCGAGCGGTGTGTAAATAGCGATGCCTCCAATGCTGTCGTCAGCCCAAACGTCCGCGCCGTGAACAATCGCCGTGGTCGCAAACACGGCTCTTGAAAAGTTTCCGTTCGTCCAAACTTGTGCTCCGTTGATTATTGCCGTTGCCGCCTTAGCCGCATTGCTTGAGCGACCGTTAGCCCACACTTTCAGGTTTTTGATTTCCGCCGTTCCTGTCGCATTCACTGTTGAAACGCCGCTAATGGTTGTCCAAACCTCTCCCGTTCCGTCTCCTGAAATAATAGTAACGTTTCCCGAATTTCCCGAAGCAATCGCCGAACTATTCTCTCCGCTTGCCCACACTTTTCCTTCGTTCACAATGTTGACCGTTTCCGCCACTATTGTGTTGCTTCCGTCGTCTTCCGTCCGCTCTTCAGAGCCGTTGACTACAACGGTTGTTGCTGTTTGTGCATAAGAGGGCGGCGCGGCAAGCGCGAGTAAGAGAGAAAGCAGAATAAGAGTGGTTGCGGTTTTAGACATTTTAGGTGCTCCAAACTCTATTAAAGATTAGTCTATGGACAAGAATGGGGGTAGGTCAAGATACTTGCCTTTCCGTCATTCCGTGCCTGACACGGAATCCAGTATTCAACTGGTTAATTAATACTGGATTCCTGCTTTCGCAGGAATGACGGAGGAGGCAACGGAATGACGCTTCTCCACTCCCGTCATTCCGTGCTTGACACGGAATCCAGTATTCAACTGGTTAATTAATACTGGATTCCTGCTTTCGCAGGAATGACGGAGGAGGCAACGGAATGACGCTTCTCCACTTCCGTCATTCCGTGCCTGATACGGAATCCAGTATTCAACTGGCTAACTAATACTGGATTCCTGCTTTCGCAGGAATGACGGAGGAGGCAACGGAATGACGCTTCTCCACTTCCGTCATTCCGTGCCTGACACGGAATCCAGTATTCAACTGGTTAATTAATACTGGATTCCTGCTTCCGCAGGAATGACACCATAATTCCCCCTCTATCCCAATTCCATCAGCGAGGGGTCTATCTCCTCAAGATGGTCTGCGAGCAGACGCTCTACATCGGCATCGCTTTTTTGAAGCATCAACTCTTTCCTCAAATCCGCGAGAACCCCCTTCTTAATACGGTTCGATATGAACCGCACAACGGGAATTCTGTACGGGGAAACACTTAAATGCTTGTAGCCAAGAGCGAAAATAAGCAACGCACCCTTCGGACTTCCCGCTATCTCACCGCAAATGGAAACCTCTGTCCCGTTCTTGTCCGCGCTTTTTCTGATCTCATCCAAAACCCGCAAAACCGCAGGGTGAAACGATGTGTAAAGATGCCCAACAGCGGTTGAATTCCTGTCAACGGCAAGAAGATACTGCACAAGGTCATTCGTGCCTACTGATATGAAATCAACTATCTTCGCGTACTCGTCAACAAGCGGCACAAGAGCGGGAACCTCAAGCATAACGCCAAGCTCCGGAATATCCTCCTCAGCAAGCCCTATCTCAGACGCAACGTCATCCATTATCTGCTTCGCCGTCTCAACCTCCCAAATGTTTGACACCATCGGAAGAAGAATCCTCAACCGCGCCCCATGGTCGGCGGCAAGAACAATGGACTTTATCTGGTCTCTGAACAAATCAAGATACTCCATTGAAAACCGTATCGCCCTCAGCCCCAAAAGCGGATTCTCCTCTTCGGGAATGTTGAAATACGGAAGCATCTTGTCCGCCCCGATATCAAGCGTTCTCACCGTTACGTGCCCGTCAAACCGGTTCGACATATCACAATATATTTTTGTCTGCTCCTTAACATCAGGGGATTTCTCAAACCTCGTGAAAGCAAACTCCGTTCTGAACAAACCCACATCCCGAACACCGTGCCGCAAAGCCGCCTCCACATCATCAGGAAAACCTATGTTCGCCGTAAGAGAAATGCCAAGCGCGTTTTCTCCCGCCTTTTTGTCAGTCTCAAAAAAGTGGCGTATCTCCTCAATCCGCCTTCCACTGTCCAGATACTCGTTCTCAAGCGTCTCATCAGGATTGACAAAAACAAAACCCGTGCGCCCGTCCACAACAACGCGGTCTCCCGAACTCACCATATCGCAAATGTTGTCTATGCCAATCACAACGGGAATGCCAAGCGATTTCGCTATGATGACCGCGTGAGAAGTTTCACCGCCGCGCTCCGTTACCACGCCCGCCGCCTTGTTTTTGCCAAGCATGGACACAAACGAAGGTCCTATTTCAGGAGCCACAAGCACCGCGCCGCCCTGCGTTCCCGCCTCCGCGCCGTCCGGCGTTTTAAGCCCCACAAGTTCGTGAAGCAGTTTCTCGCCAATGTCTCTGAAATCCTGCGCTTTCTCCCTCACATAACGGTCTTCCTGATGCTCAAACCTTCCGGCAATGGACTCAATTCCCTGAACAACGGCGTTCTCAGCCGTAACCCCGCCCTTTTCAAGAAAGGAGAGAATCACACCCCTAACCGAATCTGCGCTGTCGCTTGAAAGCAACATCAAATGCGCTTCAAAAATCTCCACCTCTCCGGGCGAAAGAATGTTGTCTTTTCGCAAAACCTCTATCAATTCCTTCATATCGCGCTCCACACGCAAGACGGCTTCAAGCAGGCGTTTTTTCTCTTCCTCAACCGTCAAAGGGGCGGAAAATCCCGCGCCGGCGCGCCCGAAAAGCCCCCTTATGAGAAACACATTTCCAACGGCAACTCCGGGAGACGCCCCCGTGCCCTGATAGGTTCTGGTCTTATGCTCAAGAATTGAAGGCGTGTGCAAACGGTCAAGCGTGTCGGCAACTTCAAGAAGCCCCGCAAGACGAAGGGCGATAATCTCAAAAAGCGTTTGCTCTGCCGGAGTTATGTGGCGATGCTCGCTTGTCTGCCCCACAAGAACGCCCACACAGCGGTTGTTCAAAACAATGGGAATGCCGAGATAGCAATCGTATTTTTCCTCGCCCGCGCCGAAAACCGGCTTGTATTTCGGGTGCTGAGACACGTTCATAGACACAAACGGGCGCATGGTTTCAAGTATCATTCCCGCCACCCCCTCTCCGGGGGCGAAGGTGATTGCGGATTTTTTTTCGGTCTTAAATCCGGTGTTTGCCATAAGACGCAAGTTTCCGCTCTCGGTGTCGGTTATGTATATTGACACGACCGCGAAGTGGAGAGACTCGCTTATTTTGTTGACCACACCTTTGAGAATAGTGTCCAGACCAGTCGATTTATTCATAAAATCGCTGATCTCCTGAACTATTTTCAGGTGAAGATGTTCTCTGTCCACATTGGCGCGCGGCATAATTTTAAAAAACCCGGCTGTAATTATACTGATAACCTACTTGCGCGTATAGACGGGTTGATTTGAGGGTTGCGGATTAAACAGATGGAAAGCGGAAAACAAAAACTGAATATCGCGATTGTCGGCTCAGGTCCCGCCGGTTTCTACACCGCAGACCGCCTTATAAAGAAAAGCGGGGCGGAGCTTCAGATAGATATGTTTGACACTCTGCCCACACCGCACGGGCTTGTGCGGCACGGCGTTGCGCCGGATCATCAGAAAATTAAAACGGTGGCGAAGATGTATGACAAAATCGCCTCCCATCCGTCTTTCCGTTTCTTCGGTTTTGTTGAGTTCGGAAAAGACATAACCCTTGCCGACCTCAAAAAACGCTATCATCAAATAGTTTTCGCCACCGGGGCGCAAACGGACAAAAGAATGGAAATCCCCGGCGAAAATCTTCCCGGAAGCCACACGGCAACTGAGTTTGTGGCGTGGTATAACGGTCATCCCCATTCGTCTGAATTGGATTTTGAAATGTCGGGAAGCCGCGCCATTATCATCGGCGTTGGAAATGTGGCGATAGACGTGGCGCGTATTTTGTGTCTGAGCGGAGGCGAACTTGGAAAAACAGACATCGCAGACTACGCGATGAAAAAACTTGAGGCGAGCGGCATAAGAGAGATTTACATCATCGGGAGGAGGGGACCCGCGCAGGCGGCGTTCACAAATCCCGAACTCAGGGAACTTGGAGCCCTTGAAGACGCTCTTGCCGTAACGCGGGAGGAGGATTTGAATCTTGACCCCGTTTCAAAGCGGTTTCTTGAAGAAAACCCGGACGCGGCAACCGCGAAAAAATTGGAAATTCTGGAAAGTTTTTCCCGCCGCGAACAGAGCGGGGAAAAGAAAACCCTCCACCTGCGTTTTCTGTTATCGCCCGTTGCGATGGAAAGCGGAAAAGACGGAAGGGTGGCAAGTGCAACATTTGTAAAAAACCGTCTTGAGAGGCGGGAAGACGGAACCGTCCGCGCCGTGCCGACCGGGGAGACCGAAACTATACGGGCGGACATAGTTTTCCGTTCAATTGGATACAGGGGAATCGCGCTAAAAGATGTGCCGTTTGACGACAGCGCGGGTGTGATACCCAACGGGCTGGGCAGAGTGCTGGACGCCCCCGGCGGCGGCGCGCTTACGGGTCTTTACACCGCAGGGTGGATAAAAAGAGGCGCGACCGGGGTTATAGGGACAAACAAAACCGACTCTGCGGAAACGGTTGATTTGATGATTGAGGACGCGGAGAAGGGGGTTTTGTTTGCGCCGGATGAGAAGGCGGTTTCCATAGAAGCCCTGCTTGACGAGAGGAAGCCTGCTTACATAAGTTATCAAAAGTGGTCGGTTGTGGATGAGAAAGAGAAAAAACGCGGAGAGGTGGAGGGAAGACCGAGGGTTAAGTACACAACCATAGAAGAGATAATGAAGGCGCTTAAAGGCTAACGTCATTCCGTGCTTGACACGGAATCCAGTATTCAACCGGTTAATTAATACTGGATTCCTGCTTCCGCAGGAATGACGCTTCTCCACTTCCGTCATTCCGTGCTTGACACGGAATCCAGTATTCAACCGGTTATGTAATACTGGATTCCTGCTTTCGCAGGAATGACGGGGAGGGCAACGGAATGACGGGGAGGGCAACGGAATGACGGGGTGAGGCAACGGAATGACGGGGAGGGCAACGGAATGACGGGGTGAGGCAACGGAATGATGGGAAAAAGTGGTGTCCTTCAAACAACTTTCAACTTCACCCGTCTCTTCAAACCGTCTGCGTCTTTCACCGCGACTGTAACCTTCTGCCCAACCTTAAAATCAGTTCCGTCTGCGCCGCGCAGAGGGAAATCAGCAAAATAATCCGGCAGATACACAAAAACCCTTCCGTCTTCCGCCCGCGATACAATCCCTTCAAACCTCGCGTCTTTGCCGAGCCGCTTGAAATGCTCGCAAAGCCAAAACCTGTCTCTGCTTCTGCGCGCCGCTCTTCTGGCGTGTAAAACCGGCTCCGTGTCCGCAACAACTTGCAAAATGGCAGTCTCCCCAAGCGCGGCGGAGCCGGTTAATTCCGCCATTATCTGCCTCTGCACAACCAAATCCCTGTATCTCCTTATCGGCGAAGACACCTGCGCGTAACACTCCACACCCAGAGAACAATGCCTCTGTGCCGCCGCTCCCGTGCGAGACGGCTTTAACATCCGCACAACCCTCATGTGAAACAGAGGGTCTTTTGTGTCAAGTTCCCTCGCTTCGGGCGAAACGGGAACCGGCTGGGAACGGAAAAGCGCGGCAACTTCCCTGTCTCTGAGAAATATGGCGGAAAGCCGGTTCACCGCTATCATAAGTTCCGCGATAACCGCGTGCGAAACTCCGCCCTCAGGGGCGGGAAAAACCTCAACACTTCCGTCCGGGGCGGCTTTTATTTTCAACTCCGCAAGACGCGGCGAAAACGCGCCGTTCTCATCCCGCCGCTTTTTCAAATGTTCGCATATCCGTTCAAGCGTTTTCCATTCCGGCAAACTCTCTATCATCTCATCCGCCTCAGGGTAGGTGATGTTTTTCTCAACCCGTATTTTTGAAGCGTGAAAACTGAAACCGGTCATCTCAAGGCTTTCGTCAAAATCCATAAAAAGCGTAAGCGCGGCGCGCTCCTTTCCGGCGACAAGGCTGAGACGCCCGCTTATCAATTCGGGCGGAAATATATCCACAACCCGCTCAGGCAGATAAAGCGTTTCTCCCGCCGAAAGCGCGGCGCGGTCAAGAGCGGAATCAGGCGAAATGGCGGTGGCAACATTTGCGATATGCGCCCCCACACGCCAGCCTGCGGGAGATTTCTCAATTGATATGGCGTCATCTATGTCGCGTGTCGTTTCGTCATCAACGGAAAAGGCGGCAAGTCCGGTAAAATCTTCAAGAAAATCAGGCAGGGGGGCGGCAATCACACCCGCGCATTCAGCCGCCGCTTCGGGCGGAAAGCCGTCGGTTATTCCGGCTCTCACCATCGCGGGGTCTGTGCCTTCGGGCAGGTCGCCGGTTTTGATTAGAAAACCGGTCGCGTATGCCGCATCTCTTATTCCGGCTTTTGAAAGCAGTTTTCTCGCGTCTCTGAAACCGGCGGAATCTTCGGTGTTCTCAATATAGTCCATAACGGTTTTTACGCACCGCCGCCGGTCAAAACCTTCCGGCTCTTCCGGCTTGCCGTCCATAACAGACCGTATCCACCTTTCCGCCATCTCATCCTGACGCGCGTTCTCACCGCGCCTTTTCGCGCGGTCAATTGCTTTCTCCACACATTCGGGCGAAAGCGGGGTGTAGCCGTCTTTCTCCCTTCTGAAATAAACGGCGTCTTTGTCAACCGCCCAAAACAGTTTCAGTTTGTCATGCGGCTCCGGCGTTTCGGGAAAGAAAGCCGAAACAATCTCCTCAAAAGAAACCGCTCCCGCTCCGCGCAATTTTTCCCACACGGGACGCAAATCAATTTTCACGCGCTCCGCTTCCATCTCCTTTCTGAGCCGCCGCAAATGGTTGGCAAGTTCGCGCCCCTGCCCGCCTTCAAGGAATATTCCGGTAAAAAACGCCGCCTTGTCTGCGGCAACGGAAACCTCTCTGCCTTCTTCGGAGAAAACAGTCATCTGCTCCGCACCGGCGGTTTCTCCGCTTGCCGGCAGTGATGAGAGAAAAACCCCGAATGACGGCTCTTTCCTCTTCCTGAAAATTACAATTTCGCCCGCTTTCATCGTTCGCGCTTTTTGTTCTTGCGGGATTTCCCGTATTTCAAAGCCGCGCCTATAAAATCGCGGAACAGGGGATGCGGACACAAAGGCGTGGAGAGAAACTCAGGGTGGAACTGACAGCCCAGAAACCACGGATGTTTTGCCATCTCAACAATCTCAACAAGCGATGAATCGGGAGACTCTCCGCTCACCGTCAAACCGGCGGCGGCAAACTGTTCGCGGTATTCGTTGTTGAACTCAAGCCGGTGGCGATGCCTTTCGGATATGCGGTTTTTGCCGTATGCCGCCTTTGCGAAAGTGCCGTCTGAAAGAACGCACGGATACGCGCCCAGCCTCATTGTGCCGCCTTTTTCTTTTACGCTTTTCTGCTCTTCCATAAAATCAATCACCGGATGCGGGCATGATTCCGATATTTCTCTCGTTCCCGCTTTTTTCATTCCGCACACATTTCGCGCGAATTCCACAACCGCCATTTGCATACCGAGGCAAATTCCGAAAAACGGAATTCCGCCCTTTCTCGCCCTTGCTATCGCTTTGATTTTTCCCTCAAACCCTCTCTCTCCGAAACCGCCGGGAACAAGAATCGCGTCCACGCCTTTGAGAGCCGGAGACGATTCCTTCTTTATATCTTCAGAATCAACGTATTTGATGTTCACCTTGCACCCGTTTGCCATTCCGCCGTGAAGCAACGCCTCGTGCAAACTCTTGTAAGTGTCGCGGTGACCAACGTATTTGCCCACAACCGCCACCGAAACCTCGCCCGAAAGTTCGCTCAGGCTTTCAAACATCTTCCGCCACTGCCCGAGGCGCGGGTTGCGTGTCCAGATATTGAGGCGCGAAACCACCGCATCGTCAAGCCCTTCGGCGTTCAGTATCAGCGGCACTTCGTAGATTGAATCCGCGTCTCTGCCGGAAATAACGGAGCCGACATCCACGTTGCAGAAAAGCGCGATTTTGCTTTTTATGGATTCCGGTATCTGCTCTTCAGCGCGGCAAAGCAGAAGGTCGGGCTGAATTCCGATTTTGAGCATCTCTTTCACGCTGTGCTGTGTGAGCTTTGTTTTGAACTCTCCGGCGGTGGACATATAAGGAACGTAAGTGAGGTGAATAACTATCGTGTTTTCCCTTCCCATCTCTGAACGCATCTGCCGGACGGCTTCAAGAAATGGCAGACTTTCTATGTCTCCCACTGTTCCGCCGATTTCAACGATAACAACGTCCGCTCCGTCACCGTCTCCAAGGGCGGCTATTCTGGATTTTATCTCGTCCGTAATATGCGGAATCACCTGAACGGTTTTTCCGAGAAATTTGCCTTCCCTCTCCTTGCTTATAACGGAGTGATAAATCGTTCCCGAAGTAAAGTTGCAGGCGCGGGAAAGGTTTGCCTTTGTAAATCTCTGATAGTGTCCGAGGTCAAGGTCGGTTTCGGCTCCGTCATCGGTAACAAAAACTTCGCCGTGTTCGTAAGGGTTCATCGTTCCGGGGTCAACGTTGATGTAGGGGTCAAGTTTTTGAACGGCGATTGAAAGCCCTCTGCTTTCAAGCAGAACACCGAGAGACGCAACCGCTATTCCCTTGCCGAGAGACGACATAACGCCGCCCGTAACAAAAACGTATTTCACCGGTTTTCTTTTTGATGTCGGGGTTTTTTTGTTCATCTTCCCTGTTTCACATATCCCGCAGGCGGGCGGCTATCTCCTTTGCGGCGGCGGCTCTGTGGCTCAGGCGGTTTTTTTCTTCCGGCTCAAGTTCCGCCATCGTTTTATTGAGAGACGGAAGAAAAAACACGGGGTCGTAGCCGAAGCCGCCCGCGCCTCTTTTCTCTTCCGCTATCTCGCCTTCGCAAACTCCGCGCCCCGCAACTGCGCCGCCTGAGGGCAGTATCACGGTCAGGTGGCACACAAAACGCGCGCGTCTGTCTTTCTCCGCGCCGAGAGCGGAAAGTAATTTATCCACATTTTCGCCGTCCGTGGAGTTTTCTCCCGCGTATCTTGCGGAGCGAACCCCCGGCTTGCCGCCGAGCGCGGCTACTTCAAGCCCTGAATCATCAGCCAGAACGGCGGAGTTTGGAGCGGCGGAGCGAGTGGCGGAAAAAACGGCGCGCGCTTTTATAATGGAGTTTTCTGAAAAAGTGTCGCCTGTTTCTTCGGGCATGGCGATGGAAGGGAACTCATCCATAGAGCGGACGGACGGGCATACGCCTGAGAGGAGGGAAGCGAACTCGCGGGCTTTCCCTTTGTTTCCGGTTGCAACGATAATTTCGTCTATTCTCACAAGGATTCCGTTGGTGGAGGCGGCGGGAATTGAACCCGCGTCCGCAAAAGAGAATCGCCCAGCTTCTACATGCTTATTCCGCCGTAATTACGGAAAAAGTTGCCGGCGGACGGGCGCTTCTTCCGTTTTCCCGACTGTTTTCTCATCCGCTCGCGAGCCGGGAGGCGCGGGCAGACCAGCCTGCAGGATGCCGCCCCGCAAAACACGCAGGCATTGTCAGGCGGGACGTCGCGGCGTTATTCAGGCCGCGAGTGCGTTAATTGGTTCGCCGTTTAATAAGCGACAGGTCAGTTTAACGAGTTAGCCAAGCTCGGCATGCGGCATGAGCTGTCTTCAGATACGTCGAAGCCAGTTCGCCCCCATTTCGGGCTTTGAGACTATTCTAAAACGGCGGTCATTTCAAGTGCCTCTGCGGGGGCTTGGCGGGGGCTTGACGAAAACACCATTTGCTATTACTATTGCGGAAATTGTCTTATCTAATCATAAGGCAACAGCGGAATAAAAATTTGACGGACACAACAGTCCTCAAGAGTTTGTTTTGAAATCTAAACTTAAAAGCGGGGCGTTTTCCGCCCTTGTTATCTTTCTTTTAGTGGCATTTTCAATTGCCGTTCCCTTTGCGGGATTTGATACCGCCCGCGCGCAAACGGCAATTGACTACACCGGAGGCGACTCCATAACGGACACCACCACCACGGAAGATGGCGACTCAATATTAGACCTTGGCGGAGTAAGCATTCCCCTGACAGGCGGCGAGGGCGGCACAGTAACTGATATATGGACTGAAGGGGACGGAACGGAGGCGGGCGCGTCAACAACCATAGATATTTCCGGCAACGTGTCAATTCTGACTACCGGAAAAGTATTTGCAAACGCATCTTACGTAACCGCCATTAACGCCCCGTTTGTCAACGTCAACGGCGCGGCGGCCTGGGCAAACGGAAGCGAAGGAACCACAGCCATCTACGCCGAATCTGTGAACATAAGCAACGGCAGTATAATTTATTCCAACGCATCAGCCGGCGGCGCGAAAACCATCTCCATTGTCAGCAAACTTCTCGGTATTCCCGGAGGAAGTTCGGATGACGGACGCAGTCAATCTACCGGCACAGACAACGGGGACGAAGTAACGGACTTAGACCCGGACGAACCGGAAGAACCTGTGGAGCCGCCGGACCCGCCGGACCCTGTGGACATGGGAGATGACGCAACCGGAGACGGCAACGCGATTGTCAACATAGGCGGCTCTGATATATGGGCAAACGGAATAGAGGCGACAACCATTTCGTCTTATGAAGCGGGACTGAACGTTACCGTGAACTCGGTAAGCGCGAACATCTGGGCAGACGGCGGCTCGGCTTCCGCCATTGAAACAAACTCATCTTCAGCGGTCAACACCGCCATTAACCTCTTTGTTTCAAATGTGTCCACCCGCAAAGGCGGCAACGATACTCTTGGCAAATCGGTGGCGATAAACACAACCGCGCTTTCACAATCAAATACTGTCGTGAACGCTGTAAGTTCAAACGTCTGGGCGGCTGAGGCAAACTCTTCGGCGATTGACGCGGAAAGCGAATTCGGCGGAAGCACAACCCTCAATCTGAACAACACAAACGTATGGACAAACGGTTCAAATTCTGTGGCGATTTCAACCCGCGTGAGCGGAAAAAGAGGAACGGGCGACACCGGAGTTCCGGACGGAACCGTAATCCTGAACCTCAACGGCGCGAGTGTGCAGACAATTGGCGCGGAATCAACTGCGGTTGAGATTTTGACGGACACGGCAAGCGGAAGCGCGTACGCGAACATATCAAACGCCAGAACACGAATCACAACCGGCGGAGACAACTCAAACGGCGTTGTTGTGCTTTCAGACACGGGCGGAACAGCCGGAGCGGATATAAATGCCTCACGGGTTACGGCAACGGGACACAACTCAACCGGAATAATGGTTGGCGTGGTGGACGGATACGAAACGGGGGCGGCGGTTTCGGCGGGCGATATTGGAGAACTTGAAACTTTTGCGGAGGCAAACCCTCTTTTCACTTTTGATGACAGCGGAACGATTGTCGTCAACCCCGGGCATTCTTCAACCGCCCTTGCCAACGGAACATCTTTGTCTGACTACCTCACTTCTCTCGGCGAAAGCGCGACCAGCGCGCTCAGCAACGGGGTAAGTGTTGCGAATGTGGTTGGCGGCGCGAAGGTTGAGACTACGGGCGAAAATTCCATATCGGCTCTTGTTTCCGCAACGGACGGCGGCATTGCCGGGCTGGGTGTGAAAAACGGCGGCGAAATCGGGGCAAGGGGTGCTAACTCAACGGCGATAAAACTGGAAACCAAAGATGTTGACGGCTCAAGCCAGTTGACTTACGCGATAGCAGACCTGAACGGCGCGAAGGTGTGGACGGACGGGGGTAACTCTATCGGCATAAACGCGGCGGTTGCGTCAACGGAAGGATTTACACATGTCAGCATAAATCACTCAACGGAAGTATGGACAAACGGAACCGATTCCATAGCGTTCGTTACAAAAGACTCCGCAACGGTCAACGGCTCAAAGGTTTGGTCAAACGGGGCGACAAGTAACGCCATTGTTACAACCGCCGCCACCGCGCATTTGAACATAAACAGTTCGCAGGTGTGGACGGAAGGGGATAACAGTAACGCCATTGTAACAACGGGCACGGCAACAGTGAATGTTGTGAACGGCTCAAAGGTTGGAGCGAACGGGGTCAGCAGTAACGGTATTCTCGGCAGTCAGGTGAACGTCAACGGTTCCGAGGTATGGGCTAACAGCACATCATCACAAGCCATTAGTGGTACAACCGTAGCAATCAACGGCGCGTCAAACGTATGGACGCAAGGCGGCACTTCTAACACAATCATTGCAGTTACAGGCTCGGTTGGTGTGTATGGCGCGTCAAAAGTTTGGTCTAACGGCGCGGATTCGGGAACCATTAACGCCAGAACCGTAACCGTCAACGGCAGTGGCACAGAGGTTTGGTCTGTGGGCAGCCTCTCTACGACAATTTTTTCAGACGGCAGTTCAGGCTCGGTGGATGTGTACGGCGGCTCAAAAGTTTGGTCTAACACTTCCGGCAGAACAATTCGAACAAGCGGCGGCTCTGATGTAACCGTCAACGGCATTGGCACAGAGGTATGGTCGGAAGGCGACAGCGGAACAACAACAATACTTACACTTGGCGGTGAAATACTCGTAGAAAACGAAGCGAAAGTTTGGTCTAACGGCAGTTCCGCAGTAGACACCATTTATGCGTCCGGAAGCGGTTCATCCGTAAAAGTCAACAACGCGGAAGTGTGGCAGAGCGGCGGAAGCAGTAGAGCAATCACATCAATCAGCGGGGCGAGTGTGGATGTTGAAAACAACGCGAAAGTGTGGTCTGACGGCAGCACGAGCAGTTCAGCCATTAGCGCAATCTCCGGCGGAGGCAGGGTAGATATCAACGGCTCGCAAGTGTGGTCTAACGGCAGTTTCGGTAAAGCAATAGACGCGACCGGAAGCACGGTGAATGTTGTGAACGGCTCAAAGGTTGGGGCAAACGGAGTCAGAAGCAACGGTATTCTCGGCAGGCAGGTGAACGTCAACGGTTCCGAGGTATGGGCTAACGGCACATCATCGCAAGCCATTAACGCTACAACCGTAACAATCAACGGCGGGTCAAACGTATGGACGCAAGGCGGCGGTGCGGGCGCGCCCTCTCAGACAATCGGCAGTTCAGGCTCTGTGGGTGTGGGTGTGTACGGCGGGTCAAAAGTTTGGTCTAACGGCGCGAGCGCGGTAACCATTAACTCAAGCACCGTAACCGTTGACGGCACGGGCACAGAGGTTTGGTCGGCGGCGGCCGGCTCTTATGCAGCCCTTTCACTCGGCGGGGGTTCGGTGAGCGTGTACAACGGGTCAAAAGTTTGGGCTAACACTATCGCCGCCACAGCAATTGAAACACGCGGCGGCTCTGATGTAAGAGTCAACGGCAGTGGCACAGAGGTATGGACTACCGGCGGCAGCGGTTGGACGGTATATACGAGAGACGGCGGCGAGATAATCGTAGAAAACGGCGCGAAAGTATGGTCTAACGGCAGTTCATCCGAAGCTCTTTACGCGACCGGAAGCACGTCATCCGTAAAAGTCAACAACGCGGAAGTGTGGAGGGAAGGCGCAATCCGTGACGCAATCAGATTAATCAGCGGCGCGAGTGTGGATGTTGAAAACAACGCGAAAGTATGGGCTAACGGCACGGGCGGCTCAGCCATTACTGTAACCGAATTCAGAGCGGGCAGTGTAACCGTCAACGGCTCGCAGGTGTGGGCGGAAGGAACAGACGCGAACGGAATAGTCGCGAGAGCAAGCCATGTGGATATTTTCAACGAATCCAAGGTGTGGTCTAACCGCAGTAGCCGCACGGCTTTGAGGGCGCAAACGGCAACCGTTGACAACTCCGATATATGGACAGACGCTGTGGGCTACGCCGCGCTTGCAATCGGCAGAGGAACCACGGGAATCTACAACGGCTCAAATGTGTGGGCAAACATGATAAGAGCCAGCGCCATTACCGGGGGCGGCGGCAGTGGTGTAATCGTCAACGGCTCAAATGTGTGGACATTAGGCGCAGACACCAACGCAGTCGTAGTTTTCGAGAGAGCAACTATTGAAAACGGCGCGAAAGTATGGTCAAACGGAAGCCGAAGCAGAGCGGTCGCCGGAAATGACATAATCGTCAACGGCGCGGAAGTGTGGACGGAAGGCGGCAGTTCCATATCAATTCAGGATACCATCCCGGCCACCGCCTCCCTCGGAGTTACCGTTACCAATGGCGCAAAGGTATGGGCGAACGGCGTAAGCAGTAGCGCGATCACCGGACGGGTTGTAACCGTCAGAAACTCGGAAGTGTGGTCGGAAGGCGGCACTTCATCATCAATCAGGGCGAGAGATTTTTCATCCGCTATTACGGCTGATGTGAGAATTATAGACGGCGCGAAGGTTTGGGCAAACGGCTCAACAAGCAACGCGATTTCCGCCACTTCCGCCGATTCAGTCGTAACCGTTGACAGTTCCGAAGTGTGGACGGAGAGCATAGACAGCAACTCAATCAACTCTACCGGAACGGTGGTTCGGAGCGGCTCAAAAGTTTGGGCGGAAGGCGAGAACAGCATCGCCATTACCTCAGGCGAGGCAACCGTTACCGGCTCCGAAGTTTGGGCGGAAGGCGAGACCGGAGAAGCAATCAACGGAACTAAAACGGTAACCGAAAGCAGTTCTAAAGTATGGTCAAACGGCGCGGGAAGCAGAGCCGTTATAGCGCAATCCGCTTTCATCAACTCCTCTTCCCAAGTGTGGACACACAACGGAACGGACGCGATACGGGCGGCAACCGCAATAGTGGACGGCGGCGCGCAAGTGTGGACTAACACCTTAGGGATAACCAACGCGATAACGGCGGACACGACTCGCGTCTATAACGGCGCAAAAGTTTGGGCGGTTGAAAATGGCGGCTCGGCGATTGTCGCGACTGTTCTGGCGGTGGTCAACGGCACAGGCACAGAGGTTTGGGCGCAGGGAAGCGGCCCGGATATGGACGCGGTTGCGGCGGGAACGGCGGAAATAGTGAGCGGGGCGAAAGTGTGGATTAACGGCGCGGCAAGCAGCGCGGTTTTTGCCACCGGAACGGCAACCGTGAACGGAGCGCAAGTTTGGACGGAATCGGCAGGAAACGGCGTGGACGCGCAAACGGCGCGGATATTCAACAAGGCAATGGTATGGGCAAACGGCGGGGCAAACGCCGCCATTACATCGTTCAGAGGAAGTGTGTTTGTTGACGACTCAAGTGTGTGGTCGGACGGCGGCACGGCGGACGGAATCTTTACATCCACCGGAACGGTGGAAGTGCACAACAGCGCGAATGTGTGGACAAACATATCTCAAACCGGAGCCATTGTTGCGGAAGCGGGAAGAGTAATCATCAGCGGGGCAAATGTGTTGGGGAACGCGGCACGGTCAGACGGAATCAGAGGGCGAACGATAGAAGTTTTCAACGGCTCAACAGTGTGGGCAAGAGGCGACACCAGCGCGGCAATTAACGCGGAAGCGGGGTCGGGGCAAGTTGTGAATGTTACCGGTTCCAATGTTTGGGTACAGGGTGGAACCGGTTCGTCAACGGCAATAAGGGGACGAACAGCACACGTGAATATAACCAGTTCAAATGTGCGGACTGAATCAGAAGGTATAGCCGTTTGGGCGGCAGGCGTGGACATAACCGATTCGCAGGTGTGGGCGAGAGACGGTTGGGCGTTATGGTCGTATGGCACAAATGTAAATGTTACCGGCTCAAATGTGTGGGCTGACGGGGATGGATCTAAAAGAGCCATCCACGCGACTACCTCAAGTGTGAGTATCAGCGGGTCAAATGTGTGGACAACCGGAACCCGCGGAATAACAGTCAACGCGAGAAATGTAGATATCACGGACGGGTCAAATGTCTTGTCCAACAGTGCTACCGATAGAGTCATATCGGTCTATGCAACAGGGCACGTGAATGTTGACGCCTCTACGGTTTCAACGGCAGGTTTCTCAACCAACGTTATCGCGGCGGCGTCTGTGAACGTTACCGGCGACTCAACAGTGCGGAAGGATTCCCATTCTTCGGGAGACGGCACAACCATAAACGCAACCGGAAGGGTAGTGGTTGACGACTCAAGAGTGATTGCAAGAGGTCCAAGAGGCGTGGCAATCATCGCGCAAACCGCAGATATTTACAGTGGCGCAATCGTGTCTGCGCAATCCGTTGCCGGCGGAAAAGCTGTCAGAGCGGGCACAGTTACCGTCAGCGGCGGCTCGCTGGTGTGGAGCAGTGGAAGAACAAGCAACACCATTGAAGCGGATACGGTGAGCATTACGGGCGGCGGAAAAGTGCGGTCTGATGCCGGCGCCTCCACCTCCGGAATCGGCGGCTCAGGAAGATACGGGATTTCATCAGTGGCTCCCCGCACGGCGGATATTACAATCACGGGAGACGGAACGGGAGAGATTTGGACACACGGAACAATCCAATCAGCCGCGAAAGTGGCAAGTGTTTTCGCCCCGGCTGGCGGAACGGCAACAGTCGGCAATGTGAAAGTGTGGTCAAACAGCCCCGGCGCAGACGCGATTAGAGTGGAAACAAACCTTGTTCTTTCCGGCACGGAAGTGTGGACGGTAAGCCAGGAAGCGGCAACCGTCAACGCATCAACCGCAACAGGCGGAGATGTGAGTGTTACGGTGGCAAACGGCGCGAATGTAACTGCCCGGGGCGAGTCGAGGGGCGACGCGAGAGCATACGGAATATATGCCGAATCTGACGGCGGAGATGTGGCAATTACATTAAGCGGTTCAGGAAGCCGCGTTTCGGGCAACGGCGCAACACCGCGCGGAACGCGCGGGATATACGCCAAATCAGACGGCGGAAATATGACACTTGAGATTGGCGCGGGCACGTTTGTCAGTGGAGCCTGGTTTGCCGTGAACATGACCGGAACGGGCGCGGGCGAGATACAAAATGACGGCGAAATAGACGGAGACACATACATGGGAGGCAGCGGCGACATCTTCAACAACACCGGAACCTTCACGGGCGTTGTGGATATGAAAGGCGGAGACGACACCTTCAACAATCTTGGCTCAAGAGTTTTGACACTTGCCCCCGGCGGCGCAACGGTGGAAATGGGCACGGGCGCAGACACCTTCAACAACGATGGCAGGCTGACGCTTGCGGGAGCGGGAGTTATAGACTTCGGCGCGGGCGCAGACACGTTTGAAACCACCGGAACGCTTACAGTCAGCGCGGATGACACAATTACAGGTCTTGAAAGAGCGTTGTTCAGAGGACAAAGCATACTGGCGGTTGACTTCACACCGGCGGCGGACTCTGAAGGCGTAACCGTGGCGGGCGCGGCGACAATTTTTAACCTCGGCGCGGCGGTTTCACCGGATGACTTGGCAACAAGTTTGACAATAATGGGAACAAGCAACGCCTCAACGGAACTTGACTACACGCTTTACACAACCGCGTCTCTGTCTTCCGGCAATCGCGACAGTGTTCTGGCAAGGGTCGCAAACATAATGGCAAAAGTCGGCGGTTCGGCAAGATTTAATGAAGACTTTGACCTGCTGATACGTTTCAGCCGTCTGGCTTCTCCGGGCGGAGCGGGCGGAAACTTACTGCCTTACGATGCGTTCATACAATCGGCGTGGCACACAGACAGGGCATTCGCGTCAAAACTGAGAGGGCGTTGCGGTTCAACAGAGGGCGAAGTTGAAGAGATGGCGGGCGGCGGATGCGCATGGGCGACAACCGGCTCGCGGAGTGTGAGCCACAAGCGGACGCTTGAATACAAGGAAGATGTTTTCACTTTTTCGGGCGGAATATCCATACCGTTTGCCATTGCGGGAGTTACCATCGCGGGCGGATATGAGACATCAAACTTTGACATAGGCGTGAGAGGCGCTGATGTAAAAACGAAAGCGGAAGTTGAGCGTTTTATGGTGGGAGTTGGCGCGTCAAGACCGGTAGCCAATCTTTTCATTGCTGATATTGGGATTCAGGTAGGCCGTTCCGATGTGGAATCAAACCGTGTTCAGCAGGAAGCCGTTTCGTCTCCCCGTTTGAGGGCGTTGTCATCAACCGCAGGAATTGAAAGAGTGTCAGTAGTGGGCGGGATTTACATAACTCCGCGCCTTGAGTTGGGATTATCGCATGTTGCGATGGATTCAATAACAGAGAGCGGATTTGACGGCATAGCCGTTGAGGGTGAGAACAAGTTGTTTATCTTCACCGCCCCGTCAATAGAGTTCCGCTACCCCGCCCAGCAGTTTGTGGATGTGTGGGCAAAAGCCGGAAGCAACATACTTTTGAACAAGACGCATGAGTCGCTGTTAAAGATAAAAGACGACCCCACACAGGTTGACGGAACCCTTGAGCGTTCCACCCACACCTACGGCGGCGGAATGGAGTTTAATTTCTCATCTGACGGCGCCGGAGCAGTGAGCGCGAGTTTTGAATATGACGGCGGGATGAGTTCTTCATTCAAAACGTTTGTGCACTCCTTCACCGGAAGGCTAAACCTGGCGTTTTAGTAACCGCCGTCCTTCACTTCCCAATTCCGTCATTCCGTGCTTGTTGACACACGCCACCCACGTCATTCCGCGCTTGTCTCCCTTCCGTCATTCCGTGCTTGACACGGAATCCAGTATTCAACTGGTTAACCAATACTGGATTCCTGCTTCCGCAGGAATGACGGAAGGGAGGCAACGGAATGAGGGAGGGTAGGCAACGGAATGACGGAGGGAGGCAACGGAATGGCGGGGGAAGGTTGTATTTCCACATTTCCCCTTGATATTCGCCTCTTTTTAGGCGAAAATTGGCAACCACTCTCGCAGGAGAAACTCTCATTATGATTTCTTTTCGGCTAAACGGCGCGATAATCGCCCTTCTTTTGCTTGTAATCGGGTTCGCCGCCCATAACTCGGCGGCTCAGACTCAAGACGGCGAACTGCTTGTCTATGACCCTCTCATACAATCAGGGTTTTATGCTGACTCCGCTTTCGGAAGCAGACTTAAATCCGGCTGTCTCGCCGGAGCTGACACAGAAACAGACGAAACAGGTTTTATGGGCGGCGGATTGTGCGTCTGGGGTTCAGCCGGCGCAAGATACACACGCCACAACACCTCGCTTGAATACGACGAAGACGCCTACTCATTCACCGGCGGAGTTTCCGCGCCATTTTCTTTCGCGGAAATAGATTTCGGCATCTCCTACGAATCCTCAAACTTTGACTCTGAAGCAGTCGGACAAGCCGACAAAGCCGGGCTGACAACAGACAGATTTATCGCCGGAATACAAGGCACAAGATACATCCTGAACACTATGGACGCGGATATGCGTATTCAAATAGCGCAAACCGAAATGGACACCCGCCGCGCATCGGGAAGCGACTCTTACACGGCATCGCCTGATTTGAGAACCGTGTCAATCGCGGGCGGGGTGGAAAAACCCGTTCTCGCGGGAGACTTTGTTTTGGTCCCGCGTTTTGAAATCGGAATGGCATACCTTTCCGTTGACGCTTTCAGCGAGGAAGCGGAAGGAAGTTCTGATGCGGACAATGCCATTACATTTGAAGACACGAGTGAGTTTTTGATATACCTGAACCCTTCGCTTGGCATTGAGTACCCCGTAACGGATTTCATGAATCTTTTCGGCAAAGCCGGGGCGCAGATACTTTCCACTTACTACCCTGAAACCCGCTGGAAGGGAGCCGCCGCCGGAGGCGATTCTCTCAGAGCAAACGGAACAATTGAGCGCGTAATGTATGACTACGGCTTGGGAATGAATTTTGTAGCCGATGAAGGCGGCAGGGTGAACCTGCGGTTTGAATATGACGGCAGCGCGAGTTCTTCGTTTGAGACTTTCGTGCACGGGTTCAGAGGCAGAGTTAATGTTGCGTTTTGACACCTCTTTCGGAGTTGCGCTCCTCGCGCTTATTTTTACAACCTTAATCCACACAGCCCCCGCAAGCGGCGATGAAGGAGGGCTTCTGCTCTATGACGCCTTTGTCCAATCGGGCTACCACTCAGACAGACAATTCGGCGTTTCCCTGCTTGACGGTTGCGGAATGGGGGAAAGCGCGGAACTTAAAACCGGCATCTGCGTATGGGCGGGCGGCGGAGCGCGGATTTCAAAACACGAAAAAACCCTAAACTGGAACGAAGACGCCTACACCTTTAACGGCGGCGTTCAGTTTCCCCTGCCTTGGGCGGCGGTTACTTTCGGCATTGGTTACGAAATTCTGGATTTTGACCTTGACGTTGCCGGTCGCGGAACCGCCACAAAAGCGGACGCAGACGCAAGCCGTTATCTCGCGGCAATCACCGCCGCCTTTCCGGTGGCAAACATAGTGGACGCGGATTTCCGTATTTCTCTCACGCAAACGGAATGGGATATGACCCGAAGCGAAACGGGCAACAGGTATCGCGGTCTTAACGATGTGCGAACATGGGCGGCGGTTGGAGCGGTTCAGAGGGCTTTCGGCGATGACAGGTTTTCATTCGCCCCGCGTTTTGAAACGGGTGTTGTATATCTTGCCCTTGACGGTTTGGGCGAGGTTACCCTTGCGGGTTCTGATGATGCCGCTCTCTCGGTTGACAACTCCGGGCATGCGGTTGTGTATATCGCGCCGTCATTTTCGGCGTATCATTCAATAACGAGTTTTATGGAGACGTTGATAAGCGTATCGGCAAATTTTGGCGCGGACATAGTGATATTTCCCGCCAAGTCCAACCTGCGCGGCGAGGTGGACGGCTCGCGTTTAAGAACAAAAGGAACCCTTGAGCGCGTAATGTTTGACTACGGACTGGGAGTAAGCGCGGTTCACTTCTGGAAAGGAAGAATGGAGTTTCGCCTTGATTATGACGGCGGTATATCCAAGAGTTTGGACACTGTGGTCAACAGTTTGACCGCAAAGTTCAATTTTGCGTTTTGAACGCCCCATCCCCGTCATTCTGCCCTTCCGTCATTCTGCCCCCTCCCGTCATTCCTGCGAAAGCAGGAATCCAGTATTACTTAACCAGTTGAATACTGGATTCCGTGTCAAGCACGGAATGACGGAATAGAGAAGTGTCATTCTGTTGCCTCTCTCCGTCATTCCGTTGCCCCCTCCCGTCATTCCTGCGAAAGCAGGAATCCAGTATTACTTAACCGGTTGAATACTGGATTCCGTGTCAAGCACGGAATGACGGAATAGAGAAGTGTCATTCTGCCCCCTCCCGTCATTCCTGCGAAAGCAGGAATCCAGTATTAATTAACCAGTTGAATACTGGATTCCGTGTCAAGCACGGAATGACGGAATAGAGAAGTGTCATTCTGTTGCCTCTCTCCGTCATTCCGTTGCCCCCTTCCGTCATTCCTGCGAAAGCAGGAATCCAGTATTACTTAACCAGTTGAATACTGGATTCCGTGTCAAGCACGGAATGACGGAATAGAGAAGAGTCATTCTGCCCCCTCCCGTCATTCCTGCGAAAGCAGGAATCCAGTATTTCTTAACCAGTTGAATACTGGATTCCGTGTCAAGCACGGAATGACGGAATAGAGAAGTGTCATTCCTGCCCTTCCGTCATTCCTGCGAAAGCAGGAATCCAGTATTACTTAACCAGTTGAATACTGGATTCCGTGTCAAGCACGGAATGACGGAATAGAGAAGTGTCATTCTGCCCTTCCGTCATTCCTGCGAAAGCAGGAATCCAGTATTACTTAACCGGTTGAATACTGGATTCCGTGTCAAGCACGGAATGACGGAATAGAGAAGTGTCATTCTGCCCCCTCCCGCCATTCCCCTTTTTTTTACACCCAATATAATTCCTCAAACAATGCTTGAAATATCAGAGCGGGGGCGTGTATATTTACGCTTAAACGCCGTCTCATAATCTTTTAAGGCGTCAACAATCGGGAGAGAAATTTTATGCACAAAAAAAGCCGTTTCGGAACAGCAGTCTTAACGCTTCTTTTCATCCTCACAATCTCCTTCGCGGAAAGCGCGCGGGCGCAGGCAACTTGCGGCGCGCAAACATTCGCAAACGCCTCAATTCTGTGTAGCAACGCAACAGACGCAACTATGACTGTTGACGGCGGAGCCACAGGATTTACAGCGGGAGATTACGAGTTCACCAGCGCTGTTTTCAATGTCATCTCATCCGGCGGAACGGCAACCCTTAAGCTTTACAACTCATCCGGCACATCCGCCTCTACCATTCGCCCGGGCGGGGATGACCGCACACTTCTGTATGTTGAAGCGGGCACAACCGCGACTGTTGACATGTTTGACTCAGAAACCTTTGACGGCGGCAATGATTACTTGAACACCATACTGCTGTCAGCCAAGAGCGCGGGCGCGGGAGATATTGACATAGATATTCGGGACGAAGTGGTTTTGCGGACGCGGAGAGGGGGAAGCACTTCAATAAAAGCCAACGGCTTAGACAGCACCGGAAATGTTGAAATAACACTCTCAAGTTCGTCAACATCGGTGGGGGATGCCGCGAAGATTATCGTTAGCGGCGGAACAGCCGGAGGTGTCGAAACAATCCCCGGCGATGCCGGATCAGCAACACCGATAGTAAGAAGTTACGGAATTGAAGCATACTCAGGCGCGGGAAGTATAGATGTGAACATGAATACCACATCAGTGATAGCCGCGAACGAGAAAGGCGCGGTCGGAATTTACGCCAACAGCACGGGCGGCGGCGACATTACCATTAACGGAAAAACACTTACAACCGGCGGATTCGTTCTGGCGGGAGGCGGCATAGGCATTGAGGCGCTAACAGGCGCCGGAAATGTGGATATCTCCATCATAGGCACAGGCGGGTCAATGGATGCATCAGACCCCGGACCTTTTCGTTTCAGAGCCGGAGGAGACGCAAGTCAGGCGGCTGGGGCAACCGGTGTTCGCGCAAGAACAACCAACGGCGGGATAAAAGTTGTCTTCGGCGGCAACAGCGCGTTCACAATGCAGGGAACAGCCAGAGACAGCACAATGGCGGATCTCGCTTCAGACTCCGGAAAAATTGAGTTTGAGGCAAACACCACCGATTACGGAATGCAAATTGCCGGACGCAACAACTCCCTTGCCAAACTGTCCTCCGTGTCAGGCGAAATATATGCCAACATTCACGGCTTCGTAGCCATTGCGAACGAAGGCAACGGAATAGTCGCGGACAGCGCGACAGGCAGTATAGACGTAAATCTTAGAGAGGGAGTGGGCGGTGTCTCTACGCTTGTAAGGTTTAACGCCTCATCGGGATCTGACGGCGGAGGCGGCACAAATGGAATAGTCGCGAGCGTGGGAACGGGGGGTGTCGCGAACATAATTGTTGCAGACGATTCGGTGATGGAGAGAGTTGAGGCGACAATCAGAGGAGTTACCACCTTCATCAACGCGAACACAACCGGCGGAGAGGTGAACGTCAACATTACAGACAGCGCGGTTCTCAGAAGTTCAGCAACAAATGTCAGTGGAGTAAAAGCGCGGGCGGACGGCGGCACGGTGAACATTAAGTTTGATTCAACGGGAAGCAGTGTCCTTTCAGGCGCGAACAGCAAATTGATTTCCGCAACCGCGACCGGCGCGGGGGTTATAAATGTGAATGTAACCGGAACTGTCGGGGTAACCGGAGCAAACTCCATACTTGCCGACCTCTCATCCGCAAGCGGAAAAATCACGGCAGACCTCATAAATGTAAGAAGCACCGGAATTGAAACGTCTGCGGTTACGGCAGTCTCCGGCAGTGGAGAAATAGATGTAACGGTTGACGGCGGCACTATGGCTCTTTCAAGCACAAATGACGGAGACGGCTTGTTCAATCTGACAAGTTCAAGCGGAGATGTGAAATTCACCGTGAAAGGCGCGACTTTTCTTTCCTCCACCGGTGGAACCTTAGGCGGATTCGCCAGAAGCACGAATGTAGTCAAAATAGGAGCCGGCGGAGGAGCGACAGTCAACATAACCAACAGCGGCGGAAGCGGAGCTTTTAGTTTGGTGTCGAGCAGTCACGGTGGCAGCGCGATTGATGTGAAAGCCGATAGCAACATAGAATTCTACGCAAGCGGCACAGCCTCAACCGGAGGATTCTCAACAATTACGGCATCGGGCGGCTCGGACACGGTAGCCGTTAGCCTGGACTCAAATGGCGGACCCATAGATATTCAAATTACCAACCGCGTGCAGATACAGACAACCAATACTGAGTCCGGTCGGATTGCTGTGGATGCCTATGTGGACAGAGGCACGAGCACGGGAACCATATCTTTCCTGTTGGACAGAGGGTCTGAAGTTCTCACGTCAGGCGCCGATTCGGTGGCAGTCCAACTTGAAACAAGGGGCGGCGGAGATGTTACCGCTACTGTGAACGGAAGAATAGGCACCGGCACCGGCTCAGGGACAACCGGGGTTAGCGCGAAAGCGGGAGTGGGAGCGAGAGGTTCAGACTCAGACGACGGAGATATTATTTTTAGTATGCAACAGCACGGGGATATTGTCGCGGGCGGCGCGAACCAGAACGGCGTTCACCTTAGATCAGGCGCGGGAGACATCACGGCATCCATAGGCGGCGGAACTTTGAGCGCGGACGGCGCGGGCGCGACCGCTTTGAAAGCGGAATCTGCAAGCGGAGACATAACCGTAACTGTGAGCGGAGGCGCGCAATTCGGCAGGTCGCAAGATACTGCGGCGTGGAACGGTATTGACGTAACAACCACATCAGCAACTGACGGAGAGGGAGACGTAACCATAACTTTTGACTCAACAAGAGCGGTAACCGGAACGAGTTCAGCATCAGGAGCCAGCGACATTGTGAAAGCGTCAACAAGCGCGGGAGATGTAGTAATGGACATCTTCAAAGCGGTGAGCGCGAGAGGCGCGAGAGCTTTCAACCTGACAACCGTAACCGGAGACATCAATGTTCAGGTGAACGGAACGGACGCGAGCGTCAGTTCAACCGGCGACAGCACAGGCATCATGACCAGCACAAGCGGAAGCATTACTTTCAACGTTGTTGAAGGCGGCGAATTCAGCGGTTCGGGAGTTACCGCGACAACGGGCGGAGCGGGAACCATAGACATGAAACTTGACGACTTCAGCGGTTCCGGAATTACCACGACAACGAGCGGGACGGGAGCCACAGACATAGACCTTGACGGATTCAGCGGTTCCGGAATTGCCGCGACAGCAACCGGAGCGGGAACCATAGACATAAACCTTCTGGATTCGGGCGCAGGGACAACTTCAGATTCTTTTGTTAAGGCATCATCCGGCAGTGGAAACGTGAATGTGGTTTTTGACGCCGGTTTAACCACGAACGCTCTGACTCTTACAGGCGCGGCGGCGGGAGAAAATCTGTTTGACATCGCAACCACAAGCGGAGAGGTGAACTTCAAATTAGACGGTCAGATGATTCTCCGCGCATTATCAGACAACACAAACATAGTAAGCATACGCAGTGGCGGCGGCGCGACTGTCAACATAAGCAACTCCACCGGCAGCGGAACGTTTTTAATAACGGCAAGCGGCGCGGGGGGTAAGGTAGTTGATGTGGATGCCGCAGACGCCGTAACCTTCTACGCAGACGGCACATTCACAACCGCAGGATTATCAGAGATTACTTCGACAAGCGGCACAGCCATTGAACTGTCATCAAACAGCGGCGGAGTGGAAGTTAGAATTGCCAACCGCGTGCAGGTACAGACAGTCGGCACAACAGCCGCGCGGCGCGCCGTGGACGCGATTGCGAGAGGCGGCGGAGACCTGTCTTTCCTGTTGGGCGAGAGGTCTGTAATTCGCGCCCCGGGAGCCGGCGCCGGTTCGCAAGCCGTCAGGCTTGTAACTGCGGGCGGCGGAGATATTAGCGCGGTTGTGAACGGATTAATAGCCGTAGGTAGATTTGGCACGGGGTCAACCACGTTCTTCGCGGAAGCGGTAGCCGCGGGAGATGTCGGTTTGGATATGTTGCAACACGGGGAGATTGTCGCGGAAGGCGCGAGTCAGAACGGTGTTCACCTTAAATCAGGCGCGGGAGACATAACGGCATCCATAAGCGGCGGAACTTTGACCGCTCGCGGCGCGGGCGCGACCGCCTTGAAAGCGGAATCCGCAAGCGGAGACATAACCATAACTGTGAGCGGAGGCGCGCAACTCGGCAGAGCACAAGACACTGCGGCGTGGAGTGGTATTAATGCGACAACCACGTCAGGAACTGACGGAGATGGAAACATAACCATAACTTTCGACTCAACAAGAGAAGCAACCGGCACGATTGATCCAACGGCTACTTTTGTGCGTGCGGAAACAGGCGCGGGAGATGTGAGACTTAACATCAACTCGTATGTGGACGCGAGACGCTCAAGACCTTTCTTTCTGGCAAGTCCTCTAAATTTCCCGCAGGGAGGAGGAGCGCCCACGGGTGGATCCGGAGATATTCATGTTCAGGTGAACGGAGCAGACGCGGTTCTCCACATGACTGACCTCGGAGGCGCGGCAAGCGGGGGATATATGCAAAGTTTTACCGGAGACATATCCTTCAATGTTGTTGAAGGCGGAACATTCAACGGCTCCGGAATTCTCGCAACCACGTTTGACGGAACCGTAAGCATGGACCTAACGGGCGGGATAAATCCTTTGCAAATGGGCTTGAACGACTTCATCACCGCCATCTCTTCGGGCCCGAACGGCGGCATAGGCGTCAACCTCGCCTCGGATGTGCTTCAGGGAGACACCGCCGCCGGAGCATTGTTCACCTTTACAACAGCGGCGGGAGATGTGGTCTTCAACGTTACAGACGCGCAACTTGAGGCGGCGCTGGGCAACCAATTGAAAATAACCACAGTCGATGGAGACATAGAAGCCACACTGGCGGGAGATTCAACCCATGTGTGGAGCGGATACAGTGAGTCATCCCTCCCCATAGACCTTGAATCCACGAACGGAGACATAGAATTCAGCGTGGACGGCGGAATGAGAATAAACGGATACAGTCTGTCTTCGGGCGAAGGAAACACCGTTAGCGCGGTTGTAACAACCGGCGGCGGAAGTGTTGAGGTTGTCGTTGACGGAGGTTCAGACATCAACGGAGTTGAGCGGAGCGACACCGCCGCAGGCGCGGTTTCAACGGCAACCGCCATTAGCGCGAGAGCGGAAGGCGGCGGAAGTGTTACGGTTACCGTGGAAGGAACCTCTTCTGACACGGCGGAAATCCACACGACCGCAGACGCGATATCCATCTTCGCGGACGGCGGCGGCGCAAGCGTTACCCTGAACGAATACACCAACATAAGCGGAGGCACTGCGAGTTTGCGTGTTGACAAGGGCAGTGGAAGCGGAACTTTTTCACCTATATCGGTTGCGGGAAATCTCAGCGGCGATGTTTTCATAAATGGCGGGGGCGAAGCAGAGTTCACAATCGCGGCTACGGGGAATGTTATCGGTGACTTCACAAGCGGCATGGGACGGGAGATTTTTATAAACACCGGAACCTTCACCGGAGATTTTGATATGGGCGCGGGAAATGACGAGTTTCAATACCAATCCGGAAACTTCTCCGTGGAAGAAGGCAAAACCTACGAACTGGGCGCGGGAGTTGATACCTTCATAGTTGCGGAAGACCTTATCTTTGAGGGCGGACTTATCACCGGACTCGGCAGTTTTTCTGTGGAAGGAGCAATAAATCTGGAAGCAATAACTCAGGAAGACGCTGAAGACCCGGACAAAGCGCTTCTCAGTTTCTGCGATGCTGATGACCTGAACTGCAACAAGGTAACCGCAGATGACCTGTCAATATTCGGCAAGGATGAGGACGGTGACGGTGAGGGAGACGAAGATACGGGAATAATAACGGGAGATGACGCTCTGCCGCTTTATCACTTCATAACCGCAGAATCCGTGCCGGAGGACAAAACGGTATTGCAAGCGGTTCTGGACAAGTTGACATTCGCTCTGGACAAGGGAATCGCGGTGCAAGACAGAACATCCAAGAACATTATTCTGTTAACCGCTCTGCTCACCGGAAATGACCTGCTGACGTATGAGCCGCTTGTGCAGACGGGCTGGTACTCAATACGCGGATTTGGAAAACAGTTGACGGGCGCGTGCGGAACGGGAGCGTCATACGAACTGGAAGGCGGAGACGGATGCGTCTGGGCGAGTTACGGACAGCGTTTCACAAGCCAGAACACAAACTACGATTATGACGGAGACGACACTTTTAATCCGTTTGAGGCAAACTACAAATACGATGACAGTTCATCAATGTTCACGGCGGGCGTTCAGATGCCGTTTGACCTTGTGCGGATAACGGTTGCCGCCGGATATGAGTCTTCATCATCGGACAGTATGAGAGACAACTACGACCAGTCAATGCGTCTCGCGGCTTCAGGCGAGGGCGACAGATTTATGGCGGGAATAAGCGCGACCCGCAATGTGTGGTGGTTGCTTGATGTTGATGTGCGCGCGCAGGTGGGTCACACCGAGTGGGAGTCAACCCGTCACAACGATTTTGAGGAAGTGTACAGAGCCAAGCCGGATTTAAGAACGGCATCCGGTTCAGCGGCTGTTCAGGCGCCGATATACTTTTTAGACGCGGTGGTTGTTCCCCGTCTTGAGTTGGGCGCGGCATATTTCACAATCAACGAGTTCAGCGAAATTGGACCTGTGGATTCTTTTGGAAGAATGACGGTAAGGGAAATGCGTCAGTTGACGGCGTATGTCAATCCTTCGGTTGAGTTGCACTACCCCGCGCCGGACAAACGTGGAGTGAACGACATAAGCGGATATCTCCGCGCCGGAGCCGACCTTCTCGGCGACTGGGGCAAGAATGAGTGGACGGGAACAGACCCTGACCTGAGAGACGAGGAGTTTGACATAGAGGGAACGATAGACCCGATAATCTTTGATTACGGCGCAGGGGTAAGCTGGATAGCCGGAGAGAGCCGCAGGTTTGAGTTCAAACTGGATTACGGCGGCGGTTTCGGCGGCTTCTGGGGCGACACTCTTGTGAATGAGGTTAAGGGAAGCGTTAACATAGCGTTTTGATTGGGTAACGGCGGGAAAGGCAACCCGCCATTCCCGCCCCCTCCGTCATTGCTTTGCCTGCCCCCCTTCCGTCATTGTGCCTTGCCTGCCCCCCTTCCGTCATTCCGTTGATTGTCTTTTTTCCGTCATTCCGTGCTTGACACGGAATCCAGTATTCAACTGGTTAACTAATACTGGATTCCTGCTTTCGCAGGAATGACGGGGGGGGAAGTGTCAAGCACGGAATGACGGGGTGGGGGAGGGAAGTGTCAGGCACGGAATGACGGAATAGAAGGCAAAAAACCCCTTTCTACCCCCCCATTTGACAAAAAACCCCAAGACAATACAATTCCAAGATTAACCCCTCACGGTAGATGTATGAATGCCTAAACGCCTCTAGGGAACCCTTAATGCACAGAAAATTAACCATCATCTTTCTGTTCGCAATTTTGTTTGCTTTTGCGCCGCAAAACTCCCATGCACAAACAGATTGCGGCGATGTAACCCCAACCGCCGGAACCGCGTTTGACTGTACCTCCACAACAGGAGACGCCGCGCTTAACATCTCAGGCGGGGTGCCTGACTCTGTTACGAACAACCCCGTTGTTACAGTCAACTCCGCCACAGGGTCTGCCGCCTTTACTTCTTACGATGCAAATGTTGCAACAATCCAAACAGACGGCGGAGACACAGTAGTTATCGGCGGCGCGACTGCCGCTGCCTTCCGAACCGATGATGAGTCGTACACCGCCAAAAGCGGAACCGGCGGAAACGTTGCTACCATCACAGCCGGAACGGGCGATGTGAATATAGACATTCACAACCACTCAAAAATTAAAATTGAGGGAGATGGCGGAACCGGAATTGTCGCGTCAAGCGAAGGCGGAAAAGTGGTCGCGGACTTCTCCAATCAGGGACTAATCGTTTCAGACAAACAAGGCACAAACGGTCTTATAGCAAACACAGTAGGCGGAGATATTGAACTTTCATTTAACGGGATATATTCGGCAATCCATCTGTATGGAGCCAGAAGTGGCTCAGGCAAGGAATACACAGTTAGAGACACCAAAGGCGCGACACTCACATCCACAAGCGGAAACATAACAGTTGAACTTATAGACAGCGCGGCAATTTTCGCCTCATCCGTGGGAGAGTCTTACGGCTTGGCGGCATCCACCGGGGGCGCGGGAAAGATAGACATAACAGTTGCGAACGACCTTTCCTGCATAGTTGGTAAAGACGGCATCATAGCCAACACGGTTAGCGGAAATATTGACCTTGCTCTCGCAAACGGAGTTGTCTATGGAAGAGGCGGCGGATCCACTGAAGGCGGGAACGGCATTATAGCAACATCCACAAGCGGCGGAGACATAAACATAGGCGGAAACGGCGGTTCGGCTATCTTTGCGGATGAAGCCGGAAGTATTGCCATTGAAGCTTCAACCACGGGAACCCTGTCAGTAGTGGCGGGAGAAGCGGACGGTCTTTCCGTCTGGACGGAAGGCGGATTTGCGGCAATTAATGCGTCAACGGTGAATGTTGTGGACGCAGATATTGGCGGCAATGATTCGGATTTCGCGATTTTGGCGACCGGTGATGTTGATGTCAGCGGCGCGGATGTGTGGACGAACAAAACGGAAGCCACCACGATCTCAACAACTGGCGCGGTGAATGTGTGGAACGCCTCAAAAGTGCGGGCTACCGGAGCGACAGCCAACGCCATTTCAGCAACAACTGTTGTGGTCAACGGCTCTGAAGTGTGGACGGAAGGCGACACAAGCAACTCTATAGTTACGGAAACTTTGAATGTTTCAAACGGTGGAAAGGTTTGGGCAAACGGCGCGGGAAGTTCTGCGGTTTCTGCGGGAACTTCGGGAACGGTCAACATAGTGGCGGATGACGCAACGGGACAGGTTTGGACAACGGTTGGCGGCGTTTCAACAGTAAAAGGAACAACGGCGTATATCAATGACGGCGTAAAAGTATGGGCAAACGGAGCGGGAAGTCAGGCGGTTTCGGCGACAACGGCAACAGTCAACGGCACGGACACTCAGGTCTGGACAAGCGAAGGCGGCACAACCGACACCATAGTTGCGACAACCGTCAATATCTGGAACGAAGCGAAGGTTTGGGCAAACGGCGTAACAAGCAATGCGGTTACGGCAACAACCGTAACAGTTAATGACGCGCAGGTTTGGAGTAGCGGCGACACAAGCAACACGGTAGTTACGGAAACTTTGAATGTTTCCGGCGGTGGAAAGGTTTGGGCAAACGGCGCGACAAGTTCTGCGGTTTCTGCGGGAAGTTCAGGAACGGTCAACATAGTGGCGGATGACGCAACGGGAGAGGTTTGGACAACAGTTGACGGCGTTTCAACAGTAAAAGCGACAACGGCATATATCAATGACGGCGTAAAAGTTTGGGCAAACGGCGCGGGAAGTCAGGCGGTTGCGGCAGAAACCGCAACAGTCAACGGCGCGGGCACTCAAGTCTGGACGGAAGGCGGCACAACCGACACCATAGTTGCAGACACGGTGAATGTTTCCGGCGGCGGGAAGGTTTGGGCGGAAGGCGATAACTCATCGGCAATCTCTGCGGGAGAATCGGGAAATGTGCTTATAACCTCGTCTGACGGAGACGGAGAGGTTTGGACAACCGGAACCGGAGCCGATGCGTCAACCATAAAGGCAACGGGAACGGTAACTGTCAGCGGGGTGGAAGTTTGGAGCAACGGAACTGGAATTTCAGCCATAAGGGCGGCAACCGTGAATGTGTCCGGCGGGGCGAAAGTTTGGACTAACGGCGGCGCGGGGGCATACGCGGTGAACGCGGGAACGGCGGAAGTTGTAACCATCCTTTCATCAGACGGAACTGGAGAGATTTGGACGGACGGAGACAGCAAGGCAACGATAACGGAAGCGGCAACGGTGGTGGTGAACGGGGCGCAGGTTTGGAGCAACGGGGTTGGAGCCTCAGCCATAAGGGCGGCAACCGTGAATGTGTCACAAGGGGCGAAAGTTTGGTCAAACGGCGCGGGGGCATATGCGGTGAATGCGGGAACGGCGGAAGTTGTAACCATTCTTTCATCAGACGGAACCGGAGAGATTTGGACGGACGGAGACAGCAAGGCAACGATAACGGAAGCGGCAACTGTGGTGGTGAACGGGGCGCAGGTTTGGAGCAATGGCACCGGAGCCTCAACCATAAATACGTCAACCGTGAATGTGTCCGGCGGGGCGAGAGTGTGGGCAAACGGCGCGGGAGCATACGCGGTGAACGCGGGAACGGCGGCAGTTATAAACATATTTTCATCTGACGGAATGGGAGAGATTTGGACGGACGGAGCCGCAACGGAAACGATAACGGAAGCGGCAACGGTGAAAGTCCACAAGGCGCAAGTCGGGAGCAACGGGGTTGGAGCCATAACCGTAAGGGCGGCAACCGTGAATGTGTCCGGCGGGGCAAGAATCTGGGCTGGCGGCGCGAACTCGTCTGCGGTTACGGGGGGAACTTCGGCAAGTGTAACCATCGTTTCATCAGACGGAATGGGAGAGATTTGGACGGGCGGCGGAACCAATGCGTCAACCGTTAAGGCAATAACCGTGTCAGTTCATGACGGAGCCTCAGTTTTGACTGACAGCGCAGGAGGCAACGCCGTTTCAGCAACAACCGTTTTAGTCAACGGCGGGATAGTGGGCGCGAGCGGCTCGCAATCAAACGCGATTGCCGCCGGCGGAGATGTGAATATCAAGACCGGCGCGAAAGTTTGGTCAGACGGAACGCAAGCGACAACAATCAGAACGGCGGGAGACGTGGATATAACAACGGGCTCAACAGTATGGTCAAACGGCGTAACAAGCAACGCAGTTACGGCAAGAACTGTTGTGGTCAATGGCACGAATGTTTGGAGCAACGGGGCGACAAGCAACACGGCAGTTGCGGAAACTTTGAATATTTCCGGCGGCGGAAAGGTTTGGGCGGAAGGCGCGACAAGTTCTGCGGTTTCTGCGGGAACTTCAGGAGCGGTCAACATAGTGGCGGATGACGCAACGGGACAGATGTGGACAACAGGTAACAGCTCTTCAACAGTAAAAGGAACAACGGCATATATCAATGACGGCTTGAAAGTTTGGGCAAACGGCGCGGGAAGCCGGGCGGTTGCGGCAACAACGGCAACAGTCAACGGCGCGGGCACTCAGGTCTGGACAAGCGAAGGCGGCACAGCCGACACCATCTCTGCGACAACCGTCAATATCTGGAACGACGCGCAAGTGTGGTCAAACGGCGACACAAGCAATGCGGTTACGGCAATAACCGCCGTAACAGTTAATGGCACGAATGTGTGGAGCAACGGGGCGACAAGCAACGCGGTAGTTACGGAAACTTTGAATATTTCCGGCGAAGGAAAGGTTTGGGCGGAAGGCACGGGCAGTTCTGCGGTTTCTGCGGGAACTTCGGGAACGGTCAACATAGTATCAGCAGACGGAACGGGACAGATGTGGACAACAGTTGACGGCGTTTCAACAGTAAAAGGAACAACGGCATATATCAATGACGGCTTGAAAGTGTGGGCAAATGGAATGGGAAGTCAGGCGGTTTCGGCAACAACGGCAACAGTCAACGGCGCGGACACTCAAATCTGGACGGAAGCCGACACAGCCGACACCATAGTTGCGACAACCGTCAATATCTGGAATAGCGCGCAGGCTTGGAGCAGTGGCGACACAAGCAACACGGTAGTTGCGGAAACTTTGAATATTTCCGGCGAAGGAAAGGTTTGGGCGGAAGGCACGGGCAGTTCTGCGGTTTCTGCGGGAGTTTCGGGAACGGTCAACATAGTATCAGCAGACGGAACGGGACAGATGTGGACAACAGTTGACGGCGTTTCAACAGTAAAAGGAACAACGGCATATATCAATGACGGCTTGAAAGTGTGGGCAAACGGCGCGGGAAGTCAGGCGGTTTCGGCAACAACGGCAACAGTCAACAGCGCGGACACTCTGGTCTGGACGGAAGGCGACACAGCCGACACCATAGTTGCGACAACCGTCAATATCTGGAACAGCGCGCAGGTTTGGAGCAGTGGCGACACAAGCAACACGGTAGTTGCGGAAACTTTGAATATTTCCGGCGAAGGAAGGGTTTGGGCGGAAGGCGCGACAAGTTCTGCGGTTTCTGCGGGAGTTTCGGGAACGGTCAACATAGTATCAGCAGACGGAACGGGACAGATGTGGACAACAGTTGACGGCGTTTCAACAGTAAAAGGAACAACGGCATATATCAATGACGGCTTGAAAGTGTGGGCAAGCGGCGCGGGAAGTCAGGCGGTTTCGGCAACAACGGCAACAGTCAACGGCGCGGACACTCAGGTCTGGACGGAAGGCGACACAACTGACACCATCACTGCGACAACCGTTAATATCTGGAACAGCGCGAATGTGTGGAGCAACGGGGCGACAAGCAACGCGGTAGTTGCAGACACGGTGAATGTTTCCGGCGGCGGAAAGGTTTGGGCGGAAGGCGATAACTCATCGGCAATCTCTGCGGGAGAATCGGGAGATGTGCTTATAACCTCGTCTGACGCAGACGGAGAAGTTTGGACAACCGGAACCGGAGCCGATGCGACAACCATAAAGGCAACGGGAACGGCAACCGTCAGCGGGGTGAAAGTTTGGAGCAACGGAACTGGAATTTCAGCCATAAGGGCGGCAACCGTGAATGTGTCCGGCGGGGCGAAAGTTTGGACTAACGGCGGCGCGGGTGCATACGCGGTGGATGCGGGAACGGCGGAAGTTGTAACCATTCTTTCATCAGACGGAATGGGAGAGATTTGGACGCACGGAGACAGCAAGGCAACGATAACGGAAGCGGCAACTGTGGTGGTGAACGGGGCGCAGGTTTGGAGCAATGGCACCGGAGCCTCAACCATAAATACGGCAACCGTGAATGTGTCCGGCGGGGCGAGGGTTTGGGCAAACGGCGCGGGAGCATACGCGGTGAACGCGGGAACGGCGGCAGTTATAAACATATTTTCATCTGACGGAATGGGAGAGATTTGGACGGACGGAGCCGCAACGGAAACCATAACGGAAGCGGCAACGGTGAAAGTCCACAAGGCGAAAGTCGGGAGCAACGGGGTTGGAGCCATAACCGTAAGGGCGGCAACGGTGAATGTGTCCGGCGGGGCAAGAATCTGGGCTGGCGGCGCGAACTCGTCTGCGGTTACGGGGGGAACTTCGGCAAGTGTAACCATCGTTTCATCAGACGGAATGGGAGAGATTTGGACGGGCGGCGGAACCAATGCGTCAACCGTTAAGGCAACAACCGTGTCAGTTCATGACGGCGCCTCAGTTTTGACTGACAGCGCAGGAGGCAATGCCGTTTCAGCGACCACCGTTTTAGTCAACGGCGGGACAGTGGGCGCGAGCGGCGATAAATCAAACGCGATTGCCGCCGGCGGAGATGTGAATATCAAGACCGGCGCGAAAGTTTGGTCAGACGGAACGCAAGCGGCAACAATCAGAACGCCGGGAGACGTGGATATAACGGACTCAACAGTGTGGTCAAACGGATTCATAAGCATCGCGGTTTCTGCGGGGGGAAGCGTGAATGTGAACAACTCGGAAGTGTACTCACAAGGCAGTTCGGGGGCAGACGCAATTTCCACAACCAAAGGGGTAACCATCACACGGTCGCGTGTGCACACAAACGGCACGAGGTCAACGGCGATTGTGGCGGGGCAGTTGATTGCCAACCAGTCCGATATCTGGAAAACGCTCGCGGGCGAAATGATACAGGTAACAAACGACACAGTTAGAATGGAAATCTACGATACAAACATAGTCGCAAACGGAGCCGGCGTTCCGATATTAATGGAAGCGACAGCCGGCAGCGGCGCCATGTCAGTTCTCTTCTCCAACACGTTGGTGAGAACGCTTGCTTCATTCAACGTCATTAAGATGTCGGCGGGCGGCTCTACAACGGTGGGAATATACAACGGAACCTGGATACAAAGAGCCCAACAGCGCGGCGCAATCGCCGTCAACGCGGCAAGTTCGGGTAGCACGACAATAACTGTGGATTCTTCAGCCGTGAACACGAGCGCGGGGTCAAACGCCATACGCGCTTTCGCGGGAACCGGAACAGCCCGTATGGACATGACAGGCACGGCGGTTGTGAACACAGCCGCCCTGCCTTCCTCCACCCCCGCAACCATTGAGGAAGGCGGAACGGGAGTGCGAATTCATTCGGGATCTTCCTTTGCCATCCTGTCCATGAAAGACTCTTCAAGCATATTCACCAATGGCGGAAAGAAAAGCGGTGTTCACTTATCGTCCAATCGCGTTATGCCGACAGGCACTAAGGGCGCGCAGGGAATCACCGTTACGCTTGAAGACAGCGCGTTTATTGGCGCGGTCGGAATCGGAGCGAACGCGCTCTTTATGGAAGCCGACGCCGGAAGCGGAACCGAAGGCGCCAACCTCTCCATAAAAGAGAACGCAAAGATTTTTGTGGAGCAAACGGGAAACGCGGTTGTGATACGAACCAACGGAGCGGCAAATGTGTCTGTTGCGGGAAGCGCGCAAATTTACGCCGCCGCCGGAAGCAGTGGCGCGCTGGATATAACCTCAAATTATACAAGAGACGATGTCAGACCCGTGGACGTAACCGTTAAAGGCACGGCGCGGGTTTTCACAAACGGGGCGGACAGTAACGTGATAATAACGAATTCAACAGCCCCGCTCGGATTCGCGCTCGCCAGACCGGCATCAGTCATAAGCGTTGAGGGCTCCGCGCAAGTGTATGCGGTAGGCACGGGAAGCAAAGTGATTAGCCATTTTCACCGCATCAGCCAAACCAGTTTCAACTTGAACATTACTGACAGCGCAAGGGTGTTCGCAAACGGAGCGGGCAGTTCCGTCATCAACATAGATGAAACATACACGGGCGCGGCAAGAAGCGGCATCTCGTTTGGAGTAAGTTTGGATGGCACGGCGCGGGCATACGCGGGCGGGACGGGAAGCGCGGTGGTACGGGCGGATATGGATGACGGAACCGGGTTCACCCTCAGCATGAAAGACGACTCACTAATTGAAGCCGCCGGAATGTCAGACGCGGTTGATGTAAAAATGAACATCGGAAGCATAAGAGTTAATCTGGAAGACAGAGCGCGGATAAAAGTTGGCGGCGGGGCGAGCAACGCCGTCAGGGCGGAAGCCAAAACCACCGGAACGCGAGGCGGAACTGAGACCAGTTTTCTCCTTACCGCATCAGGCGACTCCCGGATAGAGGCGGGAGGAGACCTGTCAAGAGGCATTGTGTCGGAAATGGTTAACGGGGAGACAAAAATAATCATTTCCGACAAGGCGAAAGTCTCTTTCTCCAGTAAGCACGGCTACACCATACGAGCGTTATCGCTGGACGGAGACATAGGGCTTTATATCAACGGCGCGGCGGCGGCGGCAGGCGCGGCGGTGGGGAATCCGGATTCGGCGTATGTTTCCTCAGGGCAGTCGAATACCAATACCGTCAGACTGCAAAGCCGCAACGGAGTTATAACCGTCAGTTTGAAAGGCGGCGCGCAGGTGGTAGCCGGACAACCGCAATACGGAAGCGCCGCCAAAGGCATCTACGCGAACAGCGCGGACGGAGACATAAACATTACGCTTGCCGACACCTCTCAAGTAACTATGCGCGGTCATTTCCTTGCAGACGCGATTACCACGGGCACACGGGGCGGAAACGTTACTCTTTCAATGAGCGGAAGTGCGCGGCTGTCAATCCAGACTGACAGGTCAAGCGCATTCAGCGCCGTTACGGACTTCGGAAAAATTAACATTAACATTGGAGGGTCGGCAAAAGTGTGGGCGACAAGGCACTCAAGCACCGCCTTGGGCGCAGACAGTCTGTCGGAAACTGTAACAGCCACCATTAGCGGGGGTGCGCAAGTGTGGACGGAGGCGAGAGACAGCACTGCCGTTGCCCTTCAACTGCATGCGCAATCCGGAACACCCTTAACATTCACCCTCGGCACAGACACCGCGCATCGGGCTCGAGTGTGGACAAACGGGACGGGCAGTACTGCGGTAAGATTGGGCACTTTGGGTCCAAACCCCAAAGCGTCGGATGTTGTGTATAGCCAGAATTCCAACACCACCGTCTCCGCCGCCGGCGCAGACAGTTACGGGGTGCTTATAAGTGCCAGAAAGGGAAACATAGGGTTTGATGTGCGGGGAGACCTGTTTGTAACAGGCGACAGGAGCACGGCTTTTCATGCGCAAGTAGTTGACGGCGGAAGCGTGAGGGGAAATATTGTTTCTACTCGCGGCGTAGGGCTTTCGGGCTTCGACAACAGATTTCACGCGCACGGACATGACAGCAAGTTTGTTTCAGTGCTTACGGAATCCGGAGCATTGGCGAGAGTTGATTTTCACCACAGAAGAACCCAAAATCAGGATGCCAACAACCAGATAGTTCAGTTGAATGGCGACAGGGCGGTCGGAATTACCGCGAATGGGGGGCGTGTCGGAGACGCGGTTGTGAACATTGGAGCAACCATGGGTTTGAACTTAACCGGCGCGGGCGCGATAGGAATATTGGCGCGAAGCGCGACCAACAAATTTGTGGCGGGCGGCGTCAGAGAACACGCGAACGTGATTATGGAGAGGGGGTCGTTTGTGAAGGTATCGCAAAGCAGTTCAACCGCGATTAAAGCGCAAACGAGTGACGGGGGCATTCTGGTTCACATAAAGGGAGGGTTTGTGTACGCGCCGGGCGCGACTGCGGTAAATCTGGTAGCCGAAGCGAGAGTGCAGCCAAGTCTGCGGCCGGCAGTCAGCAGAAAAATTATTATGGAGTTGGCAAGTACTGGTCAGGGCGGGATACACGGTCATATTAGTGGAACGTCACACATTGACCAAATTTACGTGAACGGACTAAGTGGTTCATCAATAATAGCATTCACGGGAAGCGGGGATTTGGGCAGGGGCGCTGACATTGTTTCCATAAAAAACGCCGGTTGGAGGTTTACGGGAACTTTTGCTATGGGAGATGGAGATGACACGCTCTCTCTTTCCGGTGCCTCATACAGTGGCACAGGTTGCTTTAGCAGTGTGGAATTAGGCGGCCATACGTCAAGTTTGTGCGCCAGCAGAAGAAGGTCTGCGTCATCCGGCGGAGACGGGCGTTTCCGTCTTGGTTCTGCGGAACCCGTTGAGGTTGTGGAAACTGAGCCGGAATCTGCGTTCATTCTTTTAGACTTTGGAGAAGGCGAAGACAGTTTCATGTTTGACGGAACTTGGGAGGTTGACCGGGGAACATCTATGAACGGCTTGGAGAAAATGACTTTCGGTGAAAACGCGACCCTTGTTATCATGGCAGACCCTGAAAGCGTGGCGGGCGACCCGCTGATAGACCTTGAGGGAACGATAACCGCTGAAGACATTGAAGGTTTCAATGTTGAAGTTGATGTTCCCGGAACGCACGTAACGGAATACACAATTTTTGAAGCGGAAGCCCTGCCGGACGGCGAAGAAAGGCAAAAGGTTGCAGACCGCCTGAGCGCGGCGGCGGGTGAAATGGTAAGCGTTGAGACAGATGGAGACGGCAATCTGTTTTTGAGAGCGACATCGCACAAAGACACAAGTTTGGATGTATATGACGCGCTGATACAGTCCGCCTATCGTTCAGACAGAAACTTTGCCGACAAGTTGGCGCGAGGATGCGGAACCGGCGGCGCGGCAAGTGATGAGATGGGCGGAGATTTCTGGACTGGATGCGTATGGGCAACATCTGGCGGAAGATACACAAGGCACACATCGGCGATACAGTATGACGAGGATGTTTATTCCTTCACCGGCGGAGTATCCGCCCCGTTCAGCGGAGTGCTTGTTTCAGTAGCGGGCGGATATGAGATATCCACAATAGACGCAAGCGCGGAGACGGCATTTGATGAAGACACAAGGGGGCTTGCCAAAGCGGGTGGAGACGCAACAAGATTTATGGGCGGCATATTTGCCGAGGGTGTTATTGATGAGTTTGTTGTTGACGGCAACCTGCGTTATGCGGGAACAAGTTGGGAGGCGACCAGAACGGCGGACGGCGACAGTTATTCGGCTGATGTGGACGCGACAGTATTCGGCGGCGCGATAGCCGTTACCAAGCCGTTTTTATCCGGCAAGTTTGCCTTACTGCCTCGTCTTGAGTTGGGAGCATCGTACATAACGGCGGACAAGTTCGTTGAGAATTCGCTTGCGGTGGATGACCCCGATACGGACAGCGTGAATGAGGAAACGGCGGCGGATATGGACAAGTTTTATGTAGAAGATACGAGTGAGTTGTTGGTGTATGTAAATCCGTCAATAGAGGCGCGGAGTCCTGTGAGTGAGATGTTAAGCATGTGGATGAGAGCCGGAGCGGATGTGCAAGTGCTAAACCCTGAATCTGAGATTGAGGGGCGGCTTATAAGAGACGGCGCAAATGACGGCGACCCTGATGTTCCCGAGAATGTCCTCAGAGACGGCACAATGGACAGGGTGATGTTCACCTACTCCGCCGGAATGGAATACAACCCCTACGACAGTTTGAACATAAGCATAGAATACGGCGGCGGAACCAGCGCGAGTTTTAATACATTTGTGCAACAGTTCAGAGGCGGGGTTAATTACAGGTTTTAATACTGGATACCTGCCGCTTCCGTCATTCCGTGCTTTCCACCATTCCGTCATTCCGTTGATTGTTTTTTTTCCGTCATTCCGTGCCTGACACGGAATCCAGTATTCAACTGGTTAATTAATACTGGATTCCTGCTTTCGCAGGAATGACGGGGGGAGGCAACGGAATGACGTTTCTCCACTCCCGTCATTCCGTGCCTTTTCCCCTTCCCGTCATTCCGTGCCTTTTCCCCTTTCCGTCATTCCGTGCTTGACACGGAATCCAGTATTCAACTGGCTAACTAATACTGGATTCCTGCTTTCGCAGGAATGACGGGGGGAGGCAACGGAATGACGTTTCTCCACTCCCGTCATTCCGTGCCTTTTTCCCCATCCCGTCATTCCGTGCTTGACACGGAATCCAGTATTCAACTGGTTAACTAATACTGGATTCCTGCTTTCGCAGGAATGACAGAGGAGGCAACGGAATGACGTTTCTCCACTCCCGTCATTCCGTGCCTTTTCCCCTTTCCGTCATTCCGTGCTTGACACGGAATCCAGTATTCAACTGGCTAACTAATACTGGATTCCTGCTTTCGCAGGAATGACAGAGGAGGCAACGGAATGACGCTTCTCCACTCCCGTCATTCCGTGCCTTTTCCCCTTCCCGTCATTCCGTGCCTGACACGGAATCCAGTATTCAACTGGCTAATTAATACTGGATTCCTGCTTTCGCAGGAATGACGGAGGAGGCAACGGAATGACGTTTCTCCACTCCCGTCATTCCGTGCCTTTTCTCCTTCCCGTCATTCCGTGCTTGACACGGAATCCAGTATTCAACTGGCGAAACCCCTACTCAAACAATATCCTCATACAAATCTTTCCATTCAGGGTTGTCTTTCTCTATAAGTTCCAATTTCCACTGGCGTTTCCATTGCTTTATCTGCTTCTCGCGTTCAATTGCTGAATTCATATCCTCGTGCACTTCAAAGTACACAAGCAGGTGGACACTGTATTTGTCTGTAAAACCTTCTGTCGCGCTGTTCTTATGCTCCCAAGCGCGGGCGGGCAGGTTGCTGGTTACACCTGTGTAAAGTGTTCCGTTTCGCTTGCTCGCCATTATGTAGACTGCGGGATTTTTGTCCATCGGGTTAAATAATACTGGATTCCTGCTTTCGCAGGAATGACGTTTCTCCACTTCCGTCATTCCGTGCTTGACACGGAATCCAGTATTCAACTGGCTAACCAATACTGGATTCCTGCTTTCGCAGGAATGACAGAGGAGGCAACGGAATGACGCTTCTCCACTCCCGTCATTCCGTGCCTTTTCCCCTTCCCGTCATTCCGTGCCTTTTCCCCTTCCCGTCATTCCGTGCTTGACACGGAATCCAGTATTCAACTGGTTAACCAATACTGGATTCCTGCTTCAAAAACCCCCTTTTACCCCCGCCCGTTTGACAAAAAACACCTACGCAATACAATTTCTACAAATCAGCCCTTACCCGTAATAAATTAATGCTTAAACGCTCATTCGCCCTCTCCCTGATTGCTCTTTTATTCACCCTCATCGTGCCGGGCGTATCTTATTCCCAGACAAATTCTCCCGTGACAATCCTCCCGTTTCCGGAGTCTCCCTCTGAACAATTCGAAATTCTTGATGAAAAACACACACGCGGGGTTATTACATACAACATAACCACTACCCCCTTCATCATTGAAGCCGCAAACCCCGTTCCGCTAATCGGAGGAGACGGAATTAGTTCCACAATTACCTACGCAAGAGACCCAAACACAAACACCAGTATCATTACAAACCTTGATCTGGATGTCCGCTCAAGAGACGGAAAAACAGACGTTATAAACTCAGGCGGAAGCGCGGCGATTAGCGTAAATATCAGACAGGGAAATATAGCCGCAAGAATAACAGACAATATGCTTGTTACCTCAGGCGGCGGTAGCGTGAACACCGCTGAATTCAAAGGCGTGAACACATCCATCACCTTTTGGGTGGGCAACAATTCAAAACTCGCGCTGGAAGCAGGCTCCGCAGGCGGCGCGGCTCTGGCGGTTGAATCCGAAGAACTTATCTCTATCTCAGGCAACACCTCAGCGGGCGAAATCTACTCACTCAGCGATGACAGTTACGCCGTCAACATTACGGGCGGAGGCGGAAGCGCGTCCATTACATCGCTTGATGTGTGGACGGAAGGCGCAAACAGCACGGCAGTCAAAGCATCAGACGGCGTAACAATTTCACAGTCAGAAATCCGGTCTAACGGCACAGACACCAGCGCGGTTGTTGTTGAAGGACTGGCAGTCATCCACAACAACACACAAGTTTGGGCAACCGGAACCAACTCAGCGGCGGTGGTTGCGGATACGGCAAAGGTTGCCGCCGCATCCGTTTGGACGCAAGGCGATAACAGCACGACTGTAATCGCTGAGACGGTCAACATCTCAACCATGGGAAAAGTTTGGGCTAGAGGCGTGGGCGCGTCTGCGGTTAGGGCGGAAGATTCGGGCGCGGTAACCATCACATCATCTGACGGAACGGGAGAGATTTGGACGAGAGGAGAAGGCGGCAGCGCAGTTTCATCGGAAGAAAGCGTAACAATAAACGGCGCGACTTTATGGGCGCAAACCGGCAACGGTAAAACGGCAAAAGCGGTAGCGGCGGGAGTGGTGGAATTACTCGGCGGAGCAAGGGTCTGGGCAAAAGGGGCGGGAGATGTGGCGGTTACGGGAAACGGTTCGGGAACGGTTGCCGTTAGTTCAGCAGACGGAACGGGAGGAATTTGGGCGCAGGGCTTCCGGGCTTCAGCCATAAAAGCAGACACCGCAACGGTTACCGGCTTGAAAGTGTGGGTAAAAGGGGGGTCAGGCGGCAACGCAGTTTCATCGGAAGAAAGCGCGACAATAAAGGGCTCGGATATATGGGCGGCAACCGGCGCGGGTAAAATGGCAAACGCGATGGCGGCGGGAACGGCGGACTTGCTCGGCGGATCAAGGGTCTGGGCAAACGGGGCGGGAGATGTGGCGGTTACGGGAAACAGTTCGGGAACGGTTGCCATCAGTTCAACAGACGGAACGGGAGAAGTTTGGGCGGAGGGAGCCCGCTCTTCAGCCGTAAAAGCAAACATCGCAACGGTTACCGGCTTGAAAGTGTGGGCAAACGGGGCAGACAGCAACGCCATTTCCGCGCAAACATCCGTTACCATAGAAAACTCAACCTTGTGGACTGAGGGACTCAGGACGGTCGCGGTTGACGCAACTGTGTCGGGAAGCGGAAAAAAGGCAACCGTAATCGTGAACTCGTCAAACCTTTCCGCTGTGGGGCAGGGAACAATTTTCAGACTGTCCGGACTGCGGAGCGGAGAGGTTGACTTCAAACTTTACAACTCGGTTGTCGGCTCTGATACGGCTCAAGGCGCGTTTTTTGGAATCACGGAAGGACTCGGCGGAACAGTATCGGTTGCTTCGGAAAACTCCTCTTTCTGGATGGGAAAAGATATAGCCAGAGTATTCTCGGCGGTAGTCGCGGGAAGCGGAACGGCAACGGCAAGGATTGACAACACGGTAATCACAAGCCGCATGAGTTTTGAGAACATAGACTCGGTTTGGGCAAACGGCTTCCGCAGTTCAGCCATCGTATTTGAAAATCAGGGAGCAAGCCCGGCGGACTTGGGCGGCCACTTCAACGTGAGAAAGGCATGGACGGAAGGATACAGAAGCGCGACAGTCCGTCTGGAAACGGGAAGCGGACCTGTTGCGTACACCACTGCGGGCAAGGTGTGGGCTGAGGGAGAGGAAAGTTCGGCGGTGAATGTCTCAAGCGGCGGCGGAGCTGTTTTTATCTCCTCCACCGAAGGAGACAGGGCGGAGTTCTGGACGGAAGGGGCAAACAGCACAACCGTTATCATAAGGGGCGGACCCTCAGTAATTGACGGCGTGAAAATATGGGCAAACGGGTCGTCGCCAAGCAACGCCGTTTCGGTTGACGAAAATATAACCGTGAACAACTCGGAAGTGTGGGCTAAGGGGGATTTCTCCACGCCTTTTGAAATTAAGGCGGCGGCAAAGGACGTTACCCTCAACCTTCACAACTCAACCATCGGATTTGAACACCAACTGGGAGCGTTTTTTCATGCCGCCAACATAGAAGGAGGAACAGTTACCGTTGCCTCCTACAACTCTTCGTTCTGGACGGGAAGATCTGACTGGACATTATTCTCAACAACGGTTCAGGAAGACGAAAGTTTCCCCGGACCAAACCCGGAGGAGATAACTGTCTTTGACGGGTTCATCCCGCTGGGAGATTCATCAGTTATCACCTTTGAAAAGACAAACGCCGTATGGACAACAGGCGAAAACAGCTCCGCCCTCGCGTTCAACTACGCCTGGCTTCCAGTTGGACAAATGGCGGGGTATCTGCCCGCAAAAGAGTTGGGAAGCACGGGGGCGGGCAGCGCGACAATCACCATTTACAGCAATACCGCCCTCCGGCTCAGAGCGCCGTCTCGAATAAAAGTGTGGTCAAAAGGCAGTGAAAGCGTAACCCTCCGCATAGACAGGGCGGGCGCGGTTGGCGAGAACGGAAGTTTTACTGTGGACGATCAAACCTCGGGTGTGAGGCAGAGGATTTGGTCTGAAGGGGCGAACAGCACAACCGTTGCGGCGGCGCCCGGTATTAACGTGAAACTTTCCAGAGGAAAGGTGTGGGCTAACGGATACGGAAGCGGGGCGGCTTTGGCGAGTGAGATTAGTGTAACAAGAGGGCAAGCGAGTGTGTGGACGGAGGGGGATAACAGCAACACCATTTCCGCCGTAACCTTTGTCGCCGCCTCAGATCCCCGTGTCTGGTCAAACGGCGATTTCAGCACCACCGCCATCGCGCGGAATGTGAGAATCAGAGGCGGCTCAAAAGTGTGGTCTGAGGGAAACACCAGCGTTACTGTTGTAAGTTCCGAAGCCACCGTGCGCGGGGCGGACACGAAAGTGTGGGCAAACGGCGAGGGAAGCGCGGCGATTTTAGCGGAAAGATTTGAGATTACGAAGTCGGCGGAATTGTGGACTGAAGGCAATTCATCCGTAACGGCAAGCATATCCGGCAGGTTCGACATGAGCGAGGGTTCAAAAATGTGGTCAAACGGGGCGAACTCCGTAACGATTACGGGGAACAGCATCCACTCCCGTGACCTATCGTCAGAAGTTTGGGCGGAGGGGGTGAACTCTGTCGCCATCAGCCATTACACCAGCAGTTCCCCCGGCTTTTTTCTGCCCCGCCGCGTTAGTGTCTATAGAGTAACAGCGTGGGCAAACGGAAGAGACGGCAAGGCTATTTCCTCCACTGATGTCTATATGAACAACGTGAACGCCTCGGCGCGGGTGGCGGAGGGTGTAAGAGCCGTTGCCGCGCACTCGGCAAACCGCACCGTGCCGGGTGATATCGTCATAGCGAGAAGCGTATCCATGACGGTTGAGGATTCCACAATTTGGGCAACCGGCGGCGCAAGCGCGATTGCAACTGAAGAAACGAGTACAGTCCGGCTTAACGTTCGGGGAGACACCGATGTATGGACAACCGGCAATAATGTGAACACTATGGAGGTGAACGCCTCTCAGCCCTTCGGAGATATTGAGGTGAGACTTATGGGAGGACCCTTGAGAGTGTGGTCAAACGGGGCGAATGCCTCCGCAGTTGAGATAACAACCGCTTCCCAGGAATCATTTGACGTATTTTTCAGATCAAGCGGAAACTCTGCGAAAATATTCAGCGAAGGGGAAAACAGTTCAGCCCTCAGCATAAAGACACACCGGCCGGGCGGGGGATACGGCTATGTAGCCGCCGTTGCGGTTTTGGAAGGCGGCACGGAAATTTACACGGAAGGGGTCTCCGGCACGGCTCTGCTGGCGGAAATAAATGACGGAGACTTGTTCCGCCTCAACATAAGAGGCAATGCGGCGGTCTTCACAAACGCGGCTGACTCCGGCGGCGTGGATGCAAGCCAGAACAGAGGGTCTATAATCTTCAATATGTCCGCAAACGCGCGTATTCGGACAAGCGCGGGGAACAGCACAGCCATTCGCGCAGTCGCGGGCGGCGATGATGTGAACTTTTTCCTTAACGCATCAGACAACTCCCGGATAGAGGCGGCAGGAGACCTGTCAAGCGGCATCGTGTCGGAAATGATTAACGGGGTTACAACCGTCAGTTTGAAAGGCGGCGCGCAGGTCATAGCCGGATTGCCGGATCACGGAACCACCGCCGGAGCCATCTACGCGAACAGCGCGGACGGAAACATAAACATTGCGCTTGCCAACACCTCTCAGGTGATTATGCGCGGGCATTCCGCTTCAGACGCGATTGTCGCGGAGACGGAAAACGGAGACATCTCTTTTTCAATGAGCGAAGACTCGCGGCTGTCAGTCATCCCTGACAGGTCAAGCGCGTTCCGGGGCGCGTCAAGCGGAAGCGGGAATGTTGCCATTACCGTTTCAGGACAGGCAGTTGTGAACGCGAGTGGAAACGGCGCGAAGGCGATAATAGCGCGGGCTGATACCGGATATGCAAATGTAATTATTGAAGAAGGTTCGGCGGTGTACGCAAACGGCGGGGCGGTTATTTCGGGAACCGGGATTTCCGCGAACACGGCAAACGGCGGGGCTTTTGTTTGGGTGAACGGAAGCGTGAACGTAACGGGCGGCGTGGCGATAAAAATGTCTGCGGGCGCGAAGGTGGGAACAGGAACCCTTGGCTACGACAAGAGAGAAGTTACGGTTGGCGGCACCGGCAAGGTGTATGGCGATATAGACACATCGGCTGTTGTGGGCGGCGCAAGTGTTACCATAGCCGCAGGCGCGGTGTATGACGGCACGAATATTACTACCACCAGCAGTAGTAGCGGCAGGCGTTCTGTGTCATCCGGCGGAGACGGGCGTTCCCGTCTCGGTTCTGCGGGAACCGCTGAGTTTGTGGAAACGGAGCCGGAGAAATCGGGCGGCGGTTCTCTGAACTTTGGAGATAGCGATGGAGACACTCTGACAGTCAACGGAACTTTGGTAATAAGGAGCGGGGAAACGATTAACGGGCTTGAGAAAATATCTTTCGGTGCAAACTCAACCCTTGTTATTATGGCAGACCCTGAAAGCGTTGCGGGCAACCCGCTGATAGACCTTGAGGGGACGATAACCGCCGAAGATGTTGAGGGTTTCAATGTTGAAGTTGAAGTTCCCGGCGCGCATGTAACGGAATACACAATTTTTGAAGCGGAAGCTCTGCCGGACGGCGAAGAAAGGCAGGAAGTTGCAGACCGCCTGAGCGCGGAGATAGGCGAAAGGATAAGTGTTGAGACAGACGAAAACGGCAACCTGTTTTTGAGAGCGACATCGCACAAAGACACAAGTTTGGATGTATATGACGCGCTGATACAGTCCGCCTATCGTTCAGACAGAAACTTTGCCGATAAGTTGGCAAGAGGATGCGGAATCAGCGGAGCGGCGAGTGATGAGATAGAAGGGGAGTTTTGGACTGGCGGATGTGTATGGGCAACATCGGGCGGAAGATACACAAGGCACACATCGGCGATACAATATGACGAGGATGTTTATTCCTTCACCGGCGGTTTTTCCGCGCCATTCAGCGGAGTGCTTGTTTCCATCGCGGGCGGATATGAGATATCGGATATAGACGCGAGTTCAGAAACAGAGACTGCGGCGGACACAAAAGGACTGGGCAAAGCAAGCGGAGACGCAACAAGGTTTATGGGCGGCATATTTGCCGAGGCGTTGGTTGATGAGTTTGTTATTGACGGCAACCTGCGTTACGGGTCAACAAGTTGGGAAGCGACCAGAACGGCGGGCAACAGTTACTCTGCGGATGTGGACGCAACGGTATTCGGCGGCGAGATAGGCGCGGCAAGACCGTTCTTAATGGGAGAGTTTGCTTTCTTCCCCCGTGTAGCGGTTGGAGCATCGCAAATAACGGCGGACAAGTTTGTTGAGACTTCGCTTACAACAGGAACAGATGCGGCGGCGGCGGCGATGGATGCCTTTGGGGTAGATGAGATAAGCGAGTTGCTTGTGTACGTGAGTCCGTCAATAGAGGCACGGAGTCCTCTCAATGAGACGATAAACATGTGGATAAGAACCGGGGCGGATATACAGGTGCTTAACCCAGAGTCGGAGATTGAAGGAAGGCTTGCGAGGGATAATGTTCCCGTTGACGGCACAATGGACAGGGTGATGTTCACCTACGGAGCGGGTTTTGAATACAGCCCTTATGAGAAGTTTAATGTGAGTTTTGAATATGGCGGCGGAGTGAGTTCTTCGGTAGATACCTTTGTGCAACAGTTCAGGGGCGGGGTTAATTACAGGTTTTAAGACCCGTCATTCCGTGCCTTTTTCCCTTTTCCGTCATTCCGTGCTTGACACGGAATCCAGTATTCAACTGGTTGGGTAATACTGGATTCCTGCTTCCGCAGGAATGACGGAGGAGTGTGTCATTCCGTGCTTTTTCCCCTTCCCGTCATTCCGTGCCTGACACGGAATCCAGTATTCAACTGGTTAATTAATACTGGATTCCTGCTTCCGCAGGAATGACGGGGAAGAGTGTCATTCCGTGCTTTTTTTCCTTTCCGTCATTCCGTGCTTGACACGGAATCCAGTATTCAACTGGCTAACCAATACTGGATTCCTGCTTTCGCAGGAATGACGGAGAAGGCAACGGAATGACGGAGAGGGCGGGAATGACGGAGAGGGCGGGAATAACAGAGAGGGCGGGAATAACGGAAAAGACGCAACTAAAACGGAAGGCGCAACTAAAACGCCACGTTAACTTTCCCCGTGAACTCCTGAATAAAAGTATCAAACGAAGAACTCACCCCGCCGTCATACTCAACACGCAAACTCACTCCGCTCATCGGGGTAAAATCAAAACCCGCGCCGTAGTCATACATAACACGGTCTATCGTTCCGTTGTTCCTCGCGGCGGTGGCGCCGCCGTCTATCGTTCCTCTCCACCTTGTCTCAGGGTAATACGTTGACAATATATCCGCGCCGCCCCGCGCCCATAATCCCACATACTCTCCCGCAGGGTAGAACAACTCAACGGAAGGATTCAAATACATCAAAAACTCTGTCGTGTCTTCAACGGCAAGCGATTTAGCCGCATCCGCGCCGGTTTGTGTCTGCTCCGTAAAACCGTCAACAGACAAATACACAACCCCAGCCTCAAAACGCGGGACTATTACAAACTCACCCGCAAACATCGGCTTCTCCACACCGCCGGATATTCCAACAGTCCGCAAATCAGGGCTTGAAGAATACACACCGCCATCACCGCGCCGCGCCGTTAACTCCGTGTGCCCCGCTTGTAAGCGCATATCCGCGCCAAACGCGCCGTCCGCTATTACCGTGGCAACTCCCACACCCGCAACAAACCTGTCGGAAGTCGCCCCCATTGTGCCGTCCATCACTTCGGCGTCTATGTCAAGATTTGATGACTCATACCCCCCGGCGGCGGTGATAAGGAAATTCGCAACCGGAAAAGTTACCCCGCCCATGAAAAAGTAAGCGTCTTCCCCGTATTCAAGCGAAGTGTTGTGCCTCGTGTAACGCGCTCCCGATGAAGCCCACAAACACCCGCCGAATGAAGTCTCCTCCTCCGCTCTCTTCTCTCCCGCATATCCGCACTCTCCGCGCAAAGCCGAACCGCCGAAATTGCGCGCGGAATAAAAACCCGACTGCATAAGCGCGTCATAGGCAAGCAAACCGGAAACAGTGTGATGACTGAAAGTGAAAAACAGATTGCCGTCTCCGTCAATCCCCGCGCCGTTTCCGCGCCCAACGCCCAGCCGCACCATATTCAGAATTTCATTCAATTCGCCCGCGTCTTGAGGCAGAGATTCCGCAGAAAACAGAGGGAAAATGCCGTCTCCCCTTACCGCTATCTGTAATCCATCCGGCAAATCTTCCGCGCTTATCTCGCCTTCCATACTGATAAGCGGCTTGCTCATGGAATTCGGGTCTGCGGCAACCGTCAGAACGGCATTGCCGCCAAAAGACACCCTTTCCAGATTTTCAATCCGCCCGCCGTCTTCAAACACTATGTTTCCGTTGTTCACAAATGCGTCATCGCCCCTGCCGAAATCCATTCCCACAGCCAGCCGGAAAGTTCCCTCGTTTTCAATGGTGTCGTCTCCGTCTCCCATGTCTATCGTCATCGGACGGTGAGAGCCGTCATCCGCTTCCGCAGATACCAGCCGGAAACGCTCTTCCCCGCCGGATGAGAAAACCGCGCCGCCGCTTTGAGGAGGCGACCGCCGGCTTGTCTGCTCGTTGTTTATAACCGTTCCCGTGCTTGAAACGTCTATTGTGCCGGTGTTGATGAAAGTGTCGCTTCCGGCTCCCATATCAAAAGCCGCCGTCAAGGTTATCGTTCCCACATTGTTGAAGAAGTCATCACCCGCTCCCATATCGCCCGAACCCGTGAAAGTTCCGTTGTTCTGGAAAACATCACCCATCGCCGTTGTTATGACGGGACCTATAATCGCGCCGTTGTTGATAATCACCCTTTCCCCGGTCGCTCCCGTCCCGTAATCCAATTCTATGGCGGCGCGGGTCGCCTCAACTTTTGAGAACTGGTCAATATTTACTCTTATGCTTCCGCTTTTACTGACGGCGTAAATGGCGCTTGAATCCGTCCCCGTCAGGTGAATCGCGGTTATGCTTGCGCTTCCGTCCGCCACCGTCCCGTCGCTTACGTTCACAAATATATCGCCGCTGTCTGTGGAGGCGTTAATGCCGTTAATGCTCACTATTGAGGAATTGGCGGAACGAATGTTTGCCGCGCTCGTCATTTCAAATACAACATCACCCGTCCCCCCCGCCGACATCACAAACATGTTGGAGCCTCTAAACTCCGTTCTGATACTCCCTCCGCTCATACTCACTGTTACATCATCTGTGCCGCTTATCATTTCAGCGAAGGTGGATTGCAACCTGTCCAGAGAGGACAGCATGGTTGAAAAAGACGCGCTCACATTGCCCGTTGCCGTTTCCATATGAATTAGATGCGCCCCCGCCATCCCGCCGTTCGTTACGTCCGCGTCCACTCCCAGACTGGGAGTGTGATCTTTTACTTTGAGGGCAATATCGCCACTGCCGGAAACCGCTCTTATAAAGTTGCTTGCATCTCCGCCGACAGTCACGCTTCCGCCGAATACGTCAAGCAACATATTTCCGGAAACACTGCTCGCGTTGATAACCTGAGACCTGCTCCCGTCTGCCTGTGAGGTTACGGTTGTGTTATACAAGATAATCTTTGTATCGCCGGAAGACGTGCTTGTCGCTATGGCGGATTCATCCGTTGATCCCCCGTGCCCTCCCACCCGAATGGATGATGTTCTAACAACGGTGCTGGGAGGGTCTCCGTCATCAAACGTGAGGGATATCTCTCCCGACACGGTTGAGGCGTTGACGTAGATTCCTCTGTCATCTCCCGTTACCCCGCCGCCCCGGATGATATTTGCGGACACATTACCGGTGGTCGCGATTAGGTCGTATGCCACCGAGTCCGGCTGACTCGGAAAAGGACTTGCGTTGACGGTCCTAACGGATATATCTCCCGAATTGGTAACCGCGCGAAGGAATCCGTTCTGGCCGAATCCTTGCGGGTCCACCATAGTAAATATTATGTCGCCGCTGATTGTGTTCATGAGAACATCCGTTTCATCCCCCTCAAACCTTCCCTGCGGCGCCGTGGATGATACTCTCAAGTCTCCGCTGTTGCTTGAGACGGCAATGGCGTGACCGTTTTTTCCCGTAGACCTGAGAGACGGGGGGCTTACTGCGCCTGCAACGCCTAAGTAAAGGGAAACCTGCACACTTCCGCTGACTGTTGACACTCTTACCGCGTTCCGGTCGTCTCCTCCCGCCTTAATTGCCGCGCCGTTAAGAATGTCAATTGCCAGAACCCCGTTAATATTCGTCGGCTTCTTATCCTTCTTCCCGGTCATCGCATTCCTCTCAATATTGTCATCCTTCTCAATGTCATAATTACTGCTGAACACAACAGCGTCTCCGTCTGTGGTCTCAATATTTGTGTCTTTGAACTGGATTGACATAGTTCCGCTGTTTGTTTGCGCTTCCACAATGTGCGCGTTCTCTCCGCGCGCGCGCGCATCCGCGTCGTCAAACTGGAGAATCAGCAGGCCCGCGTCAGTATTTGCCGAAAGCACTGTGGAGTCGCGTCCGAAAGCCCGCACGGTGGCTTCCTCTCTCATATAAATTGATGTTCCGCCGCTTGAGCCGGTTGAAACCGAGAACGCCCTTGAGCCGGTTCCCGAAGCCCTGACATACGCGCCGTGTTCGGCGCCTTCCGCCTTCAAGGTTCTAACGGATACACTGCCGGATTGCGATGATATGGCGACCGTGTTAGCATTGTCGCCCGTTGACACAATGCCGTTTGGAACCGGAGTGCTTGAGGTGTCGTCTTCACTTACCGCATAGCCGGACTTAATCAGAAGCAGGACGCTTCCGCCTCCGCTTATAAGTGAAACGGCGTTTTCAGCCGCGCCGACCGATTCTATGCGCGCGCCCGGTAAAACGTTTGCGGTAATCGTTCCCGTTCCCGTTTCCACCGCGAGAGCGGTTGAGCCGCTTGAGCCGGTTGCCAGAATGTTTGTTCCCGAAGCCGCGTTGACAAAGGCGGTTCCCGAACCGGTTTTCATTGAAACCGTTTCCACGTTGTCTCCCGTGGATGTGAGTCTGGAACTTATCTCAAAAATCAGTTTGCCCGCGTCTGTTTTCGCCTCCGCCGCCGTTTCGCGCGCCATAACAAAAGCGGGCGCGAAATTCGCGGTTATGCTTCCGGTTCCGCCGGTTTTCAGCACAAGCCCTCTGCCCCGAGCGAAATTCGCTCCGCCTATAGCCCCGCTTCCGTTCGCGAGAAAGAAGTTTATGTCGCCGCTTGCGGATGTTATATCGGCGAGGTGCGCTCCCGGGTTTGCCGCCAAATCAATGGATGCGCGGTCAAACACAATTCGTATGTCTCCCGCTCCCGAAGTTGCGGAAATAACCCTCTGGTTTTGCGTTTGCGGACTGCCAATTATCTGGGTGGGCGACAATTCTATGCTTGTGTCGCCGCTGTCTGCGACCGTTAAAACGCCCACCGCGTTATGTCCCAGCCTTAACGCGGCGCCGAAGTTGGGTCTGTACACAACGTTTATGTTTCCCGTGCCGGTTGCGGAGGCGACAATCGCCCTCCCGTCCGCCGATGCCGCGCCTATACTGGAAGTTATGTTCGCAATTGACACGTTAGCGTTGCCGCTGACCGTGTTGACTTCAATAATCGCGGCTCCCACACTGCCTTCGCCGCTCAGTTCAGGGCTGAAAAAACCGGTTCCGCCCGCCACAAAAGATGCCGCGCCTGAATTGCTTGAAAGATAGATGTGTCCGCCTTTGGAGGGGAATGCCGGAGTGTCGTGCACCGTAATATCGCCTGAATCTGAAACGGCGTAGATACCTTTGAGAGTTCTGTATTGAAACCCGCCTGAGGTTGTAACGGATATGTTTCCGCTTTCGGTTGAGAGGTTAAGAGCGTAAGCGTTCACAGTATCGGTCGGCGTTCTTATGGTTGACAGCGACCCGTCAATAACTGCGGTTATGGCTCCGCTTCCGGTCGTGTGCGCCCTTACAATGCTGTCCGCTTCCGTTCCGCCTTCAATTTTGGCTCTCGACCCTTTGAGCTCAATGCTGATGTTTCCGCCCGCGCTGGTGAGAGACACCGCTTTTGTTCCGCCCGCGCTTTTAACAAAAGAGTCTCTGTTAAGAACATTGAAAAATATGTCTCCGCTTGCCGTTTCCGCCTTAACCGCCTCCGCGCCCGCGCCCAAAGCGGTTATATTTGAGCCGTTTCTTCCGCCCACTCCTTTTACATCAATAACTATGTTTCCCGCGCCCGAAACGGTTGCGTTCACCGCAGGGTTTCCCGCGCCCCACGTTTCCAGCCGCGCCAGATTTGCAAGAGAAACGGTTATGTTGCCGCCCACTGAAGTCGCGTTCACCGCAGAGTAGCCCGCGCCCCGCGTTTCCAGCCGCGCCATATCTGCAAGAGAAACGATTATGTCGCCGTCCACTGAAGTTGCGTTCACGGCTTCCTCGCTTGTGAAAACGCTGGTTGAAAGGAAATTCGCCGCTATGTTGCCGGTTCCGCCGGTTGAGAGCGAAAGCCCTCTGCCGCCCGCGAAGTTCATTCCTCTGTTAAGGAAACTTGTTCTGTCAACAAGCACGGATATGTTGCCGCCCGCAGATGTTATATCCGCGAGCCGGGTTCCTGTTGAGCCTCCAAAAGCCGCGCTGACGCGCTCAAACACAACACTTATATTTCCCGTTCCCGAAGTCGCGGAAACAATCTTCTGGTTGTGTTCATTCTCGCCTGAAAGTTGTATAAAGGGCACGCTAATCGTTATGTTTGTGCTGCCGCTGTCCGCAACTGTTTCAACTCCGACTGCGTTATGCCCAAGGTCTAACTTGGAGGAATAGGACGGATTGGCGGGCGTGAAGGCGACTGATACGTTTCCCCTGCCGGTTGCGGAGGCGACAAACGCCCTTCCGCCCGCGGAAACGATATCAATACCGAAAGATATGCCCGAAATTGACACATTCGCGTTGCCGTCAACCGTGTTGGCTTCAATAAAGGTGGCTCCGACAGCTTCATAAACCTGACTGAAAGTTGAGTCCGGCACGAAAGACGCCGTGCCTGAATTACTTGAAATATAGGCGTATCTGCTCGCGCCCGCAACGGCGAAGAAACCGCCTCCGCTCACCGTAACATCGCCGGAATCCGAAACGGCGTGCGCGCCTTTTACCGTCCTTGTCTGGAAACCGTTGGCAAACTTAACGGATATGTTCCCGCTTTCGCTTGAAAGGTTGAGGGCGTAGGCGTCTGTTCCTGACGGCGTTTGTATGTTTGAGGCGGCTGAGTCAAGAAGGGCGGTTATGGTTCCGTTTCCGCCCGTGCTCGCTCTTATAACGCTGTCTGTTGTTGCGCCGCCCCTCACATCTCCGCCGCCTTTTACCTCAATGCTGATGTTTCCGCTTGCGCTGGCGAGAGAAACTGCGTTTGTTCCCGCAAGGCTTATGACAGTGGAAAGCGCGTCTGTAACATTAAAGAAAATATCTCCGGTTTGTGTTGCCGCCTTCACCGCCTCGCCGCCCGCGCCCCGTGTTTCCAAAGTTGACGCGCTTGCAACTGAAACGATTATGTTGCCGTCCACCGAACTCGCGTCCACGGCTGAAGAGCCGGTGTAGAGCAGAGCAGACGTAAATACCGCCGTTATGTTGCCCGTTCCGCCGGTTGAGAGCGAAAGCCCCCTGCCGCCCGCGAAGTTCAGCCCCGAAGAAGACGGTGTTTGGCTGACAGTTACGGCTATGTCGCCGCCTGTGGATGTTACATCGGCAAGCCGCGTTCCCGATGAGGTTCCGAGAGAGGCGGACGAGCCTTCAAATTCAAGGTTTATGTCGCCCGTTCCCGAAGTTGCGTCAATAACTTTCTGATTCTGTTTGGCTAAGGTGGTTACCCTTGACGACCCGAATTTGATGGATGTGTTGCCGCTGTCCGCGCTTGTTGCGACCGCGACCGCGTTATGTCCGAGAGTTATGGACGCGCCGGGGTTTCCGGGGTCATACTCAACCGACACGTTTCCCTTGCCGGTTGCGGTGGCGACAATAAACCTCGCGTCCACGGCATCGGGAAGATACGGGCTGGAAGGCGTGCCGACAATCATCACACTCGCGTTGCCGTCAACCGTGTTGGCGGTAACCGCCGTCGCGCCTAATACGTTGAAAAAATGGCTGAATTGCGCGTTCGTTACGAAAGATGCCGTGCCTGAATTGCTTGAGACATAGGCGTATCCGCCCGCAGGGGAGTATCCGCTGTATCCGTTCACCGTAACATCGCCGGAATCCGAAACGGCGCGAACACCTTTTTCCGTCCGGAAGGTAAAACCGTTGGCGACCTGAACCATTAAATCTCCGCTTTCGGTTGAAAGGTCAACCGCCCATGCGTCCACAGTTTCCGGTTTTGTTCTTATGTTTGAAGCCCCTTCAAACAGGGCGGTTATGGCTCCGCCGCCGCCCGTAACCGCTTTTATGACGCTTTTTGTGGACGCGCCGCCTTCAACCGTGCCGCCGCTGACTTTTATGTTTATGTCTCCGCTTTCGCTGGTGAGAGAGACGGCGTTTTCACCGCCTTCGCTTTCAACGATGGAGTTGGTGTCAACAACATTGAAGAAAATTGCTCCGGTTTGCGTATTTGCGTCCACCGCCGTTGAGCCTGAGCCGCGCGCGATTATGTTAGAGCCGTTTATGCCTCCGTTTCCTGTTACATCAATCACTATTTTCCCCGACCCGCCCGCGCTTACGTTGACCGCTGACGAGCCGGTTCTGTTAGTTCCCACTCCCGCCGAGTTTGTGATGACGAGAGACACATCTCCGCCCGCCGATGACGCGACAAACGCCGCCGAATTTCTTTTGCGCGCTTTGACTGATGATTCGTTGGCGATTGTGGCTGATATGCCGCCCGCCCCGGTTGATTTTGCCGCAAACGCCTTTCCGTCCGCCCCCGTGCCGACAATAAGGGAGTGTGAGAGCAGAAGGTTGGTTCCGCCGCCGACTGTATTGGCGATAACGCCATTTCTGCCGACAATGCAGGCATTGTCATTTCTCAGCACAATGTTGACGGTTCCTTCGGCTCCGGTTGTTTCCGCCGCCAGACCGTAGGAGTCTCCCACGGCGGAGGCGAGGATTGCGGATGTGTTGGTCACAGAGACGGAGATATCGCCTGTCGCGCTTGTGAGTGTCGCGCCTTTGTTGTCTCTGAAGTTGTTTTGTTCACGCGGGAGGTACATAAAGATTCCCGCGTTTCTGGCGTCAACGGATACGGTGATATTACCGGCGTCTGTTGTTGCTCTGAATCCGTTTCCGCCGTCGTGCAGGCGGGAGGCGATTCTGCCTTCTTCGCTAAAGGTTGCGGTAATGGTTCCGCTTCCGCCGGTTTCTGTGGTTATTCCGTCTCTGTCGGGGGGTTTAAGGGTGATAATCGCGCCCTGCATGGTTACGGTGATGTCGCTTGTTGCTGAAGTGCAGGATGTTGATGAGTTCACTGAGGATACGGTTGTGCAGTCTTGGGCGTAGGCGGGGAAGGGCGAAATTGCCGAGATGAGCAGAATCGCGGTTAAAGCGGTGAAGAGAGCCTTTTGGATTTTTAAGACCACAAAAATTGTTCCGGTTTTTGACTGAAAATACGGGGTTTAGTTTAATGGTTTAAGGGGTTTTGTAAAGAGGAGAGAGGGGGATTTGAATGACGAAAAGGGAAAAAACGTCATTCCTGCGGAAGCGGGAATCCAGTATTAGTTAACCAGTTGAATACTGGATTCCGTGTCAGGCACGGAATGACGGAACTTGACCTAACCCCATTTTTGTCCATAGACTACACTTTAATAAAGTTTGGAGCACCTAAAATGTCTAAAGCCACCCCCCCCTTATTCTGCTTTCTCTCTTACTCACGCTTGCCGCGCCGCCCGCTTATGCACAAACAGATTGCGGCAACTTAACAACTTCAGCCACAGCCGCTCTTAACTGCTCTCCGGCAACCGGAGACGCAACATTAGCTCTTACGGGCGGCGGAGACATAGAAACTTCATCAGGAGCCGGAATTACAGTCAACGCTCAGGCGGTCGGAACGGATGCCGCTTTTAACGCGATGGGAGTGAATATAACAACAACGGGAGACGGAGACCCCGCCATAACAGTTGGCGCGGCGCGCAATGTTTCCTTTTTTATGGGCGATGTGGACGCCGTTACCAAAGGGTCCGGCGGGAATATTATTGATGTGTCGGGCGGCGGCGATTTGGTCATGGAGATTACGGGCAGTTCGCGTATCAGGCTTAACGGAACCGGCGGAGGCAACGGAATTGTAGCGAAAAGCACGGGCGGAAGCATAGCCATAAATTTCAGCGGGTACAGCAAAATGGATTCGCGGCAGACGGGCGGTGTGAACAGTCTTGTGGCGGAAACGGACGCCGGAAACATTGATTTAACTTTTACCAGTTCTGAGGCGGGAATTGTCAGTTACAGAAGCATTCCCGGAGATGTCAGGTGGAGTTCAACCTCGGACTCTAAATCCGCCACTCTCACGAGTTCAAGCGGCGACCTGACGACCTCGCTGATAAACGGGGCGGTAATCTTCTCCTCATCCATGGGAGATTCCTACGGTCTGGCGGCGGTAACCGGAGAGGACGGAACGGTAGATGTAATAATTGCGAACAGACTTTCCTGCATAATCGGCAAAACCGGAGTTATAGCCAACACGGTTAGAGGAGACATTACCCTCACCATGTCAAGAGGGGTAATTATTGGAAGGGGAACCGACAGTGACGGCGGAATCGGCATTTTGGCAACATCAATAAGCGGAGATGTAATCGTTACCGGAGATGCCAACTCAACAATCAAGGTGGCGGGAAGAGGCGCAGTCGCCATTGAAGCGTCAAGCGCGGGTGGAGCCTTGTCAGTAACCGGAGGCACGGGAGAAGACAACGGGTTAAGTGTCAAGACGGAAAACGGGTTCGCGGCAATCAACGGGCGAACAATAACCGTATCGGGCGGCGTAAATGTGTCGGCGTTCAACTCAGACTCCGCGATTATCTCAAACGGCACGGTTGAAATTGACGGTGCAAAAGTGTGGGTAGGCGAAACATCAGCCAACACAATTGGGGAAGGCAAGACAAGCAACACGATAGTGGCGGAAACGGTCAATGTTTCAAATGACGGAAAAGTCTGGTCTAACGCTTCTGGAAGTTCGGCAATTTCAGCGAAAGCCGGCGGAGGGATTACGGTCATATCAGGAGACGGAACGGGGCAGGTCTGGTCTAACGCTTCGGGAAGTTCAACAGTGAAGGCGACAACAGCGGCAAACATTCACGGCGCAAAAGTGTGGGCTAACGGCGGCACAAGTTCGGCGGTATCTCTCAGAAACGGAACGGCATTAATGGAATTGACGGTAGGAGGAGGCGCGGTTGTGTGCGGCGGTGAACTTTCGGGTTCTGTCTGCACGGAGGTTGGCTATGCCGTGAGTGTTGATTCCCCGACCCATGGCTCAAGGATAACAACCGACCCTACCGGCAGCATAACGGGCAGAATACAACTTTCCGACAACGCCGACACTTTTATAAACGAGGGAACTTTCACGGGCTGGGGAACAACCGGAGCCGGTAATGACTCAATTACCGTTAAAGACGGCGGGACATTCACGCTTACGGGCGACCTTGATATGGGCGCAGGCGATGACACCGTTGCGACCGAAGGCACGGGAACATTCCTTGTTGGCGCTTTCATGCTTGAGAATGCGGAAAACGAGCCGTCTTCAGGCGGAACCGGGAGTTTCCCTCTCTCATCGGGAGCGCAATCTTCGCCTTCCCGTCATTCCGTGCCTGACACGGAATCCAGTATTCAACTGGCTAATCAATACTGGATTCCTGCTTCCGCAGGAATGACGGAGGGGGCGGGAATGACGGAAGGGGCGGGAATGACGGAGGTGGCAGGAGTGACGGAGGGGGCAGCAAGCGGCGACAGCCGTTTCCGCCTTTCTTCTGCAGACCCTGCCCCTGAGGACACAACCGCAACCATAAACTTCGGCGATGGCGATGACCGTTTCATAAACAATGGCACAATCGTAATTCAAGACACAGGCGGATTTGCGGGACTGGAGAAAATAACCTTTGGGGAAAATTCAACCCTTGTTATCACGGCAGACCCTGAAAGCATGACGGGCGACCCGCTGATAAACCTTGAAGGTACGATAAGCGCGGAAGATATTGAAGGCTTTAATGTCAGGGTTGATATCCCCGGAACGCACATAAACGAATACACAATTTTTGAAGCGGATGACCTGCCCGAAGGCGAAGAAAGGCAGGAATTTGTAGACCGCCTGAATGCGGAGACAGGCGAAAGGGTAAGTGTTGAGACAGACGAAAACGGCAATTTGTTTTTAATAGCGACATCGCACAAAGACACAAGTTTGGATGTATATGACGCGCTGATACAGTCCGCCTATCGTTCAGACAGAAACTTTGCGGACAAGTTGGCAAGAGGATGCGGAACCGGCGGAGCGGCGAGTGATGAGGTGGGCGGAGATTTCTGGACTGGATGCGTATGGGCAACATCCGGCGGGAGATACACAAGGCACACATCGGCGATACAATATAACGAGGATGTTTATTCCTTCACCGGCGGTTTTTCCGCGCCATTCAGCGGAGTGCTTGTTTCCATCGCGGGCGGATATGAGATATCGGATATAGACGCGAGTTCAGAAACAGAGACTGCGGCGGACACAAAAGGACTGGGCAAAGCAAGCGGAGACGCAACAAGGTTCATGGGCGGTATATTCGCTGAGGCGTTGGTTGATGAGTTTGTTCTTGATGGCAACCTGCGTTATGGGTCAACGAGTTGGGAAGCGACCAGAACGGCGGGCAACAGTTACTCTGCGGATGTGGACGCAACAGTATTTGGCGGTGAAATAGGCGCGGCAAGACCGTTCTTAATGGGAGAGTTCGCTTTCTTCCCCCGCGTAGCGGTTGGCGCATCGCAAATAACGGCGGATAAGTTTAATGAGACTTCGCTTACAACAGGAACAGGTGCGGCAGACGCGGCGATGGATGCCTTTGGGGTAGATGAGATAAGCGAGTTGCTTGTGTACGTGAGTCCGTCAATAGAGGCGCGGAGTCCTCTCAATGAGACAATAAACATGTGGATAAGAACAGGGGCGGATATACAGGTGCTTAACCCAGAGTCGGAGATTGAAGGAAGGCTTGAGAGGGATAATGTTCCCGTTGACGGCACAATGGACAGGGTGATGTTCACCTACGGCGCGGGTTTTGAATACAGCCCTTATGAGAAGTTTAATGTGAGTTTTGAATATGGCGGCGGAGTGAGTTCTTCGGTTGATACTTTTGTGCAACAGTTCAGAGGCGGAGTTAATTACAGGTTTTAATACTGGATTCCTGCTTTCGCAGGAATGACGGAAGGGGCAGGAATGACACTTCTCTATTCCGTCATTCCGTGCTTGACACGGAATCCAGTATTCAACTGGTTAATTAATACTGGATTCCTGCTTTCGCAGGAATGACGGGGAAAGAGGAATGGACGGGGAAAGAGGAATGACGGGAAAAGGGGCAACGGAATGACGAGGGAAGGGGCGGAATTTTGATAAAACCCGCATTGCTGTTAAAATAGGGGAAGTTGATTTTGAGCCGGATTCAAAACGTTCTATCGTTCCGGCTTTGCAGTTGTTGTAAGGAGGGATAAACAAATGCCTAAAAACAGTCTTACCATTACGGATAACAGAACGGGGAAGAAATACGAAGTTCCCGTTGAAAACGAAACCATTAAAGCCGGAGACTTGCGGCAAATAAAGGTTAAACAAAACGATTTCGGGATGATGAGCTACGACCCGGCGTTCACCAACACGGCGTCTTGCCGCAGTTCAATAACCTTTATTGACGGCGAAAAAGGAATACTGCGCTACAGGGGATACCCCATCGAACAACTCGCGCAAAAAAGCTCGTTTCTGGAAGTCGCCTACCTGCTTCTCTACGGCGAACTGCCAAACAAAAAACAGCACGACCAATGGGACTACGACATTACACACCACACCTTTCTGCACGAAAATATAAAAAAGTTTATGGACGGCTACCGCTATGACGCACACCCGATGGGAATGATGATGAGCACCATCGGCGCGCTCTCCACCTTCTACCCCGAAGCCAAAGACGTTACCGACCCCGCAAACCGCACAATGCAAATTCACCGCCTTATTGCCAAAATGCCCACAATCGCGGCGTTCTCTTACAGACACGCAATGGGACTGCCCTATGTCTATCCCGATAACGACCTCAGCTACACGGGCAACTTTCTCAAAATGATGTTCAAAATGACCGAGAGAAAATACAAGCCGGACCCCGTTGTGGAAAAGGCGATAGATGTGCTCTTTATACTCCACGCAGACCACGAACAGAATTGCAGTACCAGCGTGATGAGAGACGCGGGAAGCAGTCTGCCAGACCCCTACTGCGCAACAGCCGCCGCCGTTAGCGCGCTCTACGGGCCCCTTCACGGCGGAGCCAACGAGGCGGTTCTTGAAATGCTTCAGGAAATAGGCGACAAAAAAAGAATTCCCGAATACATCAAAAGAGCGAAAAACGGCGAATTCCGCCTTATGGGATTTGGCCACAGAGTCTATAAAGCGTATGACCCGCGAGCCGCGATAATCAAAGACATCGCCCATAAAGTGTTCGCGAAAATGGGGAAAAACCCGCTTCTTGACACCGCGCTCGCGCTTGAAAAAATCGCCCTTGAAGACGACTACTTTGTAAAAAGAAAACTCTACCCCAATGTGGATTTCTACTCCGGTCTTATCTACCAGAGTCTCGGACTTCCAACCAGTATGTTCACGGTTCTTTTCGCAATAGCGAGAACAGCCGGCTGGCTCGCGCAGTGGGAAGAGATGATAGTAAGCCCCGAAACGAAAATCGCCCGTCCCAGACAGGTGTATGACGGAAAGGGCAAAAGAAACTTTGTTCCAATGTCGCGCAGGAAGCGTTAGAGTTTTTTCACGAAACTGTCAATCAACTGTTCCAGTTTCTCTGTTTCGCCGTCCGTTATCAGATGGTTGTTTCCTATGAAAAACCCATGATAATGGAGGCAGTCCGCGTTCGGAAAATCTGACGGGTTTCCGTATTTTCCCTCTAAAAACGGCTGGCGGAGCATATTGCCGCCGCAAAGAGGGCGCGTCTCAACGCCGTTTTCAGTCATATACTTCTGCATCTTCCCGCGCATTTCCCGCGTTTTGCACACAAACGGCAGGCAGTAACTGCTGTTTCCCTCAGTATCAAAACTGCTGAACAGGTCGGGGCGTTTCTCCCATGTCATTTTTGTGAACCGCCCGAAAATCTCCCTTCTGCGCTCTATGAATTTGTCCAGCCGTTTTATCTGGCTCAGCCCCAGAACCGCGCCGATTTCCGTGTTGCGGAAGTTGAAACCCCCGGTGCTGAAAAGAAACTCTTTGTCCACTTCCGGGTACCGGTTTCTGAACTTTTCAAACCCCTCCGCCCCGCGCTCTCTCGCAAGCCCGTGAGACCTTTTCGCCCGCATAATTTCGTGCAAATGCCCATCTTGCGAACAGACCATTCCGCCTTCAACAGTCGTCATGTGATGACCGAAATAGAAACTGAAAGTTGAACCCTCAGACAAGTTTCCGGCTTTCTCTCCCCCGACCTGCGTGCCGTGCGATTCGCACACATCTTCAAGGAAAACGGCATCGGGCAAAACCTCGCGGTACTCGTGAACCGGAGCCGGAATACCGAACAGATGCGTTACAAAAACAATCTTGATGTCGCCGTGCTTTTTGGCGGCTTTTTTCAAATCTTCAGTCTCTATGCCGAAATGCGAGCGGCTCACATCGCAGAAAACGGGCTCAAGCCCGCACTGAATTACCGGCGCGATATTGGTTGACCACGTAACTGCGGGAACGGCGACTTTTGAGCCCGGCTCTATGCCGTAACGCTCCATAACGGCGGCAAGCAGAAGGTAGTTCGCCGTGCTTCCCGATGACACAAACAAAGACTGCGGCGCGCCCTGCCACCGGCTCCAGGTTTCTTCAAACTCCCGCACTTTGGGCCCGTTTGTCAGACGCTCGGAGGTGAGAACAAAATCGGAAAGCGACTTTCTGTCTTCCGCATTCACGGTGTCTTTCATCAGGGGCCAGAACATCGCCGCCGGTTTCGCTTTTTCAGGGGTTTTTTCGTTTGCCGCCATTTTTGCTCTCTGTCAACTTTGGAGAAATATCCGTCCGTTTCTCCGCCGCAATTTATACGACAAGCGGTTTTTCCGCAATAATTCTCACCCGCCGCGCAATCCGCTTTATCCTGTGTCTGTGTTATATTAGCCCCTGCCGATATGACCAGAGTGAAAGTTTGCGGAATAACGGGCGCAGATGACGCGCAAATGGCGGCAGACATGGGAGCCGCCGCGGTGGGTTTTATTTTCTATCCCGGAAGCCGCCGCCACATTGAGCCGTCCGCCGCGGGGCGCGCCGCTTCGGTTCTGCCCTCAAAGGTTGTAAAAGCGGGCGTTTTTGTGAATCAGGATATCGGTTTCATCGTGTCCGCAGCGGAAACGGCGGGGCTGGATCTGGTTCAGGTTCACGGCGATGAAACTCCGGAGTTCTGCAAAGGAATTCCGGTTCCGTATATGAAGGCGGTCAGGGTGAAAAACAGAGACAGTTTGAAGGAGATAGACCTCTACGATTCCAACTTCGTTCTGCTTGACACTTTCGCAGACAGGCAGTTCGGCGGAACGGGCAGGGTTTTTGACTGGGATTTGCTTAACAATTTGGATTTGAAAGGGAAAAACCTTTTCCTTTCGGGCGGACTTAACTCAGGCAATGTTGCCGCCGCCGTTAAAGCCGCGCGCCCCTACGCAGTTGATGTTTGTTCGGGCGTTGAGAAAAAGGCGGGCGTTAAAGACCCCGAAAAATTGAGGCGTTTTATGGAGGAAGTTCAAATTGCCGACACCGCATAAAGACGGTTTTTTCGGTGAGTTCGGCGGGCGTTTTGTTTCGGAAACGCTTATGCCGCCGCTTGCCGAACTGGAAAAGGCGTATGCCTCAGCAAAGGCGGATGACGCTTTTGCGGAATCTGTGGCAAAACTTCTCAAAGATTATGTCGGCAGACCCACGCCGCTTTATTTCGCCGCAAGACTGACGGAAAAACTGGGCGGCGCAAAAATATGGCTCAAACGCGAAGACCTTGCCCACACGGGAGCGCACAAGATAAACAACACGGCGGGGCAGGTTCTTCTCGCAGACAGAATGGGCAAGGAAAGGATTATCGCCGAAACGGGAGCCGGACAGCACGGCGTTGCCACCGCGACAGTTTGCGCCCTGCTTGGAAAAAAATGCGAGATATACATGGGACGCAAAGACACGCAAAGGCAGAAAACAAACCTTTTGCGGATGAAGTCTCTCGGAGCGGAAGTGCATCCGGTTGACACCGGAACGGCAACTTTGAAAGACGCTCTGAACGAGGCGATGAGAGACTGGATAACAAATGTTGACGACACTTTCTACGTGATAGGAAGCGTGGCGGGACCTCATCCGTATCCCACGATGGTGCGGGATTTTCAATCTGTTATCGGCTCTGAAGTTAAATGGCAGACGGCAGACCTCGGAATGAAAAAGCCCGATATGGTTGTTGCCTGTGTTGGCGGCGGCTCAAACGCGGCGGGGCTTTTTCATCCGTTTATGGACGACCCCGCCGTTTTGAAAGTTGGCGTTGAGGCGGGCGGAAAAGGCGCGGGCGCGGGGCTTAACTCTGCCGCCATAACAACCGGCTCAGAGGGAATACTTCACGGAAGCAGAACCTTTATTCTCCAAAACACGGACGGGCAGATAAACGAGGCGCACTCAATCGCCGCCGGTCTTGACTACCCCGGAGTGGGTCCCGAACATTCGTTTTTCAGCAAGTCCGGGCTTGCGTCTTATGTTTCCGTTTCCGATGACGAGGCTCTTTCCGCTTTCTATCTTCTTTCGGCAACTGAGGGGATTATTCCCGCCCTTGAAAGCTCTCACGCGGTTGCCCACGTTGTGAAGGTCGCGGGCGATATGGCGGCGGATTCAAATATAGTTATCTGCCTTTCGGGAAGGGGCGACAAAGATATGGACATTGTTGCGGAGGCGCGGGAACGGGTGTAGATTTGCCCGCCTGCGGGCGGATGCGGAAAAGGTTATGAACGGGACTACAACAGACGCGGTTTCAAAGTCGGGGAAGATGCCAAAATGGTTTGTGCAATTTGTGAAGTATTTTGCGGTCGGGGCTGTTTCAGCCGTTGTGGATGTGCTGATTTTTCAGGGGATAAGAGAGGTTTCCGACATTGAAAGCCATCTGGTTCTGTTTGGGCACAGTTTTGAGATTGAGTATTCAATTGCGAAAATGGCGTCATTTGCCATCGGCACATCAATAAACTTTGCTCTTTGCGTGAAGTTCGTTTTTGATTTGAAAGGGCGTTCGATTATAAAAGCGTCTTGGCGCAAACTGGTTTCAGGGCTTGTTACGCTTGGGGTGAGCCTTGTGGTGCTGATAACCCTTGTTGAGGGTCTCCACTTGAGCGAGGTTACCCAACTGCCCCTGATTCCGTTTGACGGCATATTTCTTGCGAACTGTTTTTCCATTGCAGTCGGGTTTTTCGTCAATTTCGCGCTCACAAAATACTACGCTTTCAGCGATTATTGAGAAATTAAGAGCGGAGAAATACGAAGAAAATGAAAGGGGTGTTACGAAAAGCGATTGGAAATTTGTCATACCTTTATTTCCTCGCGGGTTTTCTGGCTCTGCTTTCCGCCTACTACGCCCTGTTTGGCAGAATAGACCATGACGAGGTTGAAGGCGTCCATACGGCATGGAAAATATCCGCCGGTGAAACAATATACAGGGATTTCTTTCAGCACCATCATCCTCTTTCCTACTATGCCCTTATTCCTTTTGTAAAAATGGGCGGAGAAACGCTTCTCGCTTTCCACCTGTCGGAACTGTTTGTTTATCTGGTTTTTCTGGCGACTGTTTTTGTTACATTTTTACTTGCCGGCAGAATATATCGTAACAAAACAACATCTTTAATTTCCGTCATTCTTCTGCTCTCGTTTCCTTATTTTATACTCAAGGGAACGGAGATTAGACCGGATGTTATTCAGGTGTTTTTTAATGTTGCGTCTTTCTATTTCTTTGCTGTTTTTATGACGGGCGGAACAAGAAAACATTTGATTTTAAGCGCGGTTTGTCTTTTTCTTTCCTTTTTTGCCCTTCAAAAAACCGTCTTTCTTGTCGCCATTTTTGGAATCGGGCAACTGTATTTTGTCTATGACGGAAAAATGCCGCTCAAACAGTTCGTCTTATACTGGCTGATTTTCTGCGGTCTGTGTTTGGTTTACGCCGGGCATCTTTTTATCAACGGGGATTTGGGAAATTATATTGATTTTAACTGGCTGATAAATATGAGACTGATTAAAGAGTTTTCCCCGCTTTCCTCGCTCTTTCCTCTGTCGTCCCTTCACGGTACTTCTCTGGCGTTGAGTATGCTGATTTTTGTATTCCTGCTTATTCGCGGCTGTCTTTTGAGAGCCGGAGCCCTTCACAACCTCACGGCAGTTGCGGCGGCGGGGCTTCTTTTGTCAATCTTTCTTGTAAAAACACCGTTTCCGCAATATCTGCTTGCCGCGTCTCCGTTCGCCGCGATAGTTGCCGCTTCATCTCTGCGCCGTATTTCCGGTGATTTAACAATAAAAATATGTCTCGCGTTTCTTGTGATACTTTCCGCTCCTTCTTTGATATCGGGGGCGGCGCAACTTGGAAAAGAAAAGGCGGGAAGGCTGGCTGTTCTTGAGTTTGTGCGCGTCAACTCTTCCCCTCAAGACACTTATATCGGATACCCGGCAAATCTTTTCAGAAAAGACGCGGATTTTTTCTGGTTTTGTACGCACCGGGGATATTGCCTTGATGCCTACCACACTTTCCGCGACTACGATTATGACGCTTTGGCGATAATCAAAGAGAATCCCCCGAAGATTATTCTTGTTGCTCCGGGAGGCAATAAATCCCTTATATCGGCTCTGAGTGATGAGTTTGTGATTAACAACTACGAGCGGTATCAAGTGCTGGTTTCATCAGGCAATGAGGAGTTACGCGTGAGGAAGTGGTAACACCCCGCTTTTTAATTGACCAATCCCCTTTTACAGATATACTCCACCCGTCCGCATGAGGAGGCGGGCGATACTGCCATTTCCGGCTCTTTTCTTAAAACATATGACCAGCGCGATAGGAAAAAAGTTCTCCGAACTGAAAAAGCGCGACAGGGCGGCGCTTGTGTGCTACCTGACGGCGGGAGACCCGTCTCTTGAGATGACGGAGAAAATTGCCGCAGAGATTGCGGCGGCGGGAGCCGACATACTGGAAATCGGCATCCCGTTTTCAGACCCGATGGCGGACGGTCCCGTTATACAAAGGGCTTGCGAAAGGGCGCTTGAATCGGGAACCACCCTTGAAAAGGTTTTGCAAACCGTGCGGAACATCAGGGAAAACTCAGACATTCCAATCCTTCTTTTCGGATACTCAAACCCATTTCTCACCTACGGCTCAAAGCGGCTTGCCTCTGATTCCAAAGCCGCCGGAGCAGACGGCATACTCGCGGTTGACCTTCCGCCCGAAGAGGCGGCGGAGTTCTCAAGCCGCCTGAAAGAGAACGGAATGGATCAGGTGTTTCTTCTTTCCCCCAACACAAATGACGACAGAATAGCCGCCGTGCGCGATGTTGCCGGAGGGTTTATCTACCTTGTGTCAATCACCGGAGTTACGGGAGCGCGCCCCGATATGGATTATGCGGGAGGCGATTCGCTTTCACCGCTTGTCGGTAAAATCAGGGAAAGCACCGGGCTTCCGGTGGGAGTGGGTTTCGGAATTTCAACTCCCGCGCAGGCGGGCAAAGTGGCGTCTTTCGCAGACGCCGTGATAGTGGGAAGCGCGATAATGAAAATTGTTGAGGAAAACCCCTCATCCGCTCCCGAAAAAATCGGGCAGTTTGTCTCCTCTCTTTCCGGGGCGTGTGAAAGGGGAGGCGCGAATTGAGCAAATCTCTTGTGAAGAAACTGAGAAAGGCGCACGAAGGCAAAGACAGAATTCTTATCCTTCTTCACGACCACCCCGACCCGGACGCGATGGCGAGCGCGCTTGCCCTCAGAGCGGTGCTCGGAAGAAACAAACAGACCGCCACCATAGGGCATTTCGGCGCAACCGTTTCGCGCCCCGAAAATGTTGCGATGATGGAACTGCTTGAGATAGACATTACCCCGCTTACGGTTGACCGCGTTTCAGAGTTTGACTCCGTGGCGATGGTTGATGTTCAGCCGCCGTTTTTCAGAGGGGCTTTAACAAAGGTTGACTCCGTTATAGACCACCATCCCGAAGTGGGAAGTTATGAAGCGGTTTTTTCAAAGATAAGCGTTTCAGAGGGCGCGACTTCAACAATCATGACCGCTCTGTTGAGGGCTTCTGATGTTGAGATTTCAGAACGGCTCGCGACCGCGCTTCTCTACGGCATAAAGACAGACACCTTTTCCCTTGCCCGAGACGCCGATGACGAAGATGTTGAGGCGTTCACTTTTCTGTATAAAAAGGCGAATCTCGGACTGCTCAAAAAGATTGAAAAGGCGGAAATGCCGTCTGAGGAACTGACAATTTTCGGCAACTCTCTCGCCCGCCACTGGGTAAAGCGCAAGGTTATTTTCGTCAACCTCGGCAAGGTGGAAAGGGAATATATGATTCCCAAAATGGCGGATTTCTGTATGCAGGCGAAAGACTCTGAATGGGTGGTTTCGTTCGGCATACTCCGCGATTCTCATTTTGTTATGTCTTTGCGAAACGTGGGATATGTGAAAAGCGCGGGCAAAGTGGCGCGGGATATATTCCATATATTCGCGTCAGACGGCGGAAGCGGACGGGTTCTGCACGAGCGTTTGAAACAGGGCGGAGGAGGCGGACACAGGTCTGCGGCGAAGGTTGTTCTTCCGGTCAGGGGCGTAAGAGAAATGCTGGGCGGAAGGATGTCGCGGGAGAAACTGGAAAAGTGGGTTACAAAGATTGTTACACGCGAGATTTTCAGAGCGTAAGTTTCCCGCGCCGCTCCGGTAGTTTTCAAATGCGGCAGTCATCAAAGCGCGTGTTCAAAGATTCTGACATATCAAAGGTTGTCTCCATTCTCAGAAAAGAGTCTCGCGCCTGGAAGCCGCCGGTTATGAGTCTTAATTCCGTCCACGGCGGAGACCCTTTCAGAATACTTGTGTCAACGGTTCTCAGTTTGCGAACAAGAGATGAAACCACCGCCGCCGCTTCGGCAAGGCTGTTTGCCGAGGCAAAAACCCCGCGCGGCATCATCGCCCTTGGAGAGAAAAGGTTGCGTGCCCTCATCTATCCGGTTGGTTTTTACAAAACAAAGGCGGCAAACATCATTGAACTTTGCGCGCGTCTTGAATCTGATTGCGGCGGCAAAGTGCCGGACACGATAGACGAGTTGACAGAGTTTCGGGGTGTGGGAAGGAAAACCGCCAATCTTGTTGTAACTCTCGGCTACGGAAAGCCGGGGATTTGCGTTGACATACACGTCCACAGAATCTCAAACCGTCTTGGGTATGTTTCCACAAAAACGCCCGACAAAACCGAGTGCGCCCTGCGCGAAAAACTGCCCCGCAAGTATTGGATTGAATACAACGGCTTGCTTGTGGCGTTCGGGCAGACGGTGTGCAAACCCGTCTCGCCCAAGTGCGGAGAGTGTCCGGTGAGAAAGTTATGTATGAGGGTTGGTGTGAACAGTCAGTAATGCGTCCACAAACGCAGAACTTTGACAATTTTTTCCTTTTCCAAAATCTGATAAACAAGTCTGTGCTGGATGTTTATTCTTCGCGAATACGCTCCCGAAAGGTCTCCGACGAGTTTTTCGTAAGGGGGCGGGTTTTGAAAGGGGTTTTTCTCAAGAAGTTTTAGCAGTTTTTCGGCGTTGCTTTTAAGTCCGGCTTGCGAGAGTTTCTTCGCGTCTTTTTGCGCCTGTTTTGCATAGACTACCTGCCAACTCACCAGTCAAGTTCCTTTGAATACTTGCCTGCCGGCTCTTTCATTCCCTTTGTGATTGACTCCTTCATTCCCTCTATTGAAAGGAGATGAAGGGTTTCCTCTATCGCGTTCCAGTCGCTTTCCGAGACAAGAACCGCGTTTGACTGCTTTCCTGTGATAAGAATCGGCTCATGCGTCTCTGTGGTTTTGTCCATCAACTTTGCCAGCATTTTGCGGGCTTCGGCTACGTTTAATGAGGTCATCTTAATTCTCCCCCTGTCGGTGTATGATAACACACATCGGCGAAGTCAAACAAGCGCGCGCCCGCTTTGATTTATAAGCCTGGTTTCTGTAAAGTTTCAACCAAATGCCCGCCGAGTCGCTTTTCTTTTACATTTTTTCAGCGGCAGCCGTTGTCTCGGCGATAGCCGTTGTTCTACTTCAAAATACCGCGTTCAGCGCGATAGCTCTTGTCGCGACAATAATTTCATCCGCCGTTCTGTTCGGAATTCTTGACGCCCACTTTCTGGCGGCGGTTCAGGTTCTGGTCTACGCGGGGGCGATAGTTGTGCTTTTTCTTTTCACAATCGTGTTTCTCAATGCGCGCAAAAGCGGGGAGGAATTCGGCTCCTCAGGCGCGGCGAAAAAACTGACCTTTCTTATCCCCGCCGCCGGGGCGGCGGCGTATTTCGGAAAACAGATAGTTCCCTTCGCGGCGGAAGGCGGGGGAGGGCAGTTTGACGGCGGCGCGGCGGGCGTGGCGCGTTTGCTTCTCACCGAATACCTGCTGGCGTTTGAAGTAACTTCGCTTCTCATAGTGGCGGCGATTATTGGAACAGTTGCCGTTTCAAGGGGGCTTCGTTGACCCCGGACGGATACATCGCGCTCTCTTTCGCGCTTTTTGTTATCGGCGCTTTCGGTGTCTTTACGCGCAAAAACATACTTGTTGTGCTGATGTCGGTTGAGATTATGCTTAACGCCGCAAACCTGTGCCTTGTAACCTTTTCGCGGCTTCTTGAAGACGGCGCGGGAAATATTCTGGTGCTTGTTTCCATAACGGTCGCGGCGTCTGAAGTCGCCCTTGGGCTCGCCCTTGTGGTTGTTCTCCATTCCGGGCTGAAAAGTTTGAACATAGACCTTATAAGGAACTTTCGCGGATAAATGACTGTCTTTGCCTTACTGCTTTTTGCCCCGCTTGCGGGCGCGTTTGTGAACGGGGCTTTTCTCTCAAGCGGCCTCGCCCGGCGGGTGTTCGGTGTTTCCCCCGCTTTTGAGGAGAGGGCTTCGGGAGCGGTCGCCGCCCTTGCGGTTCTTGTGTCCGCCGCCGCGGCTGGGTTTCTCACTTACGGCATTTTCACGGGCGCCGAAGCGACACGGTTTGAGATGTTCAACTGGTTTTCATCGGGCGATCTGTCGGTAAGTTTCAGTTTTGTTTTTGACCGCCTTTCCGCCGTTATGTCTCTTGTTATCACCTGGGTTGGCTTCCTTATCCACCTCTATTCAATCGGCTACATACACGGAGACCGTTCCGCCGCGAGATACTTCACCCTGCTTGGATTGTTCGTGTTTTTTATGCTCGTGCTTGTGCTCGCGTCCGGTTTCGCGGTTCTGTTCGCGGGATGGGAAGGGGTTGGTTTTGTGTCTTATCTGCTTATCGGTTTCTGGTTCAACAAAACGGAAAATGCGGACGCGGGAAGGAAGGCGTTTGTTGTGAACAGGATAGGGGATTTCGGTTTTCTTCTCGGCATTTTCCTCGTGTTTGTTACATTTGGCACTCTTGAGTTCTCTGAAGTTTTCTCATCAGTCGGTCAGGCAGACACGGCGGTGTTGACGGCGATATGCCTTCTCCTGTTTTTCGGCGCGGCGGGCAAATCGGCTCAGTTTCCGCTCTACGTGTGGCTTCCCGACGCAATGGCGGGACCCACGCCCGTTAGCGCGCTTATACACGCCGCCACTATGGTAACCGCCGGAATTTATATGCTTGCTCGCGGCGCGGTTATGTTTTCCGCCTCGCCGGACGCGCAGTTTGTTGTCCTTACGGTTGCCGTTGCCACCGCGCTGATAGCGGCTTTTATCGCGCTGTCTCAAACAGACATAAAAAAGGTTCTCGCGTATTCAACCGTCAGCCAGTTGGGATTTATGTTTATGGCGGCGGGGGCGGGGGCGTTTGCGGTCGCGATTTTTCATCTGGTAACTCACGCGTTTTTCAAGGCGCTTCTTTTTCTCGGCGCGGGAAGCGTGATTCACTCTCTGGGCGGTTTGCAGGATATGGGCGATATGGGCGGTCTCAGAAAGAAGATACCGCTTACCGCTTTCACCTTTCTCATCGGAACTCTGGCGATTTCCGGCGTGCCTCTTTTTGCGGGATTTTTCAGCAAGGATTCCATTCTCGCCTCTCTTTATGACGCGGGATTTTTTATTCACTGGGGCGCGGCGGTTTTTGCCGCTCTGCTTACGGGTTTCTACATGACGCGGCTTTACGTCCGCATTTTTGAGGGGAAAAACAACACACCCGCTCCCGCCGCTTCCAAAATTCACGAATCCCCGTTTGTGATGACTTTCCCCCTGATACTGCTTGCCGCGCTTTCAGCGGGCGGCGGCTTTCTTTCGGTTCCGCATTTTATCGGGGAGTTCATACCGGTTAAAACGGAGATGCTTTCGCACTTTCTTGAGCCGCTTGCCGCGATGGTTCCCGATTACGGCTATTCGTCTTCCGGTCTCAGCCATGAGACGCTTGCCGTTGTTTCAACCGGCGCGGCGGCAACGGGCATAGTTTCCGCCCTTATTATTTGCACAAACAGCCGCATCTGCGGTTTTCTGCTCAAGTTCTCCCCGGTTTCCTCGCTCAAGAGTTTTTCCCTTTCCCGTGTTCAACTGGATGAGTTTTACGGCTCTGTTTTTGTCGCCCCGTTCCGCCATTTTTCAGACGCTCTCGCGCGGTTTGACCTCCTCGTTGTTGACGGCGCGGTGAACGGGCTTGCGCGTATCGCAAAAGGTTTTGCGGGTTTTCTGAGTATTCTCCAAACCGGTTTTGTAAGGGCGTACACGGCGGCAATGGCGGCGGCGATTGTCATCCTCGTGGCGGTGTCTCTCGCCGTTTGACCGGAATTCCGCTTGAAAAATTCTCTCTTACGCATATAATCCTTTCGCTTCCGTAGCAAACGGGAGCAAATTTCGGTTCTGCCGGAACGCGGCGAAAGCATCGCGGTTGTTTCGGAGCCGAGTCTTCACAGGAGGTGTTCCGATGTCCAAAAAAATGCTCGGGGCGCAGATGTTTTTCGAGACCCTTATACATGAGGGAGTTGAAGTTGTTTTCGGTCTGCCCGGAGGCTATGTCCTCAAAGTCTATGACGTTATGACCGATTACGAAGAGGAGGGGAAATTCCTCCACGTTATGGCGCGCCATGAACAGGGGGCGACCCATATGGCGGACGGCTATGCGCGGGCTTCGGGCAAACCCGGAATCGTGCTCTGCACTTCCGGTCCCGCCGCAACAAACACCGTAACGGGAATAGCCACCGCGCAAATGGATTCCGCGCCGGTTGTTATTTTCACCGGACAGGTTCCCACACAGTATCTCGGCAGTGACGCTTTTCAGGAAGCCGACCACATCGGCATAACAAGACCGTGCACAAAGCACAACAGTCTTGTGCGCAAAACAAAAGACCTGCCGATGGCAATCAGAGAGGCGATTCACATCGCTTCAACGGGAAGACCCAGCCCGGTTCTGGTTGATATGCCCAAAGATGTTCTTATCGGCGAAGACGAGTTTGTTATCAACGATGACTTGAACATCAGGGGCTACAAACCGAAAATGAAGGGCAACACCGCTCAGATAAAAAGAGCGGTTTCCCTCATAGAAAAGGCGAAGAAACCGATAATCTTTTCGGGCGGAGGGGTCATACTCTCAAACGCGACCGAACATCTCAAGAAGTTCGCGCACCGTCTCCGCATACCCGTTACTTCAACCCTTATGGGGCTTGGCGGATTTCCCGCGAACGACCCGCTGTTTGTTGATATGCTGGGGATGCACGGCTCATACGCCGCCAACCTCGCGGTTCACGAGTCCGACCTTGTTGTTTCCATCGGAGCGCGGTTTGACGACAGGGCGACCGGAGGAAACTTCGACAAGTTCGCCCCGAACGCGAACATAATCCACATAGACATAGACCCGTCAACGATAGATAAAAACATCCACGTTGACTGCCCCATAGTTGGAGACGCCAAGCAGGTTCTGGATCAGATAATGGATATGCTTCCGGCAGACATTGACCTTTCCGGGCGGGATGCGTGGAGAGAGCAGATAGCCAAGTGGGACAAAGAGCACCCTCTCAAATACAGGGAGGATGAGAACAAAATCCAGACAACCTACACGATAGATATGCTTCACAAAATGACTAAGGGAGAAGCGACAGTTGTTTCAGACGTTGGTCAGCACCAGATGTGGGTGGCGCAGTTCTACAAGTTCAACCGCCCCCGCAGTCACATCACTTCGGGCGGTCTCGGAACAATGGGCTTTGGTTTTCCCGCCGCGATGGGGGCGAAGTTCGCCAAGCCGGACGACCTTGTTATCTGCGTTTCGGGAGACGGCAGTTTTCAGATGAATATGCAGGAACTCGCCGTTGCCGTTGAATACAACCTTGACCTCAAAATCATCGTTTTCAACAACGAGCATCACGGAATGGTGAGGCAGTGGCAGACAATGTTCTTTGGCGGAAACTACTCATGTTCAAAGTTCAAAGTTCTTCCCGATTTTGTTAAACTTGCGGAATCCTTCGGCGCGACCGGCTTCAAAGCCGAAAGACCCGAAGATCTTGAGGGCGTTCTGAAAAAGGGGCTTGAGACAAAAGGGGTTGTTCTTATGGAAATCAAAGTTGACCCCGAAGAGATGGTCTATCCGATGATAGAGCCCGGAGAGGCGATGAATCAGATGATATTTGACCCGGTTGATGTCGCGTGAGAGCGCGGACAGCCGCCCCGGAGTTTTCTATGAACAGCAAATCTGAAGAGCAGAGGCACACCATTACACTTCTCGTTGACAACGAGTCGGGAGTTTTGTCGCGAATTGCGGGTCTTTTCAGCGCGCGCGGATTCAACATAACGAGTCTGAACGTTGCCGAGACGCTTGAAGCGGGAACTTCCAGAATCACCCTTGTTACAGAGGGAGACGGGTTTATAGTTGAGCAGATAATCAAGCGGTTCAACAACATGGTGAACGTTTTGAAGGTTACCAACCTGACGGGCACGGACAGCGTTGAGAGGGAGATGGTGCTCGTGAGAGTTGCCGCTCCGGTTGAGGCGCGACCTGAAATTCTGCGCATCGTGGATATATTCAGGGCGAAAGTTGTTGATGTTGGAACCAGAAGTTACTCTCTTGAGATGACGGGAGACAACCAGAAGATAGGCGCTTTTATAGAGCTCCTTTCACCTTTCGGCATCAAAGAGATAGCGCGCACGGGGGTTGTGGCAATGTTGCGCGGAGCAAAAACAGACGCAAAGGGAGGCGCAAAGTGAAGGTTTATTACGATTCGGACATATCGCCCGAAATTATAAAAGGCAGGAAGGTTGCCGTTATCGGCTACGGAAGCCAGGGGCACGCGCATTCGCAAAATCTCAGAGACAGCGGCGTTGAAGTTGTGGTCGGCTTGAGAGAGGGAAGCGAGGGGTGGAAAAAGGCGGAAGAGGCGGGATTCTCCGCAATGACAGTGGCAGACGCCGCGAAACAGGCGGACATCGTTATGCTTCTCGCGCCGGACACAAGCCAGAAACTGATATACGAAGAGTCTGTTCTCAAGGGGCTTGAGGCGGGAAACGCCATCGCGTTCGCCCACGGGTTCAACATACACTACGGCAGAATAGTTCCCCCTGAAAACGTGGACGTTTTTATGGTGGCTCCCAAAGCGCCGGGGCACACGGTTAGAAACCAGTACAAAGACGGCGCGGGGGTTCCGGGTCTTGTGGCGGTTCACCGGAACAGCACGGGAGAGGCGAAAGAAATCGCGCTTTCGTACGCGGGCGCAATTGGATGCGGCAGAGCGGGAATTATAGAAACCACCTTCAAAGACGAGACGGAAACCGATCTTTTTGGCGAGCAGGCGGTTCTGTGCGGCGGTCTTTCCGCCCTGATACTCGCGGGTTTTGAAACGCTTGTTGAAGCCGGATACCCGCCCGAAATGGCGTATTTTGAGTGCTGTCATGAGGTGAAACTTATAGTTGACCTCATATATCAGGACGGCATTTCAAACATGAGATACTCAATCAGCGACACGGCAAAATACGGCGATATAACTCGCGGCCCCAGAGTGGTTGACGGCAAGGTGAAAGAGGAGATGAAGAAAATCATTGCCGAAATTCAGTCCGGCAAATTCGCGAAAGAGTGGATTGAAGAGGACGAGGCGGGAAGACCCAACTACACGCGCCTGCTGAAAGATGGCGAGACGCACCCGATAGAGAAGGTCGGCTCCGAGTTGCGCGGTATGATGAGTTCGCTCTTCAAAGACAAACTTGTTGACAAGTCCAGAAACTGAGGTTTTTTGCTGACGGATTTTCAAAGCCGTCCGGAGGGGATATGAACACGCCTTTTTTGAGAATTGCTCCCGAAGGAATATCCATCCTTTTCGTTCTCGCTCTGTGCGGGTGGATTTTCTCATTTCTGGGGCTTGGCGTTTTTTCGTTTCTGTGCCTTCTCGCCTTCGGTTTTTCCCTCTATTTTTTCAGAGACCCCGAAAGGGAAAGCGACTCCCCTGATGACTGCCTCACGGCTCCGTCAGACGGAAAAGTTCTTGAGGTTGTAACGGAGACTGAAAGCAGTTTTCTTAACCGCGAGGTTACGAGGGTGAGTGTTTTCCTTTCGCTTTTTGACTGCCATGTGAACTGGTTTCCGGTTTCGGGAGAGGTTACGGCTCGCGAGCGGGTGGACGGAAAGTTCGGTTTCGGGTTTTCCTCAGCCGCGTCGAGAGAGAACGAGCGTCTTGCCACCGTTATCAAACCTTCGGGCGGCGGTCCCGAACTGGTTGTGGTTCAAGTGGCGGGTTTTGTGGCGAGAAGGATAATTTCGCACGCTTCGCGCGGAGATGTTTTGAAGAGAGGGCAAAGATTCGGCATCATAAAGTTCGGTTCAAGGATAGACCTTTTTCTTCCGCCCGAATACAAGGTGGAGGTGAGAAAGGGTGATATTCTCACGGGCGCGGAGTCTGTGGTTGCCCGGCTTGCGCGGGGAGGAGACGGCGAATGAAAAAAAGAAAGTTTCGCGGAGAAATAGACCGGAGGGTCGCGCCTTTTCTGCCGGGTTTGATAACAACGGCGGGGCTGTGCTTCGGTTTGCTTTCAATCGGCGTTTCGTTCCGCATAGCGGCGGGTGTGGAATATCCCTCTGAACTCGCGTGGCGCGGCGCGGTGTTTATCGGCATAGCGATGGTTCTTGACATGCTTGACGGCAGGGTCGCGCGCGCCTTCGGAATTGACAACCGTTTCGGCGTTATCTACGACTCGCTGTCAGACACGGTTTGCTTCGGAGTTGCTCCCGCCGCCCTTGTGTTCTCTCTTTTCGGCGGGCTTGCCAGTCCGGTTCTCAACATAGGGCTTATGATATACACGGTTTGCGTTGCCCTAAGGCTTGCGAGGTTCAACATACAGTCCGCATCAAAAGAGAAGAGAAGTTTTATGGGGCTTCCAAGCCCGATGGCGGCGGGTTTTCTTGTTTCCCCGATTTTTGTGGCGAGCGCGCTGGGCGCGGTTCCGTTTCCCGATGAGATGGCTCTTTTCTACGCCGTGGCGGCTCCGGTTGCCGGGTTTTTTATGGTTAGCGCGATAAGGTATCGCAAGGTGGGTTTTTTCAGTCTTGGAAGATTCAGCGGCGGCAAGAGGTTTGATTTTCTGGCGACTTCATCGGTTCTGATAGTGGTTGTGGCCATCAATCCGGGTTTGTCTCTCGCGGTTGTTTCGGTTTTATATTTTCTGTCGGGTCCCCTGTTTCAGGTACTAAAGCCCTTGCGTTCCGGGGGTGAAGCCGTTCTTGAGACGGAAAATGAACAAGGGGGAGACTCTGCGGTTTCGGAAGATGAAACCGGCGGCGGTGTCTGACAAATAGTTGAGCGGCTGTGTTTTTGAAACACAAGGTTTTTCTTTTCCTGATTTTTATTTGCGCGATTTTCTGCGCGGGAGGCGTTTCTGTGGCTAAAGATAATTCCCCGGTCAAAAGGGTAAAACTGAAAAACGGGCTTACCGTAATTCTTGAGCCGAATTCCGCAGCTCCGGTGGCGGCGATAAATGTTTGGGTAAAGGTCGGCAGTTCGTGCGAGCGCGATGATGAGAGGGGGCTTGCCCATTTTCACGAGCATATGCTTTTCAAGGGGACGAACAAACTGGGTCCCGGTGAGTTGGCGTCTGAAGTGGAGTCTGCGGGCGGTCGCATAAACGCCTACACATCTTTTGACCAGACGGTGTATTTCATAGTGTCCGGGGCGCGTTCTCTCGGCAGAAGCATAGACCTGCTTGCAGACAGTGTTACGGATTCGGTTTTTGACCCCGCAGAGCTGGACAGAGAGATAGAGGTTGTGGTTGAGGAGATTCGCCGCTCAAAAGACAATCCGTCTGATGTTGCGGGCAAGCGGCTTTTTGAGACCGCCTACAAGAAACATCCCTACGGGTTTCCCATTCTCGGCACGGAGAAAAGCGTGCGCGCGTTCACACGCGAAAAGGTTTTGAATTTCTACCGCAAGTGGTATGTGCCGGGCAATATGGTTGTTGTGGTAACGGGAGATTTTGAGACGGACAAGGTTCTCTCCCGCGTCAAAAAGCGGTTCGGTTCTCTCAAAAGCCGCGCAGTTCCAAAGTGTTTTGAGCAAACCGCCCCGCCCCGGCGTTCCGCTCCGGCGGTGTCTGTCTTAAAAAGGCGTGTGCAGGAGGGATATTTTTCTCTCGCGTTCAGAATTCCCGGCACAAGAGATGAAGACATAGCCGCCCTTGAAGTTATCTCAGAGATAATGGGCGGCGGTGAGAGTTCGCGCCTTTTCAGAACGGTTAAGGAGGAGAAGGGCATTGTGAACAGCGTTTATTCATACGCCTACGCTCCCACAGGCGGAGGTATTTTTGTTGTGGGCGGAACGGTGAAGCCGGAAAACTCGTCTCCCGCGTTTGAGGAGATTTTGAAGATGTTTTACGCACTTGCGGACGGAAGGGTTCAGCCGTCCGAGATTGACAAGGCGAAACTGAACATTGAGAGCGAAAACATCCGCGCCGATGAGACGACACAGGGAAGGGCGCGCACGCTTGGGTTTTATGAGGCGATAGCCGGAGACTACATGTTTGAGGATGAGTATATGGACAGGGTGCGTTCGGTGAGCGCGGAGGATATACGCAGGGTTGCGGCAAAGTATTTCAAGCCCTCAAACCTGTCTGCGGTTGCTCTTGTTCCGCAGTCTTCAGGGGTAAGCGAAAGGGGTTTGAAGAAGGCGGTGCGGAGTGTAAAGCCGGTTTCCGTCCGCGCGCAGAGGCGGAGCAAAACCGGTGTCCACAGATTAAAAAACGGGATGCGGGTTATCGTAAAAGAGAACAAGTCTGTTCCGCTTTTTTCGGCGCGTTTGCTTTTTCCGGGGGGATTGCGGTTTGAGGATGAGAAGTTAAACGGCATTTCAAACTTTGCGGCAAATATGCTCACACGCGGAACACAGAGCCGTTCGGCGGAGCAGATAGCGGCGGAGATGGAATCTCTCGGCGGATATGTTGAGGGTTTTTCCGGCAGAGACAGCGCGGGTGTTTCAATGGAGGCGTTCAGTTCAAACTTTGACGCGGCGATGGACATTTTTTCCGATGTGGCTCTCAACCCTTCATTTCCCGATGAGGAGATAAAGAGGGCGAAGCGGGAAATTCTTGCCGCGATAAACAGAAGGAAAGACGACCTTTCATCGGTTTGCATTGACGGTTTTCTTTCCACACTTTTCAAAGGCACGCCGTATTCGCGGAGTGTAACGGGAACGGAGAAAAACGTGCGGAGTTTCACGCGTTCCTCAGCGGAGAAGTTTTACAAAAAGATTCTCAACCCGAAGAAGATGGTTCTGGTTGTGGTTGGCGATGTTGACACACGCAAAGTGTTAAAACGTCTGGAAGATGATTTTTCCTCTCTGCGGGCGGCAAAAAAGGCAATCCCTCTGCCCGTTAGAGTCAAACCGGCTGGCAAGCCCGTTGAGGCGGTAAAGAAACTGCCGTCAAAACAGCAGACGCACATAGTTGTGGGTTTCACGGCTCCCCCGTTTGGTCATGCGGATCACTATCCGGTTCAGGTTTTGAACGCCGTTTTATCAGGTCAGGGCGGGCGGCTGTTTATAAAACTCAGAGACGAGATGAGTCTTGCGTATTCGGTTTCGTCATTTTACGCTCCGCGGGTGGAGTCCGGTATTTTCGGTGTTCACATAGGCACGGCTCCGCAGAAAGAGCAGAAGGCGATAGGCGGAATAATTGAGCAGTTGGAAGCGGTTCTTGATAGTGGGGTAAGCACAGAAGAGGTAAAGAGGGCGCAGAGGAGAATGGCGGGTGATTTTGAGATAGGGCTTCAGCGCAATTCCGCGCAGGCGTCTGTTATGGGTTTTGATGAGTTATACGGCGTGGGCTGGGATGAGTACAGGGATTTTGTGGACAGGGTGTTTGCGGTTACGGCGGAAGATGTTTTGCGAGTGGCGAAGAAATACATAAATCTTGATTCGCGGGTTGTATCGGTGGTAAGAGGCGAAGGCGGCGGTTAGTGTTGCCCCGCTATGCGGATAGTTTCTTCAGGGGCCGCTAGCTCAGTTGGTAGAGCAGTTGACTCTTAATCAAATGGTCGGGGGTTCGAATCCCTCGCGGCCCATTTTCCCTTTACTTCCGCAAAAGCCATAGACCCGCTGTTCCCATTCTTCCCTCCCGTCATTCCGTTGCCCCTCTCCGTCATTCCTGCCCCCTTCCGTCATTCCTGCCCCCTTCCGTCATTCCTGCGAAAGCAGGAATCCAGTATTACACAGCCAACAAATACTGGATTCCGTGTCAGGCACGGAATGACGTAAAGAGTGGACTTTCGGCAGTAGGAAACCTGTTATTATCTGAGACTTTCCACGCGGGAGTGGCGGAATTGGCAGACGCGCCGGATTTAGGATCCGGTGGGATTATATCCCTTGGGGGTTCAAGTCCCTCCTCCCGCATTCTGGAATGATATGGGAGTTGACCAGTTTTTTCTTTTGCAGACAGAGCCTGCAGATTTCCACTTCTTCCGGTTCAAGAACGGTTTCCGACTTCATAATGCGCGAATTATACACAACTTCCGTTCGTGAGATTTGAACTTCCCCCGTTCCCCACTTAGCTGATTGTGCTTCAAACTCTCCGCTTCTTGATGTATGTTCAGAGGTGGAGACAAAGCGATGAGACAAGTAATGATTTACCCCGGTGAAGACGGCTACTGGGTTGCCGAATGTCCGAGTCTGCCCGGTTGCGTATCTCAGGGGAAGACAAAACCGGAAGCCATTTCCAATATCAGAGAAGCGATTGAAGGATATATCGCCTCTCTTGAAGATGACGGAGATTCCGCCCCATGACCCTCACCCAATTCACCGAACTTATAAAAAACCACCCTGACCCTGTTGTGCTTCTGGAAGGGCGCAGGGAGATACCGCGCAAATATGCGGCGAAGGCAAAAGAAACGGGAAAACGCCTTGCGCGGATTTTCCCCGGTTTGCGGTTTCGCTCGGGAAACGCATCCGGCTCGGATGAATCCTTCTCCTCAGGCGTGGCGGAAATAGATGCCCAACGGCTTCAGATAATCGCCCCCTATAAAACACACAAAGAAAAAAGCCGCTACGAAAAAGCCCTCTACGACTCTCCCGAATCACTCTCCGCATCAGCAAAGAAGAAAATTGTCTCCAAAACAGTGGAAGCAACACCGAAATACAAAAGTCTCGTTGAAGACGCAAAAGAGGGAACCCGCCTCGCCGCAAAAGGGGCGTATCTCGTGCGAGACACTATGAAAGCGGCGGGACACTCAAAGTCTTTCCCCAAACCGGTTGCCGCTCTTTTCTATGTCAACCTGCAAGACCCCGAAGCCGGCGGAACCGGGCACACCATCAGAGCATGCAAGAAAGAAGGGGTGCCTTGTGTTTTTCAGGATAGTTGGGGAAGTTGGACTGGAGTTTGAACTTTTCCGTTTACGGATGTATCATTCACCCCTGTTTTTAGGCAGGTGAGGTGTTTTTATGAAAGTCAGCATTGAAGACCGCAGTTCCACGGAAAAACAAATTAATGTGGTGATTCCGGCGGAAACCGTTCGCCTTGAACGCGAAGGGATTGTTAGAAAAATCAGACGCAACGCCAAAGTGGACGGGTTCAGACAAGGGAAAGTTCCCGAACACGAAATACACAAACGGTTCGCAGACGAAATTAAAGAGGAACTTGTCTCAAACCTCGTCTCAAACAGCTTTGCGGACGCCCTTAAAGAAGTCTCCGCCGCTCCCGTCAGCAGACCCGCGATTACTCCGGGCGATGTTGATCAGGAAAAAGAGTTTTCCTACTCAGCGGTTTTTGATGTTCTCCCCAATTTTGAACTTCCCGAATATAAAGGGCTTGAACTGAAACAAAGCCCCATATCAGTTACCCCCGAAGATGTTGACCGCGCCATTGAACAAATTGTTGAAGGCTCGGCAACCGTGGAGCCGACCAAAGATAAAAGACCTTGCGCGGCGGAAGACGTTGTTGAAGTTGACTACAACGGAACGCTTGACGGAAAAACCGTGGAAGGACTCGCAAAAAACGGCGTGAGATTTCTGCTCGGCAAAGGGCAGTTGTTAGAGGAGTTTGAGAAAAACATCCTCGGTATGTCCGCCGGAGATGAAAAAGAATTTGAAATCGCCTACCCGGAAGACTTTCAGATTGAAGAGGCGGCGGGAAAATCCGTCAAATTTACGCTGAAAGTAACACAGGTTTTCGACAGAACAGCACCCGCGCTTGATGACGAATTCGCGAAAAAAACCGGAAGCGAAAACCTTGCGGACTTCAAAGGCAAAATAGAAGAAGACTTGAAAGCGCGCCTTGAATCTCTCAGAAGCAGAAGCCTTGAAGAACAAATATGCTCAAAACTCAGCGGCTCGCAGTTTGAAGTTCCCGGACGCCTTGTGCTTGAAGAAAAAACCCGCATGGAAGAGGAGTTCAAAAGAGAACACTCTGCGGGCGGCGGCAAAGCCCTCTCAGCGGAAGAAAATGAAAAACTGTCCGAAAGCATGACGCGCAGAGCGGGTGACAATGTGAAACTGTCTCTCGTTATAAGCAAAATTGCCGAAGCAGAATCCATCGAGGCGCAGGAAAGCGACCTTCAGGAAAGATTTGAAGCGGTTGCCGCGCAGTCCGGGGTTAAAGCCGAACAGGTGAGGGAATATTACGAAAAAAACAGTATGCTGAACGGTCTGAACTCTCAGATTGTAAGCTCAAAAGTTATCGCGTTTATCAGAGAAAACGCGAACATTAAAACCGAAAATCCGCCGCCGGATTCCCCAAAACAGGATTGACATTTCCCGTCCGGAAAACATAAAATAGCTGCGGGTGTGAGTATGTCTAACTACGTTCCATTTGTTGTGGAGCAGACAGGAAGAGGTGAACGCTCCTATGATATTTTCTCCCGTCTTTTGAGAGACAGGATAGTTTTCATAGGGTCTGTGATTGATGACGCGGTTGCCAACCTTGTTATAGCTCAACTTATGTTTCTTGAATCCGAAGACCCGGACAAGACAGTTTATCTTTATATCAACTCTCCGGGCGGAAATGTTACGGCGGGTCTGGCGATTTACGACACGATGCAGTACATAAGAAACGACGTTTCCACAATGTGCATAGGGCAGGCGGCGAGTATGGCGGCGGTTTTGCTTGCCGGCGGCGCGGCGGGGCTCAGACACGCCCTTCCTCATTCCCGCATCATGATTCATCAGGTTCTGGGCGGAGTTCAGGGGCAGGCAAGCGACATAGAAATACACGCCAAAGAGATACTGCGCGTGCGGCAGGAACTGAACAGTATTCTGGAAACCCACACCGGACAGACACTTGAAAATGTTGAGAAAGATACTGACAGAGATTTCTTTATGACCGCCGGAGAAGCGAAAAACTACGGAATTGTTGACTCCATAATGGACAGCCGCGCTCCGCTTCACGAAGTTGGAAGCGCAGAAGGGGAAGAGGCGGCGAAATGAGACGCGGAGGAAAAGACAGCGGCCAGCTCTGCTCTTTCTGCAGTAAAGGCAAAAGCGACGTCTCCAAACTTATAGCGGGACCGAATGATGTTTATATCTGCGACGAATGCATAGACCTTTGCAACGAGATTATTGACGAGGAGCGCGCCAAGGAAAGAGCCAAAGAGGTTTCCGTGAAGCGCGGGGAACAGCCGGCAGCCGGCAGCCTTATGACTCCGTCCGAACTGAAGCATTTTCTTGACGAATACGTCATAGGGCAGGAACACGCGAAAAAGGTTATCTCGGTTGCGGTTCACAACCATTACAGACGCATACAGGCGGCGGAAGCGGACAGCCTTAAAACCAAATCCAAAAACAGCGCGGACGAGGTGGAGATACAGAAAAGCAACGTGATGCTTGTCGGTCCCACGGGTTCGGGAAAAACCCTTATCGCCCAAACGCTTGCGCGCATACTGAAAGTTCCCTTCGCCATTGTTGACGCCACCTGCTACACGGAAGCGGGCTACGTTGGCGAAGATGTGGAGAACATGATAGTCAGCCTTCTTCAAGACGCAGACTACGACATTGAGAAGGCGTCAAAGGGCATCATCTACATAGACGAAATAGACAAACTTGTCCGCAAAAGCGGCGACAGCCCGTCCATAACCCGCGATGTGTCGGGCGAAGGGGTTCAGCAGTCGCTTCTCAAAATAATGGAGGGCGCGAAAACAAACGTTCCCCCCAAAGGCGGCAGGAAGCATCCACAGCAGGATTTTGTTCAGATTGACACAACGAACATACTGTTTATCTGCGGCGGCGCGTTCTTCGGGCTTGAAGACATCATCAGGAGAAGAAAGGGGAAAAACTCAATCGGCTTCGGCGCGAGCATATCCGAAGGAGTGGAGAGCGGGACGGACTACTCAATAATCAAAGACGTGCAGATGGAAGACCAGATAGAGTACGGTCTGATACCGGAATTTGTTGGAAGGTTGCCGGTTATCGCCACTCTTGACGAACTTGATGAAGACTCTCTGGTGAACATACTCACCACGCCGCGCAACGCCCTTGTGAAGCAATACACAAAACTGATGGATCTTGAGGGTGTTGAGCTTGAGTTCACCGATTCCGCCCTTCGCCTTATAGCGACTGAGGCGATAAAGAGGAAAACCGGCGCGCGCGGTCTCAGATCTATCCTTGAGTCCATAATGCTGGACATACTCTACGATGTTCCCTCAGACAAAGATTTGAACCGTTGTGTGATTACCGAAGAGGTTGTAAAAGGCGAGGGTAAGCCGCTTTTCCACTACAACCTTCGCAAGAAAGTGGGTTCTTAATTCCCCTTTCAATATCGCCCGTTTCAGTTAGATTATCGCCCGTTCATTGCGCGGGGCGGTTAGCTCAGTGGGAGAGCGCCTGCCTTACAAGCAGGATGTCACTGGTTCAAATCCGGTACCGCCCACCATGCAATCCGTCCCGTGCGGAGAGCACTGTTAGGAATAAAGGCGTCGTAGCTCAGCCTGGTTTAGAGCGCTGCCCTGTCAAGGCAGAGGCCGCGGGTTCAAGTCCCGTCGACGCCGCCACCATTAAGTTAATGTCCACTTTCAAGTTTGACGACACCACCAAAAAGCAGATTGCGCAAAGGGGTGTTACGCAAAAAACCGTCCGCTCTCAAATAAAAGCCCTCAAAAATCCGTCTTTTGTCCGCCTTGAAAGACCCTGCGCGGTTGGAGACGGCATAGTCCGCCTCACGGCAAAACAAACGCGCTCTTATGAAAAACTGTTCCGCGAAAACTTTACAAACCCCAAGGGGAACTCATACTCGGCAACCGCTTTTATTCCGGCTTCGGGAGCGGCAAGCAGAATGTTTTCAAGCATTGCGGACGGCGACCGGAAAGCGGTCTCGCGGTTTTGCAAAAACATAAAAAAGTTCGCTTTCCATGAAAACTTGAAGCGGCTCGCCGCAGAGAAAGTGAAGGGCGGATTGCGCTCAATGAAGCAGGATGAAATCGTCCGCCTTGTTCTGTCGCGAGACGGGCTTGGCTACGGAGACGCTTCAAAGGGCGTTGTGCCGTTTCACAGATACGGCAAACAATCCGACTGGCAGGTTATTGGGGGCAAAAAGGGGCTTTCGCCGTTCCATATTCCCGCCGCCAAACCCGTTCCGTCCGCCTTCCTTGAGCATATTTACCGCGCCCGTTTTTACACCCAATGCGACCCGCCCGAAGGTGTTTCCCGCATTCATTTCACAGTTTCACGCGATTTTTACGAGGATATGAATTGGCACGCTCACAACCTTCACTACGGGATTTTGAAGGCGCGCTACGGTTATGAAGGGCACGAGCCGGGAAACTCTTTTTTCTTCCACAACCGCGTGGATTTTTCCGTGCAGAATCCGGCGACAGACACGGTTGCCCTTGATGAAGACGGAAACGTTTTGAAGGATAAAAAGGGGCGTCTGGTTTTTCGTCCGGCGGGGCACGGGGCTTTGATGGAAAATCTTGAAAAGATGGACGGCGGTATAGTTTTTATCTCAAACATAGACAACATCGGGCACATATCGCGCGAGAAAAACCCCGGCTTTATCAAAAGAGCGCTCGGCGGTCTGCTGATGGAGAGACTTGAGAAAAAACCGCCAAAACGCCCCCTGAGGGTTTGCGGAGTTGTGAAGAACACGGGCGAGCCGGGAGGCGGCCCGTTCTGGACGGATGACGCGGGCAGAGGCGTAACCCCGCAGATTGTTGAGGCGGCGCAGGTTGACCGCTCGGACTCCGGGCAGGAAGAGATTTTTCGTTCGGCGACACACTTCAACCCCGTTGAAATGGCGTGCTGGCGGGGCGATTTCCGCCTGAGCGAATTCGGAGACTCCGGCGAAGGCGCGTTTATGGTCACGGAAAAAACACACAACGGACGGCGGATTAGAACCCTTGAGATGCCGGGTTTATGGAATGGAGCGATGGCGGGCTGGGACACGGTTTTTGTTGAAATCCCCCCGGAATGCTTCAATCCCGTCAAAACGGTTTTTGACTTGTTGACCCCGGCACATCAGGATTTGAAAGATGGATAGTTCAAACGAAACAGTAAAAGCGCCGCACAGGGTGTGCCTTCTCATGGCGGGAGGCGCGGGCAAACGGCTGTGGCCGTCATCGCGTCTGCTCAATCCCAAGCCGCTTCTCTCTTTGTCTTCGGGGCGTTCGCTTATAAATGAGACCATCTCCCTGCTTTCGCGCCGCGCGCGAGACATAACCGTGCTTGTTGGCGCGGCTCAGGAAGCCGCTTTCCGTTCCCACATAGATTCCTCCGTATCCGCGAGAGTGGAAATCGCGGCGGAACCGCTTTCAAGAAACACGGCTCCGGCAATCGCGCTGGGAATTATGCGCGCCATGCCCGACATTGAAGAGGACGAAGACATCATCTTTATAGTTTCGCCGTCAGACCACCACGTGGGCGACAAAGACGGATTTTTGAAAGCCGTTGAAACGGCGGTTGCGGCGGCTGAGAAGGGCTTTATCGTTACCATCGGAATTAAGCCCAACCGTCCCGAAACCGGATACGGGTACATACAGAAGGGTGATGCGGCGGAAGGCGCGCCGCAGGGCGTTTTCAAAATAGGGCGTTTTGTTGAGAAGCCCGACCTTAGAACAGCGCGGAGATATGTGAAGCAGTCGTTTCTGTGGAACTCCGGAATCTTTGTTTTCAGAGGGCGCGTTATGCTTGAAGAGATAAAAAAACACGCTCCCGGTGTGTTTTCCGCCGTGCGCAGATCGCTTTCAAAAGAAGACTCTTACGGAGCGGACACCGCCAGTTACGCGAAATCTCCCGACATCTCAATAGATTTTGCCGTTATGGAAAAAACCGAACTTGGAGCCGTTGTTCCGGCGAGTTTTGAGTGGGATGATGTGGGCTCTTGGGAGTCAGTCTACAAACTTGCGAAAAAGGATTCTGACGGCAACGCCGTTAGCGGAGGGGCGGTTGTTTTGAACTCTAAAAACTGCCTTGTGCGCTCGTCCGGGGAAAGGGTTGTTGCGGCTGAAGGGCTGAAAGGGCTTGTGATTGTTGACGAAGGAGACGCCGTGCTTGTGTCTGACATGAAGCGCGCAGGCAAGGTGAAAGACATTGTTGATGAGGTTGTTGCCCGGGGCGGCGGTTCCGAAGCCTCGCGCCCCTTGCGAACTGAACGCGCGTGGGGTTCAGAGCGGATGATAGAGAAGGGCGGCGGTTTTTCAGTCAGAAGCGTTCATGTGTCTGCAAGGATGGATTATGAGCCGCAGGCAAACGCTTCCCGTGTTGTGGTTCTTGAGGGCGAGGCGGTGGCAATTCTGGGCGGCAAAAGCGTTACGCTTGCCGAGGGAGACCTGCTTGAAGCCCCGGACGGCGTGCCTCTGCGCGTTAAAAACGGCGGCAAACTTCCTCTGCGTCTGCTTGAAATCTCTTTTAATGAAGATGGATGAGCGCGGTTTTCAGGATTGGAGCCGTTAGTGTAAAATAGTCTGCGGAAGGAGAGGTGGCCGAGTGGTCGAAGGCGCTCGCCTGCTAAGCGAGTATACCTCACAAGGGTATCGAGGGTTCGAATCCCTCCCTCTCCGCCACAACAGAAAAAGGAGAATCCTTATGAACAAAGAAAGCAAATGCCCCGTTATGCATGGCGGTGTAACAAAAACTGAAAATGCCAAGTCGGACTGGTGGCCCAGAACGCTTAATCTGGACATTCTTCATCAGCACGATGACAAAACAAATCCAATGGGCAAAGAGTTCAACTATCAAAAAGAGGTTCAAAAACTTGATTTTGAATCCCTTAAAAAAGATATGCGCGCCCTTATGACGGATGTTCAGCAGTGGTGGCCCGCAGACTGGGGGCACTACGGGGGCTTGATGATTCGCATGGCGTGGCATTCGGCGGGGTCTTACCGTCTGGCAGACGGCCGCGGCGGTGCGGGGGCGGGCAATATTCGCTTTTCGCCTCTCAATTCCTGGCCCGATAACGCGAATATTGATAAAGCGCGGCGTCTTCTCTGGTCTGTCAAAAAGAAATACGGCAACAAAATCAGTTGGGCTGACCTTATTATTCTTGCCGGAAACATTGCCTATGAATCGATGGGTTTGAAAACTTTCGGTTTTGGATTTGGACGGCAAGACATCTGGCATCCTGAAAAAGACGTGTATTGGGGCGCGGAAAAAGAATGGCTGGCTCCGAGTGAAAACCGCTATGAAGACCTTTCCAAACCGGAAACACTTGAAAATCCCCTTGCGGCAACACACATGGGGCTTATTTACGTAAATCCGGAAGGTGTGAACGGACAGCCCGACCCGCTTAAAACGGCGGTTATGGTTCGTGAAACTTTTGCCCGAATGGCTATGGATGATGAAGAGACTGTCGCCCTTACGGCGGGCGGGCATACCGTGGGGAAATGCCACGGCAGCAGTGATGCGTCAGTTTTAGGCGCGGAGCCTGAAGGCGCGGATATCCGGGAGCAGGGACTGGGCTGGAATAAACCCGGCGGCACTTTGAAAGCAAATGAATCCATCACAAGCGGTTTGGAAGGAGCATGGACGGCGCACCCGACCAAATGGGACGGCGGCTATTTCCATTCCCTTTTTAATTACGAGTGGGAACTTAAGAAAAGTCCCGCCGGGGCGTGGCAATGGGAGCCTGTTGATATGAAGGAAGAGGACAAGCCGGTTGATGCGTCTGACCCGTCAATTCGTCACAACCCCATTATGACGGATGCGGATATGGCGATGATTAAAGACCCTGTTTATCGTCAGATTTCAGAAAAATTCCATAATGACCCCGAATATTTCTCAGACGTTTTCGCGCGCGCGTGGTTCAAGTTGACACACCGCGATATGGGTCCTAAGACCTGTTATTTCGGGCCTGATGTGCCGCCGGAAAATCTTATCTGGCAGGATAATGTTCCTGCGGGCGGCGCAAGTTATGATGTTGACGCTTTGAAAGAGCAGATTGCCGGGTCGGGTTTGAGCATCAGCGAAATGGTTTCAACGGCATGGGACAGCGCGCGCACATTCAGGGGTTCTGATAAGCGCGGCGGCGCGAACGGAGCGCGTATTCGTCTCGCTCCCCAGAAAGACTGGATTGGCAATGAGCCTGAAAGGTTAGCCAAAGTTCTTTCCGTGCTTGAGCCCATTGCGAAGAATACGGGGGCAAGCGTTGCCGATGCCATCGTTCTTGCCGGCAACCTTGGTGTTGAACAAGCGGCAAAAGCGGCGGGCTGTGATATTCAGATTCCCTTTACGCCGGGTCGCGGTGATGCGACTGATGAGATAACCGATGCGGACTCATTTAAGGTGCTTGAGCCCATTCATGACGGATTTAGAAACTGGCTAAGTCAGGATTATGCCGTCAGCCCGGAGGAGCTTCTTCTTGACCGCAGTCAATTAATGGGGCTTGCCGCCCCCGAGATGACGGTTCTTATTGGCGGCATGCGTGTTCTGGGAGCCAATCACGGCGGCAGTAAACACGGTGTTTTTACAGACAGCGAAGGCGTGTTAACCAACGATTTTTTTGTTCATCTGACAGATATGTCTTACACATGGGAGTCTGCCGGCAATAATCTGTATGAGTTACACAACCGGAAAACCGGTGATGTTCAGTGGACGGCTACCCGTGTGGATTTGGTCTTTGGCTCAAACTCTATTTTGCGAGCCTATGCGGAGGTTTATGCTCAGGATGACAATAAAGAAAAGTTTGTCCACGATTTTGTTGCGGCGTGGACAAAAGTTATGAACGCCGACCGCTTTGATGTTGCGTAGTTGATTTAAGGGCTGGAATTACAAAAAGGGGTTCAACACACCGCCGGTGCTGGGTTACGGGGCGGTGGAGTTCAGTTTGTTTTCAAGCATTTTTAAGCCCTCGACCATATCGTTAAAGTCCGGAGCTTTGCCCGTAAACATCTCGCTCATCTTGCCGTAGTCGCTTTTTAACTCAGCCGTCTTTGTGCTGTCCGGCAACAGTTTGAGCGACCCGATTTTTGCCGTTTCATAGGAAGCTTTTTTATCCGTGAAAAGCAGGCTCTTATTTCTAACCACTTTTTCCAGCAGTCCGGTGTCTTTTAGTGCCTTCCCGGTTATGCCCTTCTTATCCATTGTGTAAGTATCGTAATAGTGGCGCGACATTCGGTCGCGCATACGTACGCCATGATAAAGCGCGTGGAGGATAGTAACCTTCTCCCAGAATGTGCGTTCCACCGCCAGCGTTCGGGCTTCGGTTTTTGGAGAATCAAACAAGTTTGGATATTGCTCAGCCACGTAGGGTGTGATGGTACAATTTGTGTTCGGCTCTATTTCACCTCGCGCGCCGAACTCCAGGCGAACCGTTTGTTTGATGTATCCATTTCCACCTTCACTTGTGAGCTCCGGATAATGGAAAAGAAGAGTCTGGTTGTCACTCTTGTCCGGTCTCAGACTCCAGTTCCCGTGGTTTCCCAAAGAGGTTTTGATTCTTTTCTTCATCACCGGAAGCACAATCTTTTTAACAAAAGCCCCGGTGTTCTCTTTTAATGATTTGATGCGCCGCCCACGTTCTTTGCCGGAAATGTCGTCTTCCATCGGGTTCCGTCCACCCTTCAGGAAAGGGGCATCTCTGTTGACAGTGAGGTCGATATCTTCAGAGAAACGCTCAATCAGACCGTATGCTTTGGAAAGGGATGTTCCGCCTTTGAAAGTCAAAAAACCGCCAATCTTATCGTCACTGAAAAGTTGTTTCAGCGTCCAGCACACCCAGAAGTCTTTCTCCATAATGACGGGTGTAAAACCCTGCTTTGCGGCAGCTTGTTTAAAGGCGGTTTTTCTGTCTTCCTCAGTCAGTTTGTTGAACTTGTCCATTTTTTGCATCCTCAATTTTATGCACAACATCCGCGAGCCAGCCGGGGAGTCGTTTCATATTTTTGTGAAGTTTGCTCATATCGCTGTTCGGCAGAACTGATGCGCTGTGGTTGATAATCCGGTCATCCACATTTGATTTCCCCAAGTATGAGAAGGCTTGCAACAGGAGATTAACACTATCCGGCACATCCTTTAGAAGCGGCACTTTTGCATGTTTCAGAGTGATGATTTGTCCGTCAATTGTGCGTGTGCGTGAGGGACCGTTTGTAACGTAGGTCGGCTTTGCGGGTACTTGCGTGGAAAGACCGAGCATATTAGCCGCCATAGCACCGGATGGAGAAATGTCATCCCCTGCGGCTATCACCCTTGCGAGGCTGTCAGCGTCCGGAGAAAGCAAGCCGAATGACGGGTGATGTTTAGGATAGTCGTATATGCCCCGGCTTTGTCTGCGGATTACATCCCGCTTTACCAGACGCGAAAGCACTTGATCTACTGCGGCTCGCGACCCGATATCCAGAAAATCACCCGGTCCAAACACCCATCCACGGCGTTTGTTCTTAATTCTTTGCAGAATTTTGTCAGTTATAGATAACATAGTTAAGTCCTCTATGTGTCAGATTATTACATAGTTTTATCTGACAAACAAGAGCATTGAGTTATTACTTTGATATCCGTTTGCGTAGGGCGGGGCGGGAAGGGTGGTTACAGTTTGCCTATGGCGTCTAGTTCTTTGTGGAGTTCGTCTTTGCTCATTTTTTCAACCGGCAGTTGGGTAAGGGTTTTGACGCGCTTTTCCAGAATGTCGCATACGCGCTCAAACTCTTTTGTGATTTCTTCTTCCGTGCCTTCAAACTTTGCGGGGTCGGAAACGCCCCAGTGCACTTTTACGGGCGCGCCGTGAAATATCGGACAGGTTTCATCCCGGGCGGCGTTATCGCAAAGGGTTATGACGATATCAATGTGCTGAGCTATGAACTCACCTTCAGGGAGACTGATATTTCCTCCCCAACTCCCTTTGACACCAAAGAACTCATCCCACGATTTACTGCGGCAACCCGAAGCGGAGACTCCTCGTTTTTTCAAGGTGGAGATGCTTTGCGGGTGTATTTCGCCCGTAGGTGAACTTCCGGCACTGAAAGACACGAAACGGTTTCCGCCGTAGTGTTTCAGCAGATATTCCGCCATTATGGAGCAGTAGGAGTTGCCGGTGCAAAGGAATAGGGTGTTTGTGGGCATGTTTTGTTCTTTTACACTAAGAGGATGTTGTCTTGCAAAAAAGATGGATTGAAAGTTTAAGTTCTTCCATCTCACTGATTTGGTGTTTTGAAACTTTTGTTGTACGAGGAAAACTTAACTAATTCTCAGTATTGGCAGGTACATTAACGTCGCAGGCGGGCTAAGAGGCTTTTCGTTTCGTCGTTATCACTTGATTGGAGTGCGAAAGGTTGTCCGGTAGTTTGAAGTAGAGATTTTCAGTTTGATTTCGACAATGTAGAATGAAGTTGGTGTTTTTATCATGAGGCGGAAAGAGCAATTAAAAGTTATAGATTTATTTTGTGGCATAGGAGGGTTATCTCACGGGCTCATTAAAGAGGGGCTTGATGTCATCGCTGGAGTAGACAACGACAATTCTTGTAAGTTTGGTTATGAATACAATAATAAAGCGAAGTTTATACATAGTGATATTCTTGATGTGAATGCGAAAGAAATAGAAAAGTTGTTTGGTCCTAAAGACGAGGCTATCCGAGTTTTAGTCGGTTGTGCTCCCTGTCAACCGTTTTCGAGATTGAATTTGAAGCAAGTTACCAACAAACAGTTGGAGCCACTCGAAAAATTTGCTCATTTGATTAAGGAAACCCTTCCAGACATTGTTTCCATGGAAAATGTGAGGGGTCTTGCAGATGTAGAAAGGTATCCTGTCTTCAAAACTTTTATGGATACGCTTGATGAGGGTGGCTACAAGTGCAAATACGAAATTGTCAATGTCTCAGACTATGGCATTCCTCAGAGTCGAAAACGATTGGTGCTGTTGGCGTCTCGTTTTGGTGAAATTGAATTGATAAAAAAAACGCATAAGGATAAAAAGATAACAGTCCGAGATGCTATCAAAAATCTCGAGCCGATCAATTCTGGAGAAGTGAGCAAGTCTGATCCTCTACATAGAGCAAGAAAGTTAAGTCCTATAAACACTAAGCGCATAAAAGCAACGCCGCACAACGGTGGCGATTCTCGAAGTTGGGACAACAGCTTGATTTTGGCTTGTCACAAAAAAGACTCTGGAAGAACTTACAGAGATACCGTTTACGGTCGTATGCGTTGGGATGCACCATCTCCAACAATGACAACTCAATGCATTGGCTTGGGAAACGGAAGGTTCGGACACCCAGAGCAAGATAGGGCTATCAGTTTACGCGAAGCGGCTATTTTTCAGACATTCCCGAAGGGATATCTCTTTACCAATCCAAAGGACCCTCTTTTCCTTACTCAAGTAGCGAAGTTTATAGGTAACGCTGTGCCTGTTAGGATGGGATCGGTTATTGGAAAGAGTATAAAACATCACCTTGAACAATATGCTAAATAAGAATTTCAAATTTAATATTTCTCTTAGCATCCTCAACCATTTAGGTCGTAACTTGTACCGTAGTTTTACCACCGTTTTAGGAGAGGCGATTTCTAACGCATGGGATGCGGACGCACGCAATGTTCATATTTATTTGAATAGAGATACAAATATGCTGTGTATACGGGATGATGGCGAAGGAATGACGACTAATGATTTTGAAAATAAATTTTTGAAGATTGGCTACTCAAAAAGGATGTCTGGCGGACATAAATCTGCTAGTGGAAGGCCATACATTGGACGAAAAGGTATCGGCAAACTTGCCCTTTTGTCATGCGCTAAAAAAGTCAGCATAAAATCAAAAACTGAGGGAGGAGAATATGTAGGAGGAGCAATAGATAATGCAGGATTGGATCAAGCCATAAAAGACAATGTTTCTTCAAATGAATATGAACTTGGGCAATGTGATGATTCTCTATTTAAACAATTTGAGGATGGTCACAGGAAAGGAACCATTATTTACTTTGAAGATATAAACGATGGGATACACAACAAAGATGATTTTCTAAAAAAAGTCATTGCGTTATATTTCAGATTTTCTTTGGTGGACCCCGGATTCAATATTTACTTGAACGATGATTTGGTAACTTTGGAATCCTTGAAACAGTTGGCTGATAAAACACAATTTGTGTGGAACATCAATGATTTTGAAGACCCCTACCTAACCAATTTTTGTACCGAAGTAAAAGAGACGCTACCAGTTTCTATGAGTGATACGGTGAAGGGTTTTATCGCTTCAGTTAAAAAACCACGAGACCTTAACATTTATTCAGTTGGTGAGAGGGTCTCTATCGATTTATTTGTGAATGGCAGATTGCGGGAGACTGATATCCTTAAACATCTACCATCTCTTAAAGCAAGAATTCCTGAAACTTATTTGTACGGCCAAGTCCACTTTGATATTTTAGATGCTGGCGATCCTGACCACTTCACGAGTAGTCGGGAAGAAGTCAAAGCCGAAAGCAAAGAATACACAAAGTTTCTTGAAGAGTTAAAAAGTGTAGCATTGGCGATTGTTGAAAAATGGGATGAATTGCGTGAAAAACACAAAGAGGATGGCGACTCCGATAATCCACGCAAAACCAGAAAACAAAGAAAATCCGAAGAATTAGCAAGAGCAGTTTTTGATGGTGTTGAGAAGCCCACAGATTCCGTAAAGCGTGGGAGAGTAGAAGGGTGGTGTGACGAATTGCGCACGGATGCGAGTTTTAATTTTGAATCATATGCAGATTGTTTTGCCTCAGAAAATCTTCTCAGAAAATATGTTGAAGAAAAAGGTATTGAATTATCTACCAGAGAACGCAAAGAAGTGGAAAAATGGAAAAAAACGGAAGAAAAGAGAAAAAACAAAGGAAATATCAGCATTGAAATCCGGAAAGACGCGAACAATCTACATTACCTTTCAATGGGTTGCTTGGCTACTTTAGTTGACAAGAAAGATCCTTTAATAGAGGCATGCCTCACAAGAGACGCAAGAGAGTATGAACCGTTACGAGATGGCGTAGCACATACTGCAATCCTAACGAAGGAAGCTAAGGCAAAACTAAAAAGCGTCTATAAAAATATAGAAGCAAGAGTCAAACAGTTGTTGTCTTAACGATAACTCGAACCCACCTTTCACTTCCTAGCGTCAAATATTTCCATAGTTTGCTCGTATAGACTTATAGCTTCTCAAACCACTCTTTTAATGGAGTGACTTCTTCAACAAGATCTGTTTGTACGCCTAATTTGAGCTTTTTTAACAAATCGCAAAGGTATTCACCGTCTATCAAATCTATAGTAGGGGCACCATCGCGTGTGGCTTCTTTCCTAGCATCTAATGTAAAAGAACCGGTAGTCATCATCAGGCCCTTATCACAGCGACCAATCATGGCTCCTCTAAAGTCACGGACCATGCTAGAGCCGACACTATCTTTGTGTCGCTTGCATTGAAAACAAACTTGGAAAGAGAGAAGGTTTATGCGCAAAACACCGATGCCATCAATACCACCATCTCCGCTTTTTCCTGTAACTTGTACCTTTATAAAGCCAGACTCGCGCAACACTCTCTGACAAAGCCGTTCAAATGCACTTGGTTCAATCTGCTTCAAGACATCAAGTAGCTGGACCTTCCAGTTCTGGTCTGTTTCGTCATCTAGGTCAGTATTAACCTCGTTAATAGTTTCTGCAGTTTCTCTACGTTTCTGACGCTCTATAGTACGGAAATTTTTAATGCGCTGCTCAATTTCTTCATCAGAGAGTGTCCCTCCAATTTTGGTAATGGACCACACACCTAGATTGCTGTTGTTGATAGCCCCTACCCTCTTAAGGTTTGTACGTGCCCACGCAGCACGATATTCCAGCTTTGTACGATTTCCTCTGGTATGTGAAGCGGTTTGAACCTCTGTGGGATAATTTTGTATTTCGATAATCTTATCGACTATCTCCTCATTAGTTCCTGAACCGCCGAGTTGATTTATAGCCTCTAGAGTTGGCAACATGAGGTCTGCTTCAGTAGGAAAGCTATCTTTTTCATTCGCCATGTTTTATCCATCCTTACCGCAATCACGGTTGGTGACCTTTTGAGAGTACATGGCGAAGATATTGGAAAGTGAATCAATAATCAAGGATAAGATCGTACCCATTTTCTTCACCCAACCCCGTATTGAGTTCTCCCCACTTCTCCTATACCCTCAATTGTATAGGGGAGGTTCATTATGAGCAGTTCAATCTATATGTTTTTGAGCAAACTGTCTCTTGTTGGCGGTATTGCTTCCGTGTTTATTTCTCTCGGCGCGTGGTATTACACGGGCGGTCTGTCCGATGACCTTGAAATGCGCGCTTCGGCGGAGAGATTGGGAATTTTCATAGGAATATGGGCTCCCACTATGATCGCGCTTTCAACCTGCCTGCGCCATCTGGCAAAGGACAAGGGCTGAAAAGGCAAGTTTTGAGGGTGTCTAATCTCCATGTTTAAATCCGTTCGCAACAGGGTTTGGGCTTTTGACGTTGAATGGGTTCCGGACCCGCTTGCGGGGAAACTTGTTCACGAACTGCCCGAAGATATGACCGATGAAGAAGTCATCTCAGAAATGTGGAAAAGGGGAGGGGCGGATGAAGAAAACCCCAGACCTTTTCTCAAAACCATTCTCTGCAGAGTTGTCTCTCTCTCCCTCGTCTCAAGAACCGAACACGAAAGCGGAGACGCTTCCGTCTCTCTGCACTCAATTCCCAGCATCGGTGAACAGTCCGAAGAAAACAGGCGCGAGTCTCACATAGTCGGCGTTTTTCTCAGGGGCGTGGGAGAGAAAAAACCGCAGGTGGTTGGATATAACTCCGTCCGCGCGGATTTGAAAATCCTTGTGCAGAGAGCGATTGTGAACGGTCTTTCCATTCCCGATTTTGCCCGGAGACCTGACAAACCATGGGACGGCGCAGACTACTTCTCAAGCGCAAGCGAATGGAACGTGGATATGATGCAAATCGTGGGCGGCGGCAGGTCAACGCCATCACTTAACGAACTGGCGCGGCTGTCCGGCGTTCCCGGAAAGATGGGCGGCGTTAGCGGCAACGAGGTTGCCCCCATGTGGCTTGAAGGCAGAATTGACGACATCGTGAGATACAACGAGTTTGACGCCCTTACGACTTATCTGCTGTGGCTGAGATTTGCCCACTTCGGCGGCTTTTTTGACAAAGGGGATTACGTAAAAGAACAGCAGTTGGTAAAGAACATGATAGAAGAGGAGATCGCGAAAGGGCGGTCTCATCTTGCCGAATATATGAAAGAATGGGAACGGCTTCAAAAAGCCCTGCTGCAAAACAGTTAGCCCTGAAAACACTCAGGCGTTTTCCGCGAGTTTTTCTTTCAGCAGTTTGTAGTCAATGCTGTCGGTAAGCGCTCTCCAACTCGCCTCAACGATGTTTTCAGAAACGCCCACAGTGTTCCAGACCGATTTGCTGTCGCCCGATTCCACCAGAACACGCACAACGGAGTCCGTTCCCTTTGCCGATGATACCACTCGCACTTTGTAATCTTTCAAACTCACTTCGCGTATTGACGGAAAAAACCCCTCAAGCGACTGCCTGAGCGCGTTGTCAAGCGCGTTGACGGGACCGTTGCCCACCGCTGAAGATTTTTCAACCGTACCGTCCACTTTTACGGACACTTCAGCCGATGACACCGCCTCGCCGTCTTTTCCTCTTCTCTCAACCGATGTTTTGATGTCTTCCACAAAAAACCGTTTTTCATAAAGACCAAGCTGTTTTCTCACGAGAAGTTCAAAGGAAGCGTCCGCGCCCTCAAATTCGTATCCCTTGTTCTCCAGATTTTTCAACTCCTTCAGAATTGCCTGAACCCTTTTGTCTGCCGGTTCTATCTTTATGCCCATTTCAGCGGCTTTTGAGATTATGTTCGCCCTGCCAGAAAGGTCTGACACGAGAACGCGTCTGCGGTTGCCCACAAGTTCGGGGTTTATGTGCTCGTAGGTGTCTGAGTTTTTCATCACCGCGCTCGCGTGAATTCCCCCCTTGTGCGCGAACGCGCTTTTGCCCACAAACGCTTTTTTCTTAAGCGGGTTGAAGTTCGCGAGGTTGTTTATGAAATGCGCAACTTCGTACAGTTTGTCCATCTTTCCCTCGCCAATGCACTCAACGCCAAGTTTCAGAGACAGGTTCGGTATGATGGAGCAAAGGTTGGCGTTTCCGCATCTTTCCCCGTATCCGTTCACAGTTCCCTGAACCTGCCGCACTCCCCCCCTGACGGCGTAAAGGGTGTTGGCAACTCCCTGCTCCGTGTCGTTGTGCGCGTGAATTCCAAGCGGCGGGTTTCCTCCGAGCCGCTTTCTTGTTTCCGCCACCGCGCTCTCAATCTCCCACGGCATTGAGCCGCCGTTTGTGTCGCACAGAACAACGGCGTCTGCCCCGGAGTCAAGCGCGGAGCGCGCCACTTCCATTGTGTAGTCCGGGCTTGTTTTGAATCCGTCAAAAAAATGCTCCGCGTCAAAAAACACGGTGTCTATCCTCTCTTTCAGATACCTGACCGATTCGTTTATCATCGCGAGGTTTTCCTCAAGTGTTGTTTCAAGAACGGCGGTTACGTGGAAATCCCAGCCCTTGCCCACAATTGCGGCGGTTGAGACGCCGGTTTTCAGAAGCGTCTGTAAAATCACATCGTCATCGCACTTTACTCCCGGACGGCGAGTGCTTGAAAACGCGCTGACTTTTAATTTTCCGAAATTCTCTTTAAGGGCGCGGTCAAAGTATTCGCGGTCGCGGTCGTTGGAGCCGGGCCATCCGCCTTCAACATAACTCACTCCAAGGTCTGCGAGTTTCCGCGTTATGCGGAGTTTCTCCTCCACCGAGAAAGATATGTCTTCGCCCTGAGTTCCGTCTCTCAGGGTTACGTCGTAGATTTCGACAGTTTCACTCATGATTTTCCGCCGAAAAATTCATCGTGAAGGGCGCGCACGGCGAGTTCGGTCTCGGTCTCGCGCACTATACACGATATTTTTATCTCGGAAGTGCCTATCATCATTATGTTGATTTTCTCGCGCGCGAGCGTTTCAAACATTCTGGAAGCGACCCCCGAATGGCTTTTCATTCCGATGCCCACCAGAGAGATTTTCGCAATGCTTTCCTCTGATTCCATATGCTCCGCGCCGATTTTTTCCGCCAGTTTGCCCGTTATCGCGGTTGCCCTTTTGAACTCCCCGCGCGGAACCGTGAAGGTTACGTCATTGAATCCTTCATGGCTGATGTTCTGAACTATCATGTCAACCGAGATGTCTTCCCGCGCCAGTTCCGAAAATATTGTTGCCGCCACTCCCGGCTGGTCGGGAACGCGCGCGATTGTGAGCTTTGCCTGATTTTTGTCGGAGCTCACGCCCGATATTATCGCTTCTTCCATAGATTCCATTGCTTCTTCCTCCATAACCCAGGTTCCCTCTCTGTCCGGCGCGCTTATAGGGCGCACGTGAAGGGGGATTGAGAACTTGCTCGCGTGCTCAACGGCTCTTGCCTGAAGCACTTTTGAGCCCGCGCTTGCCATTTCCAGCATCTCTTCGTAGCAGATTTTATCCAGCTTTAAGGCGTTTTTGCACAAAGACGGGTCGGCGGAAAATATTCCGTCCACATCCTTATACAGTTCGCAACTGTCTGCGCCGAGAACAGACGCTATGGCAACCGCAGTCAAATCCGAGCCGCCCCTGCCGAGAGTCGTAACGTTGCCCTGATCGTCAACCCCTTGAAACCCGGCGATAACAACCACCATTCCGCGCCTGAGAGATTCTCTGATTTTTGTGTCGTCAATGCTCTTTATCTTTGCCCCTGAAAAAGAGTTGTCGGTTGTAACGCGAACCTGATGCCCCTGAAAGGAAACCGCTTCAACCCCCAGAGATTTTATGCTCATGCACAACAGCCCCGATGACACCTGCTCGCCGCTTGAGATGATAACGTCAAGCTCACGCCTGTCGGGTGGGTCCATAACCTTCCGCGCAAGGTTTGTGAGGCGGTCGGTTTCGCCCGCCATCGCAGACACAACCGCGACTATTCCGCCTCCCGCCTTCGCCCGCGAGACTATGTTCTCCGCCACGCGCCCGATGGACGCGATGTCTGAAACGCTTGTCCCGCCGTATTTTTGAACTGTAAGACTCAAGTTGTCCGCCCTCTGTTTAAGCGGGCTATTATAACAGCAACCGCGCGCCGTTTGTCAGCGGAAAGAGTTTTACTTCTCGCGGGCGTCCTTGTGCTCGCCACTCCCTCGGCGGCGTTTCCATGGCTTTCTCAATGTGAGCGCGTTTTTTCAGGCATCGCGCCCGTTATAACCGCCGCTTTTTTCTCATTCACGGATATTTGTATTTCTCTGGCGTTTTCATCTTCCCCGCTTGCGGTTATCTCAATCTCCGCCGCGCTTTCCGCCATCCCTTCCGGCAGGTTTTCCGCCCACTCAACCACACAGAAGCCGCCGCCGCGCAGGATTTCGGCAAATCCCAGATCTTCGTACTCTTGCGCGTCCGGATTTCTGTAAAGGTCAAAATGGAAAAGCCCGTCTCCGCGAGGCGTGTCGTACCGGTTCATTATCACAAAAGTGGGGCTTGTTATGTTTTCATCAACTCCGAGCCCGCGAGCTATCGCCCTTGCCATAACGGTTTTTCCCGCGCCCAGATTTCCGCGCAAGCAGACAACATCTCCGGGCTCAAGGGCTTGCGCCACCGCCGCTCCAAGCCGCGCGGTTTCATTCTCTGATGAGGTTTTTATAACGATTTCGGTTTTCACTCTGTTAAGCCCGGAAAACTAATCAATTACTGTTGCGAACTTGTTTTCCGAAGTTCTGATTTTCGCAAACGCGGCGGCAAGCCCTTCAGACACCTCGCCCGCTCTCACCGCCATCCCGCCGGACTGTTCCGCCATCATGTCGCCCGAAAGCCCGTGTACAAAAACTCCCGCCACGCACGCTTCACGCGGGGAGTACCCTTGAGCGAGCAAGCCTCCGATGATTCCCGCAAGCACATCCCCCATGCCTCCCGAAGCCATCGCCGGGTTGCCGGTCGGGTTGATGTATATCCCGCCGCCGGGCAGGGCGGTTACGGTTCTCGCGCCTTTGAGAACAACAAAGCATCCGGTTTTTGAAGCGAACTCGCCCGCCGCCGTGATTCTGTCCGCCTGAACACCGGCTGTGGTTTTGCCGCAAAGCCGCGCCATTTCTGCGGGGTGGGGCGTTAGAACCGCGTCTGCGCGTATGGTGTCAAAAATGTCTTGGTTTTCCGCAAGGATGTTCAGTCCGTCCGCGTCTATCACGAGCGGAACTTCACAGGCGGCCGTTACGCGTTTGAAGAATTCCGCCGTGTTTTCAGAAACAGACAGCCCCGGACCGATTACAAGCGAACTTTTCCCGTTCAGAATTTCTATCGCCCTCTCAGCGGATGCCGCTCCGAAACAGCCGTCTGTTTCTCCCAGCGGTTCCGTCATCGCTTCGGAAGTCTTTTGTTCTGCAACGTGGTGTATGCCTTCCGGAACGCCGAGAGTTACAAGCCCCGCCCCTGAGCGAACCGCCGCTTCGGAGGCAAGAATCGCCGCTCCTGATTTTCCCGTTGAACCGGCAAGAACAAGGGTGTGCCCGTATGTTCCCTTGTGCGAATCCTCCGCGCGCGGGCGCACAATTCCGGCGCAGGTTTCAAAAGTGGCTATCTCGCACCGTATTTTTTCTTCAAGCATTTTTGGGCTTGTTATCCCCGCGACAAATATCTCTCCGGCGTGTCCGGCTCCGGGATAGACGGAGATTCCCAGTTTCGGCGCGACAAACGTTACGGTTGCGTCCGCGCTCACGGCGTTTCCAAAAACCGCGCCCGTGTTTGAGTCAATTCCCGAAGGTATGTCAACCGACAGCACGGGAATGTTCGCGCCGTTTATGAAGTCAATCAGTTTTGAGTCCGCCTCTCGCACGGCAGACTCAAGCCCGATGCCGAGCAGGGCGTCCACCATAAGGTCGCACGGGGCGATTTTTGATGAGTCTCCGTCAATCTCAACAACCGCTATGCCGCTTCCGCGCGCGGAGTTCAGGTTTTCAAGCGGCTGCCCTGTGTACTCCCCGATTTTCCTTGAAGTGTAGACGGAAACCTCTTTCCCTTTTGCCGCCAGATGACGCGCGGAAACAAAACCGTCTCCGCCGTTGTTTCCGCCGCCGCAGATGACGGCGATTTTCCGTGCTTCGGGAAACTTCCTTTCCGCCGCCGCGCACACGGCACGACCGGCGTTTTCCATAAGCACATTCACGGAGATTCCGTGCTCTTCAACACAGGCGCGGTCAATCTCCCGTATCTCTTCACGTGTTGCGGCTTTCATTCGGGTAACTTTAACAGGCGCGCGAGCCTGCCCGCAACCGCCCGCCGGTTTTCCCGTTAAAACATTGATTGAAACCGCCGCGTCTGCGTGATAAAATGCCCCCGATGCTTACAGTTAAAGAGGGCGCCGCCGGGATTGCCAAATACGCATATTCCAGAATTTCCGGCACACCGGTGCTTGCCAATCTTGAAGTTACAAAACTTTGCAACGCCACCTGCGATTTCTGCGACTACTGGCAAACCCGCCACGAAGAGCGTCTTGACGACTACCGCCCCGTTATAAAAAAGATAAACCCGCTTGTTACGGTTGTTACCGGCGGCGAGCCGATGCTCAGAAAAGACCTGCCCGATATTTTCGCGCAGATAAAAGAGTCATCCTCATACATCTTTACCTCAATGGTTACCAAAGGCGACCTGCTCGACATTGGCAAAGCGCGCGAACTTTTTGATTCAGGCATGGATCAGATAGCCATCTCGCTCGATTTTCCGGGCGAAAAGCACGACAGTTACAGGGGAATAAAAGGGCTGTGGAAACACATCTCGGAACTTATGCCGCAGATGGCGAAAGAGTTTCCCGACAAAAGCATAATCGTGAACACCGTGATAATGGAAGACAATCTGGACGAGGTTTTGAACATAGCCGACAAGGCAAGGGAGTGGGGAATCGGCATATCTTTCAGTTCGTATTCCGTTATGAAGACGAACAACACTTCCCACTTTATTGATTCTGGCCACATAGGGCGCGTGCGCTCCGTTGTTGACGCGATTATAGAACGCCGCCGCAAATGGAAGGGAACCGTGCTTTCAAGCGAGTATTACCTTAAAGAGATTCCCGCGTATTTCGAGCGCGGAGGCGTGCCGGACTGCACGGCGGGTATTGAGCATATTCAGATAACTCCGAGCGGACACATCAAGCGGTGCAGTGAGATGCCCGTTGTGGCGCACTGGTCTGAGTATGAACCGGGAATGTTTCAGCCCACAAAATGCGAAGCGTGCTGGTTCAGTTGCCGGGGCGAAACGCAGGCGCCGCCGACCGTGAAAAGGGCGCTTGAGTATATGGGCGTTTGGATTTGAATCGGGCTTTCCATCCCGATTAGAGAAAAACATGGAAACAATTCAACCTCTTCTGGGAATACTGGCTCTTCCGGCAATTGCCTGGCTTATGAGCGAAAACCGCCGGGCGTTTCCGTGGTTTATAGCCGCCGCCGGTCTGCTTATACAGATAGTTTTTGTTGTCGCCCTTGTAAGGTTTGACATCGCGCACGACTTTTTTCTGCAAATCAACCGGGGGGCGCAGGCTCTTGCCGCCGCGACTCAAGAGGGAACGGGTTTTGTTTTCGGCTATTTGGGCGGCGCGCCTCTGCCGTTTGAAGAGAACGCTCCCGGGGCGTCTTTTATTCTGGCTTTCGGGCTGCTTCCGCTTATTTTTGTCATCTCCGCTCTGTCCGCGCTTTTCTGGCACTGGAGAATTCTGCCCGCCGTTATAAAGGTGTTTTCCATTTCCCTGAACCGGATATTTTCTCTCAGAGGTGGTGTGGGAGTCGCGTCTGCGGCAAACGTATTTTTCGGCATGGTAGATTCGCCGCTTATAATAAGGCCCATTTTCGCGTCCCTTTCCCGCGCCGATATTTTCCTGATAATGTCGTGTGGAATGGCGACTATCGCGGGAACCGTTCTTGTTCTCTACTCGCAGTTTCTCACCCCCATAATGGCAGACCCTCTTGAGCATCTGCTTACGGCTTCGGTTATCTCCGTTCCCGCCGCCATAATTTTCGCGCGCATTATGATTCCGTCTCCCGAATCCTCAGCAAGCGGAGACACGCGTGTTCCGCGTTCAGAATATTCGGGAGGAATGGATGCTCTTACTCAAGGGACACAGCAGGCGATGTCTCCGTATTTCAACATTCTTTTCATGCTGATTGTGCTTCTCGCGCTTGTATATTTATGCAATGCGTTTTTGTCTTTTCTTCCGCACTTTGGCGGCGGTCCCGTAACGCTTCAAGCGATATTCGGCGTGATTTTCAAGCCGCTTATGTGGCTTATAGGAATTCCGTGGAGCGAAGCGCACGCGGCGGGCGCGCTGATGGGAACAAAGACGGCTCTCAACGAGTTTATCGCGTACATTGCTCTCGCGGGTGACGGCGGAGCGGAGCTCAGCGAACGCAGTAAGTTGATTATGGTTTACGCGATGAGCGGTTTTGCCAATTTCGGTTCAGTGGGAATTATGGTTGGCGGTCTTTCCGCCATCGCCCCAAGCCGCCGGTCTGAGATTACCGCGCTTGGTTTGCGCTCTCTTATTCCCGGCACTCTCGCAACCTGCATGACGGGCGCGGTTGTCGCCATCGCGGGGTAGGGCGGAGAATCCGCGCCTACTTCCGGAAACTCCATTTTGTTCCGTCTGCGGTGTCTTCAAGCACAACGCCTTTTTCCGCGAGAGAGTTTCTAATCTCATCCGCTCTGTTCCAGTTCTTTTCCTTCCGCGCCGTCTCTCTTTCCTCTATAAGTTTTGTTATCTCGATTTCCGATATCTCTGCGTCCGGCGCGCTTTTGAGATAACTCTCCGGGTCTTGCGACAGAATTCCCGCCACATCCGCGAACTTTTCTATCGCTTCCAGCGCGGGCGCGATATCCGCCGTGCCTCCGCGAGAATCAAGCGAGCGGTTGATTTCCCTTATCAGGTCAAACAGATGCCCGAGAGCTTCGGCGGAGTTGAAATCATCAGTCATCGCCCTGAAACTTTTTTCTTCAAAACCCTTTGCCGCCTCAGCGAGTTCAGGGTCGCTTCCTCTGCTTGTGCCGGCGGCTTTTGCGCGGCCGACTGTTTTGTAAATCCGACCGAGAGATGCCTCGGCTTCATCAAGCGCCTGTTCTGAAAAGTCCGCCGGATTGCGGTAGTGGTGAAGCAGAAAGAAAAGCCGTATGGCTTCGGGCGACCATCTTTCAAGCGCCTGTTTGACGGTGAGAAAGTTGTCGAGCGATTTGCTCATCTTTTCTCTGTTTATCTGTATCAGCCCGTTGTGCATCCAGTATTTCGCAAACTTTCCGCCCGCCGCGCAAGACTGCGCGATTTCATTTTCATGATGGGGAAATATCAAATCCTTTCCGCCGCCGTGTATGTCAAAACTGCTTCCCAGATATTCGGTGCTCATCGCGCTGCACTCTATATGCCAGCCGGGTCTGCCTTTTCCCCACGGGCTTTCCCAGCTTGGCTCGCCGGGCTTTGCCGCCTTCCACAAGGCGAAGTCGAGCGAGTCGTCCTTTTTTTCATTCAGGTCTATGCGGACGGCTTCAAGCATGGAGTCAACTGACCTGCGCGAAAGGCTTCCGTATTCGTTGAACTTTCTGACGGAGAAGAAAACATCCCCGCCCGATTCGTAGGCGATTCCGCTTTCAACAATTTTCTCAACAAGCGAGATGATTTGCGCCATGTGAGTTGTTACCCTCGGCTCAACGTCCGGCGTCAGAACACCGAGCGCATCCATGTCTTCGCTGTAATCCTTTATGTAGGTCTCGGCTATTTGTTCGGAAGTTTGTCCGGTTTCGTTCGCGCGGTTTATAATTTTGTCGTCCACATCGGTGTAGTTTCTGACGAATGAAACTTTATAGCCCGCGTGGATGAGAAACCTGCGGATGAAGTCAAACGACACCGCGCTCCGGGCGTGCCCCAGATGGGCGGAGTCATAAACCGTGGGCCCGCAAACATAGATGCCGACCTTTCCCGGCTCCTTTGTCTCAAGCGGCTCTTTTGTCCGCGAGACGGTGTTATACAGTTTGATTTCAGGGAGTTGTTTCATTGCTGTGTTACGGTTGTGCCGTTGCCCCGGGAGAATCGTTCCGGGCAAAACATCTGAGTTTTCTCATATCAAATCTTCGCCGCCGTCAACGCCTATTACGTTGCCGGTTATCCAGTCCGCTCCGCTCTGTGTGAGAAGGGCGATGGATTTCGCGACATCTTCCGTTGTGGTCAAACGCCCCGCCGGATTGACGCGCATGGCATTCTCAACAAGCGCCTCGTTTCCGGGAATCTTCCTGAGCGCGGGAGTGTCCGTTACTCCGGCCCTGATGGAATTTGCCGTGATTTTCTTCGGCGCGAGTTCAACCGCGAGCTGGCGGATGTGGTGCTCAAGCGCCGCCTTTGCCGCAGAAACCGCCCCGTAGGTGGGCCACACTCTGTGGCTTCCCGAACTCGTCATCGCAAAAATCCTTCCGCCTTCGCCCATCAGCCCGCGCGTTACAACATCCTGCGACCAGTACACAAGACTGTGCGCCATAACATCAAGCGTCATGTCAATGTTCTTGTTTGTGAGCATCTCAGACGGATTGTCGGAAATGTAGTGCTTCAGGGTTCCAAACGCGAGAGAGTGGAGCAGAACCTTTACCGAACCTTCCGCCCCGGCAACCTTCGTGAGTTCATCCAGAACATGTTTGCGTTTCTCCCCGTCCGCCGCGTTCACGTTGAAGAAAAGGGCTTTCGCGCCCGCCGCTTCAATCGCGCCTTTTATCTTCTCCACGTTTTCCATCCCGGCTTTTCTGTCCATGTGGACACCGCAAATGTTCATCCCGTTTTTCGCAAACTCAACCGCCGCCGCTTCTCCGAAACCGCTCGAAGCCCCCAAAACCAAAGCCCATTTATCTTTTGTTGTCATTTGAACCGCCTTTCCTTAGTAGTTTACGCCCGCGCTTGAACGCCGCGGTCGCGACATAATACTCACAGCAAAGAGGGAAAATTTCAAATTGGAGACTTATTACATATCTGTTACAGATAGGCTTGACAAACTGCGGGTCTGCTTTGTAGAATAGGGACGCCTTACATTAAATCTGCGATATAATATGCACAGCAGCAAAGGGGGAAATACCATTATGTTCAGGAAGTCTATACTTTTCGCGCTTGTCGCGGCGCTCGCATTTTCATTAAGTTCCGGAGTAAAAGCCGGGGAAATGGACGGAGACAGCGCGATGGAGTCATCCATATACAAAGTGGAGGCGGGCGACAATGAACTTATTCTCCGCTCCGGCTACTACTACCAGAAGGCAACCATCAGAGACGGCGAAGACGCCACCGAGCAAGGTTTTCTTATGGGATTCGGGCTGTCGCGTTTCTTCAAGAACGTTGAACTTTTCGGAGCGGGCTTCCGGACAACGTTCAGAATTGAGCCTGACTTTATGATCGGGTTTACAGACGCCGCAGACCATACCCTTCATCACTTCTTCGTTCCCGTCTACATACAGGCTGACTTTCCCATTCCCGCAGAAACCGCTTCGGTACCGATGGAGGTTTCCGCCGCAGTTGGAACCGGACTGTTCCTTTACGATGTTGGAGACAAGATTAGCAGCGAGAAAACCATGCCTGCTATCGGCAAGTTCTCAGTTGACTACGTAAGAAATGACAGACTGAAGATGGGCGTTGAGGTTAGAGGGCACTACCTTCTGAACAACCCCGCCGGAGCAGTTGAGGATCTCCTCGGCTTCTCGGGTGTTGCCAGACTTTCCTTTACTTACTGAAACCTTTACTGTGTTTCCTGATATTGCTCCGGGCAAATCTGACGAGGGTTTGTCCGGAGTTTTTTTATTATTTCCGGTTTTTCCCCGGCGCGGTATTGACAAGCTCATTCCGCCTCATTAGAGTTGAGTTCCCCGATGCTTCCAAGCGCGGGGCGTTTAGAGTTCTTTGAAAACTGAATAGCACATAGACAGCGGACAAACAGTAGAGCCATTTCCAGACGATTACAATTTTTAGGAAGAGTTTGATTCTGGCTCAGAGCGAACGCTGGCGGCACGCTTTACACATGCAAGTCGAGCGAGAAAGCAACTTCGGTTGCGAGTACAGCGGCGGACGGGTGCGTACAACGTGGATAACCTGCCTTAAGGACTGGAACAACCTTGGGAAACCAAGGCTAATGCCGGATATGACCACGATGCCTTCGGGCAACGGGGTAAAAGATGGCCGTTTACGGTTGTCGCCTTTTGAGGGGTCCACGTCCTATCAGGTTGTTGGTGGGGTAAAAGCCTACCAAGCCAAAGACGGGTAGCCGGCCTTAGCGGGTGATCGGCCACACGGGGACTGAGACACGGCCCCGACTCCTACGGGAGGCAGCAGTGAGGAATATTGGGCAATGGGCGAAAGCCTGACCCAGCGATGCCGCGTGAGGGAAGAAGTCCTTCGGGTTGTAAACCTATTTCAAGAGAGAAGAAGGGTCTGCAAATTAACCTTGCAGGCTTGACTGTACCTCTAGAAGAAGCCCCGGCTAACTCCGTGCCAGCAGCCGCGGTAATACGGAGGGGGCAAGCGTTGCTCGGAATTACTGGGCGTAAAGAGTCCGTAGGTGGTTTTGTAAGTTGGATGTGAAAGCCCGGGGCTTAACCCCGGAATTGCATCCAAAACTGCATGACTTGAGTCCAAGAGAGGTTGGCGGAATTCCCGGTGTAGCGGTGAAATGCGTAGATATCGGGAGGAACACCAGTGAGCGAAGGCAGCCAACTGGCTTGGTACTGACACTGAGGGACGAAAGCGTGGGTAGCGAACCGGATTAGATACCCGGGTAGTCCACGCCCTAAACGATGGATGCTAGATGGAGGGGATTTTCTTCTTTGTCGTAGTTAACGCGTTAAGCATCCCGCCTGGGGAGTACGGTCGCAAGGCTGAAACTCAAAGAAATTGGCGGGGGTCCGCACAAGCGGTGGAGCATGTGGTTTAATTCGATGATAAGCGAAGAACCTTACCAGGGTTTGACATGCTATCTAAGGTCAGCGTGAAAACGCTGACTACATCGGGCTTGCCTGATGAATTTAGCACAGGTGCTGCATGGCTGTCGTCAGCTCGTGCCGTGAGGTGTCCGGTTAAGTCCGGTAACGAGCGCAACCCCTATCTTTAGTTGCCAGCGCTTCGGGCGGGCACTCTAGAGAGACTGTCGGCGGTAAGCCGGAGGAAGGCGGGGATGACGTCAAGTCAGCATGGCCCTTACATCCTGGGCTACACACATGCTACAATGGCCGATACAACAGGTTGCGAACCCGTGAGGGGAAGCTAATCCTCTAAAGTCGGTCTCAGTTCGGATTGCAGGTTGAAACTCACCTGCATGAAGTTGGAATCGCTAGTAATCGCAGATCAGCAATGCTGCGGTGAATACGTTCCCGGACCTTGCACACACCGCCCGTCACACCACGAAAGTTGGTTCTACCCGAAGTAGTTGCGCTTAACCTTCGGGAGGCAGGCTCCTAAGGTAGGGCCGGTAATTGGGGTGAAGTCGTAACAAGGTAGCCGTAGGGGAACCTGCGGCTGGATCACCTCCTTACTCACGGAGTAATTTTTACTCACAGCGAGTAAACAACAAACGAAACAAACCAAATCGTTTGAATGAAGTGGTTTTATTATGTCTGTCTGTCTTTGTGCTTTTCAGTTTTGGAAGAATGGATTTTCCCGTTTAGGTTTCCATCGGTTAGTCATATCTGTTTGTAAAGCGTAAGGTGATACTTTACACTTTACGCTATGAAGTTTGATGAGTTGACAGGAAAGAAGAACTTGCTGGACAAGTTTCGTCCTTTGTCGGCGGGGCTTTCGGACAATCTCAGAGATTGGTTCCGTGTGGAGTTGACTTATAACAGCAACGCGATTGAGGGCAATACTCTCACGCGGCGCGAAACCGCCATGGTTGTTGAAAAAGGGCTGACCATTGGCGGAAAGAGTCTGGTTGAGCATTTGGAGGCGACAAACCACGCCCGCGCTGTGGACTGGGTTGCAAAGCGGGCGGAAAGTGGAAACTCGCGAGCAGGGGAGAAGGATGTTCTCAGTATTCACAGGATGATAATGAAGGGGATTGACGACTTAAATGCAGGGATTTACAGAAGTGTGCCTGTCAGAATTGCCGGTTCTCCGGTTGTGTTGCCAAATCCGCGAAAAGTGCCGGATTTGATGAGAGATTTTTTCAAGTGGCTGAGAGCGGAAAAATCACTTCATCCCGTTGCTCTGGCATCCGAGGCTCATTACCGTTTGGTAACAATCCATCCGTTTGTGGACGGCAACGGCAGAACGGCGCGTTTGCTTATGACCCTGATTTTGCTCAAAAACGGCTATCCCCCGGCGATAGTTCGCAAACGTGACCGCGCGGCATACATCGGCGCTTTGGAAGAGGCGCAACTCGGCGGTTCAAAGAACAGTTATGAAAAGTTGATATTCAAAGCCGCAGACCGTTCGCTTGATACTTTGCTGAATGCGGCAAAAGGCAAGTCCGGCACACCGAAAAAGCCCGGAAAACTGCTGAAAATAGGCGAACTCGCCGCTCAAACGGGTGAAACGGTTCCCACAATACGCCATTGGACAAAAGAGGGCTTATTGAAACCGGCGGAGGTTACAAAATCCGGTTATCAGATATATGCCGCAGATTCCGCGAAAAGGGTGAAGAAGATACGCAAGTTGCAAGGGGAGAGGTGGACTATTAAGGATATAAAGAGGATGTTGGAGGGTGTATCTTGAGCCAAACTAGCCTGCTGTTTCCGGAAACTAGTACGGTTGAACGGAAGAGTAAGAATATGGTCGGATTGCTTCTAGGGGCAGGTTTTTCAAAGTGGGCGGCGGGGTTGCCTGTCGCGTCTGAGTTGTTTGACTTTCAAATGGAACTTGATACGCGTGATGAAGAAAGAAAATCTCAAATACTGAAATCTTTTAAAGAAGGTTGGGACAAGGAAAAACAACATAGGGCTAATGCCGAGCAATTTATAGAGTATGTATTTTCCTCTGCTAACAAGAACGAAATAGTGACAAATGCCCTCGTTTGGTACTTACAAAGAAGGCTTGTGGATAATTGTATCTGGAAAGAGGGAGGGTATCAGAGACGTATTAACAGGCGTGTTTTAATGTTTGATGAAGAGAGAAAATTTCAAGTATCCGGAATCCAGACTGCTCGGCAATTTATCCTGAACTCTAACCCTCGCGGGAATGGTATTATCACTACTAATTACGATACTTTAATAGAATATGCATTGGGTACAAAGTTGTTTAACTATGGAAAATACGGAGAACCTTTGAAGGGGCGTGGCCCTTATCCTGCTGCAAATAGCAATAAGAACCCAGTGAAACTAGGAGGAAACATCTCCATAGCCAAAGTTCATGGAAGTTTGTCTTGGGACGAATATGGTACAAAATATACTGACTGCAAGCTTACTATTACTAGGAGGAAGCCACTTATTGTTCCTCCCACACAATACAAGAAACCGCCAGACACTCTCAAGTATGAATGGGAATTATCTGCTCAAATCTTAAAAGAAACTTCACATATGATTGTCTTTGGTTTTGCTTTCAACGCTTATGATCGGTGTTTTCTCGACCACCTTCAAAGTAATGGCCGTGATATTCAGCAAGTGTTGGTTGTGGATGTGAATCCCAATCAAGTACAGTCTGGAGCCAGAAAGATTTGGCCTAATGCTGAAGTAGAATCAATTTTGCCACCTCCAGATGGTGAAGATAGACTTAACAAATGGTTAAAAGGGTAGCCAGAAGATAGGTGAACTGTAGATTGTTCATCTGTCTTTGTGCTTTTCAGTTTTGGAAGAATGGATTTTTGAGTTCGTGTAACATATATGTTAGTATCGACGGGCGAGATTAAAGTTGTTGAGTATGAGCGGAAAGACGGTAACAGTCCTTTTGGTAAGTGGTTTGACGGTCTTGATGTTCAGGCGGCTTTGAGGATTGATGCTGTGGTTGCCCGTATGAAACAAGGGAATTTTTCAAATGTGAAGTCAGTGGGGCAGGGCGTTAGTGAATATCGGGTGAATATTGGTCCCGGATACCGTGTCTATTTTGGAAGAGACGGTGACAAGCTGGTTGTTTTGCTTGGCGGTGGAACCAAAAAATCTCAGAGTCGCGATATTGAGAAAGCCAAAGGTCTTTGGATGGAATACAAATCAAGAAAAAAAGAAGGTGAAGCGCTATGGCATTGACGCGTGATTTTGCTGAAACAGTCAAAGCGAGAGCACAAAGAGACCCGGAGTTCAGGGTCGGGCTTCTCCATGAGGCGGTAAAATGCCTTGCAATGGGCGAAGCGGATGTCGCGAAAAGTTTGTTACGCGACTATGTAAACGCCACCATTGGATTCAAGGGATTGGCAAAACTGACCGACAAGAAACCTGAAAGCCTAATGAGAATGCTCAGTTCCTCCGGCAATCCGAGTTTGAATAACATTTCCACACTCCTTGCATCCCTGCATAAAAGAGAAGGGATTGATATTCAAGTGGGTTCGGAGTGAGGTTGTGAGGGGTTTTTGTTTATGGATACCCTGACTTCTATTCGAATGACTGTAAAAGACAACGGTTTATATAATTGGCTCAACGATTTTCCCTGGTTGACCAGTTGTTTGGGTGATGTGAATTCGCCCGTGTGGTTTGTTGCGGAAAATCCCAGTCTCAATGCCGTGAAAGAGGTTGATAGCAGGTATTCGGAAAAAACAGAAAACTTGCAGTGGGATTATGGAGCCGATGAATGCAAGTTGTTCCGTGATGCAATTGCTGAAGCGAATCTCAAAAGCGGCAATCCAGCACTAAACGAGGGATGGAAGTGCTACATGACAAATGTGATAAAAGAGCCTGAGGTGGTGGGAGAAAGAAACCGGAAGAAGAGTAGTGATTCTCAATACTGGAAAAGTCAATCTGAGATTTGGATGCCTGTTCTTCAGAGTCAAATTGACTTTGGCAAGCCAAAAGTCCTTATTGCTGTTGGCGGTCAAGCCGACAGAATTTTGAAATACATGGAGTCTCTTGGGCTTCAAGTTCCCGCCACTGAGAAGATTCAACATTACTCATACATCATGAAGCGTCCAGAATCTGGAACTCGCAGGGGACCAAGACACCCTGAAAGGATTGCGGAGTTTAAGGAAAGTATCGTCAATATTGCTGAAAGGTACGCTGAACTCAGTTAATGCGTTCTATTTTTTGCTCGTGGCATTTATCTGCTACGGCGCGTCCAAAGCTGTCTATCGCAACCGGAACTCCATCGACCAATGATGTAGATATTGCATTGTGCCAACTTACCGGAGTACGCCCCAGCATTCTTATCGCCGAGGGGTAAAGTTTTGCCCCAGTCTCGAAACGAGCATGGTAGGCAAATGGATCAGTTGCTCCGTGAAAAAATTGTGGGACAAAATTACCATTCCAGATTGAATTTGCCAGACCTTTTCTTCCTTCAATACCGATTTTGTTGAAAGTCCTTGCTGGTATTGCGTGTGAAAATTCATACCCTTTTATAAGGGAAACCATGTCTTTGATTTTTTTCGCGTTCATACCACCAGCAAAAATACTCGCCACCAGATTAGTAGTAAAGTGGAGTGTCGACTCCTTTTGTATTGCCAACTTGAATTCTGAACTGGCAAATTCATCCTCAATCCAATTGTGTGTTATCTCGCTAATCAGAGAGGATAGTGCCAATCTGAACACTAATCCTCCGCCAATCCCTCCGGTTTTGAGGGTCAAATATCCAGCACCCATTGCCAAAGCCGTGTGACGCATTGCTCCGCCCACGGTACAAGCCTTGCGTGCTGTTTTGCTGTAAGGATTTTTGCAGTTCAGAATAAACCCTTCCCAAGTTTCCTCTGCCAGATATTGAGCTTTCTGCGTGGTGGTCATCCTATCCTCTATTGTCTGGTAAGCTCTGGACAACGATTCCTCAAGTGCTTTCTGTGCCTGTGCCTGTTTTACGGATATGTAAAATTCGTTGCTGTCGCAATAGTTATTTGATCTGGTTATTGGGAGTTCTTGTGCAATTTGCTTGATGTCATTAGTGAATTTGTCTTTACTGGTACTGACAGATTGTTCCATCAAAGAAAAAGCATTATCCTTTGATATATTCTCTTTGAACTGTTTCAGAATTAACTCAAGTTCGGTGTAATAATAAAAATAACGTGTGTCCATAACTGTTCTGGACATCTCAATTTCTTTCTTTTCCTCGTATTCCCACTGGAGATACCCTATAAAACACAGTACCCCCACTACGGATATAAGACTTACAATAATGAATCTTTTGTTTTCTTGAAAAGCACCCAATTTGTGGCGTTCCTACCTGTCATTTTTGTACTTGTACAAATACATTGAGGTGTAATATCAAACACTCCCACGCGCTTCTCTTTGTTCATCGTAATTTCGCAGTCTGCGGGAAAACCCCTTTTAATTAAACCCGCCCAATCTCCGTTTTACTCCCATCCGGGTGCAACTTCATTATGATGTTATCTTCAACAATAATCGCGTCATAGCCGAGTTTGCGTTTGCGTTCCAGTTCCTTGGAAACCGCGCGCTCCCAGCAATCGAGAATAAACTCTGTGTCAACATCTCCTATATGGCGTTTTGCGCCTTTTGCAGGCTTGCCCATATCCGCCTCGTATTTCCTTGCGCTCTCTTTCGCTTTCGTTTCTTTCATCTTAGCCTCACGTTTCAGTCTATTGTATAACTCCTGATTCAATACTGTAACACTTTCTCCCTTCTGCCTAAAGATGAGTTTTTTCTCTCTTTTGGAACTGTCAATGCACTCAAACTCACTGCAAACCGCCGCATATTCAAACAAGTTCCGCAAAGTTCTTCCATATCGTCTGCGTATATCCTTCTCCGGCACATTATGCCCGCCTTGCCGGACGCGCTCGCGGACGCGGTTTAGCGAAGTCTCGGCACTCGGTATCCACAAATAAATCATATTCACGCGCCAGCCGTCAGCCAGCATACGGTGAACCCTCCCAAATGCGCCTTGCCGGAAAGGGTTGTTTCAAAAGCAAAGTTCTCTCTTTTCTCAATACAATCCTCAACCTCTTGCAGGAAGAGTTTCCCCGCTTTCAGCAGTTGTTTCTCACTTTCCCCGAGCGGCGAAAGCGCTGTGGCTATCATGTCGGCGTTCAGAAAAATTCCGCAATTTGTCTGCGGCAGAAACTCCATAGCAAAAGTGGTTTTCCCCGCGCCGTTAGGCCCCGCTATAATTGTGCAAACCGGCTGATTGTTCATCTTTTTGCTCAATCCCTTAGTTAATCGCTCCCCAAATGCGTCTTTCCTGTGCCTTATTCTCTCTATCACAACCAGTTTCTTCTCGTCATCAACCGTATAAACAACCCTATAATTTCCCTGCCTTATTTTGTAGCAATCCTTGAATTTGTTGGTTTCAGAAAGTTTCTCCACACCACGGGCGGATTTTGGATTAGTCAACAGAGACTGTATTCTTGCCGCCACCTGTCTCCTCGTTTTGCCATTGGAAAGCGACTCAAGTTCTTTTACCGCGCTCTTCCTTAATTCGATTTTATAACTTTCCACGTTTCTTCAGGTCTTTTACGACTTTTTCAAACGGAACAGCGGGTTCGTTTTCGCGCTGTTTAACTACAGCGTAGTCTGCGGCATCTTCTTCAAGACAATTTTTCAAAAAATCATTTACTACTGCCGAGACCGATGTGTCGTTTTCTGCGGCTATCAGACGGAGCTGACGCGCAAGCTCAGACTCAAGGTAGATGGTAGTGCGTCTTGTTTCCATGTTTTTTGCCATTTTTTTCTCCCGATGACATCATAGCGTTATGACACTAAAACGTCAATTTGCTGCAACGTTTTACCACTGGACGCGCCGCCTCTAAACCCCCAGCAACTTCTCAGCAAGTTCCACCGCATCGCAGGGCCAGTAGCATTCCGGTCTGGGATTTTCCGCTTTCAGGTTGTCGTGAGAAGGGCGGCAGTTTTTCAGGCATTTCTTCCACTGTTCGGGAATCGCACCCTCTCCATACACAGAGCCAAGCAGAGCCCCGCAAATGGCGGCGTTTGTGTCCGTGTCGCCGCCGCGCATTACGGTGTCAACCACGCCTTCCTCAAAGTTCGGCGCGTGTAGCAACTGCCAAAGGGCATTTTGAAACGCGATTAAAACCCAGCCCCGCGTTTTCATGTAGTCACTGGGCTTTTGAGTGGCGGCTCTTGCTATGATGTCCAACAGTTGCGGTTCCGCGTCAATTTCTCCGGCACGCTTTTTTATGCTTTCGTATAACTCCCCGCCGTTACAACAGTTTTTTATGGAATAAGCGATTGCCGTTGCGAAAAGGTCGTTGCATTGCGCGCATATCTTATGAATATGCGTGATCTCTGCGTCCCGCCGCGCCCATTCGGCAACCTCACTGACGGTGTAATTGACCCCGAAAATTCCCAAAGGGCTGATTCTCATCAACGCGCCGTTTGCCTGACTGTCCGGTTTATGTTCTCCAATAAGCCCCCCGCGAACCGTATTTCCAACGTCAAACGGGTCAGACGCCAGCCAGTCAACATACGCCGCCTTTACGGCTTTTGCGTCATAACGCCCCAGATCCACAAGCGAACGCGCAAGCGCGAGAGCCATTTCAGAATCATCGGTGGGCTGTCCCGCAATTGTGTTCCAGTAACCGCCGTCTGCGAGTTTTCGCACCCCGCCGGGATAAAGCCCTCCAATCTCTTCGGCAGAACTGAACTCAACAAGACTGCCAAGAGAATCTCCCGCCAGTTGTCCCAGCAGACAGCCCCGGGCGCGTGATATTTGAGTTGAAGGCATAACGGAAATGATGCGTTTAGGCCCTGATTATACAAGGGGTTATCCGTTTTTCAATTTTCTGCGCCGCCCCCTTGCGCGCGCAATTTTTTCTCTCTTGTGGAGCCGCACTTTCCCCGCCCCGCAGGTTTGTTATACTACATCTTCATATTTCTGCCATGGGAGATTCAACTCAGACAAAAAACGTGGATGTGTGCATTGTCGGCGGCGGTCCCGCAGGGCTGACGGCCGCTTATTTACTGCTCAAAAAAGGTCTCTCCTGCGTAGTTCTTGAATCCGACCCCGTTTATGTGGGAGGCATCTCACGCTCCCACAGATACAAGGGCTACCTGCTGGACATCGGCGGACACCGATTCTTTTCAAAATGGAAGGAAGCCGAGGATATCTGGAGCGACATACTCCCGGACGACATGCTCACCTGCTCGCGAATGAGCAGAATTCTGTACAGAGGGCATTTTTTCAACTATCCGTTCAGCCCCTTTGACGCTCTGTCAAAACTGGGTCTTCGCGAGTCATTGCTTTGCGCGCTTTCGTACTTGAAAGAGCGTTTGTCCTTTTCCCGCAAAGAGCCCGAAAATTTTGAAGAATGGGTTGTGAGGGCGTTCGGAAGACGCTTTTTTGAAATCTTCTTCAAAACCTACACCGAAAAAGTTTGGGGAATGGACTGTCGCGATATTTCCCGGGACTGGGCGTCTCAGCGCATAAAACCGTTCTCAGTGTTGGAAATGCTGAAAAATATTGTGTCCGGCAACTCGCAAACCAGCCTGCAGAACACATTCCGCTATCCGCGAAAGGGTCCGGGAATGATGTGGGAGAAAATGGCTGAGAAAATAAACTCCATGGAGAGCGGGGAAATTCTTATGGGCCGCCGCGCGGAGGGATATGAACTCAAAGACGGAATGTGGCATACAACTTACACCTCCGCAAATGGCGAAGGCGGGCAAAATCAGACTGGGGGGGGGCAGATAATCTCAAAAAATATTATCTGTTCCGCCCCGCTTGGCAAAACAGTGCCGCTTATCAAACCCGCCCTTGATTCCACCGCTTCGGCAAACTCGCTCAAATACCGCGACTACCTGATCTGCGCCCTGATTTTCCGTGAAAACCGCGAAATTCTGCCCGACCACTGGGTCTATGTTCACGACCCGAACGTGAGTTTTGTCCGTATGCAAAACTACCGCGCATGGTCTCCCGAACTTGTGCCGGTTCCCGGAACAAATTGCTGGGGACTTGAGTATTTCTGCTTTGAAGGGGACGGAACCTGGAACATGCCAGACCACGAAATTATTGAAACCGCAAAACGCGAAATTGTTGAAACCGGCCTTCTGCGCCCCGAAGACATTATTGACGGCTGTGTTGTCCGTCAGCCAAAGGCGTATCCGGTATATGACGGCGATTACAAACTGCACGTCAGCAAAATAAGGGATGAGCTTGAGAAAAAAGCGCCGGGCTTTTATCCTGTCGGCAGAAACGGTCTTCACCTCTATAACAATCAGGATCACTCAATGATGACCGCGCTTTTGACCGTTAACGGAATTATTTCAGGCGAGTCCGCAAACCCGTGGGAACTTATGCATCAGGACACGGAATACAGCGAATCCGCTTCGGGCGGCTCACGGATTGCGAGTTCAGTTTCAGGCGAGCGTTACGTACCCCGCAGGGAGAGTTGAGAATGGCTCAGTCGCTTGTCTGGATTACAGTTTTTACATTTTTTATGGGTGTCTGGTTTCTTTTCCGCTCAGACCCGCGAAACTCTTTCCCGCGTTTTTTATCTGACAATTTCCGGACTGTTTCCATAATCGCGATTGCGGTTTGCGCCATATGGATGCTTGATTACAGCGTAAGGTATGCCATATTTCCCACCCGGCTCAACCACACTCCCTCAAGCGTAACACTGCTTTCTCAGGCAGTTGCGGCGATGAAGCCGGTTTTCTTTTCTTCACCGCAGGGGGATATGCAACTGATGGTGTACGGGCCTTACAGTTTTCTGATTGGCGCGGCTTTCATTCCTTTTTTTGACAATCCGTTTACCGCAGACGGCGTGGCGTCTCTTCTGATGTTCTGGGGATTTATTGCTTTAATGTCAATTTTATTCCTCAGGCGTTTCGGAACAAACGCCGGCATTGCGGCAATTTTGTGCCTTTTTGCCCTGATTTTATTCCAGATTCCGCTCCGGTTTGAACTCAAAGAGGCGTCTCTTTTGTTCGGCATATCTCTTTCCCTGTTTGCGGCTTTTTCAATACGCAATTCCGCCGTCTCAATGCTTTTGGCGGGGCTTGGTCTCGCAATGTGCGCCATTGGCAAACCTCACGGCGCGATAGGGGTTATGGCGCTGATTCCCCTTGTTATTTATGAGCGCGGAACTCTCTGGATTGCCGGAGCGGCGGGTTTTTCCATTGTTTTCGCTCTTGTATCTTTCCTTCATCCCTCTTTTTCACTTGAGGCGTACTTTGCAGTGATTGAGGCTTTTTCGGGAACCCGCGTTAAATCCTGGAATCATCTTCCGTGGTCGCTGATTGGCGGAACCGTTGTTCTTGCGGTTCTTATCGGAGCAATAAGGGAAAGGCGGGAAAAACCCGTTTTTATTTCGGCAACCCTCATGACTTTTGCTTTCGTGTTTATTCTTTTAGGTCCCGCAACTGACTGGGGAAGCGGAAATGATCATATTTTTTATATGATGCCGCCTCTTATGGTTCTTGCCGGACAGAGGGCGGTTCTGGCGGGAATCGGGAAACGCGCGGCTTTTATTTGCGGCGGCTGGATTTTCGCCTCGGCGCTCTCTTTATGTTTTTCCTTTCACGACACTCCTTCTTATTTGCAGACTTCCCTGCACCAGAGAGGTCGATTTATTGGTGAAAGGACGTATTGGAACAGTTTTGAAAAAAACATGAAGAAAACATCACAATTACTTAACGGGCTTGTTGTTGAAGTCATGCCGAGCGACTCTTCGCTCTATACTCTCTACATTGCGGGGCAACCGTTTATTTATCCAAACGGGCGGGCGCTTTCGCATTTTCCCCACTTTATGATGGAGCCCGTCAAGGATTGGAATGAAACTTATATGTCCGTTCAGATTGCCGCTCTTGAATCGCAAAAAGTTGATGTTTTTCTCCTTGCCCACAAAGAGGGTGAGATGTTTTCCATGGAATCAGTGTTTCCTTCCTCTCACCGGATTTTCAGAGACGATTTCGAATCCTTTTTTCTGAAAAATTACGCGCCAGTCGGACATGTCTATTCCTATTCAATTTACGCGGCTAAAAGCCGCCTGACGGAGATAGTGAAAATTCTTTCCTCGCGCTTCAAACAAAATCCCTGATTTCCCCGTTTCAGAGTTGACGGCTCTCCATCCAATTTGTTTTAATGTTTCTCCGCAGAGGATGGAACGCGATGAGAAGAAAAAGCAAGACATGCTTCGGCGCAAACGGAGCTCTCACAGAATATGGCTCGCGGAGCGAAGCGCGGGAAGGGGCGGACTACGCAAAAGCGGAATACGGCTATGAACTTTTCCCCTACGCGTGCAAAGATTGCGGCTATTTTCACATAGGGCCCGGCGGGCAGGCGCCGGGAAAAACCTGCGAGCATTGCACAAGCGCTGAAGGCGTCAACAAAGACATCTACGAAACAGAGGGTGAAGCGCGGCGGGTATGCCAAATGAAAGGGAAAAGGGGAGTTGTGCTGGATGTTTACAAGTGCCCTGCGGGCAACGGATGGCATTTGACGAAGAAGTGAAAACGCCCGCCGCCCGTTTTTGACACTCTCCCCGATTGTTTATACACTTTGCCCTTTGCGGGGGCCCATAGCTCAGCCCGGTTAGAGCGCACCCCTGATAAGGGTGAGGTCGATGGTTCAAATCCATCTGGGCCCATTGAAAATGGTTTGGAATTACAGGGAGAGTGAATATTTTCACTTTTCTTAAAGGGGGTGTAGCTCAGTTGGGAGAGCGCCGGCTTTGCAAGCCGGAGGTCGGCGGTTCGAGCCCGCTCACCTCCATTAGAGGAAAGATTGACACCGGTTTTTGGGGCCGTAGCTCAGTTGGGAGAGCGCAACACTGGCAGTGTTGAGGTCGTGGGTTCGAATCCCATCGGCTCCACCATATTTCGGAAAAACCCCTTCACCGCGATAGGATTTCTCCTTACCCGCCATCGTTCAAGACAACCCGCCTCCCGCCGCGCCAGAGGGTAACGACCGTTTTGTGTCCAATCTGTTTTCCGCGTCCGTCGGTTTTGAACCTGCCGTAGAATGTTGTGAAATCCAGTTCAAGCGCCGCTTTTCTCATCAATTCGTCATCTGTTGTTCCCGCGCTCGCGGCGCATTTCTGAGCCACAAGCCCGATGTTGAACGCCTGCGCGGCGGGATAGTCGGGCGGATGTCCGTACCGCTTGCGGAAAAGCCCTGCAAACACAGCCGGAGAGGGCCCGAAGTCCGGCTCTTGCGGCGCGGCGCTCTCCTCCCACTGGCTTACCGAATGAACGCCTTCCGCCCGTTCTCCGAAGATTGCGCCGAACTCGTCAATTCCCGCCGCGACAAAACAGAGAAATGCCGGTTTTCCGCTCATTGAGAGAATTTTCTCAGCAAGCGCGATGTCGTCCTCCATTCTTCCGGCACACAGAAGAGAGTCGGTTTTTTTCAACTCACCGGCAACACGCTCCGCGCCCTCTGAGCGGTCGTACTCAACACGCGCAACTTTTATTCCCGCCTCTGCGGCAAGCTTTTCCGCTCCGTCCGTAACCGCTTTTGAAAATCCGCTTCCCTTCGCGCTCACAATCACCGCGCGCCCGGATTTGCCGCCTGAGATCATTTCAACAGCGGGGGCGAAATAGCCGCCCGCGGGGGTTATGGCGCTTATGATATTGGGGTATTTGTCTGTCTCGTCAGACGCTCCGCCGTGATTCCAGAGTGTTCTTCCCGACTTCCGGGCGGCTTTTGCGGCGGCAAGTGTGAGGCGGCTTGAATACGGACCAAAAACGGCATCAACCGTTTTGTCGGCGCAAAACTTTTCCGTTATCTCCCCGGCTTTTCGCTCAGAACTTTCGTCGTCTTCAACCGTCAACTCAACCGGACACCCGGAAAGCGATGACGCATACAGTTTCCAAAGTTGGACGCCCTCAAGGGCTTTGTTTCCGAGAGCCGAGAACTCTCCCGACAGGCTGAGTGGTATGGCGGCGGAGAAAGACACTTTCAGGAAAGGGCGGAGACTGCCTTCTCCACTCTGTTCATTCCCTCCTCAATGTTTTCCATTGAGGTCGCGTAGGAGATTCTGACGTGATTTTCCATCCCGAACTCCACGCCCGGAACGACTGCGACTTTTGCCTGATTCAACAGAAACTCCGTGAACTCAAAGCTGTCTGTAATTGTTTTATCACCGAATTTTTTCCCTATGAAGCTTTCTATTGAGGGGAAGATATAGAACGCGCCGTGAGGCGGCATGCAGTCAAATCCCATCTCTTTCACCCTTGAGGTGATGAAATCTTTTCTGCGTTCAAACTCCTCAGCGCGTCTGCCCGTAACTTCCTGACTGCCCGAAAGGGCTTCAATTGCCGCCGCTTGAGCCATTGACGGCGGGTTTGAGGTGCTCTGCCCCTGTATTCTGGACATCGCCGCGATAACGTCTTTGTCTCCCGCCGCGTAGCCAATTCTCCAGCCCGTCATTGAGTAGGTTTTTGAAACGCCGTTGACAAGAATGGAGTTCTCTTTGAACTTTTTGCCAAGCGCCGCAACGGGTGTGTGCGTCCGTCCGCCGTAGAGAATTTTGTCGTATATCTCATCCGATATAACGCACATTCCGGCTTCAAGGGCGGTTTCGGCGATTGCTTTCAACTCTTTTTCGTCATAAGTTGCCCCGGTGGGATTGGAAGGGTAGTTCAGTATCAGCGCGCGTGTTTTCGGGGTGATTTTCTTTTCAAGTGCCTGAGGCGTGAGTTTGAACTCTTCTTTGATGTTTGTTTCAACAATCACCGGAACGGCTCCCGCAAGTTCGATTTGCGCCGGATAGGAAACCCAGTAGGGCGCGGGCACAATCACTTCGTCGCCCGGGTTGAAAACGGATTGCGCTATGTTGTAGAGCGTGTGTTTTGCCCCGCACGATGCCATCACTTCGTTTTGTGAGTATTCAATTCCGTAGTCTTGCTTTATTCTCGCTATTATCGCGTCTTTCAGTTCCGCGACTCCGCCGACCGGGGTGTATTTGGTAAATCCGTCTTTGATGGAATCAATTCCGGCGTCTTTGATGTTTCCGGGCGTGTCGAAATCCGGCTCGCCCGCCCCGAACCCGATGACGTCAACGCCTTGAGTTTTCAACTCTTTCACCTTCGCCGTAATGGCGAGGGTGGCGGATTGCTTTATTCCCGCCGCTTTTTTTGAGACTTCTATGCCCATTTTACCAACCTCAAACGTTTTGTTTCAGCAGTTTTTCCCGCAAGCGTTTCTCAACGAAGCCGGAAACAAATCCCTTTGCCGGGCCGCCCAGAGAAACTATCTCTTTTATAAGCGATGAACTTATGTGTGAGTGTTTTGCGTCTGTAACCATAAAAACCGTTTCCACTTCGGGGCTGAGTGCTTTGTTCGCGGTCGCCATGCGCAACTCGTATTCAAAATCCGAAACGCTTCTCATTCCCCTGAGTATCGTTTTTGCTCCCTTTGATGAAGCGTAATCCATAAGCAGACCGTCAAAACTGTCCACCTTGATGTTCTTTTTCCCTTTCGTTGCACGCTTAACCATATCCACTCTTTCTTCGGGCGAGAAGATTGCGTTTTTGGAGATTTGCCGCGCCACGGCGACTGTTATTTCGTCAAAGACCTCCGCGCCGCGCTCGATGATGTTGATGTGCCCGAGCGTGAGCGGGTCGAAAGACCCCGGATATATAGCCGTCCTTTTCATTTTCACCCCGCAGAAATGATGCTTACGGTTGTTCCGCCGTATTTTTTCGTCACGCGATTTACGCCGGATTCCGCTTTTCCGTCATCCCCGTCTGTTTCATACTCTATTACAATTCTGCCGTTTTGCGACAGCAGGGGCGAAAAACACTTTTCCAGTTCCCCGCGTGAAACCTTTTTATAAAGGGCGTAGGGGGGCATTACAAAAATGATGTCAAATTTTCTTCCGCTTTCAGTCAGAATGGATGCCGCTTTTTTGTAGTCTGCGCGAATGAGTTTGCATTTGTCCTCAAAGCCGCATTCCTTGATGTTTTGCCCGATAATGTTTGCCACTTTCTGGTTTTTCTCAACAAACACCGCCGAGCCTGCGCCTCTGCTGACGCACTCAATCCCAAGCGCGCCCGAACCGGCAAACACGTCCAGCACTTCGGCATTGTTCAAGTTGCCAAGGGTGTCAAAGACGGATTTTTTCACCCGTGCCGACATAGGGCGCACCCCGCTTGAAGCGGTTTTAAGTTTCCTGCCCTTAGCCGAACCCGTGATTATGCGCAATTTTCATTCCCTCCCGTCATTTTTGTTTCCCGTCATTCCTATGTTCTACCCCTCATTCCGTTGCCCCCTCTCGTCATTCCTGCGAAAGCAGGAATCCGGTATTACACAACAAACAATACTGGATTCCGTGTCAAGCACGGAATGACATAGAGGAGTTGACAGGGAAAAAGAGTAACAGCGTGGCGATTGATTACGCGCCCCGTTTGTAATATAATCACTATCGATTAACGCCTTTCCCAATCTCAAAAAGGCGGAACCCCGGAGAACTTTTACATATGGCAGACGACAAATCGCGTTTCCTTCCCGCAAGCATCGAAGATGAGATGAAAGACTCTTATCTCTCCTACTCAATGTCTGTTATTGTGGGCAGAGCGTTGCCGGATGTCAGAGACGGAATGAAACCCGTTCACAGACGTATTCTCTACGGAATGCACGAAGCCGGAAACGCCTGGAACAGACCCTACAAAAAATCCGCCAGAATAGTCGGAGAAGTGATGGGAAAATTTCACCCTCACGGCGATTCGGCAATCTACGACACACTTGTGAGAATGGCGCAGGATTTCTCCATGCGCTACCCCCTTGTTGACGGACAGGGCAACTTCGGCTCAATGGACGGAGACCCGCCCGCCGCGATGAGATACACCGAAGTCCGCCTTGACAAAATAGCGGGCGAACTTCTGGACAACCTTGACAAAAACACCGTTGACTTCATTCCAAACTACGACGGCGGAGAACATGAACCCGCCGTGCTTCCGGCAAAACTGCCCAACCTGCTTCTGAACGGCTCCGCAGGTATCGCGGTCGGAATGTCAACAAACATACCGCCGCACAACCTCGGCGAACTTGTTGACGCCATTACCGCGCAGATTAAAAACCCGGACATCACAACCGCTGAACTCGTAAAACATATGCCCGGTCCGGACTTTCCGACCGGCGGATTTCTCCACGGCAGTACGCCCATGCAAGAGATTTACGAAACCGGCAGAGGGATAATCAAAATCCGCGCCCGCGCCGCGATAGAAAAACAGAAAAAAGGCGACAAAAGCCTCGTTGTGATAAGCGAAATCCCTTATCAGGTTAATAAAGTCAAACTGATTGAACGCATCGCGGAACTTGTCAAAGAAGAGAAAATCAAAGGCATAAGCGATATAAGAGACGAATCAGACAGAGACGGAATACGCCTTGTGGTTGAACTCAAAAGGGGCGAAAACGCGGAAGTAATTCTCAACCAACTCTACAAAAATACGCAGATGGACACGTCTTTCGGCGTGATAATGCTTGCCCTTGTCGGCAACCAGCCCGAAGTGCTGAGCCTCAAACGCGCCCTTGCGGAGTTTATAAAACATCGCATGGAAGTGGTTATCCGCCGCACGCTGTTTGAACTTCAAAAAGCCGAAGCGCGCCTCCACATCCTTGAGGGTCTGAAGATAGCCCTCGACAATCTGGACGAAGTTATCAAACTGATAAGAGGATCCAAAAGCCCCGAAGAGGCAAAGGGCGGGCTTGTGAAAAAACTTTCTCTTTCCGAAATTCAGGCGCAGGCAATTCTTGACATGAGGCTCCAGCGTCTCACCGCCCTTGAAAGAGACAAAATCCTTGAAGAAAGAAAAGAACTTCTTGAAACCGTGGCGGAACTCAAAAAGATTCTCGCCAACGAAGACCTGATTCTCAAAATCGTCAGCGAAGAGCTGATTGAGATAAAAAGCAAATACGCGGACAAAAGAAGAACGGAGATACTTGGAAACGTTGAGGAAATATCAATTGAAGACCTCATTTCAGACGAGGATATGGTGGTAACTATCTCGCACGAGGGATACATAAAAACCACGCCGCTCAGCATTTACAGAAGCCAGCGGCGCGGCGGCAAAGGCAAAAAGGGAATGACAACCCGCGAGAGCGATTTTGTTGAAGACCTGTTCACGGCATCAAACCACAACTATGTTCTTTTCTTCACAAATCACGGCAGATGCCACTGGCTGAAGGTTTACGAAATACCCGAAGCGGGAAGAACGGCAAAGGGCAGGGCGATGGTGAACCTTCTCAACCTGAGTGACGGCGAAAAGGTTGCCGCCGTGCTTCCGGTGAAAAAGTTTGAAGAGGGGAAATTTATCCTCATGGCAACACGGCGCGGCATTGTGAAGAAAACAAGCCTGATGGCGTATTCGCGTCCGCGTTCGGGCGGGATAATCGCCCTCAACATCAAAGACGGCGATGAACTTGTCGCGGTGAGAGTTACAGACGGGTCGAGCGAGATTTTCCTGTCGTCTCACGGAGGCAAGGCGATACGTTTTGAAGAGTCTCAAGTGCGCGCGATGGGAAGAGCGGCGGCGGGCGTCAAAGGGTTCAATCTGGAGCAGAGCGACCATCTTGTCAGCCTTGAAGTTGTGGAAGACCCCGAAACACAGCAGATGCTTACCGTTACGGAAAAGGGCTTCGGCAAGCGGACGCGCGCGGCAAATTACAGGCAGATACGGCGCGGCGGCAAGGGCGTGAAAACCGTTGATATAACCCAGAAGAACGGCAAGGTGATAGGCACTTTTCAGGTAACGGACGCAACACAGCTTATTCTCATCACAACGCCCGCCGGAAAGGTTGTAAGGGTCAACGTGAGCGAGATACGAAGCACGGGGCGCGTGGCGCAGGGCGTGAGAATTGTGCGTCTTGAAGATGGCGAAACCATAGCGGCGGCGGCAAGGGTTGTTGAGAGAGAGGACGATGACGAAGAGGGCAGCGGCACAGAAGCCGCTTCCGGGGCATCAGATGTCAAACCTGAGGGCGCGAACGGAGCCGAACCCGCCGGCACGGAAGAGCCGGACGGCGGAGAAGAGGAAGAGTAGGGCGTCTGTGCCGCGAGAGATAGAAAACGTTTTTATAGACCTTCCGGGCAACAACTGTTTTGCCTGCCACCCCGGCAACGAGTTCGGTTTGAAACTCAAATTCTACGCTGATGATGAAACAGAAGAGGTGTTCACAACCGTGAGCCCTGAGAGGCATTTCAACGGATTTCCGGGGATTCTTCACGGCGGCATTCAATGCGCGATTATAGACGAACTCGCTTTCTGGGCGATGTTTGACAAGGTTGGAAAACTGGGCGTTACAACGAGGATAGATATGCGCTACTTGTCTCCGGTGGGATTTGACGGGCCTCTTGAAGCGCGCGCGAAGGTGCTTGAAGAGAAGGGCAGAACAGTCCGCGTTTCGGCTTCAATAAAGGGGGCAAACGGCAGAAGCTCCCTGAAAGCGGTTGTAACCTACGGACTGCCCGACAGAAAAACTCTGGACGCCATTCTGGGAGAGGATACGCTGAAAGGAAAGTTTGAGAGGTATGTTAAGGAGTGAAACTTTATACCCATCCCCTTTCGGGCAACGCTTACAAATCCGAACTTCTGCTTTCTCATCTCGGCGCGGAGTATGAGAAGGTGAATGTTGATATTTTCAGCGGCGAGCATCAGACGGATGAGTTCAGGAAACTGAACCCGAACTGCAAAATACCCGTTCTTGTGGACGGCGATTTTGTTATGTGGGAGTCAAACGCGCTTCTGTTCTACATAGGACGCAAGTTTGCGCCGAACAAGTATCTGCCGGAAGACCCGGAAGGTTTCGGCAAAGCCGCCCAGTGGGTTGTTTTCGGGAAAACCACTCTGGACACACCACTCGCGCTCTCGCGTTTCTGGACAAAATATCCCTCTAAAAAGATCGATACAGCCGCGCTTGAACAAAAACGCGCGGAAGGGCGGGCGGCTCTTGAAGTGCTAAACGGTTGCCTTGAGGGAAAGGATTTTCTCACCGGCTCTTACACAATCGCAGACATTGCCTGCTATCCGTACGTCGCGCTCGCGCATGAGGGCGAGGTTGACATTTCTCAATACACGGCGGTTACCGGATGGGTGAAGAGGGTTGAGTCTCAACCCGGATTTGTTCCGATGAGCGGTTAAGTGAGCGGGAGACGGGATTCGAACCCGCGACCTTTTCCTTGGCAAGGAAACGCTCTAGCCAGCTGAGCTACTCCCGCATTCAAGGCTATGAGGCTATCCCCCGCAAGTTTTTATGTCAACAGGTTTTAAGGCGAGCGGGAGACGGGATTCGAACCCGCGACCCTTTGCTTGGGAAGCAAATGCTCTGACCAACTGAGCTACTCCCGCGATTTTACTTTTGACCGCAAAGAGGGAAAATACCACCGGCGCCGGGGGCTGTCAATCATCCCGCAAAGCCGCGCCGGAGACGCAAATGCCGGAGACAAACAGAAAGTTTTTTTCGCGGGTTAAAACCGCTGTCATAAAGATAGGAAGCAGTGTTCTTGTCTCAAACGGCGGCTTGAACGAAGACGTGTTCGGCTCCATCGCGGATGAGGTTTCCCGTCTGCGCGAGCAGGGAACGCGTGTCATCATAGTGTCTTCGGGGGCGATTGCCGCGGGAATGAAAAAGCTCGAAATGTCTTCCAGACCTGAATCAGTACGCGCCAAACAGGCGGTTGCCGCCTGCGGGCAGAGCTACCTTATGTGGAACTACGAGCGGGTGTTTTCCGCAAAAGATTTGTCCACGGCGCAAGTGCTTCTCACGCAGGAGGGGCTTTCCGACAGGCGTTTCTTTCTCAACGCGCGCGGCACCTTCAAAGAACTTATGGAGATGGGCGTTGTTCCCGTTGTGAATGAAAACGACACGGTGGCGGTTGAGGAAATAATGTTCGGCGACAACGACAACCTTGCCGCCATTGTCGCCGTTCTTGTGGAAGCCGATGTTCTGCTTATGCTCACCAACACCGAGGGTGTTTACGATTCAAACCCCGAAAAAGACTCAGGCGCGAAGCTTCTGCCGGTGATAGAAAAAATAGACCGGGAGATTGAAAAAAGCGCGGGCGGAACTTCGGGGGCAACCACAACCGGAGGGATGAAAACCAAACTTCAGGCGGCGGAAAAGGTTTCAGCTTCCGGCATTCCCTCGGTTATAGCAGACGGGCGGGATTTTGAAAACATAGGCAGAATTTTCCGGGGCGAAGAGGTGGGAACCCTTATTTCCGGTTCGGGGGAAAAACTGGGGGCGCGCAAACACTGGATTGCCTACACGCTCAAATCCGGCGGCGAGATAACCGTTGACGAAGGCGCGGCAAAAGCGGTCGGCAGTTCGGGCAAAAGTCTTCTGCCTTCGGGAATTACGAAAGTAAGCGGCGATTTCGGCAGGGGAGACCCCGTATCGTGTCTGGGCCCTGAGGGCGAAGAAATAGCGCGCGGGCTCGCTTCGTATTCGTCAGACGAAACACGGCGGATAATGGGGGCGAAAGCCTCAGAGATTGAAAAAATACTCGGCTACAAATACGGCGATGAAGTTATACACCGCGACAACCTTGTTGTTACGGCGGACGCGCCTTAAAGTTTTCCCGTTACGGTGTGAATGCGGCGCTGTGTGAACGCGGCTTTTATCGGGTCGAAACTGTCAATATCTTTTCCCAGAAGTTTGGACATAAACTTGTCCCTGCGCTCAACCTGCATAATTCTGTCATCGTTTCTGAAAGCGACAAACTGAGTGCCGCTTGTCTCCTCTGAAATTCTCTGCAGGATTTTTGGATACGTTTTAGAGCCGATAAAAATTGAGTGTATGCGGATGCCGAGCCGCTGTGTTCTTTTTACTATTTCACGCAAGGGGCGCGGTTTTTCCCCCGGCTCAAGCCGCCCCGCATTCAAGTACTCAATCAGCTGTTTCTCATCGCTGTTCGGACGCCCCGCCTGATGAGAATTGTCATCGCCGAAAGATATGTCTCCCGAAGTCGGTATGCCGTCTGTTAAGAAAAGGATGTGCTTGTTTCTCCGTCCGCGCCCCTTGAACTCCTCAACCGTGTTTTTCAGGGCTTCCTCGTAATTCGTGTTGCCGGAGCAGTCCGTTTCTGACGCTATGTCCAGAAGCCAGGGGTATTCTCTGGTGAAGAAACTTCTTCTGCCTTTCTGCCTGCGGTAAGGGTCTGCTTTGTGGTTGAACTCAAGGTAGCCGACCCTCATGTTCTTTTTTCTGGCAAGTTCCATAACGCCGCGCACAACCGATGACGCCCACTCGCTGTAAATGCCCATCATTGAGGTGCTCACGTCCCGCAAAATCGCTATCTCCCCGCCTGTGGACTCTTTTTCTCTCATCTGAACCCGGGGAAGCGTCGGCGAGGTGGTGTCAGACCACAGGAAAAACTCCAGAGGGTCAGCGTCTTCCAGTTCAAGGGTGTTCATCTTTTTCCACCGCCTCGGCATTCCGCCGGGGTGACTGGTTTTTGTCGCCATGCTTCTCTGGAAACTTCCCTCAAGAACTTTCATTATCCGTTTGATGTTTTTCGCCGTCTCATGGTTTCTGTATGCCGCCGCCGCGTTCTCCTCAATGTCTCCCGGACGCACGGATTTGCTTGAAGTCGTCTTTTCAGACAACTCCTTCTGCTCGTCTTCGCCCGCATTCTGGTCGGGCTGTCCTTTGGGGTCTGAAGGAATATCCATTCCTTCGGGCGGCTGCATCTTTTCATCCTGCATGTCTTTCATAACCTGAAAGAAAGTTTCCCGCGCAGAGTCGTGCTCTTCTTCCGCTTCTTTTTCCGAATCTTCATCCGGAAGTTCCTCTTTGTCGCCTTCTTCGGGGAGGTCTTTGTCGAACTCAGACAGAGATTCCGGCTCTTGATTTTCCTGTTCAGGAGGGGGCTGGTTCAGCTCTTCGTCACGGTTTTTTTTTTAGATTTTATCTGCTCAAGAATTGCGTCAATCTGAGCGTAAACTTCCGGCGGAATGCGGAAAACGGTTATGTATTTCAGCACTTCAAGGTCTTGCATTGTGCAGGATTTTCTTCCGTTCAGCACGGCGTAAGCCCTGATTATTTTAAGCGCCTTCACAAAGAAGGTTCTGTCTGAGATAAGTGAGTTGGTTTCGTCCAGCCCGAAATCCTCAACAAGTATGCGGATGAACTCTTTAAGCCCGTTCTGCACCGCTTTGGGTATGGGAGCCGCCTTGACCTGCTCATGCAGTTTGTCCAATGCTCCTCTTTCCAGAAGTTTGGGGACTTCCACTTCCTCGTCTCTTGACGAGTAGAGGGAGATTATGTCGCCCGCAAGATCCCAGTCGCGTTTGTATGCCGTGCCGAATGACTTTATTTGAAGCACAAATCTGTCGAGGTTGGCGGGGTCAAGCGGCTCGTTGTAGTATTCGTCCGCCGTGGGGTTGCTTGTGGCAATCGCCGTCATGAGGGGCAGAGGGTCTTCAAAAAATTTCCTTTCGTTAAGTATGCGGAGAAGCACGTTCAAAGATTCTCCGGGAGCCCTTGAGATGTCGTCAAGCAGGCAAATTTCCGAGGTGAGAATTCCTCCCTTCACTATCTTCTGCCGTATTATCTCTTCCTCATCCACAGACTCTTTGGAGATAACCATATCGCCCACAAGTTCCGAAAGGCGTGTGTCTCTGTGGAGCTGATAGAAGAAAAATTTCAACTGCGCGCACGCCGCCACAATCTCGGAAAGCATCGTTTTCGCGGTTCCCGGAGTTCCCTCTATGTATATGTGTTCTCTTGACAGAAGACCGAGGAGCAGGGCGGTCTTGACCTCGCTGTGGCCTATGATGTGCCTGTCGAGCTCCTTCCGGATTTGCTGAAAAATTTTATCGCTCATCTTCCCGCAGAAATACCAGCCGGAGATAACTATACGGCAACATTCCACTTTCGCAAACTCTCCGAGGGTTTCAGTCCGCCGCCCGCGCTTTTTCAGTTCTTGATTTGTGAACGGATATTTGTTAGCATAAAACCCTTACACCCGCAGATGAAACCTACTTCAATAAAGATTAGCATCAGTCAGGACGGGCTTCTTCCACAGCAGAGCATTGACCTTGGCGAAACCTTGCTCCAGAGTTTTCCGAAAAAACTGATGTCCGCTCTCGACTTTGAAAGAGTTGACGGCGATAAAAAGCAAACCACTTTCATAGGCATAGTGCCGATATTCGTTGTTATTGGCGAGAAAACGCAGGAGATAGAGATAGAGCTCACGGTTGCTCACCCTGAACTTCGCGACAAGGTAGTGGATATTTTCACCTCCAAGCCGCCCGCCCAGCCGGTTTCCAAACCCGCCTCTTCAGCGAAGCCAAAACCGACGGCAAAACCCGCCGCGAAACCTAAGCCTGCGGCAAAGCCCAAACCTGCGGCAAAGCCTAAACCTGCGGCAAAGCCTAAGCCTGCGGCAAAGCCTAAGCCTGCGGCAAAGCCTAAACCTGCGGCAAAGCCCAAACCTGTGGCAAAGCCCAAGCCTGCGGCAAAGCCCAAGCCTTCAGCGAAACCGGCTCCGAAGAAAAAGCCCGCTCCAAAAAAGGCGGCTCCCGCGCCCGTGAAGAAACAGGTGAAGAAGGCGGCAAAACCCGCTCCCAAGCCCAAACCCGCTCCGAAAAAATCCAAACCCGCGCCCAAAACTCCGGCAAAACCGAAAGGCAAAAGCTCCGCGTCTTCAGGGAGAAAAAGGAAGTAATGGCCGCATATTTCCGCGCGGAGTCCTGATATGCCGGACAAAAAAATTGAACAGGCATTCACATTTGACGACATACTGCTTGTTCCGGCTCTTTCCGCCGTTCTGCCCGGAGATGTTGATGTCTCAACAAATCTCACAAAATCCATAAAACTGAAAATTCCCCTTATCAGCGCGGCGATGGACACGGTTACGGAATCCAAAACCGCCATAGCGATGGCGCAGGAAGGGGGGATTGGCGTAATTCACAGAAACCTTGACATCAAGTCCCAGTCGGCAGAGGTGGAGAAGGTGAAAAAATACGAAAGCGGAATGATAATCAACCCGCTTACCGTTCAGCCCTCCCACACCGCGAAAGAGGCGTTAGACATCATGACTTCAAACGCCATAACGGGGCTTCCCGTAACAGAAGATAACGGCGTTCTGGTTGGCATAATAACAAACCGCGACCTCAGGTTTGAGAAGCGGCTTTCAAAATCCGTCAGAGACATCATGACCCCGAAAGACCGTCTTGTAACAGTCAGAGAGGGCAAGGTTACCACCGACAAGGCGACAGACCTTCTGCACAAGTTCCGCATAGAAAAGCTTCCCGTTGTTGATTCCCGTTTCCGTCTCAAGGGCATGATAACGATGAAAGACATAGAGAAGATAAGAAAGTTCCCGGACGCTTCAAAAGACAGTTTCGGACGCCTCAGATGCGCCGCCGCAGTTGGTGTGGATTCAGACAGAGACGCAAGGGTTGACAGCCTCAGAGCCGCCGGCTGTGATGTGGTTTTTGTTGACACCGCTCATGCCCATTCAAAAAGAGTCATAGAAAGCGTCAAAGAGATTAAGTCCAATTTTTCCGGTCTTGAGGTTGTTGCGGGAAACATCGTAACCTCCGAAGCCGCGCAAACGCTTATCTCTGCGGGGGCGGATGCTCTGAAGGTTGGGGTCGGTCCCGGTTCAATATGCACAACAAGGGTTGTCGCCGGAGTGGGAATGCCTCAGATAACCGCCATTTCAAAAGTGTATTCAGTTGCGGCGCGGAAAAAAATTCCCGTCATAGCGGACGGCGGAGTAAAGTTTTCGGGAGATGTTGTAAAAGCCATCGCATTCGGGGCTTCTTCCGTGATGGTTGGAAACATGTTTGCCGGCACTGATGAGGCGCCCGGAGAGGTTGTTTTGTTTCAGGGCAGAACCTACAAGGTTTACAGAGGGATGGGTTCAATAGAGTCCATGCGAGACGGAAAAAGCCGCGACCGCTACGCTCAGGAAAACATAAAGGAAGCCGGAAAGTTAGTTCCCGAAGGCATAGAGGGAAGGGTTCCATACAGAGGCACACTTGGCGGCATCGTGTATCAAATGGTCGGCGGTTTGAGGTCTGGAATGGGTTATGTTGGCTGTTCAACCGTCAAAGATTTGAATAAATACGACAGTTTCGTCCGCATAACAAACGCGGGACACAGGGAAGGGCACGTTCACGACGTTATCATCACCCGCGAGGCTCCGAACTACAGAATAGAGTGAAAAATTCCAACTGCGGGAAACGGCGCGCGCAATGAAACAAACCGTTCTTGTCATCGATTTCGGGTCTCAATACACCCGGATTATAGCCCGCCGCATTCGCGAGCAGGGCGTTTTTTCAGAGATTAAACCGCACACGGTTACGGCGGAAGAGGTGCGCGGGATTTCGCCCTCAGCGATAGTTTTGTCGGGAGGTCCCCGAAGCGTATGGGATGAGGGCGCGCCCTTGCTTGATGCCGCCATTCTTGAGTCCGGCGTTCCGGTTTTGGGAATATGCTACGGGATGCAGATGATTGTCCGTATGCTTGGCGGCGAGGTTGAGCGGTCTCAAGAGCGGGAGTTTGGTCCCGCGGCCATAGAGATAGTTGACTCTGGCGGTTTGTTCGGAGGGTTTTCCTCATCCGCCGATGTGTGGATGTCTCACGGAGACAGGGTTTCGCGTTTGCCCGATGGTTTTGTTTCCACCGCCCGGACAAAAAGCGCGCCTTTTGCGGCGGTTAAGCACGAAGGCAGGCGGATATTTGGAACGCAGTTTCATCCTGAAGTTGCCCACACTCCGCGCGGCGGGGAGATAATTGCCAATTTTCTTTTCAAAATTGCCGGATGCGAAAAATCGTGGACGCCTGAGGCGTTTATTGACCGCGCGGTTGAGGCGGTGAAAAAGCGGGTTGGAAAGTCGCGGGTTATCTGCGGTCTTTCGGGCGGTGTTGATTCGTCCGTAACGGCGGCTCTTGTGCGCGAGGCGGTGGGAAGGTCTCTTGTCTGCATCTTTGTTGACACCGGGCTTTTGCGTCTGGGCGAGGGTGATGAGGTTGTGGAGATGTTTGACAAATCGGGCATTGAGGTCAGAAGGGTGAATGAAGGGGAGCGTTTTATCGGCAAACTGAAAGGTGTTTCAGACCCTGAGGAGAAGAGGAAAATCATAGGGCGCGAGTTCATTGAGGTTTTTGAGCGTGAGGCGAAGAAGATAGAAGGCGCTGAGTTTCTGGCTCAGGGAACTCTCTATCCCGATGTCATAGAGAGCGCGGCGGCGCATGGTTCGGCGGTAACAATCAAAACCCATCACAATGTTGGGGGGTTGCCGGAGAAGATGAATCTTAAACTTGTGGAGCCGCTTTGCGAACTTTTCAAGGATGAGGTCAGAAGGGTTGGCAGTCATCTTGGTCTTGCGGACAATATTCTGGGGCGTCATCCGTTTCCCGGTCCCGGTCTTGCGATACGTGTGCTTGGAGAGATTTCTCCGGAAGCTCTTGATATGCTCCGCCGCGCAGACGCGATATACATTGAGGAGATACGGAAAGCCGGGATATACGATGAGATATGGCAGGCGTTTGCGGTTTTTCTTCCCGTGCGCACGGTTGGCGTTATGGGAGACAACAGAACCTATGACAATGTGATTGCGCTCAGGGCTGTAACAAGCACAGACGGAATGACGGCAGACTGGGCAAAAATCCCCCCTGAGGTTCTTGAGAAAACTTCAACACGCATAATCAACGAGATTGAGGGAATAGGGCGCGTGGTTTATGACATTTCCACAAAACCGCCGGGGACTATTGAGTGGGAGTGAGTTGACCTCACCCCTGTAACGTTATAGGGTGTTGCTATGAGAAAACCAATCACACCCGGCGAGATTCTTCTTGAGGAGTATCTGAAGCCAATGAAGATTTCGCAGAATGCTATGGCTCGCGCTATTGGCGTTGCGCCCAGGGCTGTTAATGAGATAGTTCTTGGCAAACGTTCCATTACGCCCAAGATGTCTATTCTTTTTGGCGCATTCTTTGAGCAGTCTGAAGAGTTCTGGCACGGGATTCAGTCCGAATGTACTTTTCGCGCTCTGGCTAAAGAAAAGAAAAAACTGAAAGCCAAAGTCAAATTGGCATCGTCTTTGGTTTCTTGACACAAAGAAACCTTCTTTATAAACTCCACACCGTTAGTTACCTAAGTTGAGACCCCGCACTGTCGGGTCTCTGTGAATACAAGACCCTTGCGGGAAATAAACAGACTTCTAAACTCAGTTTAGGTAGCTAACAAGGCCCGGCGCCTTGTTCAATCGGAGTTTATGGAGGTTTATTCCTATGAGTCGTTCCCGTCTATCAATTCTTATAGTTATTGGGATTTTAATTCTATTGTCGCTTCTTTTGAGTGGGTGTTTTGCCAGACCTGCGGATTTTAAGAAAATGGTGCCTGAGAGTGCGTCTCTGAAAAACAAACATAAGGCGACAGTTCATGTTTTGACAGAAGGAGGGAGGGGAACCTCTGCACTGTTTGGGCGTTCGCAGATAAGCGACAAAGGTCTGAAGCTGGCAATTATTAAGTCAATACAAAAATACGGCCTCTTTAGCAGTGTAGTGAAAGTTGGGGAATCTGACTACACACTCCAAGTCAAATTGTTGGGACTAGACCAACCACTGGCTGGAATCAATATGGAAGTGAGAATGTCAACACACTGGACTTTATCCGACAGAGAGGGAAACAAAGTATGGGAGAATTTCATCGCCAGTACTTACAAGGCGAACTTCGGGGAAGCCCTTATTGGAACAACAAGGTTGGCAAAGGCAAATGAGGGGGCGGCAAGACAATCAATAAAAGAGGGAATTGAAGAAATATCAAACCTGAAATTGGATGGCAAAAATTGAGATTGTTAATTTTTATTCTGGCTGTTTGTATGTGCACTTCAGGTCTTACTGGAAAAGTGAGGGCTGACCACTGTCCGTCATCAACTGTGGAAAGAGGTCACGGATGTAAGTATGACGAAGGTGATGCTGTAGCTATTACAATAGGTGTTGCTGTTGGAGTTCTTGCGGTTGTTGGACTTATAGCTTGGGTGGTTAGCAGTAATTCAGAAAATAAAGAGCAAGAAGAGATAGAGAAAATTGAAGGTGCTTCCCTTTCTCCGCTTCAGTTTTTCTCATCTGTTAAGCGGGTAAGACAGTATCAGCCGTCAGTACCAAAATGGTTGATTGTTGACGGATTCAGGTTTGAAGAAGGCGTGAATAAACCAGACTTTGCGGTCGGAATTAATATTCTGGCGATTGGTGACGGCAGATAACTCTGATTTGAGTTTCCGCTACTTCTCTTTCTTCAACAACACAAAATCTCTAAAAGAGCCGACCATCTCCCAGCCTTGGCCTCCGAGTTTGTTGAGGGCGGTTTCCATCTTTTTGCGGGAACCTTCCTTTCTGGACTTTCCTTCCTCAACGGACACTTCTATGTCGTGATTGGACTGGGTTTCCACCATGCTTTGAAGGGGGACAATCTTGTATTGCCACTTTTTCATTCCGCTTCTTCCTGCTCCGAGTCTTCTCCGTCTCTCTCTTCTTCTTCAATAGGCACAAACTCCGCGTTGTCTTCCGAGTCCTTTAAGTCTTTGATTTTCTTCTTGTAATCATTCGCCGAGACAATGCCGCCGGCTATGTTTCTCTCCACTATACGCACATCAAATTTTGATTCTTTGTCAGACATTTATTTCTCCTGTGAAAAACGGCAAACAGCAAAACTCACCCCTGCTCCACTTGCCAAAGTTGTAATGATGTTAAAATCTATACGGTTTTGCCAAAGGATAAAAGTAGAAAAGACACCCTGCTCGCGGTTGACATCGGCAACACAAGTGTTGACGCGGCGGTTTTTCAAAATTGCGGCGCAGACCCCGCATACTGGGAGGTTGACGCCCATTTTGAAATTCCGCTCTCTAACGCTGACTCTCTTGCCGGTGAACTTTCAAACGCCTTCCGCGCTGTGCCGCAAGGGGCTGTTATAGGTTCCGTCTCCGGTCAAAAGACCGCTGAAAACGCCGCGAAAGCCGTTGAATCCGCTTTTGGCATCTCACCCCTTGTCGCACACTGCGGAATGAAAACCGGGCTTGAAACCGCTTATGAAACCCCGGATACACTCGGAATTGACAGACTTGCGAACGCCGCCGCGCTTTTTGCCATCGCAAAACAAGCCTGCATAGCGGTTGACCTCGGAACAGCCACCACTTTTGACTGCGTTTCCTCAAAAGGCGTCTATCTGGGCGGCTCAATCTGCGCGGGAATTGAAGCGTTCCGCAACGCCCTCGCAAACTGCGCCCCGGCTCTGCCACCAGTTCCGCAGGGTTTTCCGCCGTCTGTGATTGGCGCGAACACCGAAGATTGCATAAAGTCCGGAACAATGTTCGGCTACGCGAAAATGATTGACGCTATGGCGCGCGCGCTGTTGTCAGAAATGAAGGAGGAAGCGGAGATTGTCGCAACCGGCGGCTTTTCATCACTGCTTTCGGGCAAATGCGAAACCGTATCCTCAACCGACCCGCTGCTTACTCTTAAAGGACTTGCGGTTATCCTCAAGAAAAATGAATAAGTTTTTTCTCTACAAAAAAGAAGCGGAGAAGCCGCATTTTGTTCTGATCGCTTGCGGCAGAGCGTGGATTGTTCCGTTTCTTCAACCTTTTGAGGAGACAAAGAAACGCCTCGCGATTGAAATACCTTCCGCCGCCGCAAGCGGTTTTGCAGACAACCCGCTTGAGAGCGGCGACATTGTTGTCAGCACAAATAAAAAAGGAAAATTTGATTTTACCGCTAGCGGCGAGATTATGAACGGCAGGTTTGTTTTTGTTCTGCAGTCGTGGGGAAGGAGAACAAAAAGACCGCTGTGGCTGATGGTAAAATCATCCGGCAGAAAAGGAGGAACGGAATGATAAAGCACATAGTTATGTGGAGACTGAAAGACAGAGAGAAAAACGCGCCCGCCTTGAAGGAGATGCTTGAAGCGCTTGCCGGCAAAATTCCCGAAATACGGAAAATTGAAGCCGGAATCAACTCAAAACCCTCAGACGCTTCGGCGGATGTTGTTCTGTATTCAGAGTTTGATGACGTAAACTCCCTTGCCGCCTATCAGAAACACCCCGACCACGTGAAGGTCGCCGGATTTCTGAAAGATGTGGCAACCGACAGAAGGGTTGTTGATTATGAGTTTTGAAACACGCCGGGTTTTTCTGAAAATCGTTTTTGTTTGCGCCGTCTTTTCCGCGCCCGTTGCGGCGGCGGAAAAAACGGGAGGCGGAGGCGCGATGGTGAGCGCGGCGAACCCGCACGCTGTTAACGCGGGGGTTGACATTCTCCGAGGGGGCGGCTCCGCCCTTGACGCGGCAATAGCGGCGCAGATGGTTTTGAACCTTGTTGAGCCTCAATCTGCCGGCATCGGAGGCGGAGGGTTTTTACTGCACTGGGACGAAGGCGCGAAAAAACTCACAACTTTTGACGGACGCGAAACCACTCCGCGCTCTGCGGGCGGCGGGCTGTTTGTCAGAAACGGAAAGCCGATGGATTGGAGCGAAGCCGCTTCACAAGGCGGGGCGGTTGGAACTCCGGGTTTGCTGGCGATGCTTGAAAAAGCGCACAAAAAACACGGCAAACTGAAATGGAAAACTCTTTTTGAACCCGCGATAAAACTTTCAGAAAAAGGTTTTGAAATCTCTCCGCTTCTTGCCGCGCAGATTAAAAAATATGACGGCAAAGACCTCGGCAAATACCGGAAAGCGCGGGCGTATTTCTTTTCCCCCTCAGGCGAACCTCTTGCCGCGGGCTCCGTTTTGAAAAATCCCGAAATGGCGGAAAGCTTTTCTTCGGTGGCAAAAAAAGGCGCGCGGGCTTTCTACCGCGGACGCCCCGCAAGAGAGATTTCCCGCGCGGCCCGCTCTGCGGGCGGGCTTCTTAAAGCTTCTGATTTCCGCCGCTATAAAGCCGCCCGGCGCGAACCGGTTTGCGCGAAATACCGCTCGTACACCGTTTGCGGAATGGGTCCCCCGACCTCAGGCGGACTGACGGTAATTCAAATTCTCAAACTGCTTGAGCCGTTTGACATGGCGTCTTTGCGTCCCCTTTCCCCGAAAGCGGCGCACCTTTTCACTCAAGCCGCCCGCCTTGCCTACGCAGACAGAAACTCTCACATTGCCGACCCCGATTTTTACAATGTCCCAATCAGAAAACTGACCGATTCCTCATACCTTTCGGAACGTTCGCGGCTTATAAACCCCCGCGCCGATATGGGCAGAGCGTTTTCCGGAATAAAAGGGTGCGCGCCGCTCGCGCAAAACGGCGGAGCGGTTGAGCATCCTTCAACCACTCACCTGTCCATCGTTGACAAAAATGGCAACGCCGTTTCAATGACCACAAGCATAGAGAAGGCGTTTGGTTCGGGGCTGATGACGGGCGGATTTCTGCTTAACAACCAACTGACGGATTTTTCGTTTTCCGAATTTGGAGAAAACGGATGCCTGATAGCCAACCGGGTTGAGTCCGGCAAAAGACCGAGAAGTTCAATGTCTCCCACCATTGTTTTTGACAAAGACGGCCGCCTGCGTCTTCTCATCGGCTCTCCGGGCGGAAGCAGGATAATCAACTACGTTGCCCGCACAGTTGTCGCGGTTCTGGACTGGGGGCTTGATGTTCAAGCCGCCATAGGGCTTCCGCACTACGTCAACCGCAACGGGGAAACGGAGCTGGAACTTGGAACCAAAGCGGAAAGGCTCGCCCCGGCTCTTAAAAAACTGGGGCACAAAGTGAAAATTACCGAACTCACAAGCGGTCTTCACGGCATTGAGTTCACCCCCGGCGGCATCAGAGGCGGCGCAGACCCGAGGCGCGAAGGAATTTCCCTACGGGTGGATTAGGTTTTAAAACTCCGCGCTTCCGCGCTTTATTTTCATCCGCGAGGTTGAAAATGCGGAAATATCCGGCGCCGCCGTCTGCCCGTCTTTCAACAGATGGAAACCGAGGGCGGCTATCATCGCGCCGTTGTCAGTGCACAGAGAGACGGACGGAATGGCGAGTTTTATGTTCTCTTTTTCAAACGCCCGCGCTGATTTTTCCCTGAGCCGCGAATTGCACGCGACCCCGCCCGTTATGGCGAAGTTTCTCACACCGGTTTTTTTCACCGCAAGAAGAGATTTTTCAATAAGCGAGTCAACAATCGCCTCCTGATAACCGGCGCAAACATCTGGCAGAGCGGCGGCGGACGGGGAGCCGTTTTTCTGTATGGAATAGACAAGAGATGTTTTAAGACCGCTGAAACTGAACCACAGGGTGCCGCTTTCTGAAAGCGGTCGCGGGAAGGCGATTTTGTCAGGGTCTCCGCTTTTTGCCAGGCGGTCTATCTCCGCCCCTCCGGGATAACCCAGCCCCAGCGCTTTGGCGGCTTTGTCAAACGCCTCTCCGGCGGCGTCATCACGGGTTGTGCTGAGAATCTCAAGGTCTGTGAGGGTTTTAACAAGGTAGAGGCTTGTGTGTCCGCCGGAAACAACAAGGGCGACAAAGGGCAGTTCCATCTCCCGCTCTATGGTTACGGCGGCGGCGTGGGCGTGCAGGTGGTTGACCGCGACAAGCGGTTTGCCAAGAGCGACACAAAGAGACTTTGCCGCCGTGAGCCCTATCATCAGACAGCCCAGAAGCCCGGGACCTTGAGTTACGGCTACCGCGTCTATATCGTCAAGCCCCGCCCCTGCGGTATCAAGTGCCTCCTCAATCACGGGGATTATGGCTTCAAGATGCTTTCTGGAAGCCAGTTCGGGCACAACTCCGCCAAACGGCTTGTGCTGTGATATCTGCGATGACACAACGTTAGAGAGAATCTCTTTTCCGTCCGCAACCACAGACGCGGAGGTTTCATCGCATGAAGACTCTATTCCGAGAACGGTTGTCGCGCCCATAGGGAAGCAATTCTACACTCTTTTGGCGCAAACATTTTCTCCGGGTATGTGGTATATTGCCCGAAGCGAGGTTCTTTTATATGTCTGAAAACGGGCGCCCGGACGGAGCAGTTGAAGTCAAGCCATTCCCGGGCTCAAAAAAGGTTTATGTTCCCGGCAGTTTGCACGGCGGCGTGCGGGTTGCGATGAGAAGCGTGGAACTTGAGCCGACAAACGGGCTTCCGAACCCGCCGGTTGTTCTCTACGACACAAGCGGGCCCTATACCGACCCTGAAAAAAATATAGATGTGCGCGCCGGGCTTGAACCCGTGAGGAGCGAATGGATAAAGGCAAGGGGCGATGTTGAGCCCGCTTCGGGCGGGGAAAAACCTCTCAGGGCAACATCCGGCGGCTGTGTAACGCAGATGGCTTATGCGCGGCGCGGAACCGTTACGCCTGAGATGGAATACGCTGCCATAAGGGAGAATGTGAAGCCTGATTTTGTTCGCGATGAAGTGGCGCGGGGAAGGGCGATAATTCCCAGCAATATCAATCACCCCGAAACGGAGCCGATGATAATAGGGCGGAACTTCCTTGTGAAGGTGAACGCCAATATCGGCAACTCTGCGGTCAGTTCCGGCATAGAGGAAGAGGTTGAAAAAGCGGTGTGGGCGTGCAAATGGGGCGCGGACACGATAATGGATCTCTCAACGGGAAAAAGAATTCACGAGACAAGGGAGTGGATAATCCGCAATTCCCCCGTTCCGGTGGGAACGGTTCCCGTGTATCAGGCTCTTGAAAAGGTGTCGGGAAAACCGGAAGACCTCACGTGGGAGGTCTTCAGAGACACGCTTGTAGAGCAGGCGGAGCAGGGGGTTGACTACTTCACCATTCACGCGGGCGTTCTGCTGAGATACATTCCGCTCACTTCCGAACGGCTGACCGGAATCGTCTCGCGCGGCGGCTCAATAATGGCAAAGTGGTGCCTCGCGCATCATAGGGAGAATTTTCTCTACGACAGGTTTGAGGATATATGCGAAATTATGAGAGCGTATGATGTCGCGTTTTCCCTTGGAGACGGACTCAGACCCGGCTCAATAGCGGACGCTAATGACAGGGCGCAATTCGCGGAACTTGAAACACTTGGCGAACTCACGAAAAAAGCGTGGGAAAACGATGTGCAGGTGATGATAGAGGGTCCCGGACACGTTCCCATGCATATGATTAAAGAGAATGTTGACAAGGAGATGGAGATTTGCAGCGAAGCGCCTTTCTACACACTCGGGCCCCTCACAACCGATATCGCGCCCGCCTATGACCATATAACTTCGGCGATTGGAGCGGCGGAAATAGGGCGGCACGGCACCGCGATGCTGTGCTATGTAACGCCCAAAGAGCATCTGGGACTGCCCGGCAAGGATGACGTCAGGCAGGGGGTTATTGCCTACAAGATAGCCGCTCACGCGGCGGATTTGGCAAAAGGGCATCCGCTTGCGCAAGTGCGGGATGACGCTCTGAGCAAGGCTCGTTTTGATTTCCGCTGGAACGACCAGTTCAACCTCTCGCTTGACCCCGACACGGCGCGTGAGTACCACGACGAGACTCTGCCGTCTGAAAACGCCAAAAACGCCCATTTTTGCTCCATGTGCGGGCCCAAGTTCTGCTCAATGGAGATAACACAGCAGATACGCGAATACGCCCGCGAGCACGGAGTGTCTGAAGACAGCGCCGTGAGCATCGGACTTCAAGGGAAAGCCGAAGAGTTCAAAGACAGCGGTGGACAGATTTACACCGAAGCGCGGGCGGAGAAGAAGAATTCAGAGTTTGAAACGACTTGAAAATATACAGGATATACAGGGAGTTATAAGTTATTGTTTGTATGGTTTCTAATGTTCTGTTTGTTAAGTGGTTCTGTTAACCTTTTTTGCGTTTTCTCTCCCGTCCGGCGGGCGGTTTTCCGGCTTTCCCGTCCGGCTCCGTTGTTGCGCCTCAAGTGTTTCTCCGGTATAACTTGAGACCGAAATTTCCCATGCCGAAAAGAACTGATATCAAAAGCATTCTGCTTATCGGCTCCGGCCCGATAGTTATCGGGCAGGCGTGCGAGTTTGACTATTCCGGAACTCAGGCGTGCAAAGCCCTGAGGAGTGACGGATACAAAACAATCCTCATAAACAGCAACCCGGCAACCATAATGACAGACCCCTCGGTGGCGGATCGCACGTACATAGAGCCGATTGAGCCGAAAACAGTCGCGAAAATCATTGAAAAAGAGCGTCCGGACGCGCTTCTGCCCACTCTCGGAGGACAGACGGCGCTTAACACGGCGGTTGCCCTTGCCGAAGACGGCACGCTTGAAAAGTTCGGCGTTAAACTCATAGGAGCCAACCTTGAGGCAATCAAAAAGGCGGAAAGCAGGGAACTGTTCAAGGAAGCCGTTTTGAAAATCGGGCTCCAACTCCCCAAAAGCGGGCTTGCGCACAACATGGACGAAGCATGGAAAGTGGTTGAAAAAATAGGGTTTCCGGCGATTATACGGTCTTCATTCACCCTCGGCGGAAGCGGCGGAAGCATCGCCTACAACAAAGAGGAGTTTCCCCTCTACGCCGAAGCGGGGCTGGATTCAAGCCCCACACGGGAAATTCTGATAGAGGAGTCGGTTCTGGGCTGGAAAGAGTTTGAACTGGAGGTCATGAGAGACCTCAAAGACAACGTGGTTATCATCTGCTCCATTGAAAACCTTGACCCAATGGGCGTTCACACGGGAGACAGCATAACGGTTGCCCCGGCGCAAACCCTCACGGATGTGGAATATCAACGCCTCAGAGACGCCTCGGTTGCCATCATCAGGGAGATAGGCGTGGACACGGGCGGCTCCAACATACAGTTTGCCGTGAACCCCGAAAACGGCGAGTTTGTTGTGATTGAGATGAACCCGCGAGTTTCCCGCAGTTCCGCGCTCGCATCAAAAGCAACCGGTTTCCCCATAGCCAAAATAGCCGCGAAACTTGCCGTGGGATACACGCTTGATGAGATATCAAACGACATAACGCGCCACACACCGGCATCGTTTGAGCCCACCATAGACTACGTTGTGGTGAAGATTCCCCGCTTCGCGTTTGAGAAGTTCCGCAATACCTCTTCCACGCTTACAACGCAGATGAAATCCGTTGGCGAGGCGATGGCGATGGGAAGAACTTTCAAAGAATCTCTGCAAAAAGCAGTCCGATCCCTTGAGGCGGATTACCCATTTTTTGAGCAAATCACAGATGACAAAGAGGAGGTCAGGCAGAAACTGAGCACACCCGGTCCCGACAGGCTGTGGTTCATAGCAGACGCTTTCCGCCTCGGCTTTGACGAGGATGAGATACACGGCCTCAGCTCAATAGACCCGTGGTTTATCCGCAACATACGCCAGATAGTGGAGCACGAGGCGGTGATAAGAAACTGCAAGGGCTCTCTTCCGGGCTCCGAAGTTATCAGGCGGTCGAAGGAGATGGGTTTTTCAGACCTTGCCATCGCGAAACTGACCGGAAACACGGAGGAAGATATCAGACGGGCAAGGGCGCGGCTTGGTATCGTTCCATCATATAAAATGGTGGACACTTGCGCGGCGGAGTTTGAGTCTTACACGCCGTATCTGTATTCCTCGTACGACCCTGAGAGCGAAGCGCCGGTTTCTGAAGGCAAAAAGGTGGTTATTCTCGGCGGCGGTCCAAACAGGATAGGGCAGGGCATAGAGTTTGACTACTGCTGTGTTCACGCCGCTTTCGCGATGAAGGAGCGGGGATATGAAACAATTATGGTCAACTGCAACCCCGAAACCGTCAGCACGGATTACGACACTTCAGACCGTCTCTACTTTGAGCCGCTTACGCTTGAAGATGTTCTCTCCATAGTGGACAGAGAGAAGCCCGAAGGCGTGATAGTCAATTTCGGCGGACAGACGCCGCTCAATCTGGCGCTTCCGCTTGAGAAGCGCGGGGTGAAGATAATGGGCACTCCGCCCGACAGCATAGACCTTGCCGAAGACAGGGAGAGATTCAACAAACTGGTTGAGCAACTGGGGCTTAAACAGCCCGCCGGGGCGATAGCGCGAAGCGCGGATGAGGCGGTGAGCAGGGCGGAAGAAATAGGGTATCCGGTTGTGGTGCGTCCTTCTTATGTTCTCGGCGGCAGGGCGATGGAGATTGTTTACAGAAAAGACGACCTTGTGCGCTACATAAACGAGGCGGTGAGGGTTTCCCCCAACCGTCCGATACTGATAGACGAGTTTATGAAAAACGCCGGCGAGGTTGATGTTGACGCCGTTTGCGACGGGAAAACGGTTGTGGTTGGGGCGGTGATGGAGCACATAGAGGAGGCGGGAGTTCATTCGGGCGACAGCGCGATGGTAACGCCGCCGGTGTCAATGGAGAAAAAGGTGGTTGACGAAATAGTCGCCCAGACAAAATCGCTCGCGCTCGCGCTGGGTGTTCGCGGTCTTATCAACGTGCAGTTCGCCGTGAAAGACGGCGAGGTGTTCATCATTGAGGTCAATCCGAGGGCAAGCAGAACGGTGCCGTTTATAAGCAAAGCCATAGGCGTTCCGCTTGCGAAGGTGGCAACGCGCATTATGTCCGGAATGACGCTTGAGGAAATAGGATTCACAAAAGAGGTTGAGCCGCGTCTGTTTTGCGTGAAAGAGTCGGTTTTTCCGTTCCTGCGTTTTCCCGGTGAAGACACAATACTGGGGCCCGAAATGAAATCCACCGGCGAGGTTATGGGCATGGACGCAGACATCAACCGCGCTTTTGCGAAGTCGCAAATCGCGGCGGGCAACTCGCTTCCGGTTTCCGGAACCGCCTTTGTAAGCGTGCGGGACGAAGACAAAACCGAAACCGCCATAGACATCGCGCGCCGGTTGAAGGCGGCGGGTTTTGAAATAGTCGCCACAACGGGAACGGCGCGGTTTCTCTCTGAGGGCGGAGTGCCGTGCGAGCGCATCAAGAAAGTGAAAGAGGGCAGACCCAACGTGGTTGACAGTCTTAAAAACAAAGGCATACACCTTGTAATCAACACCACAACCGGCAAAGAGCAGGTTTTGCAGTCGTTTTCAATAAGGCGCACTTCGCTTGTGAACTCCATTCCATATTTCACAACCATAGAGGGCGCGAAAGCCGCGACCGGGGCGATAGAGGAAATATCGGGCGAAAAATTGACCGTAACGGCTCTTCAAGACTTTGAGAATTCCGGGGCGATTCTATAGAATCTTTTCTTGCGCGGGGCGGAGGCTCCCATTAATCAAATGAGTGACAGAGTTCCAATGACACCGGGAGGATATGAGAAACTCAAAAAGGAGTTGACTCATCTCAAAAATGTTGAGCGTCCCGAAGTGATAAAGCAGATTGAGTACGCCCGCAGTCTCGGCGACCTTTCAGAGAACGCCGAATATGAAACCGCGAAAAACAAGCAATCGATGGTTGAGGGAAAGATAAAAGACCTTGAAGCCAAAATAGGGCTTGCCGAGGTGATAGACCCCAAACAGATAAAAAACAAAGACAAGGTTGTTTTCGGTCTCACCGTTACGGTTGAAGATGTCGACACCGGCGACACGAAAAAATATCAACTCGTAGGCCCGGACGAGACTGACCCGGACAACGGACTCATCTCCATCACATCTCCCATCGGCAGAGCCTTTGTCGGCAAGGAGACGGGTGATGAGGTCAAGGTTATGGTTCCCGGCGGACTGAGGGAGTTTGTGATAGCCGGGATAGACTAGGGCTTTCAGCCGAGATGCCGAAATTTTTTTCACGGGCGTTTGTGCCCGCAGTTTTTTTCCTGCTCGCGCTCTTTTTCGCGCTTGGGGCGGCGGCGGAGAAACCTCCTTCGCACCTTGAAGGAATAAACCCGGACAAGGTTGACTGGAGATCAAAGAGCAATTCTTACTGGCGCTCGGCTCTCTCAAACAAGCGTTTCAGAATATGCAGGCAGGGCGGAACCGAGTATCCGGGCACGGGCAAATACAACAAGTTTTACAAAAAAGGCGTGTACCGCTGTTCAAGTTGCGGGCTTAAACTTTTTTCCTCCGAACAGAAATACGACTCGCGCACCGGATGGCCCAGTTTCTGGCGTCCCATCAAAAAGGGCGCGGTTGGGTACAAGCCTGACAATTTATTCGGAATGTCGCGCACCGAGATAGTCTGCTCGCGTTGCGGCGCGCATCTGGGGCACGTTTTTAATGACGGTCCAAAGCCGACCGGAAAAAGGTATTGCGTCAACTCCATCTGCCTTTTCCATGAAAAACCGGGGCGGGGGCTTTGATGTTATCCCGAAGATATGTTGTTTTTTCCGCGGCGGTTGTTCTGATTGTCGTCCTTGACAGGGTTACAAAGTCCGCCGTTTCCGAAATGGTCGCGCCCGGGGCGCAGTATCAGGTTCTGCCTTTTCTCGACATAGTTCACTACAAAAACACGGGCATAGCATTTGGAATGTTGCGGGATTTGGGAGGCGTTTCCCGATTTATTTTATACTCGGGCGCGCTTGCGGCGGCGGCTCTTTTTGCCGCGCTTTTCTTGAGGAGCGGCGGAAGAGTTCTGCCCGTTGCGTTTATCACGGGGGGCGCGATAGGGAACTCCATTGACAGGTTCGGCGCGGGCTCCGTTACGGATTTTATAGACATTCACTGGTTCGGAAGCGAAACTCTGCGCTGGCCCGCGTTCAACATGGCGGACATGTTTATAACTGTGGGCGTGGCGGTGCTTGTGATAAGTTTGCTTGGTGTAGGCGGTCGCAGAGATGTTCACGGGAATAGTTGAAGACACAGGAGTTGTGAGTTTTGTCCGCCCGGGCGGCGACACCGTTATCGGTATACGCCCTTTGTCTGCGGGGGGCGAACTGTTCAAACCCGGCGACAGCGTTTCGGTAAGCGGAATCTGCCTGACAGTTGTTTCCACTGAAGATGGCGGCTTCACAACGCAGATGTCATCGGAAACGGTTTCGCGAACAACGATGGCGGATGTTGCCGAAGGGAAGGTCGTCAATCTGGAGCGTTCGGTAACTCCCGAAGGGCTGATGGGCGGTCATATAGTAACGGGGCACATAGACGGGGTCGGAAGGGTTGAGTCAACCGGGAAGCGCGGAGATTCCGTTGAGTTCCGTTTTTCGCTTCCCGGCGGTTTTATGAAATATGTCGCGCCCAAGGGCTGCATAGCGATAGACGGCGTGAGCCTGACTGTTAACGAGGCGACCGGCGTGGATTTCTCCGTGAACGTGATACCCTACACGCTGTCGCACACGACCTTTGCGTCTTTATCAGCCGGAGACGGGGTTAATTTTGAATGCGATATTATTGCGAAATACGTTGAGAGGCTGGGTGATTTTGGCGTCAAAAAATCTTGAAAAAATCTTTCTTACCGGTTTCATGGGAGCCGGAAAAACCACCGCCGCCGGGGCGATTGCTTCGGCAACGGGCGCGAAGTTCTGCGACCTTGACGAGTTTATAAGTCACAGACAGTCCGCAAGCATAGACGATATAATCTCATCGCTTGGAGAGCCGGAGTTCAGAAGAATTGAAACCGAAGCCCTTGCCGCGCTCTGCGCCCGCGGCGGCTTTTGCGTGGTCTCAACCGGCGGCGGGGTTGTTATTTCAGAGAGCAACCGCGCGGTTATGGCGCAGTCGGGAGTTGTTATATACTTGAAGGCGAAGGTCGAAACCCTTATGCGGAGAATTTCACAGGACGCCCCGCGTCCCCTTCTCAAGGTTGACAATCCCGGGGCGGAGGCGGCGCGCCTGCTTTCAGAGCGCGAGCGTTTCTATGAGGCCGCCGATTTCACAATAGAAACCGACGGTATGTGTCCTGATGAGGTCGCTTCGGAAGCGGTTCGCCTTCTTCGCGCGGAAACGGATTTTGAAAAAATAAAAGGAGCGTTTGAATGAGAAACACAAACCTGATTTTGTTCGCCATAGTCGCGGTCGCCCTCGGCGTCCTCATATCGCGGGGGTTTTCTTTCACCGGTGAGGCGTATATGCCCTCCCCGCTTCAGGAGGAATCCTACGAAGAAGTTGAGGAGATGGAGCAAGGCGAGGCAAAAACTCTCTCACCGCCTCTGAAGACGGAAAAACCCGGGCATGTTTTCAAAAATAACGGCGGCGACGCTTTTCCATCTTTCGCAGACCTTGTTGACAGGCACAAACCGTCTGTCGTCAACATAAGCACGGTATCGGTTTCAAAGTTCGGAGGCGGCGGGCAAGGGCTTTTCCCGTTCGGCGGCGGACAGGGGGATATGTTTGAGGATTTCTTCGGGAACTTCTTCGGACGCATACCGGAACAGCGGGAGTTCAAAAACAGAGGGGTTGGCTCCGGTTTTATACTTGATTCTCAAGGGCATATCGTAACAAACGAGCACGTTATCGCGAGCGCGGAAAAGATAGAGGTAACGCTTTCAAACGGCTCGAAATACATAGCCGAAGTAGTCGGCACAGACCCGAAAACAGACATCGCCCTGATAAAAATAGATATCAAATCATCGCGTGAAAAACTGGTTCCCGTCCGTTTCGGGGATTCTGAAAAACTGAGAATAGGGGAGTGGGTTTTCGCCATCGGCAACCCGCTTGGATTCGGCTACACGGTAACCGCCGGAATAGTCAGCGCGAAGGGAAGGTCTCTCAACATGGGAGCGTATGACAACTTTATCCAGACAGACGCCCCTCTGAATCCGGGCAACAGCGGAGGCCCCCTGTTCAATCTGCGGGGGTTTGTTATCGGGGTCAACACGGCTATAGCGTCTCGCGGGCAGGGCATAGGTTTCTCAATCCCGTCCGCCACGGTTGAGAGCATCGTGCGGCAGTTGAAGAAAAAGGGCTCGGTCACAAGGGGATGGATAGGGGTTTCCATTCAGATATTGACCGAAGGTATTGCCAAAAGTTTCGGTCTGAAAAAACCCGAAGGCGCGCTTGTGAACGAGGTGTTCAAAGACAGCCCCGCCGAGCGCGCGGGAATGAAACCCGGAGACGTGATACTTGAGTTTCAGGGCTCAAAGGTGGAAGAGGCGACCGACCTTCCGAGGATTGTCGCCAACTTGAAACCCGGCACAAAGGCGAAGGTTAAGATTTTCAGAGACGGCTCGAAGAAAACCCTGAAAATCAAAATCGCGCGGATGAAAGACACTCTGAAAGAATCCGCCACGCAGAAGCGGAACAAACGGAAGGAAAAGAGCGAGCCCCGGAAATCTCTCACGGGAATGCACATCGCGGAAATCACCCCCGCCATCGTGCGGCGTTACAGCCTGGACTACTCAAGCGGAGTTGTTGTGGTTGGCATTGATCCCGGCAGTCCGGCGCAAGCGGCGGGCGTTAAAGAGGGAGACGTGATAGTTAAAGTGAACGGCAAAGAGATAAAATCAGTTGCCGAATGCGAGGAATCCCTGAAGAAAATAAAGAAGGAAAAAAGCGCGCGTCTTCTTATGCGCAGAGCGGGGGGCAATATGTTTGTCGTCTTGCGGGTTAAGGAATAGAACGGCGCGGGGGTTTGATTTTTTAATTTCCGCTTGATAATATAAACGCCTTCATAAAGTTCGGGGGTGAACAAAATGAGTGGCGATAATTTAGACAAGGACTACGTCAGTAAGCAGGTGAATATAGAGCAGAAAAAGTTCTTTTTTGACCTGAAAGAAAACCACAAAGGCAAATACGTTCGTATCACCGAGGTGAGCGGCGGGCGTTCCTGCATCGTAATTCCTCTGAGCGGCGCTCAGTCTTTCAGCGAAGGGCTCGCCGACATTATGAAGGAAGCTCTGGTTCTGGAATAAACCTTATTTTCCGCGCGGCGCGGGCGTTCCGCTCCGCACGCTGATTTTCACGGATTTTTTATCGGGCGACACGCTCATAATGCCTGTAACCAGATTTTTGTAGTCGGTTGTTTTGCCGGGCGCAGGCGGGTTTTTAATCCTGAAGTCCACAGACGTTACAGGGGTTCCCCTTGATGAAAGAAACTCCACAAGCATCGTTACATCCTTGTATTCCGTGCCGCTTCTGTTTTTGAGAACAAGACGCTTTATGATTCCCGCTCCTCCCGCAATTCCGCTTCCCCACTCAAACTCTTTTATCTCAATATCGTAGCCCGGAACCGGTTCGTCTTTGTCATCCCGCGCTCTTTCCGCGCTCTCTCCGGCTTCGGTTTTCTCAGCCGTTTTATGTCCGAGAACCGCCGCATGTTTGCGCGAAACGGGGTGGGCTGAAACAACGGAGACAATAATTTCTTCCGCCGAAGGATGGAAAAACCCCGGATTGACATCCCTGTAAACGGTTTCCGAATTTGCCTCCGCGATTTTTTTCATCGTCAACTTGTTTGATATCAGCATCCGCTCGCCCTGTTTCTGAATTATGTGAAATGTTACCGCTCCGTACGGAACCGCAGACGGGTTTTTAACCGTAATGCTTTTGAGCGTTCCGACACCCGTTCCACCCCCCGAAGGCGTCCACTTCCGCTCCGTAACGATAAGCGGATGGCTTTTTTTCTCGCCTTTAGCCGCCCTCGCGCTGACGATGCCGACTTTCACGTAGTCCATTCCGGAGTTCATCATTCCCAGCCGCACGTTTCTGAAGGTTTTTGTCTCGCCCGCTTTTATTCCGTCTTTTATCGTTCCGCGCACGCCGCCCATCGGTATGTCGTCTCTTGTGTAAAACCGCGCCCTCAACGTTATTTCCGAGTAGTTTCTGTTTCCGCTGTTTTTCAGGGTAATTTCAGAAAAAACGGCTCTTCTTCCCGCCCCGCCGGATCTCCATTTGAAGCCCTCAACCGATATGTCCGGCGACTGTTTGCCGCCGAACAGCCCCAGAGACGGAAGCGCGCCCGCCCCGCCCGTCCACAGAAGGGGAACCAGAAGCATGATGAGGAAACGTGTTTTCATTGAACGTGTTTGTTATGCGGCAAAGACACTATACAATTACGGAAACCGGATTATATCACGGCGGCGGAAGGAAATGCGCACCTACATTCTACTCAGCAGACTTACCCCGGAAGGGCGGAAAACCGTCAAGGAAAGACCGGAGAGAATCAAAGAGGTTGACAAAGAGCTTGAGAAGTTCGGCGTTTGTGTTCTCGAGCAGTACGCGACTCTCGGGCATTACGATTTTGTAAGCATAGTGGAGGCGCCGGACAACGAAACCGTGGGGCAGGTTTCGGTTGAATTGTGTTCGCGCGGAACCGTTGAGATTATAACGCTTGTTGCCGTTTCCATTGACTCCATAATTGAAACGCTTTCGGCGGCGAAGGCGGAGAGAGGGCGCGCGCGGAAATGAGTTCGGGTTCAGGTCGCGGATTTTTTTCTTCGCTTTTCGGCTCGGTAAAAGAGCAGTCGGCTGATGTTTACGGCAGTAACGCGCCGGGCGTTTTGTTTTTCTTTGTGGTATTCGCCCTTGCCGCGGTTGTGATTCCGGTTGCCGCGCTTGCGGGCATCGCGCTCTATAAAATGCTCATCGTCCAATGAGTTCAGTACAAGTACTTGACGACATTCTTATTTCCAAAATAGCCGCCGGCGAGGTGGTTGAGCGTCCCGCGTCCGTGCTGAAAGAGTTTCTTGAAAACTCGCTTGATGCCGGAGCGGACAAAATATCGGTTGAAATAGATTCGGGCGGCAAACGTCTTGTGAGGGTGTCGGACAACGGCTGCGGAATGTCGCGTGATGACGCAGTTCTGTGCATAGAGAGACACGCCACAAGCAAGATAACGGACGAGAGCGACCTCGCTTCCATCGGCACTTTCGGGTTCAGGGGCGAGGCGCTTCCTTCAATCGCGGCGGTGTCAAAATTCTCACTCACAACACGCACGGGCGAAAGCGACACGGGAACCGCGATTGAGGTTGAGGGCGGAAAGGCTGTAAGCGTGAAAGACGCCGGATGCCCTGCGGGAACAACGGTTGAAGCCCGCTCCCTTTTCTTCAACACGCGCCCGCGCCTCAAGTTTCTCAAGACAGACGAAACCGAACTCTCATGGTGCGCCGCAGTTGCCCGCTCCCTCGCGGTGGCAAATCCCGAAGTTGATTTTGAGGTGTCTCACAACGGCAGGGTGATGTTCCGTTTCGCGCCGGGAGACATTGAGAGCAGGGTGAGAGATGTGGCGGGAAACGTAAAACTCTACCCGTTCGGAACCGCCGCGCCTGAGGGCGAAACCGGCATAAGCGGCTTTCTCTGCGCCCCGCAGGGCGGGTTTTCATCGCTTGCCCGCCTTTACTGCTACGTGAACGGCAGATATGTGCGCGACAGATTTGTGAACAGAATTCTGATGGACTGCTTCAAGCGCACTTTTGACAAAGGACGCTACCCGCAGGGCGCGGTTTTTATCACCGTCCCTCCCGGAGGTGTTGACGTGAACGTCCATCCCACAAAGCACGAAGTCCGTTTTATCTCCACGGGAGCGATTGCCGGAGCCATCCGTGCGGCGGTTGAGGAGTTTCTCTCTCAAGCCCCCTGGATTACCGGCGGCGAGGGCGCGCCTTCAGGCAAAACCCCGCAGGGCGGATACACGCAAACTGAGGAGGGCGGAACAACGGAAACTTTTTTCGGTGAAGACGGCGTTTCTCAAAAACCCTCTCAGCAGTCGTTTGGCAACATTCCTCAATCAGCCGCTCCCGCCTTCCCGCCCGCAGAGCAGGAACTTCCGCTTTCCCCTGAGCGCGAAAACGGTTTTTTCTCGCGTCTGAAAATTGTCGGGCAGGCGGGCGCGTTCTACATCATCTGCGAAAGCAGAGACGGCATCGTCCTGATTGACCAGCACGCGGCGCACGAAAGAGTCAATTTCGAGCGGTTCAGAAACGCGTACAGGGAAAACGGCGCGCTGAGCGCGCAGAGACTGCTGATACCGGAAATTATAGAAATGCGCCCCGAAGAGATGGCTCTGTTCGGCAGGTTTGAGGGCAAGATGAGAAGCATGGGACTCAATGCGGAAATGTTCGGGGAAAGCGCGGTGCGGCTTGAATCTCTTCCCGCGATTATCTCATGCACGGACGGCAAAACGCTGTTTATTGACATTCTTGAGGAGATGAGCGGAACACAGTGCCCGGAAGCCGCCGGGGAACTTGATAAAAAAACCGAGAACGTACTCGCCACAATCGCCTGCCACAAATCCATCCGCGCCGGATACTCAATGGAGGAAACGGAAATCAAGTCTCTGCTTGCCGAGATGGACGGCTGCGAATCGCCTCATTTCTGCCCGCACGGGCGTCCCGTTGCCGTCAACCTCACATACGGCGGTCTTGAGAAAATGTTCAGGAGAAAGTAGCCTCACCTGTCCGGGAGAAAAAAATGGTTGTTGAAACAAGCAATTTCCACAGAGGAATGAAAATAGAAATGGACGGCGCCGTCTGGGAAATCATCGAGTATCAGCACTCGAAGATGGCGCAACGCAGTCCGATTGTTACGGCGAAGATACGCAACATAGTTACCGGAGCCGTGCAGGAAAAGAAGTTTCGCGCCGGAGACAAGTTTGACACGCCCGACATCAAAAAACGGATGATGCAGTTTCTCTACACAGACGGCGGCGCCTACCACTTTATGGACACTGAAACTTACGACCAGCATGAACTTTCGGGCAAGCAGGTTGGACGCGCGGCGGATTTTTTGAGCGAGCATCAGGAGGTTCAGGTCAACTTCATAAACGGCGATGCGTACGGAATAGAGTTTCCCAGGGCGGTTGTTGAACTGAAAGTTACCGAAGCCGAGCCCGGCGTTAAGGGAGACACCGCCACATCCGCCACAAAGCCCGCAACCCTTGAAACCGGCGCGAATGTCAACGTTCCGCTTTTCGTCAACCCCGGAGATGTCATAAGGGTTGACACAAGAGACGGCGCCTACATAGAAAGGGTGAGATAACTAAACGCGCTTTCTCAAATCCGGCGGAGGTTCCGCTCCCGCCGCCTTGTAAAGTCTCTCTCTCTCTCTGCCGCCAAGAAAAATACACGCGCCCGGAGGCAGTTTCGCGGGCAGTTTTACCGGACCGAACCGGACTCTCACAAGACGGCTGATTTCACAGCCGCAACTCTCCCACATCCTTCTCACAAAGCGGTTTCTTCCCTCCCTCACGGTTATCCTGAACCACTTGTTGCTTCCCTCTTTTCCCGGAACCCGCTCCACCTTTTCAAACCGCCCGCGCTTGCCGTCAAGAACGATTCCCGAGAGCAGTTTCTCAACCGTTTTTTCTCCCGTATCTCCCCGCACCCGCGACAGATACTCCCGCTCAATCTCCCGTGACGGATGGGTAAGCCCGTGGGCAAGCGCGCCATCTGTGCAGAATATCAGCAGACCCGAACTGTTTATATCAAGCCGCCCGACTGAAACCCAGCGCGTTTTTACCGGAGGCAGGTCTTCAAAAACTGTGGGGCGTTTTCCCGGGTCGCTCCGGCTCACTATTTTGCCGATGGGTTTGTTATACAGAATTACTCCGCCCGTTTCGCTCCGGCAGTCAATCTCTTTTCCCGAAACGGTGATTGTGTCTTCCGGCTCCGCCTTGTCTCCAAGTTTGCAGACCCCGCCGTTTACGGCAACCTCGCCGGACTTTATCAGTTCCTCCACTTTGCGCCGCGAGCCCGCGCCCGCCGCCGCAAGCATTTTCTGAACACGTTCCGCCATCAGAATTTTCTTATGACTTCGTAAAAGGTGTTTCTCTGCGCCGGTTCAAATCCCGCGCTTCGTATCATGCCGGCAATATCTTCCGCGCTTGCCTTGATTCTGTTCTCAGCGCATTTGAGAACATTTTCCTCATACAGCGTTCCGCCAAGATCGTCCGCTCCGAAGTGCATTGAAGCGGAGCCGATTTTGAAACCCTGAGTGAACCACGAACCCTGAATAAAACGGAAATTATCCAGAAAAATTCTGCACACCGCGAGCACGCGGAGATACCTTTCGCCTCCCGTCTCGGAAGGAATTTTACGTTCAAGGAAAGTGTTTGAGGGCTTGAAAATCCACGGTATAAAAGCCAGAAAACCGCCCGTTTCGTCCTGCAAAGACCTTATTCTCTCAAGGTGCTCAACTATGTCGCGGTTTTCCTCAACATGCCCGAACATCATGGTCGCGGTGGTTTTGAAACCGGTTTCATGCGCCTGCCGGGTTATCTCAATCCATCTGTCCGCATCTATTTTCAGAGGGCTGATTTTCTTTCTGACCTTGTTCGTCAATATCTCCGCTCCGCCGCCGGGAATGGTTCTGAGCCCCGCGTCCCACAGTCTTTGCAAAACCTCACGCGTGTCCATTTTTTCGTATTTCGCTATCGCCGCTATCTCAGGCGCGGAGAAGGCGTGAAGGTGTATGTCAGGTATCTCGCGCCGCGCTCTTTCAACAACCCCGGTGTAGTAGTCAAGCCCGATATCCGGGTTGTGCCCCCCCTGAAGCAGAACCGTTGTGGTTCCGTTGTGGTAGGCGGTTTTCATCATCTCAATCAGTTTGTCCGTCTCAAGCGTGTAAGCGTCCGCCGCATCCGCCGGTCTCCAGAAAGCGCAGAAAAGGCATTCCGTGTCGCACACATTGGTGTAGTTCGGGTTTGTGTCTCGCACGAAGGTAACGGTTTTGCCCGGATTGTTCCGCTCTCTGCACAATGACGCAAGCGCGCCCAGTTGCGGGAGGGTCGCGTTCTCAAGAAGCTCAGCCGCTCTTGAGCCGTCAATCCGCTCTCCGCGCTCCACTTTTTCAAATATCTCACCGGTGCTCATCGCCGCCTAATTCTAACCACCCGCGCACCGCCGTTCCAGCGCAGCTTTAACCTTTGCCGTTTATATTGTGTTATGATTTGTCTCCGCATTGGCGGAGGTTTTCCGGTTAGTGGATTCAGTAAGAAAAACTTTTACAATCGTCAACACTCTCGGTCTGCACGCGAGAGCGGCGGCGGGCTTTGTAAAACTGACAAACCAGTTTTCATCAAACGTAAAAATAATCAAAAGCGGCTACGAGGTTGACGGCAAAAGCATCCTCGGAATTCTCTCCCTTGCCGCCGCGAGAGGAACGGAGATTGAAATTGAGGTTAGCGGTTCTGACGCGGAAAACGCCGCCGAACTGATATCGGAGTTTGTTGAAAGCGGTTTCGGGGAGGGCGCGCACGGCAAGTAGGCGCGGCTCTGAAAGTATGAAAACCGTCAAAATAAACTCAGCGAACATAGACAGAGAGATTGCCCGCATACACAAAACCGCTTCGCCTTTCGACCCTGAAACAGTGGCGGCAACGGCGGCAATTGTTGAGCAGGTGAGAAAAAAGGGAGATTCCGCGCTTTTTTCTCTCACGAAAAAGTTTGACCGCGCCTCAATTTCCGCGCGCACGGTTGAGGTTTCAGGTTCCGAGGCGAAAGCCGCGATGGCAAAAGTGCCGAAGGGCGTGATGAAAGACCTGAAAACCGCGCGCCGCCGCATAGAGGATTATCAGAGAAAAAAAATGCCCCGCGCGGCGGAGCACAGAGACGCCTACGGCAACCGGCTGGGCTGGCTTGTCCGTCCGCTTGACAGGGTGGGCATCTACATTCCCGGAGGAAAAGCCGCGTATCCGTCAACCGTTCTTATGACGGCGGTTCCGGCAAAGGTTGCCGGTGTGCGCGAAACCGTTATGACAACTCCGTGCCCCGGAGGGCGTCTGAATCCCGAAGTGATTGCCGCCGCGTCAGTCGCGAGGGTTGACCGCATTTTCAAAATCGGCGGCGCGCAGGCGGTTGCCGCTCTGGCGTTCGGAACAAAGTCCGTTCCCCGCGCCGACAAAATTGTGGGACCCGGAAACATATACGTAACGATAGCGAAAAAACTGGTCTACGGAGAAGTTGACATAGACATGATGGCGGGACCCAGCGAGGTTTTTGTGATAGCGGACGGCTCATGCCCGGCACAGTGGGTGGCTTCAGACCTGCTCGCTCAGGCGGAACACGACGAGATGGCGACCCCAACCCTTGCCGTCACATCCGCATCCTATGCCCGGCAAGTGAAAGATGAACTGATGGAGATGGCGCGCGGGATTGAGAGAAGCAAAATAGCGGCTGCCTCAATAAAGAGCAGAGGAAAAATATTTATCACCTCAAGCCTGAAACAAGCCGTGCGGATTTCAAACGCGGTTGCCCCGGAGCACCTTGAACTCTGCGTAAAATCGCCGCGTTCTCTTCTGCCGCTGATACGGCACGCGGGCGCGGTGTTTCTCGGAAGCCGCTCGACAGAGCCTTTTGGCGACTATGTTTGCGGCTCAAGCCACGTGCTTCCGACCGGAGGGGCGGCGAGGTTTTCGTCTCCGCTCTCGGCTTCCGATTTTGTCAAAACTCCAAGCACGGCGGAGCTCACCGCGAAGGGTTTTGACAAACTCGCGGACACGGTGATAAATCTCGCCCGCTCGGAAGGGCTTACCGCTCATGCTCTTTCCGTTACAACGCGAAGGGGCGGAGAGAAAAAGCGGGGCGCCTGATGGCGGAAATAAAGGAGCTTCTCGGCAGGGTTTCCCCTTCCATTCGCGCTTCGGAGCCGTACGGGGCGGAAACACCGCAGTGCCGGATAAAACTTGACGGAAACGAAAGCCCTTTTGACCTCACGCCCGAAGCGAGGGCGGAGATGCTTGAATTTTTCTCAAAAATTGAAACCAACCGCTATCCCGACCCTGATTGCGCGGAGTTGAGAAAACTCGTCTCAAAGCAAACGGGAACGCCGCCCGGCGGCATACTGTTCGGAAACGGCTCCGATGAACTGATACAGATATTGATAGAGACATTCTGCGGAAAATCCGGGAATGTGCTTGTGCCTTCGCCCACTTTCTCCATGTACGGGATAACGGCGAACGCTCTCGGCAAAAACGTTGTGGAGGAAAACCTTGACGGCGATTTTGACCTTGACACTCCGGCGATGCTCTCAGCGATACGCTCGCACGACCCCGATGCGGTTTTTCTTGCCTCTCCAAACAGTCCGACCGGCAATTTGCTGTCGCCCTCAAGAGTGGAAGAGGTCATAGAGGCGTCGCCCGGAATTGTGGTTGTGGACGAGGCGTATTTCAGTTTCTGCGGACGGAGTGTCATCTCCCTTATGGATAAATACGAAAACCTCGCGGTTTTGCGGACATTTTCAAAAACCGGGTTCGCGGCGATACGGCTCGGTGTTCTTTTTATGCGTCCCGAACTGGCGGCGCAGGCGGAAAAGGCGCGGCTTCCCTACAACATAAACTCTTTCACTCAGGCGGCGGCGCGGATTTTCTTCACCAAAAACGCGATTTTTGAAGACAACATAAAAGCCGTTGTCTCCGGGCGCGAAAAACTCTGCGCCTCTCTCGCCTCAATAGACGGGATAAAGGTTTTCCCAAGCGATGCGAACTTTTTTCTCATCCGCTTTCCCGACTCCGCCTCAGCAAAACGCGCGCGCGCCGGGCTTCTGGAAAAAGGGATTCTTGTGCGCGGATTTTCCGGCGGTCGCGTGGCGGACTGCCTCAGGGTTACAGCCGGGCTTGCCGAAGAAAACCGCGAGTTTGAAGCCGCTCTGCGTTCCGTGCTCTCACGGGTTCCGTAACCGTTTGAACCTGAACAGCCACAGCCCACCCCACACGATAAGGGTGAGGGCGACCAGCTGGGCGACTGAAAGCCCCGGAATCGGGCTTTGTGTTGTTGTGCGCAAAAACTCAATGAAAAACCGTTCCGTTCCGGCAAGCACAAGGTAGAGGGCGAACATCCATCCGTCCGGCGCGGGTTTTTTCCGCAATCTCCACAGCACGGCGAACACGGCAAGCATCAGAAGCGTTTCGTATATCTGGGTTGGGTGAACGGTGAAATCAACGGGCGGCTGTCCGTTTGGAAACGCCATTGCCCACGGCAGTGATGACGCGACTCCGTAGTCGTCTCCCACGAGCAGACAGCCCACTCTGCCGATTCCGTACGCGAGCGCGAGAGCGGGGGCGGCGGCGTCAAGTGCGAGCGGGATTTTGATTCCGTTTCTTTTCGCGGAAAAGATTCCCGCCGCGAGTCCGCCCAGAAATCCGCCGTAGAAGGTAAGTCCGTTGCGAGAGAAAAAAGTGTCTGAGGGGTTTGCGATTATTTCAGAGATGGTGAAGTTTTCAACGAGGAAAAATATTTTTGCCCCCGCGATGGAGCAGATGACAATCCACAGCATCATATCCTGCGCGGCTCCGGGCGGCGCGCCTTTGCGTTTAAGTTCCGCCGCCGTTATCAGGTGCCCCGCAAGAAAGGCGAGGGCGACCATTACACCGAACCCGTTTATGGATATCGCTCCAAATGTTATTGCTTCGGGATACATCAGACGGGGTGTTTTTCCTTGAGCGGGGCGTTTATGACAAAAGCGTTTGTGAGAGACATTGCTTAGGCGATTGTATATTTGCGCGCCCGCCGTTTCAAGCGGGGTTTTCTTTTGTAATCGCGCCCCCCTGACTGTAAACTTCCCTTCCAGTGATGCTGAGTTCACCGGTTCTTGTTTTGAATAAGAATTATCTGCCCGTTTCTGTAACAAGTTTGCGGCGGGCGTTCGTGATGCTCTACTGCGGCGACGCGAAGGCTGTGGCGGAGACCTATGAAACCTTTGATTTTGAGAGTTGGGAGCAGGTTTCGTCCGCTTCTTTGCAGACGGAAAACAGCGACTGCGTGAAGACGGTGGACAAGATCATCAAGGCGCCCAGAGTTATTCTTTTGCTCCGTTACGGCGGTTTTCACAGAAAGCGTCCCAAGTTCAACCGTTTGAACATATTCCGTAGGGACGGCGGAAAGTGTCAATATTGCGGGCATGAGTTTCCGAAAAGCGACCTTACGATAGACCATGTGGTTCCGCGTTCTCTTGGCGGCACAAGCAGGTGGGACAACGTTGTGTGTTCGTGCGGGGTTTGCAACCGCAGAAAGGGCGGAAGAACGCCGGAGCAGGCGAGAATGAAACTTCTCACAACGCCCGGAGAGCCGCAGTGGGGACCTTTTGCAGACATGTACGCCCGCGCCGTGCGTTACAAGGAGTGGGAGCCGTTTGTGAACTTTGTTGACGTTTCGTACTGGAATGTTGAGCTTGAAGGTTGAATGTAATTGTGTTGACAAAAAAAGCAATTAAATGTAAATAATGATTGCTAATCCCCCTCGGGATAATGCCTTCGGGCTCCCCGGGGGTTTTTATTATGGTTCCCGCGAACAGAGCAACCTTTTTTATAGATGGCAACAACTGGTATCACACCGCTAAGTCTGCCGGTGTGAATATTTCCAGCGTAGACTATAAGAAGATTGCCAAAAAACTTTCCCGAAAGAGGGGGAGCAACATTGTTGAGATTCTCTACTATGTGGGCAAAGTATCGGGAGATTTAAAACGTTCAAGAATGCAGCAAAAGTTCTTGAGTGTTATTGAGAAGCAAGGCATAAATATCGTCTTGGGGCGTGTGGAGAGAAAACCTGTTGCCCCCGAGAAAAACCCCATCCAAAGAGAACTTGCAAAGTTTCTTGATTCTTATTCTCCTTTGATAAAGAATAGTTTCGTTGTTAACAGTCTAAAAGATCTCATATCACAAACTACTTATACATATACGGAGAAAAGGGTGGATGTGAACATAGCGGTTGATATGGTGGTAAAGGCAATGAAGGATGAGTTTGATGATGCTTATCTCATCTCCGCAGATGGGGATTTTGTTCCCGCTGTGCAAACCGTCATGGAGATGAACAAGAAGGTTTTTGCCGCATCTCCTTTGCTTGGTCGTGAATTGGCAAAAAAGGTGGATTATTTTTTCCATCTTCATCCCGACTGGTTTTCAAATGATATTTTTGTGGGCTAGTCCAAGCTGAAACTACTTCTTTAGGGTGTTACTTTGAGGGTCAAGTCAGAAACTGCACGGTGTATTAGAGGTGGATGTTTTTGAGTTTTGAGGGTTTCAGCGAACGGAAGGTTGAGGTTCCCGGCGGCGGGATTTTCTGCCGTATTTCGGGGCGGGGGAGTCCTCTCTTGCTTTTGCACGGTTATCCCCAGACCGGTTTGATGTGGCACAAAACCGCTCCCGCGCTGGCGGAAATTTTCACGGTAATTGTTCCGGACCTCAGGGGATATGGCGAAAGCATGGCTCCGCCTTCCGAGCCGGGGCATGGTTCATATTCCAAACGTGTGATGGCGGCAGATATTGCGGCTTTGATGGATGAGTTGGGTTTCGGGAAGTTTTTTGTCGCGGGGCATGACAGGGGAGGGCGTGTTGCCCACCGCCTAGCGAGGGATTTCCGCGACCGTGTTTCCGCCCTTGCCCTGCTGGACATCTGCCCGACTCTTGATATGTATGAGGCGGCAGACATGGAGTTTGCGACCGTGTATTTTCACTGGTTTTTTCTCACCCAGCCGCCGGGGGTTCCTGAGCGGATGATAGAGGCGAATCCGGGGGCGTGGCTGGATTTGTGCCTACAGAACTGGTCTGGCGGACATGATTTTGGCGCGATGAGGGATGAGTATTTAAACTTTTTCCGCGACCCTGAGCGCGTAAGGGCTTCGTGCGAGGATTACAGGGCGTCTGCCACGATTGATTTGGAGCATGACAGAGCCGACAGGGACAAGCCGGTTGATATTCCTTTGCATGTTTTATGGGGCGAGAGGGGCTTTGTGGGGCGCAAGTTCCGTCCTTTGGAGGTGTGGAAGCGTTACACCACCGGAGCCGTAACGGGCAGGGCGATGCCATGCGGGCATTTTATTCCGGAAGAGGAACCGGAGGGAACGATTGAGGAGTTGAAAGGGTTTTTTGGAAGGGGTGAGGGTTAGTTTATTTACTTTCTTTTGCCAGAATGTCTTTTATATCTGACGGTTTTGTTGAAACCGCGAATTTCCATTTCCCAAACCCGCCGTCTTCGGTGGCGGCTTTAACCCATTCACGCATTCGGTCGTGCTTTGCGTTGTCTTGTTCGGTTTGCTGTCCTTTTGTCTCCAGAACAAGTATCTCCCCTGATTTCAAGCGTATGAGAAAGTCGGGGCGGTATTTTTTGACCACACCTTTGTAAACGTAAAGTATGTCAAAACCCAAATGGTCATTCTTTACCCACGCCTCAACCGCCTTGTTTTTATCAAACTCAAACGCCTCATTGCTTTCCCAGGTGCTGTCGTGAACGCAGTAGTTGATATGGCTTCTCCTTGCGGGGCTGTATGGTTTTCCTGTTCGCCAGGGGATCATGTCGCCGGTTGAGCGAATGGGGTAGTTGTCGTCAAGAACGAGAGAGGTTTTTTCCGTGTTGTTGAACTTTATTAAATCCCAGAAGTGGCGAATAACTTTTGTCATGTTGAGTGCAATCACAAGGTGTTTTTTCTTTTTATCCTGATTGAATAGGGCGGGTGTTATTTTTATGTGGTCTGAATCCACAAACTGTTCGGCGAGTCGCACAAGTTCCGCCATAAGTTCAGGTTCCGATGCCTGCCATTCCGGTTTCATATCTTTCCAGACAGTTTGAGCCGCCTTGAATATCTGGGTTTGCTTGCGGAGTCTTTTCATCAATTTTTCAAGGTCAATGTCTTTGATTTTGGAAACATCGGGATTGTTATTTACCGTGGGAGCAATTTCCGCTATTTCAATGGTTTGTGATGTATCAAGTTCCAGTGTTTTGACCTTTGCCCAGTCAATTGAAAGTTCCGGTTTGTAGGTTCTGTCAATCCTGATGACGTTGGGCCAGGAAATTTCAAATGTCCGTTTTTCATCCACAGGTTGAATTGTAATTTTAGGTGTGGCGGGAAGAGGGTCTCCCGTTGTGTCGTCTTCATGAGGCAGGAAACTGAATGGAACGCCGAAAACATTGACGTATTCGGGTTCAAAACGCCCCGTTTCTTCGTTGATTTCATAAACAGCGCGCCGCAGTCCGCGCCCTATGACCTGCTCGCACAGTAACTGGCTTGAGAAAGCCCGCAATCCCATAATTTGCGTAACCGTTCTTGCGTCCCAGCCTTCGGACAGCATTCCCACCGAAATAACGTTTCGCACCTGTTCCCCTGATTTCCCTTCCTGTCCAACAGTGTTGACTTTTTCGCGCAGAAGTTCCGCCTGTTCTTTCTTTGTCAGTTTCCTTTCAGTTTCATCTTCGGCGTTTTTGTCTTGTTTCTCCGTTTCCGGCTCTTTTTCTTCCGCTTTTTTCAGCACCGCAGAATCTATATGCAGAATTCCCTCAGGGTCATTCAGTAAATCAACGGGTATGTCGTTATTGTCAAAAGCGTGTTTAATTCTTGCCGCCGTTTCCGTGCGGTTTGTGACTGTAATCATCACGGGCGGTGTTTTCATTTCCTCACGTTCTTCCCACTTTTCTTTTGTTTCCAGCCAGTCGGAACCGAGAAGGGCGTATGCGTTTATTAGAAGGTCGGGAAGCGGCTCATGCGGCTCTGCTTTTCTGTTCAAGTCGTCTTTAACCTCTTTGTCATTGTAGAGGTGATACAGACGGGGCTTATAGGTTTGCGCGTCCGGGAGCGCGTCATCGCGCACAACAACACGTGGTGTTTTAACAATCCCCGATTCAATGGCATCGCTGAGTCCAAAATCGCTGACAATCCAGCCGAAAAGGGATTCTTCGGGCGTTTTCTTTCCGCTTGGCTTGAAGGGAGTGGCGGAGAAGTCAAAGCATTTCAGAATTCCGCGAGTTTTGTTTATGCGGTCAAGACCGCCAATCCACTTTGTGGCTTCGTCAATTTCCTCTTTTTTAATGCCTTTGACATCTGACTGCGCCGAAACGCGCCATGCATGGTGGGCTTCATCGTTAATAACAATCAGGTTTCCGGCGTTTGCCATATCACCGAGAACCTCGCGGGTATATGCCTCATCGCTTTTTGCTCCGCGTTTGTCCACGCCTTTTTTCTTTTGGATTTTTTCTTCGCTTTCCCAGTTCAAGGCATGCCAGTTTCTTATGTGGACATTTGCCTGTCTCAGTTTTTCACGCAGAGAAAGCGGCACGATGCCGAACTCATCGTAGTAGTTGTGCTTGTTTGAAGGTTCCAGAACGGAAAGGCGTTCTTTTACGGTCAAGTTTGGGGCGACAATAAAAACATTGTGCGAAAACCGCCCGTCTTGAGGGTAGGTTGCGCGGTTTATTGCCTGCCACGCAATCAGCATTGCCATAACAACTGTTTTGCCCGTGCCTGTGGCAAGTTTGGAGCATAAGCGGTCAAGTGAACCGTCTTTCGGAATATCAATTCCCGCTTGTTCAGATTCGTGTGTTTCAATAAGCCATATCAGCGTTTCAATTGCCTCAATTTGGCAGAAGAAAAAAGGGAAGTTTCTTTGTTCGTTGTCTTTCCAATGTTCAAGAAGTGTTTTTGTAATGCCGGTAATCCCCGGATAGCCCGCTTCACTCCAGTCGCCAACACGCTGACGGATTTGGTTGACCATAGGCAGAGAGACGAAAATACCTTTGTCCTGATGGGGTCTTGCCCTAGTGTCAGCGACCATATACCCCGCTTCGCGGCGACCTTTCACCCGTTTAAGCGGTGCGCCTTCTTCAACAAACTCCCAGTAGGAGGAAGGAACGGAGTAGGGGGAGTTGATTATTAGGGAGTTTGGATTAGCCATCCGAAGTGTTTTCGAATCCTCCAATTTTGGTCAACAGCCAAAAAATTCGGTAAAAACTTGCACATGCCGATAATAATGACCCGAAAAGGAATATTTCATAAATCCATTTGGATTCGTTTGGCACCAAAAATCCGCCCAATGCAAACAGGGACAAAAACAACGAAAGCAAGACGGAAATTTTTCCATAATTCATCAATACTGCGTAACCCCCGTTTTCTTGAAGGATTTTTGCCACTTCTGTTTCCAAGGATAAGAAATTAGTTATACACACTCCGCCCAACGATGACAGCAACACACCGATTGTCGCGATAGTGCTCAAAAATAACTTCTCTTCCGGAATCGAAACAAAACACCCGATAATTGCCCCTACAAGAAAAAATAAACTTGGCATTCGGCGTTCCCACTGAGTTCTAATTTGTGCCCTGGAAATCATCGTAGCCTACTGGCGGTGATAATTCCCGCTTTCTTCCAAGCGTTAAAAGATTCAGTGAGTAATTTACATCTGCTTTCAAAAGAATACATTTGCGTTTTAGGGTCTCTGACAAGACCTGACCGCTCATCAACAACTCTGGCGTTTACTAAATCCAGAATTTCAGGCTTGTCTTCAGGAGTCATCGCCCCATTAACTTTTGCCATTGTGACAGGGCTCTCGTCCCTCCTAATCATAGAGAGAAGGTCGTGTAAAAAAGATTCCTGTTTCGTCATTTTTCCAAATGTTCCACGTTGTTTTTTTATCACAATCTCGACAGTAGCAACATTTTCTCCTTTTGCGAGATTGTCTAGCGATTCGCCAATCCCTAATCTTTTTGTATGTTCTTTTGTTAGGTGCGAGAGAGAAATTCCAAAAGAGAGGGAACTGTTATACTGCTTTTCATCTATTGCGGCTGACACATCTTTTTTAATCACCGAATCAAAGATGCACTTTTCCTCGTTATCAAAAAATAGTGACAAGTATTCTTCTATGGCACCGGGTCGGGGTCCATAGTGATTGTACTGCGAAACAATAAAGTGCGTTTGCGGGTCATATAGCACACATGTCATCTCGCCAAATGCCTCGTCTGAAGCGAGATTAAATCCCGTAGTTAAGGCATTTTTTTTGGCTCGTCCCGGACCAGAATCCCGATGTTTGCAAAAATCCATGAAAAATATACCACTATTGGATTTTGTAGGGACATGAATTGTTTCTAGTTTCATGTCGTAGTTGGATACACGCTGCAACCTATCTACCAACGAGAGCGAATTAATTTTATCGATTGTCGAGACTAGGGACATCTGCCCATTCACTTCATAAGGATATATCTTCATTTTTTCACTCATTTGTTACCTCCAACATGTTGAATCTCAACAACTTTCAAACTTTCAATCCCTCTATCATCCACTATCTTAACAGCAATTCTGCTGTTTTTGCCAAGTTCAAAAGGCAAAGACAACGTTCCTCTGTATGCCTCAATCATATCTTCGTCAATCTCCGCTTTTAGGTTTTTCGCGAGTTTTGCCCAGCCGCCTTTGTCGTCTTCAATCGGGAAGAACACCTGACTCGGATATAAACTTCTGCCGTCATAATCCGTGTCCAGCATCCATACGGCGATTTTCTTCTCATCGCCGGATTCAAGTTCGCCCGTTTTTGTGTTGAAGTAATCAAACCCTTTGACTTCAACTTCCCATTTTCCGCTGTCGGGCCCGCTGTGTATTCGCTCAATCGTGATTTCGGGTTGTCCTATAAGCCAGAAACTTTCACTGCTTGCGCGTTTCTTTTTCAAATCCCCGGTTTGCATGTCGGCGTTCATATACACCTTTACTATTGCCGTGTCGCCCCAAACAGTTTCGTCTATGTCTTTTGCGGCTTCGGGGTCAAACTGAAAGGCGGCAAAAACAACAATGTCTGGTTTTGGAACCAATTTTTGCGCTTCCTGCAAAGCATTTTCAACCTGCCGTTGTTCAAGCGGCGCGTGTTCGGGTCCAAATGAAATTACAACACGGCGGGGGTTATACGCCGTTGCCGCTTCTCTTACATTGTTTGTGCCTGATTCATCCGGTTTTGTCTCTGCGTCTGCGTGAAGCCAATGGCAGGGCAATGGTTCAACACGGGAAAATGAAATCCTTTGTCCGCTTTTGCCCCGGATTCCGGTTTTTAAGAGTTCATCGCGCCATTCGCTTTGCCTCAGGGTTTCGCCGGAACGAGTTACAGTTTCATCCGCAGGGGTCGCCGGTGTTTCTATATTGTCAATTGGTTGCACGGTTGGAGATGGCACGGCTTCCATAGTAAAAGGTCCGGTAACACGGGCGAGTTTAGTATTTTTAAGGGGTTGGTCGTACAAGGTAGTGAATGATGGTGGTTCATCATAAGCCAAAGTTGCTGCTGAAACATAAGGCACTTTTTTATATTCAAAGCCGCTTCCTACGCCCTCTTCTGGGCAAGCCAATTTATAATGGTCAAATACGGCAGTCATTAAACGTTGTTTAGCAATGGTAGTGGCAATACGCGAAGTGTCGCAAGTAATCCAACGTCTGCCCCATTTTTCAGCTGTGTATGCGGCTACACCGCTTCCGCAAGTCGGATCAAAAACTAAATCGCCAGGGTCTGTAGTCATTAAAATACAACGTTGCAGTACGCTGTCGGCTGTTTGAACGATATAGCGTTTGTTGTAAGCTGACATCTTTTGTGCCCACACATTATTGATAGGACGTCCAGGGGTCTCCTCCTCGTATCGTTTCAATCCTAACTGGGCACCTTCAGAATCTACTGCATCTAATCTGCCTTTTTCTGCCAAACGGTCCATACCTTCCTTTGAAACAGACCAATGCCTTGTAGATAAGCACACGTACTGGCGACCTCGCCATTCATAGGGTTCAGAACGACCCGTCTTTGACCAACCTTGGGATTGTATATTTATACGCTGATAAAGACGGGAATCTTTGGGCAAATGTTTATTTGGCTCCAAACGCTCTTCTTCTGTAAGTTTGCGACAGCTACCATCAGCTAATTCAATAGCAGCGTAAGAACTAAAAAGCTCAACAATCTCAGCACGCGTTAATGATTCATAAATCTGCCGATATTTTAACTTTAGCTTATCTTTGGCATACCAAAGCAGGTAATTAGCTACCGAAGGTAAGGTCTTGGATGCACTGGTACCAGATTGTGCATAAGGTATAGTCGCCACCCGATTTTCTGCACCAAAAATATCATCAAGTACCAGTCCGACTCGGTGCACATTTTCATCGCCAATCTGCACAAAGCAGGAGCCGCTTTCTGTCAGCAATTCTCTTGCCAGTAAAAGACGGTCTCGCATATAGGACAAATACGAATGAATCCCTAATTCCCAAGTATCTCGGAACGCCTTTACCATTTCTGGTTCGCTGGTTAAATCCTCAGCTTTACCATCTGTTGCTTCGCGCTGATCAACAAACGGCTGAAAATTGGAGCCGTATTTAATCCCATACGGCGGATCCATATAAACGCACTGAACCTTGCCCGCCATATTCTCTTTTTGAATCAGAGAATTCATCACAAGAAGCGAATCGCCCGCAATAAGGCGGTTGCTCCAGTTATTGGAGTGCTTGTAGAACTCAATCGCCTGCCGAAGCGGAACCTTGCGGTCGCCTTCAAACAAACTCTTTTGACCCTCGTTACCGTTGCGCTTTCTCACCGCCTCTATAATCGTTTGCGGGTCTATGCGTTCGTGAACATGTAGCGACTGGGTTGGCACTTCAAACGAAGTGCGTTCCGCCTTTCCCGCCCATTGGAGTTGCGGGTCTAAATGAGGGTCGTATTCGTAGGTTTGCTTTGCCCCCGTGTCCGGGTCGGTTTTAGGGTCAACCAAACCAACTTGCGGGTTGTTCGCTCTTTCCTCTCCATCGTGAGAGTAAGAGTCTATTTTGCGTTTTTTTCCCTTCTTTGGCGGCAAAGCTTAACAGTCCTTAAAGATTAGAAGTTTATGATACCAAATCCTTCCCCGTTTCGCATCCCCCTGGCAGAAGCAAACAGTTTGACAGCTTGGTGTCTTCAAGAGATAAGCAATCATCTGAAGAAATGGCGCAAATCGCTGAAAACTTGACACAATGCCATTTATCTGGACAATTCTGCAGTATTTTGTCATAATGACGGCTGAAACAGGGGTGAAATAGTGCTTGTAGAATTCAAAGTGTCAAACTTCAGGTCTATCAAAGATGAGCAGACCTTCAGCATGGTTGCGTCCACAGGTAAGGAGTTAGAGGAGACCCACACCTTTGAGACGGGTGGTTTTAACAAAGGATTACTGAAATCAGCTGCTATCTATGGAGCAAATGCATCGGGAAAAACTAGCCTATGCCTTGCTTTGGAAATGATGCAGAGCATAGTGGTAGAATCCTCTCTTGATAAACATCGCGGACATGCTTTACCGGTAGAACCTTTCAAGTTGGATACAGAGATGCTCGAGAAACCCACGGAGTTTGAAATTGTATTCATGTCTGAAGGTGTTCGCTATCAGTATGGTTTTTCCGCAACTAAAAAGCGTGTAGTTAGTGAGTGGTTGTTTGCCTTCCCTGAGGGACGTACACAGCGTTGGTTTTGGCGTGAGTGGAAAAGAGGAGATTACCTATGGCGTTTGGGGTCATTGTTGAAAGGTGAGAAGAAACTATGGATGAACTCAACCCGCGAAAACGCTCTTTTCCTTTCTACGGCGGTGCAGTTGAATAGCGACCAGCTTAAACCAGTCTATGACTGGTTTAAAGATACTTTGATAGTAGAGGGTATTTTTGGGGTGAGCCCGGGTTTCACTTTCTCTTTGCTTGAACAGAAAAGGGGCAGAGATGTCATCCTCAAATTTCTGAAAGAAGCAGATTTAGGGGTTGATGATATTAAATTGCAAACAAAACAGCTTGATCCCAACAAAATCCCGGAGGGAATACCTGACTCTATTAAAGAGTCATTATTTCCTAAAGAGATTCATAATGTTCTAACTTTTCACAAGAATACAGAGGACAAACTGGTTCAGTTTGAGTATGGCGAAGAGTCTCAAGGAACACGGAAAATGATATCACTCGCCGGTGTGCTTGCCGCGGGTTTGTCCGGTGGACATGTTGTTTTTGTTGATGAGTTACACAACAGTTTACATCTTAAAACTGTGAAATTCTTGGTTAATCTATTCAACAACGAAAAAACGAACCCTAAAAACTCTCAACTTGTTTTTACATCACACCAGACGGGCATTATGAAACAGGAATTTCTTCGTAGAGACCAAGTTTGGTTCTGCGAGAAAGGCAAGAACAAAGCAACAAGTATCTATTCCCTGTCAGATTTTCGCCCACGAAAAGGTGTTGCAAACATTGAATCGGCATATCTCTCAGGTCGTTACGGAGCGTTGCCGTATTTTGCTGAAGATTAAAGGTTTAAAGTGGTAAGAAGAGCAAAAACAGGGTTTTCAAGAGGACGCAACAGGGAACCTTATTCAAAAATCCTCATAGTATGTGAAGGCAAAAAGACCGAGCCTAACTACTTCAACGGACTCAAGAACAGATACAGATTAAACAGCACCAATGTAAAGATAGTTGGGGAAGGGGCAACTCCCTCAAAGATTGTTGAACGCGCAGAAGAACTTTATGGAGAGGAAAAGAATGAGGGTGATCCTTTTGATAAGGTCTACTGTGTGTTTGATAAAGATGCCCATTCTGACTACAACAAGTCCCTTAACAAGTTGAGTCAAAAGAGAGATTTTTACGCAATAAATTCTGTTCCCTGTTTTGAATACTGGCTTTTGCTACACTACAGATACACAACGGGGCAGTATGAAAAGGCAAACAGTGTGATTCAGGACTTGAAAACATACATCAGAGATTACGACAAGGGTTACAAGAACATATTTGAGGTTTTGAAAAATAAGGTTGAAACCGCAAAGAGTAACGCCAAGAAGTCTATTAGATATTCTCAGGAAGCCGGAACCGACAACCCGTCCACAAAAGTCCACATACTCGTGGATTTTCTGCAAAACATCAGGAAGCCCTGAAACAGCGCAATCCCCGTTTGACACTTCCCCCTAATCTATGGCATAATTCCCTCTCCAAAGCGGAGCAATTGCAATGCAACAGGCGGTTATAAGAACAGGCAGTAAACAGTATCTCGTTAAGTCGGGAGACGTTGTGGATATTGAGAAAATCGACGGCAAGCCGGGTGAGGCGGTCGGGTTTTCCGATGTTCTTATGGTTTCTGACGGCGAAGGCGAAGCGAAAATCGGCACTCCGGTTGTCGGCGGCGCTGAGGTTAAAGGCGAAATCGTCGCCCATAAACGCGGCTCGAAAATTATCGTCTTCAAATTCAAAAGACGCAAAGGATACAGACGCAAAGCAGGGCACAGACAAAACTACACATCGGTTCGTATAACCGATATCAAAGGATAAAACGGGGAAACCATGTCCACTAAAAAAGGCGGCGGAAGTTCTAAAAACGGAAGAGATTCGGCGGGCAAACGGCTCGGCGTGAAAAAGTTCGGCGGCGAAACCGTCAAAGCCGGAAATATCATCGTCAGACAAAGGGGAACATCCTTCCACGCGGGCGACAATGTCGGCACCGGACGCGACTGGACACTGTTCGCGCTCGCAGACGGCGTTGTGAAGTTCCGCAAAGGCAAAAGAAAAACCGTTTCCGTTGTCTCACCGGCGGAGTGACTCCCATATTTCGCAAAACCCGACCAACTGAACACACCGGCCGCGAACACAAACACGCGCCCGCCGGAACAAAGGCAAAACCATGACCGGAAATGAAATAAGGGAAGCCTTCATTTCATACTTTGAAGACAAGGGACATAAACGCATCAGAAGCTCACCCCTTGTTCCCGCCCAAGACCAGACACTGCTTTTTGCCAACGCGGGAATGGTGCAGTTCAAAAACGTTTTTCTCGGACTTGAAAAATCTCCGTCAAAACGCGCTGTTACCTCACAGAAATGCATGAGAGCAGGCGGAAAACACAACGACCTTGATAACGTCGGCTACACAGCACGCCATCACACCTTTTTCGAAATGCTCGGCAACTTCTCCTTCGGCGACTACTTCAAGGAAGACGCCGTCCGCTTCGGGTGGGACCTTGTAACAAACGTTTTCAAACTCCCGAAAAACAAACTTTGGATTACCGTCCATAAAAACGATGAAGAGGCGGCGGAAATATGGCGCAAGGAAACCGGACTCGCGAAATCCCGCATACTGCCAATGGGAGATGAAAGCAATTTCTGGTCTATGGGAAATGTGGGACCTTGCGGGCCCTGCTCGGAAATCCTGATAGACCAAGGGGAAAAAGCCGGATGCGGACGCAAAGAATGCGCCCCCGGCTGTGACTGCGACAGATACCTTGAACTGTGGAACCTCGTTTTTATGCAATACGAAAGAGACGAATCCGGCGAAATGACACCGCTTCCGCGCCCAAGCATAGACACGGGAATGGGTCTTGAACGCGTAGCCGCCGTGATACAGGGCGCGCCAAGCAACTACGAAACAGACCTTCTGCGCCCCGTTGTCTCAAGCGTTGAAGAAATATCAAACACAAAGTACGCAGACGGAAAGGGCGGAGCGGCAGACAGCAGTATGCGCGTGATAGCGGATCACTCTCGCGCCGCGTGTTTTCTTATCGCAGACGGCGTGTTTCCCTCAAACGAAGGCAGAGGGTACGTGCTCAGAAGAATCATCAGACGCGCCGTGCGGCACGCTAAAAATCTCGGAATAAACGAGCCGTTTCTTTTCAAAACCCTTGACGCCGTAACCGCAACAATGGCAAACGCGTATCCCGAACTGAAAGAAAAAGCCGAATTCTCACGGCAGATTGTGGAAGCCGAAGAGGAAAGGTTTCTTGAAACCGTTGACAGAGGGCTTGAGATACTTGAAACCGAAGTCAAAAAACTTTCCAAAAACGGCAAACTGCCCGGAAAAATCGCGTTCAAACTTTATGACACATACGGCTTTCCGCTTGATTTGACACAAGACGTTCTCAGAGGGCGCGGAATAGGTATTGATGAAGACGGCTTTGAGAAAGAGATGAACGCGCAGAAAGAGCAGTCAAGAAAGTCGTGGAAAGGCGGCGAGACGGACGCAGACTCGGCAGACTATTCCTCCCTTGTTTCAGGAGGATTTTCCACCGCGTTTACCGGATACGATTCCACCGAAGAGTCCGCGAAGGTTGTTCTTGTCGCGCCGCCGGAAGATGGCGAGGTGGAGATAGTTACAGACCGCACTCCTTTCTACGCGAACTCCGGCGGACAGACTGGCGACAACGGAACCATTGAAGGGGAAGGTTTTTCGGCAAGGGTGATTGACACAACAAAACCCGCGGCGGGAGTTGTAAGCCACCGCGCCGTTATTGAAAAAGGGGAGATAGCCGCCGGAGACACGGTTCGCCTGACGGTTGACAAAGACCGCCGCGCCGCCGCCTGCGCCCATCACACCGCCACACATATTCTGCACGCGGTTCTCAGAAAACATCTCGGAACTCACGTTACGCAAGCCGGTTCGCTTGTGGCTCCCGACCGCCTGCGTTTTGACTTTACGCACCACTCGCGCATAAGCGCGGAAGAGTTGGCGGCGATTGAAAACGAAGTGAACGAAAAGATCGCGCTCGCGGACGAGGTTGCCACAAAAACGGATGTTCCCTACGATGAAGCTCTCGGCAGCGGGGCGATGGCGATATTTGAGGAGAAATACGGCGACCGTGTGAGGGTTGTGTCAATCGGCGATTACAGCGTTGAACTGTGCGGCGGAACACATCTCAAAAACGCGGGCGCGGCGGGAATGTTCACCGTTATCTCGCAGTCGTCATCAAGCGCGGGAGTGAGAAGAATAGAAGCCGTTTGCGGCGCGGCGGCAAGGGCGAGGGCGGCGGAGAACGAACAGACGCTTGCGCGGGCGGCAAAGGCGCTTGGGGTTTCGCAGTCATCGGTTGGCGAAAGGATTGACAAACTTCTCGGCCGCAACGAAGAGCTTGAAAAACAGGTGGGCGATTTCAGAAAAAGCGCGATTTCAGAGGATATGGATGAGGCGCTTTCCGGCGCCGTGGAGATGAACGGCATAAAGTTTTTTGCCCGTGAGTTTCCCGACTGCGGGCCCGGAGAGTTGAGAGAGGTGTGGGACAAAATTCGCGTGAAAATAAAAAGCGGCGTTGCCGCGCTCGGCGGCTCTCTTGACGGAAAGGCGTTTGTTCTTGTCGGGGTTACAAAAGACTTGTCGGGCAGGGTTCACGCGGGGAACATCGTTAAAGAGATAGCGCCGCTTATCGGCGGCAGGGGAGGCGGAAAACCCGTGCTCGCGCAGGCGGGCGGAGACAATCCCGCAGGCATGGAATCTGCCGTCAGCAAAGCGTCTGAAATAGTGGAATCACTCTCAAAATCCTAAGACACACCGGCGGTTATGCCGTGTTTCTTAAACTCTTTTTTCAGTTTTTTAAGCGCGGCTTTTTCTATCTGCCGCACCCTTTCCCGTGAAATTCCAAACTTGTTTCCGATGGTGTCAAGGGTTTCGGGGCTTTCGCTGAGCAGTCTGCTCCGGACGATGTACTGCTCTTTTTCGCCCAGTTTTTCAATCGCCTTGCCCATGTTTTTCCGAACAATTCCCCTTATCTCCGCGCGCTCAAAACCGGCTTCCTGCCCTTCGCCGCTGTCGGCGAGAAAGTCCATTCGCGCCTGCTCCGCATCATTCCGCACGGGGGAGTGCAGAGACATATCCCTTGAACTCATAATCTGCTTCATCTCTGAAACGCTCTGTTCGGAAACGCCCAGTTCGCCCGCAAGCTCTTCCGTTGTCGCCTTCTCTCCCGCGCCCTCAATCTTTCCGGTTGTAGAGCGCAGTTTGTAAAAGAGTTTCCTCTGCTCCCTGCCCGTGCCAACTCTCACAAGGCTCCAGCTGTCCATTACGTGTTTTGTGATATACGCCTTTATCCACCAGACAGCGTAGGAGATAAGGCGGTAACCCTTTGTCGGGTCAAATCGCTTTACCGCCTGCATAAGTCCGAGGTTTCCCTCCTGTATGATGTCCATTGTGCTGATGCCGTAGTTTTTGTACTCCCCGGAAACTTTGACGACAAACCGCAAGTTTGAGGCAACCAGTTTGCGCGCGGCTTCAATGTCGCCAGTTTTTCTGTACAGGGCGGCGAGTTCGCGCTCTTCTTCGCCCGAAAGAATGGGATGAGACGCTATTTCCGCAATATATCTCTGAAGCGGGGAGGCGGGAACCAGAGCCGATGATTTTTTTGCCTTTTTCGGCATTTTCTCGGCATTTTCCGGTCTTTCTTGACTGTCTTTCATCGGGCATATAATTTAACATATCTTTGCTGTTCCGGTGTAGCTCAGTTGGCAGAGCGGGTGGCTGTTAACCACTAGGTCGGGGGTTCGAATCCCTCCGCCGGAGCCATTTCATTTTTTTGAAACTTGTCTGAATACCTGTAGAATTGGTCTCTCAAAAAATTCCGCAAAGGAGAAAACAGATGTCAGAATGGAAAGTTACAAATCACGGGCACCCCGAAATTCAGCCCGCGAAATCAAAAAGGGCAATCTTCATCGGAAGGTATCAGCCGTATCATCAGGGGCACATAAGTCTTGTTCAGCAGAAACTGGACAAGGGCGTTCCGTGCCTGATAATGGTGCGCGACATTGCGCCCGACCCGAAAAACCCGTTCACAACCGAACAGACCATAGACATGATAAGCAAATATCACAAGAGCAAGGGCGATGACGTTGAGGTGATGAAAATTCCCGACATAGAGTCGGTCAACTGGGGAAGAGGGGTCGGATACGAGATGAACGAGTTTTTCCCTCCCGAAAATATCGGGTGGATATCCGCCACAAAAATAAGGGATTCAATCAAAGACGGCGCAGACCAATGGCGCGAAATGGTGGACGAGTCAATCCAGCAGGATGTGGTTGACTATCTCAAAGCGTCCAACTTGTAAAACTTGAAACCGCTTGCGCGGATTATTCGGAAGAGCCGTATTTTTTGCGGAACTTCTCCACGCGGCTTTCTTTGGCGAACTGCTGTTCCCTGCCGGTGAAGAAAGGGTGCGAACTGCTTGAAACCTCAACCGTTATAAGCGGGTATTCGTTGCCGTCTTCCCACTTGACGGTTTTGTCTGAGGTTTTCGTTGACCTTGTGAGGATTGAGAAATCCGAAGACGGGTCTCTGAAAACAACCGGGCGGTATTCGGGGTGAATGTCTTTCTTCATTTTTTTCTCTCCCTGCGGGAGCGACTGATTATAACAAAGCGCGTTTTTTTGTAAAGATTAAAGATTTTATTCTCCGCCTGTTATGTTTATTTTTCATTATGGAAAAAATACCGGTTTTTATAGATGCTGAGGTTTGCGCGCGCCACGAAAACGGGCCCATGCATCCCGAAAGCCCTGAGAGAATAGCGGCGATAGATTCACTTCTGAAAACTGAAAGCGTTTTATCCGTTACCGAAAAAAAGCCGTTTGATGACGCGACCGCCGAACAGATAGCGCGGGTTCACACAAGCGGCTATGTGAAGTCCATAGAGGCGACAGACGGACAGCCGTTTCGCCAAATTGATCAGGACACAGCCACCATTGAAGGAAGCTGGCGAGCCGCCGTCCGTTCCGCCGGAGCGGCGGTTGCGGCATGCCGTGAGGCGGCGGACGGAAGTCCGGCATTCGCGTTCTGCCGTCCGCCCGGGCATCACGCGGAGCGCGACAGGGCAATGGGTTTCTGCTTCTTCAACAATGTGGCGGTTGCGGCGGAGTTCGCCCTCAAAGAGCGCGGGCTCGGCCGCGTTATGATAGTTGACTGGGATGTGCATCACGGCAACGGAACGCAGAACAGTTTTTACACAAGGGGCGATGTTTTCTATTTTTCCGTTCACCAGCATCCGGCTTTTCCCGGCACCGGAAGCGCGGACGAAACCGGAAGCGGAGAAGGGGCGGGATGCAATCTGAACATTACTCTTCCCGCCGGGCAGGATGACGGCGCGTATATTGACATATTCAAAAACCGCCTTGCCCCCGCCGCGCGCAAATACAAACCGGACATAATTCTTGTGTCCGCCGGTTTTGACGCGCACAGGGCAGACCCGCTTGCCGGTATGAATCTTACAAGCGAATGTTTCGGCGCGCTTACGGCGGAAGTCCACACGCTTGCCCGCGACATTTGCGGCGGCAGACTGGCGTTTTTCCTTGAAGGCGGCTACGACCTCTGGTCTTTGCAGACAAGCGTGGCGGAAGTTCTCTGGACGCTCGCCGGCAAAGGCGCGGACTGACGCCTCTTGCGGACGGCGTTTTCTTGCGTGTCTTTTGGCGGATATAGCGTATATTTCGCAAACCAAAACCAAAAGGAGATTTTCATGAAAGCAGGGATATATCACGAATTCGGTGAAGCCGATGTTATCAAATACGAGGATGTGGAGACGCCTTCACCCGGAGAGGGCGAAGCGCTTATAAGGGTGAAATCATGCGCGATGAACTCGCTTGATACGAGGCTCAGGTCGGGCAAGTCGCCGCGTCCGGTTGACCTTCCCCACATAGGGGGCATAGACATTTCCGGTGTTGTTGAGGAAACCGGAAGCGGGGTGGAAGGGGTTGGCGCGGGAGACCGCGTTGTTGTCAATCCCGCCGTCCGGGGCGAGAAGGGGCTCAGCATTATCGGTTCAAACAGACACGGGGGGTTTGCCGAATACGTAAGCGTTCCGGCAAAGAACATCTGCAAGATTCCCGACGGTCTTTCCCACGATGACGCCGCCGTGCTTCCCATCTGCTATGTGACGGCGGTTTACGGGCTTGTGAACAGGGGCGGATTGAAAAAAGGCGAAACCGTTGTCATACATGCGGCGGGCAGCGGAACGGGAACGGCGACCATACAGGTTGCCAAGCATCTCGGCGCGAAAGTGATAGCGACCGCGGGCACGGACGAGAAACTTGAGAAGGCGAAAAACCTCGGCGCGGATGAGGTTGTCAACTACAAAACCGATGATTTTTCTGAAGTGATAAAGGGCGGCGTTGATATGATTTTCGACCCTGTGGGCGCGTCCTACTGGGAAAAGAACATGAAGATTCTCAAGCCCGGCGGACGGCTTTTGCTTGTCGGTGTTGTGGGCGGCGGCGTTGTGGAGCAGGTTTCCATAGGCCCCGTGATAATGAGAGACATAAACATTTCCGGCGTTACGGTTTTCAACTCTCCGCAGTCCATTCTCAAAGACACGGTTGACATGATTGCCGGCGGAACGCTTGTGCCAGTTATTGGCAAAACGGTTCCGCTTTCCGAACTTCCCGAAGCGCACAGGGCTCTTGAAAACGCTAGTCTGTTCGGAAAAGTGGTAGTGAATCCCTGACAGTTTCAGGCGGGATTCAGGAAAGAATGTCTGCCGCTTCCGGCGCGAAGTAGGTTGCTATCATGTCCGCTCCCGCTCTTTTGATTGAGAGCAGACTTTCTCTTACGGCATCGCGCTCGTTCAGCCAGCCTTTTGCGGCGGCGGATTTTATCATCAGATATTCGCCGCTCACCTGATATGCGGCGACCGGCAGGTCGGTTGATTCCCTGAACGCGCTCACAACATCAAGGTAGTGGCTCGCGGGTTTGACCATCACTATGTCCGCGCCTTCCGCTTCGTCAAGGGCGAGCTCTCTGAGCGCTTCCTTCACATTTGCGGGATCCATCTGGTAGGTCTTTTTGTCGCCTGATTTCGGCGCGGAATCCAGAGCGCCGCGAAAGGGTCCGTAGAAACATGAGGCGTATTTTGCCGTGTAGGCGAGGATGGAGGTTTGTGTGTTTCCGCTTTCGTCAAGCGCCTCTCTTATCGCCCCGATACGTCCGTCCATCATATCGCTTGGCGCGACCATGTCCGCCCCGGCGTCCGCGCAACAGAGAGCCTGACGGCACAAAATCTCAACCGTGAGATCGTTCAGGATTTCGCCCGATGCCGACACAACGCCGTCGTGCCCGTCGCTTGAATAGGGGTCAAGGGCGATGTCTGTTATCACGGTGGCGGAGGGAAACTCTTTTTTCAGTCTGCGCACGGCTTCGGGCACGAGTCCGCGGGGGTTTGCCGCCTCGCCGCCGCCGGGGGATTTCAGCCGGTCTGCAATTGCGGGAAACAGCATGAAGGTTGAAATCCCCGCCTTTAGAGACGCTTCGGTTTCTCTGAGCAGACCTTCGGCGCAAAGCCGTTTTTTGCCGGGCATGGATTCTATGTTTTCATCCGAAGAGCCGCCGTGAATGAACACGGGATAGATAAGGTTTCGGGCAGACAGCGAAGTCTCCCGCACGAGAGAGCGTACGGCTTCCGTTTTTCTGTTTCTGCGCGGACGCGACTGAATGTCGAGGGATACGGTGTCTCTTGCGGGCGCGCCGGGCTTGCCGCGTTTTTTCGGTGGTTTGCTCACCTGACGGAACTTACACGGGCGCGGCTGTTTTTCAAAACCGGCTTTTTTATGTGGTAGATTTGTGGGGATGAGATTTTTGCTTCTTTTTGCCGCCGCTCTGTCAGTCGCGGCGGTGTTTTCTCCGGGCGTCCGCGCGGAGCAGGTAAGTGTTGAAAAAGTGAAAAGGTCGCCACAGTTCCCGGACGCGCGGGCGAAGATTGCGTTTCCCTCAGACGGCGGTTCGGTTTTTTCCTTCTCTCCCGAAGTTGCCCTTGAGGTGAGCGGCTATGAACTTGGCGCTCAGACAAATACCGGAAGAAAAAACCGTCTGGCGAATTCAGACAAAGGACAGCATCTGCATCTGATTGTTGACAACAAGCCGTATATGGCAATTTACGACACTTCAAAGCCCGTCCGCCTGAGCGGTCTCACGCCGGGGCCTCACACACTTGTTGTTTTCCCCTCGCGGTCGTATCACGAAAGCGTCAAAACTTCAGGCGCCGCGGATGTGGTGAACTTCAACGTCATTTCATCTTTTGCCATTTCGCCGTGGCTTGCGGGTCCCGCTCTCATATACAGCCGTCCGAAGGGAACCTACAAGGGCGCGGGCGCGGACAAGGTTATGGTTGATTTCTATCTTCACAACGTGGAACTCTCAAAAGACGGCTACACGGTTCGCCTGTCTGTTTTTCCTGACGGCGGCGCGGAGCCGGTTGTGACTGAGGTTTTTGACAAATGGCAGCCCGCTTTTGTAAAAGGGCTCAAAAGCGGCGGCTACTCGTTTTTCCTTGAACTTGTTGACCCGGACGGCAAAACGGTTTCCGGCAAATTCGGCTCCCGGAGCCGGATTGTGAAAATAGAACGCTGACAGCCCCAATGATTGACCTCTACACATCGGCAACCCCCAATGGCAGGAAAGTTTCAATAATGCTGGAAGAGACGGGGCTTCCTTACAAGGTTCACGCCCTTAAACTGCACGAAAACGAACAGAAAACGCCGGAGTTTATCGCCATAAATCCAAACGGGCGGATACCCGCGATTGTGGATGACGGCTTTGCGGTTTTTGAGTTTGGCGCGATACTTGTCTATCTGGCGGAAAAGACGGGAAACTGCTTCGTTGAAAGGGTGTCCGGTATTCTTGTTTGAAATTCAGTTCGGGGCGGTTATGTTTGTGCCGCCTGAGGGCGTTTTATCTCTTTACAATGTCTGACAGTAAAAGTTTTATTTTCACATCCGAATCGGTAACCGAAGGGCATCCGGACAAGATGGCAGACCAGATATCTGATGCCGTCCTTGACGCCATGCTTGAGGGAGACCCGGCAAGCAGGGTTGCGTGCGAAACTCTTATTACCACGGGGCTCGCGGTTGTATCGGGCGAGATAACCAGCGCGTCACAGGTGAATATTCCCGAAGTTGTGCGCCGGACGGTTGAGCGCATCGGATACACGGACAGTTCTATGGGTTTTGACTCAGGCACTTGCTCTGTGATGGTGGCAACGGACGTTCAGTCTCCCGACATTGCCGCGGGAGTGGATTCCGGTCCCGACAAAGAGCAGGGAGCCGGAGACCAGGGGCTTATGTTCGGCTACGCGAATGACGACACACCCCAGCTTCTTCCTTTCCCGATAACTTGCGCGCACCATCTTTCAAAACGGCTTTCGGAAAAAAGAAAGGACGGCGCTTTGCCGTTTCTGCGCCCCGACGGGAAATCTCAGGTTACCGTCAGATATGAAAACAAAAAGCCCGTTGAGATTGATACGGTTGTAATCTCTTCGCAACATTCCCCCGACACAGACAACAAGACCATTTATGAGGGAGTTCTTGAAGAGGTGGTAAAACCCGTGATTGACGAAGGGCTTTTCACCTCCAAAACGAGGGTGCTTGTGAACCCGACCGGCAGATTTGTGATAGGGGGCCCGATGGGAGACGTGGGGCTTACGGGCAGGAAGATAATTATAGACACATACGGCGGATGGGCGCGGCACGGAGGCGGCGCGTTTTCGGGCAAGGATCCGTCAAAGGTTGACCGCAGCGCGGCGTATATGGCGCGCTATATCGCCAAAAATGTTGTGGCAAGCGGAATCGCCAAAGAGTGCGAAGTTCAACTTGCCTACGCCATAGGGGTTGCCGAGCCGGTTTCCGTTATGGTGGATACTTTCGGCACTTCCTCTGAGCCGGAAAGCAAAATAGTTTCCGCAGTACGGGAAAACTTTGACCTGCGCCCTGCGGCAATAATCAAAACGCTTGACCTTTTAAGACCGATATATTCGCCGACTGCGGCATACGGACACTTCGGCCGTGAAGACAACGGAAACGGCTGTTTTACATGGGAAAAAACAGATAAGACCGGGGGCCTGCAAAAGGCTGTCGGCAAATAAGAAAATCACAAAAAGGAGAGAAAAATGAAAAGCGACATCAAAGACATCAAACTTGCCGCGCAGGGAAAATTGAGGGCGGAATGGGCGGCACAGCAGATGCCCGTTCTCGCGAGCATAGAGAAGAATTTTATCCGCACGAAACCTCTTAAAGGAGTGCGGGTGGCGGCGTGTCTTCACGTTACAACGGAAACCGGAAACCTGATGACGACCCTCAAAGCGGGCGGCGCGGAAGTTTATCTGTGCGCGTCAAACCCGCTCAGCACTCAGGATGATGTTGCGGCGTATCTGGTTAAAAAAGGGATACCGACTTTTGCCGTAAAGGGCGAAAGCACGGCAACTTTTCACAAGCACATAAAAGCCGTTCTCTCCGTAAAACCGCACGTTACGATGGATGACGGCGCAGACATTACGGCTGAAATACACAAGAACAAAACCGGCGCCTACAAAGACATTATCGGAGGAACCGAGGAGACAACCACGGGGGTTATCCGCCTTCAAAGTCTTGCGGCTCAGGGCAAACTGAAATACCCGATTGTGGCCGTCAATGACGCCAAGACAAAGCACTTTTTTGACAACCGCTACGGAACCGGCCAGAGCACGCTTGACGGAATCACGCGGGCTACAAACCGCCTGATATCTGGAACAAACTTTGTTGTGGCGGGATACGGATGGTGCGGCAAGGGGCTCGCGATGAGGGCGCGCGGAATGGGCGCGAACGTGATAGTAACCGAGATTGACCCCGTAAAAGGGCTGGAAGCGAGAATGGATGGCTTCAGCGTTATGCCGATGTCCGAAGCCGCTCCGCTGGGCGATTTTTTCTGCACCGTAACGGGAAATCTCAACGTTATCAGAAAAGAGCATTTCGCTAAAATGAAAAGCGGCGCGATTGCCTGTAACTCCGGACACTTTGATGCGGAGATAGACCTCAAGGGGCTTGCGTCCATAACAAAGTCCAAACGCACGATAAGGGAGTACGTGGAAGAGCACACGCTGAAGAACGGAAAGCGCGTCAACATCCTCGGGCAGGGCAGGCTCATTAACCTTGCCGCCGCCGAAGGGCATCCTTCAAGCGTGATGGACATGAGTTTTGCCAATCAGGCGCTTTGCTGTGAGTACATGGTGAAAAACAGAAAACGGCTCAAAGCCGATGTCTATTCCGTTCCCGAAAAAATAGACGCAGACATTGCGGATATAAAACTCAAATCGCTCGGAATAAAAATAGACAAACTCACCCCGGAACAGAGGAAATATCTGAACTCATGGGAAGTGGGAACCTGAAACTTGTTGACGACTCCCTGAATGAAATAAGGGAATCGTTCAGAATCTACCTTGAGTTGGTTCATGGACTTTCGGAAAACACGACCAGCGCGTATTGCTCGGACGTGGACAAATTTATTTCTTTTGTAAAAGCAAACTCCCCGAAAACAGACATCTCTTCAGCGGGGCGGGGCGCGGTGAACGATTTTCTCGCTTCGCTTAGAGACAGAGGCGTCAGCGCGCGCTCGGCAAATCGCTGTCTTTCATCTGTGAGAAAGTTCTACACTTTTCTGCAGAGTGAAAAGATTGTCGCCGCAGACCCGACCGAGCACATACTGACACAGAGAACGGACACGTATCTGCCTGATGTTCTTTCAATGGAAAGCGTGGAGAAGATTCTCGACTCTCCCGGACAGAAAGACCCCGGCAAACCCGAAACGCTCAGGGATTTCGCGATTCTTGAGGTGTTTTACGCCACGGGTGTGCGGGTTTCGGAGCTTTCAAACCTTCTGCTGAACGGGTTTCATCCGGAGCACGGATACATAATTGTTCAAGGCAAGGGAGACAAGGAGCGGATTGTACCGCTTGGCAAAAAGGCGCTTGAAAAACTTGACCTCTACCTCACGGGCGCGAGGGATTCTCTGCTTAAGGGCAGGCAGTCTCCGTATCTTTTTGTTTCGCGCAGGGGAACGCGCCTCACGCGGCAGGGGCTGTGGAAAATGGTAAAACTTTATGCGACCATCGCGGGGATAAAGCAGAACATCAGCCCCCACACGATGCGGCACTCTTTTGCCACCCATCTGCTGAGAAGGGGCGCAGACCTCAGAACCATACAGATGCTTCTGGGACATTCGGACATATCAATCACACAGATATATACTTCAGTGGAGAGCGGACAGTTGAAAGAACTTCACAGCAAATTTCATCCCAGGGCATAACGCAGTGTTTTCTGATCCTTTTCAAATTGCGGTTACGGTGGTTGTCATACTTTTTGTGCTGACGGTGCATGAGTTCAGCCACGCCCTTGCCGCAGACGCGCTGGGCGATGACACGGCGAGAAGGCTGGGAAGGCTGACTCTCAACCCCATTGCCCATCTGGATTTTCTCGGAACTGTTTTGATGTTTATCGCCGGATTCGGCTGGGCAAAGCCCGTGCCGGTGAATCTGAACAACCTTGAAAACCCCAAAACCGGAATGATTTTTATCGCAGCGGCTGGTCCCCTTTCCAACCTTCTGACGGCTTTTGCGGCGGGATGGGGATACAAGATGTTTGCCGCGTCCGGCGGCGCGGGGCTTGACGAAGGAACGGCGAACTTTGTGGCGACAATTATTCTTCTGCTTGTTCTTTACAGTGTCGCACTCGCGGTTTTCAACCTGATTCCCATTCCCCCGCTTGACGGTTCGCGGATTCTTTACGGAATTCTCCCCGACAGAATAGGGGAGTTCTACGCGCGTTTTGAGAAGTTTGGAATGCTCGCGTTATTTGGCATTTTCATATTCGCAAGGGATGGTTTTATGAAAGCGCTCTGGACTCCCGTGGAAAAGTTGTGCGTTTTATTTACCGGAGCGCAAGGTGTTTTCTAAAAAATCATGACCACAGAGCAAACATCATTTAATGACGGACAGGAAGAAAACTTCTACACGGTTGATATTGACGAATTTGAAGGTCCGCTTGAGCTTCTGCTCATGCTTGTGAAAAAGAAAGAGGTGGACATATACGACATTCCGGTCGCAAACATAGCCGGACAGTACAACCGGAAACTTGAGGAGATTAAGGAGCACAGCCTTGACTCCGCCGGGCGGCACCTTCCGTTTCTCGCCGAACTGGGGCTTATCAAATCCAGAATGCTTCTGCCCAAAGTTGAAGACGAGGAAACCGGAGAGGAGATTGACCCGCGTATTGAGCTGGCGCGGCGGTTGGTTGTGTACGAAAGGTTTCGCGATGCGGCGCTGAAAATGGGCGCGATGAGTCTGCTCGGCAGAGATGTTTTCCTCAAAGGGCTCGGATACACCGAAGAGTTTGGCGACCCCGAAGTTGAGACCGAAGTAGCGGCATCCGGGGTGTGGCCGCTCATTATGTCGCTGTGCGAAATGAGAGCCAGAATCAACGAGAACGACAAGGAAGACATCACGCTCATTATCGACCCCATATCGGTTGAGGAGAGGATTGCCGAGATACACGCAAAGTTGAAGAAGGAAAAAGTGATAGAGAATTTCGATATGCTTTTTGAAGAAAAACCGTCAAGAAGCCAGGTTGCGGTTTCGTTTATGGCTATTCTTGAACTCGCGAAGAAAGAGGTTGTTGAGTTGTTTCAGAAAAAACCTTTTTCTTCAATAAAACTTTTATACTCGGAGGACAAACAGGATGGAGAAGAACCGGATAAAAAAAGTGATTGAGGCGGTGATTTTTTCATCACAGTCTCCCGTCAGCCAGTCGGCGCTTAAAGGTGCTCTGCCGGAACTTTCATCCATTGATCTCGGCGATGTTTTCAGTGAACTCACGGATGAATGGAACTCAATGGACAGGGCGTTTGAACTTGTGAAGGTTGCGGGCGGCTACCAGTTCAGGACAAAAAAAGAGTTTGCGGGCGAGATAACGGGATTCAATAAAAAAATAAAAAAACTGCGCCTCAGCAAAGCGGCGCTTGAAGTGCTTGCCATATCGGCGTATCAACAGCCTCTCACAAAAGCCGATGTGGAGGAGGTTCGCGGGGTGGACTCTTCCGCAGTTGTCAACCTGCTTATGGAGAGGGGGATGCTTGAGATATGCGGCAGAAAGGACGTTCCCGGAAAGCCGTTTCTCTACAAAACAACAGATGATTTTCTTCAAACATTCGGCGTAGACAAACTTTCAGACTTGCCGACCCTCAAGGAGATTGAGGAGATAGAAAAGGATTTGGGCGCGGAGCCGACCATGCTCAGACCCCCCGAACAGCCATCTGAATCCGAGACCGACCCTGCCCTCGAACCCGGTGAAGAGGGCGGAGACGGCTCAAAGGTCTGAAACCGCGCGCAGAATTTTCGCCTCTTCGGCGCGCATGGTTTCGCTTTCCCGTTTTTTCTTGTGCCGGTGCCCGGCAAGGTGCGCCGCTCCGTGAACTATCAGTTTTTTTATTTCCTCTTCCGGCGTGATGCCGTAGAGTTTCGCGCGTCTGAGCGCAGTTTCAAACGATATGACAATGTCTCCCGCAAGGCCGCCGCCGTCTTGCTCAAATGAGAGGACATCAGTTGTTCTTGAGATATTTCGGTAAGTCCGGTTGAGCTCTCTCATCTCCTCATCGTCAATAACGGCAATGCTTATTTCCCCTCTGAGCGGAAGAAGCCCCGCCGCGCGTCTTGCGCAGGACTTCATCAAGGTCAGGTGTTCGCGCTTTGCCCCCCGGCTTCTGTTGACAACCAGAACCGACACCCTGTTTTTAGCCGCTTTTGCTTCCAATCCTGTCTCTCCGTGATACGGGACAATAATATATACTCTGCAACTGTTATGGGTTCTCAACCTGAAAAGCGCGCCGCGCCGCTTGTTGCCATCGTTGGAAGGCCCAATGTTGGCAAATCCACGCTGTTCAACAGGATTGCGGGAACGGACAAGGCAATTGTTGAAAGCATTCCCGGAGTTACGCGAGACAGAATCTACGCGGACGTCCGGTGGAACAAACTGGATTTTTCGGTTGTTGACACAGCCGGTCTTGAGCCGCTGGGCAAAGAGGAAGGCGGGGAAACAGGGGCGAAAGAGCAGGCGGAAATTGCCATTGAAGAGGCGGACTTGATAGTGATGCTTGTGAACGGGGCGGAGCCGCCGGTTCCTCAAGACAAGGAGATTATGCGGATGCTCAGAAAAAGCGGAAAAAAAGTTTTCTGCTTTGTGAACAAAATAGACCACTCAAAACATGAAACATTCATTGACAATTTTCACTCGCTCGGAGAGGTGGAGATGACGGGGATTTCCGCCCTTCACGGCCGAAACACTTATGAACTTCTTGATGAGATAACCTCGGCGCTTCCCGCTCCCCCGGATTTGGGCGAAGAGCAGGAACCGGAAGAACCCCCGATGCGGATTGCGATTTTAGGCAAACCCAATGTCGGCAAGTCCACTCTTGTCAACACAATACTGAAAAGCGACAGAATGGTAACCAGCCCGGTCGCCGGAACCACACGAGACGCGGTTGATGTTCCCTTTGAATACGGCGGACGAAAATACGTTATAACCGACACCGCGGGTGTGCGCCGCCGGACAAAAATCGGCGGCTCCGTAGAGCGGCTGGGAACTCTGAGGGCAATAAGAAGCATCGCCTCGTGCGATGTGGCGGTGCTGATGATAGACGCTTCAGAGGGTCCGTCCCGTCAGGACACGCGCCTTGCCGCCCTCATTGAAGACAGGGGAAGGGCGGCTGTAATCGCGCTCAATAAGTGGGATCTCGCTCCCGAAGAGGCGGACGAGGTGAAGGACATAGGAGAGAAAACGATTGAGCGTCTGGGCGGCGCGCTCCATTTTTCGCAAACGGTGAAGATTTCCGCCATAAAGGGGAAAAATATAAACAAACTGTTCAGAAGCGCGGTCAAGGCGCGCTCACTTCACGGGAAGAAAGTCTCAACGAGAAAACTCAACGATTTACTCAAAAAAGCCGTCAGAGAGGGACCTTCCGTTTTCAGCGGGCGCGAGTTTAAGGCGTATTACATGAGTCAAGTTCAGACAAATCCGCCGGGTTTTGTAATTTTCACAAACTCCACAGGCGCGGCGATTCCCGCTCATTATTCAAAATACATTGAGCGCAGAGTGAGGGAAGAGTTCGGTTTTGAAGGCACGCCGATACGGCTGTTCTTCAGAAAAAGAGAGATGAAAGACGGTCGCCGTCAGACGGCCGCTTCAAGAAGGACGGACTGAATTTCAGCGGTTTTCAGCCGCGCCGAATACAGTTTTATGACTCGCTCCCGCGCCGCCGTTCCCATGGTGTTTCTCAAATTTGCATCATCAAGCAGTATTTCCAGATGCGCCGCCATTTCGTCTTCCGGAGAAGATCCGCCTTTGTCTGCCGGAAGGCTCAGCATGCCCGTTACTCCTTGCTCAACGGACTCTTCGATGCCTCCAACTTTAAAACCCAGCACCGGTATTGCGAGAGACATCGCCTCTATGACGGCGCGCGGAAAAGGGTCAGGATAGTTTGACGGCATAAGAAATATGTCGAAATCCGCCATGCATCCGGCAACATCTTTTCTGAATCCGGTAAAAATAAAACTGTCCGTCAGACCTTTTTTCTCAACTTCGTTTTTGAGTTCGGCAAGGTGGTTTTTTGCGAAGAATCCCGGCGTGTCTCCCACAATCACAAACTTCAACTTTTCTCCGCCGCCGCGCTTCTCGCTTTTTAACACCTTTTCCGCCACCCCTATCATGTGCCCGTATCCTTTGCGGGGAACCACTCTGCCAGCGTTTCCAATCACAATAGTGCCTTCGGGGATGCCGAACTCTTTTCTCATCGCTCCTTTCTCCACTCTTTCGGGGTCAAAGTCTTCGGGGTCAATTCCGTTGTGTATTACGCAAACCTTCGGATTGTTTCCGAACTGAACGGCTGTTGCACGGGAGACGCATATTATTTTTTTTACCGCGCCCAAACGCGCGAGACGGGTTATGATGAAACTCAAAAAACGGGTCTGTTGTATGTTTCTCACGTGCCAGACAACGGGGCGGCCGTGAAACAGCCCGATAAAAGCGCCGGTTATTTTTGCTATTGTTCCGTTGCAGTGAATTAAATCCAGATTGTGTTCCCGCAACACTTTTCCGAAGGTGAAAATAAGAGCCGCAATGCGGGCAATGTTCACAGAGGCGTAAACAATCTTCAAAAGCGCGGTGAGTAAAAAACCCGAATTTTTTTTGGGTTCAGGCAAAATCCCGCGCAGACAGGGGCGCAAAAGCCCGTCCGGAAAACGCGAGTCCACAATCACGTCGCGGTAGATGCTTTCCTCTTTAAGTCTTTCAGAAAAAATGTCGTCTCTCGGAATGAGAACAAAAGGGCGCACAGCCCGGCGGTCAAGATGTTTCAGTATGTAGAACAGGCTTCTTCCGGGTCCTCCGTCCCGAACGGAGTGGTTGATAAAAAGAACCCTCGTCTCGCCGTTTTCGGTTGCCATATCAGTCTCTGTTGAAGGGAACGCTTCAATATAACACACAGGCGGCGAAAATTGCGCTTTGCCTCTCCTGTCGTTAGAATAGCCCGTCCGCAAGCGGAGTTTCTATGCGCCGTTCAAAGAAAACCACACAGAAAAAAACCGGCACTCCCGGCCTTATATGGTTCAACGGCTCCCTTGTTCCGTGGGCAGACGCGAACGTTCACGTTCTGACTCACACTCTTCACTACGGAATGGGGGTTTTTGAGGGTATACGGGCTTATAAAAGCAGCCGCAACGGCAAGACGGCGGTTTTGAAACTCGGCGCGCACATAGACCGGCTTTTTATGTCGGCGCACATAGCGGGGATAAAAATTCCGTTCACAAAAAAACAGATGCGGGAAGCGGTTTTCCTTGTCCTTGAGAAAAACGGACTCAGAGAGGCGTATATCAGACCCATAGCCTTTTTGGGCGGCGGTTCAATGGGGATTCTGCCCGTGGACAACACCGTGAATGTGGCGGTCGCGGCGTGGAACTGGGGCGCGTATCTGGGAGATGACGGCATAAACAACGGCATCAGAACAAAAATTTCCTCGTTTACAAGAATGCATGTCAACTCGTTTATGACGAAAGCGAAGATATGCGGCAACTACGTGAACTCGGTTATTGCCAAACAGGAAGCCATTTCAATGGGCTTTGATGAAGCCCTGCTTCTGGATTCTGAAGGGTATCTTGCCGAAGGAAGCGGCGAAAATATTTTCATAGTCAGAAACGGCGAGATTAAAACCCCTCCGCTAACCTCCGCCCTTGAAGGCATAACGCGCGACTGTGTTATGCAAATCGCAGAGGATATGGGAATGAGAGTAAACGAACAGCGTTTTACAAGGGATGAGCTGTATTCCGCCGATGAGATGTTTCTCACCGGAACGGCGGCGGAGATCACCCCCGTTCGCGAGGTGGACAACAGAAAAATAGGAAACGGCAAACCCGGAAAGGTTACAAAAAAACTGCAGGAAATTTACTTTGAAATCACAAGGGCTGAGAACGGAAAATACGAAGATTGGCTTGAGATTTCCTGAAAATTCGCTCTATTTTTTCCACGAATCCCTGAGTGTCGCCGTTCTGTTGAACACAAGCCGTCCGTCTTTTAAGTCCTCATCGGCGGCAAAATATCCTTTTCTTTCAAACTGAAAAACCTCTCCGGCTTTCGCGCCTCCGAGGGAAGGCTCAACCGGCACATTTTTGAGAACCTTGAAGGAGTCGGGGTTTATCGCCTCTTTCAAATCTTTCTCCCCGCCCGAAGGGTCTTTCTCTGAAAACAGCCGGTCATACAGGCGCACTTCCGCGTGTTCCGCGCTTTCCGCGTTGACCCAGTGTATCGTTCCGCGCACCTTGCGCCCGTCAGGAGAATTGCCGCCTTTTGTCGCGGGGTCGTACTCACAGCGCAGTTCCGCAACATCCCCGTTTTCATCTTTGATGACTTCCGTGCAGGTTACAAAATACGCGTATCTGAGGCGCACCTCCGCGCCCGGCGAAAGGCGGTAAAATTTCTTCGGCGGCTCTTCCATAAAGTCATCCCTTTCCACATACAGTGTTCCGGAAAACGGCACCTCGCGCGTTCCCGCAGATTCGTCTTCGGGATTATTCACGGCGGAGACAAACTCCTTTTCGCCCTCCGGGTAGTTCGTTATGACAAGTTTAAGCGGGTTCAGAACCGCCATTTTTCTGGGCGCGGTTTTGTTGAGAGACTCCCTTACGGCGTGTTCAAGTAGCCCCGCCTCTATGACGCTTTTCTGTTTTGTGATGCCGATTCTTTCGCAAAAAACCTTTATGGCGTCCGCAGGATACCCGCGTCTGCGCATTCCCGAAACGGTCGGCATTGCGGGGTCATCCCAGCCGCCCACAACTCCCGCCTCCACAAGGTCGCCCAGCAGCCTTTTGCTCATAACCGTGTGGCTCATGTCAAGGCGGGCGAACTCTATCTGTCGGGGGCGCGGGCTGTTTGTGTCGCAAAGTTTGTCAATAAACCAGTCGTAAAGAGGGCGGTGGTCTTCAAATTCAAGTGTGCAGAGGGAGTGTGTTATGCCTTCAATCGCGTCAGAAAGAGGGTGGGCGAAATCGTAGGTCGGATATATCTTCCATTTGTCTCCGGTTCTGTGGTGGAGGGCGTCAATTATCCGGTATATCACCGGGTCGCGCATATTGATGTTGCCTGAAGCCATATCTATTTTCGCTCTCAAAACCTTTGCGCCTTCAGAGAATTCTCCGTCTCTCATCCGTGTGAGAAGGTTAAGGTTTTCTGTGGCGGGGCGGTCTCTGAAAGGGCTGTCCCTGCCCGGCTCCGTAAGTGTGCCCCTATGGCTGCGTATATCTTCCGCGCTCAAATCGTCTACATAGGCGAGTCCGTTTTCCGTCAGGCAGACGGCGTATTCAAACAATTTTTCAAAGTAGTCGGAAGCAAAGCAGAGCCGGTCTTTCCAGTCAAAGCCAAGCCATTTCATGTCGTTTTTTATTGATTCAACAAAATCTTCGCTCTCTTTTCCGGGGTTTGTGTCGTCAAACCGCAGGTTGCAGGTTCCGCCGTATTCGTCCGCTATGAGAAAGTTCAGGCATATCGCTTTTGTGTGTCCTATGTGCAGATGCCCGTTCGGTTCAGGCGGGAAACGGGTTGCCACGCGCCCGCCGTTTTTCCCGGCACTCACGTCCTCTGAAACAGCCTCTCTTATAAAATCCTTTGTGTCGCTCACTGTTTTTTCGCCTTAACGTTTACGCAGACGTATTTCACGCTCCGGCGGCGTTTTCAGAGTAGTTTCCGGAATCCCATTTCCGGCGGAATTCTATTTTTTCCACTTGATGTTGCAACCCATGCTCGGTATTTGATTCTCTATGGGGGAATCTCCCTCAATCAGGCTGTCAAGCGCGGCGCGAAGGTCTTTTCCGGTAACCGGGTTTCCGTTTTCGGGGCGTGAATCATCCAGCTGCCCCCTGTAAACGCACGAGAAACCGGCGTCAAAAACGAAGAAATCCGGTGTGCAGGCGGCGTCATAAGCCTTTGCCACTTTTTGCGTTTCGTCAAAAAGATACGCGAACGGATAGCCGAAATGCTTCACGTCTTCCAGCATTTTTTCGGGAGAATCGTCGGGGTAGTTCTCAACGTCGTTTGAGTTTATGGCGACAAACGATACACCGCACGCGATGTAGTCTTCCGCGACTGAAACAAGTTGTTCCTGAATGTGCTTTACATAAGGGCAGTGGTTGCAAATGAACATCACAACCGTGCCGACAGGGGATTTGAAATCCTCAAGGGTTTTATTCCGTCCGCTTGCCACATCGGGAAGGTTGAAGTCCGGGGCTTTCATCCCCAGCGGAATCATATTGGAAGGTGTTAGAACCATGTCAGTCTCCTGTTTTTGTCAGCCCCCGGAGCCGTCGCAGAATCCGCTTTTTTTGTGGGTTCCGTCGCAAAACGGTTTGTTCGCGGAATCTCCGCATCTGCAAAGGGCGACTTTGCTTTCGCAGTCAATTTTTTTGTCCGAGGGTCCGACAACTTCGAACGTTCCGGACACTATCAAAGGCCCGTCTTTCAGTATCTGTATGGTTGTTTTTTCGCTCATTTGTTCTCTCTCCCTTGCCGGTGAATGTAACACAAAACCGGCGCAGACGCCAAAGGGCGGAGGGCGCTTTCTATGATATAATCCAAGCCTGTTATGAGCATAGTTGCCCCCTCAATTCTCGCCGCTGACTTTACTGAGTTGGGCGGTCAAGTTCGCGCGGTCGCAGAAGCCGGCGCAGACTGGATACACGTGGACGTTATGGACGGCCACTTTGTTCCAAACATAAGCATAGGGGTTCCGGTTGTCGCTTCTCTCTCAAAAGCGGGCTGTCCGCCGCTTGATGTTCACCTTATGATTAACAACCCGGAAAAAATGATAGAGGCGTTCGCGCGCGCGGGCGCAGGGGTGATGAACAACATCACGGTTCAGGTTGAAGCGTGCGGCGATGTTTCTTCTGTGCTTTCTGATATCCGCTCGCTTGGGCTTATGGCGGGGGTCGCGCTCAATCCCGGAACGCCTTTTTCCTCCATTGAAAATGCTTTGCCGTCTGCGGATATTGTGCTTGTTATGTCGGTTGAGCCGGGATTTTCGGGGCAGAGTTTTATAGATTCATCACTTGAAAAAATAGAGCGGGCGCGCGCTGTGCTTGGCCCCGCCGGAGAGGGCGTTCCCGTTATTGAAGTGGACGGTGGAATAGATGTTGAAAAAGCAAAGGCGGTTTTTGACGCGGGAGCGGACGCCGTTGTGAGCGGCTCGGGCATCTTCGGACAGAGCGACATCGGCAAAGCCGTTAGAGACATGAAATCGCTTCGGGCGGGCAGACAAAATGACTGACGAAAATTCGGAAAGCAGTTATATCACAGAGGTAACGGAATTTTATTGCTCACTTGCCGGCACTGTGGCGATGCTTTCTTCCGAAGATCAGCACCTTCTGATGAAATGGAAAAGCGAGGGCATTTCCAGACAGGATGTTCTTCTCGGAATAAAGAGGGCATTTGAGAGCGGAGCCGGAACCGGAAGGCTGAAAATCTCAGGTTGCAGGCGTTTTGTTGAGGAATGCTCCGTCAGGTCGCGTCATATTGCGGGGAGGGAGGATGCCGGTGTTCCGAATCAAAACCCGGAGGCGGGCATTCACTCCTCTATTCTGAAGCTTTCTCTCAATCTGCAAAGGGCGCTTAAAAATGCCGATGACGGCAACGTGAGGAAATCTCTTGAGAACGCCATCAGATATGTTTCGAAACGCGCGCCCTCGGGGGCGGATGTCTGGGAATTTTTTCAGTCTTTGAACAGGCAGATTTGCGACGATCTGATGAGCGGCTTTGAGCCTGCGCGTCTGGAAAGCATTCGCCGCCGCGCGCTGGAAACAGTTTTATCTTCCGGGCGGGATTTTATAAATACAAAAGAAAGGGACAGGGCTATCGCGGCTTGCGTGGATGACCTGATTATACGGGAAGCGGGGCTTGGCGACCTGTTTTCTCTTTCGGATGAGGTGGAAGGGGATGGAAAAGTGCGATAAGTGTAAAGGCAACCGCCACTTCATAGCGCCGGACGGAAATTTTTCCCGGGCGCGTTTGTGCGAATGCGTTGAGGAGTGCGGAAAATGCGGCGGAGACGGTTTCACAGTTGAGAGGCGGGAAGGCGGCTACAAATACAGATTTGACTGCCCGGAGTGCTCCGGGGTTCGCAAAGGCGTAAGCAGATACAACGGGGCAAAAATTCCCGCAGTGATGGCAAATGCGGAGCTTGCGACCGAGGGCAACAACTTAACGCCGGGCTCTCTGAATTCTTTGAATTACATAAGGAGTTTTGTGGACTTGTTTCCGGAGAAGAAGGGGTTTGTTCTCTCCGGTTCTCCGGGGCGCGGAACAACATCCATGGTCTCGTGGGCGATTGCCGAGTTGACACTGAAAAACTCTGTTAACTGCCTGTTTCAAGATTTCGGCGACCTTATACTGAGAGTGCAAAGCCGGGAGAACGGTGTCTCAGAGTTTGAAATTCTCAAACCGCTTTTTGACTGCAGGGTTCTGGTTCTGGACGGTGTGGGAACGGGATGCCGACCTACTACGGACTGGGAAAAAACTGTGTTTGAAAAAATAGTTTCCTCAAGATACTCAACTCAGTCGCCGACCATTCTCACGACAAAGCACGGCAGTATGGATCTTCAAAACGAGATAGGCGACCATGGTTTTTCAAGGGTTTCCGCCATGTGTGAATTCCTGACTCTGGATTGAAAACAGTTTCCGGGCGATAAGGTTTTTAACTTCCCCCGCAAAATACAGGGAGCCCGTAACACAGCACGGAGAGCCGGACGCTTTTTCAAGAGCGCGGACGGGGTTTTCCTCAATTTCCACATTTGTTTTCCCCCGGGCGGCGTTCATAATTTTTTCCGGCTCCGCTCCTTTACCGCTTTCCGAGCGGGTGATTATCAGGCGCGAACAGACGCGCGCTATTTCCTCCACAAATCCGGCATGGTCTTTATCGTCCGACATCGCCGTTACGAAAACAAACTTCTGTTCCGGGTGTTTTTTCATAAGTGATTCCGCAAGCCGCCGCGCCGCCTCTGTATTGTGCGCGCCGTCTATAATAAAAGGCGGAGACACGCGCGCGTATTCCATTCGCGCCTCAATGCGGGTTTTTTCAGCCGTCTCTTTTGCCCGTCCCGGCGATATTTTCACGCCGCGCTCGTAGGCAAGAGCTTCCGCACACGCGAGGGCGACCGCCGTGTTTGTAATTTGAAAATCACCCTCCATAGCGAGGCGTATGTTTTTAATTTCCCACTTCCGTCCGGAAAACGAGAAAGTTCCGTCTCCGTTTTCACTGGATTCAAACTCTTTTCGGTTTCTAAAAACGGGAGAGTTTTTTTCCGCGCACACGCGCTCAATAACTTCCAGTGCCGCTCCGCTCGCGGCGGTTACAAGGGGGGTTTCCGGTTTTATAATTCCCGCTTTTTCTTCGGCTATTTTTTCTTCCGTGTCGCCAAGGTATTTCGTGTGATCAATGGAAACATTTGTGATTGCGCACACGAGAGGGCGCGCTATGTTTGTGGCGTCCCACCTGCCGCCCATGCCGGTTTCAAGAACGGCAAAATCTGTTTTCCGCTCCTTGAAATAAATAAACGCCGCGGCGGTTAGGGTTTCAAAATAACTCGCGTCTATATTGTTTGAGACCGACACCTCGCGCACCCTTTTAATTAAATTTCCAATCTCAGCATCCGGCGCACGGAGACCGCTTATACGGATTCTCTCTCCAACACTCAAGAGGTGAGGGGAAGTGTAGAGACCCGTGGAGAAGCCGCAGGAGGAAAGAATTTCCGCCAGAATGGAAGCGGTGGATGTTTTCCCGTTTGTTCCGGCTATAAGAACTGTTTCCAGCGCGAGGTGGGGGTTTCCCATGCTTTTCATAAGAGCGGAAATTCTCTCAAGCCCCGGCTTTACCTTGTGCAGGCTCAAAGAGCGGAGATACTCAAAAGGTTCTTTTTCAGGATTCAAGTATTACAACCGCCAGGCTGTGCGATTTTTCATGGGATATGGACAGGTGTACCTGCTTTGTTCCCAGCGCGCGGGCGAATTCGTCCGCCTTGCCGGAAAGTTTCATTAACGGTTTTCCGTCTGCGTTTCTGACAATTTCCATGTCTGAAAACGATATGCCGTAGCGGAAACCCGTTCCCAGCGCCTTCACAAGCGCCTCTTTCGCGGCGAATGAAGCCCCCACTGTCTGCCTTGAGTAGTTGAATTTGCGCAGGTGCTCTATCTCGCGTCCGGAAAAAATCCTTTTTACAAACCGTTCCCCGTGTCTTGATATGACCGACTCTATTCTCGCGTTATCCACTATGTCCGTTCCGATTCCGACTATCATTTTTCCGCTTTCCTGATAATGGCAATCATTTCCTCAACCGCGCTTTTCATGCCGTCAAATACCGCCCGCGATATTATTCCGTATCCGATATTCAACTCCTCAATTCCCGGAATTGACGCCACTTTGTGAGTGTTTTTGTAGTCAAGCCCGTGCCCCGCTGAAACGCGCAGTCCCAGTTCCGAAGCGTATGAGACGGCGCGTTTTATAAGTTCAATTTCACTTTCTCGCTCCGCCTCCGTTTCCGCGTTCGCGAAACCGCCCGTGTGAATTTCAACCATCGCAACTCCCATGTCAGAGCACGCCTCTACCTGCGCGCAATCAGGCTCTATGAACAGACTGCTTAAAATTCCCTTTTCAGAAAGAGCCGAAACAACTTCCGCGATGCGCGGCTGATTTTCCGCCACTTCAAGTCCTCCCTCGGTTGTCAACTCCTCTCTTTTTTCAGGCACAATCGTTGCCATGTCGGGAACAACGGAAAGGGCGATTTTTGTCATCTCCGGAGTTGCCGCCATTTCCATGTTCAGTTTCGTTTTTACGGACTCTCTCAACTCGTACATGTCTTCGTCCAGTATGTGCCTTCTGTCTTCCCGCAAGTGGGCGACTATACCCGCCGCCCCGGCTTTTTCCGCCGCAAGAGCCGCTCTGACGGGGCTTGGCTCATCTCCGTCCCTCGCGCGGCGGAGGGTGGCAACATGGTCAACATTAACGTTGAGTCCGGTCAACTTCTCTCTCCCGCGTTTTTATCTATAATCTCAGATATTTCATCAGCGGTTTCCATAACCGAGGGGGCGTTTTCCCCTTCAACAAGAACCCTCGCAAGCGGCTCCGTGCCCGAATAACGGATATGAATTCTCCCGCTTTTGCCCAGTTGTTTTTCGCGCCGCGCAACCGCGGAGGAAAGCCCGTCCATTGAGGCGAACGGCTCTCTGCGGGCAACGCGCACATTTTTTAAAACCTGCGGAAAAAGTTCAAACTCCGGAAGCGCGCCGGAGAGCGGAGTGTTTTTTTTCTTCAAAATATCCGCCGCGAGCAGGGCGGAAAGCAAGCCGTCTCCGTTTGTTGAGTGGTCTGCAAATATCAGATGTCCGGATTTTTCACCGCCGAAATTAACGGCTTCTTTTTTCATCATTTCCGCCACGTTTCTGTCGCCAACATCCGTTCTGACAACCTCTATTCCAATATCTTCAAGAAACAGTTCAAGCCCCTTGTTGCTCATAACCGTTGTTACAACGCGCGGTTTTTTCAGTTTTCCGCTCTCAAGCATCTCTCTCGCGAAAAGGGCGATAATCAAGTCTCCGTCCACTTCGTTTCCTCTTTCATCGCAAAAGGCGATTCTGTCTCCGTCTCCGTCAAGGGCGGCTCCGAAAGCGGCTCCGCTGCGTCTTACTTCCTCTCCCAGCCGCGCGGTGTCAAGGCTTCCGCAGCCGCTGTTTATGTTGTTCCCGTCCGGCTCCCTTCCTATTGAAGTGATTTTCGCGCCGGTTTTATCAAAAACCTCCGGCGCGATTTCACTCGTCGCCCCGTTGGCGCAATCAAGAGAGATTTTTACGCCCGACAAGTCGCGTCCTCCGGGCACGGAAGCGTTTAAGCCCGAAGAGTAAATTTCTCTCCACGCGGAGTTTTCCGGGGGAGCCGCCCCGCCGGACGGAGGAGGGGAGTTTTTCATCTTTTCAAAACTGCCCTGAATTTCGTCTTCCAGGCTTTCGGGGATTTTCATTCCTTCAGAATTGAACACCTTAAACCCGTTGTATTGCGGAGGGTTGTGGGAGGCGGAGATCATAATTCCGGCATCCGCTCCGCCCGCAAGAAGCAGTGAAACAACCGCCGGAGTGGGGCACACGCCCGCGCAAACGGCGCCGACCCCAAGCGAGGAAAGCCCGAGGCAGAGATTTTCCTGAAGCTCGCCGCCGCATTTTCGCGTGTCTCTTCCTATTACAACTGACGGAGCGGATGGGGAGCGCTTTGTGAGAGACCGCGCTATTGCCGCGCCGATTTTCCGGGCTCCTTCTCCGTCTATGGGAAAACTGCCCGACCGGCCTCTTATCCCATCGGTGCCAAACAGTTTTGTCACCGGAACTACTTCCCCTCTTCCTTCTTTTCTTCTCTCTCTCTCTTTATTCCGGCATTCTGCGGCTCTATGCTTATCAATTGAATCTGTTCGCCGTGAGGGTAGTCGGCGTAAAGGGTGAAGGTTTTTGTTCCGCCCTGTCTGAGAGATCCCGCCGCCCGGGCGTTCACGTATATCTTGATGTCATCGCTGTTGAGGCTGTTTATAAGAGAGCGGGGACCGTGAAATTTGATGTCTGCTTTTTGTGTTTCCAGTTTGTATTTCCCCCTTTTCGGAACGTTGCGCATTTCCACTTCGAGGCTCCGAAAGGTTTTTTCCAGACTCAACTCAACGATGTTCACGGTTACCTTAACGGTGTCTGCTTCGCTGAATTCGGCGCGGGAGTCCGGAGAGAGCAGACGCACATCCACGGAAAGGGATGATTTTTCTTTCTCTATGTCAATGGGAACGGTCATCACCTCGTTTATGTCTCGCACAATCTTGTTGGGGCCTTTTATTTTCACAGTTGAGGGCTTGACCTTTATTTCGCCGTCAATTTTATATCCGGGTCCCGGCTGTCCCATGTCCAGTTTAACGGGAGAGAATTTTTCAAGAATCATGTCTATGTCCAGCCCCACTTTGCGCGGGCTGATGCTGACTATCTGCACGTTTCTCGGAAGTTGTATGGATTCGGGGTCTATCTTGTGTGATTTCAGTCCCGTGCCGGAATCCGCGAGGTCTATGTCTATCGCAACATTTGTTTTTGCAACCGCAGATAATTGACTGCGCGTTCCTTTGACTCTCAGTTTCACATAATTCGGCAAGTACGGTTTGTTGCTGATAACAAGATTTCCCGGCAGGTTGATGTAGTGGATGGGGATTTCAACTTCTTTTTCAAGGTCGGACTCGTAGTTTGCCGTAAACCACAGGACGATTGAGAAAAACATGGCGATGCCGAGCCGCCAGTAATTTATTGAAGCGAAGATGTCCGCAACTTTACGCAGAGCCGATGTTTTTACGGGTGTTTCCGCGCCTTCCTCTCTTGCCCGCTGTTCGGTGGAAGCCATTACTGTTTTTCTCCCGATTCCTTGTCCGGTTTTGACCCAAGCAGTTTTATCAGCGTGCCTCTCAAAGCCGTTACATCTATGCTGAAATTGCCTTCGCCCTGAAACATCAGAGATATTTCCCCTCTCTCTTCAGACACTACCACAACGGCGGCGTCTGTTTCGTTTGACAGCCCGAATGCCGCCCGGTGGCGGGTTCCGAAATGGTTCGGAATGTCAGGATTTGTGTCTATCGGGAAGAAACAGCCCGCAGAAGTGATTTTGTTTCCCTGAACAATAACCCCTCCGTCATGAAGCGGTGAGCCGGGATTGAATATGCTTATAAGGATTTCAGCCGAAACAGTCGTGTTAACAACAATTCCGCCCTCGGCGGCATCCGCGAGACTGTTTGCTCTCTCCATTGCGATTATCGCCCCGATTTTATTGTTTGCCAGAAAGTTCGCCGCTTTTACCACTTCATCAACGGTCTTTTCGCTGTAATCGGAATGTTTGAAAAATCTCTGAAGAGACGAGCCGCGCCCGATGCTTGTGAGGGCTTTTCTGATATCGCTCTGAAACAGCACAACTATTATCACAATTATCGCGCTCAGGAATTCTCCAAGCACCCAGTTTATTGTGAAAATTCCCAGTTCGCCCGAAACAATATAGATGACGAAAATAAAGAAAAGCCCGAATATCATTTGTAAAGCGCGTTTGGTTTGTAAAAGCGTTATCAGCTTGTAGAAAATGAACGTGATAACCAGCATGTCTATGATGTCTCTGATGCTGAAGCCGCTTGAAAAATTCAGCGACAGTATTTCAACAATCTCGTTCATGCGGGCATCCTGTTTTTTATCGCGTCAGACATTCTTGCCACGCGCGCCATCTCTTTCACGTCGTGAACGCGCACAATAGCCGCGCCTTTCATAATTGCTATTGCCACAGTCGCGGCGGTTCCTTCAAGCCTTTCCCCCGCGGGAATACCGCCCAGAACGCCGCCTATAAAAGATTTGCGCGAAGTGCCGACAAGAACGGGGTGGCGCAGTTCGGTGAGTTCGTCAAGCCTGTTCAGTATCTCAAGGTTCTGGCTTTCCGTTTTCCCGAAGCCGATTCCGGGGTCAACAACTATTGAGTCGCGACTCACTCCGGCGGCAAGGGCTTTTTCTGCGGACTGTTTCAGCGATCCCGTTACGGTTTCCATAAGATTTTCGTAGTTCGTCATGCTCTGCATTGCCGCCGGGCGCGCGGGGGTGTGAGACAGAACTATGGCGGCTCCCGCCCGCGCCACGTTTTCCGCCACACTTTCCTCAAAAGTCAGTCCGCTGATGTCATTTATCATCGCCGCTCCGGCATCAAGGGCAAGCGCGGCAACCGGGGCTTTTGTGGTGTCCACCGATATAACTGCGTTTTCAAATCTTTTAACGCACAGTTCAAGAACCGGCATCAGACGCGCGGTTTCCTCGCTCACCGGAACCGGCTCTGAACCCGGGCGCGTAGACTCCGCTCCCATGTCCACGATGTCCGCTCCCTCGGCAAGCATACGCTCAACGCGTGAAACGGCTTCATCAACCGCGCCGGCTCTGCTTGGCTCGTAGAACGAGTCCGGCGTGAGGTTTATCGCTCCCATTACGAGAGTTTTTGATGTGTTGAGAACCCTGTCCCTTGCTTTCAGAAGGGCGGGTCCCGGAGGCGTGTCCGTATTTATTTGGATGTTGCCGTTCATTGTGCGCGGCTTCCGGCTTCCGCTCCGTCATTTTTGAAATGTTTCGTGAACAGGTCGGATGCTCCCATTATATCGTCAATCTCCTTGCCGTTTATGCTTTCTTTTTTCAACAGCCGCTTCGCGACGGATTTAAGAAGTTCCAGATTATCAAGAAGTGTCTGTTTGCTTTTCTCGTAGTTTTTTTCCACGATGCTTTTTATTTCCCTGTCAATATCCTCCGCCGTTTGCTGGCTGTGGTCGGAACTTTTCTGAAACTCTTTGCCGAGAAAAACCTGCTCTTCGCCTTTCGTGAGGGATATGGGGCCTATCTTTTCGCTCATTCCCCACTCGCACACCATTTTTCTCGCTATCTCCGTAACCCGTTTCAGGTCGTTGCCCGCGCCGCTTGTCCGCTCGCTGAATATGATTTCCTCCGCCGCGCGTCCGCCAAGCAGAACCATTATCATCGTGTTCAGATATGAGCGCGACTGCATGTATTTGTCTTCTTCGGGGATTTGCTGTGTGAGCCCCAGCGCCATTCCGCGCGGGATAATCGTTACCTTGTGCACGGGGTCGGCTCCGGGGGTGAGTTTTGCCACAACCGCGTGCCCCGCTTCGTGATAGGCGGTTACCTCGCGCTCATTTTCGCTGACAACAAGGCTTTTTCTCTCCGACCCCATCATCACCTTGTCTTTGGCGTACTCAAAATCATCCATTGAGACCAGGCTGTTTCCCATGTGCGCCGCGTGAAGAACGGATTCGTTCACAAGGTTTTCAAGATCCGCGCCTGAAAATCCGGGTGTTGAGCGCGCTATCACGCCAAGGTCAACATTTTGTTGAAGCGGCGTTTTTCTTGAGTGAACCTTAAGTATCTCCTCGCGCCCCTTGAGGTCTGGTCTGGGAACAACTATCTGCCTGTCAAACCTTCCCGGTCTCAAAAGGGCGGGGTCGAGAACATCGGGGCGGTTTGTCGCCGCTATAACTATCGTTCCCCTGTTGCTTTCAAAACCGTCCATCTCAACAAGCAATTGGTTCAGCGTCTGCTCTCTTTCGTCATGCCCGCCGCCGAGCCCTGCGCCCCGGTGCCTGCCGACCGCGTCAAGTTCGTCCACAAAAACTATGCAAGGCGAGTTCTTTTTCGCCTGCGCGAAAAGGTCTCTCACGCGAGACGCGCCCACGCCCACAAACATCTCAACAAAATCGCTTCCGCTTATGAGGAAAAAAGGCACATCCGCCTCGCCGGCAATCGCGCGGGCAAGCAGGGTTTTTCCCGTTCCCGGAGAGCCGACAAGCAGTATCCCCTTCGGTATTCTGCCGCCGATTGAGGTGAACTTGGCGGGATTTTTCAAAAACTCCACTATCTCGCTGACTTCATCTTTTGCCTCGTCAATTCCCGCGACATCTTTGAAGGTAACCTTGTTGTGTTCCTTGTTCAGCATCTTCGCCTTGTTTTTGCCGAAAGACATCACCCGCGAGCCGCCCGTCTGCATCTGGCGCAAAAACAGCATCACAAGCAGTATCAGAAAAAGAATGGGCCCCCAGCTTATAAGTATCTGCCCAAGGGTTCTGTCGGATTTGTTGTCATAGCTAAAGGTTGCGCCGCTTTTTATCAAGGTTTGAAGCAAGTAGTCCTCGCCCACGGGACCGAAGGTTTTGAACTCAATATATTCGGGCTGTGTAACGGCGGCTCCGTCCGCCCCTTCTTCCATAACGGCTCCGGGCGGAGCAAAGCCCTTAACGAAAGAGCCTTCAATCCTGCTGCTTTCAAGCCCGACTTTCACTTCGCGGACTTTTCCCTTTTCAAGATGAATAAGGAAATCGCTGTAAGATACGTCCAGCGGCTTCTCTTTGGCGGAATCCTTGAACTGATAAAACGCTACAAGTCCCACAAATATGAGCAGCCAGATAAATATGTTTCTGAATATACTGCCTTTCATGACGGATTTCTTAAATTATCACACGCTCCCGCCCGTTTCAATCCGTCTGCGTTTATTCCTACGGGTTTACAGCTCAAAGTACCGGTCTCCCGAATCACACACGATTGTAATCACCTTTCCGCCCGCGCCGATTTCCCGCGCCACCTTTAAGGCGGCAACGTAGTTCGCCCCTGATGAAAGCCCCGTGAACAGTCCGTTTTCCCGCGCCAGTTCTCTAACCCCGCTCAAGGCGTCTTCGTCTGTTACCGTGATAACACTGTCGTAAACCGAACTGTCCAGAACACCGGGAACAAAGCCCGCCCCGATGCCGGATATGGAGTGCTTTCCCGCCTTGCCTCCCGACAGAACGGCCGAGTTTGCGGGCTCAACCGCCGCCACTAGGGCGGAGGGAAACAGTTTTTTTATTTCTGCGCCAACTCCCGTTACGGTTCCCCCCGTTCCGACTCCCATCACGAAGCCGTCAATTTTCGGGTCTCCGGTTTTCTCCGCCTGAAAGATAATCTCCCGCGCCGTTATGCTCGCGTGAGTTTCCGGGTTCAGCGGATTTGAAAACTGATTTGTGAGGAAACGCAGTTTCGGCTTTTCAGAAACAAACTCCCGCGCCCGTTTTATCGCTCCGGGTATTCCTTCGTCCGGCGGGGTCTCAAAAATTTTCGCTCCGTACGCCACGGCGATGGCTTTTTTGGCGTTACTCTTTTCTTCGGGCATAAACAGCGCGACTTCGTATCCCCTTGCCGCGCACAGAAACGAAAGGGCTATGCCGGTGTCTCCGCTTGTGGCTTCCGTCACGGTTGTTTTTCCGGGAACAAGGAGCCCGCGCTTTTCGGCGTCAGATATTATCGCGGAGCATATTCTTTCCTTGGAGCTGCCCGAGCCGGTCAGGTTTTCAAGTTTTACCCAGATGCTTGCGTGCGATTGCGGTGTTTTGAGTTTGAGGAGAGGGGTCATTTTTTTCGTATTTCCGCCTTGTGAAATTCAGTTCCTGTTAGTAGATTTTAATTTATGACAGCAAAGATAATAGACCACAATTTTATTTCGCCCCGTGTCATCGCCTCGTATCTGATTGACACCCCCGAAGGGCTTGCGCTTATAGAGAGCGGGCCCGCATCCACTTTCGAGACGGTAAGCAATGAACTTGAAAATCTTGGCGTATCGCCCGGTGAGGTAAGGCACGTTTTCGTAACGCACATACATCTTGACCACAGCGGCGGGGCGTGGATATACGCCCGGCACGGCGCGAAAGTTTACGTTCATCCAAAGGGCGCGGAGCATCTCATCGCTCCTGAGCGTCTGGTTTCATCCGCCGCCAGGGTTTTCGGCGACAAGATGGAAACCCTGTGGGGAGACATCAATCCCGTTCCGTCAGACAACGTGAAAGTTGTTGAGGACAACGAGACGGTCTCTCTCGGCAATGTGAAAATACGCGCTTTTGACACTCCGGGGCACGCGGGGCATCACCACAGTTATCTGGTTGACGGCGCGCTCTTTTCGGGAGACTCGGCGGGCGTGAGGATAAACTCAGGCGCCGTTATCCCGCCAACTCCCGCGCCGGAGATAAACATAGAACTGTGGCAGGAGACGGTGAAAAAGATTCGCGAAATCTCGCCGGACTTTCTCTGCCCGACCCATTTCGGCGAACATTCGGACGTTTCTGAGCACCTTGACGAACTTTCAGAAAACCTTGAGCGGTTTTCATCTTGGGTTGGCGAAAGGGTGGAAGCGGGTGTTCCCGAAGAGGAGATAGCCCCCGATTTTCAGAAGTTTCTTGAAGAGCATGTCTTGGCGCGTTCAAATGACAAGACCATGCTGGAAACATACAGAAACACGGACACGGTTGGCATGAACACCGGCGGGCTTGCGCGCTACTGGAAGAAATTCAGAATGGAGAAAAAGGACGGCTGACGGATTTGCCGCAAAGTTCTTAATAATTGCCCCGCGCGCGTATGGCGATGTATAATAGACGCGCATTTGGATACGGGGCGTGGCGCAGTTTGGCAGCGCACGGCGTTTGGGACGCCGGGGTCGGAGGTTCGAGTCCTCTCGCCCCGACCATTTGAGAATTTGAGCCACTTGATAAGTTTAAGATTTTACTGCGCCCGTAGCTCAGCCCGGATAGAGCAACGGACTTCTAATCCGTGGGTCAGAGGTTCAAATCCTCTCGGGCGCGAAAAAATTGTGGTGGATGTAGCTCAGTCTGGTTAGAGCGCCGAGTTGTGGCCTCGGAGGTCGCCGGTTCAAGTCCGGTCATTCACCCCGTCTTTCCCGGAGGGGATAAAATTATGGGACTCAAATGCGGTGTTGTGGGTCTGCCCAATGTCGGCAAATCAACCCTTTTCAATTCTCTGACAAGCGGGCAGGCGGAAGCGGCAAACTTTCCATTCTGCACAATAGAGCCGAACATCGGTGTGGCGGAGGTTTCGGATGAACGGCTGGACAGGATAGAGGCAATCGTCAAGCCGGAAAAAACGGTTCCCACTTTTATTGAGTTTGTTGACATCGCGGGTCTTGTAAAAGGCGCGTCTGAGGGCAAGGGCAAGGGCAACGCCTTTCTTTCGCACATTCGCGAGGTTGACCTCATAGTTCATGTTGTGCGCTGTTTTGAAGACGGCGATGTTACCCACGTTGACGGCGGCATAGACCCCGCGCGAGACATCGCGACAATTGAGACGGAATTGATTTTGAAAGACCTTGAGACTCTTGAAAAAAGAGAGGGCAAACTTGATTCGCAGTCAAAAGGGGGAGACAAGGAGACAAGGAAGCAGTTGGAGTCTGTTACGGAGTTAAGAGAGTTTGTTGAAAAGGGGAACCTTGCCCGCGCTTTTGAGGGGTGGCGGGAGATTAATGAAACCCAGCAGTTGTTTCTTCTGACCGCGAAGCCGTTTTTATATGTCTGCAACGAGGGAGACGGCGGGCGGGGTTCGGAGTACACAAAGGCGGTTGAGAGCCACGCGCAAAAAACGTCAAGCCCTGTTGTGAGCGTGTGCGCAAAGATAGAGGAGGAGATATCGCAGTTTAATCCCGAAGACAGGGAAGAGTTTTTCCGTGAGATGGGAATTGACAGAACGGGTTTGGAAAAACTTGTAAAAGCGGCGTATTCGGGGCTTGGTCTTATAACCTACTTCACCGCCGGTCCGAAAGAGGCGAAGGCGTGGACGATACAGCGCGGAACGAAAGCTCCACAAGCGGCGGGGGTGATACACTCCGATTTTGAGAAGGGTTTTATCAGGGCGGAAACGATTAAATACGAGGATTTTGTGGGCGCGGGTTCCGAAGCCGCCGCAAGGGAAGCCGGAAAAATGAGGTCAGAGGGAAAAGACTACGAGGTTTGTGATGGAGACATTATGCTTTTCCGTTTCAACGTGTAGCAATGGCGATATACAAAAACTTCATCAGCCCGCTTCTCGACAAATTTGATTCTGAAACCCTACATTCTTTCGCGGTTGAGGGTTTGCATTTTGCCGCGAAAACACCGCTTACGCTTTTTCTCTCAGAGGTTGCTTCAAACGGCGGAAGGCGTTTCACTGACAAGCGGCTTGAAGTTGAGTTTGACGGTTTGCGTTTAGAGAATCCCCTGATAGTTGCCGCCGGATGGGATAAAAAGGGAAGGGCGGTTGAGGGAATGAGGGCGATGGGTTTTGCCTGCGCTGAGGTTGGTTCCGTAACTTTGCGTCCGCAGGGCGGCAATCCGAAGCCGCGCTTGTTTTCCCTTGCTCCGGGTGTGTTTCTGAACCGGCTGGGTTTTAACAGCCCCGGCGTGGAAGGCGTTGCGGAAAATCTGGAAAAGTCATTTCCTTTCCCTATGCCTGTTGGGATAAGCATTGGGCTGAACAAAGACAGTGAGCCGCAAAACGCTCCTGAGGAGCATGCCGGGGTGGCGCGAAAGATGTTGCGTTTTGCGTCTTATTTTGCGGTGAATGTGAGTTCACCGAATACTCCGGGGTTGAGAGATTTTCAAGCGGCAAAGTCTCTTTCTGAGATACTGAAAGCCGTTATTGCTGTTGCGGGTGAGGGCGGCGGGAAGGTTCCCGTGTATGCGAAAATATCACCTGAACTTTCTTTTTCGGAAACAGACGGCGTGATAGAAGCCGTAATATCGTCCGGTGCGGCGGGAATTATCGCGACAAACACGACAAACTCGTCTGACGTAAAGGCGAAATACGGCGAAAGGTGGAAAGACGAAAGCGGCGGAGTGAGCGGTGATGACGCTGATTACAGAAAACTTGCGACTGAAAGGATAAAGCACATCCGTTCGCAGACGGGTGGAAAGATAACAATCATCGGTTCCGGCGGAGTAAAAGACACTGAAACTGCGCTTGAAAAATTGAAAGCCGGAGCGAACGCTCTGCAAGTTTTCACCGCCATACGCGGAGAGGGCGCGGGAGTTGCGGGAAACATCAACAAAGGGCTTGTTCGGTTTATGGAGAGAGAGGGCATTAGGTCAATAGCGGAAATTATCGGGGTATGATAAACTGACCCCCTGTTGGAGGATTTATCCCGATGGATGTTTTATTTGCGTTGTTATTTTTTCTTTCTTTGCTTGCCTTATTAGTTGGACTTATCAAACCAACGATTTTTATTTTTATTCCAAAAAGTTGGCAGACGCGCGGACGTACTTCTCTACTCTTTTTAATCTCCGCAATAGTATGTTTTTCTCTTTTTGGTTCGTTAACTGATAACAGTTCGACCAAGAGAACATCTAGTTCGCCCTCACATAAGCAGAGCAAAGTTAGCAACACAGGAAGAGATAAATACGGTAGAACACCTCTTATGATTGCGGCAAAGAGAGGTAAAACCAAAGAAGTGAAAAAACTGCTGGATGTAGGGGCAGATGTTAATGCAGAGACAGAGCAGGGCATTACAGCTTTGATGTATGCGGCAAGTGAAGGGCACACTCAAGCAGTACAAAAGTTGTTGAAAGCGGGGGCGGATGTGAACGCAAAGATGAAAAAAGGCAATGTTACGCCTTTAGTAATGGCCGTAAGAGCAACGACAGGACATCCTAAAGTAGTAAAGGAATTGGCAGAGGCAGGGGCGGATGTCAATTTAGAGATTGAGGAAGGAAAAGGCAGAAATAAGAGTGAGTGGACACCTCTGATGTTGGCGGTACAAGTGATAAAAACCGAATATGATGAAGATAAAGATAAAATAGCATTGAGAATAAAAGTAATACAAGAACTTTTGAAAGCAGGGGCAGATATAGAAGCAAAAAATGAAAAGGGCAACACACCTCTGATTCATGCAGCATTAATAGGCGAACCCGAAGCAGTAAGGGCATTAGTGAAAGCAGGGGCGAATATAGAAGCGAAGAGTAAGGACGGTGTTACAGCTTTTGTGTGGTGGAAAGGGCTAAAGAATAACCCTCACTACAAAGAAATTCTTAAGCTTCTTCGTCCAAAATGATATTCAACTACTGTGTTCCGAGTGTGGCTTCCATTCCGCTTCAATAGTGTCCGCGCACAAGTCGGCTCCGCAGTCCCATTCAACGAAATAACCGCTGTTTCTGACTTTGCGGAAACTTTCCGCGTTTTTCAGTTCCTCAAATGCTTCCAGCCTCAGGTAGGGCGAGACATCAAAAAGCCCCGACCTGCCATCTTCCGCCACGATGTAAAGTTTGTAGCCGTCTTTCGGTTGAACTTCTGTAATTGTCATCACTCCAGCCTCTCAGAAACATTGTCAATCTGCCTCTTTCCGTGAAGGATTGCGACAATGACTATAGCGTTGTCTTTTATTTGATACACAAGCCGATAGTTGAACACAATGCGTTCCCTTATGTTGTTATCGTTGATTTCAGGAACAACCCTGCCGATGAACGGAAAGGCTGGAATTGACACCGCAGTTTTGATTATTGAAGAAACAACCGAAGCCGCATAAAAATCAGAGTCCCTCGCTATAAAATCGGCGATTATCTCAAGGTCTTCAACTGCTTCCAGAGACCAGACTAACGTGAGAGCCACTTACTGAATTTCTTCTCCGTCTCTTCTTGTGTCAGAGTTTCTCCCGCTTCAGCTCTTGCCAAGCCTCTGCGGATTTTTTCAACCGCATAAATCTGATACTGCACATCTTCCAGAGAGCAATCATCAGGCAGCTTGTCCAGAATGAGTTGAACTTTTTGCTTTGCCGTTGCTTCCATAACGAAGTGATTATAACAAATTCTGCACTCAACTCCTATATTCCGAATTCAACTTCACATAATCAACCGACAGATCGGATGCGAGGATGAACGATTTTGCTTTGCCTTCGGAAAGGCGGATTTTAATTGTAAACTCGCTTTTTTTCATTGTTTTTGCGGCTTTCTTTTCGGCATTTGGCATCTCCACCCCGCACCCGACAACCTTCAACCCGCCGATGAAAATATCCATCTTTGCCGGATTGAATTTAATTCCCGACCTTCCAACCGCGGCGGCAATCCTCCCGAAATTAGGGTCTTCTCCAAACAACGCGGTCTTTACAAGCACCGAACCGCCAACCGCCCGCGCCGCTTTATCAGCATCCGCCGCGTTTTTTGCCCCCTCAACCTCAACCCTCGCCACCTTTGTCGCCCCTTCACCGTCTCTCACTATCATCTCCGCTATCTCAAAACACACACCCTCTACGGCTTTTGAAAACTTCGCGCCGTCTGCACCGGAAGCTGGAAACGGCTTGTTTTCAAGCGCGCCGCTTGAGAGCAGAAAAACCGAATCGTTTGTTGACATATCCCCGTCCACAATTATCCGGTTGAAAGAGCCTTCCACCGCAGAGCGAAGCGTTTTGTCCATAACAGTTTTTGAAACCTTTATGTCCGTAAGAACAAAACAAAGCATGGTCGCCATATCGGGCGATATCATTCCCGCGCCTTTTCCTATGGCGCAAACCGTTCCCGTGCATCCGCCGATTTTTACTTTTTTTACCGCTATTTTCTGAAACGAATCTGTCGTCATTATCGCCCGCGCCGCTTTCTCCGCTCCGCCCTCAGAAAGACCGGAGACAAGACGCGGAACCGCTTTTACTACTTTCTGTGCGGGAAAAACGCCGCCTATAACCCCCGTTGATGACGGGATTACAAGGGAAGCGGGAATTTTTAACTCCCGCGCAAGAGCGAGGGTTGTGTCCACAGCCGCTTTATCGCCTTTCTGCCCGGTCATCGCGTTTGCGTGTCCGCTGTTGACAAGAATTGCCTGACAAACACCTTTGCCTATCCGCTTCGCGCCCAGAACAACGGGAGCCGCTTTCAGGCGGTTGGTTGTGAAAACCGCAGAAGCGGCGGCGGGCTTTTCTGAGTAGATGAGGGCGAGGTCGCTTCCGCTTTTCTTAATTCCCGCCGCAAGCGATGAGAAAAGAAATCCGGGAACTTTGCCGCTTTTTTTCGTTTTTACCGCGCTCATAGTGTCAGCATATTCTCCAGAAGTTTCGCGGATTTCAACACCGCGCCCGTCTGATACTGAAAGAAATCGTTGAGACAGTTTATGTTGCTTTGCGCCCGCGCCGCGTTTTTCGCGCCGTCTTTTAACTGTATGGAGCGGGCGGGTTTTTCCGCACATTTGCGGCCGCAGGGGGCGCAGAGGAACTCTCCGGACGGAAAAACAAGAAACCCGCGCTCCGGTTTTTTACCGCCGCAAACAGCGCACCGGGAAAAATCTATTCCGTATCCAAGGGATTTAAGCGAAGCGGCTTGAAACCTCAGCATTGCGGAAAAACCTTTTCCTTTGCTCATCTCACAAAGGGCGTCCGCCGCTTCGGTGAAAAGGTCTTCGCAGGGAACATCTTCCGCTGTTACCGCAGAGTCTATTATCTCAAGAACGCAATTCGCTTTGAGAAATATGCTCATGTTGTTTGCCACATCCTCAAAACTTTTAACAATCTCCGAGCTTTGAAGGACTTTTCTGCCGCCGCGTGTCTCGGTGAGTTCAATATTCAAAAGAGTGAACGGCTCAAGCCTTCCGCCGAAACGTTTTCTGCTGGAAGCCGCATTTTTCGCGAAAGCCCTTATTTTTCCGCGCCGCTCCGTGAACAGCGTTACCGCTATGTCTGATTCTCCAACCGGAATTTTTTTTATAAGCAGGGCTTCAAAACTGTGTATGTCGGGGTTTGTCAAAACAGAAGAATAGTTCCCACAAACAGGTAGAAAACGGAGCCGAGAATGTCGTTAAACATCATCAAAAACGGACCGGAAGACGCCGCGGGGTCTATGTTCAGTTTCTTAAGAGCCATCGGAAGAACAACGCCGATTGACGAGGTTGCCAAAGTGGCGGAAATCATCGCCACAAACACCGCAGTGCCAACCATAAGGTTGTCCGGCTGTCCGGGATTTATGAACCCGACCGTGAACGCGCCCATCGCCCCGCAGAGCAAGCCGAGCACCATGCCGACCTTTATCTCCGCGAACAAAATAGATATCACATTCCCGCTGCTTATGGTTCCCATTCCAAGAGACCTGATTATGACGGTGTTTGTCTGCACGCCCACATTTCCGCCCGCCGCCATAATTGCGGGCATAAAAGCCGCGAGAATGGCAAACTCTTCAAGCGTTACCTGATAGTGTTTCAAAACCAGAAACGCTATCAGCAGTTCGCCCAGAAGGGTGAAAACAATCCACGGAATTCTCACTTTGATTTTTTCAAGAGTGGGCGTGTGTATCGGATGCAGGTGATCTCCGCCCACACCCGCCATCTGCAAAATGTCTTCCTCCGCCTCTTCCTCTATAACGTCCATTATGTCGTCTGCTGTGATTCTGCCAAGCAGTTTTCCGTCTTCATCGGCAACGGGGGCGGAAAGCAGGTCGTATTTTTTGAAAGTTACGGCGGCTTCCTCCTGGTCTGTGAGAGGGGAGACAACCATTTCCTGCGGCACGGTTTCCATAATGCTCATCAACTGAGATGAGCCGTCTGCAATCACCAGTTTTCCAAGCGAAACACTGCCCACAAGCCGGTCTTTGATGTCAACAACATAAACCCTGTGGTATTCGTCAAGTTCGGTTGACTGCGAGAGTTCCCTTATCTTTTCAACGGTTTCCCTCACCTGCGATTCCGGAAACCCTTTCAGAACTTCGGTCTGCATAATTCCGCCCGCAGAGTCATCGGGATACTGCAGAAGCGGCTCAACCTCTTTCAGTTCTTCGGGGTCTATTTTGGACAGAACGTCTTCGGCTTTTTCTTCGGGCAGTTCCTGTATAAGGTCTGTCGCGTCGTCAGAGTCCATTTCCTCCGCGATGTCCGCTATCTGCTGTTCGTCAAGTTCTTCAAGCAGTTTCTCTCTGATGCTTTCGTCCAGTTCGGGAAAAACCTCGGACGCGACATGGCTGTCGAGCGAGGAGAGAACGGATGACTGCCCGTTTCTGTCCAGCGCGCCTATTATTTCCGCTATTTCTGAAGGGTGAATTCCGTCCAGCGCGCTTGCAATTTCGGCTCCGGCTCCGGCTTCAATAAGTCCCTTCAGGCGGTCTCTGAGTTCCTGATGTTCCATTTTCGGCTAATTGTATCGGTCAGTTATAGTAAAACAAGCACGTTTGAAGGGAGGCGCAGAGAATGCTGAAGGACAGAAGAATAGATTTTGGAGACCCGCCTGAGAAGGAATGGGAGTTGTTGAAAGGTAAGGTTGGCGACGGCATTGAGTACATGCTTCCCGATTCGCAGAGGTGGTTTCTCGCCCGTGTTGAAGGTGACGGAATCAGGATAAGCGCGGCGGAGAGAAATGTGCGTCCGCTTTCCGACCCAAGTGAGCCGCTTATTGATTTTGCGGAGTTCAGCGTAGTTGCGGGCACGTATAACGGGGCGCTTTTCGGGGGCATAAGCAACCTCCAGCCGAAGTTGAACGCGCAGAAAAAAAGCCCGAATATGCGCTACATATTTATGCTGATTTACAATCTGCTCTAAACGCCCGGCGGCTGGAACAGTATTTCTTTTCCTTTTGTTTTAATCTCTTCCGTGGAGCGGAAACCGCAAAGCATCATGGCTTTGTCAAACTCCGCCCGGAGGATTTCAAGCACTTGATTCGCTCCGTTTTTGCCTTCGGCGGCAAGCCCCCACAATATGGGTCTTCCAATTAGAACGGCGTCTGCTCCCAGCGCGAGGGCTTTGAACACATCCGTTCCGCGCCGTATTCCGCCGTCAACAAGAAGGGTTCCTTTTCCGTCCATTGATTCGGCAACATCGGGCAGGGCGTCTATTGTTGCCGGGCTTGTGTCCAGCTGTCTTCCCCCGTGATTTGAAACCACCACGCCGCTCGCGCCGCTTTTAAGGGCGATTTTCGCGTCTTCGGGGTGTACAACACCTTTTACGATAACGGGAAGTTTTGTTACGCTTTTCAGCCATTCAATGTCTTTCCACGAAAGTGAAGGGTCTATTGATGACGCGAAGTAGTTGCCGAGCCCCGAGCCGGTTTCTTCGCTCATTTTTTCAAGCTGCGCGGCGGTCATATTTTTAATTGTCAGTTTTTCGGGCAGGCGGAAGTCGTTATGAACATCCCGTTCGCGAGTTCCCAGAATGGGCGCGTCAACCGTAACCACAATTGCCTCGTAGCCCGCGTGTTCGGCTCTTTTCACCAGTTCTTCGGTCGCGCTCCTGTCTCTGTACACATAGAGTTGGAAGAACAGGGGGACTGACGCCTCTTTTTTAACGTCTTCCAGCGTTGTGTTTGACAGGGTGCTGAGAATCATAAGCGTTTTTGCCGCGTTTGCGGCTTTAACGGTAGCAATCTCCGCTTCGGGAGACGCAAGCCCGTGAAAAGCGGTCGGAGCCACCAGAATCGGCATAGACGCCTTTTTACCCAGAATATCAACAGACATATCCCGCTTTGAAACGTCAACCATCACTCTGTATCTGAGCCGTATGCGGTTGTAAGCCTCGCTGTTGTCTGCGAGCGTGATTTCATCATGTGCTCCCGATGCGTAATAGTCATAAAACATTTGCGGAAGTGTTTCTTTCGCTTTGCGGTGGAAGTCGCTGATACTAATGAGTTTTTTTGTAGGCATTGAGAGAATTGTTATATCTTTGTCAGCCACTCACATGTAGCCACAACCTGGCTTTCATTAGTAAGGTTTGCGGCCGTTTTCAGGGTTCCTTTTCTGAGTTGGTCAAATATTTCTTTTGCCATTTCTATTTCTATAGCCGCTCCAACAAAGAAGGTGAAAGGGGTGGCATTTTTCTTCTTGAATCCAGCTCTTATACGTTCAAGGGCACTATTTGCTGTCTTCCAGTGCTCGTCAGCACCCGCAGGGTCAATCCCCCCTTTGATCTCGCCCAAAGCAAGATAATTCTTAGGGTCACGGATTAGCAAAGACTTTTCTTTTACATCGCTTAATCTTTCCGGCTCGCAACTGAGGAGGCAGAGGTCAACATTTTTCTTAATTACGGGAACGGTCAAGTTATAGAGCAATGTTTTTGGCTTTCCATTGAAATTCCAGGAAAGCCCCTTTGTTCTTTGTTCAATCTCGGCATCTTCAGCATTGCCCGCAGTCCATTCCAGACTTTCCGAGTTCAAGTATTGAAAATCTCTTGACTGAATTGACAGAGTTGAAATCAACATCCTTGTGAACTTCCACTCCCCAAGTGTTCCGGCGATGTTTCTCATCTTGCCGCCTAAAGTGTCTCCTCGTATCAACAAAAATCTGTACAAGAGTTCATCAACAAACTTTGCACCCGCAGGCTCAAGAAAGTTTTCAATCAGATTTAGTATTGCTTGCTTTTTATCTTGCTCGGTTAGGTGTTTAAGTGCTTTTTCCGACACCCCTGCGGCGGTCAGCAAAGGTGTTTGAATCTCCTCAAGCCCAAGAAGGTCTTTCGGAGTTTCGGTTTTTGAAACCATTGCTTTCAACGCCTTTACTTCTTCCACAAAAGGAATTGCTCTACGGTTTTTTTCAAGTGCCATCGCCAGAAAGCCCGCTCTTGTTTGTTCGTATGGCGTAACAAGGGACTTGTGGCTGGCAATATGGTTATGAGTTGTATTAGTCAATTATTTTCTCCAAACATAAACACACTTTCTAAGTGCGTCTCTGCCGTGCATACCCATCTGTTGGGAACTGTTTCCCTTCATTTGAGGCAATGAAAGTATATTTTCTACCTTGAAACCAACTTCTTCCGCAATTTTAGAGAGAATCAAATCAACTGATATTGATGCTCCGGCATAGCGCACATTGTCATTGACCATGAACATGTAACCGCCTTCTCCAAGAACTCTGAAACATTCCTGGATTACACATGCCAATTCATAAAAATAACCTCTCACCATTCTGGGAATGCCATTGTTGTTCAAGGATTTGCTTTTCTTCATTGAATCAAGGTAGGAAAGTATTTCTGAGAGTAGGGGTAGAGAGTTACAAATCTCGACGGGTTTGTCCCATGAAGGATTTATGGAAAGTATCTCTTTTTCCCGGTTCTCCACGGTACAACTAATCATTGTTTGTCTTAATCTGAGATTGTCTTCCTCTGACACTCCTAAAATCGCGTGTTCGAGGGCATAAGTTCTCGTGTAGTCATAGCGGTTACAGTAGGGCGGTGAGGTTACAATGGCGGAATAGTGGTCAGAACTTAAAGTTGGCATAACATCTAAACATGAGCCATTAAGCAAGGCTACTTTCCCTTGCGTCCTTGCTTTGCCATTTGAATGAAAAAGCGACAAATTCTTTCCTTCCCCTTGGATGTCTGAGAGTATTTCCTCGATTTTTGCGCAGATTGCCTTTGTAAAAGGTTCTATTACTCCCTTGTTGAATATCTTCTTTCCAAAACCCTTTCTGCCTGACCGGTAGTCCCACCGCAGGTATTGACCGTCTTTCCTTGTATAACTGATAGACTCCAGAACACAGAGAAGGGCAAATAACAGAATAGAAGCATCCTCACTTTTCTCCGACTCCAAGCACGAAAGATATTTCTGTATTGATTGCTCGGTCTCTTTTGGATAAGCCCCTTCAGTTATTCTCAGAACCGAAAACTCTTTATGCCTTTCCGTTGTTTCCCACGGCTTTTCAACAAGCCAACGCTTCATTCTGTCCATGCTTTGTTTCGCATTTCCGTTCAGTGTTAGCAGTCGCGCCTCAACTATCTTTTGTCCAACGGGCAAAAGTTCAATGCCGTCTGTATCAAGTCCGAGAGCGGACGCGGCAAATAAGGCAGTCCCTGCTCCGGCAAAGGGGTCAAGAATGGGACCTGAATCCACCTTGTATTTTTCAATCAGATACTCAACCAAGTCAACTGAGAATGCCTCTTTGTACTTATACCAACGGTATTGAGGCTTTGCTTTGTTTGCTTGAAAACTGACAACCTTCCGCGTGAGGTTGCGGTCTGTGAGTAGGGCTGTGTCGAACTGCCTTTCCAGATCTTCGTCAAGGTCGTAGATACTCTCTAAAAAACGGTCTTCTACGCTCCCTTGGTGAATGTCTTTGTCTATCTCCGGCTTTTCTAATGCTGGCGATGTAAGTTTCATAATCTTTCCGAGGACTGCCCTCAAATGCACGGCTATGTAGGTTAGTATATCAAGTTGACAGGCCAATTGCACAAGTCTATGCTTAACGTGCACTTAGGAAGGATAATTCACATGAATGAAGGCAATCAAGATAGTAAATGGTTTCGGGACTATACTGATGAGGGTCAAGATGAGACCCAGATTGAAGAGTACGACATAACATCCTCTCCAAACGACTTCAATATAACTACCCTGTACAGTTTTATAGAATCCGGTGCTGTCAAGATACCCGGTTTTCAACGCAATTTTGTGTGGGATATAAGCCGTGCTTCTAAGCTGATAGAGTCAATTCTTCTTGGGCTACCAATACCTCAGATTTTTTTGTATGAAAAGAATCGCAATGAATTCTTGGTTTTAGATGGGCAACAACGCTTAATGTCCATCTACTACTTTGTTACAAAGCGATTTCCTAAAAAAGATAAGCGAGTGGAAATCCGCCATGTTTTTGATGAACAGGGTTCTATACCGGAAAGTATACTGAACGATGACTCTTATTTTCAGACATTTAATCTTCGCTTGCCTGCGAAACTGCCAAATAGACAAAATAGATTTCATGGATTGAATTACTCAACTCTAGGAGATTATAAACCTCAGTTTGATTTAAGGACAATTAGAAATGTCATAGTCAAACAAACTTCTCCTGATGATGGAAGCCATTCTTCAATGTTTGAACTTTTCAATCGCCTCAACACCGGGGGGATGAATTTACGTCCGCAGGAGATTCGTACAAGTATGTACAACTCCGAATTCTACAGAACTTTGCATGAAATCAATAACATGGATGCTTGGAGGAATTTTATAGGTAGCGGGGAGCCAGACATTCACATGAAAGACATTGAAATCCTACTGAGGGGATTTGCTTTCCTTATTGACGAGAATAACTATGTTCCTTCCATGGTGAAATTTCTCAATCAATTTTCAAGTAAAAGCATGAAGAACAACCAAGAACAAAACATTTACTTGAAGAAACTCTTTATCTCCTTTTTAGATGCTTGCTCAGATTTGCCGAGTAGTATTTTCAAGAAGAACAACCGTTTCAACTTTGCACTCTACGAAGCCGCTTTTGTAGCTACATGTAGAAAAGCATTTGAAGAAAGGCGTTTCTTAAATAATAAGGTTGATTCAAAAGAAGTTGAAGATCTGGAAATAGATGAATCTTTTGACTCGACTATTAAAAGCAATACAACTTCCAAGCAAAATGTAATCAAGAGGCTTGATAGAGCGAGAGAAATTATTACAACACTATAGAGAGTCACTTTAGAAAATGAAAATCAAGGATATGTACGAAAGATTTTCTGAATCGTTAACCTTGGTTTCAGCTCATAATAAGCCTTCTGTCTCTTCCACACTGCAAGAATCATTAACCAAATATCTTATTATTGCGATTGCAAGTGAATTTGAATGTAATCTAACAAGTGGCGTTATTAGGTTTACCAACCAAGTCACGCACAACCCTGTCCTTGCTTGTTTTGTAAAGAAACAAGCTGTTGGGTATCAGTACTACAGTTGGTTTGATTGGAAGAGTGCGAATAACGCAAACAAGTTGTTCGGATTATTTGGAGTTGACTTCAAAAACAAGATGAAAAATAAGGTAGAACGATCTAGCAAATTAAAGGAATCTATAAGAACATTTATGGAGATTGGAAGGAAACGGAATGCTCTTATCCATAATAACATTGCCGCGCAACCTAACGAACATACTCTGGATGAGGTTTATGACAAATACAAACAATCAAGGGTTTTTGTTCGATGGTTTGTGTGTCAACTTCTTAGCGAAAAAAGTTGATTGACATTCTTAATACACCCTCAATTCATTGTAAAGAGCATCTCTTTCAACCGGAACGTATCCGGCGTTTTTTATCATATTCACCATAAAATCCCTGCTGTGTCCCAGTTCGGAGGGGGCTCCGGCGTCGTGGATTATCTTTTCGCGCATAATCGTTCCGTCTGCGTCGCTCGCGCCGTAGTGAAGGGCAACTTGCGCGGCTTTCTCGCCAAGGGTTATCCAATACGCCTTTATGTGCGGAATATTGTCCAGAAACAGACGCGCCACGGCGTGAATCTTCATATCATACGAAGCGGGGAAGGGCGGAACATCTTTAAGCCCCGTGTTTTCAGGCTGAAACAAAACCGGAATGAACGCGAAAAATCCCGGCGCCTCGTCTTCAACATTTCTTAAACGCTCAAAATGGTCTATCACATGAAACGGCTTCTCCAAATGCCCGTACAAAATTGTGGCGTTTGTGGGAATGTTCATTCTGTGCGCGAGCCTGTGAATCTCCTCCCAGCGGGTCGCCACAGTTTTCGGCGCGCATATTTTTTTCCGTATCTCAGGATGCAATATCTCCGCCCCGCCTCCGGTCAGCGCGTTCACTCCGGCGTCTGTCAAATCCTCAAGCACTCGCTCAAGCGGCTTGCCGCTTATCTCCGAGAACCAGTCAATCTCAACTGCGGTGAACGCCTTTATATGGCACGAGGGCTGCGCCTCTTTAATCGCCCGCACAATGTCAAGATAATGCTCAAAATCCCAGTCGGGATGAAGCCCGCCAACTATGTGAACCTCGCGCAAATCATCGTGCAGCATTCCCACAATCTGCGGTATGGACATCTCATAAGCGTCCGCCGCCTTTTTTGTTTTCCCGAAGGCGCAGAACTTGCACGAAATCGCGCAGATATTGGAAGGGTTTATGTGCCGGTTGACAACAAAATAGACCTTGTCGCCGCTTCTTCTGCGTTTGACGAAATCCGCCATCATTCCAACCGCGTGCAAATCGTCCGTTTCAAGAAGACGCACGCCGTCATCAAACGACAGCCGCTGTTCCGCCTCCACCTTTTTGAGTATGGGAAGCAGGGATTTGTCAACGCACAGTTTTTCTATGAGTTCCGGTAACTGTTCCACTTTTCAGACACTTGCGCCTTTATTTCAGGCGTCATTTCCGTTACTTCAGGATACCACTCCTTTTTTGTCGCGTCTATTCCCATACGCCCTTCGCGTGAGATGTCGGAGCCGAGCGGACTCGTCCTTTCAAACTCTATGTCAAGGCGCGGGTCAAAGCGCGTGAAAATTCCCCATATCAGTTCGGTGTCGTCATGGACGTTGATGTCTTCGCTCACAAGGGCGGCGATTCTGATGTTTTCAAAACCGGGAGTTTCGAAAATACGCCTTATAAGCCCTTTGGGATTTCCCTCAACCTGCGCGGCGAAAAATCCGCCCGCAAGCAAACGCCAGTCTTTTATTTCAGGATGTTTTTCTCTGGGGTCGGGAACAGAAGAGCAGTATCGCGCCTGCGGTCTGCCGGGTTTTTTAACGGCGTTTATTCCCATCTTGCTTCCCACATTGAAACTTCCGCTTGTGAAGTCCAGCGTGTCCAGCGGGGCGGTGGGAATAAGCAGAAAATCGTCTCGCGGGTCGAAATTCTTCCCTATCTCCTCAAGTATGGCGGAAAAATCGCGCAGGTTGACGTCTCCCGACACGGTTACCATGCATTTTGTGAGGGCGAGCTGTCCGGTTCCCCACAGGGCGAGCATCGATTTAACGGCATTTTTCGGATACCGCTCGTCCACTTTGACGAAAAGAAGGTTGTGAAAACCCGCTTCGGGGCACGCCCACATCTCTTTTATTTCGGGATGAATAATTCTTATGAGAGGCGAAAACATTTCACCCGCCGCCACTCCGAGAAACATATCCTCTTGCGGCGGCTTGCCCACAACGGTTGCGGGAAACACCGCGCCGTCTGCAAAGGTCATTCCGGTTGCCTTGAAAACCGGAAAATCCGCCTCCATAGAGTAGTGCCCGAAATGGTCTCCGAACGGTCCCTCCGTGCGGCGCGTGTTTTTCGGAACAACACCCTCAATTATTATCTCCGCGTCTGCCGGAACGTTCATGGACAAATTTTTCGCCTTTGTCATTCTTACCGCTCTGCGGCGCAGGTATCCCGAAAACGCTATCTCATCCACCCCTTCGGGAAGCGGCGCGATGGCGCTGAATATAAGCGCGGGATCGCCGCCGAGAACAATCGCGGCTTCCAGGTCGCGCCCCGCTTTTTCCGCCTCGTCATAATGCGCCGCGCCTCCCTTGTGCGGATGCCAGTGCATTCCCGTGGTTTTTGAGTCGTATATCTGAAGGCGGTAAAGCCCCATATTTCTCGCCCCGGAAACGGGGCTGTGCGTTACCACAAGCCCGAAGGTTATAAACTTGCCCCCGTCTTGGGGCCAGCATTTTATTGCCGGAAGTTTTGTGAGGTCGGCATCAGTTTCGTTTTTCTGCGAGGCGGCGGATGTCCACGAATTTGTTGTTCTCATTGAGAGCATTCGCGTCATTTTCGGAAGGGCGGAAAACACTCCTTTTACAGACGGCGGGTTGACCTTTTCAAATATCTCCACAAGTTCCTCGCCAACTTCACAGGGGTCGCCGCCGAGCGCGGCTTTGATTCTCTCTTCAGACGCGAAAAGATTTATGGCAAGTGGAAACCGCGAGCCGCGCACGTTCTCAAACAAAAGCGCGGGACCTCCCGCCTTCATCTCGCGTGAGGCAATTTCGGTAATTTCCAGTTCCGGGTCAACCTCGGTTTTCACGCGCCTCAGGTCGCCCCTTTTTTCAAGGAAGTCAATATACTGCTTCAGGTTGAGGAAGTTTCCGCTCAATCCAGTTCACCGCTCCGCCACCCGTCCGTGTGGTCGCCGGAGGAGACTGAGAGAAGTTTGTTCACAAAGCCGCCGACAAGTTCTTCCGCAGTTTTCGCCCCGGTGTAGTGGGGCGGGCTTATGGGCATTATGACGGCTCCGTATGAAGACAGCCGCGCGGCGTTTTCAAGAGCCACCGTGCTGAGGGGGGTTTCTCTGAGGGCGACAATCAGTTTTCGTTTTTCTTTGAGGGCAACCTGAGCGGTTCTGGTTATAAGGGTGTCGGCTATGCCGTTTGCGATTTTCGCGAGAGTGGAGACAGAGCAGGGGACTATCACCATTGCGTCAAAATGGTTACTGCCTGAAGAAAAGGGCGCGGCGAGGTCTGAATCGCTGAAAGTTTTGTTTGCCCACTGGCTCAACTCTTCAACCTTCACGTCAAGCTCTTCGTTCAAAACCGCCTTGCCCCATTTGCTTGCGATAAGGTATTTGTCGCCGCCGCAACGCCGGAGAAAATCCACCGCATATATTGCGCCCGAAGCGCCGGTTATTCCCACTATTGTTCTCAAAAACCCAAGCCTCAGCCCAAGTATATCCCGCAAACCGTGAAAACTAAAACAAGCGCGCCGGCGGCGGCATTAAGTTTGAAAAAGGCAAGGTCTGTGTCCGCCGCTTTCATTCGTTCAAGGGCAAAAACCGCAACGATGGCGGCAAGAGCCGCGATGGAAAAAATGTTCATTCCGAATTCCCGCGCCTGAAGCATTATGAGGGCGGCAACCGCAACTGTGTGGCAAACCGTTGAAACGGAGAGGGCGGTGCCCGCCCCGAGAGACACGGCGGCGGAGCGCAATCCGTTTTTCCTGTCAAAATCCTCATCCTGTATTGAATATATGATGTCGAAACCCGCCACCCAGAAAAGCGTGAAAACCGACAGCATCAGCGGGGCGAAAATATCGTCAAAAGAGCACCGCACGGCTATCCACCCGCCCGCCGGAGCAAAGGCGAGCGCAGAGCCGACTCCCAGATGGCACAGGGGCGTTATTCTTTTCAGGTACGGATAGACGGCAAAAACAACCACCGGCGCGGGAGAAAGCGCGAGCGCGAGCGGGCATATCAGATAAGCCGACACGAAATAGACCGCAAGCCCTGAAGCGGCAACAAGATACGCGCCTTGCGGCGACACCGCCCCTGAGGGGATTTCCCTGTTTTTTGTTCTGGGGTTTGCCCCGTCAATTTCAGAGTCAATTATTCTGTTGAGAGCCATCGCGGCGGTTCTCGCCCCGGCGGCGGCGGTGAGAATAAGGGCAAAGGTTTTCCAGTCCGGCAAGCCGCGCGCCGCCATCACCGCGCCGGCAACAACAAGCGGAAAGGAAAAAACCGTGTGCTCAAACTTTACTAAAGAGAGGTATTTATTCACCGGTTAGATGTTAGAGCCTGCGGGCGGTGTGTCAAGCGCGGGCGAGCAGGGGTTTCAAAAATTTGCCGGTCAGAGATTTCCCGTTTGCGGCTATTTGTTCGGGAGTTCCCTCCGCCACAACACTGCCGCCTTTTTCTCCTCCGCCGGGACCCATGTCTATAACGTGGGAGGCGGTTTTGATTATTTCCGGGTTGTGTTCAATCACAACAACCGAGTTTCCGGCGGAGATAAGTTTTTCAAGCACGGCGAGAAGTTTTCTCACATCCTCCATATGCAACCCGATGGACGGTTCATCAAGTATGTAAAGGATTCCCCGCCCGTCTTTTCGCGACAGTTCGCGCACCGTTTTTATCCTTTGCGCTTCGCCGCCCGAAAGGGTTGTGGCGGGCTGTCCGAGCCGCAGATAACCGAGCCCGACTTCAACAAGGGCGTTCAGTTTTTTTGTAACCGCCTGAGAATCCGCGAAAAACACAAGCGCCTCGCTAACCGTCATTTTCAAAACTTCGTCTATATTTTTGCCCCGCAATTTTGCGTCCAGAACCGCCGTTTTGAATCTTTTGCCTTCGCACTGCGGACAGGTAACAGACACATCCGCAAGAAACAGCATCTCCACCTTCTGAACACCTTCGCCTTCACACGTTTCACATCTGCCGCCCGCGATATTAAAGGAAAAATCGGAAACCGTAAGCCCGTTTTGCGCGGCATCTGCGGATGACGCCATTTGTTTTCTTATCGCGTCATACGCTTTTACGTAGGTAACGGGATTTGAGCGCGAGTTTTTTCCAATCGCGGACTGGTCAAGCATAACAACATCCGTAACCGCTTCCGTTCCCCTGATAGCCGCGCATTTTCCGGCGGGTGTGTGTTCGCCGTGAATTGTGTTGACGAGATTTTTATAAAGAACCTCTTTTATGAGAGAACTTTTCCCCGAACCCGAAACCCCCGTTACGCAGACAAGAGTTTCGAGCGGAATGGAAACATCCACATTTTTCAGGTTGTTTTCGCAAGCGTTTTTCACGGTAATTTTCTTTTTGCTTTTTTTTCTGTTTCCGCAAGGCGCGCAGATGGTTTTTTTGCCCGACAGATAAAGCCCCGTGTAAGATTCCGGAGCCTGCGCCGCAAGTTTTGCGGGATGCCCCTGATAGACCACATTTCCGCCGTTTTCGCCGGTTTCTCTGCCCAGTTCAACTATGTAGTCTGACTCTCTGATTATGTCGGGGTCGTGTTCCACAACCACGAGGGTATTTCCCTTCTTTTTTATTTGTTTAATTATTGAGACCATATTGCGTGTGTCGCGGGGATGCAGACCGACAGACGGTTCGTCAAGAATATAAAGTGTGTCCGTAAGTCCCGAACCTATCTGGCTGGCAAGAGCCGCTCGCTGTGATTCTCCTCCCGAAAGCGTACGCGCCGGGCGAGAGAGCGTAAGATATTCCAGCCCCACATCTTTAAGAAAAACTGCGCGTCCGTGTATTTCGCTCACGATATCGCTTGCGAGTTTTTTTTGTGTTTTTGTGAGGATTTTAGAGATGGATTTGTCATCAAACATATCCGCCAGTTTGCCGACCGGTATTTCGCACATTTCGCCTATGTTCAGCCCGCCGATTTTCACCGCCGCCGCACAGGGGCGTATTCTGCCTCCCCCGCACACGGGGCACAGAACGGCGGAGCGGTAGTGGGAAATAAAAACCCTGTTTTGCACTTTGTATATTTTTTGCGCTATTTTTTTGAAAAACCCTTCAATTCCGCCTTTTGCCACGCCAACGGAGCCGTTGCCGGAAAACAGAAAATCCCGTTGTTTTTGTGTGAGTTTGGAAAAAGGTGTGTCGGGGTCTATGCCGTTTTTTTCGGCGAGTTCTGCGAGTTTTCTTTTCGCGAATCTGAAAGAGCGGAAACCGAAAGGCTCAACCGCTCCGCTGTTTATGCTTTTTGAGGGGTCTGGAATTACAATGGAGCGGTCTATTTCAAGGGTATTTCCAAATCCTTTGCAGTTTTCGCAAGCTCCGTGCGGGCTGTTGAAAGAGAACATCGCCGGATACGGTTTGCGGAATTCCGCGCCGCATTTTTCGCAGGAAAGCCCTTTTTTGAAGGAAAGGATTTCCCCGTTTTCGGCGCGAACGCAGGCGACCGTGTTTTCTCTGAACGCCCGTTCAAGTGATTCCACCGCCCGTGAAAGCGACCGTTCCGTTACTTTTATTCTGTCAACAACAATCCCGCTTGATGTGGCGAGATTTATATTTTCATCTATTTTCAAAACTTCTCCTGATTTTGAGAGGGCGCGAGTAAATCCTTTTTTCAAAAGCCGCCGCGCGGTTTCATTTTCGGGCACGGGAAAGAATATCAGCGCGTATTCTCCTTTCCGTGAGGACACAAGTGTTTTTGCGGCGGAGCCCGGAGAGTGTTCTTTTGCGGGTGTATTGCAGTTGGGGCAGATGGTTGTTCCCGCGCTTGCGAACAGAAGGCGCAGGTAGTCGTATATTTCAGTTGTTGTGCCGAGAGTTGAGCGGTTGTTGCGAACGCTGTTTCTATTTTCAATGGATATGGAAGGCGGAAGGTTTTCAATGGAGTCAACATCGGGGCGGGCAACTCTGTCGAGAAACTGGCGTGTATATGTGGACAGGCATTGGATGTATTTTCTCATGCTCTCTGCGTGGATAGTGTCCACCGCGAGAGATGATTTACCGGAACCGCTGAGGCCTGTTACGACCGTAAAGCTTCCGCGTGGAATTTCAACATCTATATTCTTGAGGTTGTTTTCTCTCGCACCTTTTACGATAAGGGGGCGTTTTGGGGTTTTTGTCATTTTCCGTCATTCCTGCCTATTCCGTCATTCCGTTGCCCCTCCGTCATTCCGTTGCCCCTCCGTCATTCCTCTTTCCCCGTCATTCTTCTTTCCCCGTCATTCCTGCGAAAGCAGGAATCCAGTATTAATTAGCCAGTTGAATACTGGATTCCGTGTCAAGCACGGAATGACGGAGTGGGCGCGTCCGCGTCCCTAAAACGCCACTCCGAACCTTGCCGTAAATGTCTGCGTAAGCGTATCAAAGGTAGTGGAAACACCGCCGCTATACGCCACACGAACACTTACACCTTTTAACGGATTTACCTCAGCCCCCGCGCTGTATCTTATGTTTATGCGTTCAAAACCGCCTTTTGTATTTACCGGGTCATCAGGAGAGAAGGCGGCTTTTAAGTCCGTCTTGGGGTCTGTCAGGTGAGCATCCGCCCCGGCGGTCATCCACATATTTACACTTTCCCCTGCGGGAGCATAAGCAGTTACCGATGGGGTTACACGCAAATATGTTTGTGATAATCCTTCAACAGAAAGCGGCATATCTCCGCCGCCGGTTTCTGTAAAACTGTCCGCAGATACACGGGCTACACCCGCTTCAAGACGCGGAACCACCATAAATACACCACCGGGAAAGAATGGCATCTCCGCCCCTATTGCGGCAGACCACGTTGTTATGTCCGTTTTTGCGGAGTAGGTATCTTCTCCCCTTGCGGATGTTGATTCCCATGCCGCTTTTGCAAACTGTGTTCTTGCGTCTGCGATAATTCTTTTCCAAATCTCACCTGCTACTGATAACCCTGCCATAAAACGCTCACCCGCCGCGTTTGTATCTGTTCCGGCATTAAAGTCTGATGTTTCATAACCCGCGCCGATTGACACGGCAGACTGCCCTGCGGGGATGGAAAAACCTCCGGCAAATACATAAGCATCTTCACCGTATTTAACCTTTGTATCGTGCCGTGTGTGACGGCTTCCTGCGTCTGCCCAGAGACAGCCGCCGCGTAAGTTCTGTGTTTCCGCTTCTCCGCCGTAACAACTGCCTCGCAGTTTTTCTGAGAAGGCACTATCCGAATAATAGGCGGATTGGATCATTGCATCGTAGTTTCTCAAGTAGTTAAAGTGGACGGAATTGGCAAGCACAACAAATATATTGCCGTTTGAATCCACTCCCGCGCTACTGCCTTCACCAAGACCGCCGCTTATCATGCTCAATACCTCTTGCCTTTCGGCTTCACCGTCAGGCAAAGAGTCTCCGCTGAATAAAGAAAATTCGTCTGAATGTCTTTCAGGGTTGGCTAATTTTATGTTTAGGTCTTTAACATCTTCTGCAGTTATCTCGCCCTCAAGTTCTATGAGGGGTTTGTCTGTTGTCATTTCTGTAGAGTCTGCGGTAACCATTACGGTTGAGTTTTCACCGAAGGTTATTTTCTCCAGTCCCGCAAATCCGCCTGTGTCTTGAATTATTATTGTGCCGTTGTTTATGAAATGGTCATTGCCATCACCGAAGTTTATGGTTGCGGTTGTGTCCGCAGGGGCGGGGTCTGATGCGGAAAGGCGGAAACGGCTGTCGCCGCTTGCTGACCCATCCCTCGTCATTCCCGCCCCCTCCGTCATTCCTGCGGAAGCAGGAATCCAGTATTGATTAGCCAGTTGAATACTGGATTCCGTGTCAGGCACGGAATGACGGGAAGGAGAGGATGCGGAATGACGGGAAGGAGAGGATTGTTGCGTGGAGGGTGGGTCAGGCTTGGTTTCTGCGATTATTGAGTGGTTGCCATAAACTACCATTCCACTGTCTTTGTTTTCAAAAGTGTCATTGCCTTCACCCATGTCAAAATCTCCGGTGAGGGTGAAGGTTCCCTTGTTTTCAACCCTGTCATCGCCGCCTCTGGTGTTTCCGTGTCCGGTGAAAGAACCGTTGTTGTAGAAAACATCGCTGTTGTTAGAAAGTCGTATTCCGCCCGTTATATTGCCGCCGGGGTCGGTTGTTATCGTTGCGCCATACAAATATCCATTAAGCAAAAACACATCGCCGCGCACAACCGCGCCTCCTCCAACCTTCAACTCTGGTGGACCCTCGCCGTCTACGAGAACCACAGCGATCCCCCTGTCAATCCGAATCATTCCGCCCGACACATCCACCGTTTGTGCTAGCACCCCCAACGCATAAACCGAGCTGTTAGCCCGAATCATTCCGCCCGACACATTCACCGTTTGTGCGTCCACCGCAGGGCTACCCGCGCTGTCCGCCCAAATCATTCCGCCCGACACATCCACCGTATCTGCCCTCACCGCAATGCTACCCGCGCCGCCGTTCGTCCAAATCATTCCGCCCGACACATTCACCGTTTGTGCCCTCACCGCAGTGCTACTCGGGCCGCCGTCCGCCCAAATCATTCCGCCCGACACATTCACCGTATCTGCCCTCACCGCAGTGCTAACGGAGCCGTTAGTCCAAATCTCTGCGTTTGAAACAGTCAGTCCTCCCGTTGAATGGACAGCCGTACCGTCTTCTGTCCAGATTGTAACACCGCTGATGTTTGCCTCACCGCCGGTGTCAAGATAAACGGCCTGAGTAGCAGAGTCGATACTGCCCGTGCCATCTCCTGTGATTGTAATATCTCCGTTTGCCGATGTTGCATTCAAAGCCCACCCGCCTGTGCCTACACCGCGAATAAGAGCGTTTGACAGTTCTATATGTATATCGCCGTTAACGGTGCTGGCTATAGCCCCGTTTCTGCCGGCTATGCATGAGTTCCCGTTTTTCATCACTATGTTTATATCTCCGTCCTCTCCCGTTTGAGCCGCCAAGCCGTAAGAGTCTCCCAGAGACGGGGCGAGGATTGACGCAGTATTTGTCAGCAAAACACTTATATTGCCGCTTGTGCTTGTGAATGTCGCGCCTCTGGCGTTTGAGTAGGTGTCGTGGTTGCCTCTGGTGTACATAAAAATTCCCGAATACCGCTCGTCAAAAGTCGCGGTGATATTGCCATCTTCGGTTGTCGCGATAAACCCGTTCGCGCCGTCCGGTATTCTTGAAATAATTCTGCCTTTATCAGTAAAAGTTGCGGTAATTGTTCCCGCGCCGCTTGTTACAGCATTAATAGCGATTTTGTCCGGAGGTCGAAGATAGATGGTGTCATCCGTAACGCTGAGGATTATGTCGCCTTCTCCGCAATCAACAGAAGAGGGAGAAGATACGTTGCAGGCGATGGTGCTTTGCGAGTAAGCGGGCGTAGCGATTGCTGTAAGCAGGGCGGCTGTGAGGAAAAGTGAGAGGAAAAAGGGGCTTTTTTGTGGCAATGACATTTGCGTATTTTTTAATATATATGAAATTAGCCAGTTGAATACTGGATTCCGTGTCAGGCACGGAATGACGGAAAAATTTTTCCCCTCTACTGGCACACAAGCCAATTTACATTTAGAGTTCCCGCAACCAAACAGTTTAATCCCGTGAGGTGAACCATGCGCAAACAACTAACAGTCTTTTCTCTGCTCGTCTTTTTATTCGCTTCTACCCCCCCCCATCAATCGCATGCTCAGGCTGACTGCGGCGGCGTAACGCCCGCAGGTGCCGCTCTTTCCTGTACCAAGTCATCGGGAGGTGCCACATTAACAATCACAGACGGTTCACCAACTGAAGTTACAGACGCAACCGCCATTACGGTCAACGCGGCGGCGGCGGGAGCGGACGCCGCTTTTTCCGCAACCGGCTCAGTTATAAAAACAACCTCAACCGACGGTTCCACCATAGATGTTGGCGGTGCGCAGGGCGCGACCTTTATACTTGACGGCGCGGCGCGCGCAGACAAAGACGGAAGGAGAGGCACCGTTGCCGTTGTAAAAGCCGGCACCGGAGACGCAGTGGTGGGGATTCACAACGGTTCAGTTATTAACATTGACGGAGTTGGCACCGGCAACGGCATTTACATATCAAGCCAGAGCGGAAAAGCGGTGGCGGAGTTCAGCGGAAAAAGCAGAATTGAGGTGTATCCACTGCCGAAAAGTATTGACATACCTATCTATGAGCATGCCATACTCGCAGGCGGCGTGATTATTCCGCTTAATAATGTAACCAAAAAGATTATTGAAGTAGAGAAGGTTGAGATTTATGACTACGACTTTAGAGTGGCGGGCGAGACAAAAGGCATTGAGATGGAGACGCAAGCCGGAGACATTGAACTTTCGTTTTTGGGCATCTATTCGGGAATCTATCCTTATGTGGGTGGAATGCGGGATTTGGCGTCTGACACCAAAGCCGCGACAGCCACAAGCGTAAGCGGCGACATAACGGTCAACCTGACGGATCAGGCGGAAATCGTGGCTTCATCCGTTGGAGACTCCTACGGTTTGGCGGCGGTTACCGGAGGTGCCGGAAGCATAGAGATAAATCTGTTGAACGGTGTATCCACCATAGTTGGCAGAAACGGAGTTATAGCAAACACGGTTGACGGAGATATTGATATTACACTCTCAAGTGGGCTAATTGAGGGAAGGGGAAGAGGTCAACTGAATTCAGCCTATACGGAAGCCTACGGAATTAGTACTTCCATAGCTGACCAAGCCGGGATCGGTGTTGATGCAACATCAATAAACGGCGACATAAACATCACCGGAGACACCGGTTCAGTAATCTATGCCGGCGGCAGGGGCGGTGTCGCCATCAATGCCAAAACTGCGGGAACCTTAACAATCACATCGCCGGAAGCGCGTGGCTTGAGCGTTTTTGCAACCGAAAGGGACTCTCAGGCTATTGTCGCGAGAACCGTAGCAATAGAAGGAGCGCAAATTTGGACGGAAGGCGATAACAGCAACTCGGTTGTGGTTGCCTCATTATTAGAAATTTACGGCGGCTCAAAGGTTTGGGCGGAAGGCGCGAGCAGTTCTGCGATTAATGCGACTTCGGGAACGCTCACCATTGAATCAAGAGACGGAGCGGGAGAAGTTTGGACAACGGCAGACAGCGTTTCAACTGCGGGAATAACAACGGAAGTAACAATTCACGGCATAAAGCTGTGGGCAAACGGCGCAACAACAGATGCCCTTGCCACAACCGCAACCGGAACCGTAACACTCAACGGCGCGTCTGTGTGGGCTGAAGGAGCGGACAGCAACGCGATTACGGCGCAAGACGTACTTCTGAGCGGCGCGACTGCGGGGGCAAACAGCGCGACCGGCGGCGGCGGAATTGTGGCAACCGGAACGGTGAAAGTGTTTAACGGGTCAAACGTTTGGACGCATGGAGCGGCAAAAAGCGCGATAACAGGAGCAGACATCAGCATAAGCGGCTCAAATGTGTGGTCAACGGGAGACAGTCCCATGAACCCTGTAATTACCGAAACGGGAAGGACATCGCTGGCCATAACAGACGGCTCAAAAGTTTGGTCTAACGGAGCGGGAACCTTTGTCATCACTTCTTTCGATGAGGGTTTTGACTTAAACGGTGTCAGCGTTTGGAGCGAAGGCGACGAGTCAATCACGATTCAAGCGGCGACCGCAGTGAATGTGGTCAACGGTGCGGTAGTTGGCGCAAACGGCGCGGACAGCAATGCCATCAAAATCCAGAGCGGCGGAGATGTAACCATTAACGGCTCAAAGGTGTGGGCGGTAAGAGAAGGCGTCATCACGGCTGGCGGCGTGAGCATAACTAACGGCTCGGAGGTTTGGGCAACGGGCACATCAGGCACGGGCACAGCCGTCAAAGGGGGGACTGTGCACATAAGCGGGTCCAAGGTATGGTCGGCGCACGCGGGCAACCCGGCGGTTGGAGCAATTGTTGGAGCAGTGAATGTAGTCGGCGGCTCGTTTATCGCGTTAAACGGCGCGGGAGCAAATGCCGTTGACGCCGTTGATGCCGGAACGGGAGGCGCGGGAGCGGCGGACTTGTCGGCGGTAGTTTTGGCGGTGAACGATTCAACCGTCATGGCGGTTGCGGGGTCAAGCGGAATTTCGGCTGTGGGAACAAGAGTGGTTGGAGGCGTGCATGTTATCGTCAGCGGCTCAACTATTGAATCCGCCGGCGGACGCGCCGCGCAGGTTCAGGCTCACAAAGGCGTGGCAACGCTTGATATAGTCAATTCTTCTCTGACGGCGGTCGCCGGAACGGGAAGCGCGGTTGACGTAATCTCTACATATGTGGCGACAACACCGGGAACTGAACTTGGAGTTAGAGTTTATCTTGCAGACAACGCCAACATCAGCACAAAAACAAGCGGAGCCTCCGCGCTGAGTGTTGACGCGATCGGCTCAACAGAAAGAACGGAAATTACTCTGGTCGGCAATTCATCAATTGTCTCATCCGCCGGAAACGCCGTATCGGTGTCTATCTTCGGACGCGTAGTTGTCCAAATAAACGGAACATCCGGGATAATAGGCAGTGGCACGGGGGTGAACATTACGGGCGGCGACAATACGGACTTTTTCCTTAACGCGTCAGTCGATTCCCGGATAGAGGCGGCAGGAGGAAGCGGTGTCGTGTCGCAAATGGTTAACGGAGAAACAAAAATAATCATTTCCGACAAGTCGCGAGTCTCTTACGCAGGTAGTGGCGGCGACACCATAAAAGCGACATCGGTGGACGGTGCCATAGGGCTTTATGTCAACGGCGCGGCGGCGGCGGCGGATGCGCCGTTAATGAATCCGGATTCGGCGTATGTTTCCTCAGGGCAGTCGAATACCAATACCGTCAGACTGCAAACCCGCAACGGCTCCACAACCGTCCGCTTGCAGGGCGGCGCGCAGGTGATAGCCGGATTCCCGCAATACGGAACCGCCGCCAGAGCCATACACGCGAACAGCGCGGACGGACCCATAAATATTGCGCTTGGCGGCACCTCTCAGGTAGCTATGCTCGGTCATTTCGTTGCAGACGCAATTGTCGCGGAGACGAGAAACGGAGACATATCTTTTTCAATGAGCGGAGATTCTCGGCTGTCAGTCATCCCTGACAGGTCAAGCGCGTTTCGTGGCGTATCAAGCGGAAGCGGAGATGTTGCCATTACCGTTTCAGGACAGGCAAAAGCGTGGGCGGTGCAGAAGCAAAGCCACGCCCTGTACGGAGTGAGCGGGTCGGGAAATGTTTCAGTCAGCCAGTCAAGTATGGGAACGGCTGTCTATACGGTGGGCGTTGACAGCACGGCGATACAGGCTAGCGCAGGCGGAAACGCAAGTATTGAGACGAGCGGCACTTTATTCGTGAACGGCGACCGCAGTACCGCCGCCCACGCAAACTCTAAGAACGCAAATGCCCGGGTGGATATTATTTTCCGCACACCAAGCGGAGGAACTCCCGCAGTGCGTTACGCAAACGGACTCCGGAGTAAGTTTGCCGTGGCAGAATCGGCCGGAGCGGACGCGACTGTCAACTCTTATCATTCGTCAAGTTCGGATGTTACACATGTTATCAGCCTCCCGGGCGGACAGGCTGAAGGGCTGAACGCCACAACAACCGGCGCGCCGAGGACGACCTCCGCAGGGGCATCTGCCGTAGGTTTGTGGGACATAGAGGCGAAAGTCCGATTAGGAGGCAGAACGCTTGTGAACGCGAGCGGAACCGGCGCGAAGGCGATAATAGCGAGGGCTGATACCGGATATGCAAATGTAATTATTGATTCAGATTCGGCGGTGTACGCGAACGGGACGGATGCAACTCCGGGAATCGGGATTGACGCGAGCACGGCAAACGGCGGGGCTTTTGTTTGGGTGGACGGAACCGTGAACGTAACGGGCGGTGTGGCGATAAAAATGTCTGCGGGCGCGAAGGATGCGGGGTGGGCACAAACTAACCCGTCCCTTGTCTACGATAAGAGAGAAGTTACGGTTAACGCCACCGGCAAGGTGTATGGCGACATAGACACATCGGCTGTTGTGGGCGGCGCAAGTGTTACCATAGCCGCAGGCGGAACGTATGACGGCACGAATGTTACCACCAGCAGCAGGCGTTCCGCATCATCCGGCGGAGACGGGCGTTTCCGTCTCGGTTCTGCGGGAACCGCTGAGTTTGCGGGAACAGAGCCGGAGAAATCGGGCGGCGGTTCTTTGAATTTTGGAGATAGTGATGGAGACACTCTGACAGTCAACGGAACTTTGGTAATAAGGAGCGGGGAAACGATTAACGGGCTTGAGAAGATATCTTTCGGTGCAAACTCAACCCTTGTTATTATGGCAGACCCTGAAAGCGTTGCGGGCAACCCGCTGATAGACCTTGAGGGGACGATAACCGCCGAAGATGTTGAGGGTTTCAATGTTGAAGTTGAAGTTCCCGGAACGCATGTAACGGAATACACAATTTTTGAAGCGGAATCCCTGCCGGAAGGCGAAGAAAGGCAGGAAGTTGCAGACCGCCTGAGCGCGGAAATCGGCGAAAGAATAAGTGTTGAGACAGACGAAAACGGCAATTTGTTTTTAATAGCGACATCGCACAAAGACACAAGTTTGGATGTATATGACGCGCTGATACAGTCCGCCTACCGTTCAGACAGAAACTTTGCTGACAAGTTGGCGAGAGGATGCGGAATCAGCGGAGCGGCGAGTGATGAGATTTCCGGAGAGTTTTGGACTGGCGGATGCGTATGGGCAACATCCGGCGGAAGATACACAAGGCACACATCGGCGATACAGTATGACGAGGATGTTTATTCATTCACCGGCGGTTTTTCCGCGCCATTTAGCGGAGTGCTTGTTTCTATCGCGGGCGGATATGAGATATCGGACATAGACGCGAGTTCAGAAACAGAGACTGCGGCGGACACAAAAGGACTGGGCAAAGCAAGCGGAGACGCGACAAGATTTATGGGCGGCATATTTGCCGAGGCGTTGGTTGATGAGTTTGTTCTTGACGGCAACCTGCGTTACGGGTCAACAAGTTGGGAAGCGACCAGAACGGCGGGTAACAGTTACTCGGCGGATGTGGACGCAACAGTATTTGGCGGTGAAATAGGAGCGGCAAGACCGTTCTTAATGGGAGAGTTTGCTTTCTTCCCCCGCGTAGCGGTTGGAGCATCACAAATAACGGCGGACAAGTTTGTTGAGACTTCGCTTACAACAGGAACAGGTGCGGCGGATGCGGCGATGGATGCCTTTGGGGTAGATGAGATAAGCGAGTTGCTTGTGTACGTGAGTCCGTCAATAGAGGCGCGGAGTCCTCTCAATGAGACGATAAACATGTGGATAAGAACCGGCGCGGATATACAGGTGCTTAACCCTGAATCTGAGATTGAAGGAAGGCTTGAGAGGGATAATGTTCCCGTTGACGGCACAATGGACAGGGTGATGTTCACTTATGGCGCGGGTTTTGAATACAGCCCTTATGAGAAGTTTAATGTGAGTTTTGAATATGGCGGCGGGGTGAGTTCTTCGGTTGATACTTTTGTGCAACAGTTTAGAGGCGGGGTTAATTACAGGTTTTGACCCTTCCCGTCATTCCGTGCCTGACACGGAATACAGTATTCAGTTGGTTAACCAATACTGGATTCCTGCTTTCGCAGGAATGACGGAGGAGTGTGTCATTCCGTGCCTTTTTCCCCATCCCGTCATTCCGTGCTTGACACGGAATCCAGTATTCAGTTGGTTAACCAATACTGGATTCCTGCTTCCGCAGGAATGACGGGGAAGTGTGTCATTCCGTGCCTTTTTCCTTCCCGTCATTCCGTGCTTGACACGGAATCCAGTATTCAACTGGTTAATCAATACTGGATTCCTGCTTCCGCAGGAATGACGGAGGGAGAACAACGGAATGACGGAAGGGGCAACGGAATGACGGAAAGGGCAACGGAATGACGGAAGGTTGTCCACTTTTGTAATTTGCGAAAGGCGCGCAATTTTGTTAGCGTTGTGAAATCCCAACTGGAGATACAAAACTTTGTCAATCATTGAAGAAACAGACCCGCAAATTACAGACGCCATAAGGCGCGAGATGGAAAGGCAGGAGATAAAAATTGAACTTATCGCCTCTGAAAACTATGTGAGCACCGCAGTGCTTGCCGCGCTGGGAAGCGTGCTGACAAATAAATACGCCGAAGGGCTTCCCGGCAAACGCTACTACGGCGGATGCGAGTTTGTGGACATCGCGGAAAACCTCGCGCGAGACAGAGTGAAAAAGATTTTCGGCGCAGACTGCGCGAATGTTCAACCGCACTCAGGAGCGCAAGCAAATATGGCGGTTTTCTTCTCATGCCTCAAACCCGGCGATACCTTTCTCGGAATGGATCTGGCGCACGGCGGCCACCTTACGCACGGAAGCAAAGTCAACTTTTCAGGACGCTACTACAACGCCGTCTCTTACGGGGTGAATCCCGAAACTTTTCTTATTGACTACGATGAGGTCAGAGACCTTGCCGTTAAACATAAACCGAAAATGATTATCGCGGGATTCAGCGCGTACCCAAGACGACTTGATTTCAAAAAGTTCAGAGAAATAGCCGATGAAACGGGCGCGATACTTATGGCAGACATAGCACACCCCGCAGGGCTTGTGGCGGCGGGGCTGTATCCCGACCCGGTTCCGTATTGCGATTTTGTTACAACAACCACGCACAAAACCCTCAGGGGTCCCAGAGGCGGGCTTGTTATGATGAAAAGCGAACACGAAAAAGTTTTGAACGGCAGGGTTTTTCCCGGAGTTCAGGGCGGACCCCTTATGCACGTTATAGCCGCGAAAGCGGTCGCCTTTGCGGAAGCAATGAAACCGGACTTCAAACAGTATCAGGAACAAACGCTTGCCAACGCCCGCGCTATGGCGGAATCTCTCAAACGGCGCGGGTTCAACCTGATATCCGGCGGAACAGACAACCACCTTATACTTATTGACCTGACAAACAGAAACATAACGGGCAAAGACGCCGAAGAAGCCCTTGAAAAAGCGGGGGTTACCGTCAACAAAAATGCCATTCCTTTTGACAAACTTCCGCCCGCAGTCTCAAGCGGCATCAGAATCGGCACACCCGCCGTTACCACACGAAAAATGAAAGAGAACGAAATGGACACAATCGCGGACTTTATTGACATAGCCCTGCAAAACCCGCAAGACGACAAAAAACTCGCGGCAATAGGAGAGGATTCAAAAGAGCTGTGCCTCAAATTCCCCGTGTACGAAGGTCTCGAAATTTGAAGTGTATTTTTTGCATGAAAGACGACACAAGCGTTGTGGACTCGCGCAGTAACGAGGAAACATCATCCATACGGCGCAGAAGGGAATGCGCGTCATGCGGGAAGCGGTTCACCACTTACGAAAGGCCTGAGGTGAAAATATCCATTGTTAAAAAAGACGGACGCACAGAGGATTTCCGCAGGGAAAAAGTTTTTGAAGGCGTTAAAAAAGCGTGCGAAAAAACAGGCATCACCCCCGAAGAAATAGAGAATTTTGTTCTGAAAATAGAAGGCGAACTCGCAAGCAGAAAAGAGCGCGAAATACAGGCGCACGAGGTTGGCGAACAGATTATGAAAAACCTGCGCTATCTCGACAAAGTTGCCTATTTGCGCTTTGCTTCAGTCTATAAATCATTTGACAACGTGAACCAGTTTCTTGCCGAAGTGAAAGACCTTGCGGCGGATGACGAAAAAGACACGGGCGGAGACGGCTGACCCTTGCTTGTTGACACACACGCGCATCTGGAAATGCTTGGAGAAAACGCGCCCGGGGCGGTTGAAAGGGCGGCGGGCGAAGGGGTGGGGAAAATTGTTTCCGTTTCCACCGGAATAGAAAGCGCGCGCAGAACCGCGCTGATAGCAAAGCAGTTTGACTCCGTTCACATGGCTGCCGGAATTCATCCCCTCTACGCTTCCTCTTTTGACGGCAATACGGTGAACGATTTGTCTGAACTGGCGGAGAACGAAAAACTTGTTGCCATAGGCGAAACGGGAATTGACTACCATCACGAAAAATCGCCGCGCGATATTCAGCTTGAATCTTTTGAGTCGCATGTCGGGCTTGCGGGGCGGCTGGGGCTTCCGGTTATCGTCCACTTGAGAGAGTCTGAAGACGATGTTGAGGCGGTGTTGAAAAAACACGCTTCGGGAGACAATCCGGGCGTGATTCACTGTTTTTCAGGAACCTATGAGACGGCAAAGCGGTTTCTTGACCTTGGCTTTCACATATCTTTTTCCGGAATTCTAACCTTCAAAAATGCGCCGGAAATCCGCGAAACCGCAAAGAAAATCCCCGCCAACCGTATTCTGATTGAGACAGACTCGCCGTATCTCGCCCCCGTTCCAATGAGGGGCAAAGACAACGAGCCCGCTTTTGTGCGCCATGTGTTTGACACTCTCGCAGAGGTGAGAGGGGAAAAACCCGCCGTGATGGAGGAGAGTCTTTTCAGAAACAGTGCGGAACTTTTCAGGGGGCTGGATTGACCCCGGTAAAACCTAAAATAGCTCTTACGCTTGGAGACCCCGGCGGAATAGGTCCCGAAATTGTCGCCAAAGCGGTGGCGGACAGAGAGGCAGCTGAGATATGCGAGCCGGTGGTTTTCGGCAGTCGTGAAATTTTTTCCCGCGCCTGCGAACTTACGGGCGCGAAAGATGACACGGTTGAGTTTGTTGACTGCGGCGATATGAGGTTTGACGATTTGCGCTCAGGCGAGGTGGATGAATCTTCGGGGCGAGAGTCTCTTGCCGCGATAGAGGCGGCGGTTGAGCATACCGCCGGAGGGCTGTCGGACGCGATTGTTACGGCTCCCATAAATAAAAAAGCGATACAACTGGCGGGTTCTCCTTATCCCGGACACACGGAGATGCTTAAAGAGATGACCGGCGCGGAAGATGTGGTGATGATGTTTGAGGGCGGCGATTTCAGGGTCGCGCTTGTAACAATTCATTGCGCCCTCGCTGACGTGCCCGGACTTGTTAAACATGAAGCGGTGCTCAGCACCATAAAAATATGCGCGTCCGCTCTTACGGAAAAGTTCGGGGTGGAATCGCCGAAAATCGCGGTTTGCGGACTCAACCCGCACGCGGGCGAGAACGGAGAATTTGGCAGAGAGGAGATAGACGAGATAGCCCCCGCCATTATGATGGCTTCCGCTGAAGGGATTGACGTTGCGGGTCCGCTTCCGGCAGACGCGGTTTTCTACGGCGCGATGGAAGGAAAATGGGACGTTGTTGTGGCGATGTATCACGACCAGGGGCTTGCGCCTTTCAAAATGGTGGCTTTTTACAGAGGGGTGAACATAACGCTGGGGCTTCCCATTGTGAGAACCTCTCCCGACCACGGAACCGCTTTTGACATAGCTTGGCAGGGAGTTGCCGACCCGCGCAGTATGCTTGAGGCGATAAAAACCGCCGCGCGGCTTGCTAAATAATTCCCAGACGCAGTTTCAGTATTGTTTTCGCGAGCGAGTAGGCGTAGACCATCTGACGGGTGGATGAGCCGTGAAGCCGTTTTCCGAACGCCATCGGGACTTCGGCAAAGGTGAAGCCGGGATACTTGCGGTGAAGTTTGTAGATAATTTCCTGATGTATATCAAAATGCTCACAGCCCAGAGACAGAGACTGCGCCTGCGCGGTTTTGTAGATTTTGAAACTTGTTGACCAGTCTTTGCAGTCAATTCCCAGCACGGTGGAGCAGGCGATGTTCAGGGCGCGGGACATAAGGCGGTTGATTGCGCTGTCATCGGAACTTCCGCCCTTTGTGTAGCGGGACGCGATAACCATGTCTTTTTCCTTTCTGAGGTCAAGCATTGAGGGAATTACTTCGGGCGGATGCGAAAGATCGCCGTCCATCACTATCACGTATTCAGAGTCTGCGCTGTTTATTGCCGTTCGCACGGCTCTGCCGTATCCGTCTATGCCGCCTTCGGTGGGAAAGTAGATGACGTTGTCAAAACTCCGGCACACTTCCGGCGTTCCGTCCATCGGCTCAACCGTGTCAATCACGCCTATTTTGTAGGTGATTCCGTAGTTGTCCAGAACTTTTGAGATGCGCGGAATGAGGATTTTCAGATTTTCTTCCTCACGCATACAGGTGATACAAACGTTGAGTTCTGCTTGAGACATTGCCCTATTTCCGGCGAGAATTATAACCGCCGCCGCCGTATTAAAAGGTGATTTCTTGACAATATTTTTCCGTAACTTAACATTCCTTCACCGATGGACGGTCACACCTACGCCCCTGTGGTTATCATTTGGATTTTGACAGTCGGCATTGCCGCCGTTCTTCTGTTTATTTCCGTATTCCTTGGAAAAAAGAAACCCGGCGCGCATAAATCCGCCCCATACGAATCAGGCATAACCCCGGTTGGAGAGGCGGGCGGCAAGTTTCCCGTGAACTACTACATTATCGGCGCGCTTTTTATACTTTTTGATATTGAGGCGGTCTTTCTTATAGCGTGGGCGGTGGCAGCCCGCGAACTGGGTCTTGTGGCGGCGATTGAGATAGCGGCGTTTCTTCTCGTGATAGTTGCCGGATACCTTTATGTTCTGTTCAAGGGGGTGCTTGATTGGCGATAAACAGCGGCGACCTTCTCGGCGGAGACGGCTTTATTTCAACAAAGGTTTCCGCCTTTGTGAACTGGTCAAGAAAAAACAGTTTGTGGCCCATGCCGCTTGGAACGGCGTGTTGCGCGATTGAGATGATGGGCGCGCTTGCGTCTCGCTATGACATGGCGAGATTCGGCGCGGAGGTGGCGCGGTTTTCGCCCCGGCAGGCGGATTTGATGATAGTTTCCGGCACAATAACCTACAAAATGGCTTCTGTGTGCAGGAAGATTTACGACCAGATGCCGGAGCCGAAATGGGTTATAGCGATGGGTTCATGCACTTGCGGCGGAGGCCCTTTTGACAGTTACGCCGTGGTTCAGGGAATAGACGAATTTCTGCCGGTTGATGTTTATGTCGGCGGATGCCCGCCGCGTCCGGAAGCCCTTCTGGACGCCGTGATGAAGATACAGAAAAAAATAGAGAACGAAGGCGCGCCCCTGAAATGAGCGTTGCCTCATCCATTGAGCGGGCTCTTTCCGCAGCCGCCGTCTCTTCGGGAGAGATGAGGGGAGGGGAGCCGTTTTTTCTTATTCCGGCGGAAGAGGTAAAGCAGGTCTGCCTTACGCTGAAAAAGGATTTCGCGTTTGTCTATCTGTCAGACATTACGGCGGTGGACTATCTCCGAGAAAAAGCCGGCGCGCGTTTTGAGGTTATCTACAACACAGTCCGTTTTGATTCGTCCTACAACGAAGAGTTAAGGGTTTTTCTGAAAGTCGCGCTCACGGCGGAATCGCCCGTTGTGGATTCTGTAACTTCCGTTTGGAGAGGGGCGGACTGGCTTGAAAGAGAGGTTTTTGACATGTTCGGAATAAGGTTTGAAGGGCATCCCGACATGAGGCGGATACTTCTTGACGGAAACTACGAAGGGTTTCCGCTCCGCAAAGATTTTGACGTGCGCGACCGTGAGCCCGCAAAACGCTCTTTTGAAAAGGCGCTCAAGGAAGGCAACTTCTAAATGGAGCGCGTTCAGTTTATTACTGATGACGGTGGCACAGACGGCAGGGAGATGATCCTCAACATGGGTCCCCAGCATCCGGCAACTCACGGGGTTTTGCGCATAGTTTTGAATCTTGACGGAGAGGTGATACGCAAAACCGTTCCGCACATCGGCTATCTGCACAGAGGCATAGAAAAACTGTGCGAAAACATCACCTACCAGCAATGCCTTCCCTACACCGACCGGATGGACTACCTTGCCGCCATTTGCAACAACATAGGTTTTATCCTCGCCGTTGAAAAACTGCTGGATATTCAGGATGAGATTCCCGAACGGGCGAAAGCCGCCGAAGTGATTTTGTTTGAGCTCGGCAGGATAGAGTCGCATATGGTGGGCATCGGAACGGGCGCGCTGGATTTGGGCGCGTTCAGTTCGTTTATGTATTGCTTCAAAGAGCGCGAGAGGATTTACGACATTCTTGAAATGGTGTGCGGAGCCAGAATGACCACCTCTTATCCGAGGGTGGGCGGGCTTCCCGCAGAACTGCCGGACGGTTTCAGCGAAGCCGTGAACAACTTCGTCAAAGAGTTTCCGAAAACTCTGGACGAGGTTGACAAACTTCTCACAAAAAACGGCATCTGGCTTGAAAGAACAAAAGGCATAGCCGTTATAAGCGCGGAAGATGCGATTGACTGGGGGCTTTCGGGACCCACGCTCAGGGGAAGCGGCGTGGAGTTTGATTTGCGAAAATCAAAGCCGTATCTCGGCTACGAAAACTACGATTTTGACGTCATAGTCGGCGAAGACGGAGACGCCTATTCACGCTATCTGTGCAGAATGGAAGAATGCAGGCAGAGCGTGAGAATTATCAAACAGGCAATAGACAACCTGCCCGGCGGACGCTGGATTGCCGACCTGCCGGACATAGTTCTTCCCGAAAAACAGGAGGTCTACACGAAAATGGAATCGCTTATACGCCATTTTGTTCTTGTGTATGACGGTTTTTCCCCGCCCGCAGGCGAGGCGTATCACGCGGTTGAAAATCCCAAAGGGGAACTTGGCTACTACCTTGTGAGTGACGGGACGAAAAAACCCTACCGTATGCGCGTGAGGGGTCCTTCGTTTGTAAATCTTCAGGCGCTCGCGCCGATGCTTGAAGGCGCGTATCTTGGCGATGTTGTTGCCGCTCTGGGCAGTATAGACATAGTGCTTGGCGAGGTTGACAGGTAGGCGGAAATTATCCGTCTTCCGCTTGAGCGATAACCTCTCTCGGTTTGCCCGCTCCCTGGGGTTCGCCGATTATTCCCTCTCTTTCCATTCTCTCCACAATTGTGGCGGCGCGGTTGTATCCGATTTTCAGGCGGCGCTGGAGCATTGAGATTGAAACGCTTCCCGCCTCACGCGCAATGGCGAGCGCTTCGGGATACATTCCGTCATCTTCCTCGTCTCCGCCGTCTCCCGCGTTTTCAGGCTCCGCCGCTTTGTTTATGGCTTCCGCCACTTTACCGTCAAACTCCGGCTCTCCCTGCGTTTTGAGGAAGTCCACAATTTTTTCCCTCTCGTCATCGGTTATCAGCGCGCCCTGAATTCTTTCAAGGAAACTGGTTCCGGGTTTCAGGAAAAGCATGTCTCCTTTGCCGAGAAGACTCTCCGCCCCGTTTGCGTCAAGAACAACTCTGGAATCTGTTTTTGTTGACACAAGAAACGAAATTCGCGCCGGTATGTTTGCTTTCAGCAGTCCCGATACAACATCCGCGCTGGGACGCTGGGTTGCCACAACAAGGTGAATTCCCGCCGCCCGCGCTTTCTGGGCTATCCGTATTATGGTGTCGCGTGTGTCCGCCGCCGCAGTCATCATCAGGTCGGCAAGTTCGTCTATAAGTATCACTATGTAGGGAAGAATTTTTGGCGAGTCCGCGCCTTCGGTTTTTTCAATTTTCGTGTTGTAGGAGTCTATGCTTCTCACTCCCTCTTGAGACAGAATTTTGTATCTGTTTTCCATTTCCGCCACAGCCCATTTGAGCGCGGAAACCGCCTTTCGCGGCTCCGTAACAATCGGGTGCAGAAGGTGCGGGATGTTTTCATAAATGGCGAACTCAAGCATCTTGGGGTCTATCATAAGAAGGCGCAGACGGTCTGGGCCCGCTTTGTAGAAAAAGCTCGCGAGCAGTGAGTTCAAAAGAACACTTTTGCCCGAACCCGTTGTTCCGGCAATCATAAGGTGCGGGGCGGTGGCAAGGTCTGTGTAATACGGTTTTCCGGCAATGTCTTTTCCAACCGCGATTGTCAGAAGCGACTTGTTCGCGGAAAAATCGCCGTGCTCAATTATCTCTCTGAGGCACACGGGCTCCCGCTCGCCGTTGGGAACCTCTATGCCTACAACGTCTTTTCCCGGAATTGGCGATATGATTCTTATACTGCTCGCGCTCAGGCTCATTGCGAGGTCGTCTTCAAGCTGGGCGATTCTGCTCACCCTTACGCCTTCGGCGGGCTTGTATTCAAACATCGTTATCACGGGACCGGGTCTAATTTCCGTTACTTTGCCGGAGACGTTAAAGCTCTCCAGTTTCTCCTCTATACTGCGGGCTTTTTCGTAAGCCGCCTGACTGTCCACCTCTATTTTTCCAGCGGGCGGCCTTTCCAGAAGGTCTATTGGCGGCAGTACAAATCCGCGCTTGCGGGGTTTTTCCTCCCCGTTTTTTCCGGCAATCTCCGAAGCGGTCTGTTTTTTGTCTTCCTCTCTGACAACTATCTGCGGAGGGGCTTGCGGGGATTTCTCCTCCGGCTTTTGAATCTTCACCGGCGGCGAGGGAGGAACGGCGGGTCCTTTGTCTTTTTTGATAACGGGTTTTTCTTTTCTCTTTTCAAGACGCTCTTTCACGACTCTGTAAATGAGGAAAAACAGATATTTGCCCGCAGTATAGAAACGGGAAACAAGGAAAACAGCCGCCTTGAACGCCGCCGCGCCAACCGCCGCAGACACAACTTTTATCGCTCTGGAAAGGGCTTTTACCGCCTTGAAAATAAGTTCCAGAGCCGAACGCAGACTGGTGCGAGAGAGAAAAGCCGCGCAAGCGGTGAAAGCAGACAGCGCGATAAGGTGGGAGCCGAACGTTCCCATGCTGTCAACCGTGAAAGACATAATAAACTTTCCGGCTATGCCGCCGGCTCCGTAAGAGGTGAGATGGTTCACGAAAATACCCTCAAGGGCGAGAGCGGCAAAAAGAGCGGATGAAACCGCAAGCCCCAGAAACGCCGCAACATCTTTGAGCAAGTCGTTTCTTGCGGGGGCGGAAAACAGAAAACGGAAGCAGAAATAAACGCATCCGGCGGCTATCAGCCATGACGAGACCCCAAACGCATAGGACAGACCCCACGATATGTTTTTTCCAACCCAGCCCACCGGGCCTCCGCCGGACGGGGAGAGAGAGCCGCCCATAACAAGGCTCGCGGCTACAACCATTCCAAACAGGAAGAGCAGAACCGCCCATGCTTCATTTTGAAATCCGCCTTTTTTTGTTGTCATTTGAGAGTCAGCGCCTGCGCGGCGGCATCCGCCATTTCAGCAGAATACATCGGAAACACGCCCAGTAAAAGGGTTGCGATACAGAGCAGGGCGAGAACGGCTTGCGCTCCAATCCCCGCGGGCACAGTCTTTACGGTCTGCTGTTTTGAAACGGGTTTCATAAAAACAAAAACCAGAACCTTCAGGTAGTAGTAGGCGGAAACAACGCTGTTGACAAGAGCCACAAGCACAAGCCACAACATTCCCTCCTGCGCGGCGGGAAGGAAAACCCTGTATTTCGCGAAAAACCCGATGGTGGGCGGTATTCCCGCGAGCGAGAACATAAAAACCGCGAGCCCGGCGGCAACCGCGGGTTTTGTTCTCCACAAACCGGCAATGTCGCTGAAAGTCTGACACTCGTTTTCATCTCCGCTAATCAAAGACAAAATGCCGAACGCGCCGAGGCTCATTACGGCGTAGGCGCACATGTAGTAGAAAAGCCCCGAAAGCCCGTCCGTATTCTGCGCGGCAAGATACGCCGCGATGCCGACAAATCCGTATCCCACATGCGCAACACTTGAATAGGCGAGCATTCTTTTTACATTGCTCTGGGCTATCGCGGCAATGTTGCCGGCGGTCATCGTGGCAACCGCCACAACGGTGAGAACCAGAGGAAAAGCCCAGTCTCCGAACTCACCTATCTGCACGATAAATCTTGCCAGAACCGCAAACGCCGCAACCTTGACGCCGACAGACATAAAAGCGGCGGCGGGCAGAGGCGCGCCGTGATACACATCAGGAATCCACTGGTGCAGAGGCGCGCCGCCGACTTTGAAGATAAAGCCCGAAAGAACAAGAGCCGCGCCGGTTATCAGCATCGGGTTTGACGGGGAAGCCGCAAACGCCGCGCCTATCTCATCAAACCGCAGGCTTCCGGCAGCGCCGTAGAAAAGGGCTATGCCAAACAGCATAACGGCGGACGAAAAACCTCCGGTAACAAGGTATTTAATTCCCGATTCCGCAGACGGAAACGCTCTGGACGAAAACGCCGAAAGCGCGTAGGCGCAGATTGACATGGTTTCAAACGCCACGAACAGGGAGATGAATTCCACCGATTCCGTCATCAGCATCATCGCGGCGGTACAGAAGGCGGAAAGGGCGAGAAACTCGCCAAGTCTTTCCGGCTCCCGTGTGTATGACAGAGCGAAAAATGTTACGGCGGCGGCGTTTATGAGAAAAACTGAGTTGAAGAATCCGGCAAAAGTGTCGAGCGACAGGGAACCCGAAAACGCAGTTTGAACGCCGTCAAATCTGCCCGTGTTCAGAGCGAAGGCGGCGGCAAACCCCGCTATTGCGACCGAAGAGAAAATTGCCGAGCGTTTGCTCCGGGGAGTTTGTTTCAAAATGGGCGCGAGCACGGCAAGCGCAAGTCCGGCAACCGAAACTATAATTTCCGGGCTTATCAGCAGAGCGTTTTGTAGCAGGGTGGAAAAACTCATTTACCGTATCAGTTCCGCCCTCCGGAGACGGACACTATCGCCTTTGATATTCGGGAGTATGTTGCGGGTCCGGATATTTTGTCTTTTATCGTTCCGTCCCTGCCAATGAAAAAAGTTTCGGGCACTCCGGCAACCCCGTAGTTGACGTGAACCGCTTTGCTCTCGTCATAACCGCTTGGGTATAGCGTTTTGAATTCCGCGGTGAACTCAAGAGCCTCTTCCATATCGTCCATTACGTTGACTCCGATAAAAACAACATTTCCGCCGTATTTTTTCTGCGCTTTGTTGAAATCCTTCACTTCCTCCGCGCACGGCAGACACCACGAAGCCCAGAAGTTCAGCACCACAACTTTGCCTTTTGTCTCGCTTAAATTGAAAGTTTTGCCGTCAAACATTTTCAGCGACATCTCGGGGGCGGGCTGTCCAACAAGCGGCGACTGAGGCCAAATGCCCCTCTGCCCGGACAGACGTTTGTCGAAAGAATACACAATCAGGACGGCGACGACCGCAATAAGGGCCGCGCTGAGCGTTCGTGTTATTATTCTCATAGCGTCTGCCAGCGTATAGTATTATATACCGAAGCGCATTGCCAACAGGCACAGTTCGTTACGCGCGCCGCTCCGTATGGCGAAAAAAATCATCACAGTTTCAAACCGCCTTCCCGTTTCAGCGTCTCCTCGCGCAGACGGCGGGTTTACGCTCAAGCCCAATGTCGGCGGAGTTGCGACCGGAATAGGGGGGCTGAATTTCGGGGCGAAAAGCGTTTGGGTGGGCTGGCCCGGCATTCCGTCTCCAGAGGGCGAAAAGGCGCGAGACATCACCCGCTCTCTCGGCAAAAAAAACCTTGTTCCCGTGTTTCTCAGCGAACAGGAGACGGACGGATACTACAACGGTTTTTGCAACTCAACCCTTTGGCCGCTCTTTCACTACTTTCCGCAGTTTGCCGTTTATGACGAGCGTTTTTACGAAGCCTACCGGAAGGTGAACGAAAAATTCGCGCGCGCCGTTTTGCAGGTTGCGCGGGGCGGCGACACAATCTGGGTGCATGACTATCACCTTATGCTTCTTCCGTCTCTGCTTAGAAAACGGCTTCCGTCTGCGGAGATAGGATTTTTTCTGCACACACCGTTTCCCTCATCCGAATTGTTCAGGCTGATACCGCAGTGCCGGGAAATACTGGACGGTTTGCTTGGAACGGATCTTGCGGGTTTTCACACTTTTGACTACGTACGGCATTTTTCAGAAAGCGTGAGAAGGGTGTCCGGGATTGAGAACACGCTTGGTGTTTTTGAGGTGGACGGGCGGCTGGTGAAGGCGGATATGTTCCCGATGGGCGTGGATGTGAAAAAGTTTTCTTCCGCCCCGCGCCTTGAGTCGGTCAAAAAAAGCATAGAGAAAAAGAAAAGTATGTTTCCCCGCAACTGTAAGATGATTCTCTCAATAGACAGGCTGGATTACACAAAGGGCGTGGAAAAACGGCTTGAAGCATTCGGGCGGTTCCTTGAAGAAAATCCCAAGTGGCGCGGGCGGGCGGTGCTTCTGCTTGTGGTTGTTCCCTCGCGAACGGGTGTTGAAAGCTACCGGGATCTCCGTTCAAAAATTGAGCGCATGGTGAGCGAGATAAACGGCAAGTGGGGAACGCTGAACCGGGAGCCGGTTAAATATCTCTACCGCTCATTCAATTTTCAGGGAATGATTTCGCTGTATTCAATCGCCGATGTTCTGTTCATCACCCCTTCAAGAGACGGAATGAATCTTATCGCGAAAGAGTATGTCGCGTCTCGCGCAGACGGGCTTGGGGCGCTTATCCTCAGCGAGATGGCGGGAACTTCAAGGGAGCTGGGCGAGGCGTTTATCGTTAATCCGAACGATATTTCAAAGGTGTCCGCCGCCCTGCGCGCCGCGCTTGAAATGCCCGCGGCAGAGCGAAAAACCGCCATGAAGGCGATGAGAGAGCGGCTTGTCAGATACGACCTTGTGCGCTGGAAGAATGATTTTCTGGACAAATTGAGTCTGGTAAAGCGGCGGCAGGGGGAGATGTCTTCAAAACTTCTTTCCGCAAAGGCGGCGGACGGAATTGTCCGGCGTTTCCGGGCAAGCCGGAACTCCATCATCCTTCTTGACTACGACGGCACGCTGGTTCCGTTTCGGGGAAATCCGGGTGATGCAAAGCCCGATGACGAGATAAAAAAACCGCTTCGCGCGCTTTCGTCAAATCCGCGAGTAAAACTTGTGATTGTGAGCGGCAGAGACAGAAAAACGCTTTCCAAATGGCTTGGGGGCGTGAGTAACGCGATTGTTGCCGAGCACGGAGCGTGGATAAAAGACGGCGCGAAATGGGAGCGCGCAGTGTCGGGCGCGGATGACTGGAAGAGGGATATTTTGTCTGTGTTTGAGATATTTACGGACAGGACTCCGGGCTCGTTTGTTGAGAGAAAGAATCACTCGCTTGCGTGGCATTACAGAAAGGTTGAGCCGTCTCTTGCCGCCGTGAGGCTGGGGGAGTTAAACGAGGCGCTTTCGGGCATGGTGCAAAATCTTGGCGTAAAGGTTATGCGCGGAAACAAGGTTGTGGAGGTCAGAAACTTTTCAATCAACAAGGGGTCTTCCATTCGCCGCTGGTTTTCGGACGGAAAGTGGGGGTTTGCTCTGGCGGTGGGAGACGACGTGACGGATGAGGATATGTTTTCAGAACTTCCTCCGGACGCATATTCAATCAAAATCGGCGCGGGTCCAAGCAAGGCGAAGTTTTACGCCCCGTCTGTTGAACATTCGCGGGATTTAATCAGGAAACTTGCCCGCAAGAGATGAAGACGCTTTTTTTAATCCGTAATTGTAAAAATTTGGGCTTATACTGAAACAATCATCTCCCCCGCTTCCCTGATATCCGCGCAAACCGCGTTGCTAATCCCGAACCCGTCTTCTTTTAACCGCTTATCGGGAATCGCAATACAAAACATTCCCGCCGAAATGGCGGCGCGGACGCCTCTGGGCGAATCTTCTATTGCGGCGCAATCTGCGGGCGCAACGCCTATTCCTTCCGCCGCAAGCAGGTATATATCGGGCGAGGGCTTTCCCTTCTCCACGCAGTCGCCGGAAACAACGGCGTCAAAAAGACCGGAAAGGGAAAACTTTCCAAGCACATACTCAATTACATTCATCGGGGAAGTGGAGGCAATGGCGGTTTTCATTCCGCTTTTCCGCACACTCTCAATAACGGACTTTGCGCCGTCAAACATCTCCAACTCTTTGTCGTAAATGCGGAAAAGAAACTCCATCCTCTCATCTATCAGTTGAGACACGGAACAGTCCAGCCCGAACTCGCCGATTATCAACTCCGACAACTCACGCTGGCTGAGCCCTATAACTCTGTCTCTGAAAAGCGGGTCGTATGTAACGCCCTTTGATTTGAGCAGTTGTGTTTCCGCCTTCTCCCACAGAGGTTCGCTGTTTATCAGCACCCCGTCCATGTCGAAGATGGCGGCGCGAAAATTCAAATCTGGTCCTGAATCTTCTTCTCAAGCGACTGCTTGTATTTCTTCGTGTCTATCTTGATTCTCGCCACACCGCTCTTAATCGCGGCTTCGGCAACCGCCGCAGATTCCCACGGCAGAACACGCGGGTCAAACGGCTTCGGCACAATGTAATCGGGAGAAAACTCAATCGGGTCTCCGCCATATGCCTTTATGACGCTTGCGGGAACCGGCTCCTTTGCGAGAGCGGCAAGCGCGCGCACGGCGGCAACCTTCATATCCTCGTTTATCGCCTCCGCCCGCACATCAAGCGCGCCGCGGAAAATAAACGGAAATCCAAGCACGTTGTTGACCTGATTCGGATAGTCAGACCTTCCGGTCGCCATAATCACATCATCAGTCCGCGCGCTTGTCGCGTCTTCGTATGAAATCTCAGGGTCGGGGTTCGCCATCGCGAAAATTATCGGGTTGCTGTCCATGCTTCTCACCATGTCCTGGCTTACCGCGCCGCCGTTTGAAAGCCCCACAAAGCACTGCGCGCCTTTCATCGCGTCTTCCACCGTTCTGTGTTTCGTGTCAATGGCAAACATCTCTTTCTGCGGGTTCATTCCCTCACCGCGCCCTTTGTAGATAACGCCCCGGCTGTCGCACATTATTATGTTTTCCCTCTTCGCGCCCAGAGATATGAATAGTTCCGCGCAAGCAATGGCAGACGCTCCCGCGCCGTTGAAAACCATCGTCAAATCTTCAAGCTTTTTGCCCGAAATCTCACACGCGTTCAGCAGACCCGCGCCGGAGATAATCGCCGTTCCGTGCTGGTCATCGTGAAAAACCGGAATGTTCATCCGCTCTTTAAGCTCCTTCTCAATTTTGAAACATTCGGGCGCCTTGATGTCTTCAAGGTTGATTCCCCCGAAAGTCGGCTCAAGGCTTTCAACAATTTCAATGAACTTGTCGGCGTCCTCGCAGTTGATGTCAATGTCGTAGGCGTCAATATCCGCAAACTTTTTGAAAAGAACGCCTTTACCTTCCATAACCGGCTTGCCCGCAAGCGCGCCGATGTTGCCAAGCCCCAAAACGGCGGTTCCGTTTGAAATCACGCCGACAAGGTTTCCTTTGTTTGTGTATTCGTAAGCGGTGCCTGGATCCTTCTCTATCTCTCTGCAAGGCTCCGCCACTCCGGGTGAGTAGGCGAGAGACAAGTCCCACTGAGTTTCACACGGTTTTGTGGGGACAACCTCAAGTTTCCCTTTTCTTCCCTGTTTGTGGTATTCAAGCGCAGATTGTTTCAGGTCTTTTTTTGCCATTTTGTTCTCTCTCTTTTTTTTGTAATTTTTTTGTGAGGGTCTTCAGCAGCATCCGCAAGATTCACTTGAACAGCATCCGCCCGAAGCTGTTTCGCTTTCAGGCGCCGCAACATCCGCCGGTTGAGCGGGAGACGCTCCAAACCCCTTGAATCCGAAACCGAAGGAGGAAAGGAGTTTTTTCACCTTTTTTGTTCCGCATTTTTCGCACTTGGCGACATCGTTTTTGTTAAGATGCAGAAACTCAAATCTGTCTCCGCATTTAGCGCATTCGTATTCGTAGCAAGGCATAATGCATTCCTCCGCTTGGAATCAATCCAACACAATATATGGAAAGAGGGGTTGTTAGTCAAACGGCGCAAACATCAGATTCTCATCCAGAAATCTATGCCTAAAAACTGGAAAATCTTCTGCCCGTAAACGTTCACATAGAACAGAAGGTCTGCCGCTATGAGAAACCCGGCAACCACCATCATCCCGCCCACAACGTATTTATACGCGCCATAATACTTCCTCACAGAAACCGCCGCCCTGCGCCACTGCGAGAGAAACAGCCCCGCCGCGATAAACGGCATCCCCAGTCCGGCGGAATACACAAGCAGAAGCGCGACCCCTTCTGACGGCTCCTGAGACAGCGCGGCGTATGAGAGAATGGAAGCGAGCATGGGCCCTATGCAGGGCGTCCATCCGATTGCGAAAGCGCACCCGATGAGAAACACATAGGCAAAGCCGCCGCCTCCGCTGAGGCGCAGGGTTCTTTCCCTCTGAAGCGCGGGGATATTCACAAGTTCCATCGTGAAGACACCGAAAACCATTATCAGCGCGCCCGAAGCGGCGGCGAGTATGTCTTTGTTTCCTGTGAGAAAAGAGCCGAGAAACGAAGCCGAAGTTCCCATAAGCGAAAACACAAACGAGAAACCCAGAACAAACAGCGCGGTCGGAACAAGCAGGGAAAAATGCCCTTCGGGAATTCCCGTCTTTCCGTCTCTGACGCTTATTGCGGACAGGTATCCCGGAACGAGGGGGAAAATGCACGGCGAAAGAAACGATGCCAGACCTGCGAGAAACGCAAGCGCGAGAGACGGCTCAACTATTGCTGTTTCGGTCATGTTTTCTCCACTGCCGCCGCGCCGCCGCGTGATGAGAGTTTGTTCATTAACAGCGGTGTCAGGGCGTCTGCGGAATCTATGTCGCGCAGGGTTTTGAGGATTTCCGCTTTCAGGTTCAGATTTTGTATTTTTTCAAGTGTCTGGGCGGTTACCTTGCTTGTGCTCCAGTCTATGCCGGTGAACAGTTCCGGGCGGCTGTGTTTTAACCCTATCAGATAGTAGCCGCCGTCTTCGCAGGGACCTATAACGGCGTCTGCGGAGTCGAGGCGCGCAAACGATTCTTCAATCACTTCTCCCGTTACGTCCGGGCAGTCGGTTCCGATTACAGACACTTTTTTGCTTCCGTCTGACAGGCAGTCTGAAATGGCGTTTGAGATTTTTTCTCCAAGCGAGTTGCCTCTTTGAGGCAGAAAGTTTCGGGCAATATCCGCGCCGAGCCAGTTGGCAATCTCGTCTTTTTTGTCAGGCGGGTCGTAGAAAACGCGCCTGTGGTTTTTTGTTCCGACCGCTTCAAGAACCGTCTCCACCATCGCGGAATACACCTGCGCGGCGCGCTCGTCTCCGATGTCTTTCGCAATCCGGGTCTTTACTTTTCCCGGAGTGGGATGTTTCAAAAAAATCGCGATAGTGTTCATTTTAGTCAGGTTCCGGGGCGCGAGCGGTTAAGCCGTTTTCCCTCCGCAACTGCTTCCCGCTCCGGCGGTACAGCCGAAACAATGGCTGGCAAACTTTATCGCGCGCCCGGTTATCTCGCTCACCGATGAGTTGAACACTGTCGCTTTTCCGTCCGGTTTGAGAACGGCCGCCATGTTTAACATCTGGTTGAAATCGCAATCGTAAAGCGCGCCGTTGTGGTCAACGCTTATCATGTTTCTGCACATAACACCCTCTGCGGCGGCGGGATTGAAGGCGGAAACAAGTTTGTCCATATAAGCCGAGTACCGTTTGTTTTTCAGAAGATACTGCCGGAACCTGTTGATGGGCATATTCGTTATGCAGTAAAGCCCGTTGAACTCAATCCCGTGCCTGCTTTTCAGTTTTTCCTTGAAGGTTTTTTCAAGTTCCGCCTGATTTGCCGGAAGATACTCTCCGGGCGGATTATAGACAAAGTTCAGAACAAGTCCGTCCGTTTTTCCGTATCCTTTTTCATTCAGAAGAAGCGCCGCGCGGATGCTTTTTTCAAAAACCCCTTTGCCCCTCTGTTTGTCCGTAAAATACTCCTCGTAGTGCGGAAGCGATGAAACCACCTCGACACCGTGTGAGGCGAAAAATTCTGGCAGATACTCTTTGCTTTCGCCGGTAACGGGATTTCCGTCAAGCGTAACCGTGAGGTTGTGGCGCACGATTACGCGCTTTCCCATCTCCGCCGCGCGCTCAACAAAGTAGTCAAAATGCGGATTGAGTTCCGGCGCGCCGCCTGTGATGTCAAGGGTTTCCACTTTATCTGATGAGAGAATGTCCAGACACCTGTTCACGGTTTTCAGACTCATCTGCTCGGTTCTTTTCGGGGAAGCGTCAACGTGGCAGTGAACACAAGTTTGATTGCAAAGTTTTGTTATGTTGACCTGCAGAGTGCTCAGCGAAAGGGGGGTTATGCTGATTCCCTTTTGCTCCACAAAACTGCTGAAATTGTTTTCGTCAGGCATTTTAGGCGCGCTCCGGCGGGTCGCGCCCTACAAAGCGCCGTTTTTCTTCATCGCGTTGCGCATCTGAACGGCGTGAACAAGGTCTATGCCCGCAGACATTGCCGCCGCAACGTGAACGGCTTCTGTCATCTCTTCGGGACCCGCGCCGTTTTCAACACACGCATTTGTGTAGGCGTCTATGCAGTAGGGGCACTGCTTGGAGTGCGCCACGGCAAGGGCGATGAGGGATTTTTCACGTTTTGTCAGCGAACCTTCTCCCGATGTCGCGGAGTTGTAATAGTCAAAGAATTTGTCCATCAAATCCTTCGCGAAGGTTCCGACCTCGCCGAATTTCTGCAAATCTTCAGGTTTGTAATAACTCATAAAAAACCTCTCTTTTGAGAATATACTTTATAGTATCACAACGGAAAACTCACAATGACAAAAGCGGTGATATTTGATTTTGACGGCGTAATAGCGGACACGGAAACTGTTCATCTGAACGCGTTTCGCAAGATTCTCGCGCCAGAAGGAATTGAGATTTCGCATGGCGACTATTTCTCAAAATATCTCGCCCTTGACGACAAAACTTTCTTCACCGCTCTGCTCGAAGAAAACGGCAAACGGGCGGCCGCTGAAACAGTCTCCGCAATGACGGAAAGAAAATCGGCAATGACTTCGGAGATGATAAAAAACTGCGGTTTGTTTGACGGCGCGGAAGACCTTATCCGCGCTCTTTCCGGGCGGGGTTTTGCTCTCGCTATAGCGTCTGGCGCGTTAAAGAGCGAGATAGAGTCCGTGCTGTTGAGGGGCGGGCTGTTTGATTTGTTTTCATTTGTGGCAAGCGCGGACGATTGTGAAAAATGCAAGCCCGACCCTGAAGTTTTTCTCCTTGCTCTCGAAGGTCTTAACAAAAACGGAACAGCCGCGCGGGCGGAAGACTGCGTTGTTATAGAAGACTCTCCGCACGGAATAGAGGCGGCTCTTGCGGCGGGAATGAAATGCGTTGCGGTTACAAACTCGCATCCTCGCGCCGCGCTTGAGAGAGCTAACCTTGTGGTGGAATCCGCTCGTGAAATCAACGCGGGAGTTATAGGCTCTTTTTAACTTTTTTCTCTCTGTTATATAATCTCAAATACCATGATATTTGTAATTTCAGGTCCTTCGGCAAGCGGCAAAACAACTCTCGTCAAGCACGTGAGGGATGTTATGCCGGAAGTGGGTTTCTCAATCTCATGCACAACACGCCCGAAAAGGCCCACCGACAAGGGCGACCAGAGAGATTACGATTTTATTGACCTCGCAGAGTTTAAGCGGCGCGTGGGGGAAGGGTATTTCGCCGAATGGGCGGAGGTTCACGGAAACCGCTACGGTACGCCGTGGAGCCAGATAAAAAAAGCGTCCGCCACGGCGGGCGGAGCCTCGGATGTGATTCTGGACGTGAACGTGGACGGGGCGCGAAAAATTAAGGAAAGGTTTCCCGAAGCGGTTCTTTTCTTTGTTGTTCCGCCGGATATTGAGGAGATAAAAAACAGACTTAAAAAGAGAAACACGGAAACGGAAGAAAGCATCAGAAACAGAATTGTGTCGCTCAAAGACGAAATATCCGTCATTGACCACTACGACTACATCATCATCAACCGGAAACTTGAAGACGCTATGCGTGAAATAGAGGACGCGATAAAAATGTTCAAAATCCGCAGAGAGCGCATTGAGCGGATAAGAAAATCCTACGCCAGGGAGTGAGGATTTCATCCGGTGGAGATATGGCTTTATGATAAGACTCAACGACATACTTGATAAAGCCGGAGAGTTCGGCTCGTTGCCGGAAGCGGATATCGGGCTGATAAACAAGGCGTATGTCTATTCCGCGAAGGTTCACGCCGGACAGAAAAGATCGTCCGGAGAGCCGTACCTTAGCCACCCGCTTGAGGTTTCTCTGATACTCGCGAAACTGGGGCTTGACCCCTCCACGATAGCAACCGGGCTTCTTCACGACACGGTTGAAGACACGCTCGCGACCCAGAAAGACATCCGCGATGTGTTCGGCGATGAAATCTCCCGCCTTGTGGACGGCGCGACAAAAGTGGGCGAACTTTCCTACTCAAGCGACGAGGAGCGGCAGTCGGAGAATTTCAGAAAACTTATACTTGCGACCGCGAAAGATGTGCGGGTGGTTTTAATCAAACTTGCAGACCGCCTGCACAACATGAGAACACTTGAGTTTCTTTCTCCGGAGCGGCGCAGAAGAATCGCGAAAGAGACGATGGAGATATACGCCCCGCTTGCCCACAGGCTGGGGATAGGGTGGCTGACTTCTGAGATTGAAGACCTTTCCTTCAAGTTTCTCAACCCTCGTGAATACGCGAAGATTGAGCTGAAACTGAAAAAAGGCGCGGCGCGGCGGGAACGCAGAATCAGCGACATAAAGAAAAGACTGGAAAAAAGCCTCCTTGCTGACGGCGTTAAATCCGAAGTGTTCGGGAGGGTGAAAAGTTTCTACGGCATATACCGGAAGATGAAATGGCAAAATCTGGAGTTCAGCGAACTTCACGATATCATCGCCTTCAGGGTCATCACGGAGGCTGAGAGCGACTGCTACGTTGTTCTCGGCAAAGTTCACGGGCTGTGGAGCCCGGTGCCGGGAAGAATCAAGGACTACATATCGCTTCCGAAAAGCAACGGCTATCAGTCAATCCACACAACCGTTATCTCGCCCGACGGCGAGCGGGTGGAGGTTCAGATACGAACGCAGAAGATGCATGAGTTCGCGGAAAGAGGGATAGCCGCGCACTGGAAATATAAAAGCGGCGGAAAGCCCGGCGTATCAGACACGGACTTGCGGCGGCATTTTTCAAGAATAGGTGACCTCGCGGGGCGGGGCGGCTCTGCGTATCCGGCGGGTTTTATGAAGTCTCTGAAAGCGGAACTTGAGCCGAGCGTTATCTATGTGTACACACCGAGGGCGGAACTTGTTGAGCTTCCGGTCGGGTCAACGGCGGTGGATTTCGCCTACCGGATTCACACGGACATAGGAGACGGATGCTCTGAGGCGATTGTCAACAGGCAGTCGGTTTCTCCGCTTAAAACGCTTAAAACCGGAGACATAGTTGAAATCAAAGTTTCTGAAAACACCGGCCCGTCTGAGCAGTGGCTTGCCGCCGTTGTTACGCCTGAGGCAAAAAGCCGCATAAGAAAACGGCTTGCGGGAATGCAAAGGGAGAAGTCTCTGGACATAGGGAGGGCGATATGCGAAAGGCGGCTTGCGGCGGGCGGCAAAAACCTGACTTCCATGATAGCGGCGGGAGAACTTAAAAAACCGCTTGAAAAACTCGGCTACTCAAGCCCGGACGATTTTTTCCGCATGGTGGGTTTCGGCGGCGCGTCCGTAACAAGCCTTCAGGAGATAATAGACCCGGGCTTCGGCATTGGGCCGAAAAAGATGGGAAGGATAGAAAAGATTCTGGACAAGGTGGCTGACCCGGAAAGCAGGAAGATGATTCTTCTTGACGACAACAACCTTATAACCCGTTTTTCAAACTGCTGTCTTCCCGTTCCCGGCGAACAGGTGGTTGGGCATTTGACGCGCGGCAGCGGCGTGGTTGTTCATTCGGCGGCGTGCGATATGTGCATGGATGCCGAAGGCGAGACAAGCGTAAAGGCGCGGTGGCGCAAAAGTTTCAGGGGAAGGGCGACTACGGGGCTTTCAGTTGTCTGCTCGGACAGAAGTGAAATGTTCTCATCGGTTGAAAAAGCGTTTAAGGCTCTCGGCACTGAAATTGTTGAAAAACAATCCGGCAAATTTGATGAGGGAATAAAATACAGCGTTCTGCTAAAAGTGAAAAACATAGAGCAGCTGGAAAAGGTTATGGACTCGCTGTCTGTGCTTGAAGGGGTGGTTTCCGTGGAAAGATGCGGCAGGGTATTTGAATAGTTCCCGCTCCGCGTCTATAATAAGCCCCGCTCCGGTGACACAAATGTCCGGTTTTTTTTTAAGCAGCAAAACTGACGCCGATAAGTCGTTTTTAAGGCAGAATCTGGAATCCGTACTTCTTGCTCTTCTTCTCGCCCTGTGCGTAAGGGCGTTTATAGTTCAGCCGTTCAAGATACCCTCGTCATCAATGGAGCCCACGCTTCTTGTGGGTGATTACATAATCGTTCAAAAGTTCGCCTACGAGACGAAGATTCCCTTTTTTGACATAGCCGTCTACAAAAACGCCGATGTGAAAAAGGGCGATATCGTGGTTTTCAAAAAATCCGACAATCCGGGCGGAAAGAAAAACTATTTCATAAAAAGGGTGATAGCCACCGGCGGCGACATTGTGGAGATACGGGGCAGGGTGATTTACATAAACGGAGACAAGACTGTTCAGTCGTACGCGGGAATGTATGAAGAGGAAGACGGGCTTGAGAGATACGAGCAGAGATTTGGAACAAAAAACGTGAGCGTTATCTACGAAAAGGGACGCTACTCAACCTACAAGGGCAACGTTTCATATCCGCTGATAGTGCCTGAGGGGCAGGTCTTTCTGATGGGAGACAATCGCGACAACAGCCGCGACAGCCGCCTGTGGGGAACCATTTCCGAGAGCGAAGTGGTGGGCAAAGCGGTGATGATACACTGGTCGTGGAGTTTTAAAGACTCCCTTATTCCGGAGATACGGTGGAAAAGGATTTTCTCAGGGATACTGTAACAAAATGAGCGAAGCGAAAAAACGGGAATCACAAGCGGCGCCGGAAAGAATTATGGACGGCAACGCCTTTGCCTCGGCGGTTGAGGATATGTCTCGCAAAGTGGCGCGTGATGCGGGCGGAAAAGAGATATGCGTTGTCGGCATCAAAACGATGGGCGAAGTTGTGGCGCGGAAAATGGCGGACTCTCTTTCAAAAATAACGGGAGGCAAAGTTCCGGTCGGGGTTCTGGACATAACATTATACAGAGACGACATAGGGCACAGCGGGCGCAAGTGGCCCGAAGTGAAGGGAACCGATATGCCTTTCAGCGTTGAGGGCTTGAACGTGCTTCTTGTGGACGATGTGATATTTACCGGCAGAACCGTGCGCGCCGCGATGGAAGCCATTACAGATTACGGCAGACCGGCGCGGATAACCCTCGCGGTGATGGCAGACAGGGGAGGCAGAGAGTTTCCCATACAGCCGGACTACTGCGCCGTTAAGGTGAAGGCGGAGGAAAACCGGAGGGTTGCCGTGATGCCTGACGGCAAAAGCGGAGAGCAGGGGGTTTTCATAACGAAAAAATGAGCGCGCAAAAAAACAGTTCAGACGGTTTCCACAGAAAAGACCTTACGGGAATTGCCGACCTCAGCGCGGAGGAAATAAACGCCATTCTTGAAACCGCCGCTTCAATGAAGGAGGCGACGGAGAGAAAAATCAAAAAAGTTCCCGCCCTTAAAGGGATCACGATAGCAAACCTGTTTTTTGAGCCGAGCACCCGCACGAAGGCGTCTTTTGAGATTGCCGAAAAGCGGCTCAGCGCGGATGTTCTGAACTTCACCGTTTCGCAAAGCAGTGTAACGAAGGGCGAAAACCTTTTAGACACGGCGAAAAACCTTGAGGCGATGGGCGCGGAGGTCATCATCATAAGGCATCCAATGTCGGGCGCGCCGGAGATTCTCGCCCGGCAGACGGGCGTGTCGGTGGTCAATGCGGGAGACGGCTCAAACGAGCATCCAAGTCAGGCGCTTCTCGACCTTCTGACGATACGGCAGGCAAAAGGGCGCGTAAAGGGGCTGAAGGTTTTGATAGTCGGCGACATTCTCAACAGCAGAGTTGCCCGCTCTGATATACACGCGCTTTTGAAGTTGGGAGCCCGTGTCGGAATTGTGGGTCCGTGCTCAATGCTTCCCGTTCATTTCGCGGAGATGGGAGTTGAGATTTTCCACTCAATGGAAGACGCCCTGCCCGGAACCGATGTTGTTATAATGCTGAGAGTGCAGACAGAGAGAGACGGCAACCTTTATTTTCCGTCCGTGAGGGAGTATTTCAAGTTTTTCGGACTTACCGAAGAGCGCGTAAAACTTGCCCCGCCGGGACTTACGATTATGCACCCCGGACCTCTGAACAGGGGAATTGAAATGATGTCTGAAGTTGCCTACGGGAAAGGGTCTGCAGTTCTGGATCAGGTGGCAAACGGCATATCGGTCAGAATGGCGATACTCTACCTTTTGTGTTCAAGAAAAACGGAGGCGCGGGAATGAAAATACTGATAAAAGGCGGAAAAATTATTGACCCGTCTTCCGGCGCGAAAGGGCGCAAGGGAAACATTTTTATAGACAAAGGCGTTATAGCGAAACCTCCGGCGGGGGCGGAAAAACTTCCCGGCGTTAAAGTTGTGGACGCGGGCGGAATGGTTGTGGCTCCCGGTTTCGTTGATATGCACGTCCACTTGCGCGAGCCCGGTTTTGAGCACAAGGAGACAATTAAGACGGGAACTCTCAGCGCGGTTGCCGGCGGCTTCACGGCGGTTGCCTGTATGCCGAACACAAACCCCGTTAATGACAACGCCACGGTTACCGAATACATACTGATGAAAGCCCGCACCGAGGGCGCGGCGCGTGTTTTTCCCATCGGGGCGATAACAAAAAACGAGGATGGCGGCTCCATAGCGGGCATTGGCGAGATGGTGGAATCGGGCTGTGTGGCGATATCCGATGACGGCATGCCCGTTACGGATTCAGGCGTTCTGCGCCGCGCCATGGAATACGCCAAGCCTTTCGGAATTCCTGTTATATCTCACTGCGAAGATGTGTCGCTTTCTCGAGACGGTGTGATGAACGAGGGATACATCTCAACCACGATGGGGCTGAAAGGAATTCCCGCTGAATCGGAGGAGATTTGCGTCGCCAGAGATATCACGCTTTCCCGGCTCACGGGAACGCCGCTTCATATCTGCCATGTGTCAACCGCCGGTTCTGTTGCCGTGATACGGCAGGCAAAGAAAAACGGCATAAAGGTTACCGCAGAGGCAACTCCGCACCATTTCACGCTGACGGACAAGGCGGTTGAGGGCTACAACACGAACGCAAAAATGAACCCGCCGCTTTGCTCGGAGAAGGATGTCAAAGCCATAAGAAAAGGGCTTGCGGACGGAACGATAGACGCGATAGCGACAGACCACGCTCCGCATTCGCGTGATGAGAAAAACGTTGAGTTTGACAGGGCTCCGTTTGGAATAGTGGGGCTTGAAACCGCGCTTCCGCTTTCTTTGCGTCTTGTTGATGACGGCGTTATCACGCTTGAAGAGATGGTTGAAAAGATGTCAACGGTTCCGGCGGCAATTTTGAAAACCGGCGGCGGAACTTTGAAGGTTGGCGCGCCTGCGGATGTGGTTGTTTTTGACCCTGAGAAAAAATACACCGTTTGCTCTGAGGAGTTCAGTTCAAAGAGCTCAAACTCGCCGTTTGACGGCTGGGAGGTAAAGGGCGCGGTTATGCACACAATAGTTGCGGGGCGCGTAAAGTTCACCCGGAAGCAGGGAACTTCCTGATGCGTTTCCGCAGTCGCGCGGAGTTTTTTCTCTCTCCCGATTTTATTTTTCCCACTTTTGCGTGCGCGCTTTTTTTCTTTGTTTTCCACGCTTTTCTTCTTCTCCCCCTTCGCATAGAAGACCTCGGCGGCAATCCGTCTGACTCAGGTTTTATAATGGGAATTTCCGGTGTGAGTATGTTGGTATTCACTCCGCTTTCAGGTGTTCTGGCAGACCGCTACGGGCGGAAGATGTTTATCATCGCCGGTTTTTTTCTGTTGTTTCTGGTGTGCGCGGGATTTGTTTTCATCAACTCTCTCGGCTGGGAGATATACGCCCTCAGAATGCTTCAGGGCGCGGCTTTTTCTTTGTTTTTCACATCCGCCGGAGCGGTAATCACGGAGATTGCCCCTGAGGGGAAAAGGGTTCAGGCGATGGGGATATACGGAATGTTCACCATCATTGGCTACGCGGTGGCTCCGTATGTTGGGAAAATCATAATTTCATCAGACGGCTTTGCCGGTTTGTTCACTTTCATATCTGTTGTTTCGCTTGCGGGTGTGTTTGTGTCGTTTTTTGTAAGAGACCGTTTTTCGCGGCGCGGAGGGGAGAAGGGCGGATGGAAAATTTTGCCGCCGTTTTCAAAGCCGCTTGTTGTTGGCGCCATTATGCTGTTCATATCGGGCTGGGTTTTCATGGCTGAGTTTTCGTTTGTGTCGCTTTCGTCTTTATCTGTGGGGGTTGAGGATTTCCATCTGTTTTTCGTCTGTTTCACGGCGGCGGTTTTGTTTGTAAGGATTTTTCTCGGCTGGATTCCCGACAAGTATGGAATTCACCGGGTTTGCCCGCCGTTTTTATTTGTGGCGTTTCTTTCAGTGGTAATCCTCGCCTTCTCGCGCTCCGCCTTTTCCGTTGCCATTTCCGGCGCGCTTTTCGGAACGGCGCACGGGTTTGTCTATCCGTCTCTCTACTTGCTCGCGCTTGAAAAGGCGGGAGACGGAACAAGGGCAAAGGTGTTTGCCGTGTGTAGCGCGTCATTCACATTCGGCGGGATGCTGGGAACTTTCCTTTCGGGCGGAATTGCCCATACGTTCGGGTATTTCAATATGTATGTCGCGCTTGCGGTTGTCGCGCTTGCGGGTTTTATATTTTTCGCTTTTTACGCGCTGTTCAGGGAAAGCAAACTGAATGCTGTTTGACATCGCCCCCGCGTCTTAATACATTCTCCACCGTTCATCACTTCATTGAGACCCCGCGTTGTCGGGTCTCTGTGAATACAAGACCCTTGCGGGAAATAAGCAGAATCTCTTCTCAGTGAAGTGATGAACAAGGCCCGGCGCCTTGTTCAGACAGTCGGGCTGTGTGTCAAAATGGGCGTTGAACCTTACACACTGTTCACCGGCGACAACCTTCCCGTTATGCGGGGAATGGATGACGAGTCCGTTGACCTGATTTATTTAGACCCGCCATTTAATAAGAAAAAAGATTTTATCGCTCCGATTGGCAGTAAAGCGGAAGGGGCGGAGTTTAAAGACTGGTGGACAATGGATGATGTGAAAGCGGAGGAGATAGGAGAGATTGGAGAAAAATATCCTGCCGTTTCAGACCTTATAAATACTGCCGGAGAAATCAGCGGAAAAAGTCACAGGTCATATTTAGTCGTTATGGCAATCCGCCTTATTGAAATGAAGCGATTACTCAAGCCAACTGGAAGTATCTATTTGCATTGCGACCCGACAATGAGCCACTGGTTGAAACTGGTAATGGATGTAATTTTTGGACATTTAAACTTTTTAAATGAAGTGTTGTGGTGCTATTCAACATCAGGAAGAAGCCCAAGAGGAAAGCGTAGAAAGTGGGCTCAAAAACACGATGTTTTGCTCTTTTATTCAAAGAATAAAAACAAAGTTAAAAACGACTGCACTCTGCCGTGTTCACAGGCATACATAGATAGCCACTACAAACAATTAGACGATGAGGGGAACAGGTGCCGCAAGAGAATAGATCAAGGGAAAGAACGAATTTACTACCCAAGCGAGGGAATGAACGGTAATGATTGGTGGTCAGATATTCCCTATGAAAATTCTCAATCTAAAAGCCGTACAGGTTATCCAACTCAAAAACCACTCCCCTTGTTGGAACGTCTAGTTAAAGCGTCCAGTAGTAAAGGTGGCGTTGTACTTGACCCGTTTTGTGGTTGTGCCACAACACTTGTAGCATCTCAAATGTTAGAGCGAAAATGGATTGGAATAGACCAGTCTGTGAAAGCAGTTGATCTCGTCAAGATAAGAATGGCTCAACGCAATTTGTTTGTGGATTTTCATCACTGGGATACAAACAAAAGAGGGTTTCCTCAAAAGCGAGATGGAATTGTTGTCAGCCCGAACATCAAAACCATTCTCTACGGCGAACAGGCGGGCGTTTGCGCGATTTGCGATTATCACTTTCGCTATCAAAATCTGACGGTTGACCACATTATGCCGAAAATCAAAGGCGGCGGAGAGGAAGACAAGAACAAACAACTCCTCTGCGGACACTGCAACAGCGTCAAAGGCGGGAAACGCACAAACGCCGAAACAAAAGCGCGCCTGAAAGAGATTGAATCAGAATACAAAAGCGGCGCGAGAGCATAGCCGCCCGCCCGTGTTTCCTTCTTGTTAAAGACCACCGATAAAAGTATATTGTTGCCTTGTTACAGTTCCCCGCCGGAGATAACAGATGAGCAACAAGCCGCCTGATACCGAAAGAAACGAAAACGACGAATACAGTCTCAGAAAAGAGAAAACAGCGGGCATCCGCGAAAGCGGGGGAAACCCGTATTCAAACACCTTTAAGCCCTCATCCTCCATCAAGGAAATTCTCGCGCAAACGGAAGGCAAAAATGATGACGAAATCTCTGCCATTGCCGGCTTCTCAATCGCGGGAAGGGTGATGTCTAAACGAAGTTTCGGAAAAGCCGCATTCTTTGATGTGGCAGACGCTTCGGCAAAAATCCAGTGCTACGCGAACAAAAAGAACACTTCAGAAAAAGACTTTGAAACAGTCGGCAAATATCTGGACGCGGGAGACTTTGCCGGGGTTACGGGAACACTGTTCAAAACAAAAACCGGCGAACTGACGGTTAAAGCGGAAAAAATCTCCCTGCTTACAAAAACCCTGCGCCCGCTTCCCGAAAAGTGGCACGGGCTTCAGGATGTGGAAACACGGTTCAGAAAACGATATCTGGATATGGTTGCCAACCCGCAAGTGAGAGACACATTTATCCTGCGCTCGGAATGCATACGGTTTATAAGAAACTTTCTTGAAGAAAAGGGCTTCCTTGAAGTGGAAACCCCCGTGCTTCACCCCATCGCCGGCGGCGCGGCGGCAAAGCCGTTTGTAACGCACCACAACGCCCTTGATATGGACCTGTTTTTGCGAATCGCGCCGGAACTGTATCTGAAACGCCTTGTGATTGGCGGGCTTGAAAAGATTTACGAAATAGGGCGCGTGTTCAGAAACGAAGGCGTCTCCACACGGCACAACCCGGAATTCACTATGATTGAGTTCTATCAGGCATACGCAGACTACACAGATATGATGGACTTGACCGAAGAGATGATTTCATCTTTCGCCCTGTCCGCCGCAAACGGGGGAAAAGTGGATTTTGACGGAACCGAACTGAACTTTTCGCCGCCGTGGAAACGGATAGACATCTACGAATCTCTCAGAGAAAAATACGGGGAAAAGATTTTTACCGACAGCGATTTTCTCTTCAAAGAAGCGGACTCTCTAGGCATCGGGCATGACGGAATACGGGGAAAAGCACTTACGGGAATCTTTGAGGAAACAGTGGCGGCGAACATTAAAAACCCCGCATTTGTTTTCGGTTTCCCGCTTGACGTTTCGCCGCTCGCGAGAGCGTCTGATTCCAATCCGGAAATCGCGGACAGGTTTGAGCTGTATGTGAACGGATGGGAAATAGCCAACGCCTTTTCCGAGTTGAACGACCCGCAAGAACAGAGAAAAAGATTTGCCTCGCAAGCGGAAATGAAAAAAAAGGGAGACGAGGAATCGCACGAGACGGATGAGGATTTTCTCACCGCCCTTGAGCACGGAATGCCCCCGACTGCGGGCGCGGGAATCGGCATAGACCGCCTTGTTATGCTGCTCTCCGGCTCAACCTCCATAAGGGAAGTGCTTTTCTTCCCGCACATGAGACCTTAGATGTTTGAACTTCTTGTCGCGTTTAGATACCTGCGTTCGCAAAGAAGGGTCAGAGCCATATTCTCAACCGCTCTTATATCCGTTATCGGTGTGGGAGTGGGCGTTTTCTCGCTCAATATCGTGCTTTCCGTTATGTCCGGTTTTCAAACGGAACTGCAGAAAACCATTCTCGGAGCCTCTCCGCACATACTCGTTTCAAGCTATGACGGCGGTGTTGAAAATCGCGCGGAAGTTGAAAACAAAATCAGCGCGACCCCGGGCGTGAGCGGCGTGTCTCCGGTTATCTACGGAACGGGATTGCTTGTTTCAGCAAGCGGCTCGCAGGGAACAAGGGTCAGCGCAATAAATCCTGAGGCGCACGTAAAGACGTTTCCCTATCTATTATCGGGACGGGGAAAGCAAACGAAAGACGGGCGGAGCGTTTTCTCCGTTCTTGAAGGTTTTTCATCTCCGCCCCCGGTAGTTATCGGACACACACTTGCCGCCGCCCTTGGAGTTGAAGAGGGCGGCACGGTTACCTTCGCGGCGTCTGCGGATTCAAAAAAACCGTTCAAAAGAAAACCCCGCACGCAGGAATTCACAGTTGCCGGGATCTTTAAATACGGAATGGCGTATTACGACTCCACCACTTCGTATATGAACATAAGGGAGGCGGCGGATTTTTTCGGCAAAAACACCGCCGTGTCTTTTGAAGTTGCGGTCGCAAACCCGATGGCGTCCGAACAGACGGCGAGAAGTATTGAAGACAATCTCGGCTTTCCGTTTGTCGCCCAAAGCTGGCAGGAGGCAAACAGCAAACTCTTCGCCGCCCTGAGCCTTGAAAAACTGGGGCTCACGGTTTTTCTGGGCTTCATAGTTCTTGTTGCCGCCCTGAGCGTGATGAGCGTTCTGCTTATGATGATGATTGAAAAAAGCAGAGATATCTCAATCCTGCGCGCCGCCGGGGCTTCTACAAAACAGATAGGAAACATCTTTGTCATCATAGGGGCGACACTCGGTTTCGCGGGAACTTTTACGGGTTCTGCGCTTGCCCTTGGCGTGTGCTATCTGCTTGAAACCAGCGCGACCGTGTCGGGGCTTATTCCGTTTGACCCCGATGTTTATGGAATATCAAAATTCCCTGTTATTATAGAGCCTCTGCACTTTCTCGTTGTCGGAGCAATAAGCCAGTCGCTCTGTGTTCTTGCCGCGCTCTATCCGGCGCGCAGTGTACGTTCCGGCAGTATCGCCTCGAAGTTGAAAGTTCAATGAGCATAATTATTGAAGCAAAAAAACTGGTGAAGGAATACAACCTCCGGCACAACTCCGTTAAGGCGATTGACGGAGTGGATTTTGTTGTAGGCAGTGGCGAGAGCGTTTCAATAGAAGGAAAATCAGGAGAAGGAAAAACCACTTTGCTTAATATGCTGGGCGCTCTGGAAACCCCGACCAGCGGAGAAATTTTTTTCAAAGGCGAATCTTACTCATCCGCTCCGGACTCTGTTTTAAGCGGGGGAGTACGGCGCAGAATGGGATTTGTTTTTCAGTCTCACAACCTGCTCGGAGCGTTCACCGCTCTTGAAAACGTGAGCTTCCCGCTTCTCATATCGGGCGAGGGAAAAGGGGATGCATTCAAAAAAGCGGAACAACTTTTGCGCGAAATGGAACTTGCGGACAAACTCCACAGCTACCCCGATGAACTTTCCGCCGGACAGCAGCAGAGGGTCGCCATAGCGCGCGCGCTTGTGTCTGAACCCGATATTGTTCTCGCCGATGAGCCAACCGGAAATCTGGACTCAAAAACCTCTTCCCTTGTGGCGGATTTGATGTTTTCAATGAGAGACAGAAAAAACACCGCGCTTGTTGTTGCCACGCACAGCAGAGAGTTGTCCGAAAGATTTGACAGAACTGTCGTAATTAGCGGAGGCAGACTGGCGGATGCTTAAACTGGCGGATTTTGTGAAAAAACTGATTGTCGTTTTTGCCGTTGTCCTTGTCTTTGCCGCGGGAGGGTTTGCCCGCCACGCCGAAGCCGCCCCGGTTTCCGAAATCGTTATTGAGGGCTCAAACAGGATAGGAACCGACTTTGTGGAGGCTCTTATCTCCCAAAGAACAGGGAAGGAATACAACGAGTCCGCCATTGCCGAAGACATAAAAAAGATTTACGCGACAGGAAATTTTTATGACGTTTCGGTTGAGAAAGAGGTTTCGCCGTCCGGCGTGAAACTTATCTACACGGTTACGGAAAACCCTGTTGTTGTTGACCTCTCTTTCAGGGGAAACGATGAGATTGAAGATGACAAAATAGAGGAAGTCATCACCATTCAGAAAAACCAGATAGTTGGCGCGGGCAGAATACACGCCGAATCCCGCAACATAGTTGCCCTGTATGCCAAAGACGGCTACGGCAACACCGAGGTTACCTATCAAATAGAGCCCGAAGCCGGCGGCGTGAGCGTTTCGTACAAAATTGAAGAAGGCTCAAAGGAAAAAATCTCGTCCGTTGAGATTGCCGGAACGCAGGAAATAAAAGTCAAAGATTTGAAGAAAAGAATCTTCAGTTCTCCGCGCAGATTTTACAGCCTCGGACAGAAAGGGCTTTTCATAAAAGAGGAGATAGACAGAGACGCGGATCGCATCAAGTTCGCCTATCTGGATGAAGGGTATCTTGACGCGCAGGTTACGGGGCCTCAGTTGACACGCAACAGGAAGAAAAACTCTTATGCCGTGCGGTTTGATGTGGTTGAAGGCAAAAAGTATGTCGTGTCCGGCATTGAGCTTAAAGGGATTGAGCCGCCGCCCGAAGTCAGCATTGAGGAAGCTCTCTACAGAATGAGCTTGAAAGAGGGCGAGGCGTATGGAAGCACAAAACTTTCATCAAGCATAAACTTGCTCACCTCTCTCTACACAAATCAGGGCTACGCCAACGTGAATGTTCAGCCCTCTGTGATAAAACAGCCCACTGCAGACGGAAAGCCCGGAGTGTTCATAACCTTTGTTGTTGAAAAGGGCGAAGTGTTCAAAATCGGAAGGGTAGACATAGTCGGCAACGACAAAACTCTGGACAAGGTTATCAGGCGAGAAATTCCGGTTGTTGAGGGACAGCTTTTCAAATCGGGCGACCTCTCCCTTATAAGACCGCTTGTGGGGCGGCTCGGATTTTTTGACCCTGAATCAATTCAGGTTCAAAGCAAGCAGTCGGAAACAAGACCCGATGAGCTGGACATCACGGTTTCAGTTGCCGAAGCGTCAACGGCGCAGTTCAACCTCGGGGCGGGCGTAAGCTCCATTGAAGATTTCATATTCTTCGGCTCAATCAAAGAGGCGAACTTTTTTGGATACGGCAAAGCGGTTGAGGCAAGCGCGAATTTCGGAGACATAACGGACACCTACAATTTCAGATACAGCGACAGAAACTTTCTGGACACGGACTGGACATTTGATATTTCCCTCCACCGCATAGAGAGGGACTACGTTGACTACGACACAGACTCAACGGGAACAACAATCGGAATCGGCAAATCCATATACCGCCAGTTGTGGGGGCGCGTGTATCACCGGTGGGAACAGCTTGCCATTGCGAACCCGACCGCGGCGGCGGCTGCCGTGGGCTATGTGGAATCAAAGGGAATCATCAGCGCGGTGGGAGCGGACATAAGCTGGGACAACCGAGACAACTACCAGTTTCCCACAAGCGGGTACAGGGCGCTGATACTTTACGAACATTCGGGACCTTTCGGCGGCGACACGAATTTGAGCAAGATGGTTTTTGAAGGTAACTCGTGGGTTCCCATTTTCCGGGGCGCGTTCCTTTTCCTTAAAGTAAGATACGACAGAATTTTTCTTCGCGGAGGAAGCAGCGGAAACTCACACGCGGCGGACGAAAGACTTTTCCTCGGCGGGTCGGGAGACCTTCGCGGCTACGATTACAGACAGCTGAGAATTCCGGCGCTGGGCGCGCAGGGGCAGGTTGTCGGCTCTCTGGGCGGAACGGAGAGAATATTCGCGAAAGCAGACCTCGCCGTGCCGATTATCAAATCTCTTGGTCTTTACGGGGTTTTGTTTTACGGCATGGGCAATGTTTTCGGGGGCGACCAGAACGGAAACCTCGTGGCTCCGCTTTCAATCAACCCGGACGCCCTGCGCAAAGACTACGGCTACGGTTTCTGGTGGCGCTCGCCTTTGGGTTTGATTAAGATTGAAATAGGTTATCCTATAGACAGACAGCCCTTTGAGGAGAGAAAACAAATAAACTTCTCAATAGGCGCGTCTTTTTAGGATTTTAAGGATTTGAAGCAAAGGAGGAGACAAATGGTTAGCATTTTTTCTAAGCGGAGTTTTTTCCGCCTTCCGCTGATGGCGGTTTTTCTGGTTTCTCTGGTATTCGCTTTCTGCCACGAGGCTGTGGCTCAAAAGCAGTCGCGCATTGGAATTATTGACGTTCAGCGCGTTCTTATCCATTCCAAAGCGGGCAAAAAGGCGCGCGCATCTTTTGAAAAAGAGTTCAAGAAAAAGCAGGCAATACTTGACAAAAAAAGCGCGCAGTACGACAAGATGGAAAAAGATTTCACAAAAAACCTCTCCGTTATGAACGAAGACACCCTCAAAGGGAAAAGCTCTGAAATTGAGAAAAAGAAGAAGGAGCTTCTCAGGGCGAGAGAGGATTTTACCGATGAACTTAAAAAGAGAGACGCCGAGATGAGAAGAAAGATTTCCCAGCAGATACAAAACGTTGTAAACCAACTGGGCAAATCCGACGGCTACTCCGTTATCCTTGCCAAATCCGGAGTTCTTTTTGTGTCTGACGGCGTTGATATAACCGAGAAGGTTATAGAAATGTACGACAACAAATACTGATTATGGTTTTCGACAGAGAACAGATAAAGCAGTTTATTCCCCACAGGGAGCCGTTCTTGTTTCTGGACGGCGTGACCGAGTTTGAGAAGGGTTCCAAAATTGTCGCGCTAAGAACTTTTGAGGCGGATGAAGCCATGTTCCTCGGGCATTTCCCCGGCAATCCCGTTGTTCCGGGAGTTATTATCGCGGAATCTCTCGCGCAAGCGGGAGGTGTTCTTATCGGCGCATCTTTTGCCGATGAAATAAAAGAGCTCGGTTTTTCAAATGCCTATCTGATGGGGCTTGACAACTGCCGCTTCAGAAAGCCCGTTGGGCCCGGAGAGGAATTGACCCTTTCGGTAAACCTGACGCGCAAACGCACAAGGGTTATGGTTTTTGAAGGTTTCGCCACGCTTTCCGGAGGGGAAAAAGTCGCGGACGCTTCAATAACGGCTTCTTTTGTTTGATGAATTCGGATTTGACATAGTTTTTTTTCTATATAAAATCAACTGTCTTGGTCAGTAGTGCGTGAATATGGATTTACCGCTGGCGTAGCTCAGTTGGCAGAGCAGCTGATTTGTAATCAGCAGGTCGGGGGTTCGAATCCCTTCGCCAGCTGTCAGTGCCTGTGGTGGGGTTTTCTTTTATGTTTGTTAAATACCAGACAGACGGGGAGATGGCTGAGCGGTCAAAAGCAGCAGACTGTAAATCTGCCGGCGTAAGCCTACGTGGGTTCGAATCCTACTCTCCCCACAGGCTCGTGCTTTTTGCGGGAGTAGCTCAGTTGGCTAGAGCATCAGCCTTCCAAGCTGAGGGTCGCGGGTTCGAGTCCCGTCTCCCGCTCGAAAATACTACTGCTGCCCATGTAGCTCAGTCGGTAGAGCACATCCTTGGTAAGGATGAGGTCGGCGGTTCAAGTCCGCTCGTGGGCTGTGGACAATTGACTTTGCTTAACTTCACAAGAAAGGAGGTATACAGATATGTCGAAGGAGAAGTTTGAGAGAGGGAAGCCGCATTTAAACATAGGGACAGTGGGGCACGTGGACCATGGCAAGACGACACTTACAGCGGCGATAACGAAGGTTTTGGACAAGGCAGAGTATGTAGAGTTTGGTGACATAGACAAGTCTCCTGAGGAGAAGGACAGGGGGATAACGATAAACATATCTCACGTGGAGTATGAGACGGATACGCGGCACTACGCGCACGTTGACTGTCCCGGTCACGCGGACTATGTAAAGAACATGATAACGGGAGCTGCGCAGATGGACGGCGCGATACTTGTGGTGAGCGCACCGGACGGACCGATGCCCCAGACGCGGGAGCACATACTGCTTGCGCGTCAGGTAGGTGTTCCGTCGATAGTGGTTGCGTTGAACAAGATTGACATGCTGGACGACCCTGAGTTGCTTGATCTTGTAGAGTTAGAGATACGGGAGCTTTTGAGTGAGTACAAGTTTCCCGGTGATGACATACCGATAGTAAAAGTAAGCGCACTTAAGGCGCTTGAAGGGGATGCGGATGCGGAGGCGCAGATACGGGAGTTGATGAGCGCCGTGGACAGCTACATTCCCGAGCCTGTGAGAGAGGTGGACAAGCCGTTCATTATGGCGGTGGAGGATGTGTTCACAATATCGGGACGCGGGACTGTTGTAACGGGCAGGGTGGAGAAGGGCAAGATAGAGGCTGGAGACGAGGTTGAGATAGTGGGTTTTGGCGAGACGGTCAAGACTGTGGCCACGAGCCTTGAGATGTTCCGCAAGATACTTGACGATGCTGTTGCCGGAGACAATGTGGGTGTGCTTCTCAGAGGCATAGACAAAGAGAATGTGGAGCGCGGGCAGGTTTTGAGCGCGGTGGGAAGTATAACGCCGCACAAGAAGTTTTCCGCAGAAGTGTATGTTTTGAAGAAAGAGGAAGGCGGCAGGCACACGCCGTTTTTCCCCGGATACAGGCCTCAGTTTTACCTGAGGACAACGGACGTAACGGGCTCGGTGAAACTCCCTGACGGAGTGGAGATGGTTATGCCCGGAGACAGTGTGAACGTGGAAGTTGAACTTATAGCCCCGGTGGCGATGGAGGAACAACTCCGCTTCGCCATAAGGGAAGGAGGCAAAACCGTGGGCGCAGGCGTCGTCACGGGTATTATCGAGTAAAGCGGAACAACGAGGGTGTTTGGTTTAGGGCAGTAGCTCAATTAGGCAGAGCAGCGGTCTCCAAAACCGCCGGTTGGGGGTTCGATTCCCTCCTGCCCTGTTGTTTGTTGGCCGTTTGTCGACATAGGTAGGAAGTTGCAGGGATATGTGAGAAAGGCGGTTCAATATCTGAAAGATGTTGAGATTGAGTTCTGGAAGATATCGTGGCCTGACCGCGCCGGCACCGTAAAGTCAACTGTTGTGGTGCTTGCCGTGTCGGTTTTGTTCACGGTTGTGCTGGCGGTTGCCGACTACCTGTTCTCCAGCCTGATTCGCTTGATACTTGTGTAAGGCGGGAATGCCGGATGGAAAAAAGAATATGGGATCTAACGGGAAAAAATGGTACGCAGTGCAGGTAAGCACGGGGCATGAGAAAAAAGTGAAATCTTTTTTAGATCAAAAAAAGGAAGCTTCGGGCGGGGATTTGCCGATAGGAGAAGTTCTGCTTCCCATCGAGACTCTGGTTGAGTCCAAAAAAGACGGTAAGCAGAAAATCTCGGAAAAGATGTTCTTCCCCGGCTATGTGTTTGTGAATATGGAGATGCAGGAACAGACATGGCACTTCATAAAGGATGTGCCAAGAGTGAACGGCTTTGTCGGCGAGGAGATGAGAGGCGGAAGAATAGACCCGGACTCAATCTCTTCAATTGACGAGAAAGAGGTTGAGAGCATCAAAAAGCAGATTCAGGAAGGCACGCTTAAGCCCAAACTCAAGATATCGTTTGAGCAGGGCGAGACCGTCAAAGTTATTGAGGGTCCGTTTGCCAACCTGTCCGGCGTGATTAGAGAGATAAACATGGAAAAAGAAAGAGTTCTGGTTTCGGTCAGCATATTCGGGAGGTCAACCCCGATAGAGCTGGACTTTAATCAGGTGGAGCAGATGTGAGCACAAAAGAGATAGACGGTTACCTGAAACTGCTTGTTCCGGCGGGCAAAGCCGCTCCGTCCCCGCAAATCAGTCCGGCTCTCGGACAGAAGGGGATAAACATAATGGAGTTCTGCAAGGCTTTTAACGCTGAAACCAACGGTAAAGAAGGCTTGCTTCCCGTTGTGATAACGGTTTACAAGGACAAAACCTTCTCCCTTGAGATTAAAGCGCCGCCCGTTTCGTACTTTTTGAAGAATGCGGCAAAGGTGAAAAAAGGGTCTTCAAACGTTCCGAGAGAAAAAGTCGGGTCGGTTACGATGAAACAGATTGACGAAATAGCGGAAAAGAAGATGCAAGACCTGAATGCGGACACTATTGAGTCTGCCAGAAATATTATCATCGGAAGCGCGAAAAGCATGGGAATTGATGTAAACTAGGACTGACCAATGGCAAAAAAAGGTAAAAGATACAGCGAGTTGTGCGACAAGTTTGACAGAGAGTCTATGTACACTCTGGATGACGCAGTCGGGTTTATTTCGAGCACAGCATCGGCAAAGTTTGACGAATCCGTCGATCTGGCGGTCAAACTCGGCGTTGACCCCAAACAAGCCGACCAGCAGATAAGGGGTTCTTTTGTTCTGCCTCAAGGCACGGGCAAAAACCTCAAAGTTCTGGTTTTCGCAAAAGAGGAAAAAGCCGCAGAAGCAAAAGAAGCCGGGGCAGACTATGCGGGGCTGGAAGATATTGTGGAAAAGATACAGAAAGAAAACTGGCTTGATTTTGATGTCGCGATTGCAACTCCGGATGTTATGGCGGAAGTCGGGAAACTGGGCAAGTTTCTGGGTCCCAGGGGTTTGATGCCCGCGCCGAAAATGGGCACGGTGACAAACGACATAGCGAAAATCGTAAAGCAGTCAAAAGGCGGAAGGATAGAGGTTAAAAACGACAAAGGCAGTGTTGTTCACACGGTTGTGGGAAAGAGCTCATTCGAGTCTCCCAGAATAAAGGAAAACCTGCTCTTCATTCTCTCCTGGCTGAAAAAGATGAAACCATCATCCTCAAAAGGAGAGTTTTTCAGAAAGGTGAGCATATCAAACACGATGGGACCTTCAGTTAAAATTGACTTGGCAAACATGAAGGAAGAAATCAAAAGTTTTGAGAGCGTTGTATAAATGCAGCAGAAAGAAGACAAAAAGAAAATCATAGACGAACTTGCCGGCATTTTTCAGAATCCGGTTTCAGTTCTTGTGATTGAATACAGAGGGCTTGACGTGAAATCCATGCAGTCTGTAAGAAGACAGGTCAAAAAGACGGACGCCGAACTGCGGGTTATCAAAAACAAGTTTCTCGTCAAGGCGTGTGAAGGCACTGAAGTTGAGAAAATAAAAGATCTTTTTCAGGGTCCTACCGCGATAGCAATATGCGGTCAGGAATCCCCGGCAACGGCAAAGGTTTTCACCGAAGCGCGGAAAGAGTTTGAAAAACTCCTCATTAAAGGCGGAATTGTTGAAGGCAAAGTGTGCGGAGCGGAAGAGATTGAAAAGATATCAAAACTGCCTTCAAGACAGATACTTATATCAATGTTCGCATCCGTTCTCGCCACACCGATGTCAAACTTTGCGAACTCTCTGGAGCAGATGCGCTCCAAACTGCTGTTCGGTCTTGAAGCGCTGAAGCAGACAAAGGACGGCGGGGAAGAAAAAGCGGAAGATATCGGAAAAGAAGAAACAAAAGAAGCGAAGGCGGAAGATAAGAAAGAGGACGCGGAAAAACCCGCAGAGGGTGAAAGTGAAGTGAAGGCGGCGGAAAACTCTCCGGCGGAAGAGGCAAAGGCAACGGAAGAAGAATCTTCAGATAATAAAAAACAAAAGGAGGAAAACAGCGATGGCTGATTTGACCAAAGAAGAGGTAATTAACTACCTTGAAAAAGCGAGCATGATGGAGATATCCGAGCTCATAAAGGAGATAGAGGAGAAGTTTGACATAAAAGCGGCTCCTCAGATCGCAGTGGCGGCGGCTCCCGCGGCTGGCGCTCAGGGCGGAGAAGATGCCGCCGGAGGCGCTGAGAAAACTGAATTCGGCATTACCCTGAAAGAATCAGGGGAAAACAAAATTCAGGTTATCAAGGTCGTCAGGGAAATTACATCCCTGGGACTCAAAGAGTCCAAAGAGCTTGTTGAGGGTGCTCCCAAGCTTATAAAAGAAGGGCTGAAAAAGGACGAAGCGGAAGAATTTAAGAAGAAATTCGAAGAAGCCGGCGCGACCGTGGAACTGAGCTGACGGTTGCGGCGGGCAGTTTTGTCTGTGGTTTTGAAATTGGTGTGTTTCGCGCACGCAGCGGAAACGTTTGCGCGCGCTTGCTCCGGAGGGCTTTTTTATATTGAATTCTCAAACGGTTGACAGTGAAAAAAGAAGGGTAAGTTTCTCCAAAATACCCGCGATTCAGGACATTCCCAACCTCCTGAATGTTCAGACGGAATCCTACAAAAGGTTTCTGCAGAAAGACGTGGAACCGGAGAAAAGAGGGGAAAGGGAAAACCACGGACTGCAGGCGGTTTTCAAGGCGATATTCCCCATAGACAATTACGGTGAAAAAACCTCTCTGGACTTTGAGCATTACAGCCTCGGTCAGAGGGTGCTTGACGAAGACGGCAGACCCGTAAAAGACAAAAATGGGCACGAAGTATACGACCTTCAGCCGAAGTTTGACGAAACCGAATGCAGACTTAAAGGCTATGACTACACAGTTTCCCTCTACGTTACCCTGCGCCTGATAGTGTTTGAGGAAGACGGAAGCGGCGACATAAAAGAAGTAACCGAGCAGGACGTCTATTTCGGCGAAATTCCCAGAATGACAGACAACGGCTCTTTCATCATAGGCGGAGCCGAAAGGGTGATAGTGAACCAGATACACCGTTCTCCGGGTGTTCTGTTCGACGGGCCCAAACCCGGAGAGCAGGCTCGCTCTTCCACAAAAGAATCTTTTGTGGCAAGGGTGATACCCAAAGACGGCAGGTGGCTGGATTTTGATTTTGATTCAAAAAACTTTCTCAACGTCCGCATTGACCGCAGAAAAAAGTTTGTCGTTACGCTGTTTCTCAAAGCCCTCGGCTACACCGAAAGAAACATACTGAACCTTTTCTACGATGTTGAAACTGTCAAGTTTGAAAAGGGCGGCGGCATCTCGAAAAAGATAAACCCTGAGACCATCATCTATCAGAAAAGCTCGGCGGACATCAAAAAGGGCGGCGAGCTTATTCACAAGAAAGGCAGAAAGTTCACCAAAAGGGTTATAGAAATCCTGAAAAAGAACAAGATAAACGCCATCCCGCTTGAGAGCGATTCCGAACTGATTGACAAAGTGTATGCCGGCTCTGAAAGCATCGTTGACAAAAGCACGGGTGAAGTGGTAACGCGCTTCGGGGAAAAGATAACGGAAGATACCTTGCGCGCCATGAGAGAAGCGCAAATTGAAACTGTCTCTTTCTACTACACGGACGACATCTCCGTATCGTCTTCCATCGCTGAAACCCTGATTGAAGAGAAACGGGTTTACGGTGACGAAGTGAACACAACCTTCGCGCTGGGAATAAGACGGAACAAGGCGGACAAGGCGAAGTTTTCAAAAATGCTGGCAAGCCTTTCCAAGTCAAACTACACGCTCAAACTCAAAGAAAAAGAAGAAGACGAGGCGTGGGTTGAGGAGCTGTCTCCCGACCATCTGGAAGTTATAAGGAAAAGATTTGCGGACATCGGAGCGGACACGGATGTTTTCTGTGACGGGGCAATTGCCGAGATATACAGAAAGTTCCGTCCCACCGATCCGCCAAGCAGGGAAGCCGCGAGGACTTTCTTCACCGACATGTTTTTCAATCCTTCAAAATACAGGCTTTCGCAAGTCGGCAGAAAGAAACTGAACTACAAACTAAAGCACAACGTTGATGAAGACATCCTTGTGCTCAAAAGAGAGGACATAATCCAAACCCTGAAATATCTGCTTGAACTCAAAGGCGGACGCAGGTCTGCGGATGACATCGACCATCTGGGCAACCGCAGGGTTAAAACGGTCGGCGAACTGATAGAGGAAACTTTTTACAGCGGTCTTGAGAGATTTGCGCGTTCCGTAAAAGAGAGAATCGGGTATCAGAGCATAGAGAACAAAATGCCCAGAGAGATAGTTGTTCCGAAGGTCGTGGACACGATAGTGAAAGACTTTTTCAAAACCGGACAGCTTTCGCAGTTTATGGATCAGACGAACCCGCTGTCTGAGATAACACACAAAAGACGCCTCAGCGCTCTGGGACCCAAAGGTCTGACAAGAGAAAGAGCGGGCTTTGCGGTAAGAGACGTGCACTCTTCCCACTACGGAAGAATCTGCCCCGTTGAAACGCCTGAGGGTCCGAACATCGGGCTTATTTCAAGCATCAGTACCTATGCCGAGATTGACAACTACGGCTTCATCAGAGCCCCGTACCGTATCGTTGAGAGCGGGAAGGTGACGGACAAAATAGTAAAAATGAGCGCTCTGGAAGAGGAAGAGAAAGACATCGTTATCGCTCAGGCAAACGCACCTCTTGACGGGAACGGCAAGTTCATGCTGGACTTTGTTTCCTCCCGCTCTGAGGGCGAAATAAAAATGGTGGAGAAGGAAAAAGTTACGCACATGGACGTTTCGCCTTCCCAGCTTGTTTCCATCTCCGCGTCTCTCATACCGTTCCTTGAGCATGATGACGCGAACAGGGCTCTTATGGGCTCGAACATGCAGAGGCAGGCGGCTCCCCTCATAAGGGCGAACTCTCCGCTTGTGGGAACCGGGCTTGAATCTTCGGTTGCCAGAGACTCGGGAGTTGCGGTTATAGCAAAGGCGGACGGAGAGGTCATCCACTCAGACGCCGAGGTTATAGTCGTGAGGAATAACAAAGACAAAAAATCTGACTCTGCGGGCATGGGCGTTGAGATATACAAAATGATAAAGTTCCACAAGTCCAATCAGGGCACATGCTGGAACCAGACGCCCATCGTTTCCAAAGGGCAGAAAATCAAGAAAGGGCAGGTCATCGCGGACGGTCCCTCAACCAAAAACGGCGAACTTGCGCTCGGGCAGAACATCATGGTGGCGTTTATGCCGTGGGGGGGATACAACTTTGAGGACGCGATACTTATCAGTGAAAGAATCGTAAAAGACAACGTATTCACCTCCGTGCACATAGAGGAGTTTGAGTGTCAGGCGAGAGAAACAAAACTTGGCAGGGAAGAGATAACCCGCGACATTCCAAATGTTGGAGAAGACGCGCTCAAGAATCTTGACGATAGCGGCATAGTCCGTGTTGGAGCCACGGTCAATATGGGCGACATACTTGTCGGCAAAATATCTCCCAAGGGCGAGATGCAGCTTTCGCAGGAAGAAAAACTTCTGCGGGCAATATTCGGCGACAAGGCAAGAGACGTGAAAGACACTTCCCTGAAAAGCCACTCTTCAATAGCCGGAACGGTCATAGACGTTAAGGTGCTCACATCGCGCTCGGTTGAGGAGAAAAGCGCGAGAGCGAAAGAGATTGAGATAAAAGAAATTGACAAAATAAGCCAGGCGACTCAATACGAGAAAAGCATTCTTGAGCAGAGCGCGCTTGACTACATAGCGTCTGTTCTGAAGGGCAAAAAAGCGTCCGCGAACATCACGGTGAAGGGTTCAAAAGTTATCTCAAAAGGCGAGGCGTTCACTCAAGAATCTGTGCGGCTTCTGTCTCTTGAAGGCGCGAAAAGCATCAAGGTTGAGCCGAAAACCCTGCTTGCTCAGGTCAAAGAAACAGTTGCTCTCTGCGAAGAGCAGATAGAGACGCTTCAAGCCAAATACGAGGACAAGAAGAAAAAACTTGAGCAGAAAGACGACCTTCCTCCGGGAGTTCTGAAAACCGTCAAGGTCTACGTTGCGGTGAAGATGAACCTGCAGGTCGGAGACAAAATGGCGGGGCGGCACGGAAACAAGGGCGTTATATCAAAGATACTTCCTCAGGAAGACATGCCCTACATGGAAGACGGAACCCCCGTTGACATGGTTCTGAACCCGCTCGGAGTTCCTTCAAGGATGAACGTGGGGCAGGTGCTGGAAACTCACCTCGGCTGGGCAAGCAAGGTGATTGGAAAGCAGATAAACGAACACATAGAGAAAAATTACAGCGCGGACGCCATAAAGAGCAAGTTGAAAGAGGTCTACACAAAGGGCTGTGTGGACACCTCTTTTATAGACAAAATGAGCGCCGGGCAGGTGCGCGATTTTATCGTGTCTCTCAAAAACGGTGTTCCGGTTTCTTCGCCCGTTTTTGACGGAGCAAAGGAAGAGGAGATAAAGAAATTTATGGAACTCGCCGAGCTTTCCGATGACGGGAAAACAATCCTGTTTGACGGGCTTACGGGCGAGCCGTTCGACCAGAAAGTTACGGTGGGAATTATGTATATGCTGAAACTCCACCATCTGGTTGAAGAGAAAATACACGCGCGTTCAATAGGTCCGTACTCTCTTGTCACCCAGCAGCCGCTCGGAGGAAAAGCGCACTTCGGCGGACAGAGACTTGGAGAGATGGAAGTGTGGGCTCTTGAGGCATACGGCGCGGCGCACACACTTCAGGAGTTTCTTACCGTCAAGTCTGATGACGTTGCCGGAAGAACAAAAATGTTCGCGTCAATTGTTGAAGGGAAAATGTCGCTTGATCCGGGACTTCCCGAATCTTTCAACGTTCTCAGAAAAGAGCTTCAATCTCTCGGACTGCAGATAGAACTGACTCCAGACTCAGGCGAAGAAAATGAAACAAGGGCGGAAAAATAACAGGAGGCTGTAAGCACAATGGATTTTGAAGATATAGTAAAAGATAAATCGGACAACTACTCCGGGGTTCAGATATCAATAGCGTCTCCTGAAGCCATAAAATCGTGGTCTCACGGAGAGGTCAAGAAGCCCGAAACGATAAACTACAGAACGTTCAAGCCGGAGAAAAACGGCCTGTTCTGCCCAAAAATATTCGGACCCGTAAAAGACTACGAGTGCGCGTGCGGAAAGTACAAAAGGCTGAAACACAGAGGGATTGTCTGCGAAAAATGCGGCGTTGAGGTTACAACCTCCAAACTCAGGCGCGAAAGAATGGCGCACATAGACCTCGCTTCGCCCGTTGTCCACATATGGTTTCTCCGCAGTACGCCCAGCCGTATCGGAATGATACTTGACATGAGCCTCAGAGACCTTGACAGGGTTCTCTACTACGAGTCTCACGCCGTAATAGACCCGGGAACATCTTCCCTGAAAATGGGACAGACCCTCACAGAAGAAGAACTTTCCAGACTCAGAGAGGCGGAATACGTTATATCATCTCTCAAAGGACTGCCCGGAGACGTATCCTCCCAACTTGAAACCGCTGAAGAGGCGGAACGCCTGACGCATCTGCTTATGGGTGAGGAAGAGATGTTTCTGGTGAAAGACTGCTGGTACAAACATCTGATTCCGGCAGAAGTGGCGACAAAGTTTTCGCTTCAGGGCATTATGTCCGGAAAAACGGGAGTGTCCGCAATGGACGCGAAGAGAATTGTGGCTTCGTTTCTCAGCGCGAAAGAGAAAATCGCGAAAGAGCGCACCGCTTACGACGCCAAAGTGTCTGAATCTGAAGACACAAAAAAGGGCGGAAAACTTAAAGACGCGAAAGACGCCGTCAACTCTGTGAAAAAAGAGTTTGAAAGCAAATTCGCGGCTGACTACAAAGCCCTCGGACTTGAGGAACTGCCCTCAAGCGACAAGAAAATACAGGAAGCGTTTAAAGCCATTTCCGGCTCAGACGCTGTGAGCGCGTCTCGCGACAACCTTCTCAAGGGAGACGGCAAGAAAGAGCACGCCGCCATGAGGAAAGCCCTGAAAGAGGCTGAAAAACATCTGAAAAAAGTTGAAGCTGAAGGCGAAGAGGTTCCGCCTCATCTGAAGTCCGCCCATGAGAGCCTTGAAAGGACAAAGGCGGAGATGAAAAAGTCTCAGGACGACCTCAACAAAATGATAAAAAACTCAACCTTTACGGGTGAGGAAATAGAGATTCTTGCCAAAGCCGATGATGAGTTCGTGGTTGACTACACATACGGCATGGGCGCGGAAGCTATTTACAACATGCTGAAAAGCACTGATTTGAAGGCGCTTTCCGAAGAACTGAAAACTGAGATGCAGGAATCCAGTTCGCCGCTCAAGAAGGGAAAAATAGCGAAAAGGCGCAAAATTTGCGAGACTTTTCGCAAGTCAAACAACCGCCCCGAATGGATGGTTTTGACAACCATTCCCGTGCTCCCGCCGGACCTGCGTCCGCTTGTTCCGCACGGAGGGCGTTTCGCGACTTCAGACCTGAATGTTCTCTACAGAAGGATTATCAACAGAAACAACAGGCTGAAAAGACTTCAGGAACTTGACGCTCCGGACATTATCGTCAGGAACGAGAAGAGGATGCTTCAGGAGGCGGTTGACGCCCTGTTTGAAAACGGGAGAAGAGGAAGCCCCGTTCTGGGACACAACCACCGTCCGCTCAAAAGTTTGACGGACATTATCAAGGGCAAAAGCGGAAGATTCCGCCAGAACCTTCTTGGAAAGAGGGTTGACTACTCCGGGCGTTCTGTCATAACGGTTGGTCCCGACCTGAAACTCCATCAGTGCGGACTTCCCAAACAGATGGCGCTTGAACTTTTCAGGCCGTTCATCTATCAGAAACTGCAGGAGTGGAAAAACAAAGACGGAAGCCCCATCGCTCCCACAATCAAGATAGCAAAGAAGTTTGTTGAGACAAGCTCGCCGGTTGTTTGGGACGCTCTTGATGACGTTATCAAAGAGCACATGGTTATGCTTAACCGCGCCCCGACTCTCCACAAATTGAGCATACAGGCATTCGAGCCGGTGCTTGTGGAGGACAGATCTATCAGGGTTCACCCGCTTGTCTGCCCGGCATACAACGCAGACTTTGACGGCGACCAGATGGCGGTTCACGTTCCTCTCTCAGTTGAGGCGCAAACCGAATGCCGGACGCTGGTGATGTCTACCAACAACATACTTTCACCCGCTCACGGCAAGCCCGTTATTCTGCCAACTCAAGATATCGTGCTCGGAATCTACTACATGACAAAAGACTCCGCTCACAGCAAAGGAGACGGCAAATATCTCTCTTCGCCCGAAGAGGTGATTATGGCTTACAACTCCGGTTATCTGGGCATTCACGCGCGGATAAAGGTGAAAATCAAAGCCGATACTGTTGAGACAACAGTCGGAAGGGTGATTCTTTACCACGAAGCGATTCCGGAAAGCCTTCCGTTTGACCTTGTCAACAAGCCCATGAGCAAGCATGAGGTTGAAGGCCTTGTGGACACCTGCTTCAGAATGAAAGGCGGCAAGGAAACCGTTGTTATGGCAGACCGCATAAGAACTCTCGGTTTCAAATACGCGACCAAGTCCGGTATCTCAATTTCCATCAACGACATGGAAATTCCCGGCAACAAAGAGCGTCTTGTTGAACAGGCTCGGAAGGAAGAGGAGAAGGTCAGGGAACAGCATTCGCAGGGTCTTATCACGGACGGCGAACGTTACAACAAGATTGTGGACATCTGGTCTAAAACCAGTGATGAGGTTGCGGACGAAATGATGGAGAACATCAAGTTTGACACCGTAAGCGACGAGTCCGGCGAAGAGAAACACGGCTCAAGTTCAAACCCCATCTACATGATGATAGATTCGGGCGCGCGCGGAAGTAAAACTCAGGTGAGGCAGCTTGCCGGAATGAGGGGACTGATGGCGCGGCCGGACGGCACGATTATTGAGAAGCCCATAACTTCAAACTTCAGGGAAGGAATGAAGGTGATGGACTACTTCATCTCAACTCACGGAGCAAGAAAAGGTCTTGCAGACACCGCGCTTAAAACCGCGAACGCGGGACATTTGACCAGAAAACTGATAGATGTTGCCCACGACATAATCGTTACGGAAGAAAACTGCCGCACGATTGAGGGGCTTCTCTACACAAACATCGTGGAGGGAGGCAAGGTACGCGAAAGAGTGGGAGACAGAGTGCTCGGAAGGGTTGTTCTTGACGACCTCAAAGATCCCGACACGGGAGAAACCATAGTTAAAGGCGGAGAGGAAATAGACAACGAAGCGGCTGACAAAATCAACGCAAGCAGCATCAGCGAAATCAAAATCCGTTCCGTTCTCACCTGCGACACCGAAGAGGGAATATGCCGCCTTTGCTATGGCAGAAACCTGTCAACCGGAAAGATAGTGGACATCGGCGAAGCTGTTGGAATTATGGCGGCGCAGTCCATCGGAGAGCCGGGAACACAGCTCACGATGAGAACCTTCCACATTGGCGGAGCGGCAAGCCAGAGCGCGATGCAGAACACGCTTGAGAACAACTACGCCGGCATAATAAAAATGTCCAGTCTGGAAACCGTGGAAACCGGTGGCGTGCTTATCGTAACCAACAGAAACGGGCGCGTATCCGTTGTGGATGACAAGGGCTACGAAAGGGAAAACCACAAACTTGAACTGGGCTCGCGGCTCAAGGTCAAAGACGGGGAGAAGGTTAAGGAAAAAACCCTTCTTGCCGAATGGGACCCGTACACAACGCCGATTATTTCCGAGACTTCGGGAACGGTAAAATGGGAAGACCTTGAATCAGGTATCACGCTGAAAGAGCAGGTGGACGAGGTAACCGGAATGCTTGAAAAAGTTGTGATAGAAACCAAGAACACCAAACTGAAGCCGAGGATAGTCCTTCTCAAAGGCGGCGCGACTTCAGCAAACCGGGATTCCCTGCAGTCCGAAGACCTTCCCACCGGCGCGATTATAGAGAAAAGCGACGGCGAAGAGGTAAAACCGGGCGACATTATCGCGAAAATTCCGAAAGAAACCGCGAAAACGAAAGACATAACCGGCGGTCTGCCGAGAGTCGCGGAGTTGTTTGAAGCCCGCATTCCGAAAGACCTCGCGATAGTGAGCGAGATTGACGGCAATGTTTCCTTCGGAGATGACTTCAAGGGCAAAAGGCGCGTGTTTGTCCAGCCGAAAATTGGAGAGAAAAAGGAATACATCGTTCCGAGAGGAGAACACATTCTCGTGAGAGGGGGAGACTTTGTTGTCGCCGGAGAAAAGCTTGTGGACGGTGATGAAAACCCGCACGACATCCTGAAAATTAAGGGTGAAAAGGCGCTCAGCGAGTTCCTTGTCAATGAAATTCAGGAAGTGTACAAACTTCAGGGCGTCAGGATAAACGACAAACACATAGAGGTGATTGTCAGGCAGATGCTCAAGAGGGTGAAGATAAAAGACCCCGGAGACACAACCATGCTTCCCGGAGAGCCGGTGAGCAAAACTCTTTTCCACAAGGAAAACTCAGAGGTGGAAGAGCAGGACGGAAAACCCGCAACGGCGGAGCCTCTGCTTCTCGGAATAACCCGTTCATCTCTCAGCACGGAGAGCTGGCTGTCCGCCGCTTCCTTCCAGGAAACAACAAAAATCCTCACCGAAGCCGCTTGCGAGGGCAAAGAGGACAAACTGAAAGGTCTCAAAGAGAACGTCATTATCGGCAAGCTGATTCCCGCCGGCACGGGGCTTGATGTTTACAGAAACATCACGATTGACAAGGAAGAGGAAGAGATAGTTTCAGTGCCTCTGGTTGAAGAAACCAAATCCGAAAACCTTACAGAAAAACCGGGGGTATAGCCGTGCCTCCTGTTTCGGGTGGTATGGAAAAGTCCTACAATCCGGGTCCGCTTGAAAAAAAATGGCGGACATTCTGGATTGAGAATGAAAAGTTCAAGTCTCCGGCAGGCGGCGGCGGAAAACGTCCCGCTTTCTCAATCGTTATGCCCCCGCCCAATGTTACGGGCTCTCTGCACATAGGGCACGCCCTGAACAACACGCTTCAGGATGTTCTTGTCCGCTATAAAAAAATGAAGGGCTTTGACGTTCTCTGGGTTCCGGGAACAGACCACGCCGGAATTGCCACTCAAATGGTGGTTGAGCGCGAACTGGCAAAAGAGGGCGGAAGCAGGGAAGACCTCGGAAAAGAGGCGTTCCTTGAGAAAGTTCTGGAGTTCAAGGAGCAGTCAAGCGAAAAAATCCTTGAGCAGATACGCACGATGGGATTTATTCCCGACTGGAGCAGAGAACGTTTCACGATGGATGACGGTTTCTCCGAAGCCGTAAAGAGCGTGTTTGTTGACCTTTACGGAAAGGGTTTTATCAGACGCGACAATCGTCTTGTTAATTACGACCCTGGCCTGAAAACCGCCGTTTCAGACCTGGAGGTTGAGCAGAAAGAGGTTCCGGGTCATTACTGGCACATAAAATATCCGTTTAAAAACGGTGAAGGCTCCATAGTTGTGGCAACCACAAGACCCGAAACCATGCTCGGCGACGTGGCTGTTGCGGTTCATCCCGAAGATGAGAGATACAAAAAACTTGTGGGCACGGAAGTGGAGCTTCCGCTCACCGGCAAAACTATTCCGATAATAGCCGATGAGTACTCAGACCCCGAAAAGGGAAGCGGCGCGGTGAAGATAACCCCCGCTCACGATTTTAACGACTTTGAGGTGGGCAGAAGACACGACCTGCCGCTTGTGAACATATTTGACGAAGATATGCGCCTTAATGAAAACGTTCCCGGAAAATACGGGGGGCTTGAGAGGTTTGAGGCGAGAAAGCAACTTCTTAAAGACCTTGAAGCGGGCGGATTTCTTGAAAAAACCGAAGAGATTTCGCACACGGTTCCCTACGGCGACAGGTCTGGAGCGGTTATAGAGCCGCGCCTTATGGAGCAGTGGTACATGGAAGTAAGCGAGTTCGCGCGCGAGGCGGTGAAGGCGGTTGAAGAGGGCAAAATGAAGTTTCACCCGAAGTTCTGGGAGAGAACCTACTTCCGGTGGATGAACAACATAGAGCCGTGGTGCATATCAAGGCAGTTGTGGTGGGGACATCAGATACCGGCATGGTACGGGCCTGACGGAGAGGTGTTTGTTGAGAAAGACGAAGAATCCGCGCGGAAACTGGCGGAAAAACATTACGGAAAACAGGTTGAACTCACAAGAGATTCCAATGTTCTGGACACATGGTTTTCTTCAGCCCTATGGCCGTTTGCCACAATGGACTGGCCCCGCGAGAACGCCCTGCTTGAAAAATACTATCCCACAAGCGTTCTGATAACGGGTTTTGACATCATATTTTTCTGGGTCGCCAGAATGGCGATGATGGGACTTCAGTTCACGGGCAGGGCGCCTTTCACAGACATCTATATTCACGGTCTTGTGCGGGACGAAAAAGGCGAGAAGATGAGCAAAACCAAGGGTAACGTGATAGACCCGCTTGAAATTGCGGACGAATTCGGCGCAGACGCTCTGCGTTTCTGCCTTTGCGCGCTCACTTCGGGCGGAAGAGACATAGACCTCTCCATTTCGGCAATCAGGGGTTACAGAAACTTTATGAACAAGGTGTGGAACGCGAGCCGTTTTATTCTTGAAACCGGCGATGCAGACACGGAAGAAATAAAAGAAATTCTGGAGCCGGGCTTTTCAATCAATAAAGACGGGCTTTCCTCGGCCGACAAATGGATAATCGCGGCAATGAATATCGCCCTGAAAAAGATTGACGGCTATATGGAAAACTACGAATTCGGAAAAGCGGCGCAGGAGATATACCGCTTTTTCTGGAGAGATTTTTGTGACCGCTACATAGAAACCGCAAAAATCTCCATATACGGAGACGACCCCGCCCGGGCAAAAACAGCGGCGCGCACGCTTTTCCACACTCTCTACTGCTCCGCGAGAGCCCTTCACCCATTCTGCCCGCATCTTGCCGAAGAGATTAACGACAGAATAAGACAAACACTCGGAGCCCGGCCGCTCAGCCTGCTTGATTTGGACTACCCCGTTTGTGATGAAAAAATCGCGCGTGATTTCAGCCGCGACCACGAAAATATGAGTTTTCTGTTTGAGGGGCTGGTTGATGAGATACGCGTCCGCAGGGGAACCGCAGGAATTAAAGTGTCTGAAAAAATAGAAGTTTTTTTCCTGTCCGAAAAAGGGAAGGGCGGAAAAGAAACGCGCGATTTAATTGAATCTTGCTCCGCCGTGCTTGAAAAACTCGCGGGAATATCATCCTTCTCGTTCTGTTCGGATGAAGAGGAATTCTCACATCTTGAAGGGTTTGAATGTCCGATATCCTTTACCTGCGAAAGCGGAACGGAAGACAAACCCGGAAAAAGGTTTAATATCAGGCTCAAAATAAAACCCGAAAAAACAGATGAATCCCGCGAGCGGAGAGATGCCGGCGCTGTCAGAAAAGAGCTTGAGGAAGTTTCAAAAAAACTGCTTCAAAGCGAACGCAAACTCGCAGACCCGGAGTTCAAAAACAAAGCGCCCGAAAAAGTTGTCAGCAAGGAAAAGGGGAAACTTGAGGAGTTTGCCCGCCGCAAAGAGGCTCTTGAAGCGGAACTGAAAGAAACGGACGGTTGAACAAGTTCAGTCGGGAAAAAGATCCATTTGAGTGGAAGACAGTTTCAGGTCATCTATCTCAACCTTGTAGTCTCCCGTAAAGCAGGCGTAGCAGTAGCCCTCTTTTTTTCCGTCCGGAGAGCTGTTTTCAACCGCGATGTCTATTCCCTGTTTGCTCAAATATCCGAGAGAGTCTGCGGTTATGTATTTCCGTATCTCGTCAACTTCAAGCGAATTGGCGATAAGTTCATCCTTGTTCGGCGTGTCTATTCCGTAGTAGCAGGAAAACTTCATCGGCGGCGAGCATATCCTCACATGAACCTCTTTCGCGCCCGCGTCTCTAACCATTTTCACAATTTTTCTGCTGGTTGTTCCCCGCACTATTGAGTCGTCAACAATGACAACCCTTTTGTTTTTTATAACCTCTCTTATCGCGCTGAGTTTCAGTTTCACCCCGAAGTTTCTGATGGACTGCTCCGGCTCAATAAACGTTCTTCCCACATAGTGGCTTCTCAAAAAACCCATCTCAAGCGGAACCCCAATCTGTTCGGAATAACCCATCGCGGAGGGAACCCCGGAATCGGGAACCGCTATAACAATGTCCGCTTCCGCCGGCTGTTCAACGGCGAGCTGTTTGCCAAGCTCCTTGCGCACCAGATACATACTGCGCCCGCCGGAGTTGCTGTCGGGACGGGAAAAATATATGTATTCAAATATGCACGCGGCGGGCTTTTTCTCAGGGAAGGGCTTGAGAGATTCCACCTTGTCGCCGTCAATGATAACAACCTCTCCCGGCTCAATTTCTCTGACATATCTTGCGTTTATAAGGTCAAACGCGCAAGTTTCAGACGCCACAACATAAGAGTCATCGCCCAGTTTGCCAAGCACAAGAGGCCTGAAGCCGTAAGGGTCTCTCGCGGCGACAAGCTTTTCGGAATCCAGAAACACAATTGAATACGCGCCTTTGCAGAAGGACAGGGCGTGAACAATCCTCTCCGCCAGACTCTGTTTTTTCGACCTCGCCATCAGGTGAACAACAACTTCGGTGTCTGTTGTGGACTGAAATATCGCGCCTTCATCTTCAAGCTGCCCTCTCAGCGTCAGCGCGTTTGTAAGGTTGCCGTTGTGGGCGATTGCCATTTCAGAGCCGGAGCGCGTTATAACAATCGGCTGTATGTTGTTCAGCGTACTGGAACCCGATGTTGAATACCTCACGTGCCCTATGGCGCTTTTGCCCTTAAGCCCTTTGAGAGACTCTTCATCAAATATGTCCGCCACAAGCCCCATAGCGCGTTTTCTGTAAAGCCGTCTGCCGTCAGATGTTGTTATTCCCGCGCTTTCCTGCCCCCGGTGCTGGAGAGAGTGAAGCCCCAGATAGGCGAGGTTTGCCGCCTCCTCGTGGTTGAAAATCCCGAAAACTCCGCATTCCTCTTTAAGTTGGGAAGTCATAACGCTTTCTGAAAACCTTCCAGCCAGATGTCCATAGTTTCTTTAACTGTTGCCGAAAAAACCCCTTTGAACTCCATAACGCCGTCCGCCGTAACTGTTCCCGCCTTGTGGACGGGCACGCCGCCTGAGAGAAAAACATCCGTAATTTCCGCCTCATTTTCGGGGCTTGCGGTAAAAACTGTGCGCCCCTGCGATTCAGAAAAAAGCAGAGTGTTGCTGTTTTTGATTTCAGGATTGATATTCCCCGTTGAAATGGAAAATCCGGCGCGTCCGCCTTGCGGAGAGAAACAGCACTCGGCAAGCGTCACACCCAGCCCTCCCTCTGAAATATCATGAGCAGATTTGATTATACCCTTGTCCGCGCATTCCACCAAAGACGAAACAAGCCGCGCTTCGCTTTCAAGGTCAACTGCGGGCGGCTCTCCGGAAACTTCACCCTGTAAAAGCAGAGAGAAAAGGCTTCCGCCCATCTCCTCGCGCGTGTTTCCGGCAACAAAAATGAGGTCTCCCTCATCGCTGAAAAATTGCGGCACGGCTTTTGAAATATCTTCCAAAATCCCCACCATTCCTATTACCGGCGTGGGGTTGATTGATACGCCCGCCGTTTCGTTGTAAAGACTCACGTTTCCGCTTACAACCGGTGTTGAAAACCGTTCCGCCGCTTCGGAAATTCCCTCAACGGCTTCCTTGAACTGCCACATAACTTCCGGGTTTTCAGGGTTGCCAAAGTTCAGGCAGTCTGTAATTCCAAGCGGTTTTGCCCCGCAGCAAGCCACATTTCTCGCGCTTTCCGCGACTGCGGATTTTGCCCCCTCTCTGGGGTTGAGAACACAGTAGCGGGAGTTGCAGTTTGAGGTAAGGGCGAGGGCTTTTGACGTGCCTTTTATGCGAATGATTGAGGAATCAGACCCCGGAGGCACGGCGGTGTTTGTGCCAACCATGTGGTCGTATTGCTCGTATATCCGGCGTTTGCTCGCGGAAAACGGTGAAGAAATTATCTTTGCGAAATTATCTTCCGCGCCGTCTTCCGGAGTGGCGGACTGCCGGGGCGCGGCGGGGCGGGCGGGCGGTTTTACGGGTCTTTCATATTCGGGCGGTTCCGCTATCAAACTCACCGGAAGGCGCGCCACTGTTTTGCCGTTTTCAGAAAGCGTAAGGTCTTGTCCTTCCTCCACGCGCCCTATGACCGCGAAATCAAGCCCCCATTTTTCAAAAACCCCGCGAACCTTTTCCTCCATTCCTTTTTTTACAACAATCAGCATCCGCTCTTGAGACTCTGAAAGCATCATCTCATAGGGCGTCATTCCGTCTTCGCGCTGAGGAATTTTGTTGCATTCAAGTTTTATGCCGCTTCCGCTGCGGCTCGCCATTTCCGCGGATGATGAAGTAAGCCCGGCGGCTCCCATGTCCTGTATTCCAACAACGGCGTCCATTTCAAAAAGCTCCATACACGCCTCAATGAGAAGTTTTTCAGTAAAAGGGTCTCCTATCTGAACGGTGGGGCGGTCTCCCGATGATTCGTCATCAAAAACATCTGACGCCATAACCGCGCCTTTTATTCCGTCTCTTCCGGTTTTTGAGCCGACATACACAACCGGATTGCCCACTCCGGCGGCGTGTCCGGTAAATATTCTGTTCTTTGCCGCTATTCCCACCGCGAAAACGTTGACAAGCGGGTTGCCGTTGTAGCAGTCGTCAAAATCAACCTCGCCGCCGACAGTTGGAACGCCAACGCAGTTTCCGTATCCGGCTATCCCCGACACAACGCCGTCTACAAGAAACTTTGTTTTTTCAAGCGCGGGATTGCCGAACCTGAGTGAGTCAAGAATGGCGACCGGTCTTGCGCCCATTGTGAAAATATCTCTCAAAATGCCGCCCACCCCGGTCGCGGCTCCCTGATACGGCTCTATAAAAGACGGGTGGTTGTGGCTTTCCATTTTGAAAACCACGCAGTAGCCGTCTCCGATGTCCATTACTCCGGCGTTTTCTCCGGGTCCGTGAATAACGGCTTTGCCTTTTGACGGAAGTTTGCGCAGGTGGACTTTAGAACTCTTATAAGAGCAGTGTTCAGACCACATCGCGCCGAGAATTCCCGTCTCAACAAGGTTGGGCTCTCTTCCGAGCGTCTGTTTTATGGATGCGTATTCTTCCCGTGAAAGTCCGTGTTCCAGTGCGGCGTCAAGTCCGTTCCGGTGTTCGGGTTTTTTGGATGTTTTTGCCGGCATTTGAGGGGAGAAGAACCGGGGTGATTATACCCGCCATTTCCCCCCGTGTCATTTCCGCCTTGCGCCGTCCGCGCCTTCCTGTTAGTTTCCTTCAGATGCCCTGGGATACTGTAATAAGAGACGGTTCAGCCGTTACGGCGATGAACTCAAACGCGGTCGGAACGATGGATGACGGCTTTTTCTCAGACCTGAGTTTCGCGTTTGAGTCTCTCAGAGAAAACCATCCCGGAAAACCCGTTGTGCTTTCGTCCGCCGGAAAGATGTTCTCTCCGGGGCTTGACCTTGGGAATTGTGTTTCGCTTTTCAAAAGGGGAGACAAAGAGGAGATTGACCGCTGGTTTGAGGGTTTTTTGAAAGCCGCGCTGACGGTTTTTGAGCATCCCGCCCCTGTTGCGGCGGCGATTGGCGGACACGCCATTGCCGGAGGGTGCATACTCGCGCTGTGTTGCGACATCAGGATAGCGGAGAAGGGAAAGACCTTGCTGGGTTTGAATGAAACTTCAATCGGTTTTCCCATGCCCGCCTCTCTCGCCGCCCTTGTGGAAGGCGTTTTGGGGCAAGAGGAGGGAAGTGAAGTTATTGACGGCGGAAAACTGCACAGTGTTGAGCAGGCGCTTGAAAACGGAATTGTGAGCCGGATAGCGGAACCGGGCGGCGCGGTTGATGAAGCGGTGAGAGAGTGCGCGAAAATTGATTTGCCTGATTTTATTGAGGTTAAAAAGGCGAGAAACTCTAAAATTGCGGAAGAGGTGAGGGGCTGTTTTGAGAATGAAGACCGGAAAATGCTTGCGGCAAAACTGTCGAATTCTGAAACTGTTGGAAAACTTGACGCTCTTCTTGAGACTTTGAAAAAGGGAAGGAAATAATGGCTGAGAAAAACCTCACCGTTCGCGCGGCACAAAGCGGAGACGCTGAGGATATGGCGCGAATACTCAAGGAAATAGGGTGGTCTGAGAAAAGAAACGCGCTTTCTCTCAAAGAGGTTGCCGCCCCGATGGAAAAACTTATAAAAACGGCTGTGGATGACCCCGAAGGGCATTCGCTTCTTGTGGCGGAGGATACCGGCGGCAATGTGGCGGGATTTGTGAACGCGCACTGGGTTCCGTTCATAATGCTTGCGGGGGTTGAGGGTTATGTGTCTGATCTTTTTGTCAGCCCGTCTGCGGCGGGAACCGGAGCCGGAAGTTTGCTTCTTTCAGCGGTGATGGAAGAGGGCGAAAAGCGCGACTGTTTCCGTCTTATGGTAACAAACGGCAAAGAGAAGCCGTCATACAAGAGGGGTTTTTACAAGAAGATGGGTTGGACGGAGAGGCCGAAAGTGGCAAACTTTGTCTACTACTACAAAGAGCCGTGGTCGTAGGCGGATTTGATAACGGGCGCGGGGGCAAGTATTTTTAATTCCTGCAAAAATGTCTAAAGAAAAAAAACAATTTGAAGGCACGGAGCGGTATGTTGCCACAAGAGACCTTATTCTTGCGGTTAACGCTTCAATAACGCTTGAAAGACCTTTGATTATAAAGGGCGAGCCCGGCACCGGTAAAACCATGCTCGCGTTTGAGGTTGCCGAATCTCTTGGCAAGTCTCTTATCACTTGGCACATAAAGTCCACCACCACCGCCCAGCAGGGGCTTTACGAGTACGATGCCGTTGCCCGTTTGCGCGATTCACAGCTTGGCGATGAGAAGGTCAAAGACATATCCAATTATATAAACAAGGGAAAACTGTGGGAGGCGTTTGAGGCGGAAGAGCAGTCTGTTCTTTTGATTGATGAGATAGACAAGGCGGACATTGAGTTTCCGAACGACCTGCTTCTTGAGTTGGACAAGATGGAGTTCTACTGCTATGAGTTGCGGAAAACCGTAAAGGCGAAGAAACGCCCTGTTGTGATAATCACTTCAAACAACGAAAAGGAGTTGCCGGACGCTTTCCTGAGGCGTTGTTTTTTCCATTACATAACTTTCCCTGAGATTGAGACATTAAAGGCGATTGTTGAGGTTCATCATCCGAAGCTTGAGAAAAAACTGCTTGATAACGCGCTTGAGATTTTCTACTCGTTGCGCGAGATAGACGGGATGAAGAAAAAGCCGTCAACAAGTGAGTTGATAGACTGGATAAAACTGCTCACCGCCGGAAAGATAGCCGCAAGTGAGCTTGAAAAGTTTGATATTACGGAAGAAGACCCGCCGTATGCGGGGGCGTTGATTAAGAATGAACAGGATTTTGAGATGTTGAATGTGTTGCGGTATAGGATGAGGAGGTGAGAGAAAACAATGACTGATGGAAGGGAAAAGGGTGCTATTTACAGGCATAAGGAAATTGCGGATGCGAACGAGAATGAATTGCTTGGCCTGTGTAAAGGAATTATTGCCGATGGGTTGGTTAATGAAAAAGAAGTGGAGTTCCTAGATAACTGGTTGCGCACCTCAAGAGGTATAAGCGAAAACAAATTAGTTGCACAATTAAGACGTAAAGTCGAAGAAATCATGTCTGATAACGTTATAGATAAGGAAGAATTGAAAGATATATACGATACTTTGTATGCCTTCTCCCCATTGGGAGAAGAGGGAGAATTGCCAAAATCAACACTTTTACCACTGACAAAACCGGAGCCTGTTATCAGTTTTTTCGGTCACAGTTTTTGTTTTACAGGAACCTTTACTTTCGGAACAAGAGGTGACTGTCATAAAGAAACGGAAAAACGCTCGGGGGTTCATCAAAAAAACATTACAAAATCACTTAATTACTTAGTTATTGGAGAGTACTCAACAGAAAGTTGGAAACACTCTTCTTGTGGGACAAAAATCCTTAAGGCCTTAGATTATAACGAAAAAGAAAACTGTGACATAAGCATAGTTTCAGAAGAATATTGGTCACAATCACTAGAAAAAACTGATACAGAAAACGAAGAATGAGTCGGCAATTCATTAATGAAGAACTGTCGGAACTCTTTTTGGAAGTTCTTGCCGTAGAAGCAATGATGATATTGATTGGCTGGGTTGCAAGACGTTTCTCAATCTCAAACACAAAAACTCCCAGAGTAATTAAACTTATTATCCGCTATGTAGGTCAAAGATTTGTTTTCAGAATTATACAGACTCTGATTTTTAGAGTTCTAATACGTGTTGGTCTGTACACACTGGTTCTGGGCAAATCTTAATCGCCTCAGTAAAAATCCTATCTCTCAACCTCTCAACCCAAACAACCAAACCGTCATTCCTGCGAAAGCAGGAATCCAGTATTAGTTAGCCAGTTGAATACTGGATTCCGTGTCAAGCACGGAATGACGGGAAGTAGAGTAATTACTTACAAAGCACGGAATGACGGGAAGTAACGTAACGGAAAGGGCGGCATTACCAATCACCCCTCTCAATCCCATCTCTCAAGCTGAGAAACAGCAATGAGATAAGCAATTATAAACCTCTCGCAATCCCACAGAACAAGCCGGTTTCTGATTTCTTTCCCTGAAACCGACTCATGTCCCGACATCGCGTAAAGATCCGGCAAGCCGTAGTCTTTCAAAGACGGAAACGCCAGCGTCATCATGTCGCCTTATTTTTTCTCCGCCACAAACCCTATGAGCGGCGGGTTCGACATAAACGGCTCCCACAACGGATTGCCTTTTTGAGACGGCTCAAGATAAGGACCCTTCCATTCAAAGCTTGAAAAACCCGCCTGTTTGAAGGCGCGGGCATAGGTTTCAGGCTTCAAATAGAAATTGTTGAACTCAAACTTTGTTCCGTCTTCATTTGTGATTTTATAAACAATCGCGTCTCCCTCTTTCGGCGGGTCGGCGCACTCCTTGTCAAAACCATACTGCGAAAAAGACTCCGAACCCTTCGGCGGATTTTGAATGTTGTCGTTAAACCCGACAAAACGCCCGCCCGGTTTCAGAATTGAAAAAGCGGTTTTGCAAAAATCCTCAAGCTCTGCGGCGTTTTTCGCGTAATTCAACAGATACATCGCCACAACAAGGTCAAGCGGCGGCGTCTCAAACTCAGCCGCGTCTTTGTTCTCGTATTTACAGCCAAGAGGATTGTTCCGCTCCTCATCCACGGCGAGTTGTATCATCTCAGCAGACAAATCAACGCCCGTAACATCCGCCGCTCCGGCGGCTTTCAACTTGCGCGTGTAAAAACCGTCTCCGCAGGCAAGGTCGGCAACCGTCAGCCCCGTGATGTCGCCAAGCATTTTGAAAAGCGAATACTCCTCAATATAAAGCCGGAACGGCAACTGCTTTGAATCTTTGTACTCCTCCGCAATATCCCCGTACTGGTCTCTTTTGTCAGTCATAATGCAGACAGTTTAACCATTCCCCGCGCGGCGGCAACGGCGAAGGTCTGTTATAATCAAAACAAATGTTTTTGGATTTTTTCCTCTACCTCAGACACGCGGGGCTTCCCGTAACAATCAAGGAATATCTGACGCTCCTTGATGTTCTGGACAGCGGAATGGTGGAGCGCGGCGTGGACGACTTCTACTACCTGAGCCGCAGCTCTCTGGTTAAACACGAACAAAACCTTGACAAGTTTGACCGCCTCTTCGGGCAGTATTTCAAAGGGATTGAATACATAGACGACAAAGAGTTTATGAATATTCCCGATGAATGGCTGCGTAAAACAATGGAAGGCTCGCTGACTGACGAGGAAAAAGCGCAAATAAAAGCGATGGGCGGACTGGACAAACTTATAGAAAGACTCAAAGAGTTGATGAAGGAACAGAAAAAACGGCATCAGGGCGGCGGCAAATGGATTGGCACGGGCGGAACTTCACCTTTTGGCGCTTACGGATACAACCCCGAAGGAATACGAATCGGACAACACGAAAGCCGCCACAGAAGGGCGGTGAAGGTTTGGGATAAAAGAGAGTTCAAAGACCTTGACGACTCCGCCGAACTCCAGACACGCAACATGAAAATGGCTCTCAGAAAACTCCGCGTTCTCACCCGCGAGGGAACGGAAGAGGAAATTGACATGGATAAAACCATCGCGAAAACCTCGCGCAACGCCGGATTTCTGGATATTGAGATGGTTCCGAACAGAAAAAACAACGTGAAGGTTTTGATATTCTTCGACATAGGCGGCTCAATGGACGACCACATTGAACTTTGCTCAAAACTGTTTTCCGCCGCCCGCTACGAATTCAAACACCTTGAATACTACTATTTTCATAACTGCGTTTACGAAGCGGTCTGGAAAAACAACGAAAGACGCTGGCAGGAAGCGATTCCCACTTTTGAAGTTCTGAACAAATACAACAGCGACTACAGGGTAATAATTGTCGGAGACGCTTCAATGTCTCCTTACGAACTTCTCTACAGAAACGGAAGCGTTGAGCACAACAACAGCGAACCGGGACTCACGTGGCTTGAGCGCGTAAAAAACAAATACCCGATGATGGTGTGGCTGAACCCCGTTCCGGAAAACGAATGGCGCGACACGCAAACCATAGGGATGCTTAAAAACTTTACCGGAGACAGAATGTTTCCGCTTACAATCGGCGGCATAACACGCGCCGTAAAAGCTCTTCAAGACAGCAAGGCGACTTTCTCCGCCAACTGAAGCGGGGAGAAAAAGGAATATGGAAGTTTTTGTGGTGAACGCTTTTGTGGAAAACGGAATGCTCGGAAATCCCGCGGGCGTCTGTTTTGTTGACGAGTTCCCGGCGGATGAAAAGATGAGAGAGACGGCGGCAAAGGCGGGTTTTTCAGAAACTGCGTTTGTTATGAAACGGAAAGACGATTTTTTTATCAGGTGGTGGACTCCAGTTACTGAAGTCTCCCTCTGCGGACACGCCACCCTTGCCGCCGCCCACATGATTATCAGAGGCGGACACAGCGGTGCGGTGCGGTTTTCAGCGGGAAACCACAAACTGCTTGCCGAGCCGCGAGGGGAGATAATAGAAATGGATTTTCCATCCTGCCCCCAAACAGAATGCGCCGCGCCTGAAGGGATTGAAGAGACTCTCGGAGCGGAGGTTGTATATGCGGGCAGAAACAGCTTGGACTATCTGTTTGAACTCAAAAGCGAGGGCGAAGTGGCAAAGGCGCGCCCCGATATGGAAAAACTGAAATTGCTTGACTCAAGAGGCGTGATTGTTACAAGCGCGTGCGAAAGAGACGGATACGATTTTGTTTCAAGGTTTTTTGCTCCCCGTGTTGGCATTGATGAAGACCCGGTTACCGGCTCCGCGCATTCGTGCCTCGCGCCTTACTGGAGCGGGAAAACGGGGGAAAAGAAAATGAAAGGTCTGCAAATTTCACAAAGAGGCGGGGTTGTTCACACCGAAGTTTCGGGAGACAGGGTGAAGATAGGCGGAGGGGCGGCTCTTGATATGACGCTTGCCTTGTAGAATACTAATGGCGAATTACTGAAGTCGGCGGCGTAGCCAAGAGGCAAGGCGACGGTCTGCAAAACCGTTATACCCCGGTTCGATTCCGGGCGCCGCCTTATTTCAAGATAGATTGAGTCCAACCTGTATCTTGCCGCCCGGGTGGCGAAATGGTAGACGCAAGGGACTTAAAATCCCTCGGGGCACAGCCCCATGCCGGTTCAAGTCCGGCCCCGGGCAATGGCTCCGTTAAAATTAAGAAAGTAAAAGAAAACGGCGGAATGCCGCTTTCCGTAAATCGTCAGTCAATGGAAACAAACGCGTCCGGTCAGTGGAGAAGTCTGGGTGATACTTCCGTTTCGCGTTCTATAAACTGCTCTATTTCAGCCCAGTCTTCGTTCTCAAGCATTTCAAATATCTCTTCTTCCTCTATCTCTTCAAGATTCTCTTCGGAGAGGATTCTCAGCAAGGTAAAAAACAACGACATTTTTCCTCCGCTTCCGCAATCCCTTGGGGTTGTCTCCAAAACTACACACGATAAGAGCAATGTCAAACGGAACCGCCGCGCCGGACGCGCTGAATTTGTTGACAAACGCGCCGTATAGGAGAGTATATAAACAGAGGGTGAGAACGGTTAATGGCTATTCTGACGGACATACCTAAAGCCATTGAGGAGATAAAAGCGGGACGGCTTTTAATCCTTGTGGACGATCAAGACAGAGAGAACGAGGGTGACCTTGTGATTGCCGCGGAGTTCGCGACTCCGGAAGTTATAAACTTTATGGCGACTCACGGAAGGGGGCTTATCTGCCTCGCCCTTACCAATAACAACGCCCGCCGGATAGGGCTGAAACTTATGGAACCGGAAAACGCTATGGAGCCGGAGAACGATCACGGCGACTCGCAACACACCGCTTTCGCGGTTTCTATAGACTCCAAAGGCAGTGACGTTACAACGGGAATTTCCGCTTACGACCGCGCGAAAACCATAGAAAAAGCCATCGCCGAAGACTCGCAGTCATCAGATTTTATCCGTCCCGGGCATATGTTCCCCCTCATAGCGAGAGAGGGCGGGGTGCTTGTGAGAGCGGGGCACACGGAAGCGTCAGTCGATCTCGCGCGGCTTGCGGGGCTTAAACCCGCGGCGGCAATATGCGAAATAATGCAAAGCAACGGACACATGGCGAGAATGAACGAACTTTCCGAGTTCTCGAGCAAACACAAAATACCGATGGCAACAATAGCCGACCTTATCAGTTACAGGCTGAAAAAAGAGTCTTTCGTCAAACAGGAGGCGTCCACAACAATCCCGACAGAATTCGGGGTTTTTGACGCTTTTGTCTATGTCAATCAGATTGACGGCTCACAGCACTTCGCGCTCTCAATGGGAGACATCGCGTCTTCAAAAGAAACGCTTGTGCGTGTGCACTCCGAGTGTCTTACAAGCGATGTTTTTCACTCCATGCGTTGCGACTGCGGGCCCCAGTTGAGACAGGCGATGAAGATGGTTGCCGAAAAGGGAGAGGGCGTTATTCTGTATCTCCGGCAGGAGGGCAGGGGCATAGGTCTGCTCAACAAGATAAAGGCGTACAGCCTTCAAGACAAAGGGCTTGACACCGCCGAAGCCAACGAGGCTCTCGGCTTCAAAAAAGACCTCAGGGATTACGGTATAGGCGCGCAGATACTTCGCCACCTCGGAGTTAAAACAATGAGTCTTATGACCAACAACCCGCGAAAAGTGAGCGGACTTGACGGCTTCGGGCTCAAGATAGAAAAGCGGGTTCCGATAGAGATAACGCCCAATAAAAATAACAAAGACTATCTGCGGGTAAAGAAAGACAAACTCGGTCACATCCTTTCAATGGTTGACTGAAAAATCGCGGGAGCAGGGAGAAAAAACAATGCCTCAGTACAAAGAAGGAAAAATGGACGCGAAACAGTTCAAGTTTGCCTTGGTAACAAGCAGGGTCAACTCAATTGTAACAACGCCTCTGCTTGAAGGAGCGGTTGACGCTCTCGTCCGGCACGGAGCCGTTGACCGCAACATAACGGTTATAAAGGTTCCGGGCTCGTTTGAGATTCCGTTCGCGGTTAAAAAAGCGGCGCAGAGCGGAAAATATTCTGCGGTCATAGCAATCGGCTCCATAATACGGGGGCAGACCTCGCACTTTGATTTTCTCGCCTCGGAAGTTTCGGGCGGTCTTTGCCGCGCCGGCACGGAAACGGGCGTTCCCGTTACGGACGGGGTTGTAACAACAGACACCCTTGAGCAGGCAATAGAAAGGGCGGGCGGAAAAGCCGGAAACAGGGGCAAGGAAGCGGCGCTGTCCGCCATTGAGATGGCAAGCCTGTTAAAATCCCTTTAATTTCACGGTGGAGCGGCAAATCAAATGAAAAAAAGACGGCTTTCCAGAGAGTTCGCCTTCAAGTTTCTTTATCAGCACGATGCCAACGGGCTTTTGTGTTCCGGCTCCGTAACGGAGTTCACCGAAGATGATTTTGAAAGGATAAAAGACGCGCTCGGAGAAAACTCGCCGCCCGACAGAGAGTTCGCCCGCGACCTTGCTTCGGGCATCTGCAAAAACATCGGCGAGATAGATTCCCGCATAGAGAGGTGCTCGGACAACTGGAAAATATCGCGAATGTCTCCGGTGGATATAAACATAATGAGGGTTGCCGTCTACGAACTGCTGTATATGGAAGACATTGACGGCGCGGTCAGCATAAACGAGGCGATGGAAATGGCGGCAAAATACGGCACGGAAAAATCGGGAAGTTTTATAAACGGTGTTCTGGATAAAATAAAAACCGGAGAAGCAAGCCGAAATGCCTGAAATATCCAAACTGCTTGAAGCCGTTGCATCGGGAGAAAACCTTGACTCCGGCACAGTCGCGGAAATTTTTCGCGGGATAATGGACGGCGACCTCACACACGCGCAAACCGCCGCGTTTCTTATCGCGATGAGAATAAAGGGCGAAACGCCCGAAGAACTGACCGGAGCCGTAAAAGCCATGATTTCACGGGCGCGAACAATAGAAGGGGTGCGGGAAGACACCGTTGACCTCTGCGGCACGGGGGGCGATTCAAAGGGAACTTTCAACATCTCCACAACGGCGTCTTTCATAACCGCCGGCGCGGGCGTTCCGGTTGCCAAACACGGAAACCGCTCGGTCTCAAGCCCGGTCGGCAGCGCGGATGTGCTTGAAGCGGCGGGAGTGAAAATTGACATGGACGAACGGGCGGCAAAAAAGTGTTTGGAAAGCGCGGGGATAACATTTCTTTTCGCGCCGGTTTTTCATCCTTCAATGAAAAACGTCGCCCCGGTGCGGAAGGAGATGGGAATAAGAACGGCGTTCAACATTCTGGGTCCGATGGCAAACCCCGCGCTTGTCAAAAGACAGGTTATCGGTGTGCCGTCTGTTGAGATAAAGGAAAAAATCGTCAACACCTGCAAAGGGCTGGGGCTGAACCGCTGTATGGTTGTGCACGGAAAAGACGGCATGGACGAAATAACTGTTACGGCTGAAACCGAAGTTTCGGAACTTTGCTCTGACGGGAGCGTAAAACATTATTCAATCAGCCCCGAAGATTTCGGAATTAAAAAAAGCCCCGCCGCAGAACTGCTTGGCGGAGCGAACGCCTCAGAGAACGCCGCCATTATGACGGCAGTTCTTGAAAACAGACGGAGCGGAGCGAAAAAAGACGCGGCTCTTCTGAACGCCGCCGCCGCGATATACGTTTCGGAACAGCATGGCGACATGAAAGCGGCTTTTGCCTCGGCGCAAGAGTCTCTTGAGAGCGGAGCCGCGCTCGCGAAATTCCGGCAACTCATAGAAACTTCCTCCGCAGAGGGAAAGAACTGAAACCGTGGCGCAATCCATACTGACAGAAATTCTTGAGCGCAAACAAGAGGAAATCGCCGCGCTCACAAAACAGTTTTCCGGGGCGGAAATAAAAGCCCGCGCAGAGCAAGCCCCGCCGGCGCGAGACTTCCGCGCCGCGCTCGCTTCGGGCAAACCGCCGCGAGTGATAGCGGAGATTAAAAAAGCGTCTCCTTCAAAAGGCGTCATCGCGGAGCGGTTTGAACCGGCTCCAACCGGCAGGCGGTACGAAGAGGGCGGGGCGGCGGCAATATCCGTTTTGACGGACGAGCGGTTTTTTCAAGGAAAACTGTCTCACCTGACGGCGGTAAAAAACGAGACGTCTATTCCCGTCTTGAGAAAGGATTTTTTGATACATCCGCACCAGATATACGAATCAAGAGCCGCCGGAGCGGATTCTGTTCTTCTGATAGCCGCCGCCCTTAAAAACGCTGAGAGCATTGCAGAACTGCTTGAAATCGCCCGTTCGGTTGGAATGGAGCCGCTGGTTGAGGTTCACAAGCATTCGGAGGTGGAAATGGCGCTTAAAGCGGGCGCGCGCGTCATCGGTATCAACAACAGGGATTTGGAGAGCTTTGAGGTGGACCTGTCCGTCTCTGAAACCCTTGCGCCAGCTATTGGCAAAGATAAAGTGATAGTTGCAGAAAGCGGCATAACATCTTCAAATGATATGCTTTTGTTGTCACGCACAGGGGTTTCCGCGTTTCTTATCGGGGAAAGTTTTATGAAGTCCGCAAGTCCCGGAAAAGCGCTTTCTGATATGATACGGGGATGGGCTCAGTGAACAGAACAATAAAGCGTCCGTGGCTCGCTGTTACGCTTTCGGCGATTATTCCGGGTCTCGGACACATGTACACCGGCAATTTCATCAAAGGTCTGCCGCTTTTGGGGTTGAACTTCCTCATATCTTATCTGAACGGACCTTTTGTCCGGCAAACGATGGACAAAGATATTGCCGATGAAGACAAGGGGATTTTCTGGGCTTATCTGGTAGCGGGGCTTCTGCTGACGGCTTTCGCGATGATTGACGCAAAGATTTGCGCGGACAAAATCAACTCCGGCGCAGAAGATGACGAAGCTTAAGCTTCTCCGTCAAAAATCCGCACAAGGGAAGGCAGGAAAACCAAAGCCGAAACCATCGCGGCAATCAGCCCCGCAACCGTGAATACGGAGAACTTCACCATCACAACAAGGCTTGAAGAGCAGAGCACCGCAATCGCCAGACAGAACAGAAGGCTTGTTATCACAACGGGCTTTGCGACTATGGAAAGAGATGCGCGGATAAAATCGTCCGTCTGTCCGTTTCCGGAGCGGCGCGCTCTTTTGTAATGGTGCAGAAAATGTATGGAGTCGTCCACGCTTAATCCCAGAGTTACGCCCGCGATAAGAATTGTGGCGAAATCAAAGGGCACTTTCAGCAGAGAAAGCAGACCCGTTGAAAAAAGCACGGGAAACATATTGGAAATAAATCCCGCCGTTCCCAGACGCGCACCGAAGATAAAAACAAAAATCACGCCTATAACCGCAAAGGTGAGGGCGAAACTCCGCGCCTGAGTTGAGAGAACATAGCGGCTGAGACTCAATGTGTACGCGCCGCTTCCCGTAACAACGGTTTGCGCGCTTGGGAAGATGTCCGCTGAGTTCTTTTTTATAAACGCTATCAGGGTGGCAAGTTTTGAGGACGTGAGGTTGGCGGTTTGAACCTGTACGCGCGCGGCGGATGAATTGAAGTTCAGATATGGGCTTAAAATGTCTTTCTCCGTTTCCCCGCGAGAGAGTTCAAGAAAGAGAATCTCCTGCGCGAGTTCCTCACTGCGTGTGGGCAAACGGCCGCCGCCTTTTGAAAGCGGGCGGTGCGTTATCTCAACCGGAAGCAGATAACTTGCGGAGTCTTTCACAAGCGTGTGAGAGTTGAAAACACCGGCAAGATTTTTCACGCGATTGAAGTTTTCAATTTTTCCGAAAAACCCTTCATCCGTCTGTCCAATCAGAACCTCAACAGAACCGGAGCCGCCCAGTTCGCGGTCGGCAAGATTGAACGCCCGCGCTATTGGGCTTGATTTTGTGAACAGCACGTTGAGAAAGTTTGTCTCCGTCCTCAGGTATAACAGCGAAGACGCCAGAATTACGCAAAGGAAAGAGAAAATAATGATGGTTTTTCCGGGATGCCGCGAGAAGGAGGAGTAAAGATTCAGAACTTGCGGCGTTATCCTTTCCGCCTTTGCGCGGTTGGGGCGTGTCAAATGGCGCGGGAACAGAAACAGCGAACCCCAGACGGTGGATATCAAAACCGGATAGCAAAGGACTATCGCGAAGATTGAATCAATTCCGAAATTGCTCACCGGAACAAGTTTGCTGACGAAAAAAGCGCCGAACCCGACCGCGCTTGTGAGGCTTGTAAGCAGACACGGAAACCATGTTGCGCTGATTGTTGCGCGCAGAGGGTCGGGATTTTCCCCTGTGGATTCTTTGTCCCATATCGCGAAAATATGAAGCCCGTCCGCTATCACGATAACGCACACAAGAAGCGGCAGGCAGAGGCTTACGGGCGTGAATGCGTGCCCGAGAAGATTCACGGTCGCAATGCATTGCGCCACCGCGACTGTGAGGCAGGTCATCAGAACCGCGACTTGAAACCTGTTTCGCAAAAACAGGAAAAGAAAAACGCACACAACCGCCGCGCAAGCGGCAAGAAGGGGAAAAAGTTCATTTTTAACGGAGCCGTTTATCTGCGCCTGCAAAGCCGCGTCTCCGGCAAGTTGTGCCGAAGGAAAGGGTGAATTTTTTATCTCCGAGCGGACGGCTTCAACAAGCGTGTCGCGTTTTTGCGCCTGTCTGCGAGTGTCCACTTTCATTCTTATGGCGAAGGTTTTTCCGTCAAGCGAAAGGAGTTTTCCGTTGTAGGGACTGTCTGTAAAAAGCCGCCGGTATTCTTCCGAATTTTTTATAAATCCGTCTTCCAGAGACTGTTTGAAGCCGCTTATTCTGAGTTGCCCTTTGCTTTGGATAACGGTTTTTGCCGACACCGGCGAACGGGTGGAGATAACTCCGGGAATCAGGGAGAGCCGTTCTTCAAGGTCTTCAACGGAGGAAAACAGGGAAGGGTCTGAGAAAAACTCTTTTTCGGTGTGAGCCATAAGGAAAAGGTCTTCCCCGTGCTCAAACTCGCTGTCCAGATAATCAATGCTTTTTTCAAGAGGGTGGTCGCGGGAGAGCCACAGGTCGCTGTCAAACTGCGGACGCAGAGACGGAACCGCTATTGCGAAAACGGTTGCGAGCCAGAGAAATAAAAGGGTTGCCTTACGCACTTCAGAACTTCCATATCACACCGACACGGGGCGCTATGGTAATTTCATCATCAAATTCGTATGTTCCGCCGTCATCGTTCTGGTCACTGAGTTCTTCATCCGAGGTGTATTGTATGAAATCAACTCCCGCGACAAGCTGAAGGGTTCCGGCTCCGAGGTAGTCATATCTGTCTATTGTGAGGACACCGTAAAGACTCGCGCCTATTCCGAAGGTTCCGAGCAATCCGCCCGTTGCTCCAACGAAAGATTTTTTGCTGTCGTCCACAAAGTAAGCAACAGTTCCGAACGGGAACGCGCCTGAAAATTCAGGTGAATCGTTGCCTTCAATTGCTTCATACAGTTCCGCTCCCTTTTTCGCCTCGCCTTTGAAGGCAACATCTACAAACAGGCCGCCCAACTCAACTCTCCACCTGTCCGCTTCGTATCCAATTCCCGCCGCGGCAACAATCGCTCTTTCATCACCGTAGAATTTTCCGCCGTTTCCTATTCCCCAATCCAGATAAGCTTTTTCCGCACCTTCGGGTGTTTCTTTATTCAGCAACCCTTCGTAAATATCCAAATCTTCCTCGCTGTCCCTGTAAGTCGCCTCGCCTTTGAAACTCCATCTTCCCCATCTGTAAGCAATCTCAAAAGCGTATGCCTGAAGTTCGGGAATTCGCGGGTCGTGATTAAGGTCGCAGTTTCGTGCCGTACCACTTGTTATCGCACATGCCGCGCTTGTTATTGTGTCATCACCAGCCATTGGACGCGAAAAGTCGGAGTAGAGAAAAGCACTCCGTCCATTGTAGTAGGTGAGGGCGACCGCTCCCCAGTCGGGGTAGTAGACTATTCGCCCGGCAAATTGGTTGTGGTCTTCGTAGTCGGACTTCTTTATTTTATACCTGTCCACAATTTCATCGGTGAACAGTTCATCCGTCCGAGTTTTGAAGAAAAAATAACCCTGAACCTCTAAACGCTCGTGAGGGATAATTGAAATCTGCGCGGAGTTTTGCGGAACGATGTAGTTCACCTTTGAAAAATCCGTTCCGATGTTCTGTGACAGTGAAGGAATAATAAAGGAAACCGGCGATGCCGTTTCAAGTTGCCCCCAGATAACCTTGCGCCGTCCAAGTTTAATGTCCAGTTGCGGAATGGGCGTGAAACCCACATACGCTTCGGAGAGGTCAATATCATCACCGGGAATAGTAGTGTCCCTTTTTTCAGGAAGACGGTTTCCATCTTTATCTAGACCATTACCGCCCCGCCTGAGTTTCTGCGTGATAGTTATCTCCTGCTTCCAGGCTCTGCCCTCAACATAGATTTGAAACTTGTCTTTTGAAACATCAATCCCGCCGCTGCCGAAATACAGACTTCTCTTGTTGTCGCCCGTGAGAGTCGTGAACGCGCCGACATTCAAAAACACATACTCCCTTAATTTTTCAAGCGCGCCGCCTGACGATGTTTCCGTGTATTCCTCTTCAATAACGTATTCCTCTTCAATAACCGCGCCGCGCGCGGACTGAGCCGGAGGAAACACGGCGAGAGCCGGAACAAGAACAAAAGTGAAAACCGCAAAAAATACGGAACGCAATTTTGCCCTATCTGTTTTTGAGTTTTGCAACGCTGACCTCCGCAGAACTGATTTTTTTGAAATTGATTTCACGTTTCGTCAGATACGTGGAGCCGCCCGTCAAGTGGTTCTCCATCTCGGCTTCAACGATAACATACATCCCTTCAATTTTTGCTATCTTTTTGCTCGTGAGAGTTTTCAAACGCTTGCCGGAACGGTCATAAAAAACAATCTTCTCCGGCACCTTCACCCTGCTGATTATGTGAGTCTCTATTTTTGAGTAAAGGTCGGAAGAGTTGCGGGGAACACTTGATACAACCGGGTTTTTCTCATCCGCCTTTAACAAAGTGTGAGTGTCTTCCGCAGGTTTTCTTCCCGCAATGTCGGCGTTTGTAAAATCCGAGCCCATAAAACTGTCGTTCTTATCCTCTATCCCAAGTTTGCTGACGGTGCGAAAAGCCGGAAAATAAATCCACTGGTCATTCTCCTTGTTCTTTTTGTCATACACGATGTTGAACAGCCCGGTTCCCTTCACGTCTGAAGGCTTGTAAAAACGCAAAAGACTTTTCGTCTGCTTTTTGTCGATAAGGTAAAGCGTTTTGAAAAAACGGACGCGCTTGCGCCCTCGGGAATCCTTTATTCGTATCTCCATATTCATTCTCTGGCTTTTGTGAATGCGCCCCTGCTCATAGACCTGACGCATAAGTTCATCCGCGCTTTCAAGAGCGGACGAAATTTGCGGCGCGAAAATTGCCGCGATAAAAAACGCGACTGCAACAAACCTTGCGGCGGAGTGAGATTGAAGGAACACGATGAGTTCAGTAGAATAGCGAAAGATGATTAATTTTCAAAACAGCGGAGGAACACGATGACTTCAGCAGAAACAAGAACCGTAACAATGAAAGGAAACCCGCTCACGCTTGTGGGCGCGGAGGTGAAGGCGGGCGACCCCGCGCCGGATTTTCTGTCTAACATGGGACCGGGAAACAAAGCGTCCCTCTCAAGTTTTGAGGGTAAAATTAAAATATTCAACGTGGTGGTTTCGGTCGACACTCCGGTGTGCGATGTTCAGACAAAACGCTTTTCAAACGAAGTAAAATCACTGCCGGAAAATGTTGAGGTGATAACGGTAAGTATGGATCTTCCGTTTTCACAGGCTCGCTATGTTAAAGACGCCTGCATTGAAAACGGCGTTTGCCTGAGCGACCATCAGAGCGCGTCTTTCGGTGAGTCCTACGGAGTGCTTATCAAGGAAAACCGCCTTCTCGCAAGGTCTGTTTTTGTGGTGGATGAAAACAATATTGTCCGGCACGCCGAGTATGTGAAAGAGGTGGCGGACGAGCCCGACTACGAGACGGTTCTGGAAGCGGTTAAATCCCTGTCCTGAAAAAAACAATGACTGAAAAAACTGAAAGCGCGGACGGAATGGTTTCAAAAGAGAAAGTTTTTGAAATTCTCGGCGACATATACGACCCTGAAATCCCCGTTGACATAGTAAATCTGGGGCTTATCTACAACGTTGAGGTTGAAGGCGGAGGCGTGAAAATCCTTATGACAATGACATCACCCGGATGTCCGGCGGCGGGGCAGATAGTTGCCGAGGCAAAGATGCTGACTTCTGAAATTGAAGGCGTTGACAAGGTGGATGTTGAGGTTGTGTGGGATCCGCCGTGGACGCCTGAAATGATGAGCGAAGCGGCAAGGGAAAGTTTCAACATATAACGGGGAAAGTGATGGCAAAGGAACTCAAAACCGGGGATAAAGCGCCGCTTTTTGAAGCCGAAACTGACGGCGGTGGAAAGGTTTCTCTCTCTGACATTATCGCGGAAGGCGGCGCGGTAATTTGTTTTTACCCAAGAGACAACACTCCCGGCTGCACACGCGAGGCGTGTTCACTGAGAGACAGCGAAGACGCGATACGCAGAAAGGGGATAACGATTCTGGGAATAAGCACAGACAGCGTTAAATCGCACGACGGCTTCAAAAACAAGCACGAACTCAACTACACTCTCGCAAGCGACAGCGACAGAAAAATCATCGAGCTTTACGGAATCGCGAGCCCGTCAAACACGGCGAGGCGCGTTACGTTTCTTGTGGACGGCAAGGGAGTGATAAGGCATATCTGGAAAAAAGTTGACACACATTCCCACGGCGATGAAATCCTCAAAAAGATAGAAGAATTTTCCCTTTAACCTTGAGCGGACAGGAACCAGACGGCGCGAAACTGCGCTTTTTTGTCACCGGCACGGACACCGGCGCGGGAAAAACGGTTGTTTGCGCGGCGCTTGCCCGGTGCCTGATGGCGGCGGGGAAAACGGTCTCGGCAATCAAGCCGTTTCAAACCGGTTGCGCGGCGGGCGACACGACTGACGCAGAGTTTGTCCATCTCGTGATGGGAAAAAGTTTCAACCCGGAGCGGGCAAACCCGTACAGCCTGCAAGAGCCGCTTGCCCCGATGATGGCGGCGGAGATTGAAAACACGGGCTTTGACATACAGAAACTGCTGACCCTAATAAAAGAGGAAACGGAAAACCATGACGCCGTTATCGTTGAAGGCGCGGGCGGCCTGCTTGTTCCGATAAGAGATGACTACTCTATGGCGGATTTTGCGGCGGAACTGGGTTTCAGAACGGTTATAGCGGCAAGGGCTGGGCTGGGAACCATAAATCACACGCTTCTGACCGTGGAAGGGGCGCGGGCGAGAAACCTTGAGATTGCCGGAGTTGTTATCTGCGGATACCCGGAGCAAGAAAGCGTTTGCGAGGAAACGAACCTTGATTTTCTGTCATCTCGCGCGCGGGTTGCGGGGGTTGTTCCTTTCATCAGAGGGCTTAACGTTGAGAAAGGACGCCCCGAAACCCTTGCGGAGCGCGACTGCCGTTCTTTTTTCACACCGGATTTGCTTGGAACTCTTGATGAAAAAAACCTCGTTTTGAGGTAACGGACGGCTATTTGACACTGCTTGAAGTTGTGTTAATTTATCGCCCGTTATACTGGCATAACACAAGGGTTTCAAAGAGCGTAAGTATTGCAAAATCTGTTTTTATCTATCCTTTGATGAACACAACTTTGAAAAGGGCGTTTACATTCTTGCTTCTGATCTGCGGGGCTTGTTCCGTCTTTTTATCAGACGAAGCGCGCGCGGCAAAAAAGGGTCCCGAACAGCCGATACTTTTCAGCCACAAAATTCACGCCGGAGACAACAAAATAGAGTGCCGCACCTGCCACAGCTACGTAGCCGTTTCCACGCACCCCGGAATCCCGTCCGTTCAGAAATGTATGGGATGCCACACTCACATTCAGGGCAGAGACGAAGAATACAAAGCAGACGACGGCTCCGTTATCAACCTTCGCGAAGAGATAGCGAAACTCAAAGAATACTGGGAGAAGAAAGAGCCGATACCATGGATAAAGGTTTCACCGATGGCGGAATACGTTCAGTTCAGCCACAAACGCCACATCAAGAAGGGAATTGAGTGTAAAACCTGTCACGGCGAGGTTGAGAAAATGGACGTTGTGAGAAAAGTGGAAAGGCTTAACATGGGATTCTGTATATCGTGCCATGAGGAAAACGCGGAGAACGAGTACCACGAAACGCAGTTGAAAGACTGCCTGACGTGCCACTATTAAAAGCGGAACGGAGGAACAGATTGTCTGAAAAAATGAAAGGCAAAGAAGAAAACAAGGGAATAAGCAGACGCGATTTTCTGAAAGTTATCGGAATCGCGGGCGGCACGGCGGCGGTGTCGGGCGGGTGTTCGCCTGAGCCGGTTGAGCAGATAATCCCCTATGTGATTCCGCCTGAGAACTCTGTTCCGGGAGTGCCGGACTACTATTCCAGCACCTGCCGCGAATGCCCGGCGGGTTGCGGGGTTGTTGTCAAAACAAGGGAAGGGCGCGCCATCAAAATGGAAGGAAACGCGGAAAACCCTATTAATAAAGGTGCGCTGTGCGCCGGCGGGCAGGCGGCTCTCCAGGGGCTTTACAATCCAGACAGGGTTAAATCCCCGCTGATGAAAAACGAAGAGAGCAAGTTCCGTGTCGCCACATGGACGGACGCGGAGAACGCGCTTGCAGCAAAGATTCAAGACCTCGTATCGCAAGGGCGGGGAGATCGCATCGTATATCTGGACGGCGTTGAAACCGGCTCCTACGATGAACTTCTGGATGTCTGGACAAAAGCCGCCGGAGTAAAACGCTACACGTATGAGACCTTTGCCCACGAGCCAATAAAAAAAGCCAACGAACTGTTTTTCGGCATCAACGAAATACCTTCATACAACATCGGCAAAGCTGAGTATCTGCTGTCTTTCGGCGCGGATTTTCTTGAGACATGGCTTTCGCCCGTTTCAAACGGAAAAGGTTTCAGCAACCTGCGCGAGTTGAAAGACGGCAAACCCGGAAAGGTGGTTCAGGTTGAGCCGAGAATGTCTATGACGGGCGCGAACGCAGACCGCATGGTTCAGGTGAAGCCCGGAACGGAAATCTACCTCGCCCTTGGAGTGGCAAACGTGATGGCGCGTGAAAACACGGGCGCGCCCGACTACCTTGTCTCCATTGTGCGGGACTACACGCCGGAGGCGGTTTCAGAGAAAACGTCCGTTCCGGTCAAAACCATAGAAGAGATTGCTTCAGAGATGCTTAACCGCAAAAGTCTTGCCATTGGCGGCGGCGCGGCGGGAACTTCATCAAACGCCACTGAACTTCTGGTGGCGGTGAACATTTTGAACTACCTTTCGGGCAACATGGATGAGGTGGTTGATTTTGCCGACACGCTTGCGGTGTCAAAATCCGCCTCATACACGGAAATTCTTTCTCTCATAAAAGACATGGAAGACGGCAATGTTGAGGTTCTGCTCGTGAGGGGAATCAACCCGGCGTTTATTCTTCCGAATTCCGCGGGCTTCAAAAAAGCGATGGAGAAGGTTCCGTTCACCGTAAGTTTCTCTCCCTTTATGGACGAAACCGCTGAGATGTGCTCGCTCATACTGCCGGACAATCATCCCCTTGAGAACTGGGGTGATTTCAGCGCGAGAAAAAGTTTTCTCGGCATAGTTCAGCCTGCGGTTCAAAAGGTGTTCAACACAAAATCATCGGGAGACGTAATCATCTCCGTGAGCGGAAAAACTGAATCAACAAAAGGCGCGTTCTCCGCTTCAGACTACTACTCGTTTGTAAGGGAATACTGGAAACGGCTTGGCGCGAAAATAGCGCGCGGGGTTGATTTTGAAACTTTCTGGAACGAAGCGCTTAAAAACGGCGGAGTTGCCGTCAAGCCGGAAGAACGCAAGGTTTCCATTTCGGGAAGGATGAGACTGTTTTCCTTCTCCGGCAGGGAAGCGGATTTTCAGGGAGACGGAGATATGCATCTTCTTCCCTTCCCGTCCGCAAGATTTTACGACGGCAGAGGGGCAAACAAACCCTGGCTGCAGGAGCTTCCAGACTCCCTGACTTCGGTTGTGTGGGACTCATGGGCGGAAATAAATCCCAATACGGCAAAAGAGATGGGCGTTAGAGACGGCTCTTTTGTGAAGGTTGAATCAGTTTTCGGCTCCTTTGAAACTCAAGTGTTTGTAAGCGAAGGCGTGATGGCGGGAACGGTCGCCATTCCGGTCGGGCTGGGTCACGAAAGCTACGGCAGATACGCAAAGGGAAGAGGCGTCAACCCGATGGAGATAATGGCTTCGTCATCAGATGTGCTGTCGGGCGGATACGCGTGGTTCTCAACAAAGGTGAAGGTTACGCCGACCGGCAGAGACGGGCTTCTTGTCCGCACGCAATACACAAAATCGCAGGAAGGAAGAGGAGTTGCGCGGACTGTTGACGTGAAGGAACTCGGAAAAGACGACAAGAAACACAAAGAGCATCACCCCGATCTCTACCCCGACCTTGAATACAAGGAATACAGATGGGGAATGGCGATAGACCTTTCCAAATGCACGGGTTGCGGCGCTTGCGTAACGGCGTGCTACGCGGAGAACAACATACCGTTTGTCGGTAAAGAGCAGATGGCTCGCCGCAGAGAGATGTCGTGGCTGAGGATAGACAGATTCTTTGAGAAAAACCCCGAAGGCGAAGTAACGGCGCGTTTTGTTCCCGTTCCGTGCCAGCACTGCGGAAACGCCCCGTGCGAACCCGTGTGCCCGGTCTACGCCACCTACCACAACCACGAGGGGCTGAACGGAATGATATACAACCGCTGTGTCGGCACGAGATACTGCGCCAACAACTGCACCTACAAGGTGAGAAGGTTCAACTGGTACTCCTACAAAGTGCCGGAGCCGCTCAACTGGCAGTTCAACCCGGATGTAACCGTCAGGACAAAGGGCGTTATGGAGAAGTGCAGTTTCTGCGTTCAGAGAATAAGGCAGTCTCACGACACGGCAAAAGACGAGGAAAGGGGCATAAGAGACGGAGACGTTGTAACGGCTTGCCAGCAGACGTGCTCAACAAATGCCATAGATTTCGGAAACCTTCTGGACCCCGAAAGCAAAGTGTCTGTTTCGTCTCACGACGAGAGGGGCTACAAACTGTTTGAGGAAATCAACACAAAACCGGCGGTTACATATCTGAAGGAAGTAACTCAGTCGTAAAAGCGTGATGGACACAGAGAAAGTGGAAAAAAGAGAGAACAAACTTACATATTCAAGGGTTACCGCCGATGTGGTGAGAGTTCTTGAAAAGCCGTCCGGACAGTGGGCCTTGCTTTTCGGGGTCGCGCTTTTCTTTGTCGGCATAGGGCTTTTCAGCTTTCTCTATCAGGTGTACACGGGGCTTGGAGTGGCGGGTTTCCGTCATCCGGTTTTCTGGGGAATCTACATTACAGACTTTGTTTTCTGGGTTGGAATAGCGCATTCGGGAACGCTTATATCCGCCGTCCTGTTTCTTTTCAGGGCGAAGTTCAGGATGTCAATCTACCGGCTTGCCGAGGCGATGACTGTTTTTGCCGTTCTAACCGCCGGTCTGTTTCCCATAATCCACCTCGGAAGACCCTGGAACTTCTACTGGCTTTTCCCGTATCCCAACCAGAGGGAATTGTGGGTGAACTTCAAATCGCCTCTGCTGTGGGACGTTTTTGCCGTCAGCACTTATTTGACGGTAAGTTCAATATTCTTCTTTGTCGGAATGATTCCCGACCTCGCGGCAATAAGGGACAAAGTTACCGGACGAACGCGAAAAATTGCCTACTCTCTGCTTTCGCTCGGCTGGAAAGGCTCCAACTGGGAATGGTTGCACTACACAAGGGCGTATCTGTATTTTGCCGCGTTCGCGACTCCGCTTGTTCTCTCGGTTCACAGCGTTGTTTCGTGGGACTTCGCGATGGCAAGTCTTCCCGGATGGCACACAACCATATTCGCGCCGTATTTTGTTGCAGGGGCGATTTTCTCAGGGCTCGCAATGGTTATAACGCTCGCGATACCCATACGGAAAATATTCAGTCTTGAAGACTACATAACGATGGACAACTTTGACGGAATGGCAAAGTTGATAATTTTCACCTCCCTTATCATCGGCTACGCCTACGGGGTGGAGTTTCTGTTCGCGTGGTACAGCGGAATGCCGGCGGAGTGGGAACAGTTTCTTTACAGAGCGGTCGGGGAATACGCGCCTTTCTACTGGACTATGGTTATCTGCAACGTTGTGGTTCCGATACTTCTGTGGTTCAAGCGGTTCCGCCACAACCTCGCGGTTCTGTTTGTGATATCAATACTGATAAATATCGGAATGTGGTTTGAGCGTTTCAACATTATCGTCATATCGCTTTCGCGCGACTATGACCCCGCGGTCTGGGGCGTCTACAAAATCTCATGGGTGGAAGCCGGAATTACGGCGGGAAGTTTCGGGTGGTTCTTCATGTTCTTCCTGATATTCCTGAAAACCCTTCCTCCCATAGCCATAGCGGAGATAAAAGAGATTCTTCCGGTTCCGCGCAAAAAAACAGGAGAGGGCGGCGATGAGTAGAAACGCTTTGAAAAACGGTGTGCTGGGAGTCTACTCGCACATGGACACGCTTGCGGACTGCATGAAATCCCTCAAAGAAAAGGGCTTTCAGAACATAAGGGTTTTCTCTCCGGTTCCCAGCCACGAGATAGAGGAGATAGCGGGCGAACCGGAGAGCCCGGTGAGATTTTTCACGCTGATTGGCGCGCTTCTCGGCGCGTCTTCCGGGGTTGCCTTCACGGTGATTTCGGCAAGCGACTGGCCCATACAGGTCAGCGCGAAACCCATTGTGTCCATCCTGCCGTTCACGGTCATAATATTTGAACTCACAATTCTCATGGGCGCGCTTTTCACCCTTATGGGACTGCTTATAAACTCACTGCTTCGCAGAAGAAGCCCGGTTACGATGTACGACCCGAGATTTTCCGATGACAAATTCGGCTTGATGGTCGTCTGCCCCGATGATGAACAAAGCGAAGCGGCGCGCGAGATTATGCTCTCAGGCGGAGCGGAGGAGGTAAAGTTTGACTCCGCGTAGAACCGGAATTGCGGCTTTTTTCGCGCTTGCCCTCGCAGCGGTGATACTGCCCGGAAATGCCATGGCGTTTCCGTGGTCGCTTGATATGTGGGTTCAGCCGTCTTCAGACCCTTATGAAAAACCGGTTCTGTATCCGCAGAATTCGCTGAGCAAAAACGCGACCCCTCAAGTTCCCAGAGAGGAGATAGAAACGGTGGCGCAATCGCCCGTTGAGGCGACTGAGAAGTCAGTCAAAAGGGGCGAAGAGCTTTTTGTGTACAACTGCGTTTCATGCCACGGACAGAAAGGGCGCGGAGACGGGCTGATAATTCAAAAAGGGCACGGCTTCTACCCGGTTGACCTGACGGGGCAGTCGGTTGTCGCGAGAACAGACGGATTTATCTACGCTTACATAATGTACGGCGGAAAAGTGATGATGCCAGCCTATGCGGAAAATATGCCTCTGCAGGGAGACGCGTGGCACATTGTGAACTACGTAAGACACTTGCAAAACGAAAGGAAAGGGCGGGAAAATTAAAATGAGTGATACAACTGAAATGACACGAAACGCCGTGCTTGGTAAAACCGGGCGGATTCCGTCGTGGCTGTTATGGTTTCTTGGCGTGGTGGGCGCGGCGGGCGCGGTGGCGTTTGCCGTTGCGGCGGCAGATCCCGACAAAGCGGAAGGCGCGTGGCGTATCCTGCTGATAAACTTCCTTTTCTGGACGGCTCTCGCCCAGGGCGGTGTCATATTCTCGTGCGTGCTCAGAATCACAAACGCCAGATGGGGAAGGTCTTTCCTGAGGATAAGCGAATCATTCAGTTTCTTCCTTCCGTTCTCCATGCTGATTCTGATACTGATATTTATCGGCTCAGACAAACTGCTTCCGTACGCGACTCACCACTATCACGCCCCCAAAGACGTGTGGCTCAATATGCCCTTTGTTTTTCTCAGAAACGTTCTCGGCTTTGCCTTTCTTCTTTTCCTCACCTACAAATACGTAAAGGGCTCTCTGCTTCTTGAAATAAATCCGGCAAAGGGCAGTTTTTCAGACGTGAAAAAACTGGCTCCTTACATAGTGGGCGCGTACGCGGTGGTTTTCAGCCTTTTCTCATGGGACTTTATGATGTCTCTTGACCCGTACTGGTTCAGCACGCTTTTGGGACCCTACTACTTTATGGGCGGCCTTGTGTCCGCCGTGGGAATGACACTGATTGTTTCAGTCGGACTCTCGCGCTACCTGAACCTCAAAGACTATCTCGGCGACTACCACTACTGGGACATAGGGAAAATGCTCAACGGTTTCGCGCTTCTGTGGGCGTATCTGATGTTCTCGCAACTTCTGCCGATATGGTATGCCAACATGCCTGAAGAAACCGGCTTTGTTGTCAAACGCATAGCGGAAGAGCCGTTCAAAACGTTCGCGTGGGCGGTGTTCACGTGCTGTTTCATATTTCCGTTCATATCGTTCATGCCGAGAACTCACAAAATTGTAACCCCCATAGCGGTTTTCATATCAACGGTGTTCCTGTGCGGGCTGTGGATGGACAAGTTCCTTTTCGTAACGCCGTCTCTCACGTCCACTCTTGAGATGTCAATGCCTCAGATTCTGATAACGCTTGGTTTTGCGGGAGTGTTTCTGGGAGCGGTTCTTTTCTTCCTGAAAAAGTTTCCGGCAATTCCTTTTGGAGACCCTTTCTTTGACGGGCCGAATTCACACCACGGAGGGCACTGAAGCATGGATAAATTTCTGGACACCCTTACAAAACTGATTGTCGCCAAGATAGTGCTTTTCATCGCGGGCTTTGTAACGGTTATTGTTTCAGTAGCGTTCTTCGGTCCCGTTATCGCGCCACTGATGAACAAGTTGCCCTGGTAGCGGCGGGCGGTATCTATGCCGAAAAAAAAACTGACATACTCCGGCTCCGGCGTCAGCACGGAAGAGGGGGACAGGTTTGTCAGTCTCATTAAACCATTTGTGCAAAAAACGCATGACGGAAACGTCCTGAAATCATACGGCGGTTTTTGCGGCGCCTATCTGCTTCCCGATAAAAAATCGTATCTCGCCGGAGCCACAGACGGGGTGGGAACAAAATTGAAAATAGCGTTTGCCGCCGGCAGGTTCAACACGGTCGGCAAAGACCTTGTGGCGATGTGCGTGAATGACGTTATCACCTGCGGCGCGCGACCGCTGTTCTTTCTTGACTACATAGCAACCGCCCGGCTTGACGCGGAGAAAATGGCGGAGGTTGTTGAAGGAATCGCGGGCGGCTGTGAGGAAGCGGGCTGCGCTCTTCTCGGCGGGGAAACGGCTGAGATGCCCGGTTTCTACGCGGGCGGAGAATTTGACCTCGCGGGTTTTTCTGTCGGCATAGTGGATAAAAACCGCTACATAAGCGGAGACGGAGTTGCCGCAGGAGACGACATTATCGCTCTGCCTTCAAGCGGAATTCATTCAAACGGCTACTCGCTTATAAGAGAGTCCGTTCTTAAAGAGCACGAACTTTTCTCCGTTGCGCCCGGGCTTTCGCGCCCGCTTGCCGATGAACTTCTTGAGCCGACACGGATATACGTCCGCCCCCTTGCCGGGGTGTTCGGGAGTTTTGACATACATTCTGCCGCCCATATAACGGGAGGCGGACTGACGGGCAACATCCCGCGCTCTGTTCCCGAAGGGCTCACGGCGGTTATTGAAAAATCGTCATGGGAAATTCCCCCCGTATTCAACCTTGTCCGCGAATGCGCCGGGCTTGATGAAAGCGATATGTTTGAAACCTTCAACTGCGGAATAGGAATGACCCTCACGGCCGACCCTGCGGACTCCGGCGGCATCATAAAAAAACTTGAAGAAGAGGGCTGTGAAGGGGCGTTTGTTGCCGGAAAGGTTGAGAAAACCGGCGGCGGCGTTGTTTTCAAATAGGCCCCTTGTCTATTGCCTGAAAACCGAACTTAAACTTGAAGGTTGGCTGTCCCTCCCAGCTCGGCGGGAAAGCGCTGTAAGGACCTGCGTCAAAAACGCTTCTTATCGCCTCGGTGTCAAACTCGAAAACCCCCGAAGATTTCGCCACTTCCACATTTTCAACCTCGCCGTCTCTGCGTATCTCCACAGACAGAACGGTTGTAATGCCCCGGTGGGCGGGAGAGCGGCGCAGGGCGTAGTCGGGTCTCCAGACATTTTGAACCTTGTTTCTGAACTTCTGCAGATACGAGATGTATTTATCCTGCGGGCTTATAACGCTAAAATCGTTAATATCTGACAACCCCCTGTGGTCGCCGTCATTGCCGGGGCGTCTGGTGTCCGGGGTGTAGATATTCTGCAGGTTGTCTCTCGCCGCTTCTTTTATAAGGCGGCGCACGGACTGTTTGTCGGTGTTAAAAGAGAGCGGCTTGCGGGTTGAGATGGAAATGTCCGCGACCGTGTCTTCGTCATTCCTGCCTCCCGAAGGCGGCAAAGTTGCGGGACGGGGAATCATTGACGGCAGTGGAGTGCCGAAACTTCCACGTTTAACCTCGTTTTTTTCAGACTGGCGTGACTTTGTGGAATACGCTTTGGGGTCTTTGACGGGGGTGTCGGGAGATTCCTCTTCTTCCGGCACATAGTCGGTTATCTCAAGCAGAAGATCGCTTTCATTGTCCGCAACGGGAACGACAAGCAGGGAATACGACATAAAGCCGACAATCAGAATCAGGAGGAGATGAAAAATCACCGCCGCCGTGAGGGAGATTTTCAGACGCCTTCTCCTCAGACGCCTCCTGTTCTCCATATTTCTTTCAAAAACTCTCATTCAGTAATAAAGTTTAATGGCGAAATACGCGATTTCCACCGTTTTTTATCTTCCAAACAAAATAAGAACCGCGATGACGACAAGGGTGAAAATAATGGTGAGGGTGTTGAAATGCTTGTCAATAAAGGGCTTGATGTCTTCGCCGAACTTCCACACAAGACCGGCGAGGAGAAAAAACCGCGCGCTTCTGCCAATAACAGACCCCGCCACCAGAGCGGCGAAATTGATGTTGAACACCCCCCCCGCGACTGTAAAAACCTTGAACGGAACCGGCGTAAAAGCCGCCGTGAGAATTGTTGTGAAGGCGTTTGCCTTGAACAGTTCACCAACCGCGTTGAAGTTCGCTTCACTGAAAATAAAAGCGAGAAACCACTCGGAAACCAGATCCCACAGAAACTTGCCGAGAAAAAAACCGGCGCAAGCTCCGAGCACGGAAAACACCGAACAAACAAGGGCGAATCTGATGGCGTGAGACGGTTTGCCGAGAGACATGGACAGAAGTAAAACATCTGCGGGAATCGGGAAAATAACGGACTCTGCGAAAGCCACCGCGCCCAGAATAAAACTGGCATAGGGCTTTTCCGCGAGCGCGAGAAAACTGTGGTAGAGATCTTTCAGGAACCTCATTTTTTCAGGTCTTTTATGTGATTTTTTTTGAGCATCTCAAAATACGAATGATCGGTAAAATCAAGTTTAATGGGGGTTACGGATATCCAGCCGTTTTTCAGGGAGAGGATATCGGAATCAGGCGTTTTCCTGAAAGCCAGCTCGTCACCGCCTATCCAGTAATAGTTTCTGCCTCTGGGGTCTTTCTTCTTTATTATCTTGTCATCGTAATATCTTTTGCCCTGTTTCGTTATCTTCACGCCCTTTATCTCTTCAATCGGCATATTGGGAACATTCAGATTGAGCATGGTGTTGTTGGGCAGTCCGTTTTTGAGAACAAATTCCGCCACCGCTCTCGCGTAATCCGCCGCCGGCTCAAAATTAAAATCACTTTTGCCCGAAGTGGAAACCGCGATGGAGGGAATCCTCAAAAGCGTTCCCTCCATTGCCGCGCTGACCGTGCCGGAATAAGTAACGTCATCTCCCACATTCGCCCCCTTGTTGATGCCCGAAACCACAAGGTCAGGGCGGCGTCCCTCAAGCAGACCGTTCACCGCGAGGTTCACACAGTCGGTCGGCGTGCCGTCAACGCTGTATCTGTTTGGAGCCACTTTCTCCGCGCGCAGGGGTCTGTGTATGCTCAGAGCGTGGCTTGCGGCGCTCTGGTCTCTGTCGGGCGCGACAACTATGACCTCGCCTATGCTTGAAAGCGACTGCGCAAGGGCTTCAATTCCGGGAGAGTTAATCCCGTCGTCGTTTGATATGAGTATTCTTGTGCGTTTTGGCATAAAAAAGGTGGTCGGGGCGACCGGATTTGAACCGATGACCACCGGTCCCCCAGACCGGTGCGCTACCAGGCTGCGCTACGCCCCGACTTAATTTGGCAGGGATTATAACTGTTTATTGTCCAGAAGATTTTTAATTTCCTCCAAATCCTTGAGAACCGAAGATAGAATGTCCTCGTCCCGCTTTCTGGCGTCTGAAACGGGAAGTCCCTCTTTGAGTTTTTTTCTCGCCCCCGCAATTGTGTAGTTCTCTTTGTGGAGCATTCTTTTGATTTTAAGCAGAAGGTAGATGGTCTCCCTGTCGTACAAACGCTGGTTGCGTCTTCTGGTGGGCTTTACCTGCTCAAACTCTTTTTCCCAGTAACGAACTGTGTGGGGCTTGAGTCCCGTGTACTCGCTCACTTCCCCGATTTTGAAATAAAGCCTGTCGGGAAGCTGTTTCAGTTCTTGTTGTGAATCTGCGGACATTGCTACGGCAAACAATGATATTTACGGACTGTTGTGATTTCAAGGGGTTATACGGTTAATCTGAAGCTTTTTCTATGTTCAGGGCAGGGGCCGTGCTCCTCAACAAGCCCTCTGTGCTCGGCGGTCGGGTAGCCCTTGTGCTTCAGAAAATTATAAACGGGGTATTTTTCGTGAAGTTCCTCCATCATTCTGTCTCGCGTAACCTTTGCCACAACAGACGCGACCGCGATTGACATGCATTTGCCGTCTCCACCGACTATTGAACGCTGTTCCATTGAAAGCCCCGTTGTGCAGTTTCCGTCTATAAGCAGAAATCCGGGCAGAGAGCGCAACTTCTCAACCGCGCGTTCCATCGCCTTCAGAGTGGCGCGGAGAATGTTTATCTCATCTATCTCCCGCGCCTGCGCCACGCCCACCGCGTATTCAACCCCGTTTTCCGTGAGAGCGTGGAAAATCTTTTCTCTTTGAGAGGGCGACAGCTTTTTTGAATCGTCTATGCCGCCGAGATGAAAGTCTTCGGGCAGAACAGCCGCGGCGGCAACAACGGGACCCGCGATGGGACCTCTTCCCGCCTCATCCACACCGGCTGGAACAAAACCGAGCGAGCGAATTTCCTTTTCATATGAAAGTCCGTTAACAGGCAATTTCTTTCACTTTAAACAATGCCGTAATCAGACAGCGCGGCGGCAAGCAACTTTCTGTTCGCGGGAGAGAGAGCGCACAGAGGAGGCCGCAAAACCCCCGTGTCCATCTTCATAAGAGAGAGGGCGGTTTTCACCGGAACCGGATTTGACTCCACAAACAACGCCTCGTTCAGGGGCAGAAGTTTGTAGTGAAGTTTTGCCGCGCGCGCAGTTTCGCCCTTTGCGTAAAGGTTGTGCATATTCGCCATATCCTTCGGCGCAACGTTTGCCGTAACGCTGATGGAGCCCCGGCTTCCGAGAGCCAGAAGCGGAAAATTAATCGCGTCATCGCCTGAAAAAAGCGGGAAATCTTTTCCGCACAGATACATAACTTTTGACGCCTGCTCAATGGATGAAGCCTCTTTTATTCCCGCTATGTTTTTGTATTTCGCCCTGAGGCGCGCAACCGTTTCGGGCAGAAGGTTAGCGGCTGAGCGTCCCGGCACATTGTAGAGAATGATGGGAATGCCCACGCTTGAGGCGACCTTTCCGAAATGGACAAAAAGCCCCTGCTGAGACGGCTTGTTGTAATACGGAACGACAACAAGGGCGGCGTCTGCGCCGGTTTTTTCGGCAAAGCGCGTCAGGTCAACCGCTTCGTCCGTGCTGTTTGAGCCGGTTCCCGCCACCACGGGAAGTTTGCCGCCGCACAGTTTTACGGTCAGTTCCACAACCCTTTTGTGCTCGCCGTGTGAAAGTGTGGCGGACTCTCCGGTGGTTCCGCACGAAATGATGCCGTGAGTGCCGTTTTTTCTGTGAAACTCAACAAGCCGCTCAATTGCCGCCTCGTCGAGCGAGAGGTTTTTTTTGAATGGTGTAACAAGGGCTACAAGTGAACCGTGAAGCATAGTGTCTGTCTCCGGGAAAACGCCGGACAATCACATTGTATTTTCAGAGCCGCTAAAATCAAGCGGCTTTCCGCAAGAGGCGCAGAATTTTGCGTCCGCCGGAACCCGGTTTCCGCAATCTCCGCACACGGCATCCGCCTTTTCCGGCGGGGAAATAAACTCCGCCAGACTTTCTTCAAAAACGTCCGCATCTGCGGCTGATGAGAAAACACACCTGTTTTCCGCTCCGCCCGCCAGAGTTACGGTCAGCGCCGGTTTTCCGGTGTCAGACTGCGCGGCGCAACTCTCAACCGAGAAGAGCGGAAAAATCTTCAACTCGTGATAAGAGGAAGAATCTTTGAGAACAAGAATTCGTTTATCCGTCAGAACAATCACGACACGGAAGAAAGTTTCTCCGGCAAAAGAGGCGGCATTTTTATGGAAAATTTTTTCAGCCTTCAGGGCGTGAAGAATGTTTTCATCTGCGGCGGCGGTTCTTTTTTCCAACTGTTCGCGCAGGGCGGAGTGAATTTCCGGCTGAGTTTTTGAGGAGAAGAGGGCGGTAATTTTCTCTTTTATGGAAAGCAGGATGCTATGCATGGCGTCTGACTACCCGCTCCATTATCTGAACCGAGTTAAGCGCGGCGCCTTTGCGCAACTGGTCTCCCACCACCCACAGAGAAAGGCGGTTTTCTCCAGTTATGTCGCGCCGTATTCTGCCGACAAAACAGTCGTCTTTGCCGGAGCAGTCAATCGGCATCGGATAGCCGCCGTCTTTCACAACACGCACCCCCGGAAAGCCGTCAATCGCGTCCGCCGCCTCACCCGGGGAAACGGGTTTTTCGGTCTCCAGATGTATTGAAACCGAATGCGCCCTCATAACGGGAACCCTCACGGCGGTCGCGCTCACGTTCATGTCCGCATCCAGAATCTTTCTGGTTTCGTTGTGCAGTTTCATCTCCTCTTTTGTGTAGAGGTTGTCAAGGAAAACGTCCACTTGCGGGATGATGTTGTGATTTATCCGCGCCGGAAAAATGTTTGCCTCAGCCTCTCCGGGCCAGGCGCGTGTCTGGTTTTCAAGCTCAGATATTCCCCCCGCGCCGGCTCCCGAAACGGACTGAAAACTTGTCGCTATAACATTTCTGACCGTCCCCATGTCGTGGACGGGCTTAATCGCCATCGCGGCAATCGCGGTTGTGCAGTTGGGATTTGCGATTATGCGGCGGGGCGGAATTTCATCCAGCACCCGCCCGTTGATTTCCGGCACCACAAGGGGAACGTCATTGTCCATTCTGAATGCCGAACTGTTGTCCACAACAATCGCGCCTTCCTCAGCCGCTGAGGGGGCGTGCGCCTTGCTGTTTGAAGCGCCCGCCGAAAAGACGGCAATGTCAACGCCTTTGAAACATCCGGGCGAAACCGTCTCAACACCGACCGCGCAACCCCGGAACTCAATCTCCTTTCCCTCCGAACGTTCAGACGCGAAAAGCCTCACACTCCGGACGGGGAAATCCCTTTCCTCAAGTATGGAGAGAATCTCGCGCCCAACCGCTCCGGTGGCGCCAACTACGGCAACAGTTAAATTGTCTTTCTTCATTTTTCCATCCGGTACTTCCCTTCCAGAAGTGAAACCTTTTCTATGTTCTCTTTCTCTCCCGGCTCGGGAGACGACTCAAACCAGCTGTTGAGAATCTCCTCCGCAACCTGAGTTGAAGTTCGCCTCAAACTCATCGCGAGCACATTTGCGTCATTCCATTTTCTTGCTCCCGCCGCGGTTTCAGAATCATCGCAGAGGGCGGCGCGAACTCCCGGAACCTTGTTCGCCGCGATTGAAACCCCCGTTCCCGTCCAACAGAAAACTATGCCCTGTTCGCAGTTCTCTCCCGAAACTTCGCGCGCCACCGCTTCGGCAACGTCAGTCCACTCCGTTTTCTCTCCGGCAAGATGCCCGAACAACTTCAAACTCGCGCCCCGTTTCTCAAGATAGCGCAAAACGAAATCGGTAAGATGGGTTTCCTGATCGCTTCCAACCGCTATGTTCACGCGCCTCTGTCCCCCGCTCCGGAAGCGGCAAATTCCCGTTCTTGACAGTAAAAAGCCATTCTCTATAATAACTCTCGGCTTGTTTATATCCAAACCGTTTCAGGGGCGGAAAATAAGGACTGACAAAGAGAGGGACGAAAATGAAAGCAGTTGTATTTATAACTCAAACGCAGGACACAGAAGCCAAAATCAAGGTAAGCGCGTCCGGCGATTCCATCGATTCCGAAGGGATTAAATGGATAATGAACCCTTACGATGAGTTTGCCGTTGAGGAGGCGATTCAAAGCGCGGAAAAGCTTGGCGGCGAAGTCGTGATAGTTTCCGCGGGACCCGCAAGGGCGATTGAAGCCATCAGACAGGGGCTTGCCATGGGAGCGGCTTCGGCGGTACACATAAAGGACGACGGCTTTGAGGCGGCAGACCCCTATACGACAGCAAAAATCGCCGCGAGCGAAATAAAGAAAATTGATGACGCAGACGTAATATTCACGGGAATGAAGGTGATTGACGAAGAGTCCGCTCAGGTGGGAATCCAGATAGCGGAAGAGCTCGGAATTCCCCATGTTGCGCTTGTCAGCAAGGTTGTTGAGATAAAGCCGGACGAGAAGAAAATGATCTGCCGCAAAGAGGTTGACGGCGGAACGGCGGTGGTTGAAGTTCCTCTTCCCGCTCTCATAACCTGCCCCGACGCGATGAACGAACCGCGCTACGCATCACTTCCGGGAATAATGAAGGCAAAGAAGAAACCGGTTAAGGAAGTGTCGCTTGACGATGTGGACTTCGCCTCACTCGGCATCTCCCGCGAGAGCGTGGGCAAAGCCGGCTCAAGGGTTAAAACGGTGAAGATTGAAGTTCCGCAGGTGGAGAGAAGATTGAAAATCATCAAAGGTTCTGACGACACAACCGTCAAAAACGATGAGATAGCCGACTCGGCGAGAGAGATAGTGAAACTGCTCAGGGAAGAAGCGAAAGTCATATGATTTCGCAAAACACACCAAACGGAACGGAGGAATAAAATGAGTAAGGAAATATGGATTGTCGCAGACCAGAAACTGGACGGCTCAATAAGAAAAGTAACCTTTGAGGCAATCTCACAGGCGCGCAGAGAACTCGCGCCCAAGATTGACGGAGCGGTCGTTTGCGGAGTTGTTATGGGGGAATCGGTCTCATCGGGACCCGAAGAACTCGGCAAATTCGGAGCGCAGAAGGTCTACACGGTGCAAAATGAAAACCTTAAAAACTTCAACCCTGACGGCTACACAAAAGCGCTTTCAGAGTTGATAAAAAAACACTCCCCCGCGATTGTTCTGGCGGGGCACAGCTCTTTTTCCGAAGACTACATACCGCGCGTTTCGGCGCGCACGGGCTCAGGGCTCGCGATGGAGGTTGTGAATATTGACGCAACTGACGGCGCGCTTGTCATTCAACGCTACTCGCACTCAAGCCGCGCCATATCAACACAGCAGTTTCACGGAAGCGAAACGATGATAGCGACCGTGCGCCCCAACTCGTTCAAAGAGGAGGAATCGCCCGCGCAGGTTGAAACCGTTGAAGAGAGCGTGGAAATATCGCCTGACGACCTGAAACTCAAAATCATTGAGATGGAGACAAAAGAGTCCGACAGACCCGAACTTACAGAAGCCGAAAGGGTGGTTTCAGGAGGAAGAGGGCTTGGAAGCGAAGAAAACTTTCAGCGCATATACGAACTTGCCGATATGCTTGGCGCCGCCGCCGGAGCGACAAGAGCCGCAGTTGACGCCGGGTACTGCCCGTATGATATGCAGGTGGGGCAGACGGGAAAAGCCGTTTCGCCGAACCTCTACATGGCGATTGCCATCTCCGGCTCCGTTCAGCATTTTTCGGGAATGGGCTCTTCAAAGGTGATAGTTTCAATCAACAAAGACCCTGAAGCCCCGATATTCGCGAAATCAGACTACGGCATTTGCGGAGACCTTTTTGAGGTTCTGCCGCCGCTTACCGAAGAGTTGAAAAAAGCTCTGGCGGACTGAAAAAAGCGCGTTTACAAATCTACAATTTCCGCTTTTCCAATGTCGCCGCCGAGGAATTTTCCGGCGGCGCTGACAAAACTTTCAGAACCGTCCGTCAGGTAAAACTCCGCGGTTCCCTTTCCGTTTTTGTTGAGCAGTCCCGCGCTCTCCATAAACTTTGCCGTTTCTGTCGCGGCTTCGGTGGCGGAATCAACAAGCGTTACGCCCCCGCCCATAACTTCAGACACAACCTTTTTCATAAGAGGGTAGTGGGTGCATCCGAGGATAAGGGTGTCAATACCTTCATCCACAAGCGGCTCAAGATATCTGCGGGCGGCAGTAAAGGCGATATCGTCTTCGCCCCAGCCTTCTTCAACAAGCGGAACAAAAAGCGGACAGGCGGCGGAAACGGTTTTCAGCAAACTGTCTTCCCGCCGGAGGGCGCGCTCATAAGCGCGGCTTTTGACGGTGGATGGAGTCGCGATAACTCCGATTTTCCCGTTCCGGCTGACCTCCCGCGCCTTCTTCGCGCCGGGCTCAATCACGCCGAGCACCGGAACGTCAAACTCGTCTGAGAGAACTTCAATGGAGTAGGCGGAAGCGGTGTTGCAGGCGGCGACTATGATTTTTGAATTCTTTGAAGCAAGAAAACGCGTGTTTTTGAGCGAATACCCGGTAACGGTTTTGCTGGATTTTGTTCCGTAGGGAAGGCGCGCCGTGTCTCCGAGATAGACGATATTTTCAAGCGGCAGAAGAGACTTCAATTCTCTTACAACCGTAAGTCCGCCTATGCCGGAATCAAAAACCCCTATGGGACCGGATGATGTATTTTTGCCGGAAATCAGTTTTCCCGCCCGGGTTTGTCTTTGTCTTCTTCCTTTCCAAAACGTCTGTATTCGAGGGAAAATCTCTCAAGCGTCTCCTCAACAACAGAGTTGGCCGTTCCGGCCGGAAGTTTTATGAAATCGGTTGACGGCTCAATATCGCGGGTTGTGTGGAATTTCAGGTGGCGCAGACTGAACTGCCTGCGAACATCCTTGTGGTTAATGGATTTGTAGGTTCTTGACTGTTTCAATTTTATTTGGTTTGACATCCGCTTTACACCTTTTATTTAGTATGGTCTTACGGGCGTGTTTTTTCAACAGGGCGCGGGTTTTTGGCATTCCGTGTTTTTGCGGGATGAAAAAGACGGGTTCATCCGTTATCATTGCTGTTCTGAAATAAAAACGGGGTGTAGCTCAGATTGGCTAGAGCGTTGCGTTCGGGACGCAGAGGTCGCTGGTTCGAGTCCAGTCACCCCGAAAAAGCCGTAAGATGAAAAAAAGAATTGTTGTTGCTATGAGCGGGGGAGTGGACTCATCCACTGTTGCCGCAATGCTGAAAGACCGGGGACACGAGGTCATCGGGATAACCATGCAGTTGTGGGACTACGGGGAATCATCCGGCGGATGCTGTTCCGCAGACGAGGTGAGAGACGCGAGAAATGTGGCTCGCCAGATTGAAATACCGCACTACGTCGCGAACTACATGGAGCCGTTCAAAAAAACGGTGGTGTCGGATTTTGTGGGAAAATACCGCGCCGGACAGACGCCGGTTCCCTGCACGCTTTGCAATCAGTTTATGAAATTTGACCTTCTTCTCCGCCGCGCGAAGGAACTCGGCGCAGACGCTCTGGCAACCGGGCACTACGCCCGGGTACAGAACTCTGAGAGCGGAAGGGCTTTGTTTAAGGGCGTTGACAACCGCAAAGACCAGACATATTTCCTTTTCACGCTGAAGCAGGGGGAACTTGAAAACTTGATGTTCCCGCTTGGGGAAAGCACGAAAACCGAAGTGCGCGAAAAGGCGCGCGGGTTCGGTCTTGAGGTTGCGGAAAAGCCCGAAAGCATGGGAGTTTGTTTCCTCACGGGAGGCGATTACAGAAACTTTCTGTCGGACAAGATTGACGCCTCCGCCGCGCCCGAAGGCGATATGGTGGACACCGAAGGCAGGGAAATGGGAAACCACAAAGGCATACACTCTTACACAATAGGGCAGAGAAAAGGGCTTGGAATAAAAACTTCAAATCCCGAAAGCGACCCGATGTATGTTGTCTCCATAGACGGGGAGAACAACAAGGTTGTTGTCGGCGGAGAGCGGCATCTTTACAGCGACGGTCTTGTGGCGGATGAACTTTCATGGGTCAGGCAGACTCCCGCGCGCGGGTCTCGTGTGGGGGCGAAGATACGCCACAGACACAGCGAGGAGGAAGCGGTTCTTGATATAGGGGATGACGGCAGGGCGGTTGTGAAATTTGCAGAGCCGCAGAGGGCGGTTACGCCCGGGCAGGCGGTTGTGTTTTACGACGGCGGCGAAGTGCTCGGCGGCGGCTGGATAAAAGAGGCGCTTCCCGTTTGACAATGGAGATGGAAACAAAGCGCAGAGTGTCTGTCGTTACACTTGGATGCAAGGCGAATCAGTACGACACAGCCGCCATTCTCGGACGCCTTCCCCGGAGCCGATACGAAATCAACGGAAACTTTTCAGACAAAGCGGATGTCTACATAATCGACACTTGCACGGTAACCGGCAAGGCGGACGCGGAGGCGAGAAACTACGCCCGCAGAGCAAAAAAATCCAATCCTCAAGGGGTCGTTGTGCTGACGGGCTGTTACGCTCAAGTGTCGTCTGAAGAAGTCGCCTCTATGAAGTGCGTGGACTACGTGGTTGGAAACTCGCACAAGTTTCCGTCTCTGTCTGAGATAGTCAGGAAGGGAACGCCGCGAAAAACCGCGCGCGTTTTCGTGTCAGACCTGTTCGCCGACAAAAAAAGAAAATTTGAGTCGCCCGCGATAGAGCGGTTTCCGGAACGGACGCGAGCTTTTTTGAAAGTTCAGGACGGCTGCAACTACGCGTGCACATTCTGCATAATTCCAAGGGCGCGCGGAAGGTCCAGAAGCCTTGAGCCGGCGGAGGTCGTCAGGCGGCTTGCCGTGTTGAAGCAAGGCGGCTACGGCGAGGCGGTTCTCACGGGCATACACCTTGCCAGTTACGGCAGAGACGTCGACTCTTCGCTTGTATCCCTGCTCAGAGAGATTGAAAACCACACAGAACCTCTGCCGAAAATCCGGCTCAGTTCCCTTGACCCCGCAGACATGACGGAAGAGTTGATACTTTTCTGCTCGCGGGCGGAATCCGTCCGCCCAAGTTTTCATGTGTCGCTTCAAAGCGGAGACGCTGAAGTTCTGAAAAAGATGCGCCGCCGCTACTCGCCGGATGAGTTCACCGCTTGCGCGGCAATGATACGGGACCTTATGCCGGACGCTTCCATAGGAACGGACATTATGGTCGGATTTCCGGGGGAAACAGACGGGCAGTTTCAAAACAGTTTCCGCCTCGCCCGCGATTCCGCGCTTACCTACTTTCATGTTTTCCCGTATTCGCCCAGAAAAAACACCGCCGCAAATGTGATGAAAAACCCCGTGCCGGACGATGTGAAAAAACGCAGGGCGAGAGAGATGAGAGAACTTGGCGCGCTGAAAAAGCGGAAATTCTACGAAAGTTTTATCGGCAGAACGGTTCCCGCCATATCGGAAACAAGGTCTGTTTGTATGACGGAAAACTATATTCCCGTTGCGGTTGATGAGCCCGAACTGCCCGCGGGGCTGGACGTGAATGTTACGATAAGCGCCGTTAGAGGGGAAAGGGCGAGCGGATGCGTCTCGTCATTCTGTTGAGTTTTTTTCAACCCTTTCCAGAATCACATCCACAATCTTTTCGTGAAGCCCGAGCGGCTCGGTAACGGTGTGCTTCAGACCGGGAAACTTCTTTGCCGCCTCAGCCGCCATCGCCGGAATATCAAAACCCGAATGTTTTCCCGGAACCAGAAAATAGGGGTGAACCGTTATCTCCGAAACCCCGCTCCGCGCGCAAACGCCAAACGCCTCCTCCATCGTGGGAGAGGCAAGTTCCATGTGGCAATGCTCCACAACGTCAAAATCCGCGCGCTCTCTCAACTTTTCGGCAACAAGGGCAAGCAGGCGGTTTGCTTCGTCAACCGTGCTTCCGTGGTCAACAATTACAAGCGCTTTTTTAACTTGCTCCGGCATTTTGTAAAACCGTCCCGAGCGTGATGTCCGCGCACCGGTTGAACTCCTCAATTACCAGATATTCGTTCACGGTGTGCATTTCATACATTCCCGTGCCGAGGTTCACGCACTCTATTCCCTTGCCATTTATGTAGTTCGCGTCGCATCCGCCGCCGCTTTTGTGGAAAGAAACCGGCTTGCCGAGACGCGCCGCGTTTTCCTCAACCATTTTCGCCATCCGCGAAGACTGCGGAACATCCATCAGCGGATATATGGTCTGCCGGTCTGTCAGCACATCGGGCTTTCCCCCGTACGCTTTTGCGGAAGCGGTTTCAAAGCACTCAATCATGTGCTCCATCTGCGCGGCAAGTTTCTCTGTGTTGTGGCTTCTCGCCTCGCACAAAAGTTTTGCCGAACCCGGCACTATGTTTATCGCGCTCCCCGCAGACATCTTTCCGATGTTGGCGGTGGTTTCCCCGTCTATCCTTCCAAGTTTCATTTTTGATATGGCGTCCGCCGCTATCTCAAGCGCGCTTACGCCGTCTTCGGGGCAAAGCCCGGAATGCGCCTCAACGCCTTTGATTTCAACGTTCAGCATGTCGGAAGCGGGGCAGTTCAAAACAAGGCGGTCGGGGGTGCTGCTGTCAAGAACTATGCCGTCTGCCGATTTGAAAAGAGAGCGGTCAAGATATTTCGCCCCCAGAAGCCCAACTTCCTCGCACACCGTAAAGGCAATCTCAATATCCCCGTGGGGAAGGTTTTTCTCTTTCAGAGCGCGAACCACTTCAACTATCACCGACACGCCGCTTTTGTCATCGCTTCCCAGAATGGTCGTTCCGTCGCTTTTCATAACGCCATCAGTGATGTGCGGTTTAATCCCTTTTCCGGGAACAACCGTGTCCATGTGCGAGCAGAGAAACACCGGAGGGGCGGAGGGCACAGTGCCTTTGATTTTGACTATCAAATTGCCGATGTTGCCGCCAACTTTTTCCGCGCAGTCATCAAAAAAACATTCGGCACCAAGCTCTTTCATCTCCTTTTCCAGAACAAGGGCAACATCTTTTTCAGAGCGCGATTCGCTGTCTATACGGATTATGTCCATCAGGTGCTGTGCCATTCTGTCGTATGAAATCATCTTTTCTCTCTAAATTGCCACCCTTTGTCTGCGCTCACATTCTCCAAGCGCGAGTTCAACGCGGCTCACGATTTCGCCCATTTGGACACTTCCTCTCTGTAACATCAGGTCTTGCAACAATCAGGGGTTCAGGAAAACATGCGTCAGAGACGCCAGAAAAAGGATTGAGCCGACCAGAACAAATATGCCGGCAATATAGATTTCCGCTCCAGTTCGTTTCTTCATTTGCTTTGAAATATAATCGCGCGGCGCGGCAGTGTCAAAAAGGGGGCGGAAGATTGCAAATGTGCCGCTGTGTAAGATAGATTACCGCCATATCAAAAACAGGCGCGGCAATGGCGCCGGGGAGAATAAAAATGGCTCGTGTGGCAACTATTTCACCGGTATGGGGATGCGGGGTTGATGATTTAAGGGCTCTTGCCGTAACGGCTGAGGGAGCGGGTTTTGAGGCGATATATTCACCTGAAGTGCCTCCGTTCAGCGCGATATCAAACGCTCAAGTATTTGCGGAATCCACAAGCAAAATAAAGGTGGGCACGTGGATAACAAACATATTTATGAGAAGACCCGTCATTTGCGCCGCCGAAGCGATGACTGTTCAGGAGGTTTCGGGCGGAAGAATGGTTCTGGGTCTTGGAGTAAGCCACAAGCCGGTGAACGACAAATTCGGCATAGACATGGGCAACCCCGTTGAGGCGATGGAAAACTACCTTGCGGAGATAAAGCCGATTCTTGACGGCAGTTCCGAACTGCTCAGCATCAAGCGCGCTCTTCCGGCGTTTCCGGTTTTGATAGCGGGTTTGACAAACTCCGCCGCTCGCTTGGCGGGAAGGGCGGCGGACGGGCTTATGCCGTATATGTCTCCGCCGGAATACATAAAGCAGTTAAAGGCGCAGGTTGCCGAAGGGGCGAAAGAGGCGGGAAGAGAGCCGTCTGAGATTGAGATGACAAACGGAATTCCGTCATTTGTTTCAGACAGTCTTGAAGATGCGATAAACGCGGCAAAGATGGGGCTTTCGGGCTACGCGCGGTTTCCGTTTTATCAGCGTTTGATAACAAACATCGGCTACGGCGATGTGGTTGAACTCATAAAATCGGGAAGCAAGCCGCATGAGGTTTTCACCGATGAACTTATTGACGCCGTTGCCCTTGTGGGTCCGGCGGAAAGATGCCGCGAGCGGCTGGAGATACACAGGGAGGCGGGTGTAGACCTGCCGATTATCGTTCCCGGAGCGGTTGGAAAACAGAGCAATGTTGAGGTGATGGAAATCACCTGCGCCACTTATGGCGGCTGACGGTCTGCTGACAGAGTTTAAGGGCGCGAGGCGAATTTCAGGCGCAGTTCCCTGCGTTTTTTCTTTCCGTTTTTTGTTCGCGGTATTGAGTTTGTGAACACTATTTCTTTGGGGATTTTATAGGGCGCGAGGCGGGCGGAGAGAAAGGTTTGCAAATCTTTTTTCAGTAATTCTTGCGCGTCTGAGTTTTGCGGAACAACGAAAGCGGTTGAGATAGTTTTCCCTTCGCCTGAGTCAATTCCCGCGACCGCGCAGTCGCTTATGTTGCCGTGTTTCATAATCGCGGTTTCCACTTCAAACGGCGATATTCTGTATCCAAAACTGTTTATCATGTCGTCTTTTCTTCCGAGCGTCCAAAGGTAGCCGTCTTTGTCTTGAGTGAAGTAATCGCCGCTCACAAAGTCGCCTTTTTTTGAGTACATGGCGCGTGTTTCATCGGGGCGGTTCCAGTAGCCGAGCATAATTCCGGGGTCACCGGGGGCTGAGCAGAGAACGCCTTCGGTGTCTGCGGGAACGGGCTTGCAGGTTTCGGGGTCTGCGAGAAAGCATTTTCTTCCCGGCTGAGGCAAGCCCGGAGAGCCGGGTTTGATTTCCATTGCCCGCATATTTGATATGTAGTAACTGAACTCGCTCATTCCGAGCCCTTCGTAAAGTGAAACGCCGAGGGTGTTTTTCCATACCGCAAACAGTTCCGCGCTCAAATGTTCTCCCGCGCTGAGGCAGTGGGTAAGGGTGGAAATGTTGTTTGGAGACTTCCCGCCCGCGGCTCTTGCCATTTGTCTGAAAACAGTTGGCACGGTCATAAAAACATTCACTTTGTATTTTTCAATCAGTTCAAACATTTTAAGCGGCTCGTATTCGCCGCCATAGATAACGCAAGCGCATCCGTGCCGCCATGGGTCGAGGCATCCCGCGCCGAGGGTGTAAGTCCAGTTCAGTTTTCCCGCGTGAAAAACAACCGGGCGTTCATTTACGCCCGTCCAAAAAACCGCCGCCGGGTCGCGCCCGATAACAGACCTGTGAGCGTGGGCCACTCCTTTGGGTTCTCCGGTTGTTCCTGATGTGTAGCAGATGTAGGCGATATCTTCCGCAAGTGTGTCCGCCGGTTTCAAATCTTCGGGGGCGTTTGCGGTGAGTTCGTCAAGGTCAACACAACTGGCGGGAGTTTTCGCGCCGTTCGTAAATCCGTCCGTAATAAAAACTGTTTTCAATTCCGGGCATTTGCCCCTTGCGGTTTCAATGTTCCCGTAAAGTTCCGGCGATGTAACAACGGCTTTCGCGCCGCTGTCGTTAAGGATGTGCGCGATTTCATCCGCCGTCAGCATCGCGCTTGCGGGAATGGGAATCGCGCCGATTTTGAGGGCGGAAATAAAAGCGAACGGAAACTCAGGAATGTTATCAAGCATAATCACGATTCTGTCTGTCTGTTCTATGCCTGAGGAGAGAAGGGCGTTTGCGATTTTGTTTGTTTCTGATTTCAGGTTTGAAAATGTGTATGTGGAAACGAGTCCTTTTCCGCTGTCAAAGATAAGCGCGGGTTTCTCCGCCGTTTCGGGGTTAGCGGCGTGTCTGTCAACGCAGTCAACGCCGATATTAAATTTCTGCGGAATGTTCCATTCCCACGAAGCGCGTAGGGCTTTGTAGTCAAAAGGCATTACGTAATTATTATGAATTGATGAGGAGTTTGAAAGGTCAAGTTTGTCGTGTTGACAGTTTTCCATTTCCCTTTAGATTAGATTCCGCTAATACTTAAAAGGAACCCGTTTGGTCGGATCTCTGATAAATACAAGACCCTTGTGGTAATAATCAGACGCTTCAACTCTGTTTAAGTGGTTAGTATGGAGGAAGCAAAAATGTTTCATTTCGCCAAGTTGTTTCTTGTTCTGTTCGTTGTTTTTAGTTGTGTTTCCAATGTAAACGCATCTGGAAGTTCAGAAGAGGGGGGGCACAATAAAGGGCTTCTGAGTAAGCACATCTATTTTACTACATCATCTTTCATCAAAGGCATTGACAGTAGAGACTGGAAGAACGGCATCTCCCAAAATGGACGCGCAAGTGTTCATCGGAATATCAGTATTGGGTTTGGCGTGGACTACTTGATTCAATCCAGCGAATCTGACTTATACTCATATCAGGTATCTCCCGGAATTCTGTTTCACTTTTTACCGGACGAACTTGTAGACCCGTATATCAGTACCGGGTTTTCTTACAAAAAAGAGCAAATAGGCGCGCTTGCCTCGAGAGATAGTTCTGTATTTGGGGTGGAAACCGGTTTTGAACTAAAGGCAAACAGTCTTGTATCCATTATTCCGTCTTTAAATTACTCTTATAGCAAGGGGAATTTCAAGGCAGACACTCTTGCAGTTATTATTAGGGATGGCGAGGCAGTAGCAGTACCTGTGAACATTCTTGATCTTGATGTGTCAGCAGGTTTTCTGACCACTGGTTTGATGTCCGCTTTTCGTCTTGGTAGAGAAAGTAGTTTTTGGATTGCTCCGTTTGCTTCTTACCAAATGTTAGTACACGGAGATGTTAATGATGTCTTTTTTGATTTTGAAGATACTGTCAATCTTGGCGTATCATTCATTGTTGAGATATAATCTATAAATCCTGCCGCAGTCCAACAATTTCTCTTTCTCTCTATTGAGATACAACCATAGGCGATATAGAGTAATCGGCTGATAAGACCTTATTTTCGGGGCTGATCTTTTGTCATATCTCAATACTGTTTTTGAGGGAAATCTAACCCTCATCGCCTTCCTGCCGCTTGCGGGAGTGTGCCTTATTGTCCTCATCAACACAGCCGCAAAACTGTCTGATACCATATTCAAATACGCATCCCTCGCCGTAAGCGCGCTGGTTTTTGCCGTCTCAATCCCGCTGTTCACAAACTTCTCGCCCGAAACCGGAACAATGCAGTTCACGCAAAACGCGCAATGGATGCCGGATCTCGGCATCACCTACTCAGTGGGTGTGGACTGGCTGAGCATTCTGCTTGTTATGCTCACAACTTTCCTCACCCCGTTCGCGATTTTAAGTTCGTGGAACACGGCGGAAACGAAGGTTAAAACATTCTTCTCGCTGATACTGATAATTGAAACCGCAATCATCGGAACACTGATTTCAATGGACATAATCCTGTTCTTCCTGTTCTGGGAAGCCGTTCTTATCCCAATGTATTTCCTTATCGGCGTCTGGGGAACGGAAAGAAGGGTGTACGCGGCGGTAAAGTTTTTTATCTACACCGCCTTTGGAAGCGCGCTTATGCTTGGGGCGATTTTCTACCTGTATTCCGCCCATATAAACCAGTTCGGAAACCCATCCATGGCAATGGCGGATTTGCAAAACGTCAGCACGGCATTTGATGGATTTTTGAGTCCGCAGGGGCTTATGTTCGCGGCTTTCCTTCTCGCTTTCGCGATAAAAGTTCCCGTTGTGCCTTTTCACACATGGCTCCCCGATGCCCACGTGGAAGCCCCAACCGCCGGAAGCGTTATCCTCGCGGGGATTTTGCTGAAACTTGGAATCTACGGAATCCTGCGCCTGCTTTTCCCGTTCTTCCCCGAAGCATCCGCCGCGTTTATGCCGTTTCTGTCTATGGCGGCAATTGCGGGCGTGATATACGGCGCAATGGTCGCTTTCGCGCAAAAAGACCTTAAAAAACTTGTCGCCTATTCAAGCGTCAGCCACATGGGAATAATCGTTCTCGGCATAACACTGCCGAATATTCAGGGAATGCAGGGCGCGGTTTTTCATATGCTCGCTCACGGCATCTCAACAAGCGCGCTGTTTATGATGGTGGGAATGGTCTATGAAAGACGGCACACGAAAAAGATAAGCGAATTCGGCGGCATAGCGTCTGTGATGCCGGTTTTCGCGGCGTTTTTCATCCTGTTCTCGCTCGCGTCAGTCGGGCTTCCATTGCTGAACGGATTTGTGGGAGAATTTCTTGTGCTTCTGGGCGCTTTCAAAATAAGTTACGTGTATGCCGCGCTCGCGGGTTCGGGGGTGATTCTGGGAGCGGTGTATATGCTGAAAGCCGTGCAGAAGGTGTTTTTCGGGCCCCTGAAAAAAGATGAAAACAAAAACCTCACGGATATAAATCTCAGAGAGGCGGGGCTTATACTGTCAATGGCGGCGGCGGTTGTGTTTATGGGCGTGTATCCAAGCCCGTTTCTGTCGCGCATTGAACCGGGGGCAAAGGTTTTCCTTTCGCAATTTGCCGGACAAACAGACAAAATTGATTCAAAAGGGAAGGGTGTGTCATGGGAATTAAAGAAGCGGTAAACGATATTCTGAACGAAATAGGCGAAGACCCGTCAAGGGAAGGGCTGGAAGGCACTCCGCGCCGTATTGAGAAGATGTTTGCCGAAATAACCAACGGCTACGGCAAAGACCCCGCCGCAATAGCCCGCGAAGCAGTCTATGAAATAGATTATGACGAAATGGTGATTGTGAAAGACACCGAGTTTTACAGTCTTTGCGAACACCATATGCTTCCCTTCTTCGGCAAATGCCATGTGGCGTATATCCCGAATGGAAAAATTATTGGTTTGAGTAAAATACCTCGCATTATTGAAGTATTTTCAAGACGCCTGCAAGTACAGGAAAGAATGACCGTGCAGATAGCAAACCTGCTTAAAGACGCGCTTTCGCCCAAAGGCGTGGCTGTTGTTGTGAAGGGATACCATCTTTGTATGGCAATGAGGGGTGTGAAAAAAGCAAGGGCGAGCATGATAACGAGTTCAATGAACGGGCTTTTCAGAAGCGATGAGCGGTCAAGAGAGGAGTTTTTGAGCCTTATAAAGGAGAACAGCCTGTAAAGGCGGCGGAAGATGGAAAACGTAGTTGTTTGCGGAATAAACCACAAAACCTCGCCGATTGAAGAGCGCGAGCGGTTTTCCTTTAGCGAAGGAGCCGGAACGGGAGACGCCCTGCGCGCTCTTGTGTCTGCGCCTTCCATGAGCGAATGCGTGATAGTTTCAACCTGCAACAGGGTTGAAATATACGCCGCGTGTGAAGACGGCAACCGGTGCTTTGACACCATTTCCGGATTTCTGTGCGATATGGACGGCCGCGCCGGAAACGAATTTATAGAGAAAAAGTTTTACTTTCTTGAAGGGGCAGACGCCGTGAGCCATCTTTACAGAGTAGCCGCGGGGCTTGACTCAATGGTTGTGGGAGAGCCGCAAATACTGGGGCAGTTGAAACGCTCCTATGAAACCGCCCTTGAAAACGGCGCGGCGGGACCGGTGCTTAACAAACTTTTCCAAAGCGCGTTTTCTTCAACGAAGAAGATAAAGAACGAAACCGGTTTCGGCTCTCACACGGTTTCTGTCAGTTCGGTGGCGGTAAAGCTCGCGAAAAACATATTCGGCGACATTGAAAAATGCCGGGTGATGGTTGTGGGAACCGGTGAAGCGGCGGCGGAAGCGGCAACAGAACTGGCAAAACGCGGAGCGGGAGAGATAAGAATCGCCGGAAGAGACAAAAAAGAGGCGGCAAAACTGGCATCGTCTGTGGGTGGAAAAACCATCGGCATCGGAGAGATAGGGCTGTGGATGAGACAGACGGACATTGTTATAACGGCAACGGGTTCGGCAAACTACATACTGAAAACGGGCGACCTTTCAGACGCGATGAAGTTGAGAAAAAACCGCCCCGTGTCGCTGATTGACATAGCGTTTCCGAGAGATGTTGACCCGAAAGCGCGGAATATTGAGGGCGTTTTCCTTTACGACATGGACGACCTTCAGAACATAGTTGACAAAAATCTTGACAGTTTGCGAAAGAGCGTTGACATGGCGGAGGAGATGATACGGGCTTTGAGCGAAAAGTTTATCTCGTGGCGTGACGGGCTGAAAGCGTTTCCGCTTATTGTGGAACTCAGAAAGAAAACGGGCAGAGCGGCGGAGGAGGAAATCATCAAAGCCATCTCCCGCATGGACGCCCTTGAGAAAACGGGCGACCTTGGCAAAGAGGAAAGGGACGGCATCGTGAGGGATCTGGCAGACCGGCTCGCGGGAAAATTTCTGCACACGCCGGTAACAAAACTGAAGCGGGAAGCCGCGCTTTCGCCCGAAGCGAAACTGTATGCTGACACCGTGAAGAAACTTTTTGACCTCTATGAAACCGCCGGCTCATCTGAAAATGAAGATAAGGATAGGAAGCAGGGGTAGCCCTCTCGCAAGGGTTCAAGCCCTCGGAGTGGGCGGACTTTTGCGGGAAAAATTTGCCGGGCTGGAAACCGAATTTGTTTTCATAAAAACCTCGGGCGACACCGCGCCCGCGCCTGTCGCGCAAGAGGGCGGCAAGGGGATTTTCGTAAAAGAGATTGAAAACGCGCTTCTTGACGGCTCCATAGATATTGCGGTTCACAGCATGAAAGACCTGCCGTCCATTCTTCCGGACGGGCTTGTTATCGGCGCGGTTCCCCGAAGGGAAGACCCTTCGGACTGTGTTCTGTTTCCAAAGGGAACGGAGCCGGGCGCGGATATTGAATCTTTGAAAGACGGCGCGAAAATCGGAACGGGAAGCGCAAGGAGAAGTTGCCAGATACTCGCCGTAAGAAGCGGAGTTTTTATCAGCCCGATTCGGGGCAACATCGGAACGAGGGTGGACAAAATGGATTCGGGAGAGTTTGACGCGATTGTGCTGGCAAGCGCCGCGCTTTCGCGCCTGCAAATAGAGGGCAGAGCGGCAAGCAGGTTTAACCCTGAAGATTTTATTCCGGCTCCGGGGCAGGGCGCGCTTGCGGTTGAGCGGCGCGAGGGTGATGACAAAATCGCTGAAATGACAACTGCGATTGAGTGCTCACGGTCGCGCCTGTGCGCGGATGTGGAGCGGAGTTTTCTCGCGCGGCTTGGCGGAAACTGCGATATTCCCGCCGGATGCTACGCGACAGAGAGCGGAGGAAAAGTGAAAATAACCGCCATGCTTTCTGAAGACGGAGAGATTTACAGGGAAAAGATTGAAACGGACAAAGAGAACTGCGTTAGAGCAGGAGCGGAAATAGCGGACGCGGTTATATCAAAAACTCGCGGCGGCGATTGACCGGGACGCTCTGGCGTGTAGAATACAGGAACTGTCGCGGGGTGGAGCAGCCTGGTAGCTCGTCGGGCTCATAACCCGAAGGTCGGAGGTTCAAATCCTTCCCCCGCAACCAGCCCGATTTTTCCCGTCATGTCATTTGAGAAAAAACTGGAAAAGATAAAGGAAATTTCCGACTCCCTTGAAAACAAGGAAATCCCACTTGAAGAGATGATTAAAAATTTTGAAGCGGGCGTAAAACTGATAAAAGAATGCCGCCTGATACTTGAAGATACCGGCAAAAAAATTGAGATGCTCGGCGAAAAAGACGGCGAAGAGAAAAAGTGACAGATGAGCGCCGCCTTCCCGGAAATCGACGCCTACATTGAAGACAGGGCAAAACTGATTGGCGCGAAACTTGAGCAATACATCGCGCTTGTGCGGGAAAAACACCCAACCCTTGCAAACGCCGCCGCCCACGCGCTGAGAAACGGAAAAAGAATCAGACCGGTTTTGTGCGTTGCCGCCTGCGAAGCAAGCGGCGGAAACATCAAACGCGCCATGCCCGCCGCCTGCGCGGTGGAGATGATTCACTGCTATTCGCTTATTCACGATGACCTCCCTTCAATGGATGATGACGATATGAGAAGAGGATTGCCGTCCGTTCACAAAATGTTCGGCGAGGCGACCGCCATTCTCGCGGGAGACCTTTTGCTTACCGATTCTTTCGGGCTTCTCGCGGTTGAGGGAAAAAGCGCGGGTATTGAAGACGCAAGACTGATTGAGATTATCAAAACCGTTTCAGACTGCGCCGGAAAATCCGGAATGGCGGTGGGGCAGATGATGGACCTTGAAAGCGCGGACACGGCGGATGAGAAAAAAACGGCGGAAATAAACTCGCTTAAAACCGGCGCGCTGATAGAGGCGGCGGTAAAGTGCGGCGCTATTGCGGCGGGGGCGAATGAAAAACAAATGGCTCCCCTTGAAAGATATTCAAAAGCCGTGGGTCTTGCGTTTCAAACGGTTGATGACGCGCTGGATTCAGAAGGGCGGGGAGACGCGAAAGAAAAAGCCCGCGCTCTCACGAGTGAAGCGGTCGGGCATCTTGAGGATTTTTCAGGCGACAAAAACACGCTTGCCGGTCTGGCTCTGCGGCTGTGCGAACGCGCGAAATGAAATAACGCGGAAGCGGTTTTATTTTTTCTTTTTCCAGTCAGAGAGAAATCTCTCCAGACCGATGTCTGAAAGCGGATGCTTGAACATCTGCATCAGCACCTTGTGGGGAAGCGTAACCACATCCGCCGCGACAAGGGCGGACTCAACAACATGCATGGGATGGCGCACACTCGCGACAAGCACCTCAGTTGCGAAATCATAGTTTGTGAATATCTGTGAAATGTCTTCAACCAGATTCATTCCGGAAGTGGAAACATCATCCAGCCTGCCGATGAACGGGCTAACGTACGCCGCGCCCGCCTTGGCGGCGAGAAGGGCTTGCAGCGGCGTGAAGATGAGCGTAACGTTCACCCTTATTCCTTCGGATGAAATCGCTTTTGTGGCTTTTATGCCGTTTTCCGTAAGTGGCATTTTGACCACAACAAAATCGTCTATCTTCGCAAGTTTGCGGGCTTCGTCAACCATTTTGCGGTAGTCGGTTGAGATAACCTCCGCGCTCACCGGGCCTTTGACGACCGAACATATCTGTTTGACCAGTTCAGCGAACGATTTCTGTCCGCCTTCGTTTGAAACAAGGCTCGGATTGGTGGTAACGCCGTCAATAACGCCAAGCGAAGCGGCATGGCGAATCTCTTTAAGGTTTGCTGAATCAAGAAAAATCTTCATCGGTAAATATCTCCCGTGTTTGAGAGTGAAGCATATCACACAATGCCGCGCTCTCATAAAGCGGGGGGCGGGCGGGGGCGCGGGTTCTCTTGACAAAGGGCGGTTGTAAAAGCATACTGTGCGGACTTATCGGCGGGAGAGTGCTGAAACTATGGCGTTGCGTATAAAATCCGCAAAGAAAAAACACAGGCAGAGCCTCAAAAAAAGGGCGAGAAACAGATTTGTTAAATCGTCTTTGAGAACCAGAACAAGAGGTTTCCTTGAGGCGATTGAAGCGGGAGACGCTTCCACTGCGGGTTCCATGTTCAGGGAACTTGTTTCCGCCTTTGACAAAGCCGCTTCAAAAGGCGTTATCCACAAAAAGAACGCTTCCAGAAATGTGGCGAAGATGTCGCAGAAACTTCACGTCATTTCATCCGCTTCCCCAAAATCTCAACCTTCCGCTCCGCCGGAAGAAACTAACGTTTCGCAAGCAGATTGACCGTCATCGCGGCGAGCAATTCGTAACCGTTTGAGCGCGAACTTTTAAGCGCTTTGTCCGTGCCGGCGAGTATTTTGACTACGCGCTCCGCACCTGCGCGCGGAAAGTTGCGCGACTGCTTCCACAGAAAATGCGCCATTCCCGGCTTAACCTTCAACTGTTTCGCTATCAGTTTTTTCTGCTGTTCGGGAGAAGACCCCCGCGATGACGCAACCTCCGCAGACGCCCTGACAACACTTCTCATTCTTGACGCGACAGAAGAAAAAAGCAGAAGCGGCTCTATCTGATTTTGCGCCGATATTTCCGCAAGTATGGCAAGGGCGTCGTCTTTGCGCCCGTCCGCTATGGCTCCCGTCAAATCAAACGCGCCCCGTGTTTTGCGCTGTTTCAGCATAGCGTCAATCTCTCCCGCCTCCACGCGCGCGCCGCTTCCGTGTATTTCAGCGAGTATGGCGAGTTCGCTCTCAACCACAAGCAAGTCGTCTCCCGTGAGTTCGCAAAGGTGTTTTGCCGCCGCAACGGAAAGCTCAAGCCCCATGCGGCGAGCCTCTTCAACCGCTCTCTCGTAAACCTTTTTCGTGTCGCTTCCCGCGTCTTTGATTGTTATGTCCGCGCCTTCAAATATTTTGACATCGGGTTTTGAAGCATCGCCGGAAACAAGAATCAGCAGGGTGTGGGGAGGGGGCGCGGCGCAATACTGACTGATAAGCTCAAGCGATTTTTTGTCTGCGGCTTCCACCCGTTTCAGCACAACGGCTTTTCTGTCTGCGAACATGGAAAGGTTTGAGGCGTTTCCGAGAGCCTCGGCAACGGGAGTTTCGTCTGCGTAGAAAACCGCGGGTTCGCCTCCCGCGTCACCAAGGAACGCGCTGGTCTCGCGCTCCACAAATCTCTCAACAAGAAGCGCCTGACCGCCTCTGATGAGGCAGACGTTGGATGTTTTTTTATCGGTATCGCGTTTCAAAGCGGTTTCGCGGCGTTTCAGCAGACCTCAAGGGAATTGAAAAAATACCGTATTTCCCGCGCTGCGGATTCGGGGCTGTCTGAGCCGTGAACAACGTTTCTTTCAACACTTTCCGCGTGCGCCTTCCTTATCGTTCCCTCATCCGCTTCATCGGGGTTTGTGGCTCCCATGATTTTTCTCACTTTTGCTATAACGCCTTCTCCTTCAAGAACCATCACAACGCAGGGACCCGACGACATAAACTCCGTCAGACTTGAAAAAAACGGGCGTTCGGAATGTTCCGCGTAAAACCCTTCCGCCTGCTGTTTTGTCATCCGTATCATACGCAGAGCGCGGACTGATGCGCCGTTCTCCTCAAACGTTCCCACCACCTTTCCGATGAGATTTCTTGATGTTCCGTCCGGTTTAACTATTGACAGTGTCTGTTCCATTTGAACCCCCTGTGAAGTTTGAAAACGGCACATATTACTTGCCCGCCGCCTGAACTGTCAAACCGCGCCGCGCTTGACTGAGCGGGTCTATGCTTGTAGATTTTGCCGTCTTTCAAAACCGCCGCTCCCACCGGAGAAAGCATTTCACGGGCGCGAGCAAAAGGAGCAAAACTTGGAACAGAAATTCATAATTCCCCACAGTCACGCCGTAACGAAAGAGGATAGAAGGAAGGTAAACGGGCACGGTTCGGTTGTCGTCTGGTTCACGGGGCTTCCGTCATCAGGCAAGTCATCGCTTGCGGGCGAAGTTCAGAAGATACTGATGGAAGACGGCGTTAGAACCTACATACTTGACGGAGACAACATCAGAATGGGTCTGTGCAAAGGTCTCGGTTTTTCCGAGGAAGACCGCGCGGAGAACATAAGAAGGATAGGGGAAGTGTCAAAACTGTTTATTGATGCCGGAGTGGTAACGCTGTCGGCGTTTGTTTCGCCCTACATAAAAGACAGAGACGCGGTGAAAGAGCTGCTTGATGACGGTGAGTTTATTGAGGTGTTTGTGCGTTGCCCGCTTGAAAAATGCGAAGAGAGAGATGTGAAAGGGCTCTACAAAAAAGCCAGAGCCGGTGAAATCAAAGGGTTCACGGGCATTGACGACCCTTACGAAGAGCCGCCCAGCCCGGACATTATCATTGACACCGACAAGGAAGAGTTAAGCGTGTCGGCGAAAAAAATCACCGATTTTCTCTCAGGCAGGATATAGAATAATTAAGTGAGCAAATGAGAGACAGCATCAGACCGGTTCTTGCTATCGCCCTGGCGGCAATCCTCGTGTCCGCCTTTTCAATAGTACCCCCTCAGGCTTCCGCGCAATCCGGCGGCTCAAGCAATGTGGAAGAGGTACTGACTCTCGGCACAAGGGTTGAGGGCAAAAGCATTTCAGAGTCAACGGTTCCCGTTGAAATAATCAGCGAAGATGAAATACGGGCAACGGGGCATACCGAAGTGGGGCGCATAATTCAGTCCATTGTCGCTTCCTTCAACTTTCCCAGTTCTTCAATAAGTGACGGCACGGACTCTCTGCGTCCGGCAACTCTCAGGGGGCTCGGTCCTGATCAGGTTCTTGTTCTCATAAACGGCAGCAGGCGGCACGGAAGCGCGCTGATACACATAAACAGTTCGGTCGGAAGGGGAACTTCGGGATACGATATGAACTCCATTCCGGTTGCCGCGATAAGCAGGATTGAGGTTTTAAGAGACGGCGCGTCCGCCCAATACGGCTCGGATGCGGTTGCGGGTGTCATAAACATAATTCTTAAAAACGGCGCTGAAGAGGGAAGGGCTTTCACGTCTTACGGGAGAACATACGAAGGAGACGGGAATTCCTATGTGGCTTCCGCCGGAAAGGGCGTCAGTTTCGCAGAGGGCGGCTCGGCATTTTTCTCTTTTGAGTTCCGCAACAGAGACCGCACAAACAGAGCGGGGCTTTCCGGCGCGGTTCAGTATCCCGAAACGGAATATTTTGTTGTGGGAAAACATTCAGCCGATGTTCAGAATACAGGCAGCGGCAATTCCGGTTCCCAACCACCGCCGCCCCCTCCGAGTGCTCCGGATTTTAGCGGCATTCAGCCCGGACTTATGCTTGATAAAGCAAATGTACAGCTTGCAAGCGTTACTCAGGGAGACGACAACACAGTTGTTTTCGATTACGGCGCAACCACATTTAATGCCGCCAAATACAATCTTGGCGCAAATGGAGCCACTATCGCGGAAGCAAGCAACGCCGCCAAAACCACCGGCATAAACGGCACGGTTCTGAAAGACGGCGATGTTGTTCTTTCAGACAGCGCGGACAACTCTAACGAAAAAGTTTTCAACAGAGACAATTTCCGTGTTGGAGACGCGGAGTCTGTGCAATACAGCGGAGCCGTTACGGTTTCAATGCCGCTCAGAGATATAGCCGGTTTTTCAATGTGGCTGACCGGTTCCCTGCGTGAAAACACAAGCGGCGGATTTTACAGAAGACCAAACCAACTTGACCGCAACCCCGCGAACTCGGACTACCCGAACGGATTTCTCCCGCTTATAGAAACATCAATAAACGACTGGGGAGGAAAGGTTGGGTTTACACGCGAACTGTCTGCCGGAAGCGTGGACTTCAGCATCAGCGGCGGATGGAACGAATTCGGGTTCAAAGTGAAAAACTCTCACAACGCCTCTTATGTGAACTGCACGAGGAACTTTAACAACAGGGGTGCCACGGACGGCACAGAAACGGTAAATCAAGAGTGCCTGGATAACAACATTGTCTATAACGCCAACGGAGCGGTTCCGTCTTCCGCTGATTCGGGAACTTTCAAACTGGGGCTTGTGAACGCCAATCTGGACTTCAAACACCCGTTTGATTTCGGGCATTTCGCCTGGGGGCTTGACTACAGAATTGACTTCTTCTCCGTTGAAGCCGGAGAGCCGTATTCTTATCTGGACTACGATGGAGATGGCGGCGGTTCGGGTGGAATACAAGTTTTCCCCGGATTCAAACCCGGAGATGAGGTCAGTGAGCAAAGACACGCCTTTGGTTTTTATTCAGACTTGGAGACAAAGGTTTTTCAGCGTTTTACCATTGCTCCGGCAATCAGGATTGAGAGATACAGCGACTTCGGCACAACACTGAACGGAAAACTCTCTTCACGCACAAGCCCTCTGGAATGGCTCACAGTCAGGGGCTCAATGAGTTCGGGCTTTCGCGCCCCGTCAATGCAACAGTTGTATCTGAACAACACAAGCACACAGTTCGATCTGGTTGACGGGGTTATGGTGCCGACAGAGGTTGGAACCTTTCGCAATGACAGTGAAATCGCGAAACAGGTCGGCATACCGGAACTGGAAGAGGAAAAATCCGTAAGTCTCAGCGGCGGATTTATCTTAAATCCGTTTCCAAGTCTTTCTTTCTCCGCGGATTTCTACTGGATTCGCGTTGAAGACCGCATAGTTTTGAGCGACCAGATAACAAAGGGAAATACTCCGTCCATCCAGCACCTTGACATAGGCAGCGCGCAATTTTTTATGAACGCAGCGGACACGGAAACGAGAGGAGTTGATATTTCGGCTTCATGGCTTGTCGCCTTCAGAAACGCCTCAACCCTCAACCTGACTCTCAACGGCACGATAAACGAAACAGAAATTAAAAAGGTTACTCTTCCCGCCGGACTCGCGGAAGATCTGTTCACCGCGCGCGACCGCTCAATAATAGAGTCGTGGCAACCAAAAGACCGGTGGACTCTTTCCGCAACTTACACCTGGAGAATGGTTACGGCGACACTCACCGCGCACCGTTACGGGGAATATACGGAATGTGAAACAAATAACTGCAGTCAAACGCAGAAATATTCAGCCAAATACGTGAACGATGCTCAACTGGGTTTTAATTTCGGCAGATACGGAACTCTCAAAGTGGGGGCGAGCAATGTCTTTGACATAAAACCCGACAAAAACGTAATAGGGCAGGCGCGCGGCGGAACAATTGTAGACCACGAGGGAAATGTGATTGTTGACTCTGCGGGCGTTTTCACCTACTCGCGCAGAACCGCGCCGTTTGGATTTAACGGCGGCTTCTACTATCTCTCATGGGAAAGAAAAATCTGAAAATCCCCCCGTCCGCCCTCTAACGCCTTCTTTTTATTCCCCCTTCCGAAAGACGCTTTGAACGTTTCTCCTCCGCTTCAATGTAAATCAGCCACCTGAGCGCGAGAGTTTCAGACTGCTTGAAATCACGGGCGCGGGAAAACTCCTCGCGCGCCTTGCGGATTTTTCCAAGATTAAAAAGCGACCGCCCCTTAACAATGTAAAGGCGGTGATTTTCTCCGGCATCCGGTTTGTCAAAACACTTGCCCGCCATCCGCGAGGCATCGCTCCACCGTTCAATATCTGCGTATAACTCCGCGAGTTCAACGCAGGGCTTGTTGTCTTTTGCTAATTTGACGGCTTTTTTGAGCGGCGAAACGGCTTTTTTCCTCTCTTTTGAACGCTTATAGCCGCGCGCTATAAATTCAAAATTATCCGCCGTTTTCTCTATGTTCCCGTCTTTTATTCCCTTCTCCGCGATTTTTGCGGATTCAAGGAAAAGCCCTCTGTTAAACATCAGACGCGAAAGGAGCATAAGGTATTTTTCCTTTTTCAATTTTCCCGCCTCGTAAACAAGCTTCAGCATCGCCATCTGTTTTTCCGGACGCCCGTTTTCCGCGTAAACATTTGAGAGAAGAAGCATATTTCTGCGCGTAGGATAGAGCCGCGCAAGCTTCCGGGCGGTCTCAATCCGCTTTTCGGGGCGTTCGGTTTCCCTGTAGATAGACTGCAAAACAACGAGCCAGTTTTCAGGCGGTTTGCTTGAACCCCTGACAGACTTCTCCATCAGTTCAGCCGCGCGGGGATAGTCTCCGAGTTTGTAGAAACAAAACGCCTTCAAAGCATTTTCAGAAAGGGAAGGGGACCTGACATTTGAGTCAATAAAGTCAATCGCTTCGGTGTATTTTTCTTCTGAAAAATATATTCCCGCTATCGCGCTCACAACCGCCCTGCGAAACTGCGGCGAAACACCGCGCTTATCAAGCAGGGCTTTGTATATCTCAAGACTTTCCGTGATTTTCCCCGTCCGGGAATATATGTGCGCCCGCATACTCAAGAGCAGATTTTTTTCATAGCGTCCGGATTCCCGCTCACTCACGGAATCAAGAACGGACAGCGCCTTGTCGTATTTTCCCTTGTCCGCGAGGCTGTTTATTTCGTCCACTTTCTCATACACTTCCTTGCTGATAACCGAACCCTCCGCAGACGGAGAAAACAGAAAAACCAGCGCGAAAATCAAAGGCGCGATGCTCAGAACCGCCGGGAGTTTAATCATCGCGCGTCCTCCAAGCGGAAAACTATCCTGTTGCGGACGCCGCTAACCTCAACCGCCTCGCCGCCGACAATTCTGGGCTTATACTTAAACTTCTTCACCGCGATTATGGCGGCGCGCTCAAAAAAACCGGACGGCTCCGCCTGCACAACTGTTGGATTTTTTACCGAACCCGTTTTCGAAACGGTAAAACTCACAAGCACCCATCCCTCAATTCCCCTCTGGAGCGCGCTTTCAGGATAATCTGCCGGAACTTTCACAATCGGGAGGTAATCGCCGTCTGAAAAAGACATTCCGAAAAGCCCGCCGCCCTCAGACAGTCCCGCGCCGTCAAAGTCAAACTCTCCGGTCTCAACATTTTCCGGCTCCGGCGGAGTTTCCCCGGGCGGAGGGTCGGGGGGAGACTGATTGCGCGCGGGGGCTTCAAACAGATTTGATTCAGGGTCTTCGGCGGACTTTTTTACGCGGATGAACTTCCCGACCGAAACGGGTTTCCTTTCCTCAAAAACAAAACCCCGGTCGCGCACAAGCCCCTTCATAACTGATATTTGAAAAACAGTCGCGGCAAGCGCGAGCACAAGAACAATTCCATACTTCCGCGAAATCATTTTTCCGTGGCAATTGAGATGTCTCTTACTCCCGCGTTTCTTGCCGTGTCCATAACGAGCACAAGAGCCTCGTTTGTAGAGCTTTTATCCGCCTGTATCACCAGCATCCCCTTCGGCTGTTCGGCGTGAAAAAGACTCAGCACGGAACGCAGGGCGCGCCCCGTAACCCGCCTGCCCTCAGCCCATATTTCATCTCTTTCGTCAATTGCCACAATAAAAGCGGCTCCTTCGCTAATCTCTGATGTTTCCGCCTCAGGCTTTGAAACCTCAATTCCCGACTCCTTCACAAATGACGCCGTTACTATGAAAAATATGAGCAGAATGAACATAACGTCCAGCATGGGAGTCATGTTTATGGAATCGTCCTGATCCTCCGCGTCTGAGCCGAAAGAGCCGAGCCGTCTCATAAAAGCCGCCTCACTCCCTCAATCTCCGCTTTCGCCCGCCGCCTGAGAAGCGTGTCCGCCAGAGCGCCGAAAAGAGCCGCCGTCATCCCCGCCATCGCGGGAACGGTTGTTTGAGACACGGCGGAAATTATCGCTCTGCTGTTTCCCGTTCCGAAAAATGATATGGAGTCAAAAAGCTGCATCATTCCCGCCACAGTTCCGAGAAGCCCGAGCAGGGGGCAGATGGCGATAAGAGACCTTATGTGCGGCATCGGGCGGTAAAACTCGCGGGCAATCCGCTCCACTTCCCGCAGGCGAAGCGCGACCGCGTTCCGGCGGTCTCCGGGCGCGGCGGTTTTTTCCATTATCTCCCGCGCCGCCTTGTCTCTGTTGCGAAAAACCTTGAAAAGAAAAAACGCCCTGTCAAAAACCATTGCCGAGATAATGAAAATCACAAGCGCGATAAGGTAGATAACATTTCCGCCCCTGTCGGCAAACTCAACAAGCCAGTCAAACATTTTTCCCGTCTCCCCTTGCGGCGCGGGTGGCAAGCGCGACAGCTTTTTCTTCAAGAGTTTCCGCCGCGCGCCTGCTTCTGCCTTTTATAAAAGTGTGAAGAAGCAAAACGGGAATGGCGACGCAAAGCCCCATAACGGTTGTAACAAGCGCCTGAGATATTCCGCCCGCAAGCAGGCGCGGGTCTGCGCTTCCGAAAAAGGAAATCACCTGAAAGGTTTTTATCATTCCCACAACGGTTCCAAGCAGCCCAAGCAGAGGGGCGGAAACGTAGATGAATTTTATAAAGGGCAGAAATCTGTCAAAACGCGCCGTCTCTGCTCTCACAGTTTCCGCAAGCGCGATTTCAACCGCCTCGGAACCGGAAGAAACGTGTTCCTCAAAGGTTTTCATAAGCCGCCCCAGAGGGTTTGCCGTATCCGGACGCTCAGACATTTCCTGCTCACGCATAAGCGCGGAAACTCTCCTCAAAGAGCGAACCCGCAAAGCGGTCAGCACAAGCCCGGCAAGCCCCGCGAGAATTATCACATACCCTATGCCGCCGCCCTGAGACACGCGCTCAAAAAATCCCGGAGCCCTTACAAACAGAGACAGAATTGCCCCGCGAGAAGGGTCTATCGCGGTTTTGACAACGCCGCGGGAAGACTTGAAAACATTTTTCGCCGCTTTGCGGAAGCTAGACTGCGGCTGGCGGGAAAGCTCTTTCACATGGCCGGTTGGCGGGTCATACGCCAGAAATCCGTTTCTGCCCATAAGGTTGAAGCCGCCCACACGGACAACTACGGCTTCGGTCAGCCTGCCTTGCGAGTCGTACACGGGCGAACTGAACCGCGCAGTCCGCCCCGATTCCGTCACCTCTCTGTGAAGTTCAAACCAGAGCCGCTCAATATCGTCAATGGAGGGAAATCTGTTGAGGCGCAACTGCTCAACAAAAGCGGTTCTGTCTGTGAACTGGGCGGACACAACCGAGCGGCTGAAAGCGTTTCCCGCTTTGCCGGCAACAACGGTGAGGTATCCGAGAATTTCTTTTACTCCCCCGTGCCGGCGGCTTATGGACTCCCTGAATTCAGTGATTGTCCGGTCGTTGTCCGTGTATTGCGCCTGAAGAACCTTGCCGCGATTCTCTTCGGCGACTCTTATTTTCTCAGCTTCCGCAGCTATCTTTTCCCTCTGGTCTTTGAGTTCGGTAAAACGCCGCAAGCGTTTCGCGGCTTCACCGGCTCTGATGAGTTCCTTTTTCTCAACCGCTTTTAGAAGTTCCTCAAGCGAAGCCGGCTCTTCCTTCTCGGCTCCGTCCGCAAAAGAGAGCGGGGAGGCAAACAGAAACGCCGCTAAAAACAGCGCGGAAATGCGGACGGAAAAACTCATGTCAGTTTTTCCCCTCCCCGGAAGCGGCTTGCACCGGAACAAACATAAGACCCGGAGCCGCCTGTTCACGGGCAACGCTTATGCCGCGCCGGATTGAGTCCGAATATTCGCCGCCGAGCGGAACCCACCGGTTTTTCTCCCGGCTCCACATTCCCTCTGACGACCTGTCTTCGGTCTGATAGAGAAGGGCTACCCTTCCGATTCTGAGGAAAGTAACCCGCCGCGACTTGCCTTTCAGTTCAATCACGCCCTCGTAAGCCCCGATTGTGTTGCCGTATTGAATCTCATCCAGATAGGCGTCAAAAACCCTGCGGAACTGCTCTGCGGTTGTAACGTCTCCGCGAGCCATAAGTTTTTTCAGAGAATCCACTCTTTTCGCTCTCTCATCCCGCAGAAATGGAATGTCCAGTTCAACAAATTTTTCCATGCTTTCAATCATGCGGAGAAGAAGGGAGGGAATGCGTTTTTCAAACTCCACGGCATCGCGTCCGAGTTTTTTCAACTGCTCTATGAGGGCGTTCTGGTCTTTGATTCTGATTTCAAGCTGGCGGTTGTAGAGACGCAGGTCTTCAATGCGCCTGTTCTCGTCGCGGAACCGCCTCAGAAGAGCATCCGCTTCAGAGTCCACCGAGTCAATCAGGGCTTGCGCTTCCGCGCCTTTGCGGGCTGACTCGCCGGCTGTGTCAACAACTTTTGACAATGAAGGCGCAGAAATTGCGGGTGCCGCAAAAAGCAAGAACAAAACTATTGCCGCGCAAGTAAAAGACACTGGTTGCTATTATACAAACGGGCAAACACAGGTCAAGCGGCGCGGGCTTGCGTTGAGACTGTCTGCGTATTATCATAGTTTTTCTTCCCGGCATGACTGAAAAAACCAACCCCGACATAATGGAGAAAATCGCCACAGAGGCAAAATCTGCGGCGGAAAAAACGGGCGTTCTCGACTCGCCCGCCAAAAACCGCGCTCTCAGGGCAATTGCTTCGGAGATTCTTAAAAAAAAGGACGAAATTTTCAGGGAGAACGGAAAAGACACCTCAGAGGCGGAAAAGAAAAAGATGGCTCCCGCCCTTATAGACCGGCTTGTGATTGACGGCAAAAGGGTGGAGGCGATGGCGCGGGGCCTTGAGGAAGTCGCGGAACTTGAAGACCCGGTTGGAAAAGTGGCGGATTTCGGGAAAAAAAGACCCAACGGGCTTGCTGTTGAAAAAATGAGAATTCCGCTTGGCGTGATTGGAATTGTTTATGAGTCGCGTCCGAACGTTACGGTTGACGCCGCCGCGCTGTGCCTGAAATCCGGAAACTCCGTAATCCTCAGGGGAGGTTCCGAGGCTCTCCATTCAAACGTTGTTCTGGGGCAGATAATACGCGGCTGTCTTTCAGAGATGAAAATACCTCCGGGAGCCGTCAGCGTTATTCCCGACACAGACAGAAAACTTGTTCTGCAAATGCTGAAAATGGACGGGTTGATAGACCTTATAATTCCCAGAGGGGGGCAGAGTCTCATAGAGTTTGTTGTGAAAAACTCAACGATACCGGTTCTGAAACACTACAAGGGAATCTGCCATGTGTTTGTGGATGAGTCCGCGAAAATCCCGATGGCGGTTAACATTTGCGTCAATTCAAAGGTTCAGCGTCCGGGAGTTTGCAACGCGATGGAAACGATGCTTGTGCATGAAAAAATCGCGCCTGTTTTTCTTCCGGCAGTTTGCGCGGAGTTGGAAAAAAGCGGCGTGGCGTTAAAGGGCTGTCCGGAGACGGCCGCTCTTATTCCCGGCGCGGAGGCGGCGCGCGAGGCGGACTGGGAAACCGAACATCTCGCCCTTGTGCTTAATGTGAAGGTTGTAAAAGATATTCACGGGGCGATGGCGCATATCAGAAAACACGGCTCAATGCACACTGATTCCATTGTTACCGAAGATGAGGCAAACGCGAATTTGTTTTTGCGGGGCGTGGAGTCATCCGCCGTGATACACAACGCTTCCACGCGGTTTAACGACGGTTTTGAGTTGGGAATGGGCGCGGAAATTGGAATCAGTACGACAAAGATTCACGCCTTCGGTCCAATGGGGCTTGAGGAACTAACCTCTGAAAAGTTTCTGGTTAAAGGGAAGGGGCAGGTAAAAGAGTAGCGCGGGAAAAAGAAAACCGCTTTAATTATCCACCGGAATATAAGACGAGAAAACCACCGCCGCGATAACCGTTGTCCACAAACCTTTTCCGTCTCCAAAGGCGGACTGAGTTACGTTTTGCGTTCTCACATCGTGCCCGCTTATCTTCCAGATGTCTTTCTGTTCATCGTAACTTTTCTCCGCGTTGAAAGGCGCGCCCAGAGTGGTGGCAAGCATATACGCGGCAAGGTCTTCGGCGTAGTCTCCGGCTTGGGATTTTTTCTGCCCGAAACTGTGATGCTCTGATATGTACCCGAACCGGTTTTTCTCTTTCGGTATGGCAATTCCCGCAGACGCGGCAAGAAGCCGGTTGGGCTCGTTTGTTGAGTTCTCGCTCATCACAACATGAACCACCTGCCCCGGAGTGAGCATACTGACTCCCTTTGAACGCGGCACAAGTGAGCAGTGGGGAGGAAAGATGCTTGAAACCCTTACAAGGTTGTATTGCGCTATTTGCGCGGCGCGCAAAGCCATCTCAAAACTTGCCAGTTTTTCTCTGCTCTTTCCCACGCCTTTTGTAACAAAAGCTGTAGCCGGAATCATTAAAAACTCACCTCCCGCCTTCAAAAAGGCGTGATATATATATACGCGACTGCGCATTGTCAATAAGGCGGCAAATGGAAACCGGCGGAGCGGCAACGCCTCAGGAGAAAAGCGCGCGGGATGTAAAAATCCTGAAGGAAATTGGAAAAAACAGCGCGCCCTGTGTGTAGAATTACGCCAAATGATGAATACGGTAAAGAGGGTTCTCACCGCGTCCGTGCTGTTTGTTCTTATAACGGTTCTGTGTTACATGGGCGGCACGGCTTTTCTGTTTCTTATATGCTTCCTGTCTCTCGCGGTCGGAAGGGAGCTCCACCGCCTTCTCGTTCCCGCCGGGCTGACGATTAACCGGGGATTTCTTATGGGATGCGTGGTGGCAACCCTTGCGGCGGCGCACGCGGGGGAAGAGTATTTTCTGTATGCGTTCTACCTCACGGCGATGGCGGTTTTTGTTGTCCACATAATCAAGGGAACTAAAGACATATCGGGATACGTGAGCGAAGTCGGAATGTCTCTCGTCTTTACCGTTCTTCTGGGAATGATGACGGGAGCGGCGGTGCTTTTGAGAAACATTGAGCCCTCAGCCATTGTTATGGACACACAATACGCCCTTGTCAAAAACGAGCCCGGATTTTTTCTTGTGGCGATGGCTTTTCTGTGCGGAGCCGCAAACGACTCGGCGGCTTATTTTGTAGGCAAACACATGGGAAGAAACAAACTCGTTCCCACCATCAGCCCGGGCAAAACATTTGAAGGCGCGGGAGGGGGAATAGCGGCGGCGGCGGCGGCGGCTTTGATTACAAACTACGTTTTCAACTTCCCGCTGTCCGTTCCGCTGACACTGCTTTTCGGAGTTGTCGCCGGTTTTGCCGCAATAACGGGAGACCTTATTGAGTCTGCCATAAAAAGGAATTCAAATGTAAAGGATTCCGGCACAATGCTTCCGGGGCACGGGGGGCTGTTTGACCGCTTTGACGGAATAATATTCGTGTTTCCCGCCTTCTATCTGCTGGCGTCACTCGTCCTCGGTTAACGCCGCTTATCTGAAATCAATATTGAAAAGCAGGTTGGCTCCGGGAGTAATTCCGCCCGCCACGCCTTCTATAATGAAATAGTCGCTGAGAGAATACTGCACCGAAAACCTGCTTTTGTATGAGGCGGTTATGGGAAGGGTTTCATTCACCCGCTCGTATGTGGTGTACAGCCGGTCGGTGAGATAGGTTCCTATCTCAACTTCCGCCTTAAATAATCCCCTGTCGGTCGGCGTGATATTGAACACGTCAACAAAACTGAACGGGTTGTCTTCAACCGATGAGGATAAAACCTCATCCGCCACATAGCCGAACGCCGAGTACCCGCGCTCTTTGTCCACAACGGCGTCCAGAACATCCATGTTCCGGGTGGCGGTTCTTCCCGACCGCCGGTCGAGAAGGGCAAGGATTATGTCGTCTTCCTTCATCGCGGGCACACTTGTAAGCCCCAGTTTCAAGTTGTTCGCCTCCCCCGAAAGGCTCACCGTTACCGTGAGACCTCTTCTTTCGTAAAGCGCGTTTATATCAACAACGGGGCTCAAATACTCTCTTGATGAAAACGAGATGTCTCCCTTGTCTATAACGAACTGCCTTCCGAGCATGCTGTATGAGCCCCTGAGCATCTTCAATCCTCCCGTAACGGAGATGAATTCGTCTCCGGGGATTTTCAATATGTGAATCCTGCCGCCCAGAATGGAGTTGACCCTGTCAAGGCGGAACTCCGTGTCTTCGGAAATTGTGAGGTGAAAATCCATGTCTGAATCTATGTAGAAAAACCCGTGTTTTTTGCCTTGCGCGAAAACAGCGTCTGTGTCCGTGTCGGTATAAACAATCCCGGCGGCCGCTCTGTCATAGTCTGTTCTCAACCAGATTTCCGCGCCTTTTGTCTTCAGGTCTCTTGCCCTGACACGTATTTTTCTTCCCTTGCCGTCAATAAAAAGATCGCCGTCAAAACCCGAATAAATCTGGTCTATGTGAAGATGCAACCCTTTAAGATTGGCTTCATAGCGATAGGCAAAGTCTCTAATCCCGAAAGTTCCCTCAATGCCCGCGCTACCCGAATTATCTCGCAGTTCTATTGATGAAACTATTTTGTCCCACTTGAAGTCCAGCCGTCCGGAAGTGATTTCCATGAGTTTCGTCCAGTCGCCCACTTTCACTTTGGCGGTGTCAATCTCCACCGCGCCGTCAATGTTTATGCCGTCTTCGGTGTTGAAAACCGAGAGCTCGCCGCTGAAATAACCTTCAAGTCCGCGTATCTTGCTGTACAGAAACCGGACGGGACGAATGCTGAATTTTTTCGCCTTCAAGGTCAAGTCGTAGTTTGACGGTTCAAACATCAATTTTCTGATTTGAGGATCTTCTTCGCCGTCAGAGGAAAGTCCGCCGACAAGGCTGAGAGACCTGCCGCTTGCGGCTTCATCAACACGCAGGCTGAACGCCAGACGTTCAGAAAAACCGGCGCGAACAAGAGATAAATCCGCGTTTGCCAGCGCGCCTTCGTAGTTCAGTTTCAGGTTGATAACGGGCCACCCGGGCAGACCGTCCAGAGTTATCTCCCCGCCAACAATTCCCCTGTGCGCCTTAAGACCGGGGAGAAACGGCTCAAACATCTCCGTGTTCACGCCCAGCAGACTTGAGGTTAATTTAATCTCCGGATTTTGTCCGTACGCGTAAAAGCCGGAAAAACGAAGGAAGGCGTTGGGGCCGTACATAACGGCTTCGCCGTCTATTTCCGCTCTCTGCTGGGAAACCGTTACCCCGAATGAACGGGAAAGCGACAAGCCGGAACTCCCCGCCTTTATCTCCATCTTCTCAATCTCCGCTCTGAAATCGTCGCCGGCGCGTTCAACTTCGGCGGCGAAAGTCAGTGAGCGCGAACCGCCAAACAGCATTTTCGCGTATGTGTCTCCGCTCTCAAAGCTTATGTCCGCCTCTTTGGCAAACATATCGGAGTATGAAACGTCTCTCATAAGGGCGCGCACAAAAAACTTTTCAAGCGAAAAGCGGTTGAGGGGAACCTGAAAATCAAATCTCGCGTTCCCGATGTTCATCCTCCTTCCGAAAGTGGCGGAAAAATCTTGCAGTTCCAATATTCCCGACACGGTTGTCTCGCCCCCGTTCTCTCTCTCAACACTGCCGGAGGATTTCAGAGCGCCGGACATTCTGTAGAGTTTCAACGCCCGCGCCAGATCTGAAACGTAGAATATGTCTTCGGACTCAATCGTGTAGTCCGCGCGCACGTCTCCGTTTGCCGTTTCAAACTTCGTGTCCACAAAAAGTTTCGGCGATTTGATGAACAGACTGCCGGCGTCAATTTTGTTGCCTTTGAAAGAAAGCGAGAAACCGGATTCCAGCAGACCGATTCCGAACAGGTCAAGCCTGTCTCTGGCGCGTTTGTCTTTGTAGTAGTTTTCGGGAATTTGCGCGGAGATAAAAAGGCGGTCGAGATTTTTTTTCACCGAACCGGCAAACATTACCCCTCCAACGTTAAGCGTTCCCTTCAAAACATCTCCCTCTATTTCAAAAGGGTTGTTCGCGGCAAACCGAGGAACCATGCCGCCGGGAGCGGTTTCCAGTTTCACCCTTATATTTGAGGTAACCAGTCCGGTGGACACACTGCCGTACGCAAAAATCTCCCCGTTTGTCCCCAGAGTGACAGAACTAAGCGAAAGCGTTACGTTCTCGCGAAAGGCGGTAATTTCAGAAAGAGAAAGCGACAAACCTCCGCTCCAAAGCAGATCTTTTTTATCGGAAGCGGAGAACTCAAACTCTGTCTGCGCCTCTCCGCGCGGGGTTGTTATCTTCCCGCCTCCTTTCACGCCGCCCAAAGACAGCCCGCTTTCACCGGAGGTAATCGTGGATTCTGAGTTCAGTCCGCTTACAGACAACTTCAGATGAGGCACGGATACTTCCCCGTTTTTCATAAACACTCTCAGTTGCCCGCCTCTGCGCGCAGACGAGACTTCCAAACGGCGTATCTCTATCCGGCGCCCCGTCAGAATGAACGATGAATCCTTGATGTTCATCACCGGCAGTCCGCCCGAAAAGCTTGTGCCAAATCCGCCAAGGGTGAAAATCTCAACCCCTTCAACATCAACCCTTGTGGACGAAATCAGGCTTTTGAAAAATGTTGCGGAAAGCATAAAGCGGTAGCCCATAAAAATGCTTTTCGCCGTGGCAACCTTCTGCCCGTCTTTTGAAACGGTTACACCGTTCAGCCGGACACCTCTGGCACCGGAACTGACTTCGGAGATTGACACCTCAAGGTTGGGAAGTATCTGCCTGATGCGGCTCTCAACCTTAGGTCTCAAAAAATCTTCCGCAAGCGCGGGGCGGGCGGAAAACGCCTGAAGTAACAGGGCGGTGAGAAAAAGAAAAATTGTTGTTTTGAAAAAGCGCAACACTCTACTGCCAGCCGCCGAGCGGCAAACGGGGCGGGTTTTTCGCAAACTTTACAACAACCCGCCGCAGTTGTAGTATAGTGCCTGAATCGCCGGAAAAGAAACTCCCAGATGAGAAAAAAAGTTTTCCTCACAGCCGCTCTTGTTCTTCTTGCGGTGCTTACCCTCCGCTCCTGCTTTGATGAGCCGTCCATAAAGTTCGGAATTGAATCCGGCAATGTGGGAACCCGGCCGTTCACGGTTGAATTCAAAGGCGTGGGCGAAGGGCTGAAAAGCATACAGGTTTCCTATGTCGGAAAAGAGAACACCATTTTGCTTGAAACCAAGCAGTATCCTGAGGGCGTTGAGCAAGACACCGTAAGCATTTCCCTGAACCCGTTTTCCGGAATAGAGGATGGACCCGCGCAGATTAGAGCCACCGCCGAAGCGTATGGCGGGGCAAAGATAGGCGAGCCCGGAGTAAGCAAAACCATAGACATAGTGGCAGACCTGTCGCCGCCGAAAATAACGGTTATATCGGGAACGGAAAACATAATGCGCTCGGGCTCCGGAGTTATTGTCTACAAGGTTTCCTCTGACGCCGTGGAGAGCGGGGTGAAAATAGGAGACAAACTTTTCAAAGGATACAAAGCCGCGCCAAACGCCGGAATTGTGGATGAAGAGGTCAGAATTGCCTTCTTTTCATATCCGTACGACATGGAAGAGGGCGAGACGGTTCTCGTTACCGCCACAGATACGATAGGGAACAAAAGGAACCTTCCCGTCAGTTACAAACTCAAGAAAAAATCTTTCAGCAAGTTTGACATTGAAGTAACGGAAAAGTTTGTGAAGATGAAAATGCTTCCGCTTGTAAGTTCGTCTGAAAAGATGTCTCTCAAAGAGGTGTTTCTTCTGGTCAACAAAAAAATCCGCGCCGTCAACAACCGGAAAATTGAAGAGGTGCTTTCCCGCACGGGAGACAAAATTATGTGGGAGGGGGTTTTCATAAGGCCCGTCGGCAAACTGCAGTCAGACTTTGAAGAGAGAAAGTATTTTTTCAACGGCGAGTTGATAGACAAGCAAAAGCATCTCGGATACGACATCGCTTCGCAGAGAAAAAATCCGGTCAGAGCATCAAACAGCGGAGTTGTTGTGTTCTCAGATGACCTGGGAATATACGGAAACACACTGATAATAGACCACGGAATGGGTGTGGCAACGCTTTACGCTCACCTGAGCGGCATGACTGTGCAAAGGGGAGACACCGTTGCCAAGGGAGACACAATAGGCGGCACCGGAGAAACGGGGCTTGCCTTTGGCGACCATCTGCATTTCGGTATCTACATTGGCGCGACTCCGGTTGTGCCGGTTGAGTGGTGGGACTCTTTCTGGGTGGAAACACGGATTACGGACAAAATCGAAGCGGCGCGCGGCCGTTAATCAAGCATACTTTTCAAGGTCTCGCCGTCAATTACCGGAATGCCGAGTTTCTCAGCCTTCTCGCGTTTGGCTGAGCCGGGACTGAGACCTTCAACCAGACAATCCGTTTTTGACGATACCGCCGCCGCCGCCGTGCCGCCCGCGCGGCGTATGGCTTTGCCTATCTCAGAGCGTTCCGCCCAGAGCGAGCCCGTGAGAACAAATGTTTTTCCGGCAATTCCCTCTTTTTCCCTCTTTGTATCACCGCCGTAGATTATCTCCACCCCCAAAGCCGCCATTCTGTTTTTAAGCGTCCTGCCGCGTTCGCTTCTCGCGAAAGCCTCCACCGCTTTCGCCGTTTCCTCTCCGATGCCCGGAATTTCTGAAAGTATTTGCTTGTCCGCCTGAAAAAAGTTGTCAACCGAAAGGAACTCCGAAGCGAGAAGCTCCGCGGTCTGCCCCCCAACGTGGCGTATTCCGAGCGACTGAATGAAGACACCGAAATCAACTTTTTTGCTCTCTTTTATCTCTCTTTCAAGTTCTTCGGAAGACTTTTCCGCAAAACCGTCAACGGAGAGGAAATCTTTTTTTGTGAGGGCAAAAACATCGGCAATGTCTTTCACAAGCCCTTCATCAACAAGGGCTGAAACCGTCCGGCGTCCGAGCCCCTTTATGTTGAAAATCGCGCGAGAGGCGAGATAGCGGATGCTCTGCTTCAACTGCTCCGGGCACGACTGCCCGGCGGGACAGAAAAAGATATTTGCGTTTTCCTCTTTAACCTTTTCAAGCGGGGCTCCGCAAGACGGGCAAACCTTGGGCCACTTGAACGAAACGGAGGATGCGGGGCGTTTCTCCTTCACAACTTTGACAACTTCGGGAATCACATCACCCGCTCTCTGAACAACAACCGTGTCTCCCGCCCTTATGTCTCTGTCCTCAATCAAACCCGCGTTGTGCAAAGACGCTCTGCTGACCGTTACGCCGCCGATGCCAACCGGCTCAAGTTCCGCCACCGGAGTTATCACCCCGGTTCTGCCGACTTGAACGGAGATGTTTTTGAGCGTTGTTACCCGGAGGCGCGGCGGAAACTTGTACGCGACACACCAGCGTGGATATTTCGCGGTCGCCCCGAGCCGCTTCTGGACGCCTCTGCCGTTGACCTTTATAACAACACCGTCCGCGTCATATTCCAGATTCTCTCTTCCGGCCTCAATCTTTTCGCACAGTTTCAGCGCGGCTTTAATGTTTGGGCAGTGGGCGGGGTCCTGCCCGGTCTGAAACCCCCACTGCTTGAGCGATTTTGCCACGGCAATCTCATCCTCTGGTTCTGCGCCGGATATGTGCCCGATTCCCCACGCGAAAAAATGAAGAGGGCGTTCCGCCGTAACCAGCGGGTCAATCTGCCGCAGAGAGCCCGCCGCCGCGTTTCGCGGATTGGCAAACATTGCCGCCCCGGAAGCCTCCGCCTCTTTGTTCAGTTTGTTGAAGTCTTTAATCAGAATCATCACCTCGCCGCGCACCTCAACCGTTTCCGGAACAGATGCGCCTTTCCCGGACTTTACAAGAGAGCGGGGAACGGACTTTATAGTCGCGATATTTTTTGTAATTTCCTCACCGGTCGCGCCGTCTCCTCTGGTTGCCGCGCGTGCGAGGGAGCCGTTTTCGTAAACAAGCGAAGCGGAAACCCCGTCAAACTTCAACTGTGCCACATAGTCCGCCGGTTCGCCCGCGAGTTTCTCAACCCTCTTGTCAAAATCGCGCGCCTGTTTTTCGCGGAGAATCTCCTTCCCGTCTTTGTCTTTTTTGCCGGACGATATGTTGTCAATGCTCAACATCTCCTGCAAATGGCGCAGAGGGCGGAACTGCTCAGAAACCCGCCCGCCCACTTTGCGGGAAGGGGAGTCGGCAGTCACAAGTTCGGGATGCGAATCCTCAATCTCTCTGAGGCGGCTCATAAGAGCGTCATATTCAGCGTCCGCTATCACGGGGCTGTCGTCTTCGTAGTAGAGGCGGTTGTGTTTCTCTATCTCTTTTTTTATCCGCTCAAGTTCTGCGACAGCGCGTTTTTTTGAAAGAGTTTCAGACATCTTTTTTTCATCCGCGAGACTTCAGCCAGTCAAGCAAATCAGCGAGAGCAAGGGTGTTGAGAAAATCCCCCGCGCCAGCCCATCCGCGCCGCGCGACCGCAACACCGCACACCATCTCCCGGAGCTGGCGGGTGGAGTGGGCGTCTGTTGAGATTATAAGTTTAACCCCTTTTTCAACCGCCATGCGGACGTGCTTGTCTTTGAGGTCAAGCCTGTGGCAGGAAGCGTTTATCTCAAGTGCCTTGCCATTTCCGAGCGCGGCGTCCGTAACTTTATCCATATCCATTTCGCACGGGGCTCTGCGTCCGATAACTCTGGCGGTGGGATGACCGAGGGCGTGAACAAAAGGATTTTCAAGAGCGCGGACAACCCTGCCGGTCATCTCTTTTTGCGTCTGGGAAAAAGAGCCGTGAATGGACGCAACCACAAAATCCAGTTTCCTTAGAACGTCATCGGGGTAATCAAGAGAGCCGTCCGGTTTTATGTCCACCTCTGTACCGATGAGAATCTCCACGCCGCGAAGACGCGAGTTGACTTCCTTCACCTCCTCCATTTTTGACGCGAGCCGCTCCGCGCTGAGGCCGTTTGCCACAACAGACGAAGGGGAATGATCTGTGAGGGCAATATATTCGTAGCCCATTTCCCGCGCCGCAAGCGCCATGGCTTCAACGGAGTCTTTGCCGTCACTCCAAAGTGTGTGGGTGTGGAGGTCGCCTTTTATGTCAGAGGACTCAACAAGGCGGGGAAGAGTGTCCTCTGCCGCGGCTTCAATCTCTCCCGTGTCTTCGCGGAGTTCGGGCGCGATAAACTGAAGACCGAGAGAGGAATAAAAACTCTCCTCATCTTCGCCGTCTTGCGCGGAGCCGAGAGAAACCAGTTTTTCCCAGTGAAGCGGCGACCCGGTAAGCCTCACAAGTTCGCGGGCAAATCTTGCGGGAGAAGTCGCGTGAACAAAAGTTTTAATCTCAGTCTGCTCATGCGAAACCTCCGCCGTAACGGCTTCAGAATTTTCCGTCTGCGCCTCACTGACTCTCTCAATGCCGGGCAGGGCGGAGAGGCGTTTGAGGAACAGGGATTTGTCGAAACGCCCGCCGCTTTCAAACGAGGCGAGCAGTTCAATTTCGGAAACTGTCTCCGTCATTCTCCTCACGCATCCCGCCTCGCTTACGCGCGAAACGCCTTCCATGAGAGAAATCTCTTCGCGCAGGAAACGCGCACCGGAAACCGCGCCGCCAAGACCGTGGATGGAAAGGTTGTTTTTGTAGAACTTTACCGCTTCAAGAATTGCATCAGATTTCTTTTTTCCAACCCCGGAAACGCCTTCAAGCCCTCCGCTTTTCAGGCGGCTTTCAAGTTCACCAACGGTTTTGATTCCCGCGCTTGAGAAAAGACGCACCGTTTTGGGACCCACGCCCCGGAGTTTTGACATCTCAATCAATCCGTTTCCAACCTCCGAGCGCAGTTCAGTGTGATAGGAAAGTTCACCCGCGCGCAAAAACTCGTCTATTTTTGCCGCCATATCTTTGCCGATTCCCTTTATTGAAGTCAGTTCCGCGCCGTCTGCGGACATATCGGCAAGGTCTGTGTCAAGAGCGCTGATAACGTCCGCCGCATTTTTGTAAGCCCGTATTTTAAAAACGTTGGCATCCTGAATTTCAAGCATCAGGGCTATTTCCGAAAACAGATTTGCCACGCGGCGGTTAGTGTTCATATGGAAAGACTCCCGCTGTGGAGTATACTCTACCCGCCGGCGGACTCACCAGCCCGGTGGCGGCGGAAAACAGTTTGAGCAAGGCAATGAAAGTAACCGTTCTGGGATGCGCCACATCCACGGGAGTTCCGGTTGTGGGATGCGACTGCGAAGTGTGCCGCTCGGCTGAAATTGAGAACAAACGCACGCGCAGTTCCGCGCTTGTGGAAACCGGAGGGCTGGAAATCCTCATAGATACTTCCACCGATTTGAGAAATCAGGCGCTCCGCGAGGGGTTTACAGACATCAGCGCAGTTCTCTACACCCACTCCCACGCCGACCACACAAACGGCATAGACGACCTGAAACCGTTCACGCGGTTCGGCAAAAAGGTAATAAACTGCTACGCGAATCAGTCCACAGCGGAAAACCTGAGAAGAAACTTCAGTTACATATTCCGTGATGACGACACGGGCGACATCAGACCGAGCCTGCGCCTCAACGAAATAAAAAATGACTTTTTCATTGGGGAGACAAAAATAGTTCCCCTGAAAATCAGGCACGGTTCGTGGGAAATTCTGGGCTACAGAATAGGGGGCTTTGCCTACCTGACGGATTGCAACGGAATCCCCGCAGAGACGATGGAAAAAATTTCAGGGGTTGAGCTTCTGATAATCGGCGCTCTCAGGCGCAAGCCGCATCCGGCTCATTTCAACCTTGAGCAGACGCTTGAGCAGATAAAAATCATATCCCCGCGCAAAGCGGTGTTGACGCACATGAGTTGCGATATGGACTACTTTGAGCTGAAAAACAATCTGCCGGAAAATGTTGAGCCCGCAAAAGACGGGGCGGTTTTTGAAATAAACGGAAAAGGGGAGGAGAGGAAAATTGTCTGATATGCGTTCACTTGTGGAGAGCATCCGTGTGAAGTCGGATTCGCGCATTCTGATGTGCGTGCTTGACGGGCTTGGCGGCTTGCCGGTTAAGGGAAAAACCGAACTTCAGGCGGCAAAAACACCGAATCTGGACAAACTGGCGCGCTCGTCTTCGTGCGGGCTTCATACTCCCGTGGCACCGGGAATCACGCCCGGAAGCGGAGCCGCTCATCTGGGTCTTTTCGGTTACGACCCCGTATCGTCCGAGATGGGCAGGGGCGTTGTGGAGGCGGCGGGGCTTGGAATAAAAATCGGGAAAAACGATGTTGTGGCAAGAGGGAATTTCGCCACCGCCCGCGCGCGGGGAAAAGAGTTAATCCTCACGGACAGAAGGGCGGGAAGAATCTCAACAAAACAAAGCGCGGCGCTTGTGAAGCGGCTGTCGTCATCAATAAAAAAGGCGGGAGGGGCGAAGGTGAAAATAGTTCCGGGGCTTGAACACAGGTTCGTTGTTGTGTTCACGTTCCCGCATCCCGTTCCGGGCGGTCATGAGATATCAGACACTGATCCGCAGAAAGAAGGCGCGGCGGTTCCGGAGGAAGTAAAAACGGAAAGCCGGAACGCAAAGACCAGAGCGGCGGCTAGGGCGGCGGGCATATTTTGCAAAAAAGCGCGTGAAATTCTGAAAGACGGGAAAAACGCGAACTGTGTTCTTCTCAGGGGTTTTTCAACTCCCCCGGATTTTAAACCGTTTGGCGAAACATACGGACTGCGGGCGGCGTGTGTCGCGGCGTATCCGATGTACCGGGGCGTGGCGGGAATTCTGGGAATGGAAATACGAGACCCTCGCGGGGCGGGCACCGGGCAGGCGGTTGAGGGCACGGAAAAGATTTTCTCTGAATTTGACTTCGTGTACACGCACGTAAAAGCCACGGACAGATACGGGGAAGACGGGAACTTCCGTGAAAAGGCGCGCGCCATAGAGGAGTTTGACAAGTTGCTTCCGCGCCTGCTCGCGCTGTGCCCGGACGTTCTGATAATTACGGGAGACCACTCAACGCCCGCGCTGATGGCGGCTCACAGCTGGCATCCGGTTCCGCTTATTATCAGTTCGCGCCACAGCATCGGCGGCACAAAAGGCTTCAACGAAATTGACTGCCGGACGGGAGAACTGGGAATCATAAGGTCGGTTGAAATAATGCCGCTTGCTCTCGCGCACGCCGGGCGTCTCGCGAAATTCGGGGCTTGAAGTCATTTGGAACTTCATTTGAAGCCTAATTGTGATACAATCGGTTCCCACAGCCGAAGTGGCGGAATTGGTAGACGCGCTATCTTAAGGGGGTAGTGCCCTTGCGGCGTGGGGGTTCGAGTCCCCCCTTCGGCAAAAAATATCCCGCGGATATTCCCGCGTAAAATCTTAAACACGGAAGCTAATTTGAATCTTCGGTCTCATTGCCGATTATGTTCGCTTTCGGGAAAGCGGTTACAAATCTTTTATAAACGGCTTCGGCTTTCACCTTTTCCCCTTTCTTCATATATGCGGTTCCCAGAAGCGGGAGAACTCTTTTCTGATAAGACACGTTCGCGCTCCGCGCCAGTTTTTCAAAGTAGGCAATCGCTTCATCCCACCGCTTCAGGCGGAAGTTTGAAAAGCCCGCCATAAAAAGCGTTTCATTCCTCAAAAGCTCGTCCGGCGAAGAGGAGAGCAAACTTTCCATCCGCTCAAGTGCTTTCTCATCGTCTTCAATGGAAAACAGTATTGCCCCTTCGTAGTATTCGGCGACCTTTGCCGGTTTCGTGCCGGCAAACCCGGTTCTCACTTCCATGAGTATTCCAAGAGACTCATCCACTTCGCCGCCGCCATACGCCTCTATCGCAGTCTCTATCGCGGCAGTTGCTTCTGAGAACTTCGCGTCTTGCGATTTGGAGTAAACCGCGTAAACCAGAAAAGCCGTAACGGGCACAAGAAGAAGGGCAACAATGGTGAGCGCGCCCATACGGGCGATGAGAGCGCGTATGTTTTCAACAGTGGAAAACTGCCCCGGCATTCCGCCTCCGGAACCGGATAAGGGATCCGGGTTTTGGTCGTTGTTATTCATTAACTCGCGGTTATTATATTTTTTCAAGTGCGGTGTAGCAAGATGCGCGGCTGTTTTTTATACATAATTTTTCTATTCGCGGTATTTGCCGCAGTCGCGGGAGCGGAGGAAAAAACCGTGGTAACGGTTTCTCTTGACGGAACAGTCAACCCTTTTTCAGCGGAATTCATAAAGACGGGAATAGAAAAAGCGGAGAATGAAAAAGCGTCTGCGGTTGTGATAATCATAGACACGCCGGGCGGTCTGCTTACTTCAACAAAGGATATAGTCAAAGACATTCTGAACTCTCCGGTTCCTGTGGTCGCCTATGTTTCGCCATCCGGGGCAACCGCCACATCCGCCGGAGTTTTCATATTTCTCGCGGCGCACGTAACGGCGATGGCTCCGGGCACAAGCATCGGCGCCGCCCGTCCCGTTACCATGCAGGGCAAGGTTGAAGAGGGCGGAGCGGGAGAAAAGATAGAAAACTTCGCCTCGTCTTACATTGAAAGCATCGCGGAGCAGAGAGATCGCAACAAAAAATGGGCGGTCAAGGCGGTTACGAAAAGTTCGTCCGTAACGTGGGAGTACGCGCTCAAAAACAACATCTCAGACCTGACGGCGGAAAGCTTGAGTTCGCTTCTTGAAAAGATAGACGGAACCGCCGTGAAGGCGGATGGAAAAAAGGTGAGCCTCTCAACGGCGGGGGCGAAGATACTCACTCACAAAATGACAGCGCGCCAGCGAATGGGAAACATACTCGGCTCGCCGGACATCGCATACCTTCTGCTGTCTCTGGGCTCAATCGGAATTCTGATGGAGATTTACAATCCCGGAAGCATTTTCCCGGGCGTTGTGGGCGCCATAGCCCTGATTCTGGCTTTCGCCTCACTGCAGATACTTCCTTTCAGTTACGCGGGGCTCGGGCTTGTAATTCTGGGCGCGGGTTTGATGACGGCGGAGGTTTTTATGACAAGTTACGGGCTTCTCGCAATCGCGGGAATAGTGTCGCTGACTGCCGGAGGTCTGCTTCTTTTTGACCCCGCGCAGACGGGCATCGGTGTGGGCGGAAAAACCCTCGCGGCAACCGCGGGAATGTTCGGCATACTTTTTGCCGCCGTGGTTTTCTCGATGATTCGCTCCCCGAAAATACGGTATCTGGGCGGAGACACTCACGGCGAAGGCAGGGAGGGGACGGTTGTTGACTGGAAGGACGGCAGAGGTATAGTTCTCATCGGCGGGGAATACTGGAAGGCGGAAAGCGGCGACCCATTGTCTGAAGGCTCAGAGGTTGTGGTTCGCGGAAAAAGCCGGGGAATGAGGCTGAAAGTTGAGCGGTTTGACCGGCAATCCCCCGGACAAAAAAGTTAAGACGCACAAAACGGAGACACAATGTTTGCATCATACACACCACTGCTGATAATTCTCGTCCTGATTATTATATCGGGAACCAAGATTCTGAAAGAATACGAAAGGGGAGTCGTTATGCGGCTGGGGCGCGTTATCGGTGTCAAGGGACCCGGATTTGTGTGGATAATCCCCTTCGTTGATAAGTTGACAAGAATCAGCCTTCGCGTAATCGCGATGGATGTTCCCCCTCAAGACGTTATTACAAAAGACAACGTTTCGGTCAAGGTCAACGCCGTGCTCTACTTCAGGGTGGTTGACCCGATCAACACAATCGTGAAGGTTGAGAACTACTACTACGCCACATCACAGCTCGCGCAGACAACCCTCAGAAGCGTACTCGGACAGGTTGAACTGGATGATCTTCTGACCGAGAGGGAATCACTCAATATGAAACTGCAGGAGATTCTTGACTCGCAAACTGATGACTGGGGAATCAAGGTTACGCTTGTTGAGGTTAAACACGTTGACCTCCCTCAGGAGATGCAGAGGGCGATGGCAAAGCAGGCGGAAGCCGAAAGGGAGAGAAGGGCGCGCATCATAAGCGCGGAGGGAGAGTTTCAGGCGTCACAAAAAATCTCCGAAGCATCGGATATTCTCTCAAAAAACCCCGCGTCCCTTCAGTTGAGGTTTCTTCAAGCGCTGTCGGATTTGCCATCCGAGCGGAACTCAACAATTATCCTTCCCATTCCAATTGACATGCTCAAACCGTTTCTTGAAAAGAAAGACGGCGGCGGGTGAAGAAGCCGGGGGCATTTGCAAAACCTCCGTTACTATTTATATTTGAGGCGGATTTTGAGCGTTTTCGCGGTGCGCCGATGATTTTCAAACAGCGGGAAATTGAGGACGAATGTCTGTTTTTTGAGGTTTCCAGAGATGCCGGCTGGCTCACCAACATAAAAGAAATCGCTGAAGAAAAAGGTGACACGAAACTGACTTCCCCGATATTGTTCAGCGCGGGGATTGAGAAAATGGGCGGGCAGTTGCGCGTTTTGGGAGAGTTGTCGTTTGAGATGGTTTCCCTGTGTTCGCGTTGCCTGAACGAAGCAAAAAAGGGCGTAAGCCGCCGGATTGACTCGTTTTTCCCCATGCCTGAAGAAGGCGGAAACGTAATAGATATTTCGGACGAGATGAGAGAACAGGTTGCGATGGCGATGCCCGAACGTCTTGTGTGCGCGGGAAACTGCAAAGGACTGTGTCCGGGATGCGGGGCGAACTTGAATGAACAAACCTGCGGTTGCACGGAGGCAGAGGCGGAGAACTCAAAGTTCAACGCTCTTAAAAATCTGCCGGTAACGGCGGGATAAAGGAGAAACAGCATGGCAGTACCAAAGAGAAAAACTTCAACTTCAAAATCAAAAAAGAGAAGGACACACTACAAGGCGGCTGTGCCCGCGAGTTCAATGTGTCCGGAGTGCAATGAGAAAATGCATCCGCACAGGGCGTGCCCGCACTGCGGCCACTATAAAGGAAAACCTTTTATGAGAGAGGAGTCCGGAGAGGCTGAGGAATAAACCGCTCCCCGCCGCAAAAGCCGCGCGCGGAACTGAAACCAAAATGACAGCTTTTGTTTTCCCCGGACAAGGTTCTCAAAACGTTGGAATGGGAAAGGATTTTTACGACAACTTTCCCGAAGCTCGCGCCGTGTTTGAGGAGGCAAGCGACTCCACCGGCAAAGACATGGCAAAACTGTGTTTCGACTCAGATGAGGAAACCCTTAGTCTCACCTTTAACGCTCAGCCCGCGATTCTGACCGTCAGCACTGCGGCGCTTGCCGCGCTTGAGAAGGAAACGGAATTGAAGCCCGAATTTGTCGCCGGGCACAGCCTCGGAGAATATTCCGCGCTTGTGTGCGCGGGGGCGATTGAGTTTTCAGACGCGGTGCGAACTGTAAGAAAAAGAGGCGAGTTGATGCAGGAGGCGGTTCCTTCGGGTGAAGGGGCGATGGCGGCGATAATCGGTCTCGCAAAGAAAGATGTTGAGGATATTTGCGCCGCTTCCGGTAACGGAGGCGTGTGGCCCGCAAACTACAACTCGCCCGAACAGACGGTAATTTCGGGAGCCGCGGGAGCGGTTGAACGGGCGGGAAAAGAGGCGCTTGAGCGCGGGGCGAAAAGAGCCGTGCCTCTGAAAGTGAGCGCGCCTTTCCACTGCCCGCTTATGAGCCCGGCGGCTGAAAAACTTGCCGCCTTTCTTGACGAAGTGAAGGTGTCTGAAATCAAAACGCCGGTTGTCACAAACTTTGAAGCGGAAGGAAACAGCGACCCGCAAAGGGTTAAAGAGCTCCTGCTGAAACAGATAACGGGTCCGGTCAGATGGTCTGAATCGGTGGAATATATGAAGAGCGGAGGGGTCGGCAGGTTTATTGAGATAGGTCCCGGCAGGGCACTGTGCGGGCTGATAAGAAGAACTGTCGCGGAGGCGGAAACCGCCAATCTTGAAATGGCGGAGCATTTGCATAAGATTTAGCGAAATGAGTTCTGACGGAGCATTCAGGGGCAAAACCGCTCTCGTTACGGGAGCGTCAAGGGGGATAGGAAAACAAACGGCGATAGACCTTGCGGCGCAAGGTTGCCACGTGATTGTGAACTGTGCCTCAAACCCGGACGCGGCGGAAGACACTCTCGGACGGATAAAAAGCGACGGCGGAAGCGGAGAGGTTTTGCGGTTTGATGTTTCAGACGGCAAAGCGGTGGACAAAGCCCTTTCCCCGATTGTTGAGAAGCGCGGCATTCAGATACTCGTCAACAACGCCGGAATCACGAAAGACAAATTGTTTGTCAGAATGGCGGAAACGGACTGGGACGAAGTTCTGGACACAAATCTCAAAGGTGTATTCAACTGCACGAAAGCGGTGGCAAGAAATATGCTGAACGAAAAATACGGAAGGATAATAAGCATCACCTCCGTTGTGGGTGAGATGGGAAATCCCGGACAGATTAACTACTCCGCCGCGAAAGCGGGCATAATAGGGTTTACAAAATCCGCCGCGAAAGAGTTCGCTTCAAGGGGCGTAACCGTGAACGCAGTGAGTCCCGGATTTGTGGAGACAGACATAACGGCTTCCATTCCCGAAGAAATGAAAAACACGTACCTTGAATCAATTCCACTTGGCAGGTACGGAAATACGGGCGATATTTCCGGCGCGGTGGTTTTTCTCGCTTCTGAAAAAGCGTCTTACATAACGGGAGAAATAATAAAAGTTAACGGCGGTCTTTACATTTAACAGGCAAAAGAGATATAAAAGACAAATCAAAAAGGAGGATTCAAATGTCTCAAGAGAAAGAAACCGAAATGATAGGGAAGGTTAAGGGCATGATAGCCCAGCAGTTCGGCAAGGCGGCTGATGAAATTGAGCCTGAAATGTCTTTCATTGACGACCTTGGAGCCGACTCTCTGGATCTGGTTGAGTTGGTCATGTCAATAGAGGACGAGTTCGGAATCGAGATTCTGGACGAAGACGTTGAAAAAATTGTTACCGTTCAGGATGCGGTTGATTTCATAAAGGAGAGCCAGGGAGATGGCGCGTAGAGTCGTCATCACCGGACTCGGCCTTATAACCCCTCTCGGTATCGGACACAAAAAAACCTGGGAAGCCGTGTGCAACGGTCAAAGCGGTGTCGCTGAGATAACCAGGTTTGATACCTCGGACAACAAAACCCGTATAGCGGGCGAGGTCAAGGGTTTCAACCCGGAAGACTTCATGTCTGCGCGTGAAGCCCGCAGAGATGACCCTTTTATTCATTACGCCATTGCGGCAACAGGCCTAGCTATTAAAGACTCAGGGCTTGAGATTACGGACAGCATTTCTCCGAGGGTCGGAATGATTATAGCGTCCGGAATCGGCGGAACGACAACCTACTGCGACATGGTTCGAACACTGGACGAAAAAGGTCCCGGAAGGGTTTCGCCTTTCTTTATTCCAAACGTGGTAACGAACATGGCGGCGGGGTACGCGTCAATCAAGTTCAACGCGCGAGGTCCCAACTGCAGCACCACAACCGCCTGCGCGGCAAGCGGGCACTCTCTGTCTCTTGCGGCAATGCTGATTAAAAACGGAGACGCGGACGCCATGATAGCGGGCGGAAGCGAAGCCCCTCTTGTTCCCCTGACGGTTGCGGGCTTCAATGTGATAAAAGCGCTTTCAACAAGAAATGACGACCCCGCAACCGCATCAAGACCTTTTGACCTTGACAGAGACGGCTTCATTCTCGCCGAAGGCGCGGGCATTGTTGTTCTTGAAGAGTTCGAATTCGCAAAGGCGCGCGGGGCAGACATATACGCCGAAGTGCTGGGAGCCGGAATGACCGGAGACGCGCATCACATAACCGCGCCGTCCCTTGACGGGCCCGTGAGGTGTATGCAAATGGCTCTTCAGAACTCAGGCGTCAATCCTGATGAGATTGACTACATCAACGCGCACGGCACATCCACAAAACTGAATGACGCGAACGAAACCGCCGCCATAAAAGAGGTTTTCGGCGACAGGGCTTATGAAATCGCTGTCAGTTCCACAAAGTCAATGACCGGGCATATGCTTGGCGCAACCGGAACGGCTGAGGCGTGCATCTGCGCTCTGGCAATTAAGAACTCCGTCATACCGCCGACCATAAATCTTTTTACAAAAGACCCCGAATGCGATCTTGACTACGTGCCGAACGAAGCGCGCGAAGCAAAACTTAAAACCGTGCTTACCAACTCCTACGGATTTGGAGGCACAAACTCCGTAATCGCGCTCAGTCGGGTAGATTAGGGGCGAGCACCGCGCGCAAAAGGCGGACAAACAAAAACCCATCATGCAGGACAGATTCAACACTCTCAAAGAGATTGAGGCGGGCGGAAAACGCTACCACATATACTCTGTGCGCAAACTTGAGGAAAAACTCGGCAAAGACCTCAGCCGCCTTCCTTTCTCCATAAAGGTTCTTCTGGAAAACGCCCTGAGGAACTGCGACGGCAAAACCGTTACGGAAGAGCACGTTCTGTCTATTGCGAACTGGAAAGGCGAAAAATCAAACAGGGAGATACCCTACAAGCCCGCGCGGGTGATACTTCAGGATTTCACGGGAGTTCCCTGCGTGGCAGATCTCGCTTCAATGCGGGACGCCGTAAGCAAAATTGAAGGAGCAGACCACTCGCGCATAAACCCGGTGGTTCCGGTTGACCTCGTGATAGACCACTCAATACAGGTTGACTACTTTTCCTCCGGAGACGCCTTTGTGAAAAATGTTGAACTGGAATACAAAAGGAACGTTGAGCGCTACCGTTTTCTGAAATGGGCGCAAAACTCGTTTGACAATTTCAGGGTTGTTCCTCCGGGAACAGGAATTGTGCATCAGGTAAATCTTGAGTGCCTCGCCGATGTTGTCGCGTCATCGGAAAAAGACGGGAAGACAGTCGCCTATCCCGACACGCTTGTCGGCACGGACTCTCACACGACAATGATAAACGGGCTCAGCGTTGCCGGCTGGGGAGTGGGCGGAATAGAAGCCGAGGCGTGTATGCTCGGACAGCCCCTCTACATGGTTATGCCCGAAGTTACGGGATTCAAAATCACCGGCAGTCCGTCTGAAGGCATCACGGCAACCGACGTGGTTCTTACCGTTACGGAAATGCTCAGAAAAAAGGGAGTGGTCGGAAAATTTGTGGAGTTTTACGGAGACGGGCTTTCACAACTTTCGCTTTCCGACAGGGCGACCATAGCAAATATGGCTCCCGAATACGGGGCGACAATGGGATTCTTCCCGACCGATTCGGAAACCCTGCGCTATGTGAACTCCACCGGAAGGGGCGACCGCTCGGAACTGATTGAGAAATACTCCACCGAGCAAACTCTTTTCAGAAAAGCGGGGCACGAGCCCGTCTACACGGACACACTTGAACTCGACATCTCAACGGTCGTGCCTTCAGTTGCGGGACCCGACAGACCTCAAGACAGGGTCGCCCTTGAAAATCTCCGTGAGTCTTACAGGAAAAGTTTGAAGGAAAAAACGGACGGAGCGGGAGACGGAAAAGCCGGCATTGAGATTAAAAATGAAAAACACGAAATAAGTGACGGCTCGGTCGTAATAGCGGCGATAACAAGTTGCACAAACACGTCAAACCCTTCCGTTATGGTTGCCGCCGGGCTTCTCGCGAAAAAGGCGGTTGAAAGGGGAATGAGTGTAAAACCGTATGTGAAAACAAGCCTCGCCCCCGGCTCAAGGGTGGTTACCGACTACCTGTCCGCCGCTGGTCTTCTCAAGCCGCTTGAAGCCCTGGGCTTCAACCTTGTGGGATACGGATGCACAACCTGCATAGGAAACAGCGGGCCTCTGCCCGAAGAGGTTGAGCGCGGAATAAAAGATGGCAATCTCACCTGCGCCTCCGTGCTGAGCGGAAACAGAAATTTTCAGGGCAGAATCCATCCGCTCGTCAAGTTTTCGTATCTCGCGTCTCCGCCGCTTGTGGTTGCTTTCGCGCTCGCCGGCTCAGTTGACAGAGATGTTCTTTCCTCACCCATCGGAAAGGGCTCCGGCGGCGAAGACGTTTTTCTGAAAGACATCTGGCCAAGTCAGGAAGAGATAAACAAAACGGTTTCGGAATCCATAAGCCCTGAGATGTTCAAGAGTCAGTATTCGGGAGTTTTTGACGGAGACGATATGTGGACTGAACTTTCCGCGCCGTCAAGCGCTCTGTATGAGTGGGATGAAGAGTCCACCTACATAAGAAACCCGCCGTTCTTTGAAGACTTCTCTCAAGCGCGCACGGAGAGGGAAAGCGGAGACACCGAAGGGGCGAGGGCGCTTGCCGTTCTCGGAGACTCCGTAACGACAGACCACATATCGCCAGCGGGAGTTATACAAGCCGAAGGGCCTGCGGGAACCTACCTTGTCTCAAAGGGCGTTGAGCGGAAAGACTTCAACAGTTTCGGCGCGCGGCGCGGAAACCATGAAGTTATGATGAGGGGAACATTCGCGAATATCAGGATAAAAAATCTTATGGTTCCGGGCACAGAGGGCGGGTTCACGGTTCACATACCTTCGGGAAACGAGATGCCCATATACGACGCCGCGAAAAAATACATGGAAGAGGGCATTCCGCTGATAGTAATCGCGGGCAAGGAATACGGCACGGGAAGCTCACGGGACTGGGCGGCAAAAGGCACTTCGCTTCTGGGCGTTAAATATGTAATCGCGGAAAGTTACGAAAGAATTCACCGCAGCAACCTTGTCGGAATGGGCGTTCTGCCTCTGCAGTTCAAAGAAGGCGAAAACGCGCAAACTCTTTCGCTTACGGGGTTTGAAACTTTTTCCGTGTCCGGGATTTCAAAGGAAATCACACCCGGAGCGGAAGTTGAGGTAAAAGCAACCGGCAAAGACGGGGAGAAAACATTCACCGCAATCTGCCGGCTGGACAGTCCGGTTGAGGTTGAATACTACAACAACGGAGGCATACTACAGACCGTTCTGAAACAGATGCTGTAGAACCCGGGCGCGGGCTTTGTTGTGTTTCCCGCAAAGGTTTGTTATATTGGCGCTGAAATAAGGGAGCGCCGGGACAGGCAAACCCCTCAGGTATAAAAATAAAAATGGTTTGGAAAAGAGAAGGCAGTAAAGGTTACTTCAACCCTTTCCCCGTAAGGTGGAAGCCGGAAAAGCGACTGGGAAAACTGCTTATAGCCCTTCTGGTTTTTTCGGCTCTGTGTCTTGCGGGGCTTGTTGTAGTCCTCTCCACGGGGCATAAGGAAAAGAACAGTCTTGTTGACGACATATTTCTTCAGAACGCATCTGTGAAGCAGATAGAAAAGGCAATAGAAAGCGGTGCGGACGTGAACGCGAGAGACACAAAGGGCAGGTCTCCGCTGATAATTGCCATTACACTCAGGCAGGATGTTGAAGCCATCTCCGCTCTTACTGAAAGCGGGGCGGATGTGAACGCGCGAAACAGGGAAGGCAGAACCGTGCTGATGGTGGCGGCGGAAAAAAACCCCAAAGCGGATATTGCCAAAGCCCTTTTAGATGCGGGAGCGGATGTGAACGCGAAAGACGAGGATGACGCAACACCGATTATGTTCGCAGCTTGGAACAACAATTCAGAAGTTGTCAAAACGCTCGCAGAAGGCGGGGCGGACGTCAACATGGTGGACTCAAACGGAGAAACGGCGCTTATGAAAGCGGCTTGGAACAACAACAGCGAAGACGTTGTTCTCACCATTGTGGAAGCCGGGGCAGACATCAACGCAACGGGGTTTGACGGAAAAACGGCTCTTATAAAAGCCGCGCAGAACAACAAAAACCCTGAGGTGGTTGTTGTTCTGATAAAGAACGGGGCAAACACAAACAAGACCGACAGGGAAGGGAAAAAGCCCGTAGAACTGATTATGGAAAACGATCATCTGAAAGACACAAAGGCGTACTGGGAACTGAAACAGGTGGAGTACTGAACGCGGCGCGCCGTTGACAACAAAAGGTTGCGGAATTATTATTTCCCCGGCGGCACGGGGTTTTCGAAAACATCAAAACAAGGAGCAAATAAATGCCTGAAGGACAACAAATCACAATCAAAGAAGGGGGGCAACTGGTTGTTCCCGACAATCCGGTAATACCGTTCATTGAAGGAGACGGCACGGGACCCGACATCTGGAAATCGTCTCAGCATGTTTTCGACTCGGCGGTTGAAAAAGCCTACGGCGGAAGCAAAAAGATTGACTGGCTTGAGGTGCTTGCGGGAGAAAAAGCGTTTAACGAAACGGGCGACTGGCTTCCCGCGGAAACCATTGAGAATTTCAAAAAATACTTTGTGGGAATCAAGGGACCTCTCACAACGCCCATCGGCGGCGGCATAAGAAGCCTTAACGTTGCCCTCAGACAGATACTTGACCTCTACGTGTGTCTCAGACCCGTAAAGTGGTACGAGGGTGTTCCAAGCCCGGTGAAAAATCCGAAAGATGTTGACATGGTAATTTTCCGCGAAAACTCCGAAGACATATACGCCGGAATAGAGTGGAAAGCCGAAAGCCCGGAGGCGAAGAAAATTATAGGGTTTATGCGCGAAGAGATGGGAGTGGAAAAAATCCGTTTCCCGAAAACTTCCGGAATAGGAATCAAGCCGGTCTCGCAGGAGGGAACGTCCCGCCTTGTGCGCGCGGCGATTCGCTACGCTCTGGATCACAAACGCAAAAGCGTCTGCTTTGTTCACAAGGGCAACATAATGAAGTTCACCGAGGGAGCCTTCAAAGACTGGGGCTTTGAGGTGGCAACTTCCGAGTTCAGAAAAGACACGGTAACGGAGAGAGAGAGCTGGATTCTTGACAACAAAGACAGGGATACGGGCATCAGCACAGAAGACAACGCGAAGAAAATAGACCCCGGATACGACATGATGACCGACTCGCAGAAAGCCGACTTGTGCTCAGAGGTGGAAGAGGTTGTCAACTCAATCTACAAATCGCACGGCGGCGGCAACTACAAGAAAAAGCTGATGGTGAAAGACACAATAGCAGACATCACCCTCCAGCAGGTTCTTACAAGGGCGAAAGAGTTTGACGTGATAGCAACAATGAACCTCAACGGCGACTACCTTTCAGACGCTCTCGCGGCTCAGGTCGGAGGAATAGGAATTGCCCCCGGAGCGAACATAAACTACGAAACCGGACACGGAATTTTTGAGGCAACTCACGGAACGGCGCCGAAATACGCGGGGCTGGACAAAGTGAACCCGAGTTCCGTAATCCTTTCGGGAGTTATGATGTTCCGCCATCTCGGCTGGGACGAAGTTGCCGACCTCATTGAGAGGGGCATGGCTAAATCCATTGAGAACAAAACCGTAACTTACGATTTTGAGCGTCTTATGGACGGAGCGACCCTGCTCAAATGCAGTGAATTCGGAAACGCCATAGTTGAAAACATGGGTTGAAAACCCCGCAGTCAGCATCATGCCAAGACCAAAAATATCCATAATCGGCGGCGGCAATGTTGGCGCGACCGCCGCGCTCAGAGTTGCCGAACTTGAGATTGCGGATGTCGTAATTGTTGACATCGTTGAGGATATGCCTCAGGGCAAAGCGCTGGATATATCCCAGATGTGCGCCGTGCTTGGTGTTGACGTAAAAGTCGCGGGAAGCAACGGGTACGACGAGACCGCGAATTCGGACATAGTTATAGTCACCTCAGGAGTGCCGAGAAAACCCGGCATGAGCAGAGACGATCTTGTTTCCACAAACACAAAAATCATTCGGCAGGTTGTAAAACAGGTCGCGGAAAAATCCCCGCAGGCAATTCTTATTCTCGTAACAAACCCGCTTGACGCCATGGTGTACACGGCTTACAAAACAAGCGGATTTCCGAAAGAGCGCGTGATGGGAATGGCGGGAGTTCTTGATTCTGCGCGCTTCAAAACCTTCATAGCGGAAGAGTTGAACGTATCCGTTGAAAACATAGACGCGTTTGTGCTTGGCGGGCACGGCGACGACATGGTTCCCCTTTCCCGATACACAACCGTGTCCGGGATTCCGCTCACAGATATTCTTGCCCCGGCAAAAATAGACGCGCTTGTGGAGAGAACCCGCAAGGGCGGCGCGGAAATAGTGGGGCTTCTTAAAACCGGAAGCGCGTTCTACGCCCCCGGCGCGTCTGCCGCGCTGATGGCGGAGGCGATAATAAAGGATAAAAAACAGATACTTCCCTGCTGTGTTCTCGCTGAGGGGCAGTACGGAATTGACGGCATTTTCGCGGGACTTCCCGTCAAACTCGGAGAGAAAGGAGCCGAGGAAATCGTTGAAATAGAGCTCACGGATACCGAGGCGGAGGAACTGCGGATTTCCTCATCGCGTGTCAAGGAACTGTGCGACAAAATTGACTCCATAGCGGAGTGAAGAAAAATGTCCTCGGTCGCAAAGAAAATCCTGAACGCTCTCACCGGAATAAGCCTTGTGGGCTTTCTGGTGGTTCACCTTCTCGGAAACCTGACTCTGTTCAGCAACAACCCCGACCCCTTCAACTCATACGCAAAATTTCTGCACGACTTCGGATGGATTCTCACGGCAACTGAGATTGGACTTCTTGCCGTGTTCGGAGCGCACATAATCAGTTCCATAGTTATAGCGGTTGGAAACAGAAGGGCGCGCGCGGAGAATTATGTCGCGGGCTCAAGCGGCAGAGCGTCCGCCACGAAACCCGCCGTTTCAAGAAACATGATATACACGGGCATTCTGCTCGGAGCGTTTGTGGTGTGGCACGTGATTTCGTTCCGCTTCGGTCCGGGAGTTGCCGAGGGCTACACAACACAGATTCAGGGCGAAACAACGAGAGACGTTTACCGCCTTGTGTACGAATTCTTCGGAAACCCGCTCAATGTTCTTCTGTACACCGGGGCGATGATACTTCTGGGCTTTCACTTGAGGCACGGATACTGGAGCGCGTTTCAGTCGCTCGGAGCGGTCAACAAAAAGTATATGAAGTCCGTAACGGTAACGGGGTATATGGTCGCGGCGGCGTTGTCCACCGGATTTCTTGTTATCCCGCTTTGGATATATTTTGTGGGGAGCGGAGGATAAACGGTTGTCTCTTAAGGCAAAAATGCCCGAAGGCGGGCTTGAGGAGAAGTGGACAAAATACAAATCCACAGTGCCTCTGGTTAACCCGGCAAACAAGCGCGGGATTAGCGTCATTGTTGTGGGCAGCGGTCTTGCGGGCGCGTCTGCGGCGGCGTCTCTTGCCGAACTGGGATACAAGGTAAAAAACATCTGCATACAGGATTCTCCGCGCCGCGCTCACAGCATAGCGGCGCAAGGCGGCATCAACGCCGCGAAGAACTATCAGAATGACGGCGACAGCGTCTGGCGGCTTTTCTACGACACAATCAAAGGCGGAGACTACAGGGCGAGAGAGGCGAACGTTTACCGCCTTGCCGAGATAAGCGCGGGAATAATAGACCAGTGCGCCGCGCAGGGCGTTCCGTTCGCGAGAGACTACGGCGGAATGCTTGAAAACCGCTCATTCGGAGGCGCTCAAGTGTCGCGGACTTTTTACGCGCGCGGACAGACGGGACAGCAGTTGCTCATCGGCGCGTACAGCGCGCTGATGCGTCAGGCGGACAAAGGCGGGGTGGAAATATTTCCCATGAGAGAAATGCTTGACGTTGTTGTATCAGGCGGAAAAGCGCGCGGAGTGGTTTGCAGAAACCTGAAAAACGGCGAGATAGAATCTTTTGCGGCAGAAGCGGTGGTTCTTGCGACCGGCGGATACGGCAACATCTACTACCTGTCCACAAACGGCAGAAACTCAAACGTAACCGCCGCGTGGCGCTGTCATAAAAAGGGCGCGCTTTTCGCCAACCCGTGCTTCACGCAAATACATCCCACCTGCATACCGGTTTCGGGAGACCATCAGTCAAAACTGACGCTTATGAGCGAAAGCCTGCGAAATGACGGAAGAGTGTGGGTTCCGAAAGACAAAAACGACTCCAGAGGTCCGGGCGATATACCGGAAGAAGAAAGAGACTATTACCTTGAGAGAAGATACCCGGCGTTTGGAAATCTTGTGCCGAGAGATGTTGCTTCAAGGGCGGCAAAGGCGATATGCGACGAAGGCGGGGGCGTTGGCGAAACGGGGCTTTCGGTTTATCTGGACTTCGCGTCCGCGATTGAGCGGCTTGGAGAGGGCGAGGTAAGAGCGAAATACGGAAACCTTTTTGACATCTACCGGAAGATTACGGATGAAAATCCCTACAAGGTTCCGATGAGGATATATCCGGCGGTTCACTACTGCATGGGCGGGCTGTGGGTTGACTACGGACTGATGAGCACAATTCCGGGGCTTTTTGTTCTGGGAGAGGCAAACTTTTCCGACCACGGGGCAAACCGGCTGGGAGCGAGCGCGCTTATGCAGGGGCTTGCGGACGGCTACTTTGTGATTCCGTACACAATCGGCGAATACTTTGCCGGAACGGAACTGCCAAAGACCGGAACAGACGCGCCGGAGTTCAGAGAAAGCGCGGAAAATGTGAGGCAAAACACGGAAAAACTTCTTTCAGTCAAGGGAAATAAAACGGTTCTTGAGTTCCACCGCGAACTCGGAAAGATAATGTGGGACTATGTTGGAATGTCCAGAAGTTCTGAAGGGCTGAATCACGCGCTTGCGGAAATTCCCAGAATAAGAGAGGAGTTTTACCACAACGTGAAGATTGGCGAGAGCGCGGACACAATCAACAAAAACCTTGAGATGGCGGGCAGAGTGGCTGATTTTCTTGAACTTGGCGAACTGATGGCGCGAGACGCTCTGAACCGAGAGGAGTCATGCGGAGGGCATTTCCGCGAAGAGTATCAGACTCAAGACGGAGAGGCATTGCGCGATGATGAAAAATACGCGTATGTGTCGGCATGGAAAAGCAACCCCGGCGGGCAGGCGGAACTCGAAAAGGAAAATCTGGATTTTGAGTTCGTAAAGCCGTCAACAAGGAGTTATAAGTAGGGCGGACGCGGAACGTTTTTTACAAACAACGGCGTTTAATATAAGTTTCGTATGCCCCGCAAGAGGCTCTTCTCAGATGTCTGAAAACACACCAAAAATGAATTTGACCCTTATGGTCTGGCGGCAGAAAGATGCGGACTCAAAAGGCTCAATGAAAGAATACGAAGCAAAAAACGTGTCGGGCGATATGTCTTTTCTTGAAATGCTGGATGTTGTCAACGAAGGTTTGCTGAAAGACGACAAAGACCCCATAGCTTTTGACAGCGACTGCCGCGAGGGGATTTGCGGAACCTGCGGAATCACCATCAACGGCGAAGCGCACGGGCCCGAACCCGAAACAACCGTCTGCCAGTTGCACATGAGGCACTTCAAAAACGGAGACACCATATTTATTGAGCCGTTCAGGGCTAACGCGTTTCCGGTTCAGAAAGACTTAATGGTTGACCGGAGCGCGTTTGACAGAATCATACGCGCGGGCGGATACATTTCCGTCAACACGGGAAGCGCGCCGAACGCGAACGATGTGCCCGTACCGAAAACAGTGGCGGATGAGGCAATGGACTCAGCCGAGTGTATAGGATGCGGAGCGTGCGTGGCGGCGTGTCCGAATGCGTCCGCTTCACTTTTCACTTCCGCAAAAATATCCCATCTGGGAATTCTGCCTCAAGGCGCGCCCGAAGCGGCATCAAGGGTCAGAAGAATGGTCAACAGGATGGATGAAGAGGGCTTCGGCAACTGCTCAAACCACGCCGAGTGCGAAGCGGTATGCCCGAAGGGAATTTCCATCACAAACATATCCGCGATGAAAAGGGATTGGATAAAATCGGCGATAAAATAACTTAAAAGGAGAGAAAAATTGAACCTTCACGAATATCAGTCAAAACAACTGCTTTCAAAATACGGCGTGCCCGTTCCGGCGGGAAAGGTTGCCGATACGGCGGAAGAGGCGCGTGCTTGCGCTGAGGAATTAAAATTTGACAAATTTGTCATCAAGGCGCAGGTGCTTGCCGGAGGCAGAGGAAAGGCGGGCGGAATTAAAATAGCGGCAACTCCCGAAGAGGCGGAAAAAATCAGTTCCGAAATGCTGGGAATGACGCTCGTAACCCATCAGACGGGACCGGAAGGGAAGGTTGTGCGCAAGGTTCTCGTTGAAGAGCCCGCAGACATAGCCCACGAGTTCTACCTTGCCGTTGTTTCAGACCGTTCAAGCGAGCGCGATGTTATTATGGCGAGTTCAGAGGGCGGCGTTGAAATAGAGGAAGTCGCGAAGGAAACGCCTGAAAAGATTGTAAAAGAATTCGTGGATCCGGCGGTCGGTGTACAGCCGTTTCAGTGCAGACGCATAGCGTATAAACTCGGGCTCACGGGCAAAACCGTGAACAAAGCGGTCGCGTTTATTTCAAATCTTTACCGGCTTTACCGGGAAAACGACTGTTCAATTGCCGAGATAAACCCGCTTATTTTGACCTCCGGCAACGACATCTTCGCGCTTGACTGCAAGGTCAATCTGGATGACAACGCCCTTTACAGGCACAAAGACCTTGAGGCAATGCGCGACACAAGCGATGAAAATCCCATAGACGTTGAGGCGAGAGAGGTCGGCATCAGTTTTGTCAAAATGGAGGGCAACATCGGCTGTCTTGTCAACGGCGCGGGGCTCGCGATGGCGACAATGGATATAATCAAATACTACGGCGCGGAGCCGGCGAACTTCCTTGACGTGGGAGGCGGAGCGACAACAGAGCAGGTAACAAAGGCGTTCAAGATGATACTGAGCGACAAAAACGTTAAATCCGTTTTGGTCAACATTTTCGGGGGCATAATGAAGTGCGACGTAATAGCGGAGGGCATAATCGCCGCCGCGAAAGATGTGGGAATAAAGGTTCCGCTTATTGTGCGGCTTGAGGGAACAAACGTTGAACTGGGCAGGAAGATGCTTGCCGAATCGGGGCTGGACATAACCACCGGAGCCGACATGAAAGAAGCCGCGGAGAAGGCGGTTGGCGCGATAGCGTAACGTTATCGCGGCTGTCCGGCGCGCAAGCGCGTTAAATCACAACTACAACTTCGCCCCATAACCCACTCTTACAAAACACAAATCGCTGTTTTCGCCGTGTAAATTTTCTTTCCGTAAAATTGCCTTTATTTCTTGACACGGGGGGTTCCGTGTTTATCTTGAGTTTTGAAGGCAACTGACTATGAAACAGATGGCGGTAAGTTCAAATATCGGAGCGTTTTTAAGGGATGTGGAGTGCCACCCCTTGCTCAGCAGGGAAGAGGAGTTCTCCCTTGCCGTAAGGCACGCGGAAAAGGGCGACATTGAGGCGGCACACGCCCTTGTTGCGTCAAACCTGCGTTTTGTCGTCAAAATCGCCCGGCAGTACACAAGTTACGGCGCGGGTTTGATGGACCTCGTTCAGGAGGGTTCAATAGGTCTGATGACTGCGGTGAAGAAGTTCAACCCGCATCGCGGCTACCGTCTTATCTCATATGCGGTGTGGTGGATAAGGGCGCGCATACACGAACACATAATGCGCTTCTGTGGAGCCGTGAGAATTGGCGGACGCAAGGAGAGAAAAATGTTTCAGTCCGGCGCGATTAGAAACCGCGCGATGAGAGATTTTTCGCTTGATTGCGGAATTGACGGAAATTCAGATTCTGTTTCGCACCTTCAGATGCTTGCCGACTCCTCTCCGGGTCAGGAAGCGGTTTTTGAGGAATCGGAAAGCATGGAGATGAAGAAAAACGCTCTCTCAAAAGCCGTCAGCGGACTTGATGAGAGGGAGAGGGAAATTATCACAGCGCGTTTTCTTGCGGAAAAGCCCGAAAAACTTGAAGACCTGGGAAGAAAGTTCGGAGTTTCACGGGAAAGGGTAAGGCAGATAGAAAGCAAAGCAATCGCCAGACTGAAACGGTCTCCCGCCGTCAGCATGGCAAAAAAACTCACGTAAACGGAGGAAACAATGGGAAAAATAATCGGAATAGATCTCGGAACAACAAACTCTGTCGTCTCGCTTGTTGAAGGCGGAGAGGCAAAAATTATCGTGAACGAAGAGGGGGAGCGCACAACTCCCTCAACGGTCGCCTTCACAAAAGAGGACGGCGTGCTGGTTGGCGGCTCCGCGAAAAGGCAGGCGGTCGTAAATCCGGCAGACACGATTTACTCATCCAAACGCCTAATGGGAAGAAGGCTGGACGAAGTGAAGGATCTTGTGGACAAACTTCCCTACGGTGTTGTCTCCTCGCCTGAGGGAAAAGACGCCTGGATTGAAGCGGAAGACAAAAAATACTCGCCGCCGCAAATTGCGTCTCATGTGCTGATGAAGCTCAAAAAAGCGGCGGAAAGCTACACGGGCTCGGAAATTACCGAAGCCGTTATCACCGTGCCCGCGTATTTTAACGACAGCCAGAGACAGGCAACAAAAGACGCGGGAAAAATCGCGGGGCTGAAGGTGGACAGAATTATCAACGAGCCCACCGCCGCCGCGCTCGCCTACGGTTTTGACAATCAGAAAGACCGCAAAATAGTCGTGTACGACCTCGGCGGCGGAACGTTTGACGTTTCGGTTCTTGAGATAAGCGACGGCGTTATAGAGGTGAAATCAACGGGCGGAGACACCTCGCTCGGCGGAGATGACTTTGACCGCCACATAATTGCCTACATCACGGAGGAGTTCAAAAAAGACAGCGGCATAGACCTTTCGGGCGACAAGATGGCAATCCAGAGGCTCAGAGAGGCGGCGGAAAAAGCCAAGATTGAACTGTCAAGCAAACTTGAGACCGAAGTGAACCTTCCGTTTGTAACGGCGGACTCTTCGGGCGCGAAGCATCTTGTGATGAAAATTACAAGGTCAAAACTTGAGCAGTTGATAGACCCGCTGGTCAAGGGAACCCTTGAGCCGTGCAAAAACGCGCTCAAAGATTCAGGGCTCAAGGCTTCAGACATATCTGAGGTTCTGCTTGTGGGCGGCTCAACAAGGATGCCGCTTGTTCAGAAAACCGTTACCGAGTTTTTCGGAAAAGAGCCGCACAAGGGCATCAACCCTGACGAAGTTGTGGCGATGGGCGCGGCGATTCAGGGCGCGGTTCTCAGCGGAGACGTGAAGGACGTTCTGCTTCTGGACGTTACGCCTCTTTCGCTTGGAATTGAAACACTCGGCGGCGTTATGACGCCGGTTGTTGAGGCGAACACGACAATACCGACAGAAAAAAGTCAGGTATTTACAACCGCCGAAGACAATCAGCCGCAGGTTGAAATCCACGTTCTTCAGGGCGAGAGGAAAATGTCTTCCGACAACAGAACGCTTGCGAGGTTTATACTGGATAAAATCCCGCCCGCTCAGAGAGGAATGCCTCAAATAGAGGTCTCTTTTGACATAGACGCGAACGGCATTCTGCATGTTGCGGCAAAAGACAAGGCGACCGGAGAGGAGCAGAAGGTGAAGGTGGAATCGTCAAGCGGACTTTCTCAGGATGAGATAGACCGCATGATTAACGAGGCGAAGGAAAACTCCGAAGATGACGAGAAAAAACATCAGTCGGTTCAGGCGAAAAACCAGTTGGACCAGTTGATATATTCAACGGAAAAAACCTTTGAAGAGCACAAAGACAAGCTTTCCGAAGAGGAAAAAAAGGAACTTGAGCAGGCGCTTGAGTCCGGAAAAGCCGCGATAAAGTCTGACAATCCCGAAGAGATGGAGAAGGCGCAAGAGGCGATAACAAAGGCGTCTCACAATCTCGCCGAGATTATGTACAAGCAACAGCAGGAGGCAAACGGGGCGGAGCCTGCGGGCGGAGACGCCGGAGAAAAACAGGCGGACGGGAAAAAAGGTAATGACGATTCGGGCGAAGTCATAGACGCTGAAATAACAGACAAATAAATTGATAAAAGCCCTCAAAGGAAAGTTCCCGTCCATACACTCGACCGCTTTTGTTGCAGAGCAAGCCGTCATAGTGGGAGATGTTACGCTTGGCGAGCAGTCAAGCATCTGGTTCGGCGCGGTGGCGAGGGGGGATGTTCACAGCATCAAAATCGGCGGCGGCACAAATGTGCAGGACAACACGATGCTCCACGTAACCGGCGGCAGATATTCGCTTGAAATAGGCGATTTTGTTACGATAGGGCACAACGCGGTTGTTCACGGCTGTGTTGTTGAGAGCAATGTTCTGATAGGAATGGGGGCGGTTGTTCTTGACGGCGCGAAAATAGAAAGCGGTTCTGTTGTGGGCGCGGGCGCGCTTGTGCCTCCGGGTTTTGTTCTGCCTTCGGGAAAACTCGCGGTGGGAGTGCCGGCAAAAATTGTGAGGGATTTGACGGATGAAGAAAAAGAAGAAATAAAAAAATCCGCGGAAAATTACATAAGAAACTCGCGGCTTTACATGGAAGACCCGGATTTTAACAAACGGGGGGATACACAATGAGTTCCGGAAAAAAAGACAAAAACGAAAACGCCCCGCAGGACGGCGGGGAAGAGCAAAATAAACCGCAGGCGGCGGACAGCGAAAAAGAGAAGGGGATTGAAGAAAAATACAGCGAGTTGGATAACAGGTTTGTCCGTCTGAGCGCGGATTTTGAAAACTACAGAAAACGCGCGGAAAAAGAGAGACAAACGGCGCGCCTTGAGGGCATCAGAGACATAGCGGCGTCAATATTCGGAATTCTGGACAGTCTGGACCTCGCGCTTCGCCACGGCGGACAGCCGGGGGCGGATGCGGACGGGCTTATTCAGGGAGTGCGCCTGACTTACGACCAGGGGGTTTCGCAACTGCAAAACTTCGGCATAACGCAGATATCTGCCGGAGCCGGGGAGAAGTTCAACCCCGCTCTGCATCAGGCGATAGAGAAAAGGCATTCAAGCGAAGTGCCTGAGGGCTGTATTGTGGAGGAAATAGCAAAGGGCTACACGGCGGGTGAAACTTTGGTTCGCCCCGTTGTTGTTGCCGTGTCATCGGGCGGAGACGAAAAAGGGAAATAGCGGGCAAAGATGGCGAAAAAAGATTATTACGAAACTCTGGGCGTTTCGCGAGGGGCGGGCGAAGAGGAAATAAAAAAGGCGTATAAAAAACTCGCCCTTAAATATCATCCCGACAGAAACAAGGAGAGTAACGCCGAAGCGAAATTCAAGGAAATAAACGAAGCGTATCAGGTTCTGTCAGACAAGCAGAAAAGGGCGCAATACGATAATTTCGGACACGCGGGAGCGGCGGGGCAGTCGTTTGATTTCGGCGGCGGTTTTGGCGGCGGCGAGGGTTTCAGTGATTTGGGCGGGTTGTTCGGCGACCTTTTTGATGATGTTTTTTCGGGCGGCGGGAGAAGGGGAGGACCCCAGAGGGGGCAAGACCTTATACTTGACCTTGCCATCACATTTGAAGACGCGGTTTTCGGGTGCAAAAAAGAGGTGGAGATTCCGAGAATTGTCCGTTGCGTCAAGTGTGGCGGAAAGGGCGGAGAGAAAACCGTAACGTGCGACCAGTGCGGCGGAAGCGGCAAGCAGGGTTATTCTCAGGGGTTTTTCTCCGTACGGCAGACATGCCGGGGTTGCGGAGGCAGGGGTGAGTTAATAACGGAGCCGTGTGGAGACTGCCGGGGCGAGGGGATTTTGCGGGAAACGGGCAAGGTCAAGGTTTCCATACCTCCGGGTGTTGACAACGGAACCCGTCTCAGAATCAGAGGCGAGGGGCAGGCGGCGAGGGGAAAAGACGGCATAAACGGCGACCTTTACATACGTTGCATAGTTTCCGAGCACAAAACATTTTCAAGACAGGGAGCAGACTTGTTGTGCGGGGCGAACATCAATTTTATACAGGCGATAAACGGCGATGAAATATCCATTCCGTCACTTGACGGAAAAAAAGACATAACGTTCAAAATCCCGTCCGGCACTCAACCGGGAACGGTTTTAAGACTGAAGGGAAAAGGAATAACGAACATAAACGGCAGAGGCGCGGGAGACCTTTTCGTAACCGTCAAAGTGGACATACCGAAAAAACTGTCGGGAAAACAGAAAAAGATTTTGGAAGAATTAGAAAAGGAGTTCTAAAAACTTCATCAACCCCCCGCAATCGCGGGAATTATTGAAACATTATCGCTGTCGGAAAGTTTTGTGTCTTTTCCATCAAGAAATCTGATGTCTTCGTTGTTGACGTAGATGTTGATAAACCTTCGTATCTCTCCGCTCTCATCGCAAAGGCGGTCTTTCATTCCGGGGCATTCGGCTTCAAGACTCTCAATCAACTCCCCCACATTGGCGGCGGAAATGCTAATCTCATCCTTGTCTCCGGAAAGCGCTCTGAGTGGTGTTGGTATTCTGACAAGCGGCATTGGTGGCTCCTTATTTGCTGTTGGTTTCCGCGAACATCTTTTCAAAATCCTCAATGTTCGGCTCTATAAGATAAGGGGTTGAAACGCTGTTTTCAATCGCGTCCTGAGTTTTAAGCCCGTTGCCCGTTATGCACAGAACTGCCGGCTCGCCGTCATCAGGGATGAGCCCACGGGCAATCAACTTTTTCGCGCTTGCCACCGTAACACCTCCCGCAGTTTCCGTGTATATGCCCTCGGTCTCCGCAAGAAGGGCTATCCCCTCGCGTATCTCGTCATCGGAAGCGTCTTCACTGCCGCCGCCGCTCTCGTTTATCACCTTTATCGCGTAGTAGCCGTCTGCGGGATTTCCAATTGAAAGCGATTTCGCGATTGTGTCGGGAATAACGGGCTTGAAAAAATCCCTTCCGTCTTTAACCGCAGACGAGATTGGCGAACAGCCCGCCGCTTGCGCCCCGTGCATAACCGGAGCCTGCTCCGAAGAATCAACAAGACCCACCTCGCGCAACTCGCCAAACGCCTTCCATATTTTCGTCAAAAGAGAGCCGCTTGCCATCGGAACCACAATGTGGCGCGGAACCTTCCACCCCATCTGCTCGGCAATCTCAAAACCCAGACTCTTTGAACCCTCAGAGTAATAGGGCCTCATGTTCACATTCACAAAAGCCCAGTCGCGTCTGCCCGCTATCTCACTGCAAAGACGGTTGACGTCATCATAAGTGCCGTTTATGCCAACCAGTTTCGCCCCGTAGACAACGGTGTTTATCACCTTTGATTTCTCAAGGTCGTGCGGAATAAAGATAATCGCCTCAAGCCCGCGCTCCGCCGCTATTGAGGCGACCGCGTTGGCAAGGTTTCCGGTTGAAGCGCACGATACGGTCTTGTATCCGAACTCAAGCGCCTTTGAAAGCGCGACCGAAACCACCCTGTCTTTGAATGAAAGCGTTGGGAAGGAAACGGCGTCGTTTTTCACGTAAAGGTTGCCGTGCCCCAAAGCGCGGCCAAGTTTTTCCGCCTTCAAAAGCGGAGTGAAACCAACATCAAGCCCGGCTTGCGGTTTTTCATCAACGGGAAGAAGTTCAGAGTATCTCCAGATATTCGGGGCGCGGGAGGCTATTTTCTCACGCGAAACCGCCTTTTTGATGGCAGCGTAATCGTATTTCACCTCAAGAGGACCGAAACAGTCCTCGCAAACATGAAGCGCTTTTTTCGGATACGAACGCCCGCACTCTTTACAGGAAAGTTGTTCCACAAAAGACATAGTTCACAAACCCCTTTTCACCCGAAAATCCGCGCAGCCGGCAAGGGCTCTGCGGAGCAAATCGGGGTATTAATATGACAGCGCGGACGCGGGTTGTCAAAACGGCGGCGGCGGCACGGAAGGGCGGTTTTTTGATTGAATTCGGGCATAGTGTAGATTTTATCTCTCAAGCCATGAACATCTTTGACTGCGGACAGTTTTCCATAGCAAGATTCCCCGTTGCCGGAAGCGACGGAAACTACAGTTACGCGGTATCCTGCGCGGAAACGGGCGAAGGCGTTGTGATAGACCCCCTGTCTCCGGGAGAGATTCTTTCCCACATCTCGGACAACTCCATAACCGTCAAGCGGATAGTGAACACACATTCCCACCCTGACCACATAGCGGGAAACGCCGAAACCGCGCGCGCCACCGGAGCAAAAATTGTGTCTCACCCTTTGGGGGCGGAAAAAACCGGCGCGGAAGAAACGGTGGACGAGGGCGGTGTTATCGCGTTCGGGAAACTGGAGTTTTCCGTTATGCACACTCCGGGGCACTGCCCCGACCACATATCCCTGCTGATTGACGGCAACGCATTTGTGGCAGACACGCTTTTTCTTTCGGGATGCGGGAACACAAAGTTCGGGGGAAACGCCGCAGACCTTTTCAAATCCGTTGAAAGACTGAGAAATCTGGACGGAAAAACGCGCGTATTCTGCGGACACAACTACGCGGAGACAAACCTGAAGTTCGCCCTCAGCCTTGAGCCGGACAATGCGGACGCGAAAAGAAAACTGGAAGAGGTGAAAAGTGTTGAAGACCCCGTATCAACGATTGACGAGGAAAAACTGTATAACCCGTTTATGAGATATGACAACCCGAAAGTGGCGGAGAAGGCAAGGGAGGCGTTTGCCGGAACGGACTCAGACGCCGGGACTTTCGCGGCGCTCAGGGAACTGAGAAACAACTGGTAAAAACCGCGCGGAAAATAACTCAATGAAAAAATCAAAATATTCCGGGCGCGAAACCGAAGCCGCCCTTAAAAAACTCCTGCAAAAAAGAATCCTGTTTCTTGACGGGGCGATGGGAACCATGATCCAGCGCCTGAAACTTGAGGAGGAGGACTTCAGGGGAAAGGTTTTCACAAACACCGGCGGCGACATACTGAAGGGAAACAACGACATCCTTGTCCTCTCACAACCCGAAGCCATTCTGAACATACACAAGGAGTATCTGAAAGCCGGATGCGACATTATTGAAACAAACACCTTTAACGCGAACTCCATATCGCAGGCGGATTACGGGCTTGAAGACCATGTGTTTGAAATAAACAGACGCGCGGCGGAAATTGCCCGGCAGGCGGTGGAGGAAACCGGCGGAAGCGGGCGGCGTTTTGTCGCGGGCGCGCTGGGACCCACAAATAAAACCGCCTCAATGTCTCCAAATGTTGAAGACCCGTCATATCGCGCGGCGAATTTTGACGACCTTGCCGCCGCGTATCTTGAACAGGCGGAAGGGCTTGCGGAAGGCGGAGCGGACATTCTGATGGCGGAAACAAGTTTTGACACTCTGAATATGAAAGCCGCGATTTACGCGATGGAGGAGATGTTTGAGAGAAGAGGGCGGAGACTGCCCGTGATGCTCTCCATGACGGTAACAGACCTGTCGGGCAGAACCCTGTCCGGGCAAACCGTTGCGGCTTTCTGGAATTCTGTAAAACACGCAAAGCCAATCAGCGTGGGAATAAACTGCGCTCTGGGCGCGGAGGAAATGAGGCCTCACATTGAAGAACTTTCCCGCGTGGCGGACTGCTTTGTCAGTTGCTACCCAAACGCCGGACTGCCCGACCCGATGAGCGAAACCGGGTACAACGAAAAACCGGAAGACACATCCGCCTTGCTCGCCGGATTTGCGGAATCTTCACTGGTCAACATAGTGGGCGGCTGTTGCGGCACAACCCCTGAACACATAGCGGAAATTGTAAAAAAACTGAAAAAAATACCGCCGAGAAAACTGCCGGAAATTCCCTCCGCGACCCGTCTGAGCGGGCTTGAGCCTTTAACCATAGATGCGGCGGGAAGCGCGAAAAACCGGAGCGCGGACAATTTTGTGATTGTGGGCGAGAGAACAAACGTTACGGGCTCGCCCGTTTTTCTGCGTTTTATAAAGGAAGACAATTTTGAGCAGGCTCTTCAGGTTGCCCGCCAGCAGGTTGAGAACGGCGCGGGCTTGATAGACGTTAATTTTGACGAGGCGATGATGGACGGCGAAAAATGCATGACGCGTTTTTTGAATCTGGTTTCATCGGAGCCGGCAATATCTCGCGTTCCGGTAATGATAGACAGTTCAAGGTGGGGGGTTATTGAAGCCGGTCTCAAGTGCGTTCAGGGGAAATGCGTTGTGAACTCCATAAGTTTGAAAGAGGGGGAAAAGGTTTTTATTGAGCAGGCGTGCAAAATTACGCGCTACGGAGCCGCCGCCGTTGTTATGGCGTTTGACGAAAAAGGGCAGGCGGCGACAAAAAAAGACAAAGTGAGAATATGCCGCAGGGCTTACAAACTGCTTGTTGAAAAAGCCGGAATGGCTCCGGAAGACATAATTTTTGACCCAAACGTGCTTGCCATCGCGACCGGAATTGAAGAGCACAACGGATACGCCCTTGAGTTTATAGAGGCGATAAAAGAGATAAAAAAACAGTGCCCGGGCGCGCTTGTGAGCGGCGGCATAAGCAACCTTTCATTTTCATTCAGAGGCAACAGAAACGTGCGCGAGGCGATGCACAGCGTATTTCTTCACCATGCCGTGAAAAACGGGCTGGACATGGCGATAGTGAACGCCGGAATGCTGGCGGTTTATGAGGACATAGAAAAAAATCTTCTTGAAAAGGTTGAAAACGCGGTGCTGAACAAAAGCCCGCGCGCGGCGGATGAACTGCTTGAAGTGGCGCAAGAGTTTCAGGGCGGGGAAAAAGTAAAGAACGAAAAAAACCTTGAGTGGAGAAAAAAGAAAGTGGAGGAGCGCATAAAACATTCCATTCTTAACGGAATTGTTGACTTCGCCGATAAAGACACCGCAGACGCGCTGAAAAAATACAAAAAACCCCTGAAAGTGATTGAAGGCCCCTTGATGGACGGCATGAAAGTTGTCGGGGATCTTTTCGGTGAGGGGAAAATGTTTCTCCCTCAGGTGGTAAAAAGCGCGCGTGTGATGAAAAAAGCGGTTTCGTTTCTGACCCCGCTTATGGAAAAGGAGAAAAAAGAAAAGGGCGTGAAATCCGGCGGAAGAAAATTCGTTATCGCCACCGTGAAGGGAGATGTTCACGACATAGGAAAAAACATAGTTTCGGTTGTTCTCTCATGCAACAACTACGAGGTGATAGACCTTGGGGTGATGGTTCCCTGCGAGCAGATTCTGAAAGTCGCGAAAAAAGAAAAGGCGGACGTGATAGGGATGAGCGGGCTTATAACACCGTCTCTTGACGAGATGATTTACAACGTGGGGGAGATGGAGAGGCAAAAACTGGGAATTCCGGTTCTCGTTGGCGGCGCGACCACAAGCAGGGTTCACACGGCGGTTAAAATCGCCCCGGTTTACAGAGGCGTTGTGGAGCACGTGAAAGACGCTTCCCTCGTGGTCGGCATCTGCAACGATATGCTGAATCCCGCAAAAGCCGCCGAATACGCGAAACGGGTTGAGAGCGAGCAGGAAAAACAGAGGGAGCGGCACCTGCTCGGCTCGGGAAAAATAGAATACGTATCTCTTGAAGCGGCGAGAGAGGGAAGGTTCAAGGCAAAGTGGAGCGCGCCGCCCGCCGTGCCTGAAAAAACCGGCGTTATCACCTTTCCCGAACCTGATATGGCGGAGGTAGCGGAATATATTGACTGGTCGCCGTTTTTCTGGACGTGGGAAATGAAGGGCTCTTTTCCGTCAATACTTGAGCATCCGGAGTGGGGAAAGCAGGCGGCTGAGCTTTACAATGACGCGAAAAAGGTTCTGGACGAAGTGATAAAAAAGCGCGTTTTCAACCCGTCTGCGGTAATAGGTTTTTGGCCAGCCAACAGCAGTGGCGATGATGTGAAAATATATTCCCCCAAGTCCGGGGCAAAAGGCGGACGGGCGATTGCTACCGCTTATTTTCTCCGGCAGCAGATGAAAAGAGTGGCGCGGGGGGAAAAAGAGGCGACATACTACTGCAACTCGGATTTCATACTGCCGGTTGAGTCGGGCAGGAGGGATTACATCGGGGCGTTTGCGGTAACGGCGGGAAAAAACGCGGAGGAATACGCGGAGAGTTTCAGGAGCGCGGGAGATGATTACACTTCAATCATAGTGAAGTCGCTGGCAGACAGGGTTGCCGAGGCTCTTGCTGAGATGATGCACAAAAAAGCGCGCGAGATATGGGGCTACGGAAAAAAAGAGAAACTTTCCGGCAAAGACCTTATCGGCGAAAAATACAGGGGCATACGCCCCGCGCCGGGTTATCCTTCGTGCCCCGACCACACGGGCAAACTGACCATCTGGAAGCTTCTTGACGCGGAAAAACGCGCCGGGGTGTCGCTTACGGAAAATCTGGCAATGTCTCCCGCGAGTTCGGTTTCGGGATTTTATTTTGCGCATCCGCAGGCAAAATATTTCAATCTCGGCAAAATTCTTGAAGATCAGGTCAAGGACTATGCCGGGAGAAAGAAGGTATCATTAAAAGAAGCAAAAAAATGGCTCACGCCAAATCTTGTATAAATAAATTGCCGGTTTGAACGGGCGGTAAAAAAGGAGTAAAAAAATGAGTGAGAATTTTGACGGTTTTTTCAAAAAAGGTAACGAGAGCGCGGGCTCCGGAAAGTGGGATGCGGCGATAGAAAGTTATGAAAAGGCGATTGAACTGAATCCGGAGCATCCGGATGTGCGATACAACCTTGGGGTCGCGCTGTCCATGAAGGGCAAACTGCGCGAAGCGATTGCCAGTTACACAAAAGCCGTTGAACTCAAAGACGGATACGCTCAGGCGTTTTACAACAGGGGTTCGCTGCTTGTGGATCTTGGAGACCACAGCCCGGCGATAGATGACTTCAACAAGGTCATAGAGATTATGCCTGATTTTGCCGGAACGTATGTCAGCAGGGGAACCGCCTACGGGCGGCTTGGAAAATACAAACTTGCCATAGCGGATTATGACAAGGCGATTGAGATGGAGCCGGAAAACGGCGAAGCGTTTTACAACCGGGCGACCACCTATCACAACCTTTTGAGAGACTATGACAACGCTCTGAAGGACTACGACAGGGCGGTTGAAATAAATCCCCGTGATTTTGAGAGTTTATACAGCAGGGGGCATGTGTATGACAGCCTCGGCAACAACAAGAGGGCGGCTGAGGATTTCGGCAAGGCGTTTGAGGTAAATCCTGAATTTACAAAAGCTCTTTTCGCGAGGGCGACTGAGTTTCAGAAACTGGGAGAATTCGCGAAAGCGAAAGCGGATTTTGAAGCCGTAATTTCAAAAGACCCGAACTCCGAACTCGCCACCACCGCAAAGCAGGTGTTGAAGGCGAATGAGAAAAAGATGGGGTAGAGATTTCCACCGTTCCGCAAATGGAAAACGCCTCAAAATTCCTCGGTAGATGTTCCAACTGGGAGCAATTTGTCTCTTATGCGGACGGACTCGCCGCCACGAAAGAAAAGGGCGACCTTTTTGAAAAACTGGTTCAGTCATACCTGACTGTTCACCCTGAATACCGGACAAAACTGTCGAGTGTGTGGCTGCTCGCCGATGTTCCGCGAGATGTGGCAAAGAAACTGAATCTGCCCGCAAATGATGAGGGCATAGACTTAATAGCCGAGACGCACGGCGGAGAGTTCTGGGCAATACAGGCGAAATACAGGTCTGACAAAGAAACTGCCCTGAATACAAGGGATTTGGCAAAGTTTGCGCACCTGTCTTTTACACACTGCAGGGGAATAACGCTGGGTGTTGTTGCTCACACAACATTAAAACCTGTGCGGAAAAGGAAACTGCTTGGCAAAAATGTTGTGGAGATAGGGCTTTCCCGATGGCTGGAACTTGAGACCGAAGACTGGGCGGCAATCAGGGCGAACTGCGCGAATAAATCACACACACCAAAAGCGCGCAAACCGAGAAAACACCAGAAAGAGGCGGTAAAGAACATCCGCGCGCATTACCTTGATGAGAAAAACCGGCGGGGCAGAATGATTATGCCGTGCGCGTCCGGCAAAAGTCTCACGGCTTTCTGGGCGGCGGAATCGCTTGGGGCAAAAACGATAATTCTTGCCGTTCCGAGTCTTATGTTGATACGGCAGAGCGTTAAAGATTGGACTCGCGAATATGTTGCGGGCGGCATAACCCCTGACTGGCTTTGTGTGTGCAGTGATGAAACGGTTGGCAAGGTGGACAGTTTTGTTTCAAGCACATACGAAACGGGCATTCCCACAACAACGAAAGAAGAAGAGATTGCGGACTTTCTGAAAAGAAAAACATCCGCTCCGAAGGTGATTTTCACAACCTATCAGAGCAGTCCGCGCCTTGCTGTTGCGGCGAAGAAAAGCGGACGGAAAATTGACCTTTGTATTTTGGATGAAGCGCATAAAACGGTTGGTGAAAAGAGTTCCGCTTTTGCGACCTTGCTTGACGACAGAAAACTGGAAATCAGCAAACGGCTTTTTATGACGGCAACAGAAAGAGTTTTACACGGGAAAAACGAAGAGGTTCTCTCAATGGATGACAAAAGAGTCTACGGCGACTGTTTTTATCAACTCACATTCAAACAAGCCATTGATGACGGCATTATTTGCGACTACGAGATTTTAACGCTTTTGATTGGCGACCCGCAGATACGGGACATTGTGAAGAAGAACCGTTTTGTCAAAGACCATTCGCGGGAACTCAAAACGCAGGAATCCGCGTCTCTTGCGGCGGGGATTGCGCTTGAAAAAGTTTTCAAAAAGCACCGGATAAAACATGCGGTTTCTTTTCACCGGAGCATACGGTCGGCAAAGGATTTTGAATTACAGCAAAACGAACTTTTGAAAGCGCGGGTTCTTAAAACGGGAATTGAGAACTTTCACATTTCAAGTGAACTCTCCACCGGACAGCGAACGGAGGTTATGCATGATTTTGAGAAGTCCAGACGCTCGCTTATAACAAACGCCAGATGTTTAACGGAGGGTGTTGATGTTCCGGCGATTGATTGTGTTTTGTTTGCTGACCCGAAGCAGAGTGTTGTGGATATTGTGCAAGCGGCGGGAAGGGCGATGCGTCCATCGGCGGGAAAAGAGAAGGGCTACATACTTTTGCCGATTGTTGTGCCAAACGGGGTGAGTTTTGACGAGTTCGCAAAAAGCACGGCGTTTAAGAAAATTGCCAGTCAGATAACGGCTCTGTCAACTCAGGATGAGAGGATAAAAGACTACTTCCGCGCAGTTACGGAAGGCAGGAAACACAAGGGAAAACTCATTTCCATAAGTGGCGATGTTCCCGCAGGGGTGAATCTCAGTTTTAATGAATTTTCCAAATCCATTGAAACAGAGATTTGGCGGAAAGCGGCGAAAGTGAATTGGAGGGGGTTTGAGGAGGCGAGAGAGTATGCGCGGGGGTTGAAACTGAAAAGTTCCACAGAATGGAATAAACACACAAAATCAAACAATTTCCCAAAAGATATTCCTGTTGCTCCGGACCAAATATACAGAAGTCAGGGGTGGGCTAATTGGGGCAACTGGCTCGGAACCGGGAATGTTGCTACCTTTCTCAGAAAGTATCGTTCTTTCAAAGAAGCACGGGAATATGCTAGATCTCTGAATCTGAAAAGTAGAACAGAATGGAACAAATACACGAAAGCACAAACACTTCCAGATGATATTCCTGCTAGTCCCCACCTAACATTTAAGGATTGGACTAACTGGGGCGACTGGCTCGGAACTGGTACTGTTGCATCCTTTCTCAAGAAATACCGCTCTTTCAAAGAAGCACGGGGATATGCTAGATCTCTGAATCTGAAAAATTGGGAGGAGTGGAGCAAGCACACGCAATCAGACAGTTTTCCAGAAGACATTCCTACCAAACCTAACCAGACTTATAGGAAAAAAGGATGGATTAACATGGGCGATTGGATTGGAACTGAATTTGTTGCTTACCGATTTAGAGAATATCAAACATTCGAAAAAGCAAGGGAATATGCGCAATCCTTAAATCTTAATAGTCATTCAGAATGGCGTAAGCACACACAATCATCTGATTTCCCAGAGAATATTCCCATTGCCCCTGACAAAAAATATCAAGACAAAGGTTGGATTGGTTATGGCGACTGGCTTGGAACTGGTACTATTGCTTCATATCTCAGAAAATACCATTCTTTCAAAGAAGCGCACAAATATGCTAGATCTCTGAATCTGAAAAGTTACAAAGAATGGAAAGAGCACACAAAATCGTATAATTTTCCGAGGGACATTCCTACCAACCCCAACAAAACATACAAAAACAAAGGCTGGAATAGTTGGGGCGACTGGCTAGGAACTGGAGTTGTCGCTACCTTCCTAATTGAATACCGCTCTTTTGAAAAAGCACGGAAATACGCACGATCTCTCAAGTTGAAAAATCAAAAAGAATGGAGAGAGCATACAAAATCAGATAATTTCCCAAAAGATATTCCTGCCAACCCTAACCAGACTTATAGGAAAAAGGGATGGATTAATATGGGTGATTGGCTCGGAACTGGAACTGTTGCCTCTTTCCTCAGAGAATATCGCTCTTTCAGGGAGGCACGGAAATATGCACGGGGTTTGAAACTGAAAAGTTCCACAGAATGGAATAAACACACAAAGTCACCCGATTTTCCAGATGACATTCCTACCAACCCTAACAACAAATATAAAGATAGAGGTTGGATTGGCTATGGCGACTGGCTTGGTACCGGAACCCTTGCCACCCGATTTAGAAAGTATAGAAGTTTTGAGGAAGCGAGAGAGTATGCGCGGGGGTTGAACCTGAAAAGTTCCACAGAATGGAATAAACACACAAAATCAAACAATTTCCCAAAAGATATTCCTGTTGCTCCGGACCAAATATACAGAAGTCAGGGGTGGGCTAATTGGGGCAACTGGCTCGGAACCGGGAATGTTGCTACAACTCTCAGGGAATACCGTTCTTTCAAAGGAGCCCGAGTATATGCAAGATCTCTGAATCTGAAAGGTCACAAAGAATGGCACGAATACGTGAAATCACAAAATTTCCCAAAGGACATTCCTACCAACCCCAACAAAACATACAAAAACAAAGGCTGGATTGACTGGTACGACTTCCTCGGCAACGAAAGACGCAAGCCCCGAAAGAGTTAAACCGGAATAGACAGCACTTCCGCAACGCACGATGTGCCTTTCCCGTCATTCCGTGCCCCGACACGGAATCCAGTATTACAATCGCGGAAAGAAACTCTGGATTCCTGCTTTCGCAGGAATGACGGAGAGAAGCGGGAATGACAGAGGGGAAGCGGTTTCAGAATCCGGGGCTGCCGTCCTCAAGCAACATAGACAGCACTTCGGTTAGATTCTCGTTCAACTCATCAAGAGTTTTACCCTGAGAATGGGCTCCCGCAAAGCCGGGGATATGACCCACATACAGGTTCGTGTCCTTGCAATACTCCACAATAGCCGTGAAAGACATATCAAGTAACCTCCCGGAGTTGTTTGACAACCCGTTACTATTCTACTCGTAATAACAAAGACACTTCAACCCGCCGCCATTTTCCCTTTCCCCCAAATCATATAACCTAATCCACAAACCAAATGGCTAACCTCAACCTGTCAAACATAAAACTCGTTTCCTTTGATGCGGCGGATACGCTTTTCTACATAAAAAACGGGCTTGGCGCGGCTTATGCGGAAATTGCGGAAAAATACGGCGCCAGTCCGGGGGAGTTGGAGATTAAACGGGCGTTCTCTCATGCTTTTGCCTCCGCGCCTCCACTCGCGTTTGGAGAGTTTTCACAGGAAGAAAGAAAAAAACTTGAAAAACAATGGTGGAAAAATGTCGTGCGTGATGTGTATGAACGGGTGGGAATGTTTGACGACTTTGACTCCTACTTTGAAGAACTTTTTGACCACTTCAAAAACAGGGCTTGGACGGCTTTTCCGGATTCCGCCTCCGCCCTTGGAAAAATTAAAAAAATGGGCTACGAAATTATGCTCGTCTCAAACTTTGACTCCCGCGTCTACGGGGTGCTGAAAGAACTGGAACTGGAAAACTATTTCTCATCTTTCACAATTTCAAGCGAAGCGGGATTTTCAAAACCGTCTCCGGAAATCTTTCGCATCGCCCTTGAAAAACACGGGGCAAAACCGGAGGAATGTCTGCACATTGGAGATGATATGGAAAAAGACTACATCGGGGCGACAAACGCCGGAATAAAATCGCTTTTGCTCCTCAGGGAAGGGGAGGCGGACAACACGCCGTCAATACGGTCTCTTGAGCAAATCCCGCAACTGCTTGGAGAAACGGTGAAGGAGGCGCGGGCATGAGAGTAACTTTAATGGCGGTTTTTGTCGCGGCGGTATGGGGTCTCAGCCCGATACTTGAGAAATTAAGCCTCAGAGACGCACCGACAACCGTTGTAATGACAATCCGGCTGTTGTTTATCTCGGCGTGCATAACGGTTTTTACAATCGCAACCGGAAAGGGCGCGGAGGTTTTTGAAGTCAGCGGAAGAACCCTGACGCTTATTCTCGCGGCGGGGCTTCTGGGCGGAATTATAGGGCTGTTCGTGTTTTTCTCCGCCATCAAAGACGGCGAAGCATCTTACGTTATCCCGATAGTGGCAACCGCTCCGCTTTTTTCGGCTCTGTATGCGTGGGCAATTCTGGGTGAAAAAATATCTCCCATGCGAGCGGCGGGAATTTTACTGATAGTTCTCGGCGCGGTTCTTGTCTACTGGACAAAAAAACCTTAAAAATCTCATCAGGGCTGTTCATAGCCGAATTCTTCAGCAAAATGTTTTATCAGCGAATCCCGCGCCGCTTCCATGTCAATATCCTGTCCGCTATCCGTCCAGTCTTTTATTGAAGTCATGCGCGTCTGCGGAAGTCCGCACGGAACCATCGTATCAAACCACGAGAGGTCTGTGTTCACATTAAGCGCGAAACCGTGCCATGTTATCCACCGCCTCACCCCGACTCCGATTGACGCTATCTTACTGCGCTTCACCCAAACGCCCGTCAGTTTTTCCACGCGGCGGGCGGAAACACCAAAATCCGCGAGGGCGCGAATAATCACCTTTTCCAGAGAGCGCACATAGCCCGGAACGCCGCCCTTGCGGTCTTTGATGCCGACAATGGGATAGCCGACTATCTGCCCGGGTCCGTGAAAGGTAATGTCTCCGCCTCTGCCCGCCGAAGGGTCAACATAAACGCCTTTTTTTTCAAGAAATTCCCGGCTTGCCGTGAGGTTTGAAAGATTTCCGCGTCTGCCGGTTGTGATTGTCGGCGGGTGTTCAAGAAGAATAAGCGTGTCGCCGGTTTCTCCGGCTATGCGCTTTTCAAGGGTTTGGAGTTGAAGCTCAACGGCTTCGGGGTAGTTGACGGTTCCGGGGTTTTTGAGAATTAACGTTTTTCTCAAAAATGCCTCTGCCTTCCCATGGCGGAGAGGGCGGCTTCCATAACGGCTTCGGAAAGCGTGGGGTGCGCGTGAGATGTTGTGGCAATTTCGTAGGGCGTGCTCTCAAGCGTTTTTGCCGTTCCTATCTCCGCTATCAGTTCCGTGGCTCCGTGTCCTATTATGTGGGCTCCGAGTATTTCCCCGTTTTCTTTGTTTGAAATAATTTTCACAAAACCCTCAGTTTCTCCAACCGCCACCGCCTTGCCAACCGCCTTGAAGGGGAAAGTGCCGACCGCAATGTTGTGTCCGGCGTCATTTGCCGCTTTTTCGGTAAGACCAACCGAAGCAATTTCCGGCTGGCAGTAGACACAGCCCGGAATGTTGTTGTAGTGAACCCGCGTGTCCATCCCGTTCATGCGCTCAACGGCAACAACTCCCTCTTCAGACGCCTTGTGCGCGAGAAGCGGGGGTCCCGCAACGTCTCCAATCGCGTAGACGCCGGAGCAGGTTGTTGAATATGATTCATCGGTTTTTATAAATCCCTGTTCGTCCATTTCGATGCCGAGTTCTGAAAGCCCCATACTGTCTCCGGATCCGTAGAAACTGAAAGATGTGGGAGCCGCGTTGGCAACCGCTTTTCTTCCGATGGCAACCAGAACAATTTCCGCGTTCAGAACCTTTTCCTCTCCCGAATCCGCGCCGGCAACCGTTACCTTTGCTGAGGTTTTTGTCTTTTTAATTGATTTATACGCTGTTGAGGTGAGAACCTCTATTCCGCTTTTTTTGAAACTTTTTTCAAGTTCCTTTGATATGTCTTCGTCTGCTCCCGGAATCAGGTTTGGAGCCATTTCAACAACGGTAACCTTACTGCCGAAAGAGTTATAGACATAGGCGAATTCAACACCGATGTAGCCGCCGCCGATAATCACGATATTTTTGGGAATTGAGCGGTTCATTATCGCTTCATCGCTTGTCATAACGATTTTTCCGTCTATTTCCATTCCCGGAATTGTGCGTGGAACCGAGCCTGTGGCGAGCAGAATATTTTGCGCCTGAATTTCGGAATCTTCGTCACCCGCAATTCCAACGGAGCCGGGGCGGAGAAGTTTCGCGGAGCCTTTTATAAAATCAACTTTGTTTTTCTTGAGAAGAAACTCCACTCCTTTGTTGAGGGCGGATGATGAGCCTCTGCTTTTGTCTATCACCTTTGAGTAGTCAAACGAAAGCCCTTTGTGCGAGATGCCGTAATCGCCCGCGTTTTGAAAGTAGTTATAAACTTCCGCGCATTTTATGATGGCTTTTGACGGAATGCATCCCCAGTTGAGGCAGACGCCTCCGGGGTTGTCGCGTTCAATAACGGCGGTTTTCATCCCGAGTTGCGCGGCTCTGATTGCTGAGACATAACCGCCGGGACCTGAACCTATTACAACAAGATCGTATTTGGAACTCATATCAGCGGGCTATTCTACATAAAGAAACACGAAGTTTGAAGGGTGTGCTGAAATCTGTCTCCTCGGCTCAACTTGACAACATTTTACTTGTTGCTTTAGAATGAACCCTGTTAAGCATCTTCATAGGAACCCGCACTGTCGGGTCTCTGTGAATACAAGACCCTCGCGGGAAATAATCAGAACTTCTAAATCCTATTTAGATGCTTAACAAGGCCCGGCGCCCTGTTAAGCGGACGGAGCCTTAAACCATTTCTTGGAGGTACGCGCAAGATGGACAGGGCATTTGTTATTTTTGCAATCTTTCTGGCAGTTCTTATTCCGGCGGCGGGGTCTTCCGCTCAGGATATTTCACAAAGTGGCGGCTTTTATGTGGCTCTTGACGGCGGTGTGCGTTTTTACAGTAAGGCATCATACGAAGATTCAGGATTAAAAGCGGACGAAGAATATGACGCCGGTTATACGTTTGGCGGAGCGTTTGGTTATGACACGGGCGAGGGAATTCGTTCCGAACTGGCAGTTTCTTTCACCGGCAACGGAGGAGAGTTTAGCGGTGGCGGGCAGGGCATCACCATTGCCGGAGATTTTGACGTTGTAACCTTTAACGCTCTCGGAAGATTCTTCTACGACTTCCACCACTTTGGCGACTTTGTTCCCTATATCGGGGCGGCGGCTGGGTACGGCAGGGTTAATTTTGACCTGACTCCGGGCATTGTCGCGACAAACACACAAACAAACGTAACCCTAACAATCACCGGGGAGGAAACCGAAAGTTATTTCATTTACGGCGGAATTCTGGGGATGAGATTTCTGCTTAGCGACAATCTGGCGGTTGGAATGGAATCAAGTTCCGTTTTCTATGATGTGGGTGACGCAACTTATTCATACAACTTAACAGGGCGAGTGTATTACAAGTTCTGAGGAATTATATGAGAATACTAATTTTTCTCTCTTCTCTTTCGTTAGTCCTTCTTTCCTTTCTCGCGCCCGTGAGACAGGCGATAATGGGATTTCCCGCAGGTGATCAAATTTACCGCTCGCTGTCTCTTATATGCCACCAGCTACCCTCGCGGTCTTTCTATGTTATGGGCTTTCCGTGCGGACTTTGCTCAAGGTGTCTGCTGGGGTATTTCGGCGTTGCGGTCGCCGCGTTGCTTATCTTCAAACCGCATAAATATTCAAAACGCGCTTTGCTTGGATTTGTCTTGCTGGTTCCGGCAATGCTGGATGTTGCCATTCAAAGTGCCACTGCTTACGAGAGTGTGAACCTGACGCGATCCGCTACGGGGTTGCTCGGCGGAATTGGTGTTTTCATGCTCTTTTTTCCATCAAAAATTGAAAAATCTTTATTTCATTGGAGGACAAAAAATGAAGTATTTAATTAACCGTGCAGGTTTCTGCATTGCAATGGCGGCGATGATTTTTGCCGCATCCGGCGCGCCGGGCGCGTTTGCCGGTACCGTCGTTCTTAAAGAGGGAACCCTTGTTCCCGTCAAAACCGGACAGCGCATTTCTTCAAAGGAAATGAGAGCCGGACAGGAAGTCGTTCTGACTGTTGAGCGCGATATCAAGGTTGACGGAACAACCGTTATTGAGGCGGGAACAAGTGTTGTCGCAACAGTAGCGGACAGAAAAGGGGCTGGTATGGCGGGAATTTCCGGACACCTCACAGTCGGAGTGGAATACACAACCGCTGTTGACGGAACCACGATTCCATTGAAGGGCAGTTTCAACACGAAAGGAGACTCTGAAATCGGGGGAACTGTTGCCGTTGGAGTCATTCTTTGCCCTCTGGCTTTCCTGAACAAAGGGAAAGAAGGGGTTATCCCCGCCGGAGCGGTCATTAAAACTCTGACCGTATCCGACAGGAAAGTTAAGGTCTCAAATTAAAAGGAGATAACGAATGAAAAAAGCATTGCCACTACTTGTAGCGGTTTCTTTTGTGTTTGCCGGATGTTTCGGGGGCGGGGGAGGAGGAGGCGGTAGTTCTTCCCGCCCGGTTCCGCCTTTACCGAACGTACCTAATAACCCAGTAGTGGCATCTCCTAGTTCAGCGGAATCCGCAAACATCTCAACCCTTGAGACTTTTTACACAGGGTATTTGGCAAACTCAGTTGCGGGGGCAGAGTTCGGTCTCATAAGTTTGGACAGAGCATACGCGAACATCTATAACACGAAGGGCGTAAATGCGGCAACCAGACCGGGCAACGGAGTTACAATCGGTTTTGTTGATAGCGGGTTGGATACTGAACATCCGGCATTTAACGGCAAAAGAATGACCGTTGAATATTTTGGAGGTTCATCAAGGAACTCTGACTTGGCTGATGAGGGTGATACCTCTCACGGAACAAGTGTTGCCAGTATAGCTGCCGGAGTGCGGGCGGATTGGCCAGACTTGTATGTTGATGAGGACAACAATCCTGTCCCGGCAACATCCGAAGGTGTTGCTCCCGGAGCAGACATAAGAATGTTTGCCCTTGGATCTTTAGATTCTCTTGACGCGGCAACTGCCGCCGCTCTCAATCCTGCTCGTAGCGTTGACATATTGAACTTGAGCCTCGGATTTCCTAATGAAGAGGACAAATCCTATCAGTACGGAATTATTTCAGATTCCCTATATGTAAACGTCGTGGAAGCCGGAGAACTCTCCGCCGATGATTTCTCAACCGAAATACAAGCAGGACGCACGGAGAAAACAATTTTCGTGTGGGCAGCCGGAAATGAAAATGACTCAGTTTGCCCCGCAGTAAACGGAATTGAGAGTTGTAAAAACGGAAAGGTTGACGCAAGTTCACCGGGTCCGCTCGCCGGATTGATGTATCTCATACCGGAATTGCGCCCCCATTCCGTTGCAGTTGTTGCCGTACAACTGAACGGAACAATCACCGATTTTTCCAATAGGTGCGGAGTTGCCGCCCAGTGGTGCATAGCCGCTCCGGGTGAGGAAATCGGAGTTGCTGAATCAACAAAAATTGCTGATGGAACAATAAGCAGAACCATTGGGGATTTTGACGATAATAAAGGCACATCACTTGCCGCCCCCATAGTTGCGGGCGGTCTTGCGCTAATGAAACAACAATTTCGCGGTCAGTTAAGCAACGTGGAGTTGCTTGCCAGAATGTTTGCCACCGCAACAAAAACCGGCACTTACGCGCCGAACACTGATTCTGACAGCGACGGCACCAATGACGTGTCTTCAATCTACGGGCAAGGACTCCTCAATGTCGGAGCCGCGACCGAGCCGGTTGGACAGGCATCTGTTTCCTCATCAGGCGGCGGAAATCTGAACTCCGAAGACGGATGGCTGTTCTCACCCGTTTCCGGTATGCGAGTGGAAACTGGCGAAGCATTTGGTGACGGAATTTCAACCGCGTTTGCGGAACAGGAAATCGCGGCGTTTGACTCGCTCGGAGCTCCGTTCTGGTATCCGCTCGAAGCATTTGCAGGAAAATATCAAAAACCTGCGGTCGGACATTACTTGAGCAATTTCCTGGAGTTTTCGCAAAGTGAAGACACGGCGGCGCGGGCGGACGGAATATCCGTTCAAAACGGCGAACTTACGGCGTCTCTGACGGCGGAAAATAGGGCGGTCGCGGGAATGGGAGAAGGAAACGGCTTTGCAAGCGGACAAATCCCGTCAGTTTCCGTCTCGTTGAGGAGAGGAAAGGTTGAAAACTCAGGGCATTTGAGCAAAGCGGGGCATCTGGCTTTTATTGAAGACGCCGTTTCCTTCGGCGTTAAATCCGGCGACTTCGGATTTTCCGCTTTCAAATCCGATGAACGAGGGGAAAGACCCGTTCAGGGAGCGGTTGTTTCATACCGCCTGCCAAAACTGCCTTTCGGTTTCCGCTCAGGCTATATCTCGGAAGCAAGGTCGGCTCTCGGAACCACAGCAAAGGGCGCGTTTGGCGGGTTTTCCTCAGAAACCGTTTTTACAAGCATCGGCTATGACTACGATTTCGGAAAATGGGAAATCTTCGCAAACGCGGAAATGGGAATCGCGTATCCGGAAACGGGCGGCGGACTGATAAAAGACGTGTCGCATCTGGCAACCAGCTCTTTCTCCATGGGATTTGTTCACAAACCTTCGGAAGATTCGGCAATCAGAGTTTCCGTTTCATCTCCGGTGAGAGTTGAAAGCGGTCGCATGGGTCTGATAATCCCAACGGGCAGAACCCCCGGCGGCGCGATACTGAACAGCGCGCTGACAGCAGACATTGAGCCGTCCGGCAGACAGATAGATATTGGCGCGCAAGTGGTGAAGAAAACCGCGATTGGCAATTTGAGCCTTGGCACGGTGGCAAGCCGCGAACCCGGACACAACAAAAACGCAGACAACTCAATTGCGGTGCTTGCGGGCTACGGCATGAATTTCTGAAAAACGGCGGAAACTCAACCCCTTCACACTTAAACCTCCACCATTCATAATAGAGGGGATGCCCGACAAAAAAACCGAAGAACAGATTGAAGACCGCGAATGGACGGACTCTTTTGACGAAGTTGTGTCGGGAGAGGGCGGCGAGAGGGCTTCACGGCTTCTCGGACGGCTTCAAGACCACGCCGCGAAAAAAGGGGTGGCAATTCCCTACGCGGCAAACACGCCATACATCAACACCATCACGCCGGGCAACCAACCCAAGTTTCCGGGAGACCGGGACATTGAGCGGCGAATTAAAAACATCATCCGCTGGAACGCGATGGCAATGGTTGTCCGCGCAAACCGGCTTGAAGACGGAATCGGCGGGCATATCTCAACCTACGCCTCCGCCGCAACTCTGCTTGAAGTCGCCTTCAACCACTTCCTCAAAGCCGGAAAAGAGGCGGACATGGTTTATTTTCAAGGACACGCCTCTCCGGGCATATATTCAAGGGCTTTCCTTGAAGGCAGAATCTCGCTTGAACAAATGAAAAACTTCCGCCGTGAAGCGGGAAGCGGCAGAGGGCTTTCCTCATATCCGCACCCGTGGCTGATGCCCGATTTCTGGGAATTTCCGACCGTTTCAATGGGGCTTTCCCCGATAATGGGAATCTATCAGGCGCGCTTCAACAGGTATCTGGAAAACAGAGGGCTGATAAAAAAATCCGATTCCAGGGTGTGGGTTTTCCTCGGAGACGGCGAGTCTGATGAACCCGAAACGCTGGGCGCGATAACCCTTGCGGCGCGGGAAAAACTGGACAATCTCATATTCGTAATAAACTGCAATCTCCAGCGGCTTGACGGTCCCGTGCGCGGCAACGGAAAGATAATTCAGGAACTTGAGGCAATTTTCCGCGGCGGCGGGTGGAAGGTTATAAAAGTTGTCTGGGGAACCGACTGGGACACTCTTCTGGAAAAAGACTCTCGCGGACTGCTTGTTGAAAGAATGAACGAAACGGTTGACGGCGAATACCAAAAATACGTTGTTGAGAGCGGCGAGTACATAAGAAAAAACTTTTTCGGAACACACCCGATGCTGTTGGACATCGTTAAAAACCACACGGATGAGCAACTGGAAAAACTGGCGCGGGGCGGACACGACCCCGCAAAGGTCTACGCGGCGTATGCCGAAGCGGTGAAGGCGGAAGGAAAACCCACCGTGATTCTGGCAAAAACCGTGAAGGGCTACGGGCTGGGCGAAAGCGGGGAAGGGCGCAACATAACGCACCAGCAGAAAAAACTGAACGAAAAAGAATTGAAAAATTTCAGAAGCCGCCTGCGCATCCCCATCTCCGATGAACAGCTGGAGGGCGGTCTGCCCTTTTACAAACCGCCCGAAGACAGCGAGGAAATACGCTACCTTTTTGAAAAAAGAGAAAAACTTGGCGGCGCGTCGCCGTCACGAACAGACAGAGCCGCAAAACTCAAAAGCGCGCCGGAAAAGATTTTCTCTGAATTTCTCGGCGGCTCCGGAGGCCGCCCTGCGACAACCACAATGGCGTTTGTGCGAATGCTCGCCGGACTTCTGAAAGACCCCGAAACGGGGCGGCTTATAGTTCCCATAGTGCCGGACGAAGCGCGCACGTTTGGAATGGAAGCGCTTTTCCGTCAGGTCGGCATATACGCGAGCGAAGGGCAGAAATACGAGCCGGTGGATTCAGACACGCTTCTGTATTACAGAGAGGCGAAAGACGGGCAAATTCTTGAGGAGGGCATCACCGAAGCGGGCGCGATGTCTTCTTTTATAGCCGCCGGAACTTCGCACATAACGCACGGGATAAACGCCATTCCGTTTTTTATTTTCTACTCCATGTTCGGGCTTCAGAGGATTGGAGACCTTGCGTGGGCGGCGGGAGATATGAGATGCAGGGGTTTTCTGATTGGCGGCACTTCGGGCAGAACAACACTTGCCGGCGAAGGGCTTCAGCATCAGGACGGAAACAGCCAGCATTTTTCATACGCCTTTCCCACGATGATGTCTTACGACCCGGCTTTTGCCTACGAACTCGCCGTTATAGTGCGCGAGGGAATAAAAAAAATGTATTGCGACGGAGAGGAGATTTTCTACTATGTGACGGTAACAAACGAGCCGTACGAACAGCCCGCAATGCCGAAAAGAAAGGACGTTGCCGAAGGCATAATGAAGGGAATGTACAGATTTTCAAAATCCAAAGGGGCGAAAAACGCGCCGAAAGCGCACCTGCTTGGCAGCGGGGCGATAATGAACGAGGCGATTAAGGCGGCTGAAATTCTTGAGAAAAACTACGGCGTTTCGTCTGATGTGTGGAGCGTTACCAGTTACAAGGAACTTTACAGAGACGCGCAGGCGGCGGGGCGGTGGAACCGTCTCCATCCTTTCAGAAAAAGAAAAACCTCGCATATTGAGAACTGCCTGAAAAATGAAAGCGGCGTTTTTGTGGCGGCTTCGGACTATCTGAAATCTTTGCCGTCATCCATATCAAGCCTGCTTCCGGGGCGAACGGTTGAACTGGGAACGGACGGCTTCGGGCGAAGCGACACAAGGGAGCGGCTGAGAGAGTTTTTTGAGGTTAACGCCCGCAGTATAGCCTACTCCGCGCTGTGGGCGATGAGAGAGGACGGGGAAATAGACGACAAAACGCTTGCGCGCGCGGCGGAAGAGCTTGAAATAAATCCCAGAAAAAAAGACCCCATGTTTTTGTAGACTGGTAGAATAGGGGAAGCGCGGGAGAGCAAAAAAATGAAACAGTTTCGTCTGCCTGAAATCGGGGAAAACATAGAGGAAGCGTCCGTTATAGCGGTTTTTGTTAAAGCCGGAAACGTTATAGGCAAAGATGAGCCGTTTGTTGAACTTGAGACGGAAAAGGCGGCTTTTGAACTTCCGTGCCCGTTTGAGGGAAAGGTGGAAAGCATTGACGTTTCCGTGGGAGACACGGTAAAAGTCGGCGGTCTTATCGCCACAATAAATGACGGCGGCGCGGAGGCGGCAAACACGGCGGCTGAGCCTGAGCCGAAAAAGAAAAAACCGGAAGAAAAAGCACCCGATAAAAAAGTTGCGGAACCCGCGCCTGAGGCGGACGGCGGCGCGGCGGAAACACGGGAGAAAAAACCGTCTCCGAAACCGGCGGGGGGAAATCAGCCTCCGTCATCGCCGTCAGCAAAATCACTCGCGAGAGACATTGGAATAGACATCTCGCAAATAAAAGGCACGGGAGCGAGGGGAAGGGTTTCATCTGAAGACGTGAGGGCGCAGGCGAAAGACCTGATAAACTCGCCGCTTGAAAAAACGTCAGAACTTCCCGACTTCAGCCCCTGGGGGAAAACCGAAAGGGTTCCCGTTTCAACAGTCGGCAAACTTTCCGCGCGGCGTCTTTCCGGCTCGTGGAGAACAGTTCCGCACGTTACCCATCACGACAGCGCAGACATCACCGAACTTGAAGACCTGCGTAAAACATTCAGCGGAAAAGCCGAAAAAGCCGGAGGAAAACTCACAGTAACGGCGATTATGGTGAGGGTTGTGGCTTCCGCTCTGGGCGTGTTCACAAAATTCAACGGCAGTTTTGACGAACAGAACGGGGAGATGGTTCTGAAAGAATACATAAACATCGGCATCGCGGTTGACACGGAAAGGGGGCTTGTTGTTCCGGTTATAAAAAATGCCGGAGAAAAAAACATAGTGGAAATATCCGTTGAGCTGGCTGACCTTGCTAGAAGGGCGCGGGAGAAAAACATAAAGCCGGATGATCTTCAGGGGGCGAGTTTCACGGTTAGCAACTTGGGCGGAATCGGCGGCGATTCTTTCACGCCGATTGTGAACTTTCCGGAAGTGGCGGTGCTTGGGCTTTCACGCGCAAAAATGAGCCCCGTGTACGACAAGGCGTCCGGGCGGTTCAAACCGAAGCTGATGCTTCCGATGTCTCTGTCATACGACCACAGAATGATAGACGGCGCGGAGGCGGCAAGGTTTTCAAGGTGGGTAGTTGAGGCGGTGGAAGAGCCGTTCAAACTGGTGTTTGAGGGTTAGCGCGGGCAGGGCAGTACAATGGAACTTCTTATCTCAATGAAAGCCGAAGACATAAACACAACGGTTTTTCATCAGGGCAGTATGATGGATATGCCTTCAGACCAGAAAAACGGGCATTTTATAATGGAGATAAGAGACATGAGCCCCGAAAAAGTGAAGATTTTGCACGAATACGCGGAAAAACTTCAGGAAACTTTCAAGGATGACGATGACTATGTAATTGAAAAATCGGAAACCGGCTTCAAAATTAAAAACCGGGTGGACGATACAAAGCCCTACAAGAAAGAGTGGAGCAAATGGGCGGCGTTCGCGAAAAAAATGCACGATAAACTTGAGAATTTTGTCTATTGGGAAATAATCCGTCCCAAATACTGAAAAAGCCCGGCGGCGGGAAAGCATAAATGTCTGAAAAAAAGAAAAACGATTACAGGGGTTCCCTGAACCTTCCCGAAGCAAAGGGGTTTCCAATGAAAGCCGGACTTTTGCAGAAAGAGCCGGTTATGCAGAAAGAGTGGGAGGAGATGAATCTTTTCTCCGCGATAAGGAAAAAATCTGCGGGCAGAGACAGATTTGTTCTGCACGACGGACCCCCTTACGCAAACGGCTCAATCCACATCGGGCATTTGCTCAATAAAATCCTCAAAGACCTCGTTGTGCGCTCAAAAACAATGCGGGGCTTTGACTCTTTTCTCATACCGGGATGGGATTGCCACGGGCTTCCGATTGAGCACAAGGTGCTTAAAGAGACGGGCGGCGCGGGTGAGGTGTCAGACCCTGTTCTGATAAGAAAAAAATGCCGCAACTACGCCGATAAGTTTGTCCGCGTGCAGACAAAAGAGATGAAGCGGCTCGGAACGGTTGCCGATTATGAAAACCCGTATCTGACAATGCACCCGCAATATGAGGCGGGAGTGCTTGAGGTTTTTGCCGCGCTTGTGGCGAAAAATATCGTCCGGCACGACTTGAAACCCGTTCACTGGTCTATTGAAAACAAAACCGCGCTTGCCGAAGCGGAGCTTGAATATCACGACAGAACAGACCCAAGCGTCTACGCGCTTTTCCCCGTAACCGGCACAGAAACTCTGCCCGTGTCTTTGAACGCGCCGAAGGGGGTTCCGGCTTCTCTTATGATATGGACAACAACCCCGTGGACGCTTCCCGCGAATTTGGCGATTGCCGTTGCTCCCGAAGCGGGTTACGGGCTTTACAAACTTCGCGCAGAGGGAAGGGATGATATTTTCTGCGTTGTTGCGGAAGAACTCGCGGAATCTGTTTTTTCAAAAAACCCGGAAGTTTCGTTTGAAAAAACCGGCTCATGCGCGGGAAAGGATTTTGTGTCTGCGGGAACAAAATACTCGCATCCGTTTATTGAATATGAGGGGAGGGTGGTGTGCGCGCCGTATGTTGGAACGGATGAGGGCACGGGGCTTGTTCACACCGCGCCGGGGCACGGGACGGAGGATTACATAACGGGAATAAGGGAAGGGCTTGACACCTACTGCCCGGTTCTTGAAGACGGTTCGTTTGACTCTTCCACACCCGGCTGGCTGAGCGGGAAACATGTGTGGGAGGGGAATAAAATTATCACGGAAAAACTGCGCGAAACGGGTTTGCTTTTTCACACCGAAGACATAGTTCACAGCTACCCGCACGATTGGCGGGGAAAAACGCCGACAATTTTCCGCGCCACCGCCCAGTGGTTTATTAAAACGGATGAGCCCGTGGGCGGGGGAGGCAAAACCCTGCGCCGCATGGCTCTTGACAGCGTGAACGGAGAGGTGGCTTTCCACCCGGAGTGGGGGCGCAAAAGGTTTGCCGGAATGCTTGAATCAAGACCTGACTGGTGCATATCGCGCCAGCGTTCTTGGGGGCTTCCGATACCGGCGTTCACAAATGCGGACGGCGATATTCTTATGACGGAAAAAAGCATCCTCGCGGTCGCGGAGAAAATACGTGAAAGGGGAAGCGGAATGTGGTTTGAAGCGGAGGCGGGGGAGATACTTTCGCAATACGATCCGCGTGAAGATAAAGACGCTCCGGAGTGGGCAAAAGAGAAATGGGATCCGGCGGGGCTGAAAAAAGGAAATGATATTTTTGATGTCTGGTTTGAGTCCGGTTCCTCATGGCATTCTGTAATTGAGAAGGGTGAGCAGGGAAGGGCGGACCTTTATCTTGAGGGTTCAGACCAGCACAGGGGCTGGTTTCAGTCGTCTCTTCTTCCGTCTCTCGGGGCGACCGGCGCGGCTCCTTTTTCGCAGATATTAACGCACGGGTTCATAGTTGATTCTGACGGCAGAAAGATGAGCAAGTCCGGCGGAAACGCGCTTGAAGTGGCGCAGATATTGAAGCAATACGGCGCGGATGTTTGCAGGTGGTGGGTGAGTTCGCTGAATTATTCAAATGACGTAAAGGCGGACATAAAAATTATAGAGTCTGCGGCGGATGAATACAGAACGATAAGGAACACAGTCCGTTTTCTTCTGAGCAATTTGAACGATTTTAATCCCGAAACAAACGGAGCGGGGCTTGGGGAGGGAGACAGGTTGTCCATTGACGGCATAGCGCGGGTGATGCTTAAAGACACCGTCAATAAAACCCTTAAACATTACTCCGGTTTTGACTACAAAGAGGCGAGCCGTTCAATACTGTTTTTCTGTGATTCTTTTTTGAGCCGGCACTACATCGGAACCGTGCGCGACAGATTGTATTGTGATGGAAAGAATGAGAGTGGAAGGAGAAAAACGCAGACCGTTATAAATGAAATCGCTGATGCTCTCATAAAGCTTTGCGCCCCGATACTTGTGCACACGGCGGAGGAGGCGTATCGCTGTCTGCCCGGCGGCGGCAAAGCCGCGAGTGTTCATCTGACAGATTTTCCTTGCGCGGAGGAGTTGACCGGAGAAGAGGCGGCTGTTTTGAAAACGTGGACGGAAACCGTAATTCCTCTTAAAGATTCATGCCTGCTCGCGCTTGAAGAGGCGAAAAAGCTGAACAGCCCGGCAAACCCTCTGGACGCGGAGATTGAATGTTCAGCAGACACGGGAGGTTTTGAAGAGGCGGAGATAGCGGATTTGCTGGGGGTAAGCAGATTCCGTAAAGGCGGCAACACGGAGCCGGCTATAAGAGACTTGTCGGACAAGCCCAAGTGTGAACGTTGTTGGAAAAGAGAGCCATCCGCCGCAAAAAGGGCTGACGGCGGGATTTTGTGCGACAGGTGTCTGGTTCCCTCCTCCGTCATTCCTGCGGAAGCAGGAATCCAGTATTAATTAGCCAGTTGAATACTGGATTCCGTGTCAAGCACGGAATGACGGGAAGGAGACAAACACGGAATGACGGAGTGGTGAGAAGCGTCATTCCTTGCCCTTCCCCGTCATTCCTGCGGAAGCAGGAATCCAGTATTAAAACGCCACTCCGAACCTTGCCGTGAATGTCTGCGTAAGCGTATCAAATGTAGTGGAAACCCCTCCGCTATACGCAACCCGAACACTTACACCTTTTAACGGATTTACCTCTGCCCCCGCGCTGTATCTTATGTTTATGCGTTCAAAACCGCCTTTTGTATTCACAGGGTCATCAGGAGAGAAGGCGGCTTTTAAGTCTGTTTTGGGGTCTGTTAAATGCGCGTCCGCTCCGGCGGTCATCCACATATTTACACTTTCCCCTGCGGGAGCGTAAGCCGTTACCGATGGGGTTACACGCAAATATGTTTGTGATAATCCGCCTACTTTAAGAGGCATATCTCCGCCGCCAGTTTCTGTAAAACTGTCCGCAGATACACGGGCTACTCCCGCTTCAAGACGCGGAACCACCATAAATACACCACCGGGAAAGAATGGCATCTCCGCCCCTATTGCCGCAGACCACGTTGTTATATCCGTTTTTGCGGAGTAGGTGTCTTCTCCTCTTGCGGATGTTGATTCCCATGCCGCTTTTGCAAATTGTGTTCTTGCGTCTGCGATAATTCTTTTCCAAATCTCACCCGCTACTGATAACCCTGCCATAAACCTTTCCCCCGCCGCGTTTGTATCAGTTCCGGCATTAAAGTCTGATGTTTCATAACCCGCGCCGATTGATACGGCAGACTGCCCTGCGGGGATGGACAAACCTCCGGCAAATACATAAGCGTCTTCACCGTATTTAACCTTTGTGTCGTGTCTCGTGTGACGGCTTCCCGCATCTGCCCAGAGACAGCCGCCTTGCAAATCTTGTGTTTCCGCTTCTCCGCCGTAACAACTGCCTCGCAGTTTTTCTGAGAAGGCACTATCTGAGTGGTAAGCGGATTGGATCATTGCGTCATAATTTCTCAGGTAGTTAAAGTGAACGGAATTGGCAAGCACAACAAATATATTGCCGTTTGAATCCACCCCCGCGCTACTGCCTTCACCAAGACCGCCGCTTATCATGCTCAACACCGCTTGCCTTTCGGCTTCGTTATCGGGAAGGGCGGTTTCGCTGAATAGGGCGAATTCGTCTGAATGTCTTTCAGGGTTGGCTAATTTTATGTTCAGGTCTTTAACATCCTCTGCGGTTATCTCGCCTTCAAGTTCTATGAGGGGTTTGTCTGTTGTCATTTCTGTAGAATCTGCGGTAACAACCATTACGGTTGAGTTTTCACCGAAGGTTATTTTCTCCAACCCGTTAAAACCGCCGGTTTCTTCAATTACGATTGTGCCGTTGTTTATGAAGTGGTCATCGCCGCCGCCGAAGTTGATGGTCAGGGTTTCGGGGGGTGAGGGCGCGGAAGCAGGGGGCGATGCCGAGAGACGGAAACGGCTGTCGCCGCTTGCTGACGGGGTAATGCCGCCCGGGGCTGTGGAATGACCGGAGGCGGACTGCGCCGTCTCCCCGCCGCCGTAGACAACCGTTCCGCCTTCCAGATTTTCAAAAACGTCCGCGCCTTCCCCCATGTCAAAATCGCCGATGAGGGTGAAGTTTCCCCTGTTTTCAATCGTATCATCGCCTTCTCCGGTTGAGCCCGAACCCGTGAAAGAGCCGTTGTTATAGACAACATCATGATTTTCCGAAAGCGATACCGCTCCCGTTACGGAACCGCCCGCGCCGATTGTTGTTGTGATGTTGCCGGTTGAGCCGTGCGCCGCCTCAAACCGCACGGCATAGGCATTCGCGCCCGGCGCGCAGGCTGAACCTGAAACCACACCGGCGCAAACAACCGAGCCGTTTCCAATGTTCAACTCCACCCCGCCGCTTCCCCTTCCGGAAAATGCCGACCTGCCCGCATGGGGAGCGCGGGGCTGACTGCGGGGCGGCGGCGCGACATAGATAACTCTCACCGCTGAACTGTTCCCACCATCCGCAGACACGACTGAACCGTCTATTGTTACACTCCCGGTCGCCCTGATAGCATCGCTGTCTGCGCCGCCCGTTCCCACTTTCGCGTCTTTAATGAGCAAGGTTGCGGTCGAGGCAACCGCAATACTGTTGTCGCCTTCCGCCCGGACATTGATTCCGGTGATTGAGGTGTTGATTCCGCCTTCAAGATAGGCGGCGAAACTGTTATCACTCAGAGAGGAGATATTGCCTGTGCCGTCTCCCGAAAGTGTGATGTTTCCGGTTTCGGTTCTCGCATAGACCGCCGCGCCGTTCGGTGACTGAACTCCCAGACGGACATCAGAGTTGTTTTGGACAATCACATCTATATTTGTGGCGTTTCCCACCAGTTGAGCGGCGTTAATGTTTCTTCCTGTCGGGCTGACGAAAACATTGTTTGTCGCCAGAAACACGATATTTCCCTGCGGAATGTCCCCTGACGCCACGCTCCCTCCGGACACCGTTGCTATATTTGCTCCTTCTCTGCCTATTGCTTCTATTCGAAGGTTTGTGCAAGAGTCGGAGTTTTGCGCCACTTTATAATTTATGGTAACGGTGCCGGAGCCGAGGAGGTAGTCTTCATCGCCCGGCCTGACTATGAATACGTTGGTGATGTTTCCGGCTTCCAGTTCTTTTGCCAGTTGTCTTGCGTATTCGCTGGGGTTGCTGTCTGAGGAATTTGTTACGTCAAAGTCAGAAGAGGAATCGCTTGCCGGCGGTTCTCCTATCAGGGAAATGACAGTCATCCGGCAAGATTGAGCGTGTGCCGGATTTGGCAGGGCAAGTGAGGACAGAAGAGCGAAAAGAATGAGAATGGTTGAGGGTTTAGACATTCAAACCTCGCGGGGCTTACTCGTTGAATGGTATATGCGCGGTGTGGACGGGTCAAGGTTTACCCCGGCGGCCATTCCAATTCCCTGCCGCCAAGTATGTGAATATGTATATGAAAAACCGTCTGTCCGCCGTTTTTACCCGTATTCGCAACTATTCTGTATCCATCGTCTGAAATACCCGCTTTTGAGGCAATCTCAGGCACTTTAACCATCAAATGCCCCATAACGCCTTCGTGCTGTCCCGCTTTCAGGTCGTTCAGGGAAGCAATCTCCGTTTTTGGTATCAAAAGCACGTGAACCGGAGCCTGAGGGCTTACATCCTTGAAGGCAATGCAGATGTCGTCCTCGTAAACAATGTCTGCCGGAATCTCGCGGTCTATTATCTGTGAAAAGATGGTAGGCATGATTATCTCCTCCTTTTTGAAGTGAGAATAACCACAACAAACCGGAATACGCAAGAAAGGCAGGGCTGGAACAGGATACTTGAACTTTAACTATGCGCCATTAATATAGCGTATCAGATTGATATGACTAACTATTTTAAGACACGGGCTTTGTGATAATACACAATGTCCGATAAGGTATCTTATGTCAACTTACAGGTTTCGGAACGGTTGGCGTGTCAGTTTCGGGGAAATTTTCCATCTACGAGTGGTTTGGCAAGGAACGAATCTTTTCAGCCCTTCTCTGTAAGTTTGCCATCTCTGATTTGAAAAGTTTTCCGCTCTCCTTCGTAGAGAATATCCGAGGCGGATGTGGAGGTAACAAAAACTTGCCCGGGATAATCCAGGAGCATGTCAAAAAGAAATTTTCTGCGCCTGCCGTCCAACTCGCTCGATATGTCATCAAGAAGGAATACGGGGTTTTCCTTCTTTATCTCCTGATACAAACGAATTTCCGCTATCTTCAAGGCAAGAACAACACTTCTGGCTTCACCCTGAGAAGCAAACAGGGAACAGTCTTTTCCGCCTATTTGCAGGGAAATTCTGTCTCTGTGAGGTCCCGCAGATGTATGTTTTACCGCCAAATCACGGGAAAAACTGCTTTTAAGGGCTTTTTTGATGGAATCCGCTATTTCCCCCCGCCCGGAGCCGGGATTATCAAAAGACGGCTCATATATGGCTCGCGCTCCCGTGTTTGCGCCGCCAATGCCCTTGTATATCTCGTCTATCTCCCTGTTTATCCTCTTCACAAGGCGCAAACGCTTATAAACAATTCTTCCGCCCGTTTCCGCCATCTGAGCGTCCCACGGCTCAATACCGGCGGAAGCCGCCGTATGCCCCATGGCAAGCAGTGAATTCCTCTGCCTCATCAGACGCTGAAAATCCAGAATGTCTTGAAAATGTGACGGCACAAGACCGCATATTATTGAGTCAAAATACCTGCGCCGTAAAGACGGGCTTCCCTTTGCCAGCTCCACCTCGGAAGGCGTAAAATGCACCACTTCAAAATCAAGCGCCTTCTTCGCCAAACTTGCCGGTCTTTTGCCGTTTATCTCTACCTTCTTGCCCGCCGCTCCCTGCCCGAACACTATCTTCACATCGGTTACGGACGGCGGAGAGCCCCTCTCTATCACGCCTTTGAGAAGCGCGGAACTCTCACCGAAACGAACAATCTCCGATGAAGAAACCCCCCTCATCGGCTTGAACCTGCAAAGCATATAGACGGCTTCAAGAAGGTTTGTTTTCCCCTGCCCGTTCTCTCCGTATATGAGGTTGAAATCAGGGTGAAAATTCGGGGTTTCAGACGCATAGCACCTGATGTTCCGTAGAGATGCGGATTTGATTATCAAGATTGGAAGTGTGAATTGAGAACGGGGAAAAATCAACACCGCGCCCACACCCTCCGCCCGCGCCGGTTTAACAGTTCTCTGTTCTGATGTATCATTTCCACGAAGATGATATCGCTCAAAATTTCAGAAATAGACCGCGAAGAGATGGGCAAAGGCGTTGCCAGACTCAGCCGCAACAATATGCACGAACTAGGCCTTGAACCGCTTGACGCCATAGAGATAGGCGGCAAAAGAAAAACGGTTGCGAGAGTTGTTCCTCTTGAAGAGGAAGGCGGAACAAGCGAAAACATCATTGAAATTGACGCCTTCACGCGCAAAAACGCGCGTTCCGAAATCAACGATTTTGTGATAATCAGACGGTCTTCCTTCAAAACCGCCAGGCGCGTTACCGTTGCCGTGTCGGATAAAACCGTTCTCTACGAGAGAGACGGCAAAGAGGCGATTCATTCAAACCTTCTGGGTTTCGCGCTGAACGCCGGAGACCGTTTCGGCATGGGGCTGAACGGCGGCGGAAAACCGGCGCGGCGGGCAAAAGAGAGTGAAGAGATATACGTTATCAGCACCGTTCCGCCCTCACCCGACCCGGTTATCGTTGAGAAAACAACGGAGATAAGCATAGCGAGAGTTCCCGAAAACAGCGGAGACGACACCGCCGGAACCGGATACGGACGCATAGGCGGACTTAAAAAGCAGATAAACAAAATCCGCGAAATCGTTGAAATCCCCATACGTTTTCCCGAAATTTTCTCTAGCCTCGGCATAGAGCCGCCCAGAGGAATTCTTCTCATAGGGCCTCCGGGATGCGGAAAAACCATGCTCGCCAAAGCGGCAATTCACGAAACGGGAGTGAACTTCCAAATAGTCAACGGTCCCGAAATCATCCACAAACACTACGGTGAAAGCGAAGCGCGCATACGCGAGATTTTCGACCTCGCGGAGAAAAAACAGCCGTCCATTATCTTTCTTGACGAGTTGGACGCCATCGCGCCGCGCAGAGAACAAGTTGCCGGAGAGGTGGAAAAAAGAGTGGTCGCCCAGCTTCTCACGATGATGGACGGACTGAAGAAAAAGGAGAACGTTATAGTCATCGGCGCCACCAACCTTCCGGAGCTTATAGACCCCGCGCTGAGGCGGGCGGGAAGGTTTGACAGAGAGGTTGTGATTGATGTTCCCGATGTGCTTTCCAGAGCCGCGATTTTGAAAATACATTGCGGGAATATGCCGCTTGCGGACAACGTTGATTTTCAGCGCATAGCGGAAATGACAAACGGCTTCACCGGAGCAGACATTGAAATGCTTTGCAAGGAGTCCGGGATGAAGGCGCTTGGGGAATTCCTTGAAGGTTTTGACGGCGACTACGAAGAAGCGAAAAAAATCCGCGCCGGAAAAAAAGGAAAGAAAAACGGAGCCGCCGCGCCCGCGCCGGTTGTCTCAATGGAAAACTTTACCGGCGCGCTTAAAGAGGTTGAGCCGTCTGCCATAAGGGAAATCTCGGTTGATATACCGGAAGCCGGACTTGAAAGCATCGGCGGACTGAAAGACATAAAAAACGCCCTTTACGAATCTGTCATTCTGCCGCTGAAACATAAAGACCTTTACAAGGCGGCAAGGGTAAATCCGCCGCGAGGCATAATGCTTTGCGGCGAGCCGGGAACGGGGAAAACCCTCATCGCGAAAGCTCTTGCCAATGAGTGCGGTGTTAATTTTATATCCGTAAAAGGCGCGGAACTGCTTTCAAAATATGTCGGGGAATCGGAACGCGCCATAAGAAATGTTTTCTCAAAGGCGCGGCAGGTTGCTCCGGCGATAATCTTTTTTGACGAGATAGACGCCCTCGCCCCGGTCAGAAGCGAGTCAGACGGAAGCCGCGTTTCCGGGCAGGTTGTGAGCCAGATGCTTGCCGAGATGGACGGCATAGAGGAACTGTCTGATGTGCAGGTGCTTGCGGCAACAAACCGCAGAGACATAGTTGACCCCGCCCTGATGCGCTCGGGCAGATTTGATTTGATATTCAACATCCCCCTTCCCGACCTTGGCGGCATACGGGAAATTCTCCGCATACACAACGGCGAAAAACCGCTCGCGAAAAATGTGAACCTCAAAACGCTTGCCGTGAAGATGAAAGGAATGTCCGGGGCAGACATAAAACTTGTGTGCGACAAGGCGTCAATCTTTGCCATTAGTGAGCAGATAAAAGACAGCCGGAAAGCGTTCAGGATAACAAACTCCCATTTTCTGCGGGCTCTTGATGAAGTCCGGGAGAAATCCGCTCCCCGAAAACGCGCGCGAAAAAATGGATAGCCTCGCCCCGCCCTTCCCCGCGCTTTTTCAAACGCTGGCAACCGCGGCGGCAATTCTTGCGGGCGGAGCGATGGGAAGCTTTCTGTGCGTCTGCGTCCGGCGTGTGCCGCGCGGGATTTCCGTAATCTCGCCGCCTTCAGCGTGTGAAACGTGCGGGAAGCCGGTTCCGTTTTATCTCAACATTCCGGTTGCCGGATTTCTTTTCTGCGCCGGACGGTGCCGGGATTGCGGAGAGAAAATTCCGCTTTTGTACCCCGCGCTTGAAACCCTGTGCGCCCTTGCCGCTTTTGCCGCCGTCAAGTGGGGCGGCTTCTCGCTTGACGGGCTGGGATGCTTTATTTTTCTCTACGCTCTTATAGCCGCATCGGCTTTTGACTTGACCACCATGACGGTTCCCGACTTCATAACCGTGCCGTTTGCCGTTGCGGGAATCGCGCTTTCAATCCCCGCAGATTCTTTCACTCGCGCCGTTAGCGGCGGTGCGGCGGGCGGAGGGGTTCTGCTTGCCGCCGCGCTTGCGTACAGGGCGGTAAGGAAAAGAGACGGAATGGGAATGGGAGACGTGAAACTTATGACGGGCGCGGGTGTTTTCACGGGAGCGGAAGGCGCGCTGCTTGTGATTTTTGCCGCTTCCGCTCTCGGGGCGGCGGGCGGATTTGTGTACTTGAAAAAACGCGGGGAGAGTTTCTCGCGTCCGTTTCCGTTTGCCCCTTTCATAGCGGCGTCCGCTGTTTTTCTCTTCTTCGCTTCCTGAAATCAAACGCCTGTTTTTTGGCAAACCGCATTCCCGCGTAATATATTTACAGCGTTCCGGGCGGAAAGAATCGCAGGGAACAAGGAGTAACAAAATGGCTCTCACCGCAAAAGCGATAACAAAGATAATCATAGAGACAAACAAGGCTCGCGACACGGCGGACAAACTGCGCGATTTTTCCGACCTGATGAAAAAGCAAAACCCGTCTCTTGAAGGCGATGTGGAGCCGCAGTGCGAGCGCATAGCAGACGGAATGGATGTTGTGCTTGGGGAGATAGCGGCGATAAAAAACGCTCTCCAGACACAACTTGACGCAATCCCCGTTGATGAGAAAGAGATAAAAGAGGCGGCGGAAAAACTGCTTCTGTATCAGAACAAACCGGAGCACGCCCTGCTCTACGCTCAACAGCAACTTGGCAATCACAAAGAGGATTCCCACTGGTGGGTCTACTGGAACGGCATCATAAAAGAGATAGCCGACAAAAGCGGGATAAAACCCGTGAAGGTCAAATAGAAACCGCGACCCGCCGCCATCACCGGAAGCGCGGAAGAATGTCTGAGCCGAGAATCTCCACAATCTCCGTTATCCCCTCCGTTGTATCCGCTTCGGGGTCAAACAGAACAAGGGTTACTCCGGCTTCAGAAAACTTTTCCACTTCGCGGCATACATTGCCGGCATCGCCGGAAAAGGTGTACATAGAGCCCTTCGCGCTTTCACTGCCGAAAGAAACGCGGTTTCTCACGGAGAAAACAAAATCGCTCCGCCCTTTGACGGCGTTCTTTATAAACGCGCTTTTTTCAGCATATCCGGCGGGCGACATTCCGGTCGGCTGCCATCCGTCTCCCTTTTGCGCGGCGCGGGCGGCGGACTTCTCCCCGTTGCCGCCCACGTATATCGGAAGTTTTCCGCCGCTTAAGGGTTTCGGATAGAAAGCGATGTCTGAAAACTCCGTGAACTCTCCACTGAACTCCGGTGTGTCTGAACCCCACAATTCCCTGAACACATCTATCGCCTCGTCTGTGTACGCGCCGCGCCTTTCAAACTCCGCGCCGAGAATGTCAAACTCTCTCTTCATCCATCCCGCCCCCACGCCCAGAAGCGCCCTTCCCTTTGAAACTTCATCAAGAGTGGCAACCGATTTTGCGGCAATCAGGGGATTTCTGTAAGGGGCGATGAGAACACTCAGCCCCACTTTTATTCTTGTTGTGCGCGCGGCGGCGGCGGAGAGAAGAACAAAAGGGTCGTGAAAAACCCTGCTGAATCTGCCCACCCTGCTTGAGGGAATAACCGTGTGGTCGCTCGCCCAGACAGAATCAAAACCCAACGCCTCCGCCCTCACCGCGAGGTCAACGCAGAAGCCTGCGTCCGTGTCAATCCTGATTGGAAGGCACAAGCCGAATTTTATGTTTTTACTCATTTTTGCTCAGCCGCTCCGCCTGCGGTGAAACTGAAGCAAGTATAATACAGCGTTCAAATGGTCAAATTTATAGACGAAGCGAAGATATACGTTCAGTCCGGAGCGGGCGGCAAAGGATGCATGAGCTTCCGGCGGGAAAAACACGTTCCGCGAGGAGGTCCAAACGGCGGTAACGGCGGCAATGGCGGGGATGTTGTAATCAAGGCAAGCCCTCAAGTCGGCTCTCTTCTTGACTGCCGATATAAAAGACACTACCGCGCCGGACGCGGAACTCACGGCGGCGGCGGCGACAAACACGGCGGCGGCGGAGAGGAAATGGTGATAACGGTTCCGGTCGGAACAACGGTGAAAAACTTTGAGACCGGGGAAATTATGGCAGATTTGAGCGCGCCCGGAGACAGCGTTACGGCGGCAAAAGGCGGGCGCGGCGGAAGAGGAAACGCGAGTTTCAAAACATCAACAAATCAGGCTCCGCGCAGAGCGGATGACGGAAAACCCGGAGAGAAAGCGGAAATTTTTCTTGAGTTGAAACTGCTTGCCGATGTCGGGATAACGGGATTTCCAAACGCGGGCAAATCAACGCTGATATCAAAAGCGTCTGCGGCAAAACCCAAAATAGCGGACTACCCGTTCACAACCCTTGTTCCCAATCTGGGGGTCGTCAAATGGGGCGACTACAAAACCTTCATAATGGCGGACATACCCGGAATTATTGAAGGGGCGCACAAAGGAGCGGGGCTTGGAACGCGCTTTCTGCGTCATGTTGAGAGAACAAAACTTCTTATCCACATGATAGATATGTCGCCGTTCACGAAAAGGGATCCCTTTGAAGACTACGAAAAAATAAACTCTGAACTGCGTCTGCACAACCGCGAACTCGCAAACAAACCACAGATAGTGGCTCTGAACAAAACCGATATTCCCGAAGCCGGGGAAAACACGGAGCGACTGAAAAAGATTCTTGCCGGAAAAGGGATTGAAGCGGTCGCCATCTCCGCGGTTACGGGGGAAAACGTGCGAACTCTTGTGAACAGAGCGGGGATGATGCTTGAAGAGATAAGAGAGAGAGAAGCCGAATGACCTTTGCCATTTTCGGCGCGACCGGAAACACCGGCATGCTGACGGCGCGATACTGCCTGCGCGCCGGGCATAAAGCGCGCGCCCTTGTGAGAGACCCGCGCAAAATGCCCGCCCTTCCCGAAGACCCGGGCGGCGGAATTGAGATAATTAAGGGTGACGCGACAAACCCGCTTGCGGTAGCGGAACTGATACGGGGGGCGGATATTGTTGTTGCCGCTCTCGGTCCCAGAGATTTGCAGACCGGATTTAAGGTTCATTCAAGCGCCGCGCTCCACCTGTCGCGCCTTATGCCGGAGGCGGGAATATCGCGCTACGTAACGGTTTCAGGCGCAAGCGTTTCCGTGCCGGAAGACAAGTTCAGCGTCAGGGGAAAGTTTTTCAGCGCGGCGGCTTATCTGTTCGCCAAAACAAGCGGGAACTTGAAAAAAATGCTCGCGGACAAACAGAAGGAATACGAAATTCTCAAAGGAAGCGAACTTGACTGGACGGTCGTGCGCCCGCCCTGGATAGTGCCCGGAGACTACGAGAGAGACGCGAACATAACGCCGTCAAAACTGACCGGCTCAAAAGTGCGCGCCCCGGAACTCGCAAAAGCGGTTGTTGACATCGCTCTGGACGGAAGATTCAACAAACAGGCGGTTTTTATAAACAGCGTTTAGGGCGTTTCAGCCAAACACAATTCGCAGGACGAGATACGGAACCAGATTGAAAACGAGAACCAGTATCTCGAAAATCCCCATCAGTTTGAAGTGTGAGGAGTCAAACTTCTCCGGCGTCATGTTGAAAAACTTTCCGTGAAGTTTGTACATCCACCCGTGCGCCATCTTGAAAAACAACAGCCACAAAATAATCAGACCGTAATTTATCAGGGCGCACCATCCGAGAACGGCGCGAAATTCTTCAAGTGTCATCATTGTAATTCATCCTCCGGCGTTGATTTTACAGGAATCGGGGACGCGTGGTGAAGAGTTATTTTCCAGCCGCTGTCGGTAATCTCAAATATGTTTGTCGCCTGCGCGAAGGTTACAACCACGTTGCCTTCAACAAAATGGTTGAGTTTCTCAACACAGTTGGCAAGAGCCGCCTTTTCGCCAACATCAATCATCACATCAGACATCTCTATGCTCGCGAGTTCGCCTGATTCAAAAATGCTCATCCAGCTCGCCTTTATGGCGTCCCAGCCCTTTATCACGGGCCAGCCCGGGTGGATGCACTTCGCCCGACCGCCGGCAACCCACACCTGCTCCATCATTTCAATGTCGGCTTTGTTCAGGGCTTCGTAGAACATCTCCTGCGCCTTCTTCACTTCTTTTATATCTTTTCCGCTTATCTTTTCCATATCTGAAATTGCCGAAATTATGACTTCTTCGCCGTTATTATCAAATCCGCCATCTCCCGCGCGGCTTCATGCCCGTCCAGATTTGAAACGTAGGCGCAGAGCATCTTCACTTCAAGAGGCGCGGACGCCGGAGCGGCAAAAAAAACCGACCTGTCCGCAACCGGAGTGTCTTCAACGCTGAACGCCAGAAAAACCGTTCCGTCCGGGGCAACCTCGTCCGCCCTGTCAAACAGAACCGTGCGAACGCCCGCGTCGCCAAGTTTTCCCTCCACGACCGCATCAAAACCGCCGGAGCCGGGAACTATCTTTCTGCTCACCGCGAAAACTCGCGCCTTTGAAAAAGCGGTTTTCATATCCCTTCTCTGTACGGTGAAATCGTTCATATAATGTTGCCGTGAAAGCCGACGAGGGGAGTCGAACCCCTGACCTGCTCATTACGAGTGAGCTGCTCTGCCACTGAGCTACGTCGGCAAGAAACAGAACCGCTACTTTGCTATCCAGCCGCCGTCAACGGAAAGCATCGTGCCGGTCATAAAGCCAACGCCGTCCTCGCAGAGGAAAAGCATCGCCTTTGCCACCTCTTCCGGCTCTCCCATACGCCCGACCGGGTGAAAAGAGGTCAGCAAATCTTCGGCCGCCTGCTTGTCTTCCATGGAGTCAATTATGTTTGTTACCATGGGAGTCACAATCGCGCCCGGGCATATTGCGTTCACCCTTATGCCCTGCCCGGCGTAGTCAAGAGCCATTGCCCTTGTAAGCTGAGTAACCGCGCCCTTTGAAGAAACATAGGAAGTAAATCCCGCGACCGCCTTCAGACCGAGAACGGATGAGTTGTTCACTATGCACCCGCCGCCCGCGGCAAGCATGTGCGGAATTGTGAACTTGGACATCATAAAGGTTCCGCGCACGTTGATTGAAAAAATCCTGTCCCACTCCTCAATCGCCGTCTCGTGCGTGGGAGCGCCTGAGAGAACTCCGGCGTTGTTGAAAAGAATGTCTACGCGTCCGTGCCGCTTCACCGTCTCCTCAACCGCGCTTTTGCAGTCGTCTTCTTTGGCAACATCGCTCACGAGATACTCTATTTTTACTCCCTTGTTTTCGGCTTCCGAAGCCGCATCCTGAAGCGTTTTCTCGGTTCTGCCGGTAATCACGACAGCCGCCCCTTCCTGAGCGAACAGAATCGCCGTGGCTTTTCCAAGCCCCAGGCTTCCGCCCGTTATTAAAGCAACTTTTCCTTTAAGCCTCATAAATCACCTCCAACTGGAATTTAATCGGGCTTATTTTACCCCTCTCCTCGCGGTTTTCTCAAATCACGGCTTGCGAGCCCAAGCGCGTCTGCGCCCGCCCGTCTGCCGCCGCGTATGCAGTCCGGTATTCCGACCCCGCCGTATGCCGCGCCCGCAAGCGCGATTCCGCCCGTTCTGCGGGCGGCGTTCATTATGCGGCTCACAAGTTCTTTATGCCCCGGTTCGTAAACGGGCATCCGGCGGCGGTAGTTTCCAACCGCCGCGACCGAGGGCTCGCCCGAAGCGCGGAAAACTTCGCGAGCCGTATCCCGCGCGCGCGAAACTATCTCTTCACCGGACAAACCGCACACATCATCGCCGCCCATAAAAAACCTTATAATCGTCTGCCCGCCGGGCGCTCTGCCCGGAAATTTCCGGCTCAGAAAAGAGCACGCAAAAACCCTCCCCGGCTCCGTGTCCGGAAACAGAACCCCGAACCCGTCCGGAACTCCGGTGAGCAAGTCGTTGCCATAGGCAAGGCTTGCCACCGCGCAGGATGAATATCTGACAGACGCAAGCAGAGCCGACAGTTCCGCGTCTGTGTCCGAAAGCATTGAAGACGCGGCTCCACACGGCGCGGCAACAACAATGGCGTCCGCCCGCGCCGTTTCGCCTTTGTTTGAAACTATCTCCCACGCCCCGCCTTTTTTAACAAGAGATGAAACCTCAAAACCAGTTCTGACACAGTTTTGCGGAAGCGCGCGGACGGCGGCTTCAACTATTTCCGACATCCCTCCCGCCGGAGAGAAAAACCTGCCAAATCTCGCCCCGCTTTCGCCCTTCCCTTCTCCGCGACCGAGCAAGCCGCGAAGCACGCTTCCGCGCGCTCTCTCCATGGCGACAAACTCCGGCAGAGCGGATTCCGCGCCCAAAACTTCGGGCGGGGCGCAATATATTCCGCCCACAAGCGGGGCGGCGGCTTTTGCTAAAATTTCATCGCCGAATCTTCTGCGCACAAAATCGGCAACGCTCTCCTCTGTGCCGCCCCTGCGGGCGGGAACAAAAAACTCGGCAAGAGTTCTCAACTTGCAGGAAAATGAAAAAAGCGGGCTTGCGAGAAAAGGCGCGAGTTTGCGCGGAGCCGTCATAAAAAAACCTTCGGGAAGCGCGACCGCCCGGCCGTTGCTCATTATGAAAACCCTGCGTCCGCGTTCCGAAGCGGCAACAAGACGGTCGCCTGAAATGCCGATTTTTGAAAGAAACCCGGCCGTCTCTTCGTCAGAGAAAAAAGAGTCGGGACCGCGCTCAATAACAAACCCGCCCTCGCGCAAAGTGGAAACAACTCCGCCCACCGAACCCGCCGCCTCAAGAATCTCAACTTCCGCATCCGCGCAGACTTCAAGGGCGGCGGCAAGCCCGGCTATTCCGCCGCCGATAACGGCAATTTTTTTCCGTCCGTTCATTGGAAAATTCGCGGAAGCGCGCAGCTATCCGGCGGCTTTCAAAACCGCCTCCGCCAGAGCGCGTATAAACTTCGGGTCGTCATTCACGGTTTTTGCGGCAAACATTTCTATTCCCGCTTCGCGCGCCGCCAACTCCGCCTCAACCCCGATGTCGTAGAGAACCTCAACGTGGTCGCACACAAAACCTATGGGCTGAACAACTATGCGGCTCACCCCGCCGCCGAGTCCGCTTATAACGTCGCATATGTCGGGCTCAAACCACGCCTGAGACGGACTGCCGCTTCTGCTCTGCCAGGCGATGAGAAAATCTTCCGCACCAAGTTTTTTCGCGGTCAGTTCGCAGGTTTTGAAAAACTGTTTTTTATAGGTGTCGGAGCCGGGCATTTCAAGCGGTATGCTGTGGGCGGTGAATATGAGTTTTGAGGTTTCAGAAAGCCGTCCGCCGGGAAGTTTCGCTATTTGCTCGGCAACTCTGTCGGCGCAGTTTTCTATAAAAAGGGCATCATCAAACAGCGGCGGCGGATAGACAAACTCAATCTCCGCGCCCGCTTTTTCAGCCGCTGATTCCAGTTCGCGCTGGTATCTCTCCCAACTTGTGTCGCACTGGTGAAGCGCCATTATCAGCGCGACACATTTCTTGTGCCCGTTGCGTTTCATCTCCGCAACGGTGTCATCAGTGAACGGATGCCAATTTCTCATCGCCATATAAACGGGCAGTTTCACGCCGCCCTTTTCAAGAAACTTTCTCAGCCCCTCCGCCTGCCGCCGGGTCAACTCGTTAAGGGGAGAGCCGCCGCCAACCTGCCTGTAATGGCTTTCAACCTCTTTCATTCTGCGCTCCGGAATGGAAAAACCCTTTGCCACAATACGCAAAAATTCCGGCACATCCTCCGCTTTTTCCGGGGCTCCGTAGCCGACAAGAACAATGGAATCAAAATCGTTCATCCTCTCCCTCTCTCCCGCCCGCAGGCGGAAAAAGCTTTAACTTTTTCAACAAGCGCGAGAACATTTTCCGCTCGTGTCGCGGGCATCACGCCGTGTCCGAGATTGAAAATATGCCCGGGACGACCGCCCGCTTTTTTGAGAACCGAGACAACCTCTTTTTCCATAACGGCGCGGTTTGAAAGCAAAACGGCGGGGTCAAGATTTCCCTGGATGGCGGTCTTGTGCCCGACTGTTTTCCATGCGGCGGCAAGGTCAACCGTCCAATCAACTCCCATCACGCTTCCGCCCGCCTTTTTCATCAGCGGCAAAAGCGAGCCGGCGCGGGCGGCAAAATGAATCGCCGGAACATTTTGCGGCAGAGCGTCAAAAACCGCCTTTGTGTGAGGCAGAACATAGCGCGAGTAGTCGTCAGGGGTGAGACAGCCCGCCCAGCTGTCAAAAATCTGAACCGCATCTGCGCCGGCTTTTATCTGGGCGCGGAGATATTTCGCGGTGGCGGATGAGAGTTTTTCCATAAGCGCGTTCCACAGTCCGGGGTCGGTGCGCATAAGGTTTTTCGTGTTCGCGTAGGTTGACGAGCCGCCCCCTTCTATAAGGTATGAGGCAACGGTGAACGGCGCGCCGGCAAACCCCAGAAGCGCGGCTTGCGGGGTTAGCGCCCTTCTCACAATTTTAATCGCGTCGCACACATAGCCCGTTTCCGAAGGGTCAAACTCTCTGAGCGCGTCAACGGCGGCTGAGGTTCGCGCGGTGTTTTTTATCCGGGGCCCGTCGCCCTTTGAAAACTCTATTTTTATTCCGAGCGGCTCAAGGATGAGAAGTATGTCAGCAAAAATTATGGCGGCGTCAAAACCGAATTTGTCAACGGGCATGAGCGTAACCTCAGCCGCCAGTTCGGGGGTTTTGCACAGTTCAAGAAACGGAACCTTTGCCCGTATCTCCCTGTATTCCCTGAGGTATCTGCCCGCCTGCCTCATAATCCAGACCGGAGGCCGCGCGGTTTTTTCAAGTCTGCACGCTTTCATAAAAAGTGAATCGCGCACTGCCGGTGCCCGCTTCGCGCGCGACCAAACCATGTCAATCCGCTTCCACTTGAGAGTGTCAACGCCGTTTTTTAGGGCGCGTCTCTTTTTTTCCGCAAGCGCGCCGCCCCGCGCCATGATGTCTGTAACAAGGGTTTCCATCTTCGCCCCGTCGGGCTCGTGGTCAACCGGTATGCCGAACCGTTTAAGGGTTGCGGTTGTGGACGGACCGACTGAACCGACCGCGGTTGCGGAAAGCCCTTTTTTCAGAGCCGTTTCAACTCCGGCGCGGCGGGCGGTGTTCATCACGTTCACAACTTGCTGTGAACTTGTGAAAAGAACTGCGTCCTGTTTTCCGGCGGCAACCTCGCGGACTATGTTTTCAAGCCGTCCGGTGTTTTCGGGAAGTTTCCATTTATAGACGGAAAACGAGCGCGCCTTCGCTCCGCGTTTTTTCAGAGCCCTCATCAGTTGCGGGTTTGCCGCTCCCGACTGCTGAACCTCAACCCGCGCCCCCCGAAGCAGTCCCGCGTTTTCCGCGCAGGAAACTATCTCCCTCCACGTGGCAGGCTCGCTGACGCCGGTTTCGGGCGTAACGCCAATTCCCTTCAGGGCGGAAACCGTTTTGGGACCCCGGCAAACTATCCTGATTTTTCCGAGCGCGTTAACGTATTCACGCCTGCCGTATTTTGATATTATCAGTTCAGACATCATCTCCGCCCCGGTTGCGGTCAGAAGTATCAGAACATCCGTTTTGCCGCTGAAAAGACGCGAGGCAAAATCCCACACAGCCCCCGGCTGTTTGACCGGAGACTCAAGCATGGAAGGCGCGACAGACGGAACTCCGCCGCCGGACACGATTAAATCCTCTATCTCTTTTGCGCGCCTGCTCTCAAAGGCGGCAACTCTCAAGCCGTTCACACGTTCCCTCATCGGCACCTATTATGAACCCCGAAGGGTGAATTGTGAAGTGGCGCGCAATCGCGGGCTTTTCCCGCGCCCCTTATTAATGTAAAATACAGTTTCCCGCGCACCGGAAATCCAGATGAGCAAACCCTTTCTTCCCACTCACGGCGCCTCGTATTCAGACGGTGAACTGTTTCTTGAACAGACCCGGCTTTCCGCTGTCGCCGAATCTGCGGGAACGCCCTGCTATGTTTACAGTTCACAGGCTTTTGAAGACTCCTACCGCGCCTACGAAAATGCGTTTTCTGAACTGTCGCCCCTTATCTGCTACTCCGTGAAGGCAAACTCCAACCTTTCCGTTCTCTCGTTGTTTGCGGGGCTCGGAGCCGGTTTTGACGTTGTTTCGGGCGGCGAAATTGGACGGGTTGAAGCCGCGGGCGGAGACCTTGCGAAAACGGTTTTCTCAGGAGTCGGTAAAAGCCCTGAGGAGATAAAACTCGCCATTGAAAAAGGGATTCTGTTTTTCAATGTTGAATCTGCTCAGGAACTTAAAACCATTGATTCCATAGCAGCCGGCATGGGCAAAAAAGCGCCCGTTTCCCTGCGCGTAAATCCCGACATAGACCCGAAAACTCACCCCTACATATCAACCGGTTTCAAAAAGAGCAAGTTTGGCATAGACATAAAAGAAGCGGAAAACCTCTACGGAAAAGCTCTCAAAATGAAAGGCGTGGAGATAAAGGGAATTGACGCCCACATAGGGTCGCAGATATTTGAAATCTCATCTTTTGAGGACTCCGTAACGCGCCTTCTGGAGCTTCTGTCAACACTTGAGAAAAAAGGCGTGGAGATTGAATACATGGACATCGGCGGCGGCTTCGGTGTTCGCTACGGGGAAGACGACTCGCCTCCGCCGCTTGAAGATTTCGCGGCGGCGGTCGGCAAACTGATGGGCGGGGCGGGATGCAAACCGGTTCTTGAGCCGGGGCGGTCGCTCGCGGCAAACTCAGGGTTGCTTCTCACGAAAGCGATGTATGTAAAACGCGGAAGCGAAAAAAAGTTTGTAATTGTGGACGCGGCAATGAACGACCTTGTGCGTCCGGCTTTTTACGGCTCGCATCATGAGATTGTTCCCGTAAAACAGGCGGCCGGCGGAAAAATTGAAAAAGCAGATATTGTGGGTCCCGTTTGCGAATCGGGCGATTTTCTGGCAACTGACAGAGATTTTCCGCCCGTCAGCCCGGGCGAACTGCTTGCCGTCATGAGCGCGGGGGCATATTGCTTTACGATGTCGTCAAACTACAACACAAGACCGCGCGCGGCGGAAGTGCTTGTTGAGGGCGCGGATTTCCGTGTGGTGAAAAACAGAGAGACTTTTGAGGATATGATAAGAGGCGAAACGGCGGCGGACCCCCGCTGACCGGGGAGACTGATATGGACGCGATTATTGAAATATTGAATAAAACAGGGATTTTCTTCTACCCCATTGCCGTCTGCTCTATCATAGGGACTACGCTTTTTATTGAAAAAATGTATTTCCTGAGAGGCGAAAAAGTTGTTCCGTCAAAATTCATCGGGCAGATACTCCATCTCACAAAAGAAGGCGAACTGAACGGAGCGAAAGCCCTGTGCGAGGAAAACAATTCTCCGGTGGCGCGTGTCTCCCTTGTGGCGATTGATTCCGCGACCGGGGAAAGAGAGGATCTGGTGGACAGGTCTCTGGAAAATGAATCTCTTGACCTCTACGCGCACATTGAAATGCTGGGGGCGATAAGCAGTGTAAGTACTTTGCTGGGTCTGCTCGGAACCATATCGGGAATGATAAAAATATTCGGAGCCATATCCCTCAATGTTGACGTAAATCCCGCGTCTCTCGCGGGCGGAATATCCGAAGCCCTTTACACAACCGCCATGGGGCTTTGCGTTGCAATACCGATTTTTGTGGGGCACAAATACCTGCTCGGAAAATACGAAGCCATGATTCTCAGTCTTGAACAGTCCGCAGAAGACGTGGTTAAATCCCTCAAAGCATCAGGCGGAGCGGAATGAAACGGCGCCCGCTTTCGAAAAAACGGGGTTTTGCAAACTACCTCGACCTCACGCCCGTGGTGGATGTTGTTTTTAACCTGCTCATATTTTTCGCGCTGTCTCTGAACTTCACGCCCGCAGTGAAGGGAATCCAGATAAAGGTTCCGGAAGTCAGTTCGCAGGTGGACAAGGTTCAATCAAAAAAGGTGAACGTCTCCATCTACGCAAACGGCAGAATATTTCTCAACGAAAGGCAGGTTTCAAAAAAACTTTTGCGGGAAACGCTTGAAAGTCTTCCCGATAAATCGGCGGTCGTGGTTATAAAAGCCGAGGAAAATGTTGCGCACGGAACGGTTGTTGACATAGTGGCTTCAATCAAAAGCGCGGGCTACAAAAAACTCGCCCTTGCCGCAAAAACTCTCTCAGCATTTTGAAAACTCCAAACGCAGATTCAACCAAATCGGCGGGCAGGTTTCCTCTCAAAGGATACGTTCTGATAGTCGGAACCGCTTTTTTCACGGCTCTGTCCTACATCATCGGAAAATATCTGGACATCGGCGCGCACGAGGGAACGCACTCTGCGGCGCATCCCGCAGGAAGCGGGCTTGACCTTGAAACAACAACGTTTTTCTGGTTTTTCGGGGCGTTTGTCGCGGCTTTTATTCTGTCCATGTTTATTCCCGCGCAGAGAAAGGAACTGGGGCAGTTCAGGAAATACGGCGTCATTTTTCTGCTGACTTCCGCATTCACTTCGGTCGGGGCTGTTCTGTGGGTCAACTCGCTGTGGATAATCGGGCCCGCGCTAACTTCTTTTCTCATGAAATCGCAAACGCTTTTTTCCCTGCTGTTCGGAATAATTTTTCTGCGGGAGAGAATCAACAGGGGCGAAGCCGCCGGAATGACGCTCACAATAGCGGGCGGCGTGGTGGTTGCCTACCACAAAGACAGCTACCTTCTGCTCGGAGTGGCGGCGGTTCTGGTTTCCGCCCTTTGCTACTCGATGGTGGCGTTCTGGGTGAGAAAACTGGCGGCGAAAAAGCAGTTGAATATGCTGACCGTGGCAACGCTCAGAACTTTCGGTGTCTCGGTCATTTTGCTGTCTTATCTGCTGATAACGGGAACGATTGAAATCCCAACCTTCCGCGAGATTCTCCTTATGGGAGCGGGAGGAACTTGCGGCGCGTACATAGCAAAGTCGTGCCAGTTTTATTCAATTAAACTTCTGGATCTTTCGCGAAGCACGGCGGTTATGCCGCTTGAATCGCTGTTTGTGGTTCTTCTTTCGCTCGCGTTTTTCAACAGCGTTCCGTCAACCGTAAAACTGCTGGGCGGCGTTTGCATACTTGCGGGCGTTGTTTTTCTCGTTATTTTCAGAGACACGAAAGGGGAAGAAACAATTATGGGGAAATAGCCCCGCCGCCGGGGTATTCGGTTTTGAGCGATTTTTTCCGCTCTTCAGACTCAAACGCGAAATCAATAAGCGCGCTTATCAAATCGCGGCATGAAACCCCGGACGCCTCCCACAGTTTCGGATACATGCTTATCTGCGTAAATCCCGGAATGGTGTTCAACTCGCTCACAAAAAACTCTCCCGTTTGCGGGTTGAGAAGAAAATCCACTCTCGCCATCGCGCTACAACTGAGAGCGGAAAAAGCGTCAAGCGCCGTAGCGCGTATCCGTTTTTTCAAGTCCGCCGGAAGGGGCGCGGGCACAAGAAGGCGGCTTTGCCCGCCGCCGTATTTCGCGGCGTAGTCATAAAAATCACCTTCGGGAACTATCTCTCCCGGAACAGACGCGCGCGGCTCGTCAAGACCCAGAACGCTTACCTCTATCTCCCTCGCTTCGGGCACGGCGGTTTCAAAAATAACGGTGTCTGAGAACTCAAAACTTTTCCGGACGGCGGCGGTTACCTGCCCCGGCGCGGAGATTTTGAAGATGCCTATGCTTGAGCCGAGATTTGAAGGTTTTACAAAACACGGAAAACCCGTCTTGCGTGCGGAGGCGGTTGCGGCGTGCGCGCCGCTCTTTTCCCAGTCGCTTTTTTTCAGCCCTGAAAACGGAACAACCGGAAGAGAGGCGTTTTGCAAAAGCCGCTTAGCGGTGAGTTTGTCTGAAGCGGCGGCGGAGCCAAGCACTCGCGCTCCGGCGTACGGAACGCCCCATATCTCAAAAAGCCCCTGCATCGCGCCGTCTTCGCCGTCCGTTCCGTGAAGGACGGGAAAAGCGGCGTCTATTTTGCGCCTTGAGAGCGCGCCGTTTTTAATCTCGCAGAGAACTCCCTTTCCGGGAACGGGAAAAAGAGGCTGGCTGTTTTCAGACGGCACAGCTCCCGAACGGACAATCGCCCGCAAATCCGCCTTTTTCCAAACGCCCTGAGGGTCAACAAACACGGCAACGGGGGAAAAGCGCGAACGGTCAATGTTTTCAAGCACGCAACGGGCGGAGGTGATTGAGATTTCATGCTCGGCGGAGCGGCCGCCGAAAAATACTGCAACAGTTTTCACTCCGCCCCGCCCCCGTTTTTTTCTTTGCGCTGCTTTCGCCATGCTCTGATAATTTCCCCGCTAACACTAACCGTGAATACGGCTTTTTATAATTCCGTCCAACTCCGTTTTTGCGTTATTAAATAATTTTATGTAAATTTGCGCGTCGCAATTTAGAAGTAAATTATCAATAAATTGCGCGTTCCAACAGGAGGAATAAACATGGAAAAAGTTGTAATTTCCAATCCCGTCAGAACAGCCATCGGCGGCTTCGGCGGAACTTTGAAAGACATACCGGCGGTAGACCTCGGTGTGAAAGTGGTGAACGAGATTGTCAGCCGGTCGGGTATTGACCCGAAAGAAGTTGACGACTGCATAATGGGCAACGTGCTGGGCGCGAGCCTCGGGCAGAACCCTTCAAGGCAGGTCGCTGTGAAGTCGGGGCTTGGAACCCACATTCCCGGCATAACGATAAACAGGGTTTGCGGTTCGGGTCTGCAGAGCGTTGCATTCGCGGCGCAGGCGATAAAAGCCGAAGACGCGGGGGTTGTGGTCGCGGGTGGAATAGAGAACATGAGCCAGACGCCGTTTTATCTGACAAAAGCCAGATACGGATACAGAATGGCGATGCCCAAAGACGAACTGATAGACGGAATGGTTCACGACGGACTGTGGGACATTTTCAACAACTACCACATGGGAGTTACGGCGGAAAATCTCGCCGAATCCTACAACCTGACAAAAGAGGCGCAGGACGAATTCGCCTACAACAGCCAGATGAAAACAAAAGCGGCGATGAAAGCCGGAAGGTTTAACGATGAAGTCGTTACGGTTTCGGTTCCGCAGAGAAGGAAAGACCCGATTGAGTTCAGGGTTGACGAGCACCCCCGCCCCGATGTTACGCAGTCTGCGCTTGCGGGAATGCGGCCGGTATTCAAAATGGGCGGCACTGTAACCGCCGGAAACGCTTCGGGAATCAATGACGGCGCGGCTGCCGTTCTGGTAAGTTCGGAATCAAAAGCCCGCCAGATGGGGCTTAAGCCGTTTGCGTCAATTGTGTCATATGCGGTCGCGGCGGTTGACCCGTCAATAATGGGAATAGGCCCCGTGCCGGCGATAACAAAAGCGCTGGACAAGGCAAACCTCTCAATAGGAGACATAGACCTGTTTGAGCTTAACGAGGCTTTCGCGGCGCAGTCGCTCGCGGTTCTGAGCGACCTGCCCATTCCGGACAGCAAGATAAACGTGAACGGCGGCGCGATAGCGCTGGGGCATCCGATTGGGGCGTCCGGAACGGTTATCCTCGTCAAACTTCTTCACGAGATGAGAAAAAGAGGCTCCGCGAAACGCGGGCTTGCCGCCCTGTGCGTCGGCGGCGGAATGGGAGTCGCCATGATAGTTGAGAAAATCGGCGGCACAACTTCATCCGCTCCTTCAACTTCGGGACGCAGAAGAGGAAGACCCGCAAAAGCGGCTTCCGCAACTCCGGCAACTCCGAAGCGCGGAAGAGGGAGACCTAAAGGTTCTGGGGTGAAAACTGCGGCAAAACGCGGGCCCGGAAGACCCAAGGGTTCGGGAACAGCCACGGCGAAGCGCGGACCCGGAAGACCCAAAAAAGCGGCTTCCACAACTCCGGCGGCTCCAAAGCGCGGAAGGGGAAGACCTAAAGGTTCTGGGGTGAAAACTGCGGCAAAACGCGGGCCGGGAAGACCCAAAGGTTCCGGAACAGCCACGGCGAAACGCGGGCCCGGAAGACCCAAAGGTTCGGGAACAGCCACGGCGAAGCGCGGACCGGGAAGACCCAAAAAGGCGGTTTCCGCCGCCGCGGCTCCGAAGCGCGGAAGGGGAAGACCCAAAGGTTCCGGAGTGAAAAAAGCCGGGCGCGGGCCGGGAAGACCCAGGAAGTCTTAACGATTTCAAATTAAAACCGGCGGCTTATCGGGCCGCCGGTTTTTTTTGCTCTTTTTACCGTGCTGACAACAAAAATTCTTAAAAAATCGCTTTCCGCGCGGAGGCGTGAAATACGGGAAAAACTCTCTGAATTCCGTTCCGTAATCCGGCGCGGCAATGACGGCGAACTGTTTGAGGAACTCGCGTTCTGCATATTCACCGCCGGGGCAAGCGCGCGGATGGGGCTTAAGTCCGTTGAAGCCGTCCGCCCGGTGATGATGACGGCGAAATCGGCAAATCAATTTTCCCGCCTGATTATAAAAAACGGCGCGCACAGATTTCCGAACGCGAGAGCGCGGTATCTTCTGCACACGAGAAACTACATCGCCCGCACCCACGGGATGGAGATGAAGCGGCTGATACTGTCATTCAAAGACCCGGCGCGGAGGCGCGCGTTTTTCGCGGAAAACCGCGACATAAAAGGCATCGGGTTCAAAGAGGCGAGCCATTTCCTGAGAAACATAGGAATATCGGGCTACGCCATTCTTGACAAGCACATAATGAACTGCCTGTTTGAACTGAAAATCGTTGACGACCCATCGCCGCCCGCAAACGGAAAAATGTATGTTGAGATTGAAAACAAACTGAAACGCTACGCAAAACGGAACGGCTTTGATATTGACGAGATAGACCTGCTTCTGTGGAGCGAAAAGACGGGAGTGATTTTGAAGTGAGAGGTCACTAAAGCCTAGATTTCTATTATTCTTTTGCTCCGCCAGTCTCATCTGAAACAGAGATCTTTGCCGACTTTATACCCCTCTGATAAACATTCTGCAGCTGCTCGCAACAGTCCTGACTCATGCAATAGTTTCGTCTTCATTTCCTGTTCCCGTTCATATTCACTCCACAACCTTGCTTTTACCACTTCATTTACTTTTTCTATTTGCTTTTTGTATATGCTTCCAGGGGATATTAGAGTGTTGATGTTTACCCACCCCCGCGAAATAACTACTTCTCCCAGCGCATCACTTTCCGTTTCGGATAGTTCAGGAAGAACTACCCCGTAGCGTTCGTGTATAAGGTTCCTTACTAATCTTGACCTCTCCTCGTTGAATATTACGTAACGTCTCCTTCTGCTTGTTTCAAAGTCTACATAAGCTTGCTTCGCGTCATCATATACTGCTCGCTCTCTAACATAATCTTGCTTCGCGTCATGTACTGCTCGCTCTCTATACCGTGCTGTGCTTTCTCCGTATATGAGCACGCTGGAGATTGCGACTATTGCTATCGCTACTGCAATGAAAATCTTTTTCTTCATGGTTCTTTTTTCCTCTTTACTGTTTCTTTTTTTATCTTTCTACTTGTGTACAAGGGCTAGTTACCTTGACACAATAATCAATTACCCCAAGTTTCCCAATAGCAAAGAACAGTTATAATTGGAACTGTAATGGGCAAAACTACAGAAACAAAGCGGCAAACAACCTCTTGTCCCGATGAGGAAGGTTCCAGATACCAAAACTTTCCAGTAGATTTTGTAAGACGAACCCTTGAAATACTCAAAGTCTACAAAGGGCGGCACGAAGAAACACTACTTCTCAACTGCCTTCTCGGGCTTCTGGTGACTCCGCACGAAATCAGCGAATTTCTCAAGGAGATACCAAACTTCGGAGAAGGTAAACTGAAAGCCCTCGGCGTACCCGTTGACTTAATAGAGTGGGGAAACACACGCAGGGGCAACCCCCGTAGGAAGAATTTGCACACTTTTATAAGGTGCCTGCGCGGTTCGGTGAGGTACCTTCTCGTGAAACCAATTCGTGACAACGGACAAATCAAAGGTTTTCACTTTATGTGGGAAGGCGGTTTTGATGCACCAGTTGAGTGCGGGGAAATTAGGCAAGTCATTTCTGAACTGTTCACTCACCTTGACAGAGCGTTCAAAATTGAACGTTCGGAATATGCAGAAGACATTGAGGCAATTGAAAGAAGCCAAAATGAGCCGACAGTATCACTTGAACAGGTTTTGAGGGAGACAGAAAAAATTGACTAGCTACAGTGTTGATTTCACGAAATCAGCCTTTAAACAATTAAGAAGACTTCGAATTCCTTACAAAACTCACAAAGCCATATTGAAGAAAATTGATAACTTGCAAAACAACCCGAGAGCCAACGGAGTTGAGAAGCTACAAGGCAGAACAAATGAGTACAGAATCAGGCAGGGAAAGTATAGGGCTGTGTATGAAATTGACGACAAGACCGCAACAGTCACAATCGTGAGAGTAGCGCACCGCGAACACGCTTACACTTGACAATCCCGCCCCACACTTCACCCTTTACCGGATAAAATTCCGGAGTTGATCAATGGCTGACTACGAAACCGTAATAGGACTTGAAGTCCACGCTCAACTGCTTACAAAATCAAAGATATTTTCAGACGCTCCCGTCTCCTCAGGCACGGAGCCGAACTCAAACGTTTCGCCCGTTTGCCTCGGAATGCCCGGAGTTCTGCCCGTTCTGAACTCAAAAGCGGTTGAACTTGCCATAACGGCGGCTGTGGCGACAAAATGCGAGGTGGCAAACAGTTCGCGCTTTGAGAGAAAAAACTACTTCTATCCCGACCTGCCGAAAGGTTATCAAATATCCCAGTACTTAGACCCTCTTGCTGTCGGGGGCTGGATTGAAATTGAGTCCGGCGGAGAGACAAAAAAAATCCGCCTGACCCGAATTCACATGGAGGAAGACGCCGGAAAACTTGTTCATTCGGGAACGGAAAGCCTTGTTGACCTGAACCGCGCCGGAGTGGGACTGATTGAGATTGTAAGCGAACCGGACATACGCGACCCCGAAGAGGCGGCGGAATATGTGCGGACTCTCAGGCGGATACTCCGCTACACGGGCGTTTGCGACGGCAATATGGAAAAAGGAAACTTGCGGTGCGACGCCAACATCTCGGTGCGCCCGGAGGGATGCACAAAATACGGCGTGAAAGTGGAGATAAAAAATCTCAACTCGTTCAAGTTCATCAGAAAGGCGCTTGAATACGAAGCGGCGCGGCAGACGGCGGAAATTGAAAGCGGCGGCAAAATTGTTCAGGAAACCCGCCTGTTTGACTCCGGCAGTGGAAAAACCTTCACCATGCGCTCAAAAGAGGAAGCCGAAGACTACAGATATTTCCCCGACCCCGACCTTCCCCCGGTGATTGTTGAGCCCGGACTTATTGAAGAGATAAAAAACTCCCTTCCCGAACTTCACCCGGAAAAAACGGCGAGATTTGAAAGCAGCTACGGACTGAAAGGCGATGATGCGCGGCGTCTTACGGCGGAGAGACAAATTGCCGACTATTTTGAAAGCGCGGCGCAGACAAGCGGAGCGCCAAAGGAAACCGCAAACTGGATACTCACAAACGTTTTGGGACAGGCAGAGGCAGGCGGCGGAGGGTTTCCCGTTCCGGCGAAAAATCTCGGCGAGATGATTGGAATGATAAAAGAGGGTAAAATCAGCGCGAACACGGCAAAAGAGATATTTCCCCAAATGGCGGAAACCGGAAAAACCGCGCCCGAAATTGTGGATGCGGCGGGGCTTTCGCAGGTATCAGACAGCGCGGAAATAGAAAAAATAGCCGGAGAGTTTCTTTCATCTCACCCGGACGAGGTTGAACGGTTCAGGGGCGGCGAGGAAAAACTTATGGGATTTTTTGTCGGCGGAGTGATGAAGATGACAAAAGGAAAGGCAAACCCGAAAGTGGTGAACGAGGCATTGAAAAAAATCCTTAAAAAGGGAGAGAAAGCTTGAGCGAAAAATGTTTCCTTGTGTTTGAAGACGGAAGTGTTTTTGAAGGTTCGCGCTTCGGGGCGCGCGGAGAGCATTTCGGCGAGGCGGTTTTCAACACCTCAATGACGGGCTATCAGGAAATCCTCACAGACCCTTCCTATAACGGACAGATTATCACGATGACGTATCCCGAAATCGGCAACTACGGCATAAACGATGAAGACAGCGAATCGTCCAAACCCTTTGCGAGCGGGCTTGTGGTGAGGGAATACTGGGAAACACCAAGCAACTGGCGCGCGACAATGACGCTTCACGAATATATGGAGAAAATGGGCGTAACCGGAATACAGGGCGTGGACACAAGGGAGATTACAAGAAAGATACGGACGGGCGGAGCGCAAAAATGTGTAATTTCCACCGAAGATTCAGACCCGGAAAGTCTGCTGAAAAAAGTTAAAGAATCGCCCGGAATTGTAGGGCGCGACCTTGTAACGGAGGTGAGTTGCAAAAAACCGTACCAGTGGACGGAGGGAAGCGGCGGGCTTAACCTTTCGGTCGCAAAAAGCGGATGGAAACCGGAAATCGTGGCTTACGACTTCGGAATAAAAACCAGCATTTTGAAAAACCTTACGGATATGGGATGCAAAATAACCGTTGTTCCGGCGCAAACCGCCTCAGAAGACGCGCTTGCCCTCAAGCCGGACGGAGTGTTTCTTTCCAACGGACCCGGAGACCCGGAAGCCATTGAATACGCGGCAAAAAACATAGGCGGCATTCTTGGCAGAGTTCCCGTTTTCGGCATATGCCTCGGACACCAGATAATCAGCATCGCGCTGGGAGGAAAAACCTTCAAAATGAAGTTCGGACACCGGGGAGGCAACCAGCCCGTCAAACGGATAAAAAGCGGCAAAGTGGAAATCACCTCGCAAAATCACGGGTTCGCCGTTGACCCCGACTCCCTTGACGGAGAAACGGAAATCACGCACGTAAACCTGAACGACGACACGGTTGAGGGACTGGAAAATCGCGCAAAATCGGTTTTCTCCGTCCAGTATCATCCGGAATCGTCACCCGGACCGCACGATTCCTCCTACCTGTTTGACAGTTTTATCAAAATGATGGAAGAACGGGCGGACGGAAAAAAATGAACTTCGTCCGCTACGCTTCTATCGGGGCGTTTGTTCTCTCAATTCTCGCGCTTTTCGGGTCACTCGCTTCGGGGGAGATGAACAGGGATTTGCTCTTCTCCGCCGATGAACTGACTCCCATTGTCGTCGTGAGAGACTGGCTCGCGGGAACGTCTGTGTTCAAAATCACCCTGACTCCGGGCGTGTACCTGCCGGACCATATAATCACCCTTTTGCTGATGGCTGTTTCGGGAGACAACACCGCGCTTGTGGTGTACGGATTTGCTCTGGCAATGATTCTGATTACAACCTTTGGATGGTTTCTGCTGGCAAAAGAGTGCTTCGGAGACGGAGACAAAAACGCGCTGACATTCTCCCTTATCGCCGGCGCGATAATGACGCTGTGCGCTGTTTATCACCCTGACTCTCACAGAGTGATGCTTCATATTGCCTACCACTCAACCGCCGCCGCGGCGTTTCCCTTCGGGCTTTGGCTCACCTTGCGCGCTCTCTACAAGCCGCTCACATGGCGAATGCTTGCCGCGCTTTTTGCTTTCCCTCTGCTTCTTTCAGACAGAATTCTTATCGCATGGTTCATTATTCCCGCCATCGCCACTGTAATTCTTCTCTCAATACTGCGGCGCGAAATGATAAAGAAAAACATGCAAATTTGCCTCGCGCTCGGGGCGGGAAGCGTTGCGCTGATTCTGTTTGTGGAATGGGCGGATTTTATAGTCGGGGGCGAGATGATAGAAAAAAGCAAGTTCGAGCAGTGGCTTGTATTCGCGAAGTCTTTTGAGAGATTCAAAAATTTTCTTTCTGTCTGGGCGGCAATATATCCCGTGTTTGCGGCTGTTTGCGTTCTGTGGATTGGCGCGGCGGCGGTTGCCATCGCAAAAAGAGCGGGGAATGAAAAAACCCGCGCCGCCCTTTTGCTTCTTCTCGCATGTTTCTTCGCGCAGTTACTGCTCGCGGTTATTTCGGGGCGTTTCGCCTTTCTTGCCGAATTCACATGGCATTACGCCAACATGAGGTTTTTTATACCCGCGATATTCGTGCCCGTGTCCGCCGGATGGATATTTATTTTCGGAATTCCCCGAAGCGGCAAAGTGAAGGCGGTTTCGGCGGCTGTGCTGTGTTTGCTGATATTCACCCTGTCCGTTCCCCGCGCCACGGGGATGGTAAACGCACGGGAACTTACGCAATACTATCCCGAAACGGTCAGGTGTTTTGATGAAAACTTCCGGAGATTCAAGCTGATGGACGGACTATCTTCGTTCTGGTTTGGAAACTATCTGAGAGCGCTTTCCACGGAGAAACCGAAAATATCGCACTTGCGCATGACAGACAAAAAAGGCGGCGGAAGAACGCCCGGGCTTACGGTGATGATGCAAAACTGGCAGGCGGTTGAGGAAAATGTTTACAACTTCGTTTTTGAAACCGCCACGCAAATGAAGCCGAAAGGTCAGGACTTGTGCATGATTCGACAGGCGGAGGGGTGTATGACATCCGGCGGCAGAAGGAATCTTGAAAAAGAGCATCTTTTCGGAATTGGAGAATTGGCGGCGGAAATTAAAAGCATGAAACCGGCTTTTGCGGTTTCATGCGGCGCGAACAAGCTGGTTATCCTGAAAATACCGTTAAAGTTGAACCCCGCAGACGGCGGCATCCCGCCCCACTGACGCTTTTGTGATAGGTTAACCCTCATGCCCCTGAAAATGGTTTTTGTGATGGACCCGCTTGAGTCCATAAACCCGGAGAGGGACACCACTCTTGTTCTTATGCTTGAAGCGCAGGCGCGCGGGCACAAGGTTTTATACGCCCCGTCCGGCGCCCTTTCCGCAAGAGGCGGAAAACCCTTTTGCGAAGCGGCTGAAACACGGCTCACCAAACCCGGTGAAGACGCGAAAAACATGGACGGCTTTTATGAAACGGACGAATTCAAGCCATTTTCCCTTGCCGGCGCGGATGTTGTGTGGATGCGAAAAGACCCGCCTTTTGACATGGACTACATATACCTCACCCACATTCTGGAACTTGCGGAAAACGGCGGAGCCGCCGTCATAAACCGCCCTCGCGCCATACGGAACTCAAACGAAAAACTCAGCGCCCTCGGATTCTCCCGTTTTATGCCGGACACGGTTGTTTCAAAAAGCCGCAAACAGATAGGCGGATTTCTTAACGAGAAGGGAAAAATCGTTTTGAAACCCCTTGACGGATTTGGCGGAGAGGGGATCGTGATGGCGGAAAAAACCAACGCGGACGCGCGCGAAAAAATAGACCGCGCAACACAAAACGGAAAGGCGTTCATAATGGCTCAGGAATTCATAAGCGGCGTTTCCGGCGGAGACAAACGGGTGATAATGCTGGGCGGCAAACCGCTCGGGGCGGTTCTGAGAATGCCTCCCGAAGACGGTTTTATATGCAACTTTCATTCGGGAGGAACTCCGGCGAAAACAACCTTGAACAAAAGGGATATGGAGATATGCGGCGCGCTTGAAGGGTATTTGAACGAAACGGGGATATACTTTGCGGGAATAGACATTGTGGACGGAATGCTGACTGAAATAAACTGCACAAGCCCGACTTGCGTGCGGGAAATAAACCGCCTTGAAGACGTGAGACTTGAGTCCGATATAATGGACTTTGCCGAATCTCTTACTCAGGAAGCGGGAAGGAAAAAAAGATTATGACCGATGAGAAAACATCAAAATCCGCCGTTGCCTCTGCGGCAAAACTCGCCATGCTTGAGTTTGACGAAAGAGAAACTGAAGAACTCGGCGCGTATCTCGCGAAGGTTCTGAAATACATGGAAAACCTGAACGAACTGGTCACGGACGGCGTGGAAGCGTCTCCCGGCGCGCCCGGAATAAAACCCCGCCTGAGACCCGACAAGGAGCGCAAATCTGACGCCGGACAAAAAGCCCTCGGCTCCGCGCCGCAATCTGCGGACGGTTTTTTCTCCGTTCCCAGGGTGATAGAGGACTGAATGAAAAACGGCTGTCCCGGCATAGCGGAAGCCGCCCGGCTTCTAAAAGCGAAAGAAGTTTCCCCCGTGGACCTTGTCCGGACGGCAGCGGAGAGAATTGCGTCTGTTGACAGCGGAATAAACTCCTTTATCGGTTTTGACGAGCAGTCCGCTCTTGAGTCCGCTGAGGCTGCGGAAAAGGAGATGGCGGCGGGAAAGGTTAAAAGCCCTATGCACGGAGTTCCGGTCGCGCTGAAAGATCTTTTCGCGGTCAAGGGAATGAAGCTTACCTGCGGGTCAAAAATTCTGGAAAACTTTGTTCCCTCATACGATTCCGGCGTTGCGGAAAAGCTCAAAATGGCGGGAGCCGTGATAATAGGCAAGAACAACATGGATGAATTCGCGATGGGCTCGTCAAACGAAACTTCATATTTCGGTGTCGTGAAAAACCCTCGCGACACAGGCAGAGTGCCGGGCGGCTCAAGCGGCGGCTGCGCGGCGGCGGTTGCGGCGGGAATGTGCGCGGGCGCGGTCGGAACAGACACGGGCGGCTCCATACGCCAGCCGGCTTCTTTCTGCGGAGTTATGGGAATGAAACCCACTTACGGAAGGGTCAGCAGATTCGGAATGGTGGCGTTCGCGTCTTCGCTTGATCAGGCGGGACCGCTCACGCGTTCGGTGGAAGATGCGGCAATTCTGCTCGGCGCGATGGCGGGCTTTGACAAAAGAGATTCCACCTCTTCAGACACCCCCGTGCCGAACTACCTTTCCGCGCTTGAAAAGGGAGTGAAGGGAATGAAGATCGCCGTGCCGGCGGAATATTTCAGCATCGGTGGAATGGACGGCGAAGTTGAGAGAAGCGTGAGGGACGCAATAAAAGATATGGAATCTCTGGGGGCGGAAACGGTTGAAGTTTCCATGCCGAACACGGCTTACGCGGTCAGCGCGTATTACATAATCGCCCCGAGCGAGGCGAGTTCAAACCTCGCCAGATACGACGGCGTCAGATATGGAATGCGCTCTGAGGGGGCGGAGTCTCTTGCGGAAATGATAATCAAAACCCGCAGTGAAGGGTTCGGCGCGGAAGTAAAAAGAAGAATTATGCTCGGCACTCACGCACTTTCATCGGGATACTATGACGCCTACTACTTGAAAGCGCAGAAGGTGAGAACGGTGATAAGCGCGGAGTTCAAAGCCGCCTTTGAAAAAGCGGATGTCATAATGACGCCCACCGCCCCTGAAACAGCTTTCAAAATCGGCGAGAAAATGGACGACCCGATAAGGATGTACCTGTCGGACGCGCTCACAATACCGGCAAATATAGCGGGGGTTCCGGCGATTTCCGTTCCGTGCGGGCTGACAAAATCCGGGCTTCCGGTCGGGGCACAAATCATCGGCAGAAGTTTTGACGAGGAAACGGTTTTGAGAGCGGCGCGCGCGCTGGAATCAACCGGAAGATTTGACGGAGAGTTTGAGCCCGCGATTTAGCGGGAGCCGTTTTTTCCCCACACGCGGAGAGCGGAAAAGTAAACCGGATTTTTCGCCGCGCCTGTCTCATCAATCGCCATCTTCACGGCGTCTTTGAAACTCACGCCGTCTTTTTTCAGTTTCCGCAAAAGTTTTTCCGTCTCTCTCTCATCGGGACCGGTCTGCTCTGCTCCGGAAACCACTATCACAACCTCGCCCTTCACGGTTTCCCTTTCCGCGAAATTCTGCGAGAGAAACGAAACCTTGCCGCGCAGGGTTTCCTCGTGCATTTTTGTCATCTCCCTGCACACCGCCGCCTCTCGGTCTCCGAGGATTTCAAGAATCAGGGCGAGCGTGGCAACCGTTCTTTTCGGCGATTCATAAATCACAACCGCGCGCGGAGACGAGACAAACTCAGACAGAACTTTTTCCGCCTTTCCCTTCCGGCGGGGAAGAAAACCCAGAAATGTGAAATCCTCAAACGGAACCGCGCCCGCGCACAAAGCGCAAAGCAGAGCGGAAGCCCCCGGAACGGGAACAACGGCAAAACCCTCCTCCGCCGCCCGACGGACAACTCTCATTCCGGGGTCTGAAAGCATTGGCGTTCCGGCGTCTGTAACAAGGGCAACATCGCCCTCCTCTTTCAGAATGCGGATTATGTTTTCCGCCTGCTTAGCCTCGTTGTGTTCACGGCACGATATAAGACGGCTGCCTATCCGGTAACGGGCAAACAGTTTTGCCGTTACCCTTGTGTCTTCGCACGCCACCGCTTTCGCCTCTTTGAGAACGCGCACCGCCCTGAAGGTTATGTCTTCAAGGTTTCCAACCGGAGTGGCGACTATGTAGAGAGAAAAAGGCATTTGTGAACCCGGACGGGTTTATAGTTCCCGTTATCGCGCCCGCTTGCAACACGGATGGGAGCCCCGTTTTCATTGACAAAAGGCGCACGCCGTGAGATATTGAACGGGATTTAGAGAGCTTGGGAATGGAACTTACAAAAGAACAGGCAAGCAGATACAGCAGGCATCTCATACTTCCGGAAGTTGGTGTTGAGGGGCAGAAAAAACTGTTGCGGAGCCGTGTGCTGTGCATTGGAGCCGGGGGGCTGGGCTCTCCGCTCGCGCTCTATCTTGCCGCCGCCGGGGTTGGAAACATAGGCATTGTTGACTTTGATGTGGTTGATTTCAGCAACCTGCAAAGACAGATAATTCACGGGGAAAGCACTCTCGGTGAGTTGAAGGCGGAGAGCGCGAAAAAAAGAATTAACGACCTGAACTCGGACGTGAATGTCACAATCCACAACGAAAGACTTTCGTCTGAAAACGCGATGGAGATTATCAAGGACTACGACGTGGTGGTAGACGGAACGGACAATTTCCCGACTCGCTACCTTGTGAATGACACGTGCGTTTTGCTCGGGAAGCCCAATGTTTACGGCAGTATATTCCGTTTTGAAGGGCAGGTGAGCGTTTTTGACTCCGGGCACGGTCCCTGCTACCGGTGCCTCTACCCAGAGCCGCCGCCGCCCGGTCTTGTGCCGAGTTGCGCCGAAGGCGGTGTTCTGGGAATTTTGCCCGGAATTGTCGGAACCATGCAGGCGGCGGAGACGGTGAAACTGATAATCGGCGCGGGAGACCCGCTGATAGGACGGCTTATGTTCATAGATGTTCTTGAGATGAAGCCGAGAGAACTGAAACTCCGCAAAGACAAGTCGTGCCCGATATGCGGCGATTCGCCTGAGATAACCGAACTGATTGACTACGAGCAGTTTTGCGGCATTCCGGTTGGAAGCGAAAGCGCGGAACAAAATGTTGTGGGCGAGAACGAGATAAGCGTTGAGGACTTCAGGAAAGCGTGGAACGGCGAGGGAAAGCCCAAACTTGTGGACGTGAGGGAACAGCACGAATACGAGATATGCCGGATAGAAGGCGCGGTTCTGATTCCGCTTTCGGAGATAGAGGACAGGTTCGGTGAACTGGACTCAAAAGACGAGATAGTGGTTCACTGCCATCACGGCGGGCGGAGCCTGAAAGCGACCGAGTATCTGCTTGACAAGGGTTTTTCAAAGGTAAAAAGCCTCAAGGGCGGAATAGATGAGTGGGCGGAGAAGTTCGACCCTTCAATTCCCCGTTACTAGAAAATGGTGGGCGGGGAGGGACTCGAACCCTCACGGGTGTTAGCCCAACGGATTTTGAATCCGTCGCGTCTGCCATTTCGCCACCCGCCCGCGTGAAAGCCGATTGGAAAAACCGGCGGTGTTAATTATCCTGTTGGCGGAAAATTTATCAATGAAACTGACACCTATTAGCGCGTTTCTGATTGCGGTGTTTTTCGCCCTTCCTCTGGCGGTGTTTGCGGGTGCGCCCGACTCATACGCGGGGCGCGGCAACAGCAAGAAGGGGGCGGCATCTTTTGCCACGCTTTGCGCGTCTTGTCATGGCGCGGCGGGCAAGGGAGACGGGATTGCGGCGGCGGCGCTCAATCCCAAGCCGAGAGACTTGAGCAATGCGGCTTATCTCTCGACCCTGACGGATGAGTACCTGTTAAAGGTCATCACGCAAGGCGGAGCGGCGGTGGGCAAGTCGAATATCATGCCCGCATGGGGAGGGGTGCTTGGAGATGAAGGCGCGTGGAATGTTATTGAGTATTTGAGAAAAAAGATATGCAAATGCAAGCCCGCAAGTTAGCGCGGGGGAGCCGGAAGATACGGAGAGGTGACCGAGCGGCCGAAGGTGCACGCCTGGAAAGCGTGTAAGGGGTTTACGCTCCTTCAAGGGTTCGAATCCCTTCCTCTCCGCCATTTTGATACATACAAACCTGCAATTTGCGGCGGTAAGACTTGCAATTTGCCCCCGCCCCTTCAAACCGATACAATGACTGGCAGAGTAAACAAAACCCCGGCGAGCCGGGCCGCGCGGTGGGGAATTGTGAATCCGCCAGGTCCGGAAGGAAGCAACGGCAGCAAAACTCCTCAGGCGTTGCGGGCACCCGGCAAACCGGGTTTATATCTGAAATGTCGTCCTACATAGTTCTCGCAAGAAAATTGAGACCTCAAACCTTTGACGAGGTTGTGGGACAGGGCTACATAGTAAAAGCCCTGAGCAACGCCGCGAGAACGGGAAAACTGGCTCACGCCCTGCTGTTCACGGGACCCAGAGGAGTCGGAAAAACATCCACGGCAAGAATCGTGGCAAAAACCGTCAACTGCGACAAACCTTCGGTTGAAGACAGACCCTGCAAGGCAGACACCTGCGAATCCTGCTCGCTCATATCAGACGGGCGCGCGGTGGAAGTTCAGGAAATAGACGCCGCGTCTCACACAAGCGTTAACGATGTGCGCGATATTATTGAAAAATCCCGCTACATCCCCGCTTCGGGAAAGATGAGAATCTACATCATAGACGAAACGCATATGCTCTCGCAGGCGGCTTTCAACGCCCTGCTCAAAACCCTTGAAGAACCGCCCGGACACGTCCTGTTCATGCTCGCGACAACAGAGCCGCACAAAATACCGGCAACAATCCTTTCGCGCTGTCAGCGGTATGACTTCAAAAAAGTTTCCGCGGGCGAAATAGCGTCTTCGCTTGAAGAGGCGGCAAAAAACGAAAGCATAGAGATACCTCAGGAAACGGTTTCCACCATCGCGATTGAAGCGGACGGAAGCATGAGAGACGCGCTCAGCCTTCTCGACCAGTTAATCGCCACCTTCGGAAACTCCATTGAACACAACGAAGCGCTCACCCTTCTCGGATTTGTTGACACAAATCTGATGAACGAAATGTTTGAGGCGATAATGAAAAGAGACCCGGCGGCGGGACTGAAAGCCCTTAAAAACACGCTTGACAAGGGAACAAGCCCCGCGAAATTCTCAGGGGGCGTTACATCACTGCTCAGAACGGCGGTTACGCTAAAAATCAGCGGCAAAGAATCCGTTCCCGACATATCAAAGGAAAGAGCGGATTTCCTTGTTTCCGCCTCTGCGGACAACTCGCCGCAAGACCTTGAAATGCTTTTTGACATAGCGATAGAAGCGTCAGACCGCGTGGGCAGGTCACTCTATCCCGAAATGGCGGTTGAAGCGATGGCACTGAAACTGTGCTCCGTGGAAAAAGCGGTTCCGCTTGACGACATAATGAGCAGACTGAAAAAACTCACAGGCGGTGAAGGCACAGCGGACACCGGCGCGGAAGAGAAAAAATACACGGAAACACCCGCGCGCCCGGAAAAGGAAATGTCAATGAAGGAGCCGCCGGTCGAAAAAACAAACGGGACGGATGAGCCTGAACGGAAAAATTCGGGCGGAGAGAAAACAGCCCGGGGATTTTCTGATTTTCTCAAATCGGGAAAAAAGAATTTCGGATTTATCGCGGGCATGATTGCGGGTTGCGACATAGCTGTTGAGAACTCGGTCGCGGTAATGAAGGTCAGGGACAAGGTGTTGCGGGAGATGCTTTCCTCCAACAAAGAGGATATGGACGCGATTACAGCGGCGGCGGAAACCTATTTCGGATGCCCCGCCAGAATTGAATTTTTGAACGCGCCTCCAAGGCAAAACGCGCCTCCACGGCAAGAGGAAAAGACTGAACAGATTCAGGACAGCCCCATTGTGCGGAAGGCTCTTGAGATGTTTGACGGGAAAATAAAACACGTCGGGCAAAGGAGAACAAAATGAAGATTGACGGCGGACTGGGAAACCTGATGAAGCAGGCGGAGAAACTTAAAGAGGACATTGACAGGGTTCAGAACGAAGCAGGGGAGAAGATAGTGGAAGCGTCTTCAGGCGGCGGAATGGTAACCGTAACCGCGAAGGCGAAAGGGGAAATTCAGTCAATCAGAATAGATCCGGAAATCGCCGGCGGAGACGACACGGAAATGCTTCAAGACCTGATAAGCGCGGCGATTAACGAAGCGCTCTCGCGCGGAAGGAAGATGATGAAGGAAGAGATATCCAAGATCGCCGGCGGAATGGGACTGCCGCCCGGAATTCTGTAAAAATGGACGCGTACGGACTGCCCGCGGAGATGAGAAACCTTGTAAGCGAACTCGCCTCCCTTCCCGGCATTGGAGAGAAAAACGCCACACGGCTTGCTTTTCACATAGTTTTCAAAGCACCCGAAGAAAAAGCCCGCCGCCTTTCCGAATCAGTCGCGAGGGCGCGCGCTGAAGTCTCGGTGTGCGGAAAGTGTTTCCATTTCGCGTCTGCGGGAAAATGCTCGGTGTGCGACAATCCGGAGAGAGAGTTTTCAACCGTGTGCGTGGTTGAACAGCCGCTTGACCTCATCGCGATAGAAAAAAGCGGCGGCTACCGTGGCGTCTATCACGTGCTTCACGGATACATCTCGCCCGCAGACGGCGTGGGTCCCGGAGACCTGAAACTGCGCGAGCTGATAAAACGGCTGGACGGCGACCGCAGAGTAAAAGAGGTTATCCTCGCCATGAGTTCACGGGTTGAAAGCGTGGCAACTTGCAACTTTATAGCGGAAATTCTGAAAAAACGGGCGGTACGGCTTGGCATCAGGGTGTACCGTCTTTCTCAGGGAGTTCCGGCGGGAAGCGAAATTGAGCATCTCGACCGCACAACCATACGCAACGCGATTGCGGACAGAAAAGAGATTTAGCCGCCCCCTTGCCGCCCGGCGTTTCGTCTGATAAAACCCGCCGCCTCAAGAAGAAGCCAGAGAGTCAGAATAAACACGCAGACTGAAAGACCCTGTAAAAGCCGGTTGCCGGCAAAGTTAAAGATGTTGAACACAACTGAGCCGCCCGCCGCGAGAATTACGAAAATCATCGGAACCAGCGTGTAGATAAAGGGTCTTTTTGTTTTCCACAGATAGATGGTCGCCACAAGCAGGGTGAGCCCCGCTATGAGTTGGTTTGTTGCGCCGAACAGGGGCCAGAGAATAAAACCGCCCGAGCCGGGTCCCCTTCCGGGGGCTTGCGCGAGAATTGCCAGAAGAAATGCCGGAGCCACGGCGACAAAAGTGGCGGCGTATCTGTTTTTCAGAAAATCAACCTTGTATGCGGCTCCAAGTTCGCCGACTATAAGACGCTGAATCCTCGCGGCGGTATCAAGCGAAGTGGCGGCAAAACTTATCACCAGAACGCTGATAATCGTTATTCCGAACTCTCTGGGTATGCGGAGCCCTTCAAGAAAAACCGCCGCGCCGTCAACAAAGTTGGTCATGCCGCCGTTTTTCGCCATATCCCATGTGCCGTAACGCTCAAACCACTCTGCGCCCCCTATTCCCGCTGTTACGGCAAGAATGGCGATAACCGCGAGCGTTCCCTCGCCCAGCATACAGCCGTAGCCGATGGGATGGCAGTGCGACATTTTGTCAAGTTGTTTTGAGGTGGTTCCGCTTGATACAAGCCCGTGAAAACCGCTTATCGCTCCGCAGGCGATTGTTACGAAAAGAAACGGCACTATCGGCGCGCCTTCAGATACTGCCTGCGCATTGAAAGCGGGAGCGGTTATTTCAGGGTTGAGGGCAATAATTCCCGCGACAAGAAGGACGAGACCGGCGACAAGCTGGAAACTGTTCAGATAATCTCTCGGCTGAAGCAGAGTCCATACGGGAAGCACTGAAGCGACAAACGCGTATCCGAACAGAAACACAACCCAGGTAACAACTTGCGAGCCGGCAAGTTCGGGAACGGCAATGTGAAACTTTGTTCCCGCCCATATTGCCGCGATAAGAAGCGCGTGGGCAACCGCCGTTGCCGCCGTGGAGCCGGATTTTTTCCTGTAAAAAATAAATCCGAGCACAAGCGCCATAACAATCTCAAGGTTGACGGGCAGAACGCTTGAGGGAAATTTGACGAACAGCACGGCTATCGCGTAGGCAAAAACCGCCATTACGAAAAAAACCAGAAAATAGACGATAATAAGAAAAAGCGTTCGAACGCGCGGGGTGATGAGGTCTCCGGCGATGTCTCCAACTGAACTGCCCCGGTTTCTTGCGGAGATAACGAGGGCGCTGAAATCGTGAACCGCGCCCATAAATATGGTTCCGAGAACAACCCAGAGAACCGCCGGAACCCAGCCCCAGAAAACCGCTATTGCGGGACCGATAATGGGAGCCGCTCCGGCGATGGAGGAAAAATGGTGTCCGAAAAGAACGCCTTTTTTCGCGGGCACATAGTCAACCCCGTCTTCCATTTCATGGGCGGGAGTTATCTCGTTGTCAGAGATTTTGAACACTTTTTTCGCGAGAAACGCCGCGTAGAATCTGTATCCGACAAGAAAGAGAACGATGGCTGTAACTGCTACAACGGCGGCATTCATTTGGAATCCGTGCCCTCGCAAGGGCGAACTCTATGATACATTGCTTGAGACACAGGACAAAAGGGGAAACTCATGCCCACAATAAGGAAAACTCTCAGCACGGTTGTTCGGTACGTTTCGCAGGAGCACGCGAACTCACAGCAAACGCTTCACGGCGGTAGGCTGATGGACTGGATAATGTCTGTCGCGAATATCACTTCGGCGCGTTTTGCCAAGGGGCTGACGGTGCTCGGCGCGGCGGACAACATAGATTTTATGAATCCCGTCAAGGTGGGAAGCATAGTTGTTCTGGACAGTTGGATTGAGTTCACGGGAAAGTCGTCTCTTGAGGTGGCGGTGCGGGTTTATTCCGAAGACCCGGAGGGTGGCGAGAAGCGGTTCATAACGCTTTCGCATCTTGCGTTTGTGGCGGTTGACAAAAACGGCGTTCCGCGCGAGGTCGGGGAAAAGATAACCCCTGCGGATGACGCGGAGGCGGCGGTTTGTGAGAAAGCCGCTACGCGAAAGGTTGAGCGGATTGAGGAGTTGGAACTTAGAAAGCAGCAACTTTCCAATATCGCGGATGAGACTGAGGTTACGCGGGTTATTCTTGAGACTTCAAGGGCGGTTATGCCTGACGACATATTTTTTGCTGATTTCATGTCCGCCGGGAAACTGCTTAAATACACGGATGAGACTTCCGCCCTTGTGGGAATGAGGCACGCGAAGGGCACGCTTGTAACGGGTTCTCTGGACAATCTTTTCTTTTTCTCTCCGATACGGCAGGGCGAATACATCACGCTCAAAGCGGGCATAACGCACACGGGTAAAACCTCACTTGAAACGGCGGTAAAGATAAGTTCCGAAAACCCGCGAACCGGGGAAAGCAAGCACACTTGCACGGCGTTTTTGTCATTTGTTCATATTGACAAAAACGGAAAACCGTCAGCCGTGCCGCAAATCACGGCGGAAACGCCATACGAAAAGCGGCTGTGGAAAGAAGCGGAAAAGCGAAAGGAATCGCGCTCTGAAAGGGTTAGAGCGATAAGAAAGAAGGCAGAGATGTTTATTAAGGATTATAAAGGGGCTGTGGGGTAAACTCACACAAACTCCGCAAATCCGCCTTTAATCACCTTCATTCCACTCTCCTGTGCCGCTTCAAACTTTATCGCGCCCTCTCCCGCCTTTACACACTCAACCGACAGCGTGTCTCCCGGATATACCGGGGCGGAAAAGCGCACCGCCAGACTTTTCAGCCTTTCAGGATCACCGCCGAGGTGTCCGTCTATTATGCTCTGCATAATCATTGACATCGTGCAAAGCCCGTGAACAACAACACCTTTCAACCCCGCCGCCTTTGCGACTTCGCCGTCAAGATGTATGGGGTTGTGGTCGTTTGAAGCATCTGCGTAGCGTGGCGTTATGTCAGACGGAAACTCAACCGCGCTTGTGAAAACCACCTCGGGAGCGGCGGATTCCGCAGGTTTTGGCGTCTTCGGCTTCCCGCCTTCAGGTCTTTTTCCGCTTCCAATTCCCCTGACAAAAAGCCCCCAGCCGGATTCACAAACCAGTTCGCCCCCAACTCTGCTCTCCGTGCGAAGAGCAAGCACCTCGCCCGAACCCTTGTCTTGAATGTCTGCAACCTTCGCGGAGAAAGACACTTCGTCTCCCGCGCGAAGCGGCTTGTGAAAAACCATCTTCTGGTCGCCGTGAACAAGCATCAGAACATTCTTTTTCGCCTGCTCTTCGCCGCCGTTCAAATCAGGGTCGCTCCAAATTTTCTCAAGCGCGGGAAGTTCATAAACAACCGGAAATGACGGCGGCGCAACACCATCCGCATATGCCGGGTTGCTCCCGCCGCCTGTAACTTCCGCATAGGCGTCTATCCCGCCCTGCGTTACCTTGTGAGAAGCGGTTCCAAGGTCTCTGCCGATAAAATCTCTGTTAAGTCCCATAGTCCATACAGATTATTTGGAAACTGCGCGAAGGGCAAAAAAAAGGGAAGCCGAAGCTTCCCCTTTTTCCTTGTGACAGTTAAGTCCCTTACCAGGGTTGTGACATGTCCTGGTCGTCGGTCTGGTTTTTCAGCCACTTCTCAGGTTTGTACTGAGCCGCGCCGAAAATCAAAGCGAGATTTGCAATAATCACGCCCTGCGGACCGTTGGGATTGTTTGTGTCCTTCGCCCTCTTCTCTATCACTTTGTAGATAGGGTCGGGGATGTTAAGTGTTATTTCTGCCATTTTTTTTCCTCCGTAAAGTTTGTTACCCTGAAAGGTCAGTCGGTGGCGCCGATGCCTTTGTCCTTGCGGTACTGGTCGAGCACCTCTCTTTTAACCGTCGGCTTCAGTTCAAAGTCAACTTTGACTTCACCCGGAACAGACGCTTTAACCTCTTCATCGCTAAGCGGTGAGAGGCGTTTGTCAATCGCCGTTTTGGGGTCGTCCATTGTGGAACCCTCAAACTTCCAATCGGTAAGAGACTCGTCTCCGAGACCGAAACGTTTGGTAAGACGGTTAATCTCCTCAAGCCTTCCGGGAAGCGGTCCCGGCGCCTGAATGAGTTTCAACTCTTCAAGAAGTTTCACGGCTTTGGGGTCTCTCTTGAAACCCTGTCCGACTTTCTTCTCAAAGAACATGTTCTCAAACGGAGGACGCGAACGCGTTCCGCCGCCGTCCATGCTTTCCGCGGGAACTCCAACCGTCATCAGCCAACTGAACACGTATGTGTCCGGAAGCCCGAATTTCTCTTTTGTGTTCCTTCTCGCTCCGCCGCTTGCCCCGTTGAGGCAAGTGCCGAGACCAAGAGAGGTCGCCGCTATCATCGAATTCTGTATGGCGTTGCCGAGGTCAATCGCCGCAAGACGGTGAAGAACAGCGTCAGGAAGCAGAGCGGGAAGCGGGAAAAGACCGGAAACCCTGTCGTATTCCCATCCGTGCGCCTTGTCCAGCGCGCCAGTTCTCAGAAGGTCGTGGATTGCCTGACCCTGAACATCGTAGTTCGCAAGGTCGTAGCACCAGAAGATAAGAACCGGAGCCATCTGGGTCGTTATCTGACTCCAGTCTGATATGAACTCCCAAATCTCAGGGTCTTCATCCCTGTAGACAACGATAGCCCTCTGACCGTTGAAGTTACCCGCTGAAGGCGCAACCCTTGCGGCTTCAAGCATGGCCTGAATCTTCCATCTTTCGACGGGCTCATCGGGCTCGTACCATCTTATTGAACGCCGCGTGCCCATGGCATTAAAGGCGTCCATCACTTGTACCGAGCTTTTCTCAGGTACATCGTCCAGTATTAGTTTGCTGGCCATAATTTATGTTCCCCCTATTGGAAAAATCTCACCCGGCGGTCTGTAGATTGACAACCGACTTGGCAGAAATTTTATTGGCAAGCGCGGGAGTTGTCAAGAATTGACACGGACGCGCCGTTTCCATATATTTAGCGGCACAAGTGAGGAGACAATTTTGTCCGTCAAATTCATCAAAAAGGAGTTCGCAATATGTCTTTAAGAGATGTCTACATTCTGGGAGTGGGAAACACCGCCTGCGGAAGATTTCCCGACAAAGCCGCCCATGTTCTCGGGCGTGAGGCCGCGTGGAAGGCGATACAGGACGCCGGAATTCACCCGCGCTCAATTGAAATAGTTTTCTGCGGTCATGTCTATCAGGGCATGGGAGTGGGACAGCGCACGATGAAAGAGATAGGACTTGTCGGACAGCCGACAATCAATGTTGAAGGCGCGTGCGGAAGCGGAACGCTTTCGTTCTGGGAGTCTTGGAGAACAATCGCCTACGGACAGGCGGAAATCTCCCTCGCCCTTGGGGTTGAGAACCTCAGCAAGGTGCTTTCCGGCGGGCCTCTGCCGCTTGAAGATGATGACCTTGAGGTGGCGATGGGAATGGGAATGCCCGCGCTTTACGCGATGCGCGCCAGAAGGTATATGCACGAATACGGAGTTACAAAAGAGCAACTTGCGAAGGTTGTCGTAAAAAGCAGGCATCACGCCGCGATGAACCCGGCGGCTCAGTTCACAAAACCGGAAACGGTTGAGAGTGTGCTGGATTCTCCGCTGATTGCAGACCCGCTTACGCGCAACCAGTGCTGTCCCGTTGGAGACGCGGCGGCGGCGGCGGTTCTGTGCTCAGGCGATCAGGTTAAGAAACTCGCGAAGAAAACACCGATAAAGGTTCTCGGCTGTGTAGCTCAGTCGGGCAAATACTCAAGTCCCACGGGGCTGACCTGCGCTCCTTCGGAAAACGTTTCAAGAAGCGTGAACCTTGCCTATGAGATGGCGGGGCTGGGACCCGAAGACGTGGATGTGTGCGAAATTCACGATGCGTTTTCAATTGCTGAGATGATGGTTACCGAGGCGCTTGGTTTCTGCAAAGAGGGCGAAGGCGCGCGGCTGATTGACGAGGAAAGCACATGGGTGGGCGGAGACAAGGTTGCCGTCAATCCCGGAGGCGGTCTTCTGTCGAGGGGTCACCCGGTTGGAGCCACGGGGCTTCTTCAGACTGCGGAGATTGTCCGCCAGTTGAGAGGAGAAACGGGCAAAAGACAGGTAAAAGACGCCAAAGTCGGACTCATAGAAACAATGGGCGGAGCCCAGCCGGCAATGGACGGAATCACCTGTGTCGTGAGTCTTTTGGGCAAATAGTTCAGGCAAACAAACCGACTAGTGCAATAGTGAAGCCGGTATTCTCATTGAATGCGCCGTGTGGTCTGATAACTAAACGGCTACTTCTCTTCTTTCACACGCCAGAATGACGGATGCTTCGGTTTGCCGCTTTTTGTGAACCCCGTGTATTTGTAGGTTACGGTCTCGCCGACTGCGGGCGGGTTCTTTCTCTGCTTGAAAGTAAATCCCGTGCCGATTTTGAACTGCACACCTTTGGGCGTTTTAACCGTAACGCTTCCAAGCATCCCAGTGAACCTTCCCTTGCCCGGATTGTGGGCGATAACAACCGCCTCGGCATCTTCAAACTTCTTGTACTTCAGCAGGTCTTTGCTTTTGTTGTTGCCATAAATCGCGGTCTTTTTGTGGAGCATAACCCCCTCGCCTTTAACGCTCACGATACGCTCAAGATATTTATCCAACTGGCTGGGGTTCTTAACCGTTATGTGGCGAACTTCTTCCAGATACGGCGATTTGGATTCAGACACAAGTTTCTCTATCGCCTTGTACCGTTCCTCAAAAGAGCCCTTTTGCCCCGGAAGGTCAAACACCATGTATTTAACCTTCTTCCATCCGTCATGCGCCTTTTTGCGGCGGACGATGGAAACCGTTTCTTCAAAACCGCCTCTGCGTGTCCACAGTTCGCCTTCCATTTTTTTGTTCGGAAAATCTTTTGTGAACCATTTGGGCGCGGCGAAGGTTTTGCCGCCTCGCGAGACAAATTTGCCGCCGTCCCATGTGGCGCGAACGCCGTCAAGTTTCTCGCTCACAAGGTATTCGGCAACATCAACTTTGCCTTTATAAACTCCGGCGCGGGAAGCCGCGAAAGCGGAGGGAACGGCGGCAAGAGCCACCGCGAAAACTAAAACAGAAGAAAGAAACGATCTTTTTGAAAAACTCATAATGAGTGATTATTTACCTGATTTAGAGACTGTATAAAAGACCAAACGAGATTACATTCACCGAAGCGTCCGCTTTGGCGGGTACGCTGTCACTGGCAATCTCGATTTCAGTAATGTTCCCCGTACCTACAGAAATATCCGCGCTAATGAGATTTTTTCCCGCAAAACCGTCGGCGTATGTAAAACTCTCCTCGCCCTGCTCAACTCGCGTATAGGCAACGCGAACTCTGACGCCTTCAAGCCCCAGCAAATTTTCAAGCGCGTATTCCAAACCGCCGCCAAATGAAATTCCGTCAAAAGTTAAATCCGTTTTAACGGGCTGATTGAGAGTCAAGGGAAGCACGGGGAAAGCGCCAAGCGGGAACTCAGCTGTTTTCACCGTGCCCTCCGCTTCAATCCAGTTTCTCCCCACTCCGCCGTTTCCATAGACCATAAAGTTTGTGCTCAACAGAAAACCCAGGCGCGCGCTCGCCCCCAGAAATCCTGCGGTTACATCTATATCAGAATCAAAATGCGGACTGTCAAACGCTTTGGTGTCGTCATAGCTTCCGTAACTTCCCGCCAGTTCAAGCGCGGCGAAAAATCTGCCAAAACTTTTTCCGTATCCCGCGAACAGTGAACCACCCGGAAGTTTGTCAGTTCCGCCAAATGGAAGAGCAGAAACAGGTATTTCCAACATCTCCTGAGTGGGAATTGTAGTAGCAACATTAACCATAAGCGGACCCACAGTTCCTTCCGTTTTGTTTGAAACAAAAGCCGCGTCAAGCCCGCCGTAGAAGCCGTCAAAAGGTTTGGAGCTGTCCTGAGAATGGCTTGCGGGGGAGAAAGCAAGGACGGCAAACAACACAATCAAAGTAAAGCGTGATAAGTAAAACATCCGGAAATCCTAACATCAGGCGAGGGGTTAAATCAACCGGAAGCAAAAAATTTACTTGCGCAGAGCGCGGCGGTTCATATCTTAAATAGCGGAGAAACAATTATGCAAAACGGCAAATTCACAATCAAAGCGCAAGAGGCAATAGCATCTGCGCGCGAGCGGGCGCAAAGCGGAAACAATCAGGGAATCGACTTGCCCCACCTCGCGGCGTCTCTGCTTTCCGATGAAAGCGGAATACCGTCCGGCATTTTGAGCAAACTCGGCGCAGACACAGCGCAAATCGTCCGGGCGGCGGAAAACGACATCGAAAAACTGCCCGCCGTTGAAGCACCGGGCACAGAGCAATATGTGAGCAAAGAACTGTCATCCGCGATTAGAGCGGCGGAAGAGTCGGCTCGCGAGATGGGCGATGAATACATAAGCACGGAACACCTGCTGATTGGCATCGTATCTTCCGCGCAGGGCGAACTGAAAACCGCGCTCTCTCAAGCGCAGATTGACAAAAAAGCCGTTGAGAAAGCCGTTACCGAATTGCGCGGCGGACGCAAAGTTACGGGAGAATCCCCCGAAGACACTTTCCAGTCGCTTGAGAAATACGGCAACGATCTCACGGCTCTGGCGCGGGAGGGAAAGATTGACCCGGTCATCGGAAGAGACGAGGAAATCCGGCGCGTGATTCAGGTTCTTCTGCGGCGCACAAAAAACAACCCCGTCCTCATAGGCGAGCCGGGCGTGGGAAAAACCGCCATTGTTGAAGGGCTCGCGCAAAGAATTGTTGACGGAGACGTTCCCGAAGGGCTTGAAGACAAAACGCTCATAGCCCTTGACATGGGCGCGCTGGTTGCGGGCGCGAAATACAGGGGGCAGTTTGAGGAGCGGCTTAAAGCGGTTCTCTCGGAAGTGGCGGATTCTGACGGGGAGGTTGTTCTGTTTATAGACGAGATTCACACCGTTGTGGGCGCGGGCGGAGCGGACGGGGCAATGGACGCTTCAAATATGCTTAAACCCGCGCTTGCCAGAGGCGAGTTGCGCTGTGTGGGAGCCACCACGCTTGACGAGTTCAGAACGAACATAGAAAAAGACGCGGCTTTTGAGAGAAGGTTTCAGCAGGTTTATGTTGACGAGCCTTCGGTTGAAGACACCATTTCCATTCTGCGCGGACTGAACGAAAAATACGAGGCGCATCACGGGGTGAGAATCAGGGACGAAGCCCTTATCGCCGCCGCGCATCTTTCAGACCGCTACATAACCGGGCGTTTTCTGCCCGACAAAGCCGTTGACCTGATTGACGAGGCTGCGGCAAAAATCAAAATGGAGATTGACTCCATGCCCTCCGAAGTGGATGAAGCGCGCCGCAAGGTTATGCAACTTGAAATGGAGCGCGAAAGCGTAAAAAGAGAGGCGGGCAAGGAAAGCGAAGACGGCAAATTGGACGAGATGGAGGAAAAAATCTCCAACTTGAATGAAAATCTCACCGAACTCACCGCCTCGTGGGAGAAGGAAAAGGGGCGCGTTTCTGAGATAAAGAAAATCAAAAGAGAGATAGACGCCGCGCGAACGGAGGCGGAAAAAGCCCAGAGAGACGGCAACCTCTCCGCCGCGTCTGAAATCCTTTACGGCAAACTGCCCGAACTTGAGGCGAAACTGGAAGACAGCGAAAAAGAAAGCGCGGGAAACTCAATGCTTACCGAGGAAGTCGGCACGGAAGACATAGCGGAAGTTGTGTCAAAGTGGACGGGAATACCGGTGTCGAAACTGATTGAAGGGGAAACGGAGAAACTTCTTGGAATGGAGAAAAACCTGTCTCGCAGAGTTATCGGGCAGACAGAAGCCATTGAGGCGGTTTCAAACACGATTAGACGCTCAAGAACCGGGCTTTCAGACCCGGCAAAGCCCATCGGCTCGCTGATATTTCTGGGTCCCACGGGTGTCGGAAAAACCGAACTGGCGCGCTCTCTCGCGGAGTTTATGTTTGACGATGAAAACAACATCGTCCGCATTGACATGAGCGAATACATGGAAAAGCACTCGGTTTCGCGCCTGATTGGAGCGCCGCCGGGATATGTGGGATATGACGAAGGCGGGCAACTTACCGAAGCGGTCAGAAGACGCCCCTACTCGGTTGTTCTGCTTGACGAGATTGAAAAAGCGCACGCAGATGTTTTCAATGTTCTGCTCCAGATACTTGACGACGGGCGGCTGACGGACGGACAGGGAAGAACGGTCAATTTCCGCAACTGCGTGATAATAATGACTTCAAACCTCGGAAGCCGCGCGATTCAGGAAAACGCGGGCGATGAAGAAAAAACGCGCGAAATGGCGGCGCAGGCGATGAAAGAGGCTTTCCGCCCTGAGTTTTTGAACCGCATTGATGAAACCATCATCTTCAAGCCGCTCTCAAAGGCGGAGATTAAGAAGATTGTTGAAATCCAGACAGCCATATTGCGCGGGCGGCTTGAGGAAAAGGGAGCCGGTCTTGAGATAACGGACGGCGCGAAGGAAAAACTTACCGAAATGGGCTACGACCCGGAGTTCGGAGCAAGGCCTCTTAAAAGGGTGATACGCAGAGAGATTGAAGACCCGGTGGCAAAACTTTTGCTTGAAAAGAAGCTTGACAAGGGAGACACCGTAAAGGTTGGCGCGGGCGCGAAGGGTTTCAGTTTCAGTTTCAAATAAGGGCGGGTTTTCAGAACCCGAATGAGTATCCGGCAAGAAGGGAATAAGACGGAGCCGCCGATTCGTTGTGCCCCGGATGGCGGCTTAAAACCGCTCCCACGCTAACTGCTCCCACAGAAACCGGCACAACCGCCCGCGCCCCCAAGTCCACCTGTCTGCCCGATGGTGAAAGCCCCGCCGTTACCAAATCCCGCGTAATCGCCCCCCGCTGTGTGCGTCCCGCCGGAAGGTTCAGCGTTATCCCGCCCCTTTCAACGCGAAGCGGTGAGCGCGCCGAGATGTGTACCAGCGAGCCGCCTGAAAAACTGCGGACAACTCCCGCCCCGAAAGCGGCTGTTACAATGCCCGACATATCGCCTATAAGACCATTGCCCGCGCTTGCGGAAACGGAGCCCGCTTCGGCATCCGCGAAAATACGCCAGTTTCCGAAAGAGCGTTCAAACTCCACTCCGGCAAATCCCGTAACCGCGCCGGTTGAGCCGAACGCTCCCGCTGTGTAGCCGCCGAACACCGAATCCTCTTCCACTATCCAGCCCGAACGCACACCGAACGGAAGCCCGGACGGGCGGTATGAAAAAACCGCTCCCGACACGGCTCTCTCCTCTTGAGCGGCGGAAGCAAAAGCGGAAAGACCAAAGCCGTTTTCATAGCGGATGCCGAGAGACGACTGATTTCTCACAAAATCCAGATGAGAAGTTTTTGACGAAAACGTTACCGGAGAGCCGTCCACCGAGGCATAGACGGTTGGAACACCGGCTGTGGAAAGACCTAAACCGGACGGGGAGCCGCCTCCGCCCGCGCCTTCAAAACGCGGCTTTTGCGTGAACTTCGCTTTTATAAAACGGCTTTGCGAAATCGCGCCGTCCGGCAACATTCCGTTTGAGGGAAAATCCATAAATCCCCGCAGTTGAGAGCCGAGAAACCCGGTCTGTTGCGAAGAGGTAAGCGCGCCTGCGGGAACCCAGAACGGCGCGCCGAGAGAATCAAACGCCACTATTTCCTTTCCGTCAAAGGCGTTTTGAACCGAGTCGCCAAACGGGCGTGCGGGCAGCATTGCCGTATCGTAAAGCGAAGAAAACAGCCCTTCCCCGGCTCCCACGGAACCGGCTCCGGCGCGGGCAACCATCACATCCCCCACCGGCTCTGTGGCGGCTCCCACATCAAGGAGACCCTGTCCGTAGATTGAAGAAACATCGTTTGTGCCGTCTCCGTCAACATCGGTGTCGGGAGCGTAAAAGCCCGTTTTATCCGCCGTCTCAAACAGCCGGTTGAGCAACTCCACATTTGTCATCTGCCCGCGAAACATCTGTTTCAGCAGGGCGATGCTTCCCGCAACAATCGGCGCGGAAACTGAAGTGCCTTGCGCTGACGCTATAGACCGGCTTACGGCGGAAGAACCCCCTCCTCTGGCTGAAGAGGGAACCGTAATGGAAATTCCCGGAGCCGCGATACACCACTGCGCCGCAATGCCGCATTTATGTGAAAAACTGGCGCGCCCGCCCGAACTGCTTGTCGATATAACGACAACTGAAACTTCACGCAGTTCCTCTATCCTTGCCATAAGCGCGGAAAATGGAAGAGGCGAACTGCCGTTGAATCTCCCCGTAGCGGAGATGCAACTGGGCGCGTCTCCCGTGCAAAGTTGATTGTCGTGATTTCCCGCCGCCCAGACAATAACGGCTTTTTCCTCCCGTCCGTCTCCGCCTCTGTCAATCTGCTCAAGCGCGGCAATGGTTCCGGGCAGAAGGCGGCGAAGCCCCTCTTCGGTAAAGTCTTCAATGTTGCCGGAAATCCCGAAACTGTTGTTAAGCGCATCAATGTTTCTTTCCGGAGTGAGCATAAATCTGAACAAATGCGCCAGATGGTAGTCCAGAGTGCATGGGGGATTTACACAGCTTCTATTGAGAAAATAATCCTGTGAGCGAACTGTTATCGTTCCGCCGCCTGTGCCGAGAAGGATGGCAAGCATGGTAATATCTGCATCGGGGGCGACTCCCTGAAATGAATAATTGGTGTTGCCATCCCCGAAAGTAGCCGGAATACCCGCCGCGATACCGGCAACAGCAGTGCCGTGGTCGGCTCCGCCATCAGGTATATACCCTGAAACGGGAACTATCGGCACCTGATCGTCGCTAATCCTCCCCAGAAACACGTCTATATTCTTGCCCGCGAAAGACGGATGCGCGGTGTCAATGCCCGTGTCAATAAAACCGATTCGCGCCCCCATTCCCGGACGCCCCCCGGCATCGGTGTTTTGAGAGTAGATATTGGAATACGCCTTTGCCAGATTGATATGCCTGAAAAAATAGTAATCCATGCTCGCAAGAGATGCGTATTCGCTTTCAGCCCCGGAATTTGTGGAAAGCAAAGGCTCGGGCGCGGCGGCGGGCACAGGTCCCGGATTGTCTGCGGGGTCTATCTGGATGATACCGGCAAGGGGGGCATCACTTGGCGCAGTCGGGGGCACAACAGTCGAACCGCCGCCACTGCCTCCTCCGCACGCCGACAAAGCCACCGGAACGCACAGAACAAACAACAGTAAAACTTTTCTAATTTGTCTTAAAAAACTCATACGCAGACAACACACCCTTTAACAATACCACTTATGCTTTTTCCTGCTATGTTAAACCTTCATCGGTTGTCACCCCGTCATTCCTCTTTCCCCGTCATTCCTGCGGAAGCAGGAACCCAGTATTAACTAACCAGTTGAATACTGGATTCCGTGTCAAGCACGGAATGACGGGAAGGAGACAAACACGGAATGACGGAGTGGTGAGAAGCGTTATTCCGTTGCCCTCTCCGTCATTCCTCTTTCCCCGTCATTCCTGCGGAAGCAGGAACCCAGTATTAACTAACCAGTTGAATACTGGATTCCGTGTCAAGCACGGAATGACGGGAAGGAGACAAACACGGAATGACGGAGTGGTGAGAAGCGTTATTCCGTTGCCCCTTCCCCGTCATTCCTCTTTCCCCGTCATTCCTGCGGAAGCAGGAATCCAGTATTGGTTAGCCAGTTGAATACTGGATTCCGTGTCAAGCACGGAATGACGGGAAGGGGACAGGAACGGAATGACGGAGTGGTGAGAAGCGTTATTCCGTTGCCCCTCCGTCATTCCTTGCCCTTCCCTCGTAATTCCTGCGAAAGCAGGAATCCAGTATTAAAACGCCACTCCGAACCTTGCCGTGAATGTCTGCGTAAGCGTATCAAAGGTAGTGGAAACCCCGCCGCTATAAGCCACACGAACACTTATACCTTTTAACGGATTTACCTCTGCACCCGCGCTGTATCTTATGTTTATGCGTTCAAGTCCGCCTTTTGTATTTACCGGGTCATCAGGGGAAAAAGCGGCTTTTAAGTCTGTCTTGGGGTCTGTTAAATGAGCGTCTGCCCCGGCGGTCATCCACATATTTATACTTTCCCCTGCGGGAGCGTAAGCCGTTACCGATGGGGTTACACGCAAATATGTTTGTGATAATCCTTCAACAGAAAGAGGCATATCTCCGGTTTCTGTAAAACTGTCCGCAGATACACGGGCTACTCCCGCCTCAAGACGCGGAACCACCATAAATACACCACCGGGGAAAAACGGCATTTCCGCCCCTATTGCGGCAGACCATGTTGTTATATTTGTCTTTGCGGAGTAGGCATCTTCTCCCCTTGCGGATGTTGATTCCCATGCCGCTTTTGCAAACTGTGTTCTTGCGTCTGCGATAATTCTTTTCCAAATCTCACCCGCTACTGATAATCCTGCCATGAAACGCTCACCCGATGCGTTTGTGTCTGTTCCGGCATTAAAGTCTGATGTTTCATAACCCGCGCCGATTGATATGGCAGACTGCCCGGCGGGGATGGAAAAACCTCCGGCAAATACATAAGCATCTTCTCCGTATTTAACCTTTGTATCGTGCCGTGTGTGACGGCTTCCTGCGTCTGCCCAGAGACAGCCGCCGCGTAAATCTTGCGTCTCCGCTTCTCCGCCGTAACAACTGCCACGCAGTTTTTCTGAGAAACTTGTGTCTGAGTGGTAAGCGGATTGGATCATTGCGTCATAGTTTCTCAGGTAGTTAAAGTGGACAGAATTGGCAAGCACAACAAATATGTTGCCGTTTGAATCCACCCCCGCACTACTGCCTTCACCAAGACCGCCGCTTATCATGCTCAATACCGCTTGCCTTCCGGCTTCATTATCAGGAAGGGCGGTTTCGCTGAATAATGAAAACTCGTCTGAATGTCTTTCAGGGTTGGCTAATTTTATATTTAGGTCTTTAACATCCTCTGCGGTTATCTCGCCTTCAAGTTCTATGAGGGGTTTGTCTGTCGTCATTTCGGCAGAGTCTGCGGTAACCATTACTGTTGAATTTTCACCAAAGGTTATTTTCTCCAGTCCCGCAAAGCCGCCTGTGTCTTGAATTATGATTGTGCCGTTGTTTATGAAATGGTCATCGCCACCGCCGAAGTTTATGGTTGCGGTTGTGTCTTCAGGGGCGAGGTCTGATGCGGAGAGGCGGAAACGGCTGTTTCCCGCCCCCTCCGTCATTCCTGCGGAAGCAGGAATCCAGTATTGGTTAGCCAGTTGAATACTGGATTCCGTGTCAAGCACGGAATGACGGGAAGGAGAGGATGCGGAATGACGGGAAGGGGATGATTGTTGCGTGGAGGGTGGGTCAGGCTTGGTTTCTGCGATTATTGAGTGGTTGCCATAAACTACCATTCCACTGTCTTTGTTTTCAAAAGTGTCATCGCCTTCACCCATTTCAAAATCTCCAGTCAGGGTGAAGGTTCCTTTGTTTTCAACCCTGTCATCACCGGCTCTGGTGTTTCCGTGTCCGGTGAAAGAGCCGTTGTTGTAGAAAACATCGTTGTTGTTAGAAAGCCCAATTCTGCCCGTTATATTGCCGGTGGGTTCGGTTGTTATCGTTGTGCCATAGGTCGCCGCCGGGGTCTCAGCACGCACGGCATAGCCATAGTCGCTTGCCGTGCAGATTATGCCCGAAAGCGCACCGCCGCACACAATCGCGCTTCCTCCAACCGTCAATTCCGCTTGCCCGTCTTCGTTTCTGAGAAGCACGGCGGTACTGAAAATGCTCTCTGATGAACCGCCTCTGAGCATCCAAATCCCTCCGCCCGATATATCCACCGCTTGGGCAACCACCACATTGCCGTTATGGACTGTCGTAAAAATATCTCCGCCCGACATAGTCACCGTTCCCGCTTCCACCGTATTGCCGCCCGAACCGTTAGCCCAGATATTTCCCGATACTACACGCAAGCCGCTCACCGATTCTATTGTTGTGCCGCCATCACCTTGCGTCCATATATCAATATTGCTGATGCTTGCCTCGCCATCGGTGTCAAGATAAACGCCGTTACCAGCAACAGAGGCAATGTTGCCCGTGCCATCGCCTGTGATTGTAATATCTCCGTTTGTAGATGTTGCATTCAAAGCCCGTCCGCCTGTGCCCCTGCCGCGAATAAGAGCGTCTGACAGATATATGTTTATGTCGCCGTCAACAGTATTGGCTATAGCCCCGTTTCTGCCGACTATGCAGGCGTTTCCATTTTGCAAATGTATGTTTATGTCGCCGTCCCCTCCCGTTACCGCCTCCAAGCCGTGGGAATCTCCCAGAGACGGGGCGAGGATTGCCGAGGAGTTTGTCAGTAAAACACCTATATTGCCGCTTGTGGATGTAAGTGTCGCGCCTTTGGCGTCTGATGAGCCACCGTGATTGCCTACGGGGTACATAAGTATTCTTGAATACAAACCGTCAAAATTCGCGCTGATTTCACCGCCGTTGGTTGTCGCGATAAACCCGGTTGCGTCATCTTGGACTGAATAGATTCTCCCCTGATTGGAGAAGTCCGCAAACACATTTCCGCTTTCGCTTGATGCGACAATTCCGTTTCCGCCGATTGATTCAATTTGAACTTTTGAGTTGTTGTGAATATCCATATCCACATCACCCGTTCCGGCTGTGATGGTAACAACATTTCCGCCGGTTCCGCGTTTGATGATAAACGCGCTGTCCTCGACTTCTAAAAGGGCGTTCCCCGGGGTGTTGATAAATATAGATTCTCCGTCTGGTTGTACTGTTGTGATACTTACACCTCCAAGGTGAATGTCTACATTTGCGCCCGCTTGGGTGGGGTAGTACGAAATAGCGGCATTAGTTGAAGTTATGGGAAACTCATCGCTTGCAAAAATGGTGAGGTATGTGTTTCCGTCCGTGCGGGGACAATCGGTAAAGAGTCGAGGTTGACTGTATCCGTTTACTATGAGGTAGGAGCAGACTCCTGGTTCCTGCGCATAAGAAGATGGCGTGAAAAAAGTAAATAAGAGAGAAAGCAGGGTGAGTAATAAGATTAAATTTTTAGACAAGATACCGAATCCTCAATGGGAGTGGTCTTAAAACTTGTAATTAACCCCGCCCCTGAACTGTTGCACGAATGTATTAAAACTCGCGCTGGTTCCGCCGCCGTATTCTATGCTTATGTTCAAACGGTCGTAGGGACTGTATTCCATTCCGGCGGAGTAGGTGAACATCACCCTGTCCATTGTGCCGTCTCTGGGGACGATGGTGGAAATAGAATCGTCGCCGTCATTTTCACCGTCTCTTATAAGCCGCCCCTCAATCTCAGATTCAGGGTTTAGCACCTGCACATCCGCTCCAGCTCTCATCCACATGCTTAACATCTCACTCACAGGACTCCGCGCTTCTATTGACGGACTTACATACACCAACAACTCACTCGTCTCATCTACATAAAACTTGTCCATTGCGGCATCATCCGCATCTGTGCCTATTGTGAGCGAATTCTCAACGAACTTGTCCGCCGTTATGTACGATGCTCCCAACTCAAGACGGGGCAGTAAGGCAAACTTGCCGGATAAAAACGGCTTGGTAACGGCTATTGCGCCGCCGAATACTGTGGCATCCACATCAGCCGAATAACTGTCGCTGTCCGCCGTTCTGGTCGCTTCCCAATTTGTTGACACATAACGCAGGTTGCCGTCAACAACAAACTCGTCAATAACACCCTCGGCAAATATGCCGCCCATAAACCTTGTTGCGTCTCCACCCGCCGAAGCAAGTCCGCGCAGGTGGTTAGTGCCGCCTTCAGGATCCTCAATCTCCGTCTCCGCGCTTGCATCTATGGTGGAAATCTCATATCCGCCGGCAATTGAAACAAGCACTCCGCTGAACGGGGCTGATGCTCCGCCGGTGAAGGAATAAACATCCTCGTCATATTGTATTGCCGATGTGTGCCTTGTGTATCTTCCGCCCGATGTTGCCCATACACACCCGCCAGTCCAAAACTCTCCGTCTATCTCATCACTCGCCGCTCCGCTGGTTCCGCATCCTCTTGCCAACTTATCGGCAAAGTTTCTGTCTGAACGATAGGCGGACTGTATCAGCGCGTCATATACATCCAAACTTGTGTCTTTGTGCGATGTTGCCGTTACAAACAAATTGCCGTTGCCGTCTGCTTCAACGCTTGCCCTCTCGCCTATTTTCTCGTTTATGATATCTACAACCTCTTGCCTTTCCTCGCCTCCCGGCAGGTCATCCGCTTCAAAAATTGTGTACTCGTTTATATGTGTTCCGGGAACATCAACTTCAACATTAAAACCTTTTACATCTTCCGCAGTTATCTCGCCTTCAATATCTATGAGCGGTTTGTCCGCCATCTCTTCAGGGTCTGCCGAGACAACAAGGGTTGAATTTTCTCCAAAGGTTATTTTCTCCAGTCCCGCAAATCCGCCTGTGTCTTGAATTACGATTGTGCCATTGTTTATGAAACGGTCATCGCCATCGCCGAAGTTTATGGTTGCGGTTGTGTCCTCAGGGGCAGGGTCTGCAGAAGAAAGGCGGAAACGGCTGTTTCCCGCCCCCTCCGTCATTCCTGCGGAAGCAGGAATCCAGTATTGGTTAGCCAGTTGAATACTGGATTCCGTGTCAGGCACGGAATGACGGGATGGTGAAGATGCGGAATGACGGGAAGGAGAGGATTGTGTTCCCGTAGTCGGTGTAGGCGTTATTGTGTGAGTGTCATCGCCTACTACCATTCCGCCGTCTATGTTCACAAAAGTGTCATCACCGGCTCCCATGTCAAAGTCTCCGGTGAGGGTGAAGGTTCCTTTGTTGTTCACTACATCATCGTCATCGCCCGTGTTGCCACTTCCGGTAAATGAACCATTGTTGTGAAAAACATCCCGGTTTTCAGAAAGAGACACATTGCCCGTTACGGAGGCGCCGGATTCGGTTGTTATCTTTGTGCTGCCGCTTCCGGTGGTGGTGAAAAACACCGCCAAGCTTCCCTCGCCTTCTGCGCGCACTTCTGCCTGCCCGCCAACGGTTAAATCAATTTCCCCGTTTGTTGTTACAGCGGATATTGCCCGCGACATATCGCCTGAGGCAAACACCTTTGAGCCACCCGCTATGAATACCGTTGTATCGCCATCAACGGTTTGTGTTCTGATGACGCCGGAACTGCTACCGTTAGTGGACAGATACACCGAAGCGGAACTATCCGTTTCTCCGGGGGAAGGCACGGAGCCGTTCAAATATATGCCTATTGTGCCTCTTGCGCCGCCCAGCGATGTCGCGTTTATGGCATCTGAGCGCGCTCCCTGCGCCGTGATTGAACCCTTGCCGGAAACAATTATCTTTGTCGCCCCGTCAACCATTTGCGACCGCACGGCTGTGCTGTCCGCATCGCCCGCTAAAATCTGCGCCGTGTTTGAGGCGTATAAGAAAAAATCCACAGGAGTCAAGGAGGGTGTTATCAAGTCGCCGGCCGCGTTTATGGCTGTGCTGTGATTTCCCGCCGTGGATACTTGCGCGCTTTCGCTCATGTTGAAGGTCATGTTTGCATGACGCAAATCCATTTCAACCGCAGACGAATAATCACCGTTTGTGAAGATTTTTGCGGAATCGCTCACGTTGACGTAAATCAAATCTCCGTCGTTCATGTCCGCCCGTAGAGCAACGCTTCTGTCTCCCGTTGCGTATATTTCCGCTTCATCCTTCACAACCACAGTTGCCCCAATATAACTGCGACCGGTAATAGTTTGGGAGTCTTCCCGTATGTGGAGGGCAAAACTGTCTGCGCCGTTTGCGAACAGTTTTGCGGTGGCGGCAATTAGAAAGTCAACATCTCTTTGTCTGGTGTGCTGAACGTGGTAAATCGCGTTGCTTGAATCTCCATCAGAGTAAATTTGCGCTTTGTCTTCCAACCTGAAGATTGCCCCCTTCGGCAAAGAGCCTCCCGGGTTAAGAATGGATGCGCTGTTCGTTCTTATCGTGTCGCTGTCCGCTCCGTTTGTGAAAATCCGCGCCGCGCCGCTCACGCTTATGTCCAAGTTATCAAAGTTTCTACTACTGCTTGAGTTTGAGGTGGCAAACAGCGCGGAACTGCCCTCCCGCGCCGCGTAAATTTGCGAATTGCCCGATATTGCCGTCCTCACCTTTCCGTTACTGTTTATTACTGCGGCGTTGCCTTTGCCGGTTACGAAAATTTTTGACGCCCCGCCCATAACAAGTTCAAGTCTTTCGGTTGTTTCGGGACCTTCAATAAACAGAGCATTGGCTCCGTCTCCGGATGCGGAAATACTGGCGTTACCTTCAAGCGCGGCAGTAACCGCCCGGTTGCCGCCGGCATATGAGCTCGGCGGGTTCTGAGCCACGGTGTAGTTTGATGACAGGTGAACCGAGTTGCCTCCCGCAGAGTCTGTGAATGCCTTTGAAGTCCCTCTCATATACAGCGTTACTTCACTTGTCTGCGAATGAGCCCTTACTGCGGTTCCTCCGTCCGCTTCCGGTTGCCCGTAGGCGGCAACAACGGCGTTTCCGTTGATGTCAATACGCGTTTTCCCGCTTCCGGTGGTTACAGCCCGAAGGGCGGTTGCCCCTGAAGCCGCATTAATGGTTGAGTCTGTCGTTGTTACTGTCACGTCCCTGTTTCTGCCAAGCGCGTTGAGGGTGGTTGCGTCGCTTGATCCCCTGTTCAGTTTCGACTCGTTAAACAGACTCACGGTTATCCCGCCGTTTGATGACAAATCCATTGTGTTGCGGAACGGAAGAGCTGTCAGGTTGGAGGCAAAGACGGTTATGTCGCTCCCGCCGCCGTCAACAAAAATCAGCGAGCCGTTTCCGCCGCCGTTTGCCGAGATATTTGAATCAAACAACTTCAGGTCAAACGCTCCTCCTCCACCCGTTATCACATGGCTTGAGCCGCTTTCCCTCCACCCTTCAGACTGGTTGACAAAGATGGTTCCCGCCACAACCGCAGAACTGTTCACGCCGTTTGACCAAACCTGCGAGCCGCTTGTTATGTTCACCGCTCCCGTTACAACAACCGCGTTGCTGTTGTCTCCCTCCGTCCACACCCGCGAGCCGCTTATGTCTGCGTCCGCCGCCTTGAGTGAGTCGCTGTTCGCCCCGCTTGACCACACCTGCGAGCCGCTTGCTATGTTCACCGCTCTCGTTACAACAACTGCGTTGCTGTTGTCTCCCTCCGTCCACACCTGTGAGCCGCTTATGTCTGCGTCCGCCGCCTTGAGTGAGTCGCTGTTCGCGCCATTTGACCACACTTGCGAGCCGCCTGAAATGTCTGCGGTTCTTGCGGAAACCGCAGAACTGTTCACGCCGTTTGCCCACACCCGCGAGCCGCTTGCTATGTTCACCGTTGCCGTTGCCCCATAAACCGCAGAGCTGCTCGCGCCGTTTGCCCACACCTGCGAGCCGCCTGAAATGTCTGCCGTAAAGAATGCCAGTATCGCGTTGCTGTTATCGCCTTCCACCCACACTTGCGAGCCTTTCGCCGTTACCCTGAACGTGGCAACCGCAGAACTGCTCGCGCCGTTTGCCCACACCCGCGAGCTTCCTGAAATGTCTGTTTTAGTCTTGCCACTTCCAAAGTCGCGGATTGAAGTGGAACCCGCGCCGTTTGACCAAACTTGCGCGCCGGTGATTTCCACGCCTCTGAAGACCAGAAAAGTGTAGGCACGCGCGCCGTTTGCCCACACTTTTGAGTTGAAAATCTTTGCCTGACCCGTCGACCGTATTGTGGTGCGGCTATCTTCGTTTGTCCACACATTCAGACCGTCTTCTCCTTCCGATGTTACCGACAGGATTCCTCCGGTTGTGGCGTAAATGCCGCCGCCGATTACCGAACCTCTTTCACCAACGATGGCTATGTTTCCGTCCACTGCTGATATTGCATTAATCCCGTATCCGTCCAATCCCACAATCAGTGCGTCTGAAAGATGAAAATTAATATCTCCTTGAGCCGTTCTGGCTATAGCCCCGTTTCTGCCGGCTATGCACGAATCCCCATTTCGCAACACTATGTTTATGTCTCCGTCCTCTCCCGTTACCGCCTCCAAGCCGTGGGAATCTCCCAGAGACGGCGCTAAGATTGACGCAGTATTTGTCAGCAAAACATTTATATTGCCGCTTGCGCTTGTGAATGTCGCGCCTTTGCCATTTGAGTAGGTGTCGCGTTTGCCTCTGGGGAACATAAAGATTCCCGAAAACAGTCTGTCAAAAGTTGCCGTGATGTCTCCGGTTTGCGTTTGTGCCAAAAAGCCGTTCGCGCCTTCACTTTCTTTCGACATAATTCCGCCTTGTCCGGTGAATGTCGCGTTTATGTTGCCATTGACAGTTTCTGCGAAAAGCGCGTTTCCGCCACCGCCGCCTCCCGTCCGTATGTATGAAATATTGCTAACCTCTGCTGATACGTCCCCGTCTTCCGAAACCGCCTGCACGGTGTTGCCTCCAGTGGCGTTTATACTGGATTCTGTCATGATGATTCTCACATCAACGCTTCCGTTCACTGCGGCGTTAATCGCGGATTCTCCGTCCGGCAGGTCGTCAAATGAGGAGTTAGAAACCTGTATCTCAATACTGTCAGCTGTTTCGTCCGGGGGTAAGTTGCAGGTAAGCGATGTGTTACTTGAGGAATCTGCTAATTTGCAAAAGTATGTGTCCGCATGAGAGGACGGTGCGGGAACCGCCAATACAAGAGCGAGCAGAATAAGTGTTGTTGAATATCCGCGCAATTCATTTTTCCTGAAACGAGTAACACTACCATTAAATAGGGGGGGGGTAAAATCCCGTTGCCCTCTCGTCATTCCGTTACCTCTCCCGTCATTCCGTTACCCCTCCCGTCATTCCTGCCTCTCTCCCGTCATTCCTGCGAAAGCAGGAATCCAGTATTACATTCACCCTCTGAAACTTTGACACAAACCCCTCAAACAGTAGGGTTATCTCAACTAATTTCCACCCTCTCTATTTCGCCGGAGGTTATAAAAAGCGGGCATGACGGAGAAGGAACAGGAATAACGGGGCTTACTCAATGAAAAACGGGAAAAAAATAAAAATCGGGCTCATAGGAGCCGGCACGGTCGGGTGCGGGGTTTTTGAGGTTGTCAGACGAAACCGCAAAATCGTGAAAGAAAAAACGGGCATTGACCTCTCAATCAGCCGCGTGGCGGACATAGACCCGAACAGAAAAAGACCCGTCAAAATACCGAAAAACCTTTTCACAAAAGATGCCTATGAACTGATAAACGACCCCGAAATTGACATCGCAGTTGAACTTGTCGGCGGCACAGCCGTGGCGGGAGACTTCGCGCTTGCGGCTCTGAAAAACGGCAAACACCTTGTTACGGCAAACAAAGCGTTGCTCGCTCACCGGGGCGCGGAGATTTTCTCCGCCGCCTCAAAACACGGAACGGAAGTGGGATTTGAAGCAAGCGTTGCGGGGGGAATTCCTCTTATTCTGGGGCTGAGCGAAGGACTGTGCGCAAACAAAATTAAATCCGTCAGAGGCATACTGAACGGAACTTCAAACTACATTCTGCACAAAATGTCTGAAGAGAAAAAACCGTTCAAAGATGCTCTCACAGACGCAAAACGAGAGGGCTACGCCGAAGCCGACCCTTCTTTTGACGTGAACGGAACGGACTCGGCGCACAAACTTTTGATACTTATCGCGCTCGCGTGGGGAAAACTTTTCAAACTGAAAGACCTGACGGTTGAGGGAATAAACGCCGTTACTCCGGCGGATATTTCATACTCAGCGGAACTTGGATACAAAATAAAACCGCTTGCGGCGGCAAGGGCGGCGCGCGGAGGAATTGAGGCGGGCGTGTATCCCGCCCTTGTCGCGGCAGACACTCAGATAGCATCTGCCGGAGGGGCTTTCAACACAGTACGCGTTGAGGGAGACGCCGTGGGTCCCGCGATGTTTTACGGAATGGGAGCGGGAATGATGCCGACCGCAAGCGCGGTTGTGAGCGATATTGTGAGAATAGCGCGAGGGGCGGAAACTCCCGCCATCTCTTTTCCGGCAAGCGGAAAGGGCTTGAAACTCGCCCCGCGCGGCGAAGTAACGGGCAGGTTTTACGCCAGATTTCAGGCGGAAGACAAACCCGGCATATTGGGAAAAATATCAGCCGTTCTGGGGAAATCGGGAATCAGCATACAGTCTGTAATACAAAAACCGGGCGGCGCGGGCGGCAGAGTTCCCGTTGTGATAATGACACGCCGGACAACTGAAAAGAACATGAAAAAAGCGGTGGCGGGAATTGAGAAAAATGTAACCAAAATGCCGTCAATCCTGCTGAGAGTGGAAGACATTTAAGAGATGTTTTCAAGCGCCTCTCTCGCGGCGCGCTGTTCCGCCTCTTTTTTATTTTCACCCTGCCCTCTTCCAAGTATCTCTTCTCCGTCTCCAACTTCGCTGAAAAAATATTTGCCCCTCGCCCCGCCGCCGGTCTCCTCGGTTTTATAGACGGGAAGAGAGCCGTTTTTTTTGTGAAAAACCTTTTGCAGTTCCGATTTGTAGTCCGACAGTTCGCTCCACTGCTCTTTGTTGCCAAGTATCAGTTCCGACAGAAAATCCCGCGCGGCTTTGTAGCCGCCGTCAAGAAACACCGCCCCCGCGAGAGCTTCAAAAGCGTCTGCGAGGTTTGAATCCCTGTCTCTGCCGTCCTCCTTTTCTTCACCCTTTCCAAGAAGAAGACACCCGCCCAGATTTATCTTCCGCGCATAGCCCGCGAGATTGCGCCCGCTTACAACGGAACTTTTCTTTATAGACATATCCCCTTCGGAAGCGTCCGGGAAGATTTCCCACAAAACCTCTGAAGCAACGCACCCGACAACCGAGTCGCCGAGGAACTCAAGACGCTGATTGTCAACATCGCCGCCCTTTTCGTTTCTGCGCGAGGGGTGGGTGAGGGAGGCGGTGAGAAGCCCCTTGTCTTTGAACTTGTATTTGATTTTCGGACTTTTCATTTGGAACATTATACACCCGCAGAGGGCGGGGCGGCGGGTTTGACGAGACGGGCGGGTTTATGTAGGATTTGCGCGTGATTACCGGACGGCGGTAAAAGTATCAGAGGCGGTCTTCCGGGCTGTCTTAATTTTAACAAGGAGAAAAAAGTGGCTGTAAAAAGAACAAAAAAAACGTCTGCGAGCGGCATTAAGCCCAACAAAACGGAAATAGCGAAAGCGATGAAACTCATCAAAGACAGCAAGGCGGAGTTTATAGACCTGCGCTTCCTTGATTTTGTTGGAATGTGGCAGCATTTCACCGTGCCGGCATCGGAGTTTGAGGCGAGTGTGTTTGAAGACGGAATGGGTTTTGACGGCTCAAGCATCAGGGGCTGGAAAGCAATCAACTCAAGCGATATGCTCACCGTGCCGGATCCTTCAACCGTGCGGGTTGACCCCTTTATGGAACAGACCACGGTTGCCCTTCTCTGCGACATTCAAGACCCGATTACAAAAGAGCCCTACTCTCGCGACCCCAGAAACACGGCGGTAAAAGCCAACGCCTACATGAAAAGCACCGGAATAGCGGATGTGGCGTACTTCGGTCCCGAACTTGAGTTTTTCATTTTTGAAGATGTGGTTTACGACCAGACTTCAAACTCCGGCTACTACCGTATGGACTCAGACGAGGGCATTTGGAACTCCGGAAACGATGACTACCCGAACCTTGCCTACAAACTGAGGCACAAAGAGGGATACTTCCCCCTGCCCCCGGCTGACAGCCACCACGACCTGCGCTCGGAAATGGTTTCCGTTATGCGGAATCTCGGCATTGTTGTTGAGGCGCACCACCACGAAGTTGCCACGGGCGGACAGGCGGAGATTGACATGAAATTCGCCCCCCTGCTCACCATGGGCGACCAGATGATGTGGTACAAATACATCTGCCGCAATGTGGCGCGCGCTCACGGCAAAACCGTAACGTTTATGCCCAAACCGCTGTTTGATGACAACGGCTCCGGAATGCATGTTCACCAGTCGCTGTGGAAGAAAGGCAAGCCGCTTTTCGCGGGCAACGGGTATGCCGGAATGAGCGAAACCGCCATGCATTACATTGGCGGCATACTGAAGCACGCGCGGGCAATATGCGCGTTCAGCAACTCAACGACAAACTCATACAGGCGTCTTGTGCCGGGATTTGAAGCGCCGGTGAATCTTGCCTACTCGGCGAGGAACAGAAGCGCGGCGGTAAGGATTCCGATGTATTCCCCCAGCCCGAAGGCGAAGCGGCTTGAATGCAGATTCCCCGACCCTTCATGCAACGGGTATCTGACATTTTCCGCGATGCTGATGGCGGGGCTTGACGGGATTGAGAACAAGATAAACCCCGGAGAGCCGATGGACAAAGACATCTACGCTCTGGGTCCCGAAGAGCTTAAGAACATTCCTTCGGTTCCCGCCTCTCTTGAAGACGCGCTCAAGGCGCTTGAGAAAGACCATGACTTCCTTCTCAGGGGCGGAGTGTTTGATGAAGACCTGCTGGATACTTGGGTGTCATACAAAATGGAGAATGAGGTCAACCCCATACGGCTGAGACCCGTTCCCCATGAGTTCACGCTCTACTTTGATGTTTGATTAACAGTATCGGACTGATTGCAAAAAACGCCGTTTTCACACGGCGTTTTTTTGTGGGGTAAGACACTACACCTTGAAAACCGCTTGCTCGCTTGTTAGTTTTGAGTCAGGGCAATTATCTGGAAAGGGGGTTCTTAAATGTTCAATGTCAAAAGTTTCTTTCAACTGTCAACCCGAAGAGCGGGGATTATCGCGCTTACCGTCTCACTTGTTGTTTCCGGTTGCATAACTCCAAAATTCAAACCGTCTGAAGAGGCGGCAAGAAAGCAAACATCAACGGGCGTAAAAGTTGCCCCCGAAATTGGAATACCGAAAGAGCCGTCCGTTGAGTACATCCGCATCCGTATGGCGGACAGCATTTTCCTTAACCCGCCTGAGGTGGACAACCCGACTGTTTATGTGCGCGTCCGCAACACTTCGGGCAAGAAGATAGACCTTCAAAAGGCGGTTGCCGAAAAACTGCGCAACCTCGGATACAAACTGACACGGAACGCAAAAAAGGCGACTTATGTTTTACAGGCGAATGTGCTGTTTGCCGATGAAGTTTCCGCCGCGGAACTTGCCAAAATTGATGAGACAAAATACGGGTTCAGTTTGAGCAAAACCGCAAGAGGAATACTTGTGGGCGGCGCGCTCGGAGCCGGAGCCGGAGCCCTGCTTGGTGACGGCGACATTACCGGAGAGGCGGTTGCCGGAGGCCTTGTGGGCGGCGCGATTGGCGGGATAGGCGAGGCGCTCAACCAGCGCGAACGCGCCCGCAGGCTTGCCGCGAAGCAGTGGATTAAATACTTCTCCCTTGTGGTTGATATTCAGCTGAGGGAGCGCGCTCAGGGCAAGGTGAACATCAAGGGTTCCACCGGTTCTTCATCTTCTCAGGATTTGGGGCACTCATCAGACCTTGGCGACAACAAGGGTTCGTCTAAAAGCATTTTCTCGCGCAAAGAAACGCAAAGCTACTCGGAAACCAGCGAGTGGAAGAGTTACCAGACCAGAGTTACAGGCAAGGCGAAAGGCAAACTGATTGTGTTTGAAGACATTCAGCAGGACTTTGTAAATCAACTCACGGATTCCATAGCGGGACTGTTTTAGACCGCTTTTCGCGAAGGAAAAATCATGCGCTCAATTGTGGCTCTGTCCGTCTGTGTTTTGTTTCTCGCCGGTTGCGGCGGCGCGATTTACAGCCAGAGTTCGTGGAGCCCTCCCGGAGACGTCAACAAGGCAACCGCAGACTGGGATGTGGCATCTGCCGTGTGTGATGCAAAAGCGGGCAACAGGGAGTTGACTCCCGAAGAGAAAAAAGAGATAGCCCGAAAAAAGCGCGATTTACAGAAAGCGGGAAGTGATTTTCAAAAAATTATGGATGAAGCGGGAGTTGGCGGCGGTGAACTTGTGGGCGGCGTGTTTGGGTTTTTAAGCGGCTTAATGGGCGGCGCAAGCGAAAAACAGGATGATGTGTTTGTGGAATGTATGCAGAATTTTGGATGGAAGAAGTAGGGCGGATTTGAAACAATCGTTCAATCTTTGTTTTGAAATTCTTCCAACGCCTTCAAAAACCGTTCGCCGTATTTGTTGAGTTTCACCCTTCCCACGCCTGAGATAAAACCCATCTGCACCAAATCCTGCGGTTTTTCCTTTGCCATCGCGGCAAGAGTGGCATTGCTGAAAATCACATACGGCGGAACATTCTGTTCTCGCGCAAGAGCGGAACGCAACTCGCGCAGTTTTTCAAAAACCGGCATGTTCTCACCGCTCACATCCTTCGGCGCGCGCGGTTTTGCCGCCCTTCTCTCCCTCTTCGGCTTCCTCTCCCTCTCAGGCATTTTGCGGAAAAACATATCGCCCCTGCCGCGCATCAAAGAGTTTCCCTTTTCCGTCAAACGCAAACCGCCGTATCCGTCAGTCTTCGGGACAAGACAACCCGCCGCAATCAACTGCCTTATAACAGAACGCCACCCCACAGCGTCCATCTCCGCCCCCGCACCGTACACCTTCAACTCGTTATGACGAAAACGGAGTATCCGCTCCGTCTCCCTGCCGGTCAGCACATCGGTCAGATAACCCACCCCGAACCTCTCGCCAGTGCGGTAGACACACGCAAGCGCCTTCTGCGCGGCAACGGTTCCGTCCCATGTTTCGGGCGGAGAAATACAATTGTCGCAGTTTCCGCACGGATGCTCATAACTCTCGCCGAGATACCCCAGAACAACCTGCCTCCTGCATCCGGCGGTTTCGCAAAGACCCAGCAAAGAGTTTATTTTGGAACGCTCCACACGCTTGAACGCCTCATCCGCATCCGAAGAGTCAACCATCTGAATAAGCATCATCAAATCCTGCAAGCCGTAACTCATCCACGCGCTCGCGGGCAAACCGTCTCGCCCGGCGCGTCCGGTTTCCTGATAGTAAGACTCAATGGTTTTGGGCAAGTTCAAATGCGCCACAAAACGGACATCGGGCTTGTCAATGCCCATTCCAAACGCCACAGTCGCGACAACAACAACGCCCTCCTCGCGCAGAAAACGGTTGTGATTTCTCTCCCTCTCCGTTTTTGTCATTCCGGCGTGATAGGGAAGCGCGGTAAGACCTTTTGAGCAAAACCACTTGGCGGTTTTCTCCACTCCGTTGCGAGACATACAATAGACAATTCCGCTTTCGCCGCCGTGCCGCGAGTTTATAAACTCAAGCAAAGCCGCCCTCGCTTCGGGCTCCTCGTTTATCATGTAGCGAATGTTGGGGCGGTCGTAGCCGGAGATGTATTTTTGCGCGGAACCCAGAATCAGGCGGTCGGCAATTTCCCGCTGAGTTGCCTCGTCCGCCGTTGCCGTGAGAGCCATGCGCGGCACACCCGGAAAACGGCGGGCAAGCGCGGAAAGTTCAAGATATTCGGGTCGGAAATCATGCCCCCAGCGCGAAACGCAGTGCGCTTCATCAATGGCAAACAGCGCGATATCAACACCTTTGAGCAGGTCAATACCGCCGCTTGAAAGAAGCCCTTCGGGAGCCATGTAGAGCAAATCCAGCCCTCCCGCCCGCAAGGCGGCTTCGGTTTTGCCGCGTTCGGAATATGTCATGCTTGAGTTCAGAAACGCGGCGCGAACTCCGTATTGGCGCAGGGCGTCAACCTGATCTTTCATAAGGGCGATAAGCGGGGAAATCACCACACCCGTTCCCGGGCGGGCGAGTGAGGGAAGTTGGTAACAGAGCGACTTGCCGCCGCCTGTCGGCATAATCACAATCGCGTCTTCTCCGCGCAAAAGGGTTTGGATTATCTCCGCCTGTCTTGAGCGGAAATCCGGAAACCCGAAAGTTCCGCGCAAAATCTCAAGCGCTTTTTCCCATCCGTCTGGCGGACTTGTTTCAGGGGAACCGGAAGACACAAACTGATTTTACTCGGTTTACGGGTTTTTCGGTAAAACCGCCCGCGCCTTTTATGTAGAATAGAACAAATGCCCCCGTTTGACCGTTTCGAACTGGAAATTTTCAACAACATCCTTGCCGGAACTGCGGAGGAAATGGGCAAGCGTCTTACGCGCTCGTCTTTTTCACCAAACATCAAAGAGCGGCGCGACCATTCGTGCGCCATATTCAACTCAGGCGGAGAGATGATAGCGCAGGCGGCGCACATTCCCGTCCATCTCGGCTCAATGTCTTTCTCGGTTGCCGCCGTGCTCAAAGAAATGAAAATCGCGGACGGAGACATATTCATACTGAACGACCCGTTCAAGGGCGGCACACACCTGCCCGACATAACCTGCGTGCTTCCCGTGTTTGTCGGGAAACGCCCGGAGTTCCATATCGCCGTGAGAGCGCACCATACCGATGTGGGCGGAAAAACCCCCGGCTCCATGCCGCTTTCCACCTCAATAGACGAAGAAGGGGTTGTAATCCCGCCGACACGAATAGCGAAGAAGGGAAAAACGGATACGCGACTGCTTGAAAAAATCACCGCGCCGATGAGAAACCGCAGAGAAAGATTCGGCGACCTGAACGCTCAAATCGCAGCTCTTGAAACGGGCAGAAAACGGCTTCTTCAGACGGTTGAAAAATACGGAGCCGCAACAGTCCGCGAAAACTCCGGGCGGCTGATTGATTACGGCGAGAAAATGATGCGCGAAACCATCAGGGAAATCCCGGACGGCAAATACGGGTTCACGGATTTTCTGGACGATGACGGAGCCGGAACACAAGACATCGCCCTGAAGGTGGAGGTTGAGATAAAAGGCGGCAGGGCTAAGGTTGATTTTTCAGGCAGTTCGCCGCCGGTGCGCGGATGTTTGAACGCGCCGGAGAGCGTAACCGTCTCTGCGGTTCTGTATGTGTTTCAGTGCCTCGCGCCGGACGGTATGCCTTTGAACGCGGGACCTTTGAGGGCGCTGAAAATTGTTACGGATAAAGATTCCATTCTGAACGCCGCGTATCCAAACGCGATTGCGGGCGGAAATGTGGAAACCTCCCAGCGAGTTGCAGATGCCGTGTTCGGCGCGCTTGTGAAGGCGGTTCCGCACAAGATACAGGCGGCAAGTTCGGGAACGATGAACAACGTAACCTTCGGCGGCACAGAGGGCGATTTTGTTTTCTACGAAACGGTTGGCGGCGGAATGGGCGGACGGAGCGGGGCAGACGGCGTGTCTGCGGTGCAAACACACATGACAAATACGCTTAACACTCCCATAGAGGCGATTGAAAGGGAACTGCCCGTGCAAATAAATTCGTACTCAATCAGAAAACGGTCGGGAGGAAGGGGAAAGTTCAGAGGCGGAAACGGCATAGTGAGAGAGTATATTTTTCTCAGCCCCGCAACTGTCTGCATAATTACGGAGAGGAGAAAACACCGCCCCTGGGGTGTGCGCGGCGGAGAGGACGGAAAGAGCGGCGGGAACTTTCTCACAAGGGGCGGGAAAGAAAAGCGGCTTCCCGCGAAGCGGAGTTTTGAGGCGCGGCGCGGAGACGCGCTGAGAATAGAGACTCCGGGAGGAGGCGGATGGGGAAAGAAGTGAAAAAATATGCCGCGCTTTTGTTCGCGCTTTTGTTCGCCTCCGGTTGCGTGGGCAGTTTTGCCTATGTTCCGCCGGACATCAACAACGCCTGCTCAATCCTCGTCAACAAGCGGGGCTGGTATGGCGATGTGTTGAGAACCGAAAAGAAATGGGGAGCCCCGATTCCGGTAACGCTCGCGTTTATCCGCCAGGAGTCAAGTTTCTTAAAGGGCGCGAAGCATCCCAGAACAAAAATCCTCTGGATTATCCCGTGGAAGAGGGTTTCATCCGCTTCGGGATACTCTCAGGCGGTTGACGCAACATGGGAGCAGTATTTGAGGGAAACAAAAAAAGGCGGGTTTTTAACGCGCCGGTCTGACTTCAAGGACTCTGCGGATTTTATCGGGTGGTATAACAACAAAAGCGCGAAACTGCTTGGAATCAGAAAGGATGACGCCTACAACCTCTACCTCGCCTATCACGAGGGATGGGGCGGATACCGCAAGGGGTCTTACAAAAACAAGCGGTGGCTGATTAAGGTTGCCCGCAAGGTTGAGAAGATGGAAAAAACATACGAAAAGCAACTCGCCCGTTGTCGCGGCAAACTGAAAAGAAAACGGTTTTTGATTTTTTAGCGGTTATTATCACAAGTAAAATCCCATAATGAGGACAAAGGAAGTTGAACGACAAGATGAGAACTGATAGTGTGTTGGCGGACAGGGTCAACACTAACCTGACCTGCGGGAGATTAATCACATGAGCAATGCGGTGTCGGTTCCGCTTGATGATGAGTTGCAGACAAGGGTCGAAGTTCAGTCGAAAAGCAAGACCGTTAAACAGTGGATAGGCAAAGTACACCGCGGGGATGCCGTGAAGATTATGAACGATCTTCCTGCTGAGTGCGTTGATGTCGTTGTCACTAGCCCCCCTTACAATCTGAAGCAATCAACCGGTAACGGCATGAAGAACGGCAACGGCGGGAAGTGGCCGAAAGCTGCCTTACAGAAGGGCTACGCCGCTCACGATGACTGTATGCCACACGATGATTACATCCAGTGGCAACGTAGCTGTCTGACCGCCATGATGCATGTCCTGAAAACGGATGGTGCGATATTCTACAACCACAAATGGCGGGTTCAGGATGGGTTGCTTCAGGACCGTTCTGACATAGTGGATGGCTTCCCCGTCCGCCAGATAATCATTTGGCGACGGTCGGGTGGTATCAATTTCAATCAAGGTTATTTTCTACCCACCTACGAGGTTATCTACATGATTACCAAACCAAAATTCAAACTGGCTCCTAAGGCCAACGCTGTCGGTGATGTCTGGGAAATCCCCCAAGAGTCCAAGAATCCGCACCCCGCCCCATTCCCCTTGGAACTTGCTCAACGATGCATAGAGTCCACAACTGGAAATGTGATACTTGACCCATTCATGGGTTCGGGTACAACCGCCATGGCAGCTGAGGCTACAGGCAGAGATTGGATAGGTATTGAAAAGAGCGCAGACTATTGCCGTATGGCAGAAAAGCGTTTGGCGGAATATAGGAGACTTCGTTGATCTCCAAGCCCGTCTTGTTCAAAAAAATACGCGAACTGTGTGGTAGCGGGTGGCATGACCTCCAAAAAGGCGGTGGGTCAGGAGCCCCGGGTACGTATCTGGAGAATGTTCTCGGCATCAAGACTACAAACCACGACGGCCCCGATGCGGGGCTTTGGGAACTGAAGTGGAGTAGCAAAAATTCTTCGTCTTTGGTGACTCTGTTCCACAGATCCCCGCGACCTAGGGGTTGCATCAAGTTTATAATCAACAAACACGGATGGATTGGTAGAAATGGAAAGCAATCATTCCGGCATACTATCCGTGGCGAATCCGACCGAGGCTTCAAAATTGCTTACGATTCGGGGAGTATCTGGGTGCGGCATGAAAATTCAGACTCGCCCGTGCCACATTGGAGAGAGGATGATTTGCTCAATTCAGTTGGCAGTAAACTCCGGCGGCTGGTTCTTGTGACAGGAAAAACCCGAACACACAATGGAGTGAAGCAAGTCACATATAATCGGGCAACAGCGTTTGAACAACTCAAGATGAGTGCTCTTATGAAACAAATTGAGAAGGGGTTGGTGGCTGTGGATTTTGATGCTTACATCAAAGATAGTGGTTCGGTAAGAGACCATGGAACTAAATTCAGAATTGCTGTGAGCGACATACAAAAAATCTATGAAAAATCTGAAAAAATTATCTAGTGGCTAGGCGCAGAACCCTATTTTAATGGTGTCTTTTGTTGTGAATATACGAGACGGTGAGCAGTGTGATGCCCGCCGCGTAGAGAAATAAATGGCTCGTCTCAAGCCCTGAAATCAGGCACGCGACAAGAGTAGCCGAGACAAGTGGACCGCCAAGACGGTCTGCGAGATAAAACAGCAGAGAGTTTTTTTCGTCTTTATGGCTCATGACTGCTCATCTCCGGAAACGGAATTTTCTCCGGCTTCATCAGTATCCTGCAAAGACGGAGTGCGGGTTGTTTCTGTAACTTCATCCGCATCTTTAATTCCGCCCGGTATTCCAAGACTTTCAAAACGGCGACCTTTCGGTCTGACGGTATGCTCAAATGATCCCACCGCCTTGTTGTAGTTTTTTGTAACAGTCCCAATACTTTTCCCGATGGATTCAAAATGTGAATAAAAAATCTCAAGTCCCTTATACAACTCCTTACCCGTTTCTATGATTTTCTTGCTGTTCTCAGAAGCGTTTTTCTGTTGCCAGCCAAATGCAACGGCGCGTAAAAGCGCGAAAAGTGTGTTGGGAGTCGCGATAATAATCTTCTTCTCCATTGCCTTCTCCTGAAGGTCAGGAGCCCTTTGTAAAGCAACTGACAGAAAGTTGTCGCCTGGAACAAACAAGACAACAAATTCGGGAGAGTCATCCAATGATTCCCAGTAGGCTTTACTTGAAAGATTGTTAACCTCGCTTTTGATATTCTGGACGTGTTTGTCAATAAAAGCATTTGCCTTCTCTTCATCTTCTGCAGACAGGGAATCTAGATAGGCGCTTAAATTGGTTTTTGCGTCCACAACAACCACACCGCGCTCCGGCAGACAAACAACCATGTCCGGACGTTGTGTTCTTCCATCCGTAGTTTCAACGTTTTCCTGCATATTAAAATCGCAGTACTCAATCATTCCCGCCAACTCGGCAATTCTCTGCAAAGTCATCTCGCCCCACCTCCCCCGCACATCAGAGCGATTTCTAAGCGCCTGTTCCAATTCATAGGCGCGTTGGGAAACCTTTTCTTCGGCTTCTATCATATTGACCAGTTGCGTTTTCAGTTCGGTATGTTCCTTGCCTTTCTCCTTGAGAATTTTCTCAAAGTTTTCTATCTGTTTCTGAAATGGCTCAAGAGTGGATTCCGTGAACTTTTTGCTGTTGTTGTCAAAAATGCTATTGCCCAGATTCTCAAACTTCAATTTGAGCATATCCTCATTGCTTTTTTCCTCCTCACGCTCTCTCTCTCGGGCTTCGCGCTCCGCCTCAAGCGCGGCGATTTTTATTCCTTCCGCCCTGTTTTTCTCACCCGCAACGCGGCTTGCCGCAAAGTAGCCGACAACCGCGCCGATGACTAAGCCGATAACCAGAACCGCCAAAATGAATGCTTCCATATTTCACTCCCTCTCTTTCCTGTTATTATATCGGCTCTGACACGATGGACGAAAAAACCTCTTTTATCGCCCTGAGTTTAATCAAGGGTCTCGGCAACGTTCTCATAAGCCGCCTGGTGGATGAATGCGGCTCTGCGGGAAGCGTTTTCAAGGCGGCGGACACACCCGGCGAGCTGTCAAAAATAGACGGCATCGGGGCGGAGACCGAAAAACTTGTAAGAAACTTCACGGATTGGGAAAATGCCCGGCGCGCCGTTTCGCGGGCGACAGAGCGCGGGTTTCAAATAGTTACGCTGTCTGACGGCAAGTACCCGCCCCTGCTGAAACAGATACACGCCGCCCCCGCCGTTATCTATGTGCTGGGAGAGTTGCGGAAAGAAGACAATCTCGCCATCGCGGTTGTCGGCACAAGGTTTCCCGTCAAATACGGAACAGATATGGCAAAAGCCCTCTCTTCAGGGCTTGCGGAAAGGGGCATTTGCGTTGTAAGCGGAATGGCAAGGGGGATTGACTCTGCGGCTCACAAAGCGGCGATTGAAGCCGGCGGACGCACGATAGCCGTTCTGGGAAGCGGGCTTGATGTGATATATCCGCCGGAGAATCACGAGATTTATGAAAAAATCGCGCAAAACGGGGCGGTCATCTCGGCGTTTCCGCCCGGAACGGAGCCGGACAAAACAAATTTTCCCGAACGAAACGCCATAATCAGCGGGCTTTCTCTCGGAACCGTTGTTGTGCAGGCGGCAAAGAAAAGCGGCGCGCTTATAACTGCGGCGTTCGCCCTTGAGCAAAACAGGGAAGTGTTCGCGGTTCCGGGGCGGGTTGGAGAAAAGAACAGCGGGGGAGCCAACTTGCTTATAAAACGCGGCGCGAAACTGTGCGAAGGCGCGGACGACATAGCTCTGGAAATCTCTGCGCTCCGTCATCTGGAAAGCCCTGCGGAAGAAGACGGGGAGATGGAGGCAAAACTTGCCGCCTTGCCGGAAGACCGGAAAAAACTGCTTGAACTGCTGAGGGCGGAGCCGCTTCATATTGACGCGATAGCCGAGAAAACCGGAGAAAAGGTGTCGGAACTTTCAACTCTTATGCTTGAACTTGAGATTGAAGGGCTTGTGGACAGTTCGGAGGGCGGGCTTTATCAGTCAAAGGTTTGACAAACCGGCGCGCGTCCGAGGTTTTCAAAAACCGAAAACAACCTTCAGAACGCCGTCCTGTATTTTGACGTCTTTCAGAACCGCCCCCGCGATTTTTGCCGCGCGGTTTTTTCCGTCAAGTTTATAGATTGGGTGCGCCGCTATGATTTCGGTAATCGCCTGACCGACAATGTCGCGCACAACTCTTTGCGTTTTTCCCTTCATTCCCGGCAATTCAAATTGTGTCAGCGCGGGGTCGGCAAGAAACAAAGACCGAGAAACGGATTCGTAGCGAATTCCGGTTTCCATATGGATTCTGGTTTTAAGCGCCTCAACTTCGCTCACAAAAACGGTTATATCAGAACTCAGCCCTATTTTTTCCTCTTTGGGGTCAAGCCGTACTTCGGGATTTGACAGGACGGTTTTGAAGATAAACAACTGCGTTTTTTCGTAGGGGAACTGTTTTTCCAGATTTTTTTGAATCTGCTCCGCCGTTATGCTCACTTCAAACTGCGGTCTTTCAACAAGAATATAGGAAACCGCCACAACAAGAATGGCGAGAAAAACTAAACCTGCGACAACTAATTTTTTTATCATATTTCAAAACCGGAGCATTTTTATCAGAATATATGGTATTTCAAACTTATGGCGGCGCCCCAGAACTGCGAACTGTTCAGAGTGGATGTATAGGTTATTTCGTTGGACCTTCCGAGTTCGGTGTCGGTTGGATTGTCGGGCGAAACCGTTGAATCGTGGTTTCTAAGAACATCCCATCTCTCATCGCCGCCTTCAATCTCTCCAACATAAGCCCAGCGGAATTTTACTCCTGCGGAAAACTTTTCGCTTAACTTGTAGTCAAAACCGAGAAGCGCCTGAAACCCAACCGCGCTTCCGTCATGAGTTGTCTGCGCCTGACTTATAACACCCTCAAGCGCTTCAAGAACGCAATCGTTTGTGCCTTCACCGTCACCAAGCACACAATTATCTTCTGCGTCTACGGAGTAGTCGGCGGGATGACCCGCAGGGTCGGCGGAAGTTCCCGTATCACCATTATCATTCCTCTGAAAGAAGTGCTCAAGTTGAAACTTTGTGAGAGCCCATCCAACTCCGCCGCCGATGTAGGGAGTGAGTTTTGACTGTAGGGGAAGGTCGTAGTAGAGATTGGCGAAAAATCCGTGCGACCAGATGTTTCCCAGACGCCCGTATGCCTGACCGTTGTGCGAGGGTCGGAACTCCCGTGATTTCTCCGCAATATCGGTTGAAGATTCGCCGTCAAAATTGTTGTTGCGATACAGATACTCAACTTCCGCTCTGAGCGGTATGCCGAACAAGCGGGAAACCCCCGCCGTAACCCCAACCGTGTGCCCTATGCTTGAGTCAAAATCGCCGTATTCCCATGGGGTCTTGCCGCCGTCTTTACAGCCAGTATCCCCGTTAAAATCGGCAACGTTGGCAGTGATTCCCATTCCAGTACGGTGAAGATCGCATCTGGACGGAATGCCGTCATTAAAGTTTGAAATGTCCGGCGCCTGAGCAAGTGAAAGCCCTGCGTCCAGACCGACATACGGGGTATTGTTCCTGCTTTCCGTCTGCGCGCCGACCGTAACGGCTCCGTAAAACACACACAAAACAAAGACCGCGATAAATGATTTCACATTTTTCATAGAGAATCCCCGCATCTAACGGTGATAATTCTCCCTTAAAAGAGTAAGTATTTCAAACTGACAGCCGCCCCAAGCAGGTGCGAACTCTGCAGTCTTGTCCTGTAGATGATCCTGTTGTTGCCGCCGTTGTATTCAAGGTCAGCCGGGTCTCCCGCAGAACCGTCTTCCGGCACAACGGTTGACGGGTGGTCTCTGAGAAGGTCCCACTCCTCCGGGTCTGTCTCAATCTCTCCGAAGTATGCCCAGCGAAGTTTCAAACCCAGTAAAAACCGGTCGCTGAGCGGATAGTCAAAGCCGATAAGCCCCTGAAACGCGATTGTGGAACCGTCATGAGCTTTGTCAATCCCCGCGCTAACCACTCCCTCAAGCACTTCAATAACGCAGTCATTACTTTGAGTCGGCGCGCAACCTTCTTCATCATGTCCATCGGGGTGAACCCCATCGTTGTCCGCCGTATCACCGGTGTCATTTCTTTGCCAAAAACTGGTCATGACGAATTTTGTCTGCGACCAGCCGATTCCCGCCCCGACATAGGGAGAAAGTTTGGACTTCAACGGAATATCGTAATAGAGGTTGGCAAAAAGGTTGTGCGACTGGATGTTATCCAGATATGCCCAGGCGGCGCCATTGAACTCGGGCAGAAACTCTTCGAATTTTTCTCCTGCAAGTGTGATGTCGGCTCTGTCTCTGAAGTTGTTATTGCGATACAAATACTCGGCTTCAGCCCTTAAAGGCAGTCCAAATATTTGCGCGACCCCAGCCGTTAAGCCTGCGGTGGTTCCAATGCTTGATGAGTGTTTGCTCTCCCATACGGAGTCCGCATCCTGGCAGTGTGTGCCTCCTCTAAACAGTATGTTGAAATCTGAAACGTTTGAAATAACCCGCGCCGGATTGGTTTCCGGCACATCCTCAAGTCCGGGGTCGCCCGCAAAGTGAAGGTCGCATCTGGAGGGAACATCGTTGCCGTCGCTCACAAATTCCGGAGACAGAGACAGGGAAATCCCGGCATCCACGCCGACATACGGAGTGTTTTTCCTGTTTTCAGTCTGCGCGGCGACCGTAACGGCTCCATAAAACACGCAAAAAGCAAAGGCCGCGATAAGTGATTTTAGATTTTTCATAGAGAACCCCCGCATCCAATGACAGAAATAATCCCTTAAAACGGGCAACATTTCAAATTTATGTTTGCCTTAAAGCCCGTGGGATTGTTTGGATGAGTGTTGGATTTTATTTTTTATCTGAAACCAAACCGAGGTCGAGAATCTCGCCTTTTTGCGGAAGGGTGAGTTTATCGAGGTCGGTGTTTGAACCTACATGGTCTATTGTCAGGCTGAGCAGTTTGCCGCTTTTGTCAAAGTCCAGAAACAGGTTTTCCTTTACTTGAAGTGTCTCATCAACTTTCCCATCGGAAAAGTCAAACAGCGCGGTATCAGTCTCCGAAAAGTATGTAATCTTCATGCAGTGTGCGACCTCCTTTCTTGAACCTTCTGTCAAAGAAAGCGTTAAAAACAGTCTCGCCGTCTTCCGACAAAACAACTCTCAAAATCTTTCCCACTTCGTCAATTCTCCCCCACATTCTTATCCTACCGTTTAATTGTATCTCTTTGTGAATTGGGCTGTCAATCACACGTTTTATCCACTCGTCTTTAATGGACTGACGGTCAGAACGGCGTTGCCTGATGTATTGAAAATAGCGGGAGAATTTCATTTGCGATGTTGGCAGATAAGGTGGCTTAACGGGGTTGGTATGTCAAGAAGGGCAATTTCCTCAATTGCTAAGAATGGCATTGATATGATTCAATTGTTCTTTGGTGAGGATTTTGTCTAGGGTTTTACCCCATTTCTGCCCTTTTGGCAGATTCTTGGGCTTTCTGCCACTTGGGTGTGGCACAATCAACACCGTGCGTTTTTTCCCGGCGATTGTTTGTAAAGTGTGAAAAGGGTTTGTTCTATCTATTCCGTAATGTTCGGAAAACCAATCTCTCGCGACAGCACCCACGACCATAATTACGCGGGCTTTTGACATTGCAATTATTTTCTTTGTCCACTTGTCGCCGCACTCATTCATTGATTTTCTAACACCTTTTTCGCCTGTCGATTTACAATGAACAACCTCTGTAATTGCGTAGTCTTGCCCCGCTTTTACTTGCCGACCAAATGCGCGCTCTGCCTGTTTGCGTATGCAACACCAGAACATCACAGGTCTTTTGCTGTATGACTTCTCATCGGCGCAAAGAGTTTTTAGTTTATCAGTCCAGCGACCACTGAAGCGGTTTGTAAAGAAATCCGCAATTTTGTCATCACTCCATCGGGAAGTCGGATAATGCTCCGCTTCACTAATAGACGGATTGGAGGAAACTATAAGCAGAGGGGCGTTGACTATATCGCCGCTCCACGGTTCGGGCAGTTGGCGTTTGTCCGGTGGGCATTCATTCTGAAGCACGACAATCTTATGACATGGATGCGATTTGTCATCTGCCGCTATTTTGACATTTGGGCAGTTGCAAATATCCAGAAGAAGTTTTTTTGCGTTTTGGTTATTACTCATTTAATCATCGCAGTAGTGTTCTCGGTGGTATTCATCGCTTTTCGTATCTCCGTCAACTTCTTCCCAAGTGTCTTTTGTAAGGGGTCTTTTATGGCGGCGGAGATAATACGCCGTTCCCTTGTCTATCTCTTCTTCGCTATACAATCCAAGTATGCCCCGGAGTATGTTCCAGAAAAAATACAAGGGAAAAAGAAGCACAAACAGACAAAACTCAAACAGGTGTAAAAGGAGTTTCATTCTTCTTTCTTCTTTTTCCACCATTCCCTTATTGCTTCTATGAGCACATCAATTGCTCCAATAGCCACGAAAACAGCACATCCTCAGGGCTTCGCCCCTCTACCCCGCCAGAAATGGATACTTATTTACCTTTCGGCGGATTGTTGCCGCGACCGCCGCCGCTTTTGCCACCGCTCTTGGCGGGCCAACCCGCTTTGCCGCCGCCCTTGCTTCCACTACTTTTGCCGCTTCCGCCTTTGCTTCCGCCGCCTTTACCGCTTGATTTACCCATAACAGTAAAACCTCCTGATGTTTAGATATTTAGTTTTAACACAAAAGCGGAATTAGCTCAAACAGATATACCGGATTCCGCATCAAGCGCGGGACTTGCGGACGGAAACAGGAAAATTTGCTGAAAGGGATTATACTTGTACAGTTAGGAATACAAACTTTTCCGGAGGTATGCCGATGAAAAAAGACAGCAAAAAAAACGAACCTCACATGCTCACAATGGCGCCGCTTGAAACGTGGGCGCGGCTGCTTTGGGAAAACGGCGGTGTGTCGCGCCCTTATATGAGGAAAGTTGCGAGAATTCTGGTTGTTTCTTTGATGGCCCTGCCGCTCCGCCTTGCGGAAAAAGTGCGATACGGAAAAGCGCTTGAACGGACACGGATAGAAAAACCGCCCGTTTTTATTGTCGGATTCGCGCGAAGCGGCACAACACATCTGCACAATTTAATGACCACCAACCCGGAGTTCGGCGCGGTTTCCAATTTTCAGGCGTATATGCCGACCGTATTCCTCTCGGGCGGCGGTTTTTTGAAAAAAGAATTGTCAAAAAAAATGGAACCGACTAGACCGATGGATAATGTGCGCCTTTCCGCAGACACACCGCAGGAGGAAGAGGTGGCGATTGCCAACAGTTGCCATGTTTCATTTATGCACCATTTTTCGTTTCCACAAAAATTGAGGGAATATTTTGAAAAATACGCGATGATGGACGGAATATCTGATGAAGATTTAAAAACATGGGACGGCGTTTTTACGGAAATTGCGAAAAAAGCGACATTTGACAACGGCGGCTTGCGGCTTGTGATGAAAAGCCCCACAAACACGGGGCGAATCTCTCATCTTCTGCGCCTTTTTCCGGACGCGAAGTTTATCCATATCGTCCGCAATCCGTATGAGGTTTTTCAATCAATGATGCACCTTTACAGAAAAATGATCCCTTTGTATCAACTTCAATCGGTGGATATTGAGGCAATGGCGGACGATGTGTTTCATATTTACAAGGCGGCGATGGGGCGGTATATGGAGGAAAGGTCTCTTATTCCTGAGGGCAATTTTACCGAAGTGCGTTTTGAAAATCTTGAAAAAGAACCGCTTGCCGAATTGGAACGCATTTATTCAGACCTCTCACTGCCCGGATGGGAAACCGCAATGCCCCACGCGAGGGAATATCTGGGGTCAATTTCAGGATATAAAAAGAACGAACTCAGCATGAAACAGTCTGATGCCGAGAGGGTTGACAGGGAGTTCCGTTTTACTCTGGACGCATGGGGTTACGAAGCGCCGGACGGTTTGAAGGTTCTGCCGTGAGACGGGAAGAAAAACAGTTGGACCTTAACATCACCGAAAAAATTACGCTCAGCCTTCTTGATGAGGAAACGGGCGGCTTCCGAATCCGCAAACAGGCGGCGCACATGGTACTTGCGGGCGCGGCAATGATAGACCTGCAAATGGCGGGGCGCGTTAAGGCAAACCGCGATAAATTCACGGTGGATGATTCGGCTCCGCTTGGCGACGACATCCTTGACCCCGTTCTGGAAGATTTGACGGAAATTGAAAAACGGGACGAGGGAATGTTGTTCATAATGCTGAGGGACATCGCCCTTGAGAGAGGAGATTTTATTTTCAAAAAAGCGGTTGCTCGGCTGAAAGAAAAAAAGGCGATTGAGGCGAAAAAAGAAATATTTGAGGAAATGAAAACGGACATTCTGGAAACGCTGGACAGCGAGCATCCGAGCAGAATGGGCATCGCGCTTATCAGCCTTACGAGCGACTGCGAAATAATTATGAATATTATTTCCGAGCGCGAAATGAGGGAGAGAAAAGACAGAATAAACTTTATTTCTTCGCAAAGACCCGTAGGATGGGCGGTCGGGCAAATTATTAAAGTTAGCGAACTGCTCCTTAAACCGCATAAGGAAATTCCGGTTGTAAAAGGTCTTCCCGTTATCGGCAACGCCGTTGAAATGCTGAGGGAATATACTTCGTTTTTTGTAAATCAGTATGAGAAATTCGGCAGTATCTTCCGCGTAAATCTGGTGGGCAAGCGCAGTCTTGTTGTTCTCGCGGGGGAGGACGCCAATTATTTTATGCAGAACCACGGGCACAACCATTTGTCGCCGCGTGAACGGTGGGCGGGGGTTTTCAGAGAGATGAAAGCGCAGAAAGAGTGTTTTCTGTTCGGCATGGACGGTCCCGACCATCTGCGCCTGCGCCGCGCTCAATTGAACGGATTTTCGCGGACGACAGTCAGTAAAAACATCAACAGGGTTGTAGATGTGGTGCGCCGGAAAATGGAGCAATGGCCTGTGGATAAACCGTTTCACGCGCGTCACGAAATGCAGAAAATAATCACCGAACAAATTTCCCTGCTTACGACTGACACAACAATGGGCGATTATCTTGAGGACGTTATTTACTATATGAGCACGCTGCTGACGATTGATATTACCGACCGGTCGCCGCGGATTATTAAAAGGTTTCCAAAGTTCAAGCGCGCGAGGGAGCGGTCGCACGAGTTTTTTAACAAAGTGCTGGAAACCCACAAACTGCGCCGCGCCAAGCATGAAGAGAATATTCTTGACGAAGACTATCTCCATCACGACACGCCCAAGCCGGAAGACGCGGACGGGCACAAGGTGAACATTATTGACGATATGCTTGCCCTGAACGAGGAAGACCCCACTTTTCTGCCGGAGTCTGATTTGCTGATTAATGTGATGCTGCCGTTTGGAGCGGGTCTTGACACGGCGGCGCGCCAATGCACATCGCTGATGTATATGATTCTTTCCCAGCCCGATTTAATGGAAAAAGTGCGCGCCGAGGCGGATGATTTATTTGCGGACGGAATGCCAACCGCGCAGAAATTGCGCGAGATGAACGTTCTCCGCCGCGTGATGATGGAGACTTTGCGCATGCACACAACCGTGCCCGGAGTCGTGCGCGCGGTTCAGAATTCGTTTGATTTTAATGGGTACCATGTTTCAGTTGGAGAGGAAGTTTTTCTGGCATTGTCCGCCACGCACCGTCTGCCCGAACATTTCCCCGACCCCGACCGTTTTGACATTGACCGCTACACCCCCGAACGCGCGGAGCACAAACAGATGGCATACGCCCCTTTCGGAGTGGGCACCCACAAATGCCTCGGCTCCGGTTTCGCCGAACTGCAAATGGCACTGACGGTAAGCACAATCCTGCACGAGAATTTAATAGAGATGCACCCGCAGAATTATAAATTAAATATGGAAACAAGACCGTTCCTGAGCCCGGATAGGAATTTCAGGTTTAAGACTGCGGGCAAGAGGTAGGGGTGCCGGTTCCTCTACGCGAGCTTTGATTTCAAGCGTTTGAGTCGTTGCGGGGTGAGAATCACATCAAATTTCTTTTCTTTGTTTAGTAAAACCAAGTCCAATCTTTAGAGAGGAATCGCTTTTTTTGTTGCCTATGGTGGGTCTGTTTTGGTGTTTCAGGGAAAATCCGATGTTTAACGAAAAACCGGCTTTGAGCGGGTGCTCAATGAAGAACTCATTTTCACTGCGCCAGTCGTCCGTTTCGTGCAGGGGGACAACAAGAGATGTTTTGAAAGACGGATTTACGGGCAATTTGTTTCTCTCCGGCGCGGGTTTGATTTCAAGAGCAAGGCGAATGGCGATATGCCCATCCGGCGATTCAAATTTTCTATTTTCCCTTTCGTAGAAAACATCAATGGCGGGAAAGGTGTCAAAGAATGACGGCGCGCTGAATTTCCTTGTGCCGCCAAGCCCGAAACCATATCTACTGTCCAGCAAGCCCCTGTCATCCGCCTCTATGAAGGAACCGAAAAGAACATTCCATGTGCCTTCGGACAAAATTTGTTGTGACAGATCTATTTTCCATTCCTCGCTGAACTTATTTTCGCCTTCAAACTTATCCAGATCAATTTTTGCGGTCAGCAGTGAATTGCCTTCCGTAACAAATTTGCCGCTGATTTTGGCTTCGCCCCCGAATTCGGTTCTTTCAAAATTCCCCCTGTCCACAAACAGGTTGGACTTGACGGAGACAGTCTCCCAGTCGGCGCAAGCGGTTTTGACTCCGCTGAAAAGCAGGAAAAGCACGGGGAAAATAATAAGCGTCAGTTTCCGTGTCATGGAACTCTCTATCGGGATTACCTTAATCAGACTTTGAAAACCGCCGCAATAGCAGAGAAGTGATTACAATGCTTATGACAAGGGCAATAAAAGAGTTAAGAGCCTTCGCGGACAATTTTGATTCAATGCTTGTTTTCAACGCACCATCAAATGCCGCAGAGTTGAAATCCATTCCGCAAACATCAACACACACCGAGATGGCAAACACGAAAAATAAAATAAGACCCACTAAAAGCAGGCTCACAAGCGAAACGGCAACAGTTCTGCGGCGAAGCAACCACGCTATGAAAAAGCCGACTCCCAACTCATAGAAAAATGGAAGTCCTCTCACCCCGATAAGAAATACACCCAAACCCCAAATGAGGGTTGTATTCCGAATTTTGTTGAACCAGTTTTTCAAGGAGATATTCCGTAATTTACATTCTATTCCAGTTGTTTCAAATCACTACTGATTGGAAGAAAAACAAGCCTGACCTTCTTATAAATGCTCCTACAGAGAAGAGTGTTTTCGCTGGGAAAAGTCTATTTTTTGTGTAGCAAATCAAGTTTTTTACTTTCGCCCAACCCATCTTCTTTAATCACCTTTTGCACGTAGGATTCAATGTCTTTTTTGATGTTAGGTTCTGTATCACCACACAACAATAAAACTAAAGTTCCCTTCCACTTATCCATATAGTCTTGCAACTGTCCTCTCAACCTCTGAAACTGACTTGTGCTATGAAGATTGTGCTTTATTTCTATAAGCACTTTATCGCCTACAACAATGTCTGCACTTGTACGCCCTAATGAATACTGCTTGGTTATCTGCTCTTGTAGGTTTTCGTGCAGGTACTTATACAGAGAGTTCTCATACTCTTTCTCCGTATTCAAACCTTTGGGTTTCCACTTTTTAATTAGGGAAACTACTTTTTTGTGAAGCTTGTATTTCAGTAATCTGTTGTAAACGACAAGCAAAAACACGCCAACAACAATTACTACTATTAAAGAGTTGTTACTGTCCATGTTCTTTCACTCGTAAAAAACAACAACCCAAACACATAACTAATACGAATAAGAAACAACGTCCATCTTTTCAAGTGGTTTCAAGCCTCGTGGAGAAGCCTCACGGTCGGTTAGTACTGGTCAGCTCAACGCATTACTGCGCTTACACCCCCAGCCTATCAAACTCGTAGTCTCCAAGTGACCTTAAGGGGACTTAAAGTCCCGGGAAATCTAATCTCGAGGGAGGCTTCCCACTTAGATGCTTTCAGCGGTTATCCTTTCCGCACATGGCTACTCAGCGCTGCCGCTGGCGCGACAACTGATACACCAGAGGTGCGTTCACTCCGGTCCTCTCGTACTAGGAGCAACTCCTCTCAAATTTCCTACGCCCGCTACAGATAGGGACCGAACTGTCTCACGACGTTCTGAACCCAGCTCGCGTACCGCTTTAATGGGCGAACAGCCCAACCCTTGGGACCTTCTCCAGCCCCAGGATGCGATGAGCCGACATCGAGGTACCAAACCTCCCCGTCGATGTGAACTCTTGGGGGAGATTAGTCTGTTATCCCCGGCGTACCTTTTATCCGTTGATCGATGGCCTTTCCACACAGAACCACCGGGTCACTAAGGCCGACTTTCGTCCCTGCTCGACCTGTCGGTCTCGCAGTCAAGCTCCCTTATGCCTTTATACTCGAAGCCCGGTTTCCAATCGGGCTGAGGGAACCTTTGCACGCCTCCGTTACTCTTTAGGAGGCGACCGCCCCAGTCAAACTACCCGCCTGACACTGTCCTTGATCCGGATAACGGACCTAAGTTAGAACTCCAGAGTTGCGAGGGTGGTATTTCACTATTGTCTCCACCCCGCCCGAAAGCGAGGTTTCACAGACTCCCACCTATTCTACGCAAGCAACACCGGAACCCAATGCCAAGTTGCAGTAAAGGTGCACGGGGTCTTTCCGTCCCGTAGCGGGTATCCGGCGTCTTCACCGGAACCACAATTTCGCTGAGCCTTCGGCCGAGACAGTGCGGCGATCGTTACACCTTTCATGCAGGTCGGAACTTACCCGACAATGAATTTCGCTACCTTAGGACCGTTATAGTTACGGCCGCCGTTTACCGGGGCTTCGGTTCCGAGCTTCTCCCACCGAAGTGGAATGACAAGTCTCCTTAACCGTCCGGCACCGGGCAGGTGTCAGGCCCTATACGTCGGCTTACGCCTTTGCAGAGCCCTGTGTTTTTGGTAAACAGTCGTCACCGCCTTGTTACTGTGACCCGTCTCTGCTCAAAGCCGCGAAGGCTTATCACATACACACGGGCACCCCTTATCCCGAAGTTACGGGGCTAATTTGCCGAGTTCCTTAGCCGAAGTTCTCTCACGCGCCTTAGTATTCTCTACTCACCTACGTGTGTCCGTTTACGGTACGAGCACTTAGTCGTCAAAGCTTAGAGGCTTTTCTTGGAAGCATGGGATCAGTCACTTTGCGGGGCGCAAGCGCCCCTCGTATTCACTCCTCGAGGTTAATGAAGAGACGGATTTGCCTGTCTCTTCCCTCTACAAGTTTAAACCGGGAAATCCAACTCCCGGATGACCTACCCTTCTCCGTCCCCTCATCGCTCAGACTGAGTGGTACAGGAATGTTGACCTGTTTTCCATCGACTACGCCTTTCGGCCTCGTCTTAGGTCCCGACTAACCCTGGGAGGACGAGCCTTGCCCAGGAAACCTTAGGTTTTCGGCGAAGCGGATTCTCACCGCTTTTATCGCTACTCATGCCGGCATTCTCACTTCCCGACGGTCCAGGCCTCCTCACGGTAACCCTTCGACCCGACGGGAACGCTCCCCTACCGCTGCCTGATAAATCAGACAACCCGTAGCTTCGGCACCAAACTTGAGCCCCGATTCATTTTCGGCGCAAGTAAGCATCGACCAGTGAGCTGTTACGCTTTCTTTAAAGGGTGGCTGCTTCTGAGCCTACCTCCTGGCTGTCTATGCTTACTCACCTCCTTTCCCACTTAGTTTGGATTTGGGGGCCTTAGCTGACGGTCTGGGCTGTTTCCCTTTCGCCCCTGGAACTTATCTCCCAGGGACTGACTGCCATGCTGTTCTGCGCGGCATTCGGAGTTTGACTGGGTTTGGTAGATCTCTCGACCCCCTAGCCCAACCAGTGCTCTACCTCCGCGCAGTATCACATGACGCTATACCTAAATATATTTCGGGGAGAACCAGCTATCACGAACCTTGATTAGCCTTTCACTCCGATCCACAGCTCATCCGATAGGTTTTCACCCCTAAACGGTTCGGGCTTCCACAAAGGTTTTCTCTTCGCTTCACCCTGGCCATGGATAGGTCGGTTCGCTTCGGGTCTATTGCCAGTGACTGTGCGCCCGTTTAAGACTCGCTTTCGCTACGGCTCCACCTCTATCGGCTTAACCTTGCCAATGACAATAACTCGCCGGCTCATTAGGCAAAAGGCACGCCGTCAGACATTCCCGGAGCAAGCCCCGGGCATAGTCCTCCGACTGGTTACAGGCAAACGGTTTCAGGTTCTATTTCACTACCCTTACAGGGTTACTTTTCACCTTTCCCTCACGGTACTAGTTCACTATCGGTCGGCAGCAACATATTCAGCCTTGGAAGGTGGTCCTCCCGGATTCCTCCAACATTTCACGTGTGCCGGAGTACTTGGGAATTCGGCACGGAAGTTCGAAAGTTTTCGCTTACGGGGCTGTCACCCACTATGGCGCGGTTTTCCAACCGCTTCTGCTAACTTTCGAATTTGTAACTTCCGCAGGGGTTTCACGGAACCCCTGAAGCCGAACCCCACGACACCATACAAGCAACGCCGTGTCTTGACACTTGTATGGTTTAGGCTGTTCCCCGTTCGCTCGCCGCTACTAGGGGAATCTCGGTTGATTTCTATTCCTGAGGGTACTGAGATGTTTCACTTCCCCTCGTTCGCCTGACGCCGCTATGAATTCACGGCGCCATAATCGGGTTTTGCCCAATCAGGTTTCCCCATTCGGAGATCCCCGGATCAAAGCGTGTTTAGCCGCTCCCCGGGGCTTATCGCAACTTACTACGTCCTTCATCGCTGTCTGCCGCCAAGGCATCCACCGTTTGCCCTGCGTATCTTGTCCACGAGGCATAAAAACACTCGAAACAAGATGGCGCGTTGTTTCTTATTCGCTCAGCTATGTATTCAGTTGTCAAAGAACAACTCCCGCACAACTTGGCGCGGAAGGGAACGCACATTCTATCAGGGCTGTTGAGAGTGTCAAGGGGGGGAGCAGTTTGACATAAAGCGGTGATAAAGGTTAGAGTTGTGGCGGTGATTTTGCACACCGGAGGTCTTAATGCCATGAGAGCGATTTTAACTTTCTTCATATCTTTCTTTGCGATATTTCTGATTCAGTCAGTCCATATGCCGGCCGCAAACGCGGAAGCGGGCAAGTTATTTCACGGTCCTTACATCGGCGGCAGTGTCGGCTTGGGAGTTTCCCACGCCTTGAGAAATGTGATTTCCGATGCGGCGGCGCACCAGATGATACGTGATGCGGGGTCCACCTCTCGAAAGTTCGGTTTCATTTGTGAAAGGAGAGTATTAGACGCTAGCAATAACGTAATCACTGATGGCTATGACCTCAACGAGGATGGCACAATAAGCGATCAGGACGGATGTTATGAAGCAGTAGATGGAGATGAGGAAGGTTATGCCGATAGCGCGGTTGAGTTCAGGGGTTATGGCGGATACAGATACACACTTGCGGAAAAATTTGTTGTGGGCGCGGAGGCGCACGTCTCTGTCGGGGATGTAAAATCCAACGCCCGCAGAGACGGCAGATACGTTGGCATACGGCTTGAACGCGAAAGCGCTGAATACGGCGCTTCGGTCATCGGCGGTTTCCTTCTGAATCAGACCGACCTGCTTTTCCTGCGGGTCGGATATACAAGGGCGGAATACGCAGTGAACTACTCAGGGCTGCCTCTTGATGCCCCAATAGCAAACAGGACTGATTGGTGGATTGCCGCCCCGGACACATCTAACGGCTACGGGGAATTGTTCGGATTGCCGAACTGTGGCAGTGTGAATGCGGCGGGTGATAACCTGCCGCCTGTGGGAGGCGAAGGGGGAAACACCCTTCTTGATTGCGGCAGAACAATGTCTACTGTCAGTACAGGAGTGAACGGTTTTCAGTTCGGTATTGGTCAGGAGACCGCGCTGTGGGGCGGGCTTTCACTGCGGCTGGACTTCATCCACAACCGCTACTCCTCTTTCAAAATGAGGGATTATTTCACCAACTCTGAATTTGCCTGCAACTTCAGATCAATCGGAGGAAGAATTGAGGGAGTAGCCTGCGACCGCTCCTTATCCAGCCCGACACACGAAGTTACAATCGCCCTCATTCCCGATGAGATAGACATCACCCACGACCAGTTCAGCGTTGGGCTCACCTACCAGTTTGGAAGCGCGAGGGGGGAGGCAGTCCGCAATAATGTCAACAAACTCAAGCACGGTCTTTCAATCGGAATTGGCGGCGGACGCGCCGCGGGCACATGGGTTTATGAGAGACCAAGCAAGAACGAAAGCGAAGAACTCTCCATTGAGGGATGGGACGGGCAAGGTTTCGTCGGGTTTGACTATGTTCTTTACGGCGACTTTGTTGCCGGTGTGAACGGAGGGTATCAACTCGGCGGATTTGAATATGAAAAGACGATTGGATTTAACACCAAGATAGAGCAGAACAGCGAGATTTTCGTTACGGGTTTGCTTGGCTACAAACTGGGAAATACCTCAATGTTCTATGTTGAGTCCGGCTGGACTCGCGCAGACTGGGATGTTACCCGTTTGGTGGACAACGGCGCGCCCGCCGGTACAGTCCCGGATGACCAGACTTACACCGGCTACATATTCGGATTAGGTTTGAAAACGGCGGCGATTGACAATTTCTTCACCCAAATCAGTTGGCAGTATGTTGATTACGGGGAAGAGCCGAACTTTTACGACCCCGGCACAGCCCCCAACAACAGAACATCAGACGCCAGCGGGAACCGGTTCACCATCAGCATCGGCTACACGCTTCCCGTGTTTGACCTTCTTTGATTGAGGAGAAAGAAAGGGGCATTACCCTTTCTTTCTCGCTTTCAGAAAGTCCTCATTATCAACGCCTGCCTGCCTTAACAGACCGGCAAGCGTTCCGGTTTTAACTTCCTTGTGATTTGGAATAACACAACCGCGTGAGCCGCGGCGCAAGACTATATGACTGCCCTTTCTTCGGGCAACAACAAAGCCCAAATCTTCAAGGGTCTTTACAATTTCTTTTCCGGAAAGATGGGGGAGTTTAGGAGACATTCGCCTGAACTTCAAAAGTCGTCATAAGAGATTTGCCGCGATATTTCAGCGGAAACTCTTCCAGATACAACTCGGTCGCTTCCTGAAGGTTTGACAATGCCTCTTCAACGGATTCTCCTTGTGTATGGGTTCCGGTTTCAGGGTTTATCGCTATAAAACCGCCTTCATCGGCGGGGGTTATGACTGCTGTTAACTGCATTTTTTCTCCTGTCGGTAATATAGTCTATAAACGCCGGACGCAAATATCAATCCCCCCGCTTCGCGTCATTCAGCGACCAATCATAGTGATGCCCTGAGATTTTGGTAATTCCTTTTAATTTCTTTTGCAGTTGCGGCGAGGCGTATTTTTTAATGTGGGCGATAACGCCTTTGTCATTGCCGCCGAAGTCTTCCTGAAACCATTTGAAGATTGACGACACGCGGAGTTTGCCGTTTTGCACATCTGCGCCGCGCGGGTGGTTGATGTAGTCTGCGGCGGCGGAGTTCAGCATTTTTTCCATATTTTTCACCGTGTAGGCGGTTGTGAGGTTCGGGCATCCGATAGACGCGCAGTTGATTGCGTAATGCACGCGGGGGTCTTTCCATATCGGGCGCAGGATCCTGTGTTCAATATCGTTAAGCGAGATTTTTTCGCCTTGAACGGCGGTGAGTTTTTTATACCAGGGACCTATTTTGACGAGTTTTGTATAGATATTTTTTATAGACGGCACGGGGTAGTTATCCAGCACAAGTTGAATGGTGAGCGCGTTATAGAGGTTAATCCAGTAGGCAAATTGTTCATCACGCGAAAATGAAGTTACCTCTGCGTCTGAGAGTTTCGCCACATAGTTATCCAGCGCCGCCTTATCCTCTCCCGAAACGCCCCCGTAATCAAAAAGCGCGATACCGTTTTGCGAGGAGATATAGCGGTTGAGGAAGTTTGCCCATGGTTTATGAGAGATTGTGGAAGGCGTATCGCCATAAGTTTGCCAAACCTGCCATACGCCGGCAGTTGACGAAGAAGGGAGAGAGATGAGCAGGAGGAGGGTTAAGATGGCGATGCGGAGGTGTTTGGGCATGCGGGGGAGTTTATATGGTTTGGAGATGTTTGCCGCCAAAGAATTATTGCCTGTGCGACACTTGACTAAAAGTAGATACAACACTATATTTAGTCTGCGTTGTTAATCTATAAAGGAGGTGCTGAAAAATGGAGAAAATGATCAACCCTTTCAAGCCGGGAGCCGGACATCAGCCGCCCTATCTTGCGGGAAGAGAGGAAGAAAAAAACGAATTCAAAGATCTTCTCAAGCAAGAAATCATTTTGAAAAACATGGTTTTGACGGGCTTGCGGGGTGTCGGGAAAACCGTCCTGCTTGAAACTTTAAAGCCCCTCGCCATAGAAAGCGAGTGGCTCTGGGTTGGCACGGACCTCAGCGAATCCACCAGTATAAACGAAGACAATTTAGTGAAACGTCTCATTGCCGACCTGTCCTCAATAACTTCGTCCATCTCAGTAGAGTCTGTGCGACATACTACTATCGGCTTTGACAGCAAGGAGGAAATTCAACACCAAACGCTTGATTACCAAGCTTTGATTAACGTGTATGAAAAAACTCCGGGACTGGCACTTGATAAGATTAAAGCTGTCCTGGAGTTGTCGTGGAGCGTAATTTCACATATGGACTCTAATATTCGCGGTATTATATTCGCCTACGATGAAGCCCAGAACCTCGCAGACCATCAGGAAAAAGAGCAGTTTCCCATGGCTTTATTGCTTGACACATTCCAGTCTCTGCAGCGGAAAAACTTGCCGTTAATGCTGGTATTGACGGGATTGCCGACACTATTCCCGAAACTGGTGGACTCCCGCACTTTCGCCGAACGTATGTTCCATGTGGTTGAACTGGAAAAACTTAAGGATGAAGACAGCAGAAAAGCTATAACAAAGCCAATTGAAAACTCTGAAAGCCCCATAGTGCTAACACCAGAATCGGTGAACACCATTGTTAAAATGTCGGGCGGCTATCCATATTTCATACAGTTTATATGCAAGGAAGTATTTGATTTGTTCATCCAACTTTCGGACAAAGGGGAAAAGGCATTCGTTCCCGCCGAGAAAATTGAGCAAAGACTGGACGCCGACTTTTTTGCCGGACGTTGGGCACGCGCTACGGATCGCCAACGTGACCTTATGTTTGCGATTGCTTCGTTGAAGCGCAGAGACGGGGAGTTCACAGTTCAAGAAGTGGTTGAGCAGTCGAAAGCTATTTCGGGCAGTCCGTTCAGTAACAGTCATGTAAATCAAATGCTGGTTACATTGGCTGATAAGGGACTTGTTTTTAAGAACCGACACGGCAAGTATTCTTTCGCCATCCCGCTTCTGGGGGAATATATCTTGAGGCAGAAGGAAAGGGATGAGTAGTAAGGTGGTGTGATGGAGATAGAAACATCAAACACCACGCAAAAATCAACATATGGTATTGACCGAAATATCCTCATGCCATATGATGGGGTTGTCGGGATTGAGTGGCTCCAAATCCTGAATGTTATTGGGCGCAAAGGCTTGTGACCATGGGGAGATTGAGAAGGAAGGGGGATATAGATTTATGAAAATAAATCTGAGGTACTACAAACCGAGATACTTACTACCGCTTGTCGTGGTGTGTTGGTACATATCATTAGGATTTTTTGAAAATCTATGGGAGTACGAAATCTTACAAGGGGTAGGACCTTTAACAATCGTTATGCTTATCATTGTCTCTTATGACAAGTGGCTGTGGAAATTACCACTAATGAATTGGATAAATACAGTCCCGAACATTAGCGGCGAGTATGGCGGAGAAATAGAGTCTTTTTGGGAAGGGAAAAACCGTTCCAAACTTTGCACTTTATCAATTACACAAACCTGCTCCCACATAAAAATTGTCTCAGTATTTGCTGATGAAGAAGGAGAAAATGAAACTCGGTCAGAGAGTACGGAAGCATTTGTCACAACCGATGAGGTTGAAAATTCCAAGTTGCATTTCTACTACCACAACAGAGGGTCGTGCAAAAATGGAGATACTTTAAACGCACATGATGGCATGAGTGTTCTGGATATTATTGAAAAAGGAGAATCAATACGCTTGGAAGGCTACTATTTTACTAATCGCGACCCGCAAACCAAGGGTTGCATGAAAGTTTCAAAACAAGGAGGTTCAAAATGAACACAAACAAACTTTTCACGACATTTGACTCTAAAATAAGATTGTCAGATTCGAAAAGGGAAAAACTCAAAACCAACAGAAATGCCCTAAGAGATAAAATAAAAGGACACTTTAAAGAAAAGAAATGGGAATTACCCAGTTTTCATTCTCAGGGTTCTTTCTCTCTTCAAACTAACCTTAACCCGATTCCCAAAGAACAAGATGACGGTTCAATCAAAGAGAAGTATGACTTGGATGATGGTGTCTATTTCACTTATCCAAAAGAAGAACGGAAAGAGGTCATCACTTATCATGATAGGATTGGGAAGGCGGTAGATGGGCATGCGGAGAGCCATCAGGATAAAAACACATGCATCCGCGTAATTTATGCGGACGGGCACCATATAGACTTGCCTATGTATTGGATAGAAAAAGATGATGATACGCCCCGGTTAGCGCACAAAGCCGACGGTTTTATAGAAAGCGACCCTCAAGGTTTCCGTGTTTGGGTAGAAGAAAAAATATCTGACACGAATAACGAAGGGCAATTGAGAAGGATTATAAGGTACCTCAAGGCATGGAAGGACTACAGAGAGAGTGAAAATTCAAGTTTGAAACTGCCATCGGGTTTCATTCTAACCATACTTGCCTGTAATAATCTCTCTGAAGATGATAGAGATGACCTGTCGCTGAAGCAAACCATTGATAGAATAAAGAGTGCTCTAGAGTTGAACTTTACTTGCTGCAGACCAACAACCCCGACTGATGAAGACCTTCTAGAGAAGTATAACGAGAAAAAGGTTATGGAAGAGATAAAGAAACTGGCTGATAATGCTAGAGGTGCTATTGATTCTGAATGCGAAAAAGAATCTTCCGAGTATTGGAGAAAAGTTTTCGGGGAGAGATTTCCTCTTGGGAAAGAGGCGGATAGCGATGATAATGGCACTAATAGAAATAGATCACATATTGAAGTCGGTGTTGAGAGACCGTGGTTATCGTCAAACTAACAAATTCAGATAAAAGAGAACTTCAAAAGACGTTCCCCAGTCTGAATTGTGAGACCAGAAAGAAGAGGGTTTGGGGAACTGTTGAATTTCATGATTGCGTGTACTTCCCACGCGAAAGAAAAGTTAGGTTAGATGTTAAAAATGATGAGTCGATTTCGGACTCTTATGAAATTGAAATAAATTTTAACAAACCAGACATATTCAATTTTCCGAGCGTATATGAAACAGGTAAAAAAATTCCAAGGGAAGACGAGTTTCACACAAGTATTGACGGGAAGTTGTGCTTAGGTGTATTCCCACAATACGAATGGGTTTCAACCTCTAAATACATCCAAGATAAAATCCTGCATATCTTATTCTGGCAATCTTATAAAAGAATACACGGAAAAGAGCCGTGGAAAGGCTACTCACACGGAAAAGCAGGTTTGGAAGAAGCAAAGAAGTATCACGAAGAAAACATAGAGCACCTTCAAAAACAAAAAACACAAATTAAGTATGCAAAAAGAAAGAATCAATGCCCTTGTGGAAGTGGCAAACAATATAGATGGTGTTGTAGTCACAGAGTCGATGAATTAGAAAGAGAAATAAACAAGGTAAGAAATGCAGTAAGAAAAATACAAAAGGCAATTGAATTCTGCGACCAAACGAAAAAGGAAAGGTAAATACACCAAATACCTAGCCCTATCCCACCCTACTCAATCAAAAATCTCGCTTTTTATATCTCGCGCAAGGTCAGGGTTAAACTTTTCTACTTCCCGATACGCTTCTACTGCCTGACTGTCCTGACCGTTTACCTTATAAGAAAATGCCAAGCCAGTCCACGCTTCCACAAACCCAGGATTGATTCGCAAAGATTTGCGAAATGATTTGATCGCTTCGGAATACTTCCCTTGTTTCAAATAAACAACTCCCAAGCCAGCCCATGCTTCCGCATTCTCAGGATTGATTCGCAAAGATTCACGGTATGATTCTATCGCTTCAGAATATTTTCCCTGCATCCCATAAACAAATCCTAATGCAACCCACGCTTCCACATACTCAGGATTAATCCTTATAGCCTTACGATATGACTCTATCGCTTTGAAATACTTCCTCTGCTTCCCATAAACAACTCCCAAATTATTCCATGCCTTCGCATACTCAGGATTGATTCGCAAAGACTTGCGAAATGACTCCACCGCTTCGGAATACTTCCCCTGCTCCGCATAAACAACTCCCAAGCCAGCCCACGCTCTCGCATACTCAGGATTAATCCGTACAGCCTTGCGATACGACTCTACCGCTTTGGAATACTTCCCCTGCTCATCATAAGCAAGCCCCAAATTATTCCACGCTTCTGCATTCTCAGGATTAATTTGTAAAGCCTTGCGATATGACTCTACCTCTTCGGAATACTTCCCCTGCTTCCCATAAGCAAGCCCCAAATTATTCCACGCTTCCACATATTCAGGATTGATTCTCAAAGCCTCGTGAAATGACTCCACCGCTTCGGAATACTTCCCCTGCTCACCATAAGCAACTCCCAAGTTATTCCACACTTCCACATTCTCAGGGTTTGTCTGCAAAGCCTTACGGTATGACTCTACCTCTTCGGAATAATCGTGCTGTTTTGCATAAGTAGCTCCCGAGCCAAACCACGCTCCCACAGATAGGTGTGATTTCCCAAAAAATACAAAAGCACCCACAACAACCACAAAAAGGAAAACAAGGGCAATAACTGCCTTCTGCAATTTAGAAAACATCTCTAACAACCCCACCCTACTAAAAATAATAAGCCAACTGCACAAGCCCCAGCCCTATTCCAATCCCCATCATAACTATGCTTAAAATCCCGCAAATTGTGGCGGAGGAGGCAATACTGCGGGTTCGGTCTTCAACATAGAAAAGCATCTGCTCCCTCGTAAAATCACCGTCTGAAAACTTCTTCATCGCGGTCTCGGCGGAATGCGCCTCCCTTACGGAAACAGACGTTACAAGTATCAAAGTGGCAAACGAAAAACAAAGCCCTATGAGAAACATCACCGAAGTAATTATCGCAATCCAATGGAAAAACCCGGTCTCGGAAACTCTCTGCGATGACGACATTATCCCTATCAATGTGGCAAGCCCGCCCGCGTTTCCAAGAAGCAAACCGCGCGACATCTCAATGATGAGGCGATACATGGAACTGCGGCGGTAGTTGACCACCTCATGCTGTTTGCGAAGCCAGTGCTCCTTATTCTTAAAATCCGGCTCTTTCATACTCATCTCACCACCTCAAAACTTTTCCCGTCATCAGCAACACGGGTCAGATTAACCTTCTTCAAACCCTCATTGTCAGTATCCGAAAAAACAAGCTCCAAACCGTCAACATCAAACGCCCCGCCGGAAAAAATTACATCAAGAAACTTATCCCGCGTCAAATCACCCTCCACCCTTTCAAGCGCGTCAACTATCAAACGCCCCGCAATGTAGCCCTCCATTGAAACAAAACCCGGACTCACCTCGCCGCCCGCATACACCTTCAAAGCCTTGCGGTAGCGACTGGCAAGCGGATTATCAGACCACGGCAGAGGCACAACTTGAGAAATAAGCGCGCCCGCCGCCTTTTCGCCAAGATCAAAAGCGAAAGACTCTGAACCCACAAAAGAAAGCGCGGCAAATACGGACTTCGAACCAAACGAACGCGCAAACTTCACAAACTCAACCGCCGGGCGGTTCGCCGCCACCATTATTATCACCTCAGGGCGCGCCTTGCGTATCTTGAAATAGCCGGAGTGTATCGCCTTCAAATTCCGCGCGTAAGACGCAGTCGCTATTATGCGGAGACCCCGCGACTCCAGCGCCTTGCGAACACCGTTCAAACCGGAAAAACCAAACGAATCATCCTGATAAAAAACCGCTATGCGCTTAAGCCCCCGCTCACTGACAAGATAGTCAACTATCGCCTCCGCCTCCCTTTCGTATGTCGTCCGCACATTTACAACAGTCGGGTAGATGTCTTTTCTGCGCAGAAAACCCGCCCCCGTAAGCGGCGCGACAAACGGAACATCGTCAACCGTTACGATGGGCACGGAACTCTTCGCCGTGGGCGTGCCAACCGTTCCCACAATGGCAAACACCTCATCCTCGTTTATCAGTTTTGTGATGTTCTTGGACGCCTTTTCCGGCTCGTAGTCATCGTTATAGGTAATCAGCCTCAACTTGCGCCCGTCCACTCCGCCGCGTGAATTCACCTCGCCAAACGCCGCCGCTATACCGGCGCGCATATTGATTCCAAGTGTTGACGAACTGCCCGCAAAATCAGCCGACTGCCCAAACACTATCTCCTCTTCCGCTCGAACTCCTCCGCCGTGCGGCATAGGCACGGATGCGGCAATCATCGCCCACACAACAAACAGCAGTATTGCGTATGCCCTTCTCACTTCACCTCACCCCCGTCATCTTCAGAGTCCTCTGCGTCTATATCGCCGTCAATGGGAGGGGCGGCTCTTGCGCCTCCGGAACCCTTGCCCGGAAGAATGATGTGCGAAAGGTCAGTTCCGTATCGCGAGGGCTGAGGCACGGAGGCGGGATGCGCCTCACTGCTTTCCCTGTGTCCGCCGTATCCGGGCATACGGTCATTTGTTATGCCGCTGTGAATCGCCCTGTCAAGACTTCCCGCCATACCCGCCGCCGCCGCAGGATGCGATTTTTCCGCCATTCCGCTCATTATTGAAGCGGCGGAATCAAACAGGTTGATGCCTATGTCAGAGCCGTCTCCCGGCTCAACCACAACAATCCTCGCCCGCGCCAGAGCCGGGGAAAGCCGGTTCCAGTACGCCGAAGTTTGAACCTGCCCGGGATTGGCGGAATACTGGTCAAGCATCTTCAGAAAAACCCGCGCGTCAGATTCCGCCTGAACCACACGCTCTGTCGCCAAAGCCGAAGAGTCGTCAACAAGCCTTTCCGCCTCCCCGCGCGTGCGCGATATGAGAGTGTTTGAACGGGAACGCGCATCAAACTTCATTCGGGAACGGTCAACAAGAGCGTCGCTCACGGAGCGGAACGCGGCGGCGGTTTCAGGCGGCGGCTCAACATCAAGCAGATTGAAGTTCAACGCCTCAACACCAAGACCCATCGCGTCTATCCTTTCCTGCAGCCGCTCAAGAACACGGCGCTGAACGTATGCCTTGTCTGTTGTGAGAAGCATGTCCACGAACACGGCGGACATAACGTTGAAAAGTTCCGCCCTGATAATTTTTTCTATGATAACGGCGGGGTCTTCCGCGCTGAAAATATAGTCTCCGGCGTCATCTATTCTGTAGTGCGTAACAGTGTTCACGCCCAGCAGGTTCAAGTCTCCCGTGAGAGCCATTCTGTCTGAGCCGATTGTTACGAACATTGTTCTGACGGTTTCGGTCTCAAGTATGTCGGTTTTGTCTATGCCGAACGGAACGCGGTAGCGGAGGCCGGGGCGGATATTGTCGTTTTTGAGCGCGCCGAGACGCCTGAGCACGGAGGTTTCTCCGAGTTTGACGGAATACAGCCCGCTTGAAAGCGCGAGCAAAACCGCAAACGCTCCGGCGACAACACCAAATGTCCGGCGGCGGGCTTTTACCCACTCAAAAGACGACTTGATGCGGGGGGAATCTTCTGTGTGACCTGTGTCACTCGGAGCCATTCAGCACCTCCAGAAGTTTTGAATCAGACGGTATAAACAGGGTCGTCTTTTCGTCAATTATTGACTCATATCCCTCAAGCGAGCGCAGGAATTTGAAGAAGCCCGGATTTTTTCTGTATGCGTCTCCCATTATTTTGAGAGCGTCTGCGTCCGCTTCGCCCAGAATTGCGGCGGCTTTGGCGTGCGCTTCAGACATTATGATGTTGTGCTCACTCGCCGCCTTTGACTCTATCTTCAGGGCGGCTTCCACACCCTCACTGCGGTAGCGGGAAGCCAGCATCTGCCTTTCCGAATTCATCCTCGCGATAACGCTCGCGCGATTTTGCAGGGGCAGAGTGAAGGTTTCAATCTCAAGCAGTTTTACCGAAACACCCATGTTGCGGAGAGCCGTCTCGTTGACCTTTTTTGTCGCCTCTTTCGTGATAACGTGCGTGTCCATCTTTTCGGGACCCACGCCGACAAAACCGGAAAGCTGAAGGTTTCCAACCATTGAGCCCATTTGCGAACGGGTTAAATCCCTCAAGCGCGCTTCCGCCTCGGCGCGGGTTTTGCCAACCTTCACAAACAGTTCCGGGTCTTCAATCTTCCACACAAGAAAAGTGCCGACAACAACCGTTTTCTGGTCTTGCGTGAGTATCTCCTGCTCGCCGGCAGACATATAGAGCAAACGGCTGTCCAGTTTATAAATCTTGTCCACGGGCCAGGGGAGTTTCACATTCAGCCCCGGCTCGCTGAGTTTTATCACCTTGCCGAAACGCGCCACAACCCCGACTTGAGTCTGGTCTATTGTGAACACCCCCGTTGCGAGCCACACAACCGCCGCCGCGGCGGCGGCAAAAATCACCGCTTTGCGTTTATTCATTCTCACCCTCCTTTCGGTCTTCTCCGTGTTTCCCGTCTTCCGAATGCTGTTCCACTTTCTCTCCACCTTTTCCGGCAACGCTCGCGCGCCACAGGTTCAAGTTCTCCTTCCGCGTTCCCGGAGGCAGAATAAACTTCTCCCTGCCCGAAAGCGCCCTCTCTCCGGTTTCAATCCACAACAGATGCTTCAACACATCGGGAGCCAGAGCCACCGCATCCGCCCTCGCAACAAAAGCGTCCGCCTTCGCAAACGCCACAAGCCGTTTTCCGTGCGCCTTGCTTATCCCGCGCTCAAGTTCAATGCGCGCGTTTCCGTAAGCCGTGGGGATAAGCACTATGTAGCTTTTCTGCGCGTCAACTATCATCCTTTCCTTGTCTTCATTCGCGCTTGAAACATCGTAATAAGCCATTCTGACAAAATCCGGCGGAACCGCCTGAACAAGATTCACAGACAGAATTTCCGCCCCTATACTGCTCTCCACCCCGTCATCCTGCCGCCGCCGCGGATACACCATCTCGGTGTCTCTTTTCGTGTCGTCTCCGCCTGCGGAAAGCGGATTCAAAATGCCGTCTATGGTTGCGTAAGAACCCTTCACGCACAGTTCAAGGCTTTCCCTTTCGGTCGTCAGAACATCGTTCACGCGCCTGTACGCAACGCAATCTCTGAGAGATGATTTGACTATGTCTGCTATCAGAAACTCCGGTTTGTTCACCCCGTAGAAAAATGTGAACGGGTCTTTCACGCGGTAGTGGACAACAAGAGCCGCCCTGAGGAGACTTCCGTCTCCGGTTATGAACTCCTGCGAGTAGTCTGCGGCAACATTCGCGGCGGGGGCGGGCGATGAGGCGGGCGCGGCGGCGTTTTGAAGCGGGATTTTGTTCAACTCCACAATTCCAAGAACAAGCCGCCTGACCTTTTCGCTTCTGTAGACTTCGGAAGCCCCAAGCGGATACGGCGCGGCCCAGTGAAGCCCGGGCGCGAGGTCTTTGCTGACAACCTTGTTGAACAGTTTTCCGTACCCTACGCTTCCCGGTGTAACGGTGAAAAACCCCGTTGCGAGCCAGACGACCGCCAGAACAGCCGCCGCGTAGGGGGTTGTTTTTGAAGATACCGCCCTCTGCGTGAGCGCGGCGATTTTGGAATATTCCGGAACAGAGAAGCGCAAACCGCCCGTCCATTCGGGCAGAATAGCCGGGTTTTTACGCACCCTCCACACGGCAAGGGCAATAAAAGCCGCAAGCCCGGCGATTTGAACAGCCCCTACCAGACCGCCCGCAAGCCCTCCGGTTGAGGCGAGAATGTTGAAGCCCGTTTTGAGCAGAACGATGTCAAGAACAACTCCGGTAACAAGTGAGGTGAACGCTATTGAACTGACGTAGATTGAGGAAAAACGCCATCCAAACTGTTTTCCCAGAACCACTACCGTGGGCGTGTTGGTGGCGGGACCTGAAAGCAGAAACACAAGCGCCGCGCCCGGGCTGATGCCCTTGAGTATCAAAGCCGCCGCAATGGGCGTGGCGGCGGAAGCGCAGATGTAGACCGGAATTCCGGCAAGCAGAAGCAGAAAATACGAAACGGGACCTGAAATCCCGTATGACGATATGTCCGCCGGTATCGCCACAACTATAACGCCGCCGATGAGAATACCCACAATGAGCGGGTAGAGAAGCTCGTCCATCTGTTCAATAAAAGCATGACGGCTGACGGCGCGGAAAACCCTGCCCGCCGGAACAAGCCCTTCCGGACGCGGGGAGGAAAAATCAGCGGCGGGAGACTGTTTTCCCAGAACCGGACGGAACCAGTCCCACGACGAAAGCGCGCGCATCGTGTTCGCAAAAGAGGAAGCCAGCGCAAACCTTACCGACCTGTAAAGCCCGGAAACTCCCACAAAATCATCATCGCCGTATTCATGGTCGTGCCCGCGATGGTCATGTCCGTGTTCGGGGCTGTGGTGTCCGCAACTGCCGCATTCATCTTCGGTCTCCTGCGGCGGCGGGGTGTTTTTTTCGTCATCCAGCCCGATAATCAGAATTGAGGTGAAGATTGCCGAGAACAAACTGGCAACCGGACGGTAGATCGCCATAAACGGACCGAGAAGCGCGTAGGTTATGGGTATGGAATCAACGCCCGTTTCCGGCGCGGTTACCAGAAATGAAGCGCAGGCGGGTTTGCTCGCGCCTTTTTTTCTGAGTTCGGTCACAACGGGAAGAACAGAACAACTGCACAGCGGAATGGGCACTCCGGCAAGAGCCGCCATTATGGAGCTTTTGAGGTCGTTTTTGCCCATCAGGCTGAGTACCTGATCGCGGGATATGAGAACCCTCATCAGCCCTGAGAGGAAAAGCCCGAAAAGAAAAACAGGGGCGAGAATAAGAAAAGTGTTAAGGAGATATTCCCAGAAAATATAAGGAAGATTTGCTGTTTGAGGCTCCATCGCAAACGCCTTTTCCCCGTTTCCGGGAAGAAACAAAGCGGTTTTTATATTACCCGACCGGGGGCGGTTTCCAAAACACCGCGCGGGCGCGGAGCGATGCCGTATCGCTTTTTGAGCTCCATTATCCGCCGGTACGAGTCATAGACATCTTCCGCCGTGATAACGCCATCGCGGACGGCTTTCACAATCGCGTCTCTTACGCGCCCGGCGGCGTCTCCGTCGTATCCGCCGCCAATCTGGTTGCCTATAACGATTATGTCCGCCCCGGCGCTTACCGCCATAACCGCCGCCTTTTCAAGCCCGTAGCGGTGAGCCACCGCCTCCATCTGCATATCGTCTGAAACAATTACCCCCGTGAACCCCAGTTCGCCCCTGAGAATTCCGGTAAGTATCTTGCGCGAAAGTGTCGCGGGTTTGTCGTCAATGTTTCTGTTGATAACGTGCGCCGTCATAACGGGGTTTTTATATCCGCCGTCTATCAGCCGCTTATACGGTAGAAGTTCCGCCCGGCGGTCGTAGGTGTTTGTGATGTCCGCCACGCCGGTATGCGTGTCTGCGGTCGCGCTTCCGTGTCCGGGAAAATGTTTGAGGCAGGTTATCACGCCCTGCCGGTGATGGGCTTTAACAAACTCCGCCGCAAGCCGCGCCACTGTTTCGGGGTCGCGGCTGAAAGACCTTCCAAGTTTGCCCACCGCCGGGCTTTCGGGATTGATGTCAACATCGGCAACGGGGGCGAGGTTGAAGTTGATTCCAAGCGATTTGAGTTCGCGGGCGATTTTGCTTGCCGATGAAAACACGGCTTCTGTTCCTTCTTTTCCCATTTCTTTGGCAGACGGGGCGGAGACGGAAAAGCCGAGATGCTTTTTCAGTCTGTTCACCTTTCCGCCCTCAACATCCGCCGCTATAAAAAGCCCCTCTGCGGAAGCCCGCTGAAGTTCCCGCGTAAACTCTTTGAGCTGGGCGGGAGACGATATGTTTCGCGGTTTCGCGCCGCGTGACGGCAAATCGTAGTCAAAAAGAATTATTCCGCCCGGCTTCACTTCTGACAGCAGAGCCGCAATCTCCGCGTTCACGCGCTCGCCTCTCACTCCCACAATCAGCATCTGCCCCGCCGCCTCTTCAAGCGGGGGCAGTTTGGCGGAGTGAAAACAGCCTGACGCCGCCGCGCAGATCGACAAAATCGCCGCCGTAAAAATCAGACGCAAATTGCTGAGAAAAGACTCTTTCATGCCTACTTACGAAACCTCTTGTGTTAAAATCTATGTCAATTTGACGGAAATGAAATATCGTCAAATCGCCGGCGGGGGAAAACGATGAAATTCTGCACAGCCATAAACTGCATTGACGGCAGGGTTCAACTGCCCGTTATTGAGTACCTGAAAAAACGGCGCGGAGCGGACTATGTGGATTGCGTAACCGGAGCCGGGGCGGACTTGATAATGTCTGAACGCGACCCCGCCGACCCCGCAAAGATTGAGGCGATTCTCCGTTATGTTCAAATATCTGTGGAAAAACACGGCTCACAGCACATAGCCATCGCGGGTCACCACGACTGCGCCGGAAATCCGGTTGCGAAAGAAAAGCACATTGAGCATATAACCGAAGCCGCGAATTTTTTGAAAACGCAGTTTCCCGGCGCGGAAATCACCGGCTTGTGGGTTGATGAAAACTGGAAAGTGAACGAGGTTTAACCCTCGCCCGTAATCTCTCTGAGAGCGGCGGCGGGGTCTTCCGCTTGCGTAACGGTTCTGCCGGCAACGATGTAGTCCGCCCCTTTTTCAAACGCCTCTTTCGGGGTTACAACCCTGCTCTGGTCTTCTGCGGGGGAACTTTCAAGACGCACTCCGGGCACTATAAGTTTGAAACGGTCGCCGAACTCTTTTTTGAGCGGCTCTATCTCCATTCCGGAACACACAAGCCCGTCTGCGCCGCCCTTTTCCGCCGTGTCTGCAAGGCGGAGAACTGTTGAAACCGTGTCCGCGCCGCCGAAAAGTTTTTTCGCTTCATCCTCATCGTGGCTTGTCAAAACGGTTACCGCTATCACCGCGGGTCTTTGCAGTCCAAGGCTCTGCGCGCCATCTTCCGCCGTGTCGCGGGCGGCTTTTATCATCTTCTCCCCTCCAAGGGAATGAACCGTGAACATGTCCACGTTCAGGCGCGATATGCGCGAAACGGCTCCCGCAACCGTGTTGGGAATGTCGTGAAACTTGAGGTCAAGGAAAATCCCGCCGCCGCAATTTTCCTGAAGCCAGTCAATAACTTGAGGGCCGCCGCCGAAAAACATCACGGGACCGACTTTGTAGGCTCCCACTTTTCCCGCGCAGGCAAGGGCAAAAGCCGAGGCGTTTTGTACGGAAGGAAAATCAAGCGCGAGTATCAGGCGGCTTTTTGTTGAGGCGGACACGGGTGAAATTATACACACCGCGCGCCCGGTCGTCATTTTTCACCCGCCCGCAACCGCCACATACACGGCGGTTCCAACGATGTTCACAACCGACAGCGGCAGAAGAACCTTCCACCCGAACTTCATAACCTGGTCTGAACGGAAACGCGGAAGAGTCCACCGCACCCAGATGAAAAAGAAAAGCACCGCCGCCACTTTGCCAATAAAAACAAGCGGAGGCAGATACCAGCGGGCGTCAATATCAACACCGCCCCATCCGGTGAAGGGAAGCGGATACCAGCCGCCGAGGTAAAGCGCGGTTATCAGGCACGAGGCGACTATCATGTGCGTGTATTCGGCAAGGAAAAACATCGCGAACTTCATTCCGCTGTATTCCGTGTGGTAGCCGCCGACTATTTCCGGCTCGGCTTCGGGCATATCAAACGGAAGCCGGTTTGTCTCCGCAAAAGACGCGACAAGAAATATCAAAAACCCCAGAAATTGCGGAAATATCAGCCACACGCCGCTTTGGTACTCAACTATGTCTCCTATTCTGAGAGAGCCGACAAGGGCGAAAACCCCGATGACCGAAAGCCCCAGGGCGAGTTCGTAACTTATCATCTGCGAGATTCCCCTGATTCCGCCAATAAGGGAGTATTTGCTGTTTGAAGCCCATCCGCCCAGTATCACGCCGTAGACGCTCAGCGAACTGACGGCGAAAACATACAGCGCGCCCGCCTCTATGTCGGCGATTTGGAAACTTATAAAAGCGGGCGATGAGAGAAGCCCCATAAGGTCGGTTTCAAATCCGCGCCCTATGGGAATCACGGCAAGCGCGGCGATTGCCGTAACGAATGAGAAAACGGGAGCAAGCGCGTAAATGGTTTTGTTCGCCCCTGCGGGAACGGTGTCTTCCTTGAACATAAACTTAACCCCGTCGGCAAGGGGCTGGAGAAGCCCGAAAGGCCCAACCCTGTTGGGACCGAGGCGGTCCTGAATAAGCGCGCTCACACGCCTTTCCGCATAGGTGAGATAGGCAACCGCCGTCAGCACCGCGCCAATCATAAGCGCGGATTTAACGACCGCCGCCGCCCACTCAAAAAGCTGACTGTCCGGTGATATCACCTTTTCTTCCAACTCCGAGGAAATCTATCAGGTCGTAGTCCATTGCCTCATACGGCTTGAACCTTGTTGAAATCTCTCCCATTATCTCTGCGGGAGAGCCGTGAAAAAACTGCTCGGGCGATGACGCGCCCAGAAGTTTCAACGCCTCCCAGTCTTGCATGGCGTCTCCGGGGGCGTCCAGAACCTTTCTGACCCTTTGCACCCTTCCCATGTCGTTTGTAAAAGTTCCGTCTTTTTCATAAGGGGTCGCGCCGGGAAGAATCAGGTTGGCAAACCTTGCCGTCTGTGTGAGGCGGGTGTCAAGCACGGCGAGAAAAGACAGGCGGGAAAGCGCGCTCTCCATCTCGCTCTCGCGTCCGGAGCATAGGCGGAAAAGGTCTTCATGCATAACGAAAAGGACGTCAATCTCTCCGGCAAGCAGGGCTTCCGCAATTTTTTCTGCGGCGGAGGGACCCGTGTCTATTCCGAGGTCTTTTGCTCCCGTGCCGTTTGGAAACGGGTCTGCGCTTATGATGCCGAATTTCTTTTCGCCGCCCGTGTTTCCTGAGTTGCAGGCAAAGCGGGAAACGCCGAATTCTTCAGACAGTTTGAGGGCGAGATAGAGTTCTTCGTTTGTGAGAACGGCTGAACAGAGAAAGGCGCGCCGCCCCGCATTTGTGAAGGCGGATTGAAAATCAGCCGCCGCGAGTTCCCATGAGGTGTTTTCATATTCGCCGTTTTCGTCTTTTCGTATCGGTTGCCTGAGCCGTTTTTCGGGCTCCTGTGTTTCTGCAAACTCAAACCTGCCCCGGTCGCATATCCAGTGTTCGTTAACGTCCATGTTCACCCTCGGGCGCACTCTCATCAGTTTGCCTTCTCTCAAGTTTGCTCCCGCCGTTATGTTGCATCCGTTACTGCAAAGCGGGCAGACGGTGTCCGTGTGTTTCATATACCACACCCTTTCGCCGTGCAGAGACTCTTTTGAGAGAAGCGCGCCAACGGGGCAGAGGTCTATCACGTTTCCCGAAAGTTCGTTGTTGAGTTCCTTTCCGGGGAAAACCGTTATTTTTTTGCGAAACCCTCTGTTGTCGTAACCCAGTTCGCCGGTTTTGGTAACTTCGTCCGTAAAGCGCACGCACCGTGTGCACATTATGCACCGGTTCGGGTCATACATTATGCGTTCGCTGAGGTAGTATTTTTTTCTGACTTTTTTCTCTTCCGGCGGGTCAAACCTGCTGTAATTCCTGCCGTGTGAAACGGCTGTCAGTTGAAGGTCGCACTCTCCGCCTTTGTCGCAAACCGGGCAGTCAAGCGGGTGGTTTATCAGCGTGAATTCAACGGTCGCTCTGCGAGCTTCAACCGCTTTGGGGGAGTTTGTAAAGACTTCCATACCGTCCACGGGAAAGAGGTTGCAGGCGGGCATAACCTTGGGGATTCCTTTTACTTCAACAAGGCACTGTCTGCACTGGGCGACAATGCTTAATGACGGGTGGTAGCAGAAATGCGGAATTTGAACGCCAATCCGCTCGGCGGCTTGTATGATATTTACGCCGTCTTCAACTTCAATCTCTTTGCCGTCAATGACGATTTTATGCATCTGGTTTCTACCGGAAGCGGTCAGACGGAATGTATCAGAACGGCGGGAAAGGGTCAAAAACTTCCTTCTTGTCCGAGAGCCAAAGCCCCGTCAATTCACTTTCATCCGCTCCGCCCCGGACAAGGGCTTTTGTTATTTCCGAATCGGGATTATGCCGCGCCGCAAAACATCAGAGCAACTTTTTTCATCACTTCTCCTTCCTCTCATCCAAATCAATACTGTCCTTCACATCCTGCTTAAAAACCCTGAACTCTCTCAATCCCCTTGCCGCAAGGCGTGTCAATTTTACAAAATCATCGGGCCCGAAAAAGAAAATGGCTATCAGACAGACAAGCAGTATTTCACCTATGCCTACGCCAAACATATTATGCCGTCTCCTCTCTTCCGCTGGTTCTTATGAAAAAAGTCAACGCCGCCGCGAGGATGCAGAACGCCACCGCCGCTATGAACATCGGGGAATATCCGCCAAGACTGTCCCTCAGCAAACCGGCGGTTATGGGTCCCGTGAGAGCGGCAAGAGAAAAACCGCTTCCGAAAAATCCGAATATCGCTCCCAACTCTCTCAACCCGTAAAGATTGCCGAGAATTATCGGGAATATCGGAACCCAGCCGCTGTAAAAGAAACCAAACAGAAAACCAAACACATAAAACGCCCACTCGCCAATAAAAACCAGAACAAGCGTTATCAAAACCGCCTTGCACAAATAACAGACAAGCAAAACCCGGCTTTCGTTGAGAAACTTGAGAGCATATCCCGAAAAGAATATACGCCCTATCACACTGCCAAGCCCGATAAGCGCGGGCGGAATTGCCGCCTTGAGAGTGTCCATCTCCCACAAACCGAAGTTTATGAAAATGTGTTCACTCAGCCCCTGATCCAGAGCGAAATTGTAGAGGTTGATTATCACAATAAGAAAAGTGTTGAAGCCCGCCCAGAAGATGAAATACAGAATCCAAAAATCCTTTTGCTTAATCGCGTCAAGAGCGCGAACACTGCCCGCGTCCGGGTCTGCGCCACGGTCTTCCTCAGTTCCGCCGACTGGAGTCTGCCCCATTTCAGAGGGGTCTTTTCTGAGAATAAAACCGGCAAACGAGATAGTAAGCAGAATAACGGCGCACACAACAAAAGCACGTTCAAGCGAATAAACATGCACAAGCCACGCGCTTATCGGGGAGATAACCAAACCGCTCACCGGAAGCCCCGTTGTCGCTATACCGATGGCGAGCGCGCGGTTCTTTTTGAACCACCTGCTGATAATGGCAACCGGAAGCGTGTAGAACGCGCCGTCTCCCAGTCCCACAAGAAAACCGTAGTAGAGATAGAGTTCACCGATGCTGTCTGCGGTTGAGGCGAGATAGAAACCGGATGACGCGAGAATGCCGCCGCAAAGTATCACCCACCGGGGAGCAAAACGCTCGGCGAGTTTTCCCGCAAGCGGCATTGAAATGGCAAGCGTTACACAGCGCACGGAGAATATTGACGCAACCGCCGTTTCGGTGAGTTGCACGGCTTCGCTGAGATACGGTTTGAAAACCCCGAATGTGTAAAGCAGAAGCCCGTCAAGAAATATCAGCACAAAAGCCGCGCATACAATAATCCAGCCGTAATGAATATTTCTGCCGGGCATTAGACAACAGTTGCGGATTTGGCTATCTCATCCGCCGCGCCTCCGGTGGGAATATCGGTTTCTGAGCCGCTTTCCATATCTCTAAGTTTCACAACTCCGCTTTCCATCTCTCCGGGACCCACTATTACCATAAAACGCGCCCCCGCCTTGTCCGCCTTTTTTATCTGGCTTCTGATTCCCAACTCCCCGTGCTCAATCCAAACCTTGACCGAAAGCGCGCGCAGACGGGCGGAAAGAGCAAACGCCTCGTTAAAACATTCGCCGCCAATCCATCCCACAAACACGCCCTCTCTGCCCGGCTCTCCCCTGTCCGCATTTTCAAGCAGAAGAACCGCCCTTTCCATTCCTATCGCAAAACCGGTTGCGGGCGTGGGAGGTCCTCCGAGATTTTCAACCAGCAGGTCGTATCTGCCGCCTGCGGCAACTGCGTTCTGTGTGCCGAGCCCGTCATCCGCCTTCACCTCAAACACCGTGCGCGTGTAGTAGTCAAGCCCTCTGACTATCCTTGTGTTCACAACAAAGGGAACCGACAGCGCGGTGAGACGCTCTTTCACCTCGTCAAAATGTTGCGCGCTTTCCGGCGAAAGAAAACCGCTCATCTCCGGCGCGCCTTCGGTTGCGGACGAGCAGGAAGAGTTTTTGCAGTCAAGAACCCTGAGCGGATTTGTTTCCGCCCTTCTTTTGCAGTCGTCGCACAGTTTGCCGCTCAGAGGAAGCAGAAACTCCGCAAGGGCGGCGGTAAAACCTTTGCGGTCTTCAGGGGTTCCGATGGAATTTATCTCCATCCGCAAGCCGCCAGACAAACCCGCTTCGGTGAAAAACTGCCACAGCATCGCCATCACCTCACAATCCGCAGACGCCGCGCCGGAGCCGAAAAACTCAGCCCCTATCTGGTGAAATCCCCTCATCCTGCCCTTTTGCGGACGCTCGTGCCTGAACATCTCCCCCGAATAGTAAAGTTTCTGTGTGGGCGCGGATCTGTGCATGGAGTTTTCAATGTAAGCCCTCACAACACCGGCGGTGCCTTCGGGGCGCAGAGTTATATCCGAGCCGTCTCTGTCTTCAAATGAATACATCTCTTTCTCCACAAGGTCTGTGGAACTGCCTACCGCTCTCGCGTACACATCTGTGAACTCAAGAACAGGGGTTCTGATTTGTGAAAATCCGTAAATCCCGAACACTTTTGCGGCGGTGTCTTCAAGAAAACTCCAGAGACGCGCGCGCTGTGGCAGAACATCAACGAAGCCCTTAATGGATTTAACGCCGGTTTTGGACATATGAGATACGAACCTGAAAGGATGGTTTGACCGCCCTTGATTATAGCGGTAAAATCAGCCCTCTACCAACTCCCCCGCCGATGAAAAGTACTCCTTATTCACCGCGCATTTGCTATGTGGCGAGCCCTGAACTTTTTTCAAAGGGCGCGTATGCCGTTCACGCAATGGAAATGTGCAAGGCGATGGACAAACTGGGCGTGGAGTTTGAAGCGGTCGTTCCGGGCAGTTTTGAGAAGAGAGACATATTTGAATACTACGGCGTGGAAAAGCCATTCAATCTCAAATCCCTTCCGCTCACGCGATATGCGGGAAGACAGTTGACGCACGGGGTTTCCTCCGCCATCTACGCCCTCTCAAACAGAAAACGGTTTGACCTCGTTCTGACGCTGAACATAATCTGCGCCGCAGTTACGGCAAAAGCGGGATTTTCAACCGTTTATGACGCTCACCACCCGCCGGTAAATCCGCTTGCGCGCGCGCTTTTCCGTTCGTTCAGAAACTCGCCTTCGCTTCCGGCGGTTTCGTTCAACAGCGGCGGACTGCGCCGTATTTACGTTGAAGACGGGCTGAGCGAGAGCAAAACCGTTGTGGCTCACAACGGCGCGGAAACGGAGGATTTTGAAAACCGCCCCGGACGCGATGAGATACGGAAACAACTTGGCATCTCTGAGGAAAAGCCGGTTGTCTGCTACTGCGGAAACACTTATGAAGGCAGAGGAATTGAAAACCTGATTGATGCGGCGGCGGAGATAAAAGACGCGCTTTTTCTTATTGTCGGCGGAAGGGATTGCGACAACGCGCCCCACATCCGCGCGGCAGAGGAAAGAGGGATTGACAACTTTGTTGTGAAGGGATTTGTTCCGCACACCGAAGTGCCGCCGTATCTTCTGGCTTCCGATGTTCTCGCCCTTCCCTACACGGACGCGGTAACGATAAAGGGCGGCACGAGAGCGGCGGATTTTACCTCGCCGATGAAACTGTTTGAATACATGGCGGCGGGAAAACCCATAGTGGCAACCGCGATTCCGACCGTGCTTGAGATTCTCAAAGACGGCGAAGACTCCGTTGTAACGGCTCCGGGAGACCGGGCGGGATTTACCGCCGCCATTCGCCGCTGTCTTGATGAGCCGGTTTTTGCGGAAGCGATTGGAAAACGTGCGCGGGAAAAAGCGCGCAAATACACATGGGAGCAAAGAGTGTCAACCATTCTCTCCTTTGTCTCGGAAAAACGCGAAGGAAGCAAACCGTTATGAAAGGAAAATTGAACGGAACGCGCATTGCCTTCGCCCTGATTATGGCTGTGATTCTTCTCACCCCCGCCGCAAGGGCGCAAGACTCTGAGGCGGGCGGAATCCCGGCGGGGAAGGAAGTCAAAAGCCGGCAATTTATAAAAGACGGCGCGATATACTACGGCTCAATATGGGCGTTCAGGTTTTTCTATGTCCGTAACAAAAACGAGAGAATTCTCAACACATCGCCGTCCGCGTGGTGGGGTCATATAACCAAACAGCCCGAAGTTGATGACGGAGACGCGTTCTTCACAAACTATGTTGTGCACCCGTTCGCGGGATATGTTTCGTATCTGTATTACAGGCGGATGGGATACGGCTTCTGGGGCTCCGCGCTCGGTTCCGCGCTTCAAAGCACGTTGTTTGAATACACGGTGGAGGGGCTTGTGGAAACCCCGTCTCTTCCCGACCTTCTTTCCACTCCGGGGCTTGGAGTTGTGTTCGGGGCGGCGGCGGAATACGCTTCAGACCGCCTGATAGAACTGGACAACCCGGTCGCGACCTTTCTCGCCCACGCGGTCAACCCGATGAGAAACTTTGTGAACAATGGCAGGGTCGCGATTATGAATCCCCTACAAGGGCGTTTTGAATACACGCAGAGTTTCGACATATCGCACGTTCCGTGGAAGGAGTTGTCCGTTGAGGCGGGAGACCCTCATTCGTTCCGCTCTGCTCTTCCGAGGGGATATGCGGGGGCGGGGCTTGAAGTTGCCGGGCTGAAAAACAAGAAAGGGCAGTTGATTTTCTACAATGTGGGAGCCGAAGTCCCTTCGTCCGACTACCGGAAAAGTTTGTATGTAGCCTTCAATCAGGTCGGGTTGAACAACCTTTACAGAGGCGGAAGCCGGTGTGACCGGACAGGCGGAAGCCCCCCGGATTGCAATCCGGCGGACGGATACGAACTCTCAAACTTCATAATGGGCGGCAAGTTTGTTTTGGCGAAAACCCCTTCATACTGGGTGTCTGTGGGGTTTGAATCGCACCTGCCGACAATCTATAAAGACAACGTCAAACGGCTCAAGGCGATTACTTCGCTCTACAAGCGCGACCTGCCGGTATATTTGAGAAACTGTTACTCTCTAACGCCGTTTGCCGGAGCGGGAGCGGCGGCGGGCCCGTTATCTTTTGAGACAAAAGCCGCCTTCCTGCTTGTGAAGAAAGCCGGGCGTTTTGAAGGAGACGAATCTGAGAAAATCTTTGAATACGGCGCGGGCGCGACACTTGCGCTTCCCGTGAGTTTGCGGACTCAACTGTCCGCAGAGTTAAAGGGCAACCGCTTTCTGTCTCTCAGAGACGGCAGAAAAAACAACCTCTATTTCACCTCCGCGCTCCGTTTCGGCAAGTTCATATCGCCGTCAGTCGCCGTTCAGATACCGGTTTCGGGAGACGACAGCAAAGCCGTGTCAAAATCCGTTATCACCCAACTGCAAGTGCGTTTCTGAAAAAAGCGGTTAAGAAAGTTTTTCTTCAAAACTGTCTATCGTGATGGCGGAAAGGGTGAGAAGCTGAACCGTGCCGCGCGAGCCGAGTTCAACGGAAATTCTCGTTATGGTTTCGTTGTCCGGGGCTTCAATGATGTTGACGAAATCGTAAAGCCCCAGCACGGCATACTGCGCGACAACCTTCGCCCCCATTTTCTCTATCTCTTTGTTGACCTCTTTTATCCGCTCGGGACGCATCTTCACGGTCTTGCGCCCTTCATCGGTGAGAGTGCTCAGCATTATGTATCTTCCCATTGAAATTCCGCGCCTTAAAGGTTTCAGAGAACCTTGTTGATGGACTGCTCAAGGTCGCCCTGTGAGACGGCTCCTATTATCTGCTCCACAATCTTTCCGTCTTTGAAAATGAGCAGTGTGGGAATACTGCGAATTCCAAACTGAATGGAGGTCTGCTGATTCTCGTCCACATTGACCTTGCCCACTTTCAGCCTGCCCGCAAAGTCTTTTGATATCTGACTCACGGTCGGCGCAATCGCCTTGCAGGGCCCGCACCACGGAGCCCAGAAATCAACCAGCACGGGAATATCGCTTTTGATAACCTCGTTCTCAAAAAGTGAATCGCTGAGTTCAACAACAGTATCTTCTGACATCTTTAACCTCTCTGTTTTGTGTAGTCGGTATAATCTAATTTTCATACGGCAACTGTCAAGCCGCCGCGCATATTGCGGTAATCCCGCGCGGCAAGTAATCTACACGCCTGAGCGGGAGCGGCTTCCGCTCTTTGGAGGGAAAAAACCGGATATGAAAGGAAAAACAAGAACGGAATCAGATTCAATGGGAAAGATGAAAGTGCCTTCCGGCGCGCTCTACGGGGCTCAAACGGCAAGGGCGGTTGAGAACTTTCCGATAAGCGGCAGAACTCTGCCCCCCGGTTTCACGGCGGCGGTGGGGATGATAAAACTGGCGGCGGCGCAAACCAACATGGAACTCGGTTTGCTGAACAAACGCACCGGAGGGGCGATTGTTGAAGCGGCGCGAGAGGTTATGGACGGAAAACTTGACGGGCATTTTGTTGTGGATGTTTTCCAGACCGGTTCGGGAACTTCAACCAACATGAACGCAAACGAGGTTATCGCCAACAGGGCAAACAGGATTCCCGGCGGCGCGAAAGGAATTCACCCCAACGACCACGTGAACATGGGGCAGTCAAGCAACGATGTAATTCCGTCTGCGACTCACATATCCGCGCTGATTGAGATACGGGAAAAACTTCTTCCCGCGCTCGGAAAACTTGAAAAATCACTCTCCCGAAAAGCGCGCGCTTTCAGCTCCATTGTGAAAATAGGCAGAACGCATCTTCAAGACGCCACGCCCGTAACGCTTGGACAGGAGTTCGGCGGATATGCGGCAATGGTTTCGCAAAGAGCGGGAGACATCAAACTTTCATGCGAAGGTCTCAGAGAGCTCGCCCTTGGCGGCACGGCGGTCGGCACGGGAATCAACACACACAAGAATTTTGGAAAAAAAGCCGCCGCGCGCATAAGCCGCCTTGCGGGAACGCGTTTTGTTGAGGCGAAAAACCACTTTGAGGCGCAAGGGGCAAAAGATGCCGCGGTTCAGATGAGCGGCTCTCTCAAGGCTCTCGCCGTCAGTCTGATGAAAATCGCGAACGACATCCGCTGGCTCGGAAGCGGGCCCCGTTGCGGCTTCGGTGAGATAAACCTTCCGGCGGTTCAGCCGGGCTCATCCATAATGCCCGGAAAGGTCAACCCCGTGATGGCGGAATCGCTGACGCAGGTCTGCGCGCAGGTAATAGGCAACGACTCGGCTATAACAACGGGAGGGCAGAGCGGAAACTTTGAACTCAACGTGATGATGCCGCTCATCGCAGACAACCTTCTGAACTCCGTTTCCCTTCTCTCTAACGGGTGCGAAGCGTTCGCTTCAAAATGCGTGGACGGCATAGAGGCAAACAAACAGACTTGCGGTGAAAGTGTTGAGGAAAGTCTGGCAATGTGCACAAGCCTCGCCCCCGTGATTGGATACGACTCTGCGGCGGCGATAGCGAAAGAGGCATACGAAAAAGGCAAAACCGTGAGAGAGGTGGCGGAAGAGAAAAAAGTTCTCCCCGCAAAAAAGATTGCCGCCCTGCTTGACCCGCGCTCAATGACGGGACCGCTTGGAGGCGGAAAACGGAAAAAATGAGGGCAAAGCCCTTCTTTGCCGGAGCCGCTGTTATGTTCGCGCTTACGGGCGCCGTGGTTGTGTGGAGCGGAGACTACCCGGACTTCACACGGCGCGCCCCCGGAGCGGAAAAATCGCTTGTCCGCAAAGACTCGCTCTCCATAGGCAATATCACGGACAGCGCGGCTGAGTATCACAAAAAGGTTATAAAAACGGAAGGGACGGTATCGTCCAAAGTCAAAACAAAACGCCACAAAGGAAAGCAGTACACAATATTCAAGATGAGAGACCCGGCGGGCGGAGCCGTGATGCTCGTCTATCTGAAGGGGTTTCACAGAAGCATAAAAAAAGGCGACCGCCTGAGCGTCAGGGGAAGATATTACGAAAAAAGAAAGTACCTGTTCATCACACTCAAAAACGTGCTGAAAGGCAGAGAGTTTGAAATTCTGGGCTAAAGCCCCATGGAATCATAAACGGGAACAACAAGGTCGGGCGACCTGTCTTTTGCTATCTGGTAGGTGGCAAGCAGAGGCGCGCCGCTCTTGAGCGCTTTCTGCGATGAGAAAACTATCTGCTCCCCGTCCGAGTCTTCAAAGGTTATGAACTCCACGGTCGCCGCTTCGCTTTCAACAACTTTCACCAGATGCCTCATGTTCTCTATTTTTATGCCGTTGACCTTCTCAATTATGCGGTTTGTGAGTCCGTGATACCCATAGTTGATTTCGGAAGGAAGAACGCTTGTGAGAAGAACAACCTCCTCTCCGGGAAAACTTTTTATGTTTTGCGCCAGTTTTGAAAGCAGGGAACTTGGCGCGCTTATGTACCAGCGGTCTCCCCACGACCTGAGGTAGTTGAAGGTCAGCGGCGAGAAAACACAACCGGCAAATATGAAATAACTGGGTCTGTCGTAGTTTGCGTTCACAAGGCGCAAATCCCCGGCGCCCTTTGTGAGAGCTATGTCAACATCCATCTTAATTCCGTCTCTCAGAACCGTCACCTTAACCTCGTCCCCTATCTGACGGGAATCAATCAGGTGAGAGAAGTTTGTCCTTTCGCTTCCCCTGAAATTAACCGTGCCGTCAGAAAATATCTCCGTGCCGCTTATTGAGAGAATCACATCTCCCTTGGCAATTTTTCCCGCCGCCGGAGAGCCGGGCGCGACCTTTTTTACAAGAACACCGATGCTGTCTTCCCTGATAAGTTTTTTCGCCCTGAGGTCGGGATTCTGCGCCTTCTGCGCCACAATGCCGAGAACAGGAAAGCCGTCATATGAACCTTCCCTCACATCGTCAAGAAAATGGTCTATCACCGGAGTGGGAGCCATGTATCCGATGTTTTCCGAACTCACAAGCGCTTGTATCACCACCCCGACAAGCTCGCCGTCAACAATGACGGGACCGCCGCTGTTTCCGGGATTGATGGGAGCGTCCAGTTGCGACATAAGAAGGTGGTAAACGCTGTGGGAATAAATCTCATGCTCCACGCGCGACACAATTCCTCTGGTAACGCTCATCGTTTCGCCGCCTATGGGGAAACCGTAAACCTCAACCTCTTTCTGCGTTTGGACGAGTTTGCGGCTTATGTGTATGGGTTTTATTCCCTTGAAAAACTTTTTCTTTCTGACCGTGAGAAGCGCGAGGTCTGCTTCGTGCGAGATGAAAAGCAGTTCCGCGGTGTATTTGTTCGGGTCTCCGAATTTGCTCACGTGTATAAACGCCGCGTGCGAAACCACGTGCGCGCTTGTGAGGATGTGGTTTCCTGAGATTACACAGCCCGAACCGAACACCGAAGACGACTCGTTAAGTATCCACGGCTGTTTGTATGAGGGGATGGTTTTCTGAACCTGAATCTGGACAACCGATTTTTTAACCGAGTCGTTCCGCGCAAAAACGGGGTTAGCGAAAAGCGCGAAAGAAAGGGCGGCAAGTATAAAAACAGACACGAAGCCGCGCGGACTCACAGCGGCGGCGGACTGCCGGACGGGTTTATTTGTAGTTAAGCAGTTCACGCTCAAACCTTTCTTTGAGTTCAGTCGCTTTCACATCGTATTGCTTCGCGCTTTTCCAGCACTTTCTCGGCTGGAGAAGTTTTGAAGGCACTTGAGGGCACGACTTCGGAACATTCAAACCAAACACGGGGGCTTTCACAAAACCGCCTTTGTCAATCGTTTTGTCAAGAGCGGCTTTAACAAGCGCCCTTGTCTGCGGCAGAGGCATTCTCGTTCCCGTTCCGTAGGGTCCGCCCGATATTCCGGTGTTCAAAAGCCACACTCTCGCGCCGGATTTTTTCATCCGCTTTTCCAGCATGTTCGCGTAAAAACGAGGCGCGCGCGGAAGGAAGGGCATTCCGAAACATGAACTGAAAGTAGTTTGCGGCTCTTTCACTCCGCGTTCGGTTCCGGCAACTTTGGCGGTGTATCCGAGCAGGAAAAACTCCATCGCCTGCGAAGGGGTCAGCCGGGATATGGGCGGAAGAACTCCGAACGCGTCGTAGGTAAGCATAAATATGTTTTTCGGCGCGGGTCCGGTTCCGCTTTCCGCGATTCCGGGCAGAGCGTCTATCTGATACGCGACCCTTGTATTTTCGGTGTATTTTCCGCTGTCAAAATCTATCTTCCTTGTCTCAGAATCAATCTCAACGTTTTCAAGAATTGAGCCAAAACGCACCGAAGCCGAATGGATCTCCGGTTCAGTTTCAGGGTTGAGCCGTATCGCCTTGGCGTAACATCCGCCCTCAAAATTGAACACGCCGCCGCTCCACCAGCCGTGCTCATCATCGCCTATCAGTTTTCTTTCAGGGTCTGCTGAGAGAGTGGTTTTTCCCGTTCCGGACAAGCCGAAGAAAAGAGCCGTATCGCCCTTTCCCCCTATGTTTGCCGAGCAGTGCATTGGGAAAATGTCTTTTTCGGGAAGCAGGAAGTTCAGGGTTGTGAAGATGGATTTCTTCATCTCTCCCGCATACTGTGTGCCGCCTATCAACGCTATCCTTTTTTTAAGGTTGAGTACTATGAAAGTTCCGGAGTGTGTGCCGTCTTTCGATGGGATTGCCTTCACCCCCGGAGCGCAGAGAACTGTGAAGTCCGGCTTGCGGGAGGATTTGCCCTCAGGTCTGATGAACAGGTTGTTGACAAATATGTTGTGCCACGCGAACTCGTTTATCACCCTCACAGAAGACTGATATTTCGGATGAGCGCACACGCGCAGGTCTTTCACAAAAACGTCTTTTTTGGAAAGGTACGCGGCGGCTTTTTTGTAGAGCGCGTCAAATTGCGCCGGGCTGACGGGCTGGTTCACCTTGCCCCAGTTCACCGAATTTTTCGTGTATGAGTCTTTTACTATGAAACGGTCAAGCGGCGAGCGTCCGGTGTGTTTTCCCGTGTAGGCGACAAGACCTCCACCTTCCGCCATAAACCCCTCTTTTCTCTGAATCGCCTCCTCGTAAAGACGCGGAACCGTAAGGTTGTGGTAGACCCGCCCCGAGGTTTTGATGCCGTGGGGCGAGAGCAGACCCGCCGGATTTTTTGATTTTCTCTTTTCTGCCATGTCGGACGAAACCGTAACCGCTGTTTATGTCAAAGTCGGACCACCCGTGCGGCACACCCGCCGCAGAGGTGAAAAAATATATTATAGGCGGAAGTTTTTCAACATCACCCTCAATTGCCTCCCTTCTCCAGCTTCCGTATCCACCTGTCTATCACATCGGCAGACGCTTCGGCATTTTCCATGCAGTCGTGCCCCGCGCCCGGAATGTACTCTATGTCTACGCTTTTGTTTCCCGAATCGTTGAGAATGGATTTCAACTTTTCCGGCTCGCCGGCAAACACAATATCGTCGTCCGCTCCGTTGATGAACAGCACCGGCACGGAAATGCCGCCTATGATGTCGCAAGTTTTTGCGCGGCGGGCGGACGGCCCGCGCATAAACCACCATGTTTTATAGGTGAATATCTCCACATCAGACGGGTTGAAAGAGTCTCCCCACGCCCTGTAAATGACAAACATCTGATCGTTTTTTGAAGTCTCCGGGTCGGGTTTGAGAACGGATTGCGCCTTTTTGTAAATGTCGTCATAGGAGGGAATGCTTCCCCACCTGTCAAGCCGCTTCTTCTGCGATTCCGGCAGTGAGTAAGAGCACCCTTCAAGTATCAGCCCCTTTACCGAAGGGTCTGATACCGCCGCCATATAGTCAACGGCGATGTTCGCGCCCATGCTGTATCCCAGAATGTAGATGTTCTCAAAACCCTCTTTTCTGAGAGTTTCAACCGAGCACTCCACATCATCCGCCGCTTTTTCAAATATCCCCGTTCCCATTATCTGCCCGAGAAATGCCATGCGCGTGTTGATTGAGAGAGTTGAATAACCCTTTTCAAGCATAGCCGAGGGAAATATTATGGGCGTGCCGCGTGCGAGAAAATTGCCCAGAACACCGTGAATGTTGATTATCACCGGTATCCTGTGGAGGTCGTCATCGCTTGAGGCGGACGGAGTGGTGAGAAGCGAGTCAACATTGAAACCGTCCCGCGACCTGTAGCTGAGAATCTGTCTCCGTTTGACTGCCATCTGTTATTTCAGTCTTCTCTGCATCCAGTTTGTGATGATTTCCGCAAGTTCCTCCTCTTTGCCTTCAAGCGTGTGTCCGGCGTTGAGAAAGAAAGCGGACACATCGCCGTTGCCCGCGTCAGTCGCTCTCTGTGACAAGTCATGTGTTTCATTGGGATAGACAATTTTGTCATCCCATCCCTGTATGAGAAGTATGGGAACCTCCACATCCCCTATCTGTTTGTAGGTTTTTGTGCAGTTGGCTTCCGGACCCGCGAGAAACCACCATGTCTTGTAGGTGTATATCTCGCAGTGCTGGGGGCTGAAGGTGTCGCCGCGGGCTTTCTGGACGATAATTGTTCTGTCCTGCTCCGAGTTCTCCGGGTCGCTTCCAAGTATCTCCTTCGCCTCCTCGTATATCTGGTCGTAAGACGGAATGCTCTGCCACTTGTTCCATCTCTTGCGTATGGAATCGGGCATTGAATACGGGGTTGCTATGGCTATCATGCCGGATAAAAAACCCGCTATTTCCGTGCCTTTTTTCGCAGACATATACCGCACCGCGATACAGCCGCCGAGGCTGTAGCCCGAAATAACTATCTTCGTGTAGCCAAGATTTTTGAGAAACTCTATAACGCCGTCTATCTGAGGGATTGTGCTGTCCACCATTCCGTAGCCGAAAAACAGGCTGAAGTTTGAAAGGCGCGTGTTGATGGAGATGGACGAGTATCCGGCGGACGCGAGAAGCGGGGGCAGAAATCTCTGACTGCCCTCAAGAAAGTTGCCGAGAAACCCGTGAACATGGATAACCACCGGCTCCTTTTCCCCGCCGCCGTCCGTTTCGCATTTGTAGAAAATGGCGTTCACACTGCCTCCGCTTGTGGGAATGGAGATAAGCTCCTGATTAACCTTTCCGTTTTTTGAGCCGTCAGACATTCTGTTCTCTCCACACGCAATATCCGGAAATACCGCAACGTTCGCAAAGCGGTTTGCGCGCCTTGCATATCAGCCTTCCGTGGTCGCCGAGAGAATTGGAAAAAAATGTCCGGTCTTTTTCCGGCAGAACTTCCATAAGTTCTCTCTCTATCCCCTCAGCCGTTTTTGCCGAACTCATCGCCAGCCTGCGCGACAGGCGCGTTATGTGCGTGTCAACAATTATTCCGGGTTTTCCGAACCAGTTTCCGAGAATCACGTTGGCGGTTTTTCTGCCCACACCCGGAAGGGCGGAAAGCTCTTCCATGGTCGCGGGAACCTTGCCGCCATGACTGCGGACAATCTCGCCCGAGCACCTTATTATGGATCTCGCCTTGTTTCTGTAAAAACCGGTGCTGAAGATGTCTTTTTCCAGTTCCCCGGCGTCCGCGCGGGCGAAGTTTGAGGGCGCGGGATATTTTTTGAAAAGCCCCGGCGTGATTGAGTTGACCCTTTCATCGGTGCACTGCGCCGAGAGGATTGAGCCCACAAGCAGCTCAAAAGCCGAGCTGTAGTTCAGGTGGCATTTCGCGTCCGGGTAGGTTTTGCGCAGAAAAGCCGTGATGCGTGAAACTCTCTCCGGGAGCGGAAAGTCAGTCTTTGGTTGCGGGCTGGAGATTTTCTTTCCCCTCAAAGAAGTCGCTGTTCTCTTTGATGAACCTCTCCCATTTGTCGGGAACTTCGTCTTCATGAAAAATTGCGTCCACCGGGCACGGGTCAACGCACGCGCCGCAGTCAATGCACTCATTGGGCTCTATGTAAAGCTGGTCGTCCCCTTCGTATATGCAGTCAACGGGGCAGGCCTCAACACACGATTTATCTTTAACGTCAATGCACGGTTCCGCTATTATGTAAGGCATTTCTGTTACCTCCTTTGCGTTTTTCTTCCGCGAACTCCGAACCTATTCGGGCGCGGTTTTCTCCGCGGGCGCCTCAACGGCTCCCCCGCCCTTGTCAAACACCGATGAAGAAGACTGCCTGAAAGACGAGTATCCGAGCAGAAGCGAGGTCATCACAAAAATGACCGCCATAAACCTTGTGGCTTTCGCGAGAAAGGTTGTTGCTCCGCCCGCCCCGAACACAGATTCCGAGGTTCCGCCCCCGAAAACGGTTCCAAGTTCATCACTGCCGCCCGGCTGAATGAGAATGACAACTATCATTATCAGGGCGACTCCTATGTGCGCGGTCTTTATCAGTGGTACAAGAACTTCCATTTTAATCAGTCCAACAGTGAAACTATTATGCCAACGAATGAGTCTAATTCAAGGCTTGCCGTTCCCACAAGCATCCCGTCCACATTCTTTGCGGATGCCGCAGAGCCGGCATTTTCCGGGCTCACACTGCCCCCGTAGAGAATACGAATGCCGCCGGAAGAGTCCGGAAAAATCACTTCAAGCGATTCCCTGATGTGCCCGTGCATGTCCTCTATCTGCCCTTTTTCCGCGTTTTTTCCCGTCCCTATCGCCCACACCGGCTCGTAGGCAACAGACACCCGCTCCGGGTTCACTCCCGCAAGGGCTGATGTAATCTGTTTTTCCACAACCTCTCTCTCTCTGCCCGCCGCTCTCTGCTCCTCCGTTTCGCCCACACAAACTATGGCGTTCATTCCGCTCTGCGTTACGGCGGAAACCTTTGCGGCAACAATCTCGTCGCTGTCGCCAAAAAGCCGCCTTCTTTCCGAATGTCCAGCGATAACCGTGTTGCATCCCGCGTCTGCGAGCATCGCGCATGAAATCTCTCCGGTGTAGGCGCCTTTTTCCTCATGAAAAACGTTTTGCGCCCCAAGAGTAACGGCGGAGTTTTCCGTCTCTTTTCTCACGGCTTCCATCGCCGTAAACGGCGGAAACAGGGCAATATCGCAGTCAAACTCCCCCGCCCTCTCCGCAATGGCGCGCGCAAAATCCGCCGCATCCCCGCGGGTTTTGTTCATCTTCCAGTTTGCCGCGACAAGTTTTCTTTTCACTTTTCTAAAATACACGGAAGGACGGGGCGTTCAACCGCGACCGCGCAAATACTCCCCTATTCTTCCAACGCCCTCTTCAATTTTCTCAACCGAAGCGGCGTATGAAAAGCGCAAATGCCCTTCGCCGAGGGGCCCGAAATCAATTCCGGGCGTAACCGCGACCGCCGTCTTTTCAAGAATATCAAAAGCCAGAGCGCGAGAGTCTATATTTTTTCCGGGCATCTTCACAAACAGATAGAAAGCTCCCGCCGGATCTCCGCACACGGAAAGCCCCGCCTTATCAAGCGCCTTTATCATCGCCGCGCGGCGGGATGAGTAGATTGCGGCAATCTCTCCACAGCGGGGAAAAACATGCTCTATGGCGGCAACTCCGCCGTGCTGAACAAAAGTGTTGGGCGATATAAAAAGATTCTGCTGAAGTTTTTGCGCCGGGCGGACAAGTTCCGGGGGCGCTATCATGTAGCCCAGCCGCCAGCCCGTCATCGCGCACAGTTTTGAAAACCCGTTCACCGCGACCGCCCCGTCCGTGTGGTTGAGAACGGATTTTGATTGCGCCCCGTATTCAAGTCCGTGATATATCTCGTCTGATATGACAAAAACACCGAGCGAACAGACAGATTTCAAAACATCGTCATCAAGAACCGCGCCCGTTGGGTTTGCCGGAGAGTTCAGAACAATCGCCTTTGTTTTCGGGCTGATAACCTTGCGAAGCCGCGCCGTGTCTATCTGATAATTTTCCTCCGCGTAAACGGGAAAGGTAACGGGAACGCCGCCGGCAGCCTTTATGATTCCGGGATAGCAGGCGTAGTAAGGCGAGGTTGTAACGACCTCGTCACCGGGGTTGATAACGCACATCATGGCAAGCAGAAGAGCGGGAGAACTTCCCGAAGTTACGAGAACGCCGTCCGCCTCTACCTTCAATCCGTATTTTTTGTTGTACGCCCCGGCGATGCCTTCCCTCAGCGGGTCTATACCAAGGCTCGGAGAGTAGAAAGTTTCGCCCCGCTCCAGAGCGTCCGCCGCCGCAGAGCAAATCTCAGGGTCGGTCGGCAGGTCGGGCTCTCCAACCTCAAGGTGTATCACGTCTGCGCCCTCGCGCTCCATCCGCTTTGCCGCCTCAAGCGTCTCCATCACGTAGAAAGGGGCAAGCCCTCCGGCAAGGCGTGACGGCGTGAAAGTTTTTGAGCGCGGCATACCGGCGGACTTACGCCCCCTTCTTTTTTTTCGGCGCGCCGCCGGGTTTGTCGCCGCCGCCGGATTCGGAACCGAAAACCTTTTCCATCTTTTTAAGCATCATCTCTTTTTTCAGCCCGCTCAGCCGGTCAACAAAAAGAACGCCGTCAAGATGGTCAATCTCGTGCTGAATAATTCTTGCCGTCAGCCCGTCCGCGAGCATCCGGTGTTTCTTTCCTTCCCTGCAAAGCCACTCAACCTCAACGCTTTTGCTTCTTCCCACCTTGGCAAGAAAATTCGGAATGCTGAGACAGCCCTCCACCTGATAGTCTCTGCCCGAAGGGGTTCCGGCAACCGGATTTATCATCTCTATAACGGGCATCTCCACCTTCTCCTCTCCGGCAGGCTCTTCCGCTTCCCGTTCCTCTTCCCCGTCTTGCGGAGACTCTTCAAACCCGCGCGCGTCCGACACAATCACAACCCTCGCATTCCTGCCCACCTGCGGGGCGGAAAGCCCTATGCCGTTTGCGGCTCTCATGGTCTCAAGCATATCGTCAAGCAGAATATGCACTCCGCCGTCAATCTTTGAGACCGGCGCGCTTTTTTTTCTCAATACCGGGTCGGGGTAGAGAAGGATTTTCAGTTGAGCCATTCGCCTACGGTTTCCGCTGTGCGGACTTGAAAACGTCCTTTATATCTTTTCCCTGTCTGAAGCACGGAAGTTTTTTCGCCTTCACTTCCACACTCTCTCCGGTGCGCGGGTTTCTTCCCGTGTAGGGCTTGCAGTCTTTTGCGTAGAAACTTCCGAACCCCCGTATCTCAACGCGGGAGCCGGAACTGACAGCGGAAGACATGCCTTCCACAATGGCGCCGAGAACCTTTTCCGCTTCGGAAACCGAAAGCCGGAACTTGTAGGATATCTTTCTGCTGATTTCGGATTTTGTCATTTGCTTGCGGTTTTTAGCCTAAACACAGGCGGGCGCGAACGCAAGACCGCAGAGAACAAGTCTCTACCCGTGAAGCCTCGGGGCGAGAGCTCTCACAGCGGCGCGACCCTCGGGCGTAACCCGCACCGTCTGTCCGTCCGTTTCGGCGTAGCCGTTTTTCTCAGCCCGGCGCGCCGCTGAAAGCGTCCGCTCCGGACTCCACATCAGGGCGCGGCACAAGGCGCGGATGTCTTTTCCGCCCTCTCCGTCTGAAACACATTCAAGCAGAAGAGCGGTTTGAATTCCGTCTCTCATCCTGCGGCTCCGCATAAGGCGAGAGAGAATCCCCTTGCGCGGCGCGAATATCAGAATCACAAAAAACACCGCGCCCAGAATAGTTACAACCGCCCCGGCTACGTTGGTGTTGAACGCAACCGCCGCCTCAAATCCGGCAAGCGCGGCTCCCGCCGCAAACACCACGCCAAGCGCTATGGCGAGCCCCAGCCGGTCGGTCAGAAGAAGCGCACAGCACGGCGGAGCGGCAATAAGGGCAATGAGCATAACCGAGCCGGTCGCGCTGAAAGACACGATGCACATAAGACAGACAAGGGCGGCAAAGGAGCCGGAAAAAACCGCGCCTGAAAACCCGGACGCTTTCGCCCCGGAGGGGTCGAAGGTTGACAGCTTCAACTCTTTATAGAAAACCGCGATGAAAACACCGCACACAAGCGCGACCGATAAAGCCGAAAGCATGGAGACGGGAACGTCAATTCCCATAAGCGCGACCCTGTCAAGCGGGGCGAGAGCTATCTCGCCGAGCAGAACCGAGTCCACATCCAGATGGGCGTTTCCCGCGTATCCCGAAACCATTATCACCCCCGCGCTGAAAAGAAACGGGTAGACAAACGCGATGGCGGAATCCTCAGACATCAGCCTCGCCCGCGAAAGAGCTTCGGACGAAACAACGCTTATAAAAGCCGCCGCGAACGCGCCAGCGACAAGAAGGGGAGACGAAACGTTTCCCGAAACAAGAAACCCCGCCGCTATGCCCGGAAGTATGGAGTGGGTTACCGAGTCCGTTATCATCGCCTTTCCCCTCAGCACCAGAAACGTTCCGGCAGCCGAGCAGGAAACGGCAACAAGAACGGCGATTATCCGTATCTCGTTCTCAGGACTCATTCCCTCTCACCCCCTCCGCCGTGAGACGAGCGCGCGAGAAGACCGTTTTTCCGGGAAAAAAGCATGGACAAAAGCGCGGCGGCTGTCACGCAGATAACAATTGCGGGACCGGTCGGGAGTTTTGCAATTTTCCAACTTGCAAGCGAGCCGGCCGCCCCGCCCAGAGCGCCGGTAACGGCGGCGGCTGTCACCATCATTCCCAGTTTGTCCGTCAAGTGCCTCGCGGCAACCGCGGGAGCCACAAGCATTGAGCACATCAGAATCACGCCCACTGTTTCAATGCCCACAACGATTGTGGACACAAGAACGGTGTTGAGAAAAAACCCCGCCGCCCGTGTTCTGAAGCCCGCGCTCACAGCGTATTCACTGTCAAAGCAAAATATCTTCACCTGCTTCCAGAAAACCGCGAGCGCGCCCGAGCAAACCGCGCCGGTGAAAAAAATTGTTTTCACGTCTCCCGAAGACATCGCGCTTGCCTGACCGAACAGAAACCTGTCAAGACCCGCCTGCCCCGCCGCCCCGCCCGACTGAACCGAAGTGAGAAGCACAATGCCTATTCCGAAGGAGATGGAAACGCCAAGGGCGAGCGCGCTGTCAAACTTGACCGACACGGAGGAACGGGCAAGACGGACAAAACCGACCGTGAGAAAAGCGGACACAAAACCGCCGAGCAGAAGAGCGGACGGATGTTTCGCGCCCGCGATTATAAAGCCGAGCACAATGCCCGGCAGACAGCCGTGCGAAACGGCGTCAGAGAGAAGATTCTCCTTTCTCACAAAAACAACCGTTCCGCAAACGCCCGCCGCTATGCCCAGAAAAACGGAGCCGCACACAACAACGGCAACCGTGTAATCGGGAAAAAGTTCGGTAAAAATCCACATCCTCTGTAATGCCGGCGAGAGAAACTAGGTCTCTGAACCCCGGTAGGCGGAACGGATGTTTTCCGGCGTGAACACCTCAGCCACCTCTCCGCTTGCGACAACCCCTCCGTTCAAAAGGGTCGCGCTGTCAAAGTAGTCCGGCACGGTTTCAAGGTTGTGATGAACAGCCACAACGGTTTTCCCCTCGTCCCTCATATCGCGCAGAATTCCGGCGACCGCCTCTTCGGTGGTTTTGTCAACGCCCTGAAACGGCTCGTCCATAAGGTAGAGCGGAGCGTCCTGCACAAGTGCGCGCGCTATGAAAACCCTCTGCTGTTGTCCGCCCGAAAGCTCCCCTATCTGGCGATCCGCAAGGCGTTCCATTCCGGTTTTTTCAAGCGCCTCAAAGGTTTTCCGTTTTTCCCGCGCGCCGGGTCTGCGTATCCATCCGAGAGACTGATACGTTCCCATCTGCACAACATCGGACACATTCGCGGGAAAGTTCCAGTCAACATTTTGACGCTGGGGCACGTAGGCGACCGATTTTCTCATCTCCTCATACGGACGGCCGAAGACCGAGACTCTGCCCGCGTCTTTTGGAACCAGATTTTGAACGGCTTTGAGAAGAGTGGTTTTGCCCGCGCCGTTGGGACCCACAACCGCCATCAGCGAAGCGGGAGAAACACGGAAAGAGGCATTCCACAGAGCCACGCCCCCGTGATAGGAAACGGTTACGCCCTCAACATCAAGAGGATTTTCCATCTGCGGCAGACTCCGGCGTCTCAGAAATTGCGCTCCGGCGCGGCGGCGGGACGCAAACCGGAAAACAGTTTTGACACTTCAATCGCCGCGCCCCTTGAGAGCGAAATGCAGATGGCGTCAACGTTGTGCTTGAACATTCCGTGAAAGGTTTCCTGCCGTGTGCCCGCGCTTCCAAGAGCGTCTGAATACAGTTTCGTGCCCATCTCAACAGACATTCCGGAAGATTCCACCGCCTCTTTGACGGCTTCCATATAGCGCGGCGAGACGGAGGTTTCGGTAAAGATTGCCGGAATCCTGTGGCGGACTATCATCCCGACCGTGCGGCGCACATCTGAGATTGCCGCTTCGGAAACCGTGCTGACACCCTGAAGCGCGTTCACTTTGAACCCGTAAGCCCTGCCGAAATATCCGAAAGCGTCATGAGAGGTTATGAGAATTCTGCCGCTTGAGGGAACCGTTTGAGACATCTCTGTGGCGTAGCGGTCAAGTTCTTTGAGCCGCTCCGTGTAGGCGCGGGCATTCTCGCGGTAGGTTTCCGCGCCCGCAGGGTCAATCTCTGAAAGCGCGGACGCGACTGCGCGAGCCGCGTAAGCCCACAGAGACGGGTCAAACCACACGTGCGGGTCGTAAACCCCGCCCGCGGAGATGAGCATCCCTCTGGGTATGTCGCGTGTAACGGCAAACGTTCTCACGCCCCTGCGATTCATGCCCTCAAGCACTTCCGATATCTTTCCCTCAAGGTGAAGCCCGTGATGGAATATCACTTCCGCCCGCGCAAGCGTTCTGATGTCTCCGGCGGTCGCCCGGTAGAGATGCGGGTCAACTCCGGAACCCATAAGCGCTTCCGCGCTCACCCTGCTTCCGCCGATGTTCACAACAAGGTCGTTGATAATGCCGGTTGTGGAGACAACCCGCACCGCCTCGTGCGTGTGCCCGGCTCCTGTGCTGTGCGCCTGCGCGGAAACAGCGGAGAAAAACAGCGCGGCAAAAAATACCGCGAATCCGGTGAAAACTCCCATTCTCATTTGCCGCCTCATCTTCCGCCTCCCGCCGCTTTTTTCGTTTGCGCGCCGCCGTGCCTCTGCACGCGGGTTACGGATATGTAGCCCGCCGCCGTGCCGCTGACTATGTGCTCCGCTCCGTCCACATTTATCGTCATCTGCCCGTCAAACGGCTCAACTTTTTTCACTTCAATCTTCGCCCCCGGAATGATGTTTCTCTCTCCGAGATAGTTAAGCAGTTCCGAGTCGTGGTCGCTCACTTCAGCCACAACGCCTTTGTCTTTTTCATTCAAGCCCTCAAGCGGTTCGCACTTTCTCCTGAGCGGCAGAACGCCGTCCCGGGTGGGAATCTGCGCCCCGTGCGGGTCAAGTTTGGGAAAACCCAGCCGCTCGTCCATTCTGTCTTCCACGTCTTCGGATATAAAATGCTCCCACTTTTCCGCCTCCTCGTGAACCTTGTCCCACGGAATTCCAAGCGCTTCCTGAAGGTAAAGCTCTATGAGCCGGTGGTGTCTTATCATTTCCAGCGCGACATTCTCGCCGGCTTTTGTGAGTTTCACGCCGTTATACGGCTTGTAGGTGAGAAGTTTTTTCGCCGCGAGCTTTCTCGTCATTTCGGTAACGGAGGGAGGGGAAACTTTCAGCTTTTCGGCTATGTCTTTGGTCATAACTCTGCCCGAACGCTCCGTAAGTTCGTAGATGGTTTTCAGGTAGTCCTGAGTTGTCTGGTTCAACATAAAGCCTCCAAAAAATTAGGCATGCCTAATTTTTATATGAGGAACGGCTAAAAAGCAAGTGCGGCGCGGCTAATTTTTCCGCCGTCTTTTTAACCCCGCCGCAGACTGCTATAATAGCGCGAGAAACAGCATCAGCGTCCTCGTAGCTCAGCTGGATAGAGCACAGGATTCCTAATCCTGGGGTCGGGGGTTCAAATCCCTCCGGGGACGCCATCCTTCTGAGGTTTCCAATAAGGCGCGCTCTGTTTTATAATCTGCTCTTGAGCGTTTCCATGAAAACCGGAACTTTGAAAACAGCCGTCTTTACGGAGCCGCTTTGCGGCGGCGGGGTTTTTGAAAGTCTCGGCATCAAACCGGCGGCTGATGGCGACCTTCTTGTTCTGCCCGATATTCCCGCCGTAATGCAAGCCCGTAAACTGTTCCGGGGCACGGATTCTGTCCGCTTTATCACAACATTCGGAGCCCTTGCCCGCGCTCACAACACCCGCGCGGGACGGAAGCGGATACTGTCGCGGACGGGAAGGATGATACTTATGCGGCGGGCGATTGAGAGCGCGGGAAAAGCGGATGAAAACCGGACACGGACGGCACTTGAACTGCTTGCCTCTTGCGCGGGATTGAAACAGAACGGCATAACGGCGCGAATTCTCAGCGAAAAGGTGAAGGAAAAACTGCCGCCCGAAACGGCGCGGAAACTCGCGGGTATCGCGCCGGTCATCGGGGAGTCTGAAAAACGGATGGAGCAGTCCGGGATGGTTGACGACACGGACGTCATCTCCGCCTTCGCAGGCGCGGTGGCAAACGGCTCTGAGGGTGTGATAAGCGGACGGGTGAAGAGGATAGTCGCCGCGGGATTTCACCGGCTCACGCCCTTGCACGTCAGTATTTTGAGGGCGGCGGAAGCGGCGGGAATATCGGCTCTTGTGGCTACTCCGGCGGAAAGCGGAGGGGAAAAGACTGATATCTCCGTCTGCCAGTTTGCGTCTGTTACGGCTGAGGCGGAGTTTGCGGCGGGTGAGATACGGAGAATGGCGGACGGCGGGAGAGCGATTGAGGATTTTGCCGTCATCGTCCGCAATTTGAAATCGTCGGGAGCTGTAATACGGAATGTGTTCGAGAGAAACGGAATTCCGGTAAATGTTCAATCCGAACGGCTCGGCGCGGCTTCGGGCATATCGGTTCTTATCAAAAACCTGCTTGAAACAGCCCGTCTCGGATTTGCGGACGGGCAGTTTATACGGCTTATCAGAAACCCCATGCTGAAAAAGTTTTTCGGCGCGCGCGGCCTTGAGGCGGCGGAATTAATGGAAAGGCGGATTGAGCAAATCGGGAAAAGAGAGGAACCGGGAGACGGGTTTGAAAGCGTAACGGATACGCTTCGCGACAAGCCGGAGTTGAAAGGCGCGCTTGCGAAAATAACGGAGTTGAGACGGATGCTGTCAGAGGGTCTTGGCGCGGGCGGAGAGCCGCCGTCAGAAAGCGCGGTGTTTTCCTCTCTGCGCTCCATAATAGATAAAACGGGCGCGTTTGAGGCGGCGGGGGCAGACCCGTCCGTTGAGAAGGCGAGAGAGTTTTTAAGGGAGGCGGAGTTTTTCTGCGGGAAATGGGACGCGAAAATCTCATCGCGCAAAGAGTTTTCAGAATTTGTTTCCGAACTTTTGAACGGAAAAACATATTCGCGCAAAACCGGCGGCGGCGGGCGCGTTCCCGTTATGAACGCCTTGCAGTCACGGGGAACCTCGTATCCGGTTGTGTTTGTTCTTGACTGCGGGGAAAGGTCGTTTCCGGCGCGCAAAGCGGAAAGCCTTGTGTTTAATGACAGCGAGAAAGACATCATCAACCGCCACTGCGGGGCGGAAGCGTTCGCAACGGCGGACAACTACCTGAGCGATGAACGGCTGATATGGCATTCCGTTCTCGCCTGCGCTTCCGGCAAACTTTTCGTCTCTTACTCACGCGGGGCAACTCGCGGAGCGGAGGGGCGTTCGCACTTTATTGAGGAATTGAAGGAAGCCCGCGCCGTAACGGAAAGGGAAACCGGCGGGGCGGATATTCCCTCAAACCCCTACTGCGCGGAGACGGTAATGGCGAACGCGCTTTTGCGCGAGGGAAAAATTCCCGAAAAAACCGCGAAACTGCTTGCCCCGGCAGACCCGTTTTTCAAACTCGCGCAAGCGGCGGCAGAAGGTGGAGTAAAGGCGGAAAAAGAGCGTCTGCGCCCCGAAGGGGATTTCGGGCGGTTTGAGGGAATGGCGGGAGAGGGAATTGAGAAGCAGCGGCTCAAAGGGCTCAGCGTAACGGGCGTTGAAAAAATGGGAAGATGCCCTTTTATGTTTTTCTGCGCGAACACTCTCGGCATCAGAGAAAAACCCCACGGAGAAACCGTTCCGTCTCCGGCGGAGACGGGAGGGCTTTATCACGCGGCTCTCAAACACCTTTTCTCATCGGAACACCCGGAGATCCTCATAAAAAGCCCGGAGAAGGTTTCCGAACTGCTCGGCGGTTTTATTGACGACCCGGAAACACGGCGGCGGTTCTGCCGCGTTGAAGAAAGAGTATGGAAATTGCAGAAAGAACGCGCGTTTTTCACGCTTGAACATTTCGCGCAGATTGAACTGGGAAGGATGGTGTCGTTCGTGAGCAAACCGGAATTTTTTGAAGAGGAGGTTGTGGTTAACATCGGCGGCGCAAAGTTGAAAGGCAGGCTCGACCGGATGGACACAAGCCCGGACGGAGTGTCGGTTTACGACTACAAAAAGGGCGCGGTAAAAGGCGTTTTCTGCGACCGGAGCAAACTGCAGGTTCCTCTCTATGTTGACAGCATTGCCTCAAGAGAAGGCAAAAAAACGAACATTGGCGCGTACCTATCCGTGGAAAATCCCGGAGAGATGAACGCGGCAGGCATCACCGGGGAAAAGGGAATGCAGGAAGTGCCGGTTAAAAAAGCGAAATTGCTGGCGCTGAAAAACATAGAACTTGTAAAGAAAGGATTTTTCGCGCCCGCGCCGATAAGAAAAGACGGGGAATTTCCGTACGGGGAAAAGCCGGTAATTCTGAAAAAAGACGCTCCGTGCGGATTCTGCCCGTATTCCGACATTTGCAGAATAAAGGACGGCGCGGCGCGCAAGGTGGAAGATGGAAAGGATAGTTGAACTTCTTGAACTGAACGGCGAGCAGGCCGAAGCTCTGCGGTGCGGGGGGAGCAAAGTGGCGGTTTCCGCCGGAGCGGGAACGGGAAAAACGCGCTTTCTTATCGCCGTGTGCCTTGCCGAACTTGAATCGGGACGGGCGGATATTGACTCAATCGCCGCAATAACCTTCACGGAAAATGCGGCGGCGGAACTCAGGGAGCGGCTTGCCGAAAGCTCTGCGGATTACGTGAAAAAATTCGGCGCGCGCGGCTTTTTGACCGCCGAAACCCCGGGCAGAATTTCGGCGGCGCAGATAAGCACAATTCACGGACTGGCGGCGCGAATAATGCGGGAAAATCTGTTCTCCACAAATTTCCCCGCAGGTTTTGAAATAGCAGACCCCGCAGATGCGGATGCCGCGCTCTCATCCGCCATACTTGAAACCATACTCAAACTGCGCGAAGAAAAGGGAGCCGCGGCAAAAACGCTTGGCGACCTGCTCACCGAAGAATCGTTCAATCTGGACACCGCGCTTGCGAATATCACATCCATAATCAGGGAGACGGAGAAAAAACATCTGCCCCGCCCTCTCAAAACGGCGGAGATTGATACCGGCGATGAGGAAGCTCCGGCGGAACTGGACGGCGATTCAATCGGGATGTACGGCGACATTTTCAAGACAAATTCCGCATCCAAACGTTTCAAGGCAATCAAAAAACTCAGGTTCCCGACATCTCCCGATTCGGATAAGTGCAAGACGCTGATGGCGATTGTGGAAAACATGGAAAAAGTAACGGAGATGAAAACCGCCGAAAAAAAGGAAATAGAGGCGGCGCATGAACTAATCGCCCGCGCTGAAAACCACATAGACACTCTCAACAGGCGGCTGACAAACCTGTATCTCACCGTTGCGGAACAATCGCTTGACCGGCATGAAGAGATAAAAGCGGAAAACCGCGCGGTCAGGTACGAAGACCTCCTTGTGAACGCCCTTGCCATTTTGCGCGAAAACCCGTCTGCGCTGAAACGCTACACGGATATGTTCAAACTTATGCTTGTGGACGAGTTTCAAGACACGGACTCAATGCAGAACGAGATAATCAACCTGCTTTCGGGTGAGGGGAAACTGGTGCTTGTGGGCGACCCTTTTCAGTCCATTTACGGTTTCAGGGGCGCGAAACCGGAACTGTTTAACGGAATTCTCAAATCAGACAAATTTGAAAAATTCCGTCTCGCGACAAATTACAGAACATCATCCCAACTGCTCAATTTTCTGAACGTGTTTTTCAGAAACCTCTTTTCGTCCAAAGGATACGAGCCGATGACACCCGGACTTGAAGGCGGGGGAGTATTCTCCACTCTGAAAGTGGACGGAGAAAAGGCGGAAGAAAGAAGACGCAGTGAAGCCGCCGTTATCTGCAAAAAAATATCGGAACTGGTGGAAGACTGCGGATTTGCGTATTCCGACATCGCGCTCATATTCAGAAGAAAGGTGAACATGGACATCTACGAAAGGGCTTTGCGGCTCTCAGGCATGCCTTTCAGAAAAGACGCGACCGGATTTTTCAATCTTGCGGAAACAAGAGATATGGTTTCAATGATGAAGTTTATTGAAAACCCGCTTGACGAAAACTCTGAAGCGGCGGTTTTAAGGTCGCCGTTTTTCGGAATATCGGACGCGCATCTTGAACGTTACTTCACGGAAAAACGAAGAAACAAAAACCGGACATACGGCGACTTTCTGAAATCGCTGAGAAACGGAAACGCGGAATGGAACCGCGCGGCGGACTACCTGCTTTCAATAGTTGAAACCGTTGAGAGCGGAGAGGAAATAAACTTCCGCTCTCCGGCTGAAGCCGCGATGTTTGCCGCATACCGGCTGGGCTACGCGGCGGCGGCTCTCGCGCTTCCGAACGGGCGCGACATCCGTTCAAACGTCATAAGATTCACAGAAATGTGCGCTGACCTCGCGACCGGGGGAAAAGACCTTTCCGAAGCCGTCCGGTATTTTGACGCGGCAAGAAACACGGATGAAAAACAACTCTCAGGCGGTGCGGAAACAGACTCTATAACCCTGCTCACAAGCCACGGGGCAAAGGGGCTTGAGTTTCCCGTTGTTTTTGTGGCGGACTCGAACTACCGGCAGGTGAACCCCGCGGGAAGAGTTGCGGTTGACCGGAACGGAAAATTTTTTGTGTGTCATGCCTCTGGCAGAAATGCGCGGTGGAAAGAGGCGGCAAAAGACAACTCCGATGAAGAGGACAGAATTCTCTACGTAACATTGACAAGGGCGGGAAAGGCTCTGTTTACGGGCGAATACGCAAAACCCGGGAGTGGCTCCCTCGCAAGCCGGATAGCGAGAGCGCGGAATTTCAGGGGCGCGGACTCTGAAGCGGCAAAAGCCGCGGAAACGGGAGATGAGATACCGCGCTCTGAGCCGCGAAAAACTCCGGAAAAGAAACCCGGAAAACCCCGCGCGCGCGCAACCGCCGAAACCCTGCGCCCGCTTTACGAGAAAGAAACGGAAGAAAAAGATACGAACGAAACCGGCGCGGAAAAGTTTTGCGATATGGCAAAAACCGAGGAGGGAGAGATTGTGCACAGGTTTTTTGAGATATGGGATTTTTCTCCCGATTCCGTTGCCGAGATTGCGGATTTTGTTGCGGAAGAAAAGTTTTTCCCCGCCTCTCAGGTGAGAGACAAAGTGACGAAATGCGCGGAAAACGCCCTGCGCTCGCCTCTTGCGGAAATGGCAAAAAACGCACGCGGAATGAAACGGGAATACGAGTTCACCGTTGAAACGGCGGACGGAATACGAAACGGAAAAATAGACCTCCTGCTTGAAACGGACAAGGGAACGATTCTTGTGGACTACAAATACACGGACTCTTTTGAAAAAGACCGGTACACGGAGCAGATGGATTTTTACAGCGCGGCGGTGGGGAAAATATACGGCAGAAAACCGGTTGAGCGGTATATCTGCGTTCTTCCGGGCGCAACTCTGGAGGCGGTATAGCGGCAAGATGAAAAACGTTTCAGTCATAATCCCCGCTCTGAATGAAGAAAACTCGGTCGGCAAGGTTGTCGGTGAAATTCCAATGGAGTTTGTCCGCGAGGTGGTGGTTGTCAACAACGGCTCAACGGACAACACCCCGGCTGTCGCCCGCGCTGCCGGGGCAACCGTTATAGACGAGCCGGTTCGCGGATACGGCAAGGCTTGCCTCGCGGGAATAAGGCACATATCAGACCCCTCGCGCCAGCCCGCCATCGTTGTCTTTCTTGACGCGGACTACTCGGACTACCCTGAAGAAATGAGCCGTGTGATTGACCCGATACTGAAAGATGAAGCCGATTTCGTTGCCGGCTCCCGCATAAAAGGCGAGAGACAGAGCGGAGCAATGCCCGCCCACACGGTTTTCGGAAACAAGGTCGCGGGATTTCTTTTAAGCGTTCTGTTCGGGCAGAGTTTTACAGACCTCGGTCCCTTCCGGGCGATAACTTTCCCGTGCCTGCGGGATTTGAAAATGCGGGATGAGGGCTACGGCTGGACTGTGGAAATGCAGATAAAAGCGGTAAAACAAGGTTTGAGATGCTCCGAAGTTCCGGTGAGTTACAGAAAACGCACCGGCGTTTCAAAGATAAGCGGCACATTTACGGGAAGCGCGAAAGCGGGCGCGAAGATAGTCTGGATGATACTCAAATATGCGTTCTGAAAAATTCCGGCTGTTAATTTTCGTCCCCGAGGGGATTTGAACCCCTGTTGCCGCCGTGAAAGGGCGGTGTCCTGGACCAGGCTAGACGACGGGGACCGGACAGAAAAGTGAGCCGTGCAGGATTCGAACCTGCGACCCACTGCTTAAAAGGCAGTTGCTCTACCAACTGAGCTAACGGCTCCGGTGGGCAATATAACACAAATCGCGGGCGACAGAAACAAATACGCGGGTTTTTACAAAAGCGCGAATTCCGTGCAAAATCAGGCGGACGCGCAAACCCACGCGCCATAAATTGCACGCCATGAATTTCACCCTCATAACAGCGTCAAACTTCTTTTTCTTCTGTAACTTCTCGTCCTTTTTTCTCCTGCCCGTTTTCATAAGGGATCTTGGCGGCGGCGAGGCGCAGATTGGCTACATAATGGGAAGTTTCGGCGTAACCTCCCTTCTGTGCATACCTTTTGTTTCCGCAATGTCTGACCGCGGGGGGCGAAAGGCGTTTATGGCGGCGGGGGCGGCTCTGATGACGGGAGCGTCCGTGTGTTTCCTTTTCATAGACAGCCTCGGATACGCAATCTATATTCTGCGCCTGATTCAGGGAGCCGGTTTCGCGGCGTTTTTCACCTCCGCCGCCGCCGCCGTTTCAGATGTCGCGGAAAAAGACCGCATTGCCGAACGGCTGGGAATTTTCGGGGCTTTCACCATATTTTCATACGCGGTGGGTCCGGGCGCGGGAGAGTGGATAATGCAAACCCGCGCGGCGGAGGGGCTGTTTGTCTATTCTTCAGTTTTCGGCGGCGTGTCTTTTATTCTCGCCCTGCTGGTTAAGGATGAGAACTTCAAACCGCAGGCGGGGCGGCGGTGGACGGGAGGATTTTTCAATCTGGTTGTCGCAAAACGTTACAGAACAATTCTGTTTGCCAATCTCATGCTCGCGGTGGGTTTGGGAAGTCTGCTGAATTTCTTCGCCGTGTTTTCATCAGAATCCGGTTTTGCCGCCTCGCGTTTCTTTCTGACATACGCCGTAACGGTGATAACCGTGAGAATACTTTCCTCAAAACTGGCGGACAGAGTGGGAAGAAAAACAGTCGCCGCCCCCGCCCTTTTTGTTGCCGCCGTTTCGCTGTTTCTCGTGTCGCAAGCCCGTTCAGACCTGCAGGCGGTTCTGTTCTGTATTCTGTTCAGCGCGGGCTACGGGCTTCTCTACCCCGCTCTCGGGGCGATGATAACGGACAGAACAAAAACCGGAATGGCAAAGGCGATGGGCGCGTTCAATTCGTCATTCAGCGTGGGTATAAACTACGCGGCGTTTCCGCTTGGCATAGCGGCGGAGATGTTCGGACTGCGCGCCATGTACGCGATTGCCGGGGCGGCGGTTCTGTGCGGCTTTTTTGTGTTCCTGATATTTGAGCGCGAAACGGCGGAGACGGCAAAAACATGAAAAACCGGTCTGTGGCAAAATGGTTTCTTCCGCTTTTGATACTCGCTGTGGCGGCGGGATACGGCGGTGTGTCTTCGCGCCTTTCGGGAAACGGAGCGCGGACGGAAACCTTTACCGTTACACGCGTTATAGACGGAGACACCATAGGGATACGCGCCAAAAACGGGCGGAAATACAGCTTGCGGTACGAGGGGATTGACTGCCCGGAAGTGGCGCGGAAAAACTCTCCGGGAGACCCGCTGTCAGAGGAGGCGACACGGCTGAACGCGAAACTTGTGGAGAACAAAACCGTGCGGGTGCGGTTCGGCGAGCAGAGATACGACAGATACGGGCGGCTTCTGGGCTTTGTTTTCGCGGGAGAAACAAATGTGAGCGCGGAGATTTTGCGCGCGGGGCTGGCAACCGTTTTTGAAATGGACGGTCAGGACACGGCCATGATGGATAAGTTCAGAGCGGCGGCAAAAGAGGCGAAGAAAAGCCGGCGCGGGATTTGGAGCGGAGACGGCAACTTCAAGCCGCACGAAAGCCACAAAAATTTTGTAATTCCGCAAAGCGAACTCCCCTCGCGGGTGGGCGAAAGAGTGGTCATCAGGGCGTTGATAACCGGAGCGAAACGGAAAAGAAACGGTATGGTTATACTTGATACGGACGGCGGAGCAGGGATTGTGATATTTTCAAATGCTTCAGAAAACTTCAAACATTTCGGCATCAAACCCCGCACGCGCTACAAGGGCAAACAGGTTCAGATTGCCGGAAGAGTTTCAATGTACCGGGGCAAACCGAACATAATCGTCAGTCATCCGGCGTCCATATACGTTAGAAAATGACCGTATCTGAAACAATTGCCTCAGGGGCAAGGGAACTCGGCGTTGAGATAAACCCCGTAATGGCGCAAAGGTTTGAGACCTTCTCAACCCTGCTCATAAAATGGGCGGACTCCATCAACCTGACCTCCGTCACAGAGCCGCGCCGCATAGCGGTTTCCCACTTTATAGACTCCCTCACCGTGCTCCGCCATATCGCCCCCGGCTCGTCCGTTTTGGACATAGGGGCGGGAGCCGGGCTGCCCGGAATACCGCTGAAAATATGCCTGCCTTCCATCGATCTTGTGCTTGCCGATTCGCGGGAGAAAAAGGTTTTCTTTATGAAAGAGGCGATACGGAAGCTGGGGCTTGAAAACGCAAGGGCGGTCAAGGCAAGGGCGGGGGCTGAGGATGAGAAAATCGGCGGCGGTTTTGATGTCGCCGTCTCAAGGGCTGTCGCGAAAACGGCTGAGGTTGTCCGCCTGTCCGCGCCTCTTGTAAAAAAGGGCGGCATAGTATTAGTTATGAAAGGAAAAAACGGCGCGCGGGAGTGGCGGGAAGAACAAAAATCACTTTCCGGCGCATTCAACGAGACAGCGGAGGAACTTAAACTGCCTGTAAGCGGAGAGAGCAGATTTATTCTGCGCCTTGAAAAAAAGTAAAAGGAGAAAGATGAAAAAGCATATCGGCATAATAGGCGGAAGCGGGCTTTACGGCATAAGCGGCTTTGAAAACACCGAAGAGGTGGAGGTCAAAACCCCGTGGGGAGACCCTTCAGACCGGATAACCACCGCAGAAGCGGGAGATGTGAAACTGGCGTTTCTTCCGCGTCACGGAAGCGGGCACACGGTTATGCCGTCAGAGATAAACTACCGGGCAAACATATACGCCCTTAAAAGTCTGGGCGTCCGGCAGGTCATTTCCGTAGGCGCGGTGGGAAGCATGAAAGAGGAGATAAAACCCGGCGATGTGGTAATTCCGTCACAGTTCATAGACCACACAAAAAGAAGGGAAAGCACATTTTTCGGCGGCGGCGTTGTGGCGCACGTCTCAATGGCAGACCCCGTTTGCGCCGGGCTTTGCGATGTCCTCGCAGATGCGGCGGAGAAGTCAGGCGCGGCGGCAAAACGCGGCGGAACCTACATCTGCATGGAGGGCCCGCAGTTCTCGTCCCGCGCTGAGAGCAACCTTTACAGACAGTGGGGCGTGGACGTTATAGGGATGACAAATATGCCCGAAGCGAAACTGGCGAGAGAGGCGGAGATGTGCTACGCGACCCTTGCAATGGCGACAGACTATGACTGCTGGCATCCGGGGCACGACTCCGTAACCGTGGAAGATATTTTGAAAACGCTTGGCGAAAACGTTGAGAAGGCGAAAAACATTCTCAAAGCGGCGGTGGAGATTATCGCGGGCTTGCCCGATTGCCCCGCCTGCCCGCGCGCTCTTGAAAATGCGGTTCTTACGAGCCCCGAAGCGATGAGCGCAGAGGCGAAAAAGCGGCTGGGCGTAATAATCGGGAGGTTTCTTAAATGAGCAAACTGATCGTTGTGGGAACGGTTGCGATAGATTCCATAGAAACTCCGTCTGACAGCGCGGACGAAATTCTCGGCGGCTCAGCCGTCTATTCATGCCTCGGAGCGTCTTTGTTCACAAAGGTCGGCATATCGGCGGTGGTGGGAAAAGACTTTCCCGCCCCTCATTCGCGTCTGCTGAAAAAAGCCGGTGTTGACACAAGCGGACTTGAAGTTTCTGACGGCGGCACTTTCCGGTGGAAGGGAAAGTATCCTGAAAATCTCGGAGACCCGGAAACGGTTTTCGTCCATCTGAACGCGCTTGAAAACTTCAAGCCGGAACTGCCTGAAAAGATGAAAAACGCGGAGTTCGTTTTTCTCGCCAATCTGGATCCCGTTGTGCAGATGGAGACTTTGAAGCAGGTTAAATCGCCGCGCGTTGTCGCGTGCGACACGATGAATTTCTGGATAGACAACAGCCCCGCTGATTTGAAAAAAATCCTCAAAATGGTGGACATTCTCATAATCAACAATTCCGAGGCGCTGGATTTGAGCGGTGAAAAATCAGTCATCTCCGCCGCCAGAGCGATAAGAAAAATGGGACCCCGGACGGTGGTGGTCAAAAGGGGCGAGTTCGGCTCCATGATGTTTTCCCCTGACGGCATTTTTTCCGCCCCCGCCTATCCGGTTGAAAAGGCGGTTGACCCCACGGGAGCGGGAGACACGTTTGCCGGAGGGTTTATGGGATACTTGAGCGAAAACGGCGCGGACAGCCCCGCGAAACTGAAAAAAGCGGTTGTTCACGGCTCCGTGCTGGCTTCCTTCACCGTGGAAGGCATGGGAACGGAAACCATAAAAAAAATGAACAAGGCAAAGTTTCAGAAACGGCTCGCCGATTTTATGAAAATGGTGAAGTTCTAAAAAATCGCCTTGCCCTTCTCCGCCAAATGACTTTACCGCCTAAAAAACGTTCAGCCCTTCTCGCTTTTCTGCTCGCGCCGCTTCTGTGCGTTTCGTGCGCGGGAACGGGAGCGGGGTCGGAAATGTCTGTCAAAAACCGCAAAAACCTCGCATCTTCATACGCAAGAGGCGGAGACTTCATCGGCGCGGTGAGGGAGATGGAGGCGGCTGAAAAACAGGCGGCGGGAGACCCGGAAATACATTTCATAAAGGGCATCGCCTATTTCGGTCTTAAAGACCCTGAGGCGGCGGAGAGCAGTTACAAAAAAGCCCTTGAGATTGACGGCAAATACACAAAAGCGAGGTACAACTTGTGCGGCTTGTATATTGCCGGAAACAAACCGGACGCCGCCATTCGTGAATGTTCCGTTGTATCGCAAGACATAAGTTATCCGCTCCGGTACGCGGCTTTTGTGAACATTGCGAGGGCGTATGATATGAAAAACGACACAAAATCCGCTGAAAAGTTTTTGAAAAAATCCCTCAGGATTGAGCCGTCAAACATCTACTCGAAAAATGAATACGGAAAATTGCTTTCCAAACTCTCCAAACACACCGAAGCGGCGGCGCAGTTCAGAGCGGCTTTGCGTCTTGCTCCGGGCTACAATGAGGCGCGTCTCAATCTCGCCGCATCTTTAATAAAATCGGGAGACACAAAATCCGCTTGCGCGGAACTTGGCGAAATGGCGGATAGAAAACCGTCTGAAGCCGAGCGCGGAGAGACTAAAAATTTGACGCAAAAATACTGCGGAAATTCCGGCTGACCCTATCCCAGTTCGAAACTGGTTATTCCGAAAACCTTTTCACTTGGAGCGGCGGGAAAATCGCCTTTATACATACGCGCCGTTTCAAAAACGGTTTTCATCCCGTGTTTTTCAGCAAGCCCTGCCGCAAGCGGATTATCTCCCGGAACGTCAAGAAAAACGGAAACCCCCTTCCCCGCCGTCCGTGTCATTGCAAGAAAAATCGCCTCCGCCTCTTGCCTGCTGTCCGCGAACAAAGGTCCCGCCTTGTACCCGTCTCTGCACGGGCGCAAAACCCCGTACCCTGTCAGCTTGCCCCGCCGCCTGACCGCCACACAAGCCGCCCCGTCCTGAAAAATCCATTCTTTCAAAAACCCGTTTCTCTCTTCGGGAAAAACCGTTCTGTCGTAGTCCCGCACCTCATCAAACATCTCAGGCGCAACCTCAAAAACCCCGCCGTCTGCACCGCCCGCAAAGTCTTTCCCTTCATAGCGCGCGTTACGACAGCAGTAGCGAAACCCTGATTTTTTGTAATTGTCTTGCTGTTCCACAACCCCGTCAAGCCCTGTTACGCGCCCTTGCAAACGTTCAGTTGCCGCCCGCCACAGGCGCAAGCCAAAGCCCCGTCCGCGAAACTGTGGTTCAACGATATACAGCCCGATAAAGCCGAATGTTTTTCCGTATTTAACCGCCGAGATAACGGCAACCGGTTCGTTTCCCAGCAGACCCACAAGAAACCCTCCGGGGTCTGCCGCATAAAAACACCGAGCATCATTAAGCCCCGGGTTCCACCCCTCGCGAGCCGCCCAGTCTATTGCGATGCCGATTTCCCCGGCAGTCATCGGGCGGATTTGAAAGGTTGTGTTGCTTGCGGGCATTGTAAAGTTTCTATACGGCATTTTAAGTGTGAAATAAAGATGCGGAAGGGGAAAAGTGTCATTCCTGCCCCCCCCCCCGTCATTCCTGCGAAAGCAGGAATCCAGTATTGGTTAACCAGTTGAATACTGGATTCCGTGTCAGGCACGGAATGACGGAAGTGGGGAGTGTCATTCCTGCGGAAGCAGGAATCCAGTATTAATTAACCAGTTGAATACTGGATTCCGTGTCAAGCACGGAATGACGGAAGTGGGGAGTGTCATTCCTGCGGAAGCAGGAATCCAGTATTAACTAACCAGTTGAATACTGGATTCCGTGTCAAGCACGGAATGACGGGAAGGAGACAAACACGGAATGACGGAGTGGTGAGAAGCGTCATTCCTTGCCCTTCCCCGTCATTCCTGCGAAAGCAGGAATCCAGTATTAAAACGCCACTCCGAACCTTGCCGTAAATGTCTGCGTAAGCGTATCAAAGGTAGTGGAAACCCCGCCGCTATACGCCACCCGCACACTTACACCTTTTACCGGATTTACCTCAGCCCCCGCGCTGTATCTTATGTTTATGCGTTCAAGTCCGCCTTTTGTATTTACAGGGTCATCAGGAGAAAAGGTAGCTTTTAAGTCTGTCTTGGGGTCTGTTAAATGAGCATCCGCTCCGGCGGTCATCCACATATTCACACTTTCCCCTGCGGGAGCATAAGCAGTTACCGATGGAGTTACACGCAAATATGTTTGTGATAATCCTTCAACAGAAAGAGGCATATCTCCGCCGCCGGTTTCGGTGAAACTGTCCGCAGATACACGGGCTACTCCCGCTTCAAGACGCGGAACCACCATAAATACACCACCGGGGAAAAACGGCATCTCTGCCCCTATTGCGGCAGACCATGTTGTTATATCCGTCTTTGCGGAATAAGTGTCTTCTCCCCTTGCGGATGTTGATTCCCATGCCGCTTTTGCAAATTGTGTTCTTGCGTCTGCGATAATTCTTTTCCAAATCTCACCTGCTACTGATAACCCTGCCATAAAACGCTCACCCGCCGCGTTTGTATCAGTTCCGGCATTAAAGTCTGATGTTTCATAACCCGCTCCGATTGACACGGCGGACTGCCCTGCGGGGATGGAAAAACCTCCGGCAAATACATAGGCGTCTTCTCCGTATTTAACCTTTGTGTCGTGTCTCGTGTGACGGCTTCCCGCATCTGCCCAGAGACAGCCGCCGCTTAAATGTTGTGTCTCCGCTTCCCCGCCGTAACAACTGCCGCGCAGTTTTTCTGAGAAACTTGTGTCTGAGTGGTAAGCGGATTGGATCATTGCGTCATAATTTCTCAGGTAGTTAAAGTGAACGGAATTGGCAAGCACAACAAATATATTGCCGTTTGAATCCACTCCCGCGCTACTGCCTTCACCAAGACCGCCGCTTATCATGCTCAATACCGCCTGTCTTTCGGCTTCACCGTCAGGCAAAGAGTTTTCGCTGAATAAAGAAAATTCGTCTGAATGTCTTTCAGGGTTGGCTAATTTTATGTTTAGGTCTTTAACATCTTCCGCAGTTATCTCGCCTTCAAGTTCTATGAGGGGTTTGTCTGTCGTCATTTTGGCAGAGTCTGCGGTAACCATAACGGTTGAGTTTTCGCCGAAGGTTATTTTCTCCAAGCCGTTAAATCCGCCTGTATCTTGAATTACGATTGTGCCGTTGTTTATGAAATGGTCATCGCCATCGCCGAAGTTAATGGTTGCGGTTGTGTCGTCAGGGGCGGGGTCTGATGCGGAAAGGCGGAAACGGCTGTCGCCGCTTGCTGCCCCCTCCGTCATTCCCGCCCCTTCCGTCATTTCTGCCCTCTCCGTCATTCCTGCGGAAGCAGGAATCCAGTATTGATTAGCCAGTTGAATACTGGATTCCGTGTCAAGCACGGAATGACATTCCCCACTCTCGCCATTCCTGCCCTCTCCGTCATTCCTGCGAAAGCAGGAATCCAGTATTGGGTAACCCAGTTGAATACTGGATTCCGTGTCAAGCACGGAATGACGGGATGGTGAAGATGCGGAATGACGGGAAGGAGAGGATTGTTGCGTGGAGGGTGGATCAGGCTTGGTTTCTGCGATTATTGAGTGGTTGCCATAAACTACCATTCCGCTGTCTTTGTTTTCAAAAGTGTCATCGCCTTCACCCATTTCAAAATCTCCGGTGAGGGTGAAAGTTCCCTTGTTTTCAACCATGTCATCACCGCCTCTGGTGTTTCCGTGTCCGGTGAAAGAGCCATTGTTGTAGAAAACATCGTTGTTGTTAGAAAGCCCAATTCTGCCCGTTATATTGCCGGTGGGTTCGGTTGTTATCGTTGTGCCATAGGTCGCCGCCGGGGTCTCAACACGCACGGCATAGCCATAGTCGCTTGCCGTGCAGATTATGCCCGAAAGCGCACCGCCGCACACAATCGCGCTTCCTCCAACCGTCAATTCCGCTTGCCCGTCTTCGTTTCTGAGAAGCACAGCGGTACTGAAAATGCTCTCTGATGAACCGCCTCTGAGCATCCAAATCCCTCCGCCCGATATATTCACCGCCTGCGCAACCACCGCATTGCTGTTATGGACTGTCGTAAAAATATCTCCGCCCGACACATTCACAGTTCCCGCTTCCACCGTATTGCCGCCCGAACCGTTAGCCCAGATATTTCCCGATACTACATGCAAGCCGCTTGCCGATTCTATTGTTGTGCCGCCATCTCCTTGCGTCCATATATCAATATTGCTGATGCTTGCCTCACCGCCGGTGTCAAGATAAACGCCGTTACCAGCAACAGAGGCAATATTGCCCGTGCCATCTCCCGTGATTGTAATATCTCCGTTTGTAGATGTTGCAGACAAACCCGTTCTGCCCCTGCCGCGAATAAGCGCGTCTGACAGATATATGTTTATGTCGCCGTCAACAGTGGTGGCTTTAACCCCGTCTCTGCCGACTATGCAGGCGTTTCCATTTTGCAAATGTATGTTTATGTCGCCGTCCCCTCCCGTTACCGCCTCCAAGCCGTGGGAATCTCCCAGAGACGGGGCTAGGATTGCCGAGGAGTTTGTCAGCGAAACACTTATATCGCCGCTTGTGCTTGTGAATGTCGCGCCTTTGGAGTCTGATGAGCCCGCGTGATTGCCTACAGGGTACATAAGTATTCTTGAATACAAACCGTCAAAATTCGCGCTGATTTCACCGCCGTTGGTTGTTGCGATAAACCCGGTCGCGTCATCTTGGACTGAATAGATTCTTCCCTGATTGGAGAAGTCCGCAAGCACTCTTCCGCTTTCGCTTGACGCGACAATTCCGTTCCCGCCGCCGGTTGATTCAATTTGAACTTTTGATTGATTGTAAATGTCTATATCCACATCACCCGTTCCGGCTGTGATGGTAACAACATTTCCGCCGGTTCCGCGTTTGGTGATAAACACGCTGTCAGCGATATCTAAAAGGCCGTTCCCCGGGGTATTGATAAATATAGATTCTCCGTCTGGTTGTACCGTTGTGATATTGAAACCTCCAACGTAAATGATTGTATTTGCGCCCGCTTGGGTGGGGTAGTACGAAATAGCGGCATTAGTTGAATTTATGTAATGATCATTAGGGGCGATTGAAAAAATGGTGAGGTATGCGTTTCCGTCCGCTCTGGGGCAATCGGCCGACATTATGGGTTCTATGGTGCTGGGGAGGGATGTTGAGTAGGGGTTGATGATGTGGTAGTAGCAGACTCCTGGTTCCTGCGCATAAGAGGGCGGCGCGGAAAATGTGAATAAGAAAGAAAGCAGGGTGAGTAAGGCTAAGTTTTTAGACACAATGCTACATCCTCGAATGGGAGGGTCTTAAAACCTGTAATTAACTCCGCCTCTAAACTGCTGAACAAAAGTATCAACCGAAGAACTCACCCCGCCGCCATATTCAAAACTCACATTAAACTTCTCGTAAGGGCTGTATTCAAAACCCGCGCCGTAGGTGAACATCACCCTGTCCATTGTGCCGTCAACGGGAACATTATCCCTCTCAAGCCTTCCTTCAATCTCCGCCTCTGGGTTAAGCACCTGTATATCCGCCCCTGTTCTTATCCACATATTTATTGTCTCATTGAGCATCTGTGCCTGTCTTAAGTGTTTAGTCTATGGACAAGAATGGGGTTAGGTCAAGGGTTGGGGAGTGGAGACAGGGGCAAGGTTTTACAAATTCCGCCGCTCCGTGTAATGTTGCCGCTCAAGTTGAGCATTTCCCCTAAAACCTCAAAAGGCGTTCCCGGTATTTCCGGTTTCTTTAAACAATTCCGCCTTAGTTTCATACCGCCCATAATGGTCTATCTCGCCGCAGGCATTTCCGCGCTTACGGGAATTGTCGGCACTTTCTTTATAAAAGACTACCTCGACCTGTCCGCCGCTTTCCTTGCCGGACTGGGCTTCTGGGCGGGGCTTCCGTGGGCTATGAAAATGCCTATGGGCCACCTCGTTGACCTCATCTGGCGGTACAAATACATACTGGTTTTTGTCGGCGCGGCATTTATCACCGCCGGTCTGTTTATCATCTACGGGCTGATAGCCCACCGCGAATATATGGAGTCCATCATGCCGGCGGCAAGCTGGTTTGTCATCAGCGTGGTGATAAGCCCCGTTGGCTACGTTCTGCAAGACGTTGTGGCAGACGCAATGACCGTTGAAGCGGTTCCCGAAACGGCGGAAGACGGCGGAGAAATTGACGAACAAACCCTCAAAGCAATGCACACAACCATGCAAACACTCGGCAGATTTGCCGTGATAGGAGGCACAGTAATTGTCGCCCTTGTCAACGTTGTGGCGTTTGACGGTGTTGCCGAACTGGGAGACGAGGAAAAAGCGCGGATATACGCAAACATCTACCTTATGGCGCTCGCCATTCCCATTGTGTCTGTGGCGGGCGTTCTGCTCGCGGAAATCCTCAAAAAAACCGGACACATAAGCCCCGAACGCGAAAGCGAACCCGTTTCGCCCAACTGGTGGATTCTGGGCGGCAGTCTCGGATTTATGGCGTTCAGCATAGGCGTGGGACTTGCAGACATCAATTATTCAAAAGAACTGGTGTTTATCGGCTCAATGGGAATTCTCGTATTCCTTATGCGGAAACTCCTTGACGAAGTGCCAGAAAGTTCGCGCAAAAAACTCATCGGCACGTCCATTGTTATATTCATATTCAGCGCGGTTCCGGGCGTGGGACCGGGAGATGCGTGGTTTCAGATAGACCTTCTGGGTTTTGACGAACAGTTTCTGTCTTACCTTTCAATCATAACCTCAGTGCTAACGCTTGCGGGAATTGTGTTTTTCCTGCCGTTTATGAGCAGGTCAAGCATAGCCCGCATAGTTGTGTTTCTGTCTGTGATATGGGGGGTTATGTCTCTTCCCGGAATAGGGCTTTACTATGGCGTTCACGAGTGGACTGCGGCGCACACGAGCGGAATTGTGGACGCCAGATTTATCGCGATAGTGAACACCGCTCTTGCGTCTCCTTTCGGGCAGGTTGCCCTGATACCGGTGCTCGCGTGGATAGCCAGAAACGCCCCCGCCCACCTCAAGGCAACCTTTTTTGCCGTGTTCGCGTCTTTTGCCAATCTCGCGCTTTCGGCAAACAGCCTCGGAACGGAGTATATGAACAAAATCTTTGTCGTTACCCGCGAAATCAGAGACAAGGCGGGGGAAGTCATTACAAACGCAGACTACTCGGAACTTGGAATGCTTCTCATAACGGTCTCGGTCATCGGTGTTGCCGTGCCGTGCGCGGTGGTTGCCGTGGTTCAGAGAACCCGCTACCGCAGTCTTGATTAGAGCGGAATCTGTCCGCGCGCGCCGCTTTTGTATTATAATCAGAACTGAGCCATGCAACCTTTCAGATCTCTGACGGTCGCCTACCGGGCGATAATGTCGAACAAAGCGCGTTCAATGCTGACCTCTCTCGGAGTAATAATCGGAGTGGCGGCGGTTGTTTCGCTTGTGTCCACAACACAGGGGGCAAGCAGGATGATAGGCGAGCAGTTCGAGCGGCTGGGCGGCAAGGCGATGATAATAAGCCCCTTGCGCACGGGCGGCGGGCTTCTCAACCTTGCCGGCGGCAAACCCCTCACGGTTAAAGACGCGAATTCCATAAGGGAAATGCCCGATGTTGAGTTTGTTTCCGAGATTATCAGAACAAAGGGTCTTGCGGTCTACGGCAAAAACCAGTGGGCAACGGAGATTGTAGGCGTTTCGCGCTCGTTCACTTTCATAAACGACTGGTTTCCGGGCGCGGGAACATTTTTCAGCGCGGATGACATTGAGAACTCGCGTTCGGTGTGTGTTATCGGGGCAACTGTGGCGGAAAAACTGTTCGGGGCGTCTCCGGCGGCGGGCGGAAAGATACGGATAAGCGGCGTAACCTGCACGGTTGCGGGTGTTATGCAGAAACTGGGGGCAAAGCCGGGCGGGGCAGATCAGGACGACATAATTCTTATGCCGTATTCAACGGTTCAAAAGCGGATTCTTTCGGTAAAGCATCTATCAAAAATTTCGATTGCCGTAAAAAACTCTGAAATGATGGATACGGTATTTGTTGAGATTGCGTCTCTTATGAGACGAAATCACGGCATAGAGCCGGGGCAGAGAGACGATTTTGTTATCAGAAACAACGCTCAGAACCTTGAGCGCATAGCCGTTGTAACGCGGATATTGAGAATTTTGCTCATCAGCATCGCGTCCATATCGCTGATAGTCGGCGGTGTGGGGATTATGAACATAATGCTTGTTTCCGTCAGCGAGCGGACAAAGGAGATAGGGATAAGAATGGCTGTGGGCGCGAGGGAGAGCGACATATTGAGGCAGTTTCTTGTTGAGTCTCTTTCGCTGTCTCTTGCGGGCGGAGCGGTGGGAATTGTGCTTGGGGCGGTGATTTCAAAAGTATCGTCTCTGTTCACGGGCTGGCCCGTTGAGATATCTTTCGGCGCGATAGCGATAGCGTGTCTTTTCTCCGCCGCAGTTGGTGTGGGTTTCGGCATATACCCCGCCCGCAAAGCCGCAAAACTCAACCCCGTGGAGGCGTTGAGGCACGATTGAGAAAGAAAATCCTTTTTTCTTTGCCGAACTTAAATACCGCCGGCGCGCAGAGGCAGACGGTTGCCATTGCGAACGGGCTTTGCGGGGAGTTTGACTGTGTTGTGTTCGCTTTGGGCGGCGGCGGAATTGAGGGTGAAATTGCTTCCGGCGTGAAATTGCTGACCCCCTGTTATCCCGCCTTTGTAAAACGATTCCATTTTCTTTCCCGTTTGTGGGGTTCATGCGCGTTTTTTCGGGCGGTGATAAGAGAAAAGCCCGATGTTCTTTATTCAAGGCACTGGACAAAAATACTCAACACAGTCGCCGGGCGTATATTTGGGATTAAAACCGTATGGACTGAGGGAAACAACATAGGTTTTTTAAGGGAGCGCAATTGGTTGATGTTTTTTCTTCACCGTTTTTTCGCGCAGAGGGCGGATAGTTTCACCGCCATATCAGAGGGTTTGGCGGGAGAGTGTGTTGAGGTGTACGGGGGTGTGGTTCCCCAAGTAATTCACAACGGCGTGGACACGGCTCTGGCGAGGGAAAAAAGCAAACAGCGCGTGAATATGGAAACGGGCGCGGGAATTCCCGTAGTTGTGTCTGTGGGGCGGTTTGTAAGGCAGAAGGGTTTTGACACTTTAATAGACGCTTTTTCCTTAGTGAAAAAAAGCATGGCGGAAAAAGGCGGCGATGCGCGTCTGTTGCTTGTGGGAGACGGGAAGTTAAGGGGTTCGCTTGAGGAGCGTGCGCGAGGCATGGGAATTGATGACGCGATTATATTTGCGGGGGAGATGGTAAATCCGTATCCGTTAATCGCCCTTGCGGACGTATATGTTCAGCCGTCTGTTTATGAGGGGTTTGGGAACACGCTTCTTGAAGCGCAGTGTCTTGGGGTTCCGTGTATTTCAACGGACTACAAATTTGCGGCAAGTGAGATAATCCGTGATGGCGAGAATGGTTTGCTTGTTCCCGTGGGAGATGCGGAAAAGATGGCGGAGGCGATATTAAAAATGATAGAGAACCCCGTTCTTGCGAATGTAATGGCAAAGTCCGGCGCAACCCGCGCCGAGAGTTTTTTCAGTATTGAGAAAATGACGGGAAAATACGCGGAATTGTTCAGGAAGGTTGCGGACTAGGCACCCTTCCCGTCATTCCTGCGGAAGCAGGAATCCAGTATTGGTTAACCAGTTGAATACTGGTTTCCGTGTCAGGCACGGAATGACACACTCCTCCGTCATTCCTGCGGAAGCAGGAATCCAGTATTAATTAACCGGTTGAATACTGGATTCCGTGTCAGGCACGGAATGACACACTCCTCCGTCATTCCTGCGGAAGCAGGAATCCAGTATTGGTTAACCAGTTGAATACTGGTTTCCGTGTCAGGCACGGAATGACACACTCCCCCGTCATTCCTGCGGAAGCAGGAATCCAGTATTGATTAACCAGTTGAATACTGGTTTCCGTGTCAGGCACGGAATGACGGAAAAAGAGAGGATTACTGAAGAAACTTGAGGATGCCGTATATCTTGCTGGATACATATACTGTCATAGAAATTCCGCCAATGAAGACATATTCATCAAACTTGGGAATGTCCCGCACTTCCGGGAGAAAGAGGCTTACCATAAGAGCAAAACCGCCCAGTAAACCACCGGCAAGCAAGAAGAGAGTGATAATCACGGAACCGTTCACACTCACGCTATACTTGCGACAACGTAACAAGTAAAAGCCTGTAAGAACAAGCCCCAACACTGCCGTGGCAATATAAAGAATGTACATCCCGCTCATATTCTAAAACTTGGTTTTTTCTGATGGTCGGTCGTGACCATTCTTCTTTCTTAATGAATTGTTCGTTTTCTGCCCCGCAATCAGACCCACAGCTCCGCCGACAACCGCGCCAACGGGACCGCCAACCGCAACCCCAAGCAACGCGCCGCCAATAACTGCGGCAAGAGTCCTTGTAGTTTCTTCCTGATTCCGTGGAACATTCCTGTTCATAGCAGGAAAATGTTAATCCAGCAGAAAACCATAGTCAAGGCTATTAACCCCTTCCCGTCACTCCCGCCCCTCCGTCATTCCACCCCCTCCCCTCCGTCATTCCTGCGGAAGCAGGAATCCAGTATTAATTAACCAGTTGAATACTGGTTTCCGTGTCAAGCACGGAATGACACACTCCTCCGTCATTCCTGCGGAAGCAGGAATCCAGTATTAATTAACCGGTTGAATACTGGTTTCCGTGTCAAGCACGGAATGACGGAAGGAGAGGCTTGAGAATTGAAAATGGGAGTTTGTCGGGTTAAAATTGCCCCCGAGCAGTTGCTCCGGTCGTAAATCGGCATGGGAAAAACTATTGAAACATTTCTTGTTCAGGCGGGCAGAGTTGCCATGTTCTACATTGCGTATCTGACCCTGAAAGACATCAAAGGAACTGACACAAGTATTGTCGTTGATGTTGTCCTCTCAACATTGGGAAGCAAAGATGGCGTAAAGGTTTCGCTTTTACTCATGTGTGTCGCATTCTTCTCTTGGGCAATCTACGAAAGGTCTATAAGAATGTGGAAAACAAAATACCTTGAAGACAGGATACGTGAGCTGGAGAAAAAGTTTGACGATTCCAGAAGTTCCGGTAGCATAGGGGCGGCGGACGGAGCCGCTACCAAAGGGGTTTAATATGGAATTTACTGCTGAAAAAGCAAATGTAATGTTTTCGTTTTTAATTCTTTTAATCACCTGGGCTGTCTGGTCTTTCGGTCTCAAACGCGCCCTTGTTGACGGCTTCAAACAGAGAATTTTTGAAATCAGGGATGAGATGTTTGACTACGCCGCAGATGGCAACATTGACTTCAACCACCCCGCATACGGAACTCTCAGAACGCTGATGAACGGCTACATACGTTTTGCGGGCAAGATAACGTTGCTTGGTCTTCTCTTAACCTTTCTGTTTGAGAGAAAACGTGTTGAGCGCGAGGGGCGGGCGTTTACGGACAGGTTAAATGGCGAAATTGATTTGTTGAGCCCTGAAGTTCAGAAAGTAATATTGAAGTACTTTGAACGCATGTCAACAGAGGTCGGAAAGCATATTCTCAGAACTTCTCCGTTGTTGCTGATACTTCTTGCTCCCTTTGTGCCTGTTATTTTGGCGGTTGCCTTAATATCAGAATCCGTTGAGAAATGGACAACCGGTGCGGAGCATACTCTCGACCCGATTGCTTTTCAAGAAGCAAAGCGAGTCGCGGCTTAGCCCCTCCCCGTCACTCCCGCCCCTCCCCGTCATTCCTGCCCCCCTTCGTCATTCCTGCGGAAGCAGGAATCCAGTATTGGTTAACCAGTTGAATACTGGTTTCCGTGTCAAGCACGGAATGACACTCCCCTTCGTCATTCCTGCGGAAGCAGGAATCCAGTATTGTTTAACCGGTTGAATACTGGTTTCCGTGTCAGGCACGGAATGACGGAAAGGAGACAGGCACGGAAAGGGTGGTTTGTTGGTATAATAGGCGCGATATGGGCTATGCAGAAATCAGGAATCCGGTATTGGTGGTATTACATTGAGGGTTTTACTTACGGCGTATCATCTGATTCCGGGCGGGGCGGAGAAGGTTATTGTGAATCTGGCGAGGGGGTTGAGGGAAAATCACAACACGGAAACCTTTATTTTTGCGGCAGAGGGAAAAGAGACGGACGGGTTTTACAAAGATTTGCCGCCTGAAATGAAAAAGACCGTTTTTTTTCCGAAAACCCCGCCGCCGAAAATTCCGTTTATAAAAACGGTTTTCAGAACCTTGTCTTTAATCCGCGCCGCAAGGGAAATTGAAGCCGATTTAATTTATTCTCATGTAATGAATTTGCCGTCTGTAATTGCCGGAAAGGTGCTGGGTGTTCCCGTTATTGTTGTGGAGATGAACAACCCTGAGGCGAGGATAAACGACAGCCAGTCGTGGAAGTGGCAGAGTTATTTTGTGCTTAAAACGGCGAAAAGGCTGGCATCCGTAGTTGTCGCGGTATCTTCGGAACTTGCGGAGTTTTCCCGTAAATACTGGAACTTGAAGGAAAAACCCCCCGCAATTCACAACGGAATTGACATTAAAGAAGTGAGAGAAAAGAGCGGAGAAACCGCGAGTCATCCGTGGATTGAAAACAAAGAAACCCCGCTTGTCGTGTCGGTCGGCAGAATAGTGGCTCAAAAGGATTTTGGAACGCTTATCGGGGCGTTTGATATTTTGCGTAACAAAACGGACGCAAGGTTAATCATAGTTGGTGGGCGGGAGACGGAAAGCGAAAAAGCCAAACTGATGGCAATGATAAGAAACCTCAACCTGACGGGGCATATTTCTTTTGCCGGAGAGGATACAAACCCGTATCCGTTTATGAAGGCGGCGGATGTATATGTGTCATCATCAATTTATGAGGGATTTGGAATAACAGTAGTTGAGGCTCAAACGCTTGGAACTCCCTGTGTTTCGACTGATTATAAGTTTGGGGCAAATGAAATTATAGAGGATGGGAAAAGCGGAATACTTGTTCCTGTGGGGAATGCGGAGAAAATGGCGGAAGGTATTTTGAAACTGATAGAAAATCCCGAACTTGCGAAACAGATGGGCGAGAATGCCGCGAAACGGGCGGGAGATCTTTTCAGCATTGAAGTGATGACGGAAAAACATTACTTGCTGTTTAAGGAAGTAGCGGAAGTATAAAGACAGTTGACGCTCAACACTCAACCAAACATCTTAAGTCTTTACCGCACGAATAAGCCCTGCTGTGGTGCTGTCGTTACGCTTGAAATATGAAAAGCCGTATTTATCCAGCAAGGGCGTAATAAACTGATCGTATTCAAAATGGTATTCCATCAGAATAATGTCAATTGCGGATAGCAACCCTTCTTTGTCAAGTCGCGCAAAAATCTCTTTTTCAGCACCTTCGCAATCACATTTAATGACAACCCTCTCATTCGGATGGTGTTTGATAATGTTACCAATTTCAGTGGCGGCATCTTTGATTTGCACGGAGATTTTACTGCTTTGATGATGTTGCATTTCTACTAAAAGATCTTCGGGAGGGTTCGCGATTGTGGAAGTGCTTCCGCTCATGGACTCAGAAAAATCAATCGTTACTTCCTTTTCACTATCGCCAAGACCATAGTTAAATGCTTGTATCTTATCAACACATTTCGGATTAATTCGGAAGTTGAAAGATGCGTATTTATACATCGTGGGAACTGGCTCAAATCCATAAACCGCTTCCACATTATCGCGTAATGCAAAATACAATGACGCGAAACCAAAATTCATACCTATATCAATGACAATTACACGCCCTTGTGTTGCGAAATGGTAATCACCACCAAATACTATAGACGCTTCAGTAGATGCGCGTCCTGTTGTAATACAACCCAAAGAAACATCATCCCTGACTGCAACGGTTACTCCATCTATCTCTTTAAGTTCAAAGTCGCCAAGATAACGCAACCGATGCAAATCCTTCACGCCTCCGTCAATCCAACTGCGAAACCGTCTTCGCAATGACCTGACGGGTATAAGAGAAGGAAAGAAATACGTGAAGAAATTCAACGCACGGTATCCTAACAGCAAACGAATTTTTACTCCTAATCCCATCTAAATTTTCTCCTGTGGCATTATTTTATACTTGTTAAAGACCTTTGTTGCCTCTTTTCTTTATCTCCCTGAAAAGGAAAAGAGCAACGAACAGAACAGTCAGGAAAGGAACAAGTTTGGCAAAAGCCGCGCCTTCAAGTGAATAGACGGGAGCAAGAATAAACAACGCAACGACATAGAGTAAAGTATCAACAAGAGCAAGTCCTGTTCTGAACCACACCATTCCAAGAGCAAGAAGAACACTGGAAACCCAGAATGTAATGCCGAACAACAGTTCGGCGATAACAATAATTTTCATCGCGTTTGCCGCGCCGACATATTCCGCGCCAAAAAAGATACGGATAATATCAGTGGCAAACAAAAAGCATATCGCACTAACCGGAACAACGAACATCACCAGCAACTTCATTGAGTACGAAACTATGTATCTGAAATCGTTGTATGACTTTCGTTCTTCAAGACGCACAAGAGCGGGATATAAAACTTTTGTCATCGGCGCAATTAATCTTCCGATTATTTTGGAAACAACCGCCGCCGTTTTGTAAAGACCTGAAACTTCATTGCCAAACAGATTTCCGAGAATCAGTATCGGAAAATCTCTGCTAAAAACATTGCCGACAAAATGGACAACCGTTGAGTTCAGAATAAAAGACGCAACACCTCTGAACTCATCCTTTACATCTCCGAGTTTTGCGAACAACCACCCGCCCAAACCTTCATCTTTCAAGGCACGGTTCACAAAAAACTGAAGGATAACAAAGTTTATAAATCCTGCCGCCACATACGCGAACAACGCGCCTTTTACTCCAAAACCCATAAGAAGGGCAATGGCAACAAACGCAAACCTGATTCCGGCACTCACCATATCAAGAAATGCCACCCTGTTAAACTGCTGAAAGACAGTAAGAAGCGACTTGGAGTTGTTGTTGACGGTTACAACAAGAAGGTAGAAGGAGTAGATAAATATCAGTTCAAAAGTGTTTTCAGATTTGATGAAAAACTCGTTAGCAACACCGGCAAGCAGAATTGCCACGGCAAACGCCGCGACACCGGAAATAAAATCAACAAAGTAGAAAAGTTTGACAAATGAAAGGGTTTTTTCCTTATCCTTTCTCTCACGATACTGCCCGACATACTTAACAACGGCTTCCGTAACATTAAAATCAATCAGAGTGTTGACAATTCCCACAAACGCAAGCACAAGGGCAAACAGACCAAACTGTTCAAGACCAAGCAAGTGGGCAAGGAGAATAGTCTCCAAACCGGCAAAGAGAGACCTTCCCATTTCGCCGCTGAAAAGCCATGACATATCTTTCAGCAGGCTCTTTCTTTCGTTAGGCGTTTCCGTCATTTTTCTTTAATTTCCCATAAAGATTGTAATGGTCAAAAACCGCTTTCAACTTCGGATCGTTTTCATTCTGGTGAAGGTTCTTTTTCCCAAGCGCAAAGACCTTTGCTGTTTTTAACCGCTTAGGTTCCTTTCCTTCAACTTGAAAAGTAGATTTCCCGGCTTTTAGTGACATAGCATGAAACCATATATCGTCATTGTTCGGGGTGAGTTCAGAAAACAAATCTTCACGAAACACATCTTCATCAAGCGCGTGAGGAGGATATAACACCCCTCCGGTTCCGGTAAAAAACAGATTTTTTCCATTGTCCTCAGGCGAATAAGAAAGTTGCCAGTCTCCATAAGGTTCAAAACCGCCGTCATTTGCAACCCTAATTATTTTACTGCGTCTGCAATAGACAAAATCCGCCCCGTTTTTCAGGTATGCCTTATACAGTTTTTCTATTGTGTCTGAGTGGTAAAACACATCGTCATCCATTGTAATCACAATGTCATCAGGGAACCGTTTTAATGAAGGAATCAACTTTTGGAAAGGTCCTATGTCTTCGGTGAAAGCAATTCCCAAACCCCTTGATTCAAGATTTGTTAGTGAGGCGGGAAGGTTTTGCCAGTCAAAGCCGCCGAACTCCGGCTTTTTGTATTCCTTTGAAAGCCAAAGGACAATCCTGTCCGGTTTGACGGTTTGCCGCATAACGCTTTCTATCGCTAGGTGAATAAACGGAAGGCGCGGGGGAATGGAAGTCATAGAAACAACTATTTTCTGTTCCCTCGGTGATGTGTTCAATCCGGCGAGATGGAAAAGGCGGCTCGGCAGAACAAGCAGAGTAAAGAACAGTTCCATAACCGCCCATTTCAGACTTAACGCCGCCACTTTTGCGTATGTTGTCAGTTGGTTCATATGTCAAGTTAGGATCTAATCAAGCCAAATGAAAGAAGATGTCTAACCAGCCGAGAAAAAACGGGTAGCCGGAACCTCAATCTCAAACTTGATATTAGAGCAGACCTGTAAGGAACTCCTTTTTTATTACGAATCTTGTAAAGACGCCTTGCGTAAATGTCTATTGCCTCGTTGAAAAAATGAGGGTATTTCGCAATCATAATGTTGCATGTATTCAAAACATCCAAAGCGAGTTGGTCTATATGTTCCGATGGCATGGAAGCGTTGTTGGCATGCCTCCTGTATCTCACAAGCACCTCGTCAATATAATTGACAGTTCCCCCACCCACCAAAGTTTCAATAGTGAAAAGCCAATCAGGTGCAATGGGAAGTGTCAGGTTAAAACCGTTTTTTGGTATGCTGTCCATCCGGAACATAGTTGAAGGCATACTTATACCTCCATACCTCAAAACCCTTTTCACATCGCCGTCCATATTGCTTCTTTTGTCATTAGACAGCCCCAATAAATTCCCTGTGTCAGAGTCAAAAAGTTCCATGTTATGATAACAAATTACACAGTCAGGATTTTTCTCCATAAAAGCAACTTGCTTTGAAATCTTTCCGGGCAACATTAAATTATCTTCGTCAAATTGCGCTATGTATTTGCCTTTACAGTTGGAAAATGCCAGATTGAAAGTTCCTGCAATTCCAAGATCTTTATCGGAAAGACATAAAACAAATCTGTCGGGATATTTTTTCTCATATTCACGAAGCACATCTTGGGAGCCATCTGTTGAGCAATCGGCAACAACGATTTCCATATTAGGATAATCCTGCGCCAATATGGACTCTACGCACTCTACCAACCACTTTTTTCGGTTAAATGAGTTCAGGGCAACGCTAACCAAAGGTAATCTATCACTGTTCATTTGTTTCTTTCCTTTTTTATTTGTTGAAAAATCATTAGTTACCCAAGTTATTGAATCAAGATTTAACAAAACCAAATGAAAGGATATATCCAAGCAACCGAAGAAAAACGAACAGTCGGAATTTTAATCTCAAACTTGACATCAGAACAGACCTGTAATTAAATCCCTTTTTCTTACGAAGTTTGTAAAGACGCCTTGCATATACATACACCGCCTCGTTAAAAAAGACGGGGTATTTCGCAATAACAATGTTGCATGTGTTCAGGGAATCCAAATCATTTTGACTTACATATTCTGATGGCGCGGAAGCGTTACCAGAGTGTCTTCTGTATATCCCAAGTGCCTCGTCAATGTAATTTACAGTTCCCCCGTTCGCCAAAGTTTCAATCATAAAAAGCCACCCCGGTTCTCCGGGAAGGTTTAGGTTGAAACCATGCTTTGGCACATCATCCGCCCGAAACATACTTGTGCCAATCAGAGATCCATACTTCAAAACCATTCTTACATCCCCGTCCATACTTCTTTTTTTATTATAGTAGAGCCCTAATCTATCCCCTGTGTCAGAATTAAAAACTTCCATGTTGTGATAACAAATTACGCAATCGGGATTTTGTTCCATAAAGGCAACCTGTTTTGAAATCTTTCCGGGCAACATTACATCGTCTCCGTCAAAGTGCGCCATGTATTTACCTTTACAGTTGGAGAGAGCCATATTACAATTATCTGCAATTCCACGATTTTTATCGGAAAGGCACAAAACAAACTTGTCGGGATATTTTTTTTCGTATTCACGAAGCACATCTTGAGAACCGTCAGTAGAACCATCATCGGCAACAACGATTTCCATATTAGGATAGTCCTGCGCCAATATGGACTCTATGCACTCTACCAACCAGTCTTTCTGGTTGTATGAATGTAGAGCAACGCTAACCAAAGGCAGATTGTCATTCATTTATTATTTGTCCTACGCACTCGTGATTTTCACGGAAGGCGGTAATCTCGCGTTATTATACCGCATTGTTTGGTTTCACCCTTCCCTAACTTGACCAATCAACCTAAAAGTATTACTTTCAAAATACTCGCTACATTAACTCAAGGAGTGGAGATATGCGTATAACAAAAAAGGGACAGATAACAATACCCGCTGAGATACGAGAGAAAGCGGGGCTTTCGCCCGATACCGAAGTGGATGTTGTTATGGACGGAAACGAAGTCAAAATCGTCAAAAAGCCCGCCTATAAAGACCAAACTCAAGGTGAGAAGGCACAGGAACTGCGCGAAAAAAGCCCCGACTCGCGTGGCAAAGACATAGTTGCGCACTTTAAGAAATGGTCGAAGAGATTGAAAGACAGAGGCGATATCCCAAGTGCTGACGAAGTTATGCTGATGATGAGAGGCAGAAAGGTGAACGAGGTGGGTGATGACATCAAACCTAACATCCCTCCCAGACCCCCCAGACCCAAACACAGGCAGGGAAAGCCCTTGTCCCGTGAAGAGATTGACGCATGGATCAAAACTTGGCCCTGGGATTGAGCCACACACACAATGCAAATGCCACCCACACTTGTTGACAGTAACGTTATAATCGACCTGCTTAAGGAAGAGACTCAATGGATAAACTGGACTCGCAATGCCATTGAAAAAGCACTTAAAGACTCAACACTTGTGGTTAACCCTATCATTTACGCCGAAATCTCCGCATCTTTCAGCAATGCTTCAGAATTGGACAAATTCCTCTCAACAAATCTCTTTCAAAAAGAGTATCTCCCGTACGATGCCGCTTTTGTTGCCGGACAAAGTTATCGCTTATACAAAAAACAAAACAGGGGCAAGATAAAAGCTTCCGTAATGCCCGATTTCTACATAGGCGCGCACGCCGATGTAATGGGGTGGACACTGCTCACACGAGACAAACAGACCTTCAAGCCGTACTTTCCAAATCTTCAAGTTATCTCCCCCTGAAAAATGATGAAACTCCTTTTACTTATCTGTCTAATCGCCCTTCCCGTTTCGGCGGAAACGCAGGCAGACCGTGTGGACGCCATTGCGCGGCAGTTGATGTGTCCGGTATGCGCGGGGCAATCTGTTGCCGAATCAAACGCCCAGCTTGCGCGGGATATGCGTGAAATCATAAAAAGAAAGGTATCAGAAGGCGTTTCCGATGAGGAGATTATCTCATGGTTCCGCACGAAATACGGCGACGGCATCCTCGCCGAACCGCCGCTGAAAGGGTTTAACCTTGTGGTATGGCTGTTCCCCATAACCGCCGCCGCTATCGGCGTGTTGTTTGCAGTGGTTTATATTAGAAGGAATTTGAAAGGGTAAGCCGGTTTTGCTACCCTCCCCGTCATTCCTGCGAAAGCAGGAATCCAGTATTGATTAACCAGTTGAATACTGGATTCCGTGTCAAGCACGGAATGACGGGAAGGAGACAAACACGGAATGACGGAAGTGGGGAGTGTCATTCCTGCGAAAGCAGGAATCCAGTATTGATTAACCAGTTGAATACTGGATTCCGTGTCAGGCACGGAATGACGGGAAGGAGACAGGCACGGAATGACGGAGGGGGAAGCGTCATTCCTGCGGACTTCTGATTGACAGGTAACATACTCTCCGCTTACAATTAACTGCGTTAAGGAGGAATGGCTATGGAAAAACAGTGTCGTGTTATTGTGTGGCGAGACGGTGATGCCTTCACATCTCGTATTGATGGAACAGATATTTCAAGTTACGGCGAGACGGCGGAAGAGGCGTTTGCCAACCTCAAAAAATCGGCAAGCCTCTACTTTGAGGAAATGACGGAAGAAGAAAGGGCGGAAGTCTTTGACTCCGCACAGGAAGTTATGGGAGATAACGCAGTTGAAGTCAGACCGTTGTCCCTCACCATTCACAATTACTCATAAGCTGTGAGTAAACGTATTGTTCCCCTGCGTTTTGCAGATGTGAGAGAAATTCTTATGCAAAACGGGTTTGTGTACCAAAGAACGAAAGGCAGTCACCATGTGTACAAAGATCAGTTCGGCAGAAGTGTTGTAGTTGTAGAGCACGCAAAGAAAGACATAACCGTTGGAGCGTTGAAAGACATCATCAGGCGTTCCGGCATCCCGCAAGAAATGTTCACCGATAAAAAACTGGCAAAGAAAGCCAAAAAGAAGAAAAAGAGTTAACCCCTCCCCTCCCCCTACTTATAATCCTCTATATTCTCGTCAAGCGCCTCTTTGCGGCTGAGGCGTATTTTGCCATCTCTTTCCTTGGAAATGCATTTGACAAGCAACTCATCGCCTTCGTTGACGACATCCGTTACCTTCTCCACCCTGCCCTCTTCAAGTTCGGAAATGTGCACAAGACCGTCTCTGCCGTTGTCCATCTCAACTATCGCGCCAAAATCAAGCACCCGCTTTACCTTGCCGAAATATACCTTGCCGGGCTCTATCTCCTCTATTATCTTCCCTATCCTCATAAGCGCGTTGTCGCATGACTCTTTGTCGGGCGAGGAAATCAATATCTTTCCGTCATCCTGAATGTCTATCTGCGCGCCGGTCTCCTCTATCAACTTGTTGATGACCTTGCCGCCCGAACCAATCACATCACGTATCTTATCGGGATGTATCTTTGTCGTTATTATCCGGGGCGCGTGAGCGGAAATATCCTCGCTGGGAGACCCAAGGGTTTTACCCATCTCGGCAAGCACGTGAAGACGCGCGTCTTTTGCCTGACTTAAAGCGTCTGACAATATCTCTTTCGTAACACCGTCTATCTTTATGTCCATCTGTAAAGCCGTAATCCCCGCCTCAGTGCCGGCAACCTTGAAATCCATGTCGCCCAGATGGTCTTCATCACCAAGAATGTCTGAAAGTATCACCAGTTTGTCACCCTCTTTGATAAGCCCCATCGCTATGCCGCCAACTGCGGCGCGTATCGGCACACCGGCGTCCATTAAAGCCATTGAAGCGCCGCAAACAGTCGCCATTGACGATGAACCGTTTGACTCAAGAACCTCGGAAACAACCCTGATGGTGTAGGGAAAATCCTCTTTTGACGGAAGCAGGGGCTTTACCGCTCTCTCGGCAAGTGCGCCGTGACCAATCTCCCTGCGTCCGGGAGCAAGGCGGAAACTGGTTTCCCCAACCGAATAAGGCGGGAAATTGTAGTGAAGCATAAAACTTTTTTTAAGGTCGCCCTCAAGGGAGTCTATCCTCTGCTCGTAATACGAAGTTCCAAGCGTTGCAACCACAAGCGCCTGCGTTTCTCCGCGTGTGAAAAGGGCGGAACCGTGCGAACGCGGAAGCAGCCCGACACTGGAATCTATGTTCCTGATGGTTGTGCAGTCGCGTGAATCGGGGCGGACACCCTTGTCAACTATCAGCGAACGCACCGTTTCTTTTGTGAGTTTATCAAAAGCGTTTTTGAGCGCGCCTTCCTGTTCGGGAAACCGCTTGCCAACCTCTTCAAGCGTCTGCGCGCGCAGTTTGGATATCTCAGCGCGGCGAACATCTTTGGACGCCTGAACAACCGACTGCTCAAGAAGAGAGCCGGCAAAATCACGCACCGCCGACAGCATTTCTGACGGCTCGCCGCTTTCGTCCGTGTCTTCAAGAACCCTGTTCTCCGAAGCAATGCCTTCGGCAAGCTCCTTCTGCAAGTCAACCAGTTCTTTTATGCGGTCGTGGGCAAACATGAGGGCTTCAATTATGTCGGGCTCGGAAACCTCGTTAGCTCCGCCCTCAACCATCACTATCGCGTCCGCCGTTCCGGTAACAACGATGTCTATGTCGCTTGATTCCAGATCTTCGTATGACGGGTTGCAAACAAGCTGTCCGCCTATTCTGCCCACTTTCACCCCGGCAATGGGTCCTTCAAACGGCACATCTGAAAGGGTGAGAGCCGCCGAAGCCGCAGTTGCGGAAAGCACTCCGGGATCCGCTTTCATGTCTGCGGAAAGAACCGTTATCATCACCTGCGTGGGATAGGTGAACTTCTTTGTTATAAGCGGTCTGATGGAGCGGTCTATAAGGCGGGAGGTAAGAATCTCCTGCTCCGAGGGTCTTCCCTCTCTTCTGAAAAATCCGCCCGGTATCTTTCCGGCGGCGTATGTTTTCTCCTGATAATTGACCGTGAGCGGAAGAAAATCCTCGTCTATCTTGCCCGCCTCCGCAACAACGGTCGCAAGAACAACCGTGTCTTCACAGCGCATCATTACCGCGCCGCTTGCCTGTCTGGCAACCGTTCCCGTCTCTATTTTGTAGTTAGAGCCGAAAAGGTTTTTCTCAACTGTTTTTTCCGCCAAGTTTCAATCTCCTTTGTATGACGCCTTAGTGTCTGAGACCAAGCGCCTTGATAATCTCCGCGTATTTCTCCGGAGTGTTGTTCTTCATGTAATTCAGAAGTTTCCTTCTTTTCGCGACAAGCCGCACAAGCCCTCTGCGCGAATGAACGTCTTTTTTCATCTTTTCCGTGTGGGCGGATATCTGCTCTATCCGTTTTGAGAGTATGCCTATCTGAACCGCCGAAGAGCCCACGTCTCCGGGCTTTGAGGCAAACTCATCTATAACTTTTTTCTTCACGTCTTTGTCCAAAGGCAATTCGCAATCCTCCAGTTTATTTAATGCAAACCGAACTTTCTGAAAAATCCCACCCCGGCAGTATCAGCGGAAACTGCGGGCGAAAACCCGCAAAAGAACTTCGGCGCTTCCCGTTCAAGGAACAGCGGGAGTATATCACCCCCGCAAAACTTTTCCAGTTTGTAAAAACGTGTGTCAGGCGGCGTTAATTTCATCAAGCACCCTGCCTATCTGTTTGTCAAAATCGCCCTCAAATGTGAAGCCCGCCGCGTTTTTGTGACCGCCGCCCCCGAACACGGACGCGACCTTGGCAACGTCTGTGTTGCCGCGAGACCTTATGCTCGCCTTCCAGAACGTTTTGCCTTTTGCCGTCTCCTGCCTGAAAAGCATGGCTATCCGCACTCCCTTCAAACTCATCGGAATATCAACCATTCCCTCGCTGTCTTCCCTTGATGTGCGGGTGGACTCAAATGTTTCCCTGTCTATGCGAACCCAGGCGACTTTGCCGGTGTCATCGGTTGTGAGCGTTTCAAGAACCCGCCCCAGAAGCGTGAGACGCTCGCGTGTCTGATTTTCAAATATCTCGCTTGACACCTCTTGCGGAGACGCGCCCGCCAAAACCATCTCAGACACTATGTCAAAACATTCCGAAGTGGTGTTTGAAAACCTGAAAGAGCCCGTGTCTCCGGAAATTGCCGCGTACACGCAGGTCGCGCTCTGTTTTGTGAAGGGAGCGGAAAACGATTTGAAAATGGCGTGCACAAGAATTCCGGTCGCGGGCGCGGAAGGGTCAGCCCACTTGACCGCCCCCTCAACCTCTTTCGGCTCGTGATGGTCTATTATCACAAGAGGGGCGGATGATGACGCGGCGTATTTCTCAAAATCCTCTCCGGCGCGGGAAGGGTGCGGGCAGTCAAGAACAACAAGGGCGTCAAACTCCGCGCCGGAGGGAATGCCGCCGCTTATCTTTTCAGAGCCCGGAAGGAAGTTGAGAAAAGACGGCACTCCGCCCGTGCAGTGGAGAGAAACGGATTTGCCGCGTGATTCAAGCAGTTCAGCAAGGGCGAGCATGGAGCCGAGCGCGTCTGAATCGGGATCTTTGTGCGAGGTGAGCAGAAAACTCCGCCCTTTCTCAAGTATCTCAGTTATGTGTGAAGGCGCGTTCAATTTTCAGTCCGTCTCAGTATGTCGTCCACTCTGCGGGCGGATTGCGCCACGTCATCGGGAACAAACTGTATTTCGGGAACCTTTCTCATATCCAGCCGTCCAGCTATCTGCCTGCGGAAAAACCCCGACAGTTTTTCAAACGCCTTTTCCATCGCCTCATTGCCGCCGCCTTTCATATTTGTAAAAAACACCTTCGCGTAAGACATATCCCTTGAAAGCGAAATATCCGTTATAACCGCGCCGGAAACACGCCTGTCTCTTATGTTGCCCTCGCTTATTATGCGGGCTATCTCCCTCATGATAAGGTCTTTCACCCGCTCCCTTCTCTCATAACTAAGTCCGCTTCCGCCGCCCACCTGCGTCTCCCGTCAAAGTTGCTGTGCGGTTTCCTTCACGGAGTACACCTCAAGCACATCTCCCACTTTTACATCGTTGAAATTCTCTATCGTGAGTCCGCATTCGTAGCCCGACTGCACCTCTCTCACATCGTCTTTGAAACGTTTTAGCGAGCCGACTTTGCTCTCGTACACAACCGCGCCCTCTCTCACTATGCGAACGCTCTCCCCTCTCTGAACCTTGCCGTCATCAACAAAACAGCCCGCGATAATCTTCTGCCCCGACATACGGAAAACCTCTTTCACCTGCGCGTGTCCAATCGTTTCCTCTTCAATCACGGGGTCAAGCATTCCCTCCATCATCTGTTTTACTCTTTCCACAATCTCGTACACGATGGAATACGTTTCCACCGCCACTTCCCGCTTGTCTGCGTCTGCCGCCGCTTTTGAATCGGGGCGGACGTTGAAGCCGAATATCACCGCGTCTGTCACGTAGGCGAGTTCAACATCCGTGCCGCTTATGCCGCCCGCCGCCGAGTGCGCGATTTTTATTGAGCATTTGTCAGAATCTATTTTCGCGATGGAATCTTTAATCGCCTCAAGCGAACCCTGAGTGTCTGCTTTGATGACAAGGGCGAGTTCCTTGCCTTTTTCTTCGGGCGGGTTCGTCATCTCTATTGAGTCAAGAGACAGGGGCTGGGGAACAGACGGGGCATCTTTCTGCTCGGCTTCCGTGCGCCGGTTTTCAACTATGGCGCGGGCGGTTTTCTCGTCTCCGACTATGTAAAAGTTTTCTCCCGCGTCCGGCACTCCGGAAAGCCCCATAACCTCCACCGGCATTGAGGGTCCCGCGTTTACAGCTTTTGAGCCGCTTTCATCTGAAAGCGCGCGTATCTTTCCGCTGAAAAGCCCCGCCACCATTTGGTCGCCAACTTTCAGACTGCCCTTTGTAACAATCACATCCGCTATCGCCCCGCGCCCCTTGTCAAGACGCGATTCAAGAACAATCCCGCGCGCCTGCCCCGTGCCCGGCGCTTTCAGTTCAAGAATATCCGCCTGAAGAATTATGAGTTCAAGAAGGTCTTTAAGCCCTTCGCCGGTTTTCGCGGATATTTCCGCAAACAACGTGTCGCCGCCCCACTCTTCAGACACAAGCCCGTGTTCGGACAACTGCCTTTTTACGTTTTCCGTGTCCGCGCCCTCTTTGTCTATTTTGTTGACGGCAACAATGGCGGGAACTCCCGCCGCTTTCGCGTGGCTGATTGCCTCAACCGTCTGCTCTTTCACGCCGTCATCTGCGGCGACAACCAGTATCGCCAAATCGTTTATGCCAGCCCCTCGCGCCCTCATCGCCGTGAACGCTTCGTGTCCCGGAGTGTCTATGAACACTATCTCTCTGTCGCCGGATTTGACCTTGTACGCCCCGATGTGCTGTGTGATTCCGCCCGCCTCTCCGGGGGCAACGCTTGCGTTTCGCAGGGTGTCGAGCAGGGTGGTTTTTCCGTGGTCAACATGCCCCATAACGCTTACAACCGGAGGACGCGGCTCTTCAGAACCGAAACCCGCCCCGGCATCGTCCAGATAGATGCTCTCGTCAAACCTGTCCACCTCAACCTCAAGACCGTATTCCGCCGCTATCAGGGTGGCAACTTCGTAGTCAAACGGATTGCGGGAGCGCGTGTCAACGCCAAGCCCTCTCGCCTTTGCCCTCACGTCCTGAAGTTTCACCTCCATACGGCGCGCAAGGTCGTCAAGCATTATGGTTTCCCCGATGGTAACACTCTTTTTCCCGGCGGGCGGAGCGGCGGGAGACGGAGCCGAAGGAGTCTGCCCCGGCATGGGTCTTTTCTTTCTGGGAATCTGTTTTCTGCGGAGATTTTTTTCATCAACAACATACTCTTTTTTGCGTCCGGCAACTCTGGGCTGTGGCGGAGAGGAAAGCTTTTCGTGTTTCAAACTTGGAGCCAGAGCGGCTTTCATCTGCTGGGCGAGTTTCTCTTTTTCAGGGTCAAACTCTTCCGCCTCTTTCTCCTTTTTCGGAGCGGCGGCTTTCTTGGGCGCGGCTTTTGCGGGCGTCTCCGCAGAAGCGGGCGGAGTTTCCGCAGAAGCGGCGGATTCTTCAGGTTGAGCGGCTTCCGCCTCCTCCGTTTCGGGAGCGTCCGGGGCTTTGTCGGCTTTCTTTCTGCGCCGGACAACTCTGTCCGCCGAACGTTTTTCGGTAATCTTCCCGTCCGCTGAATCTATGACAACTTTCTTTCCGTCCGCCTGCTGTCCGTCTTCATCCGGGGGTTTTTGAGAAGCGGCGGCTTGAGCGGAGTTAAAGATGTTTCTCAACCTGTCCTCGGTGGTGGCGTCAACCGCGTTTGAACTTGTTGAAAAACGGACGCCAATTTCTTTGGCGGCGGCTATTATGTCTTTGCCTTCAACGCCGAACTCTTTGGCAAGTTCATATACTCTTTTTGATTTCATTTCCTTCGCACAGAAGCGCGGGCTCCGGCGCTAACCGGTCGGTTCCGGCCGTTCCTCCGTTTTTTGCTCCGTCTTTTGCTCTCCGCCGGCGGCGGGTGTGGAAGAGGTCGCATCTTCATCATCTTCGGGCGCGGCTTCGGCCGCCTGCTGTTCGGTCTGCTCCTTCACGCTTTCCTGAAGGGCGACTCTCGCGAATGAGATCATCTCCTCAACCTCTTCGTCTGTGGATTCTTTGAGAATGGATTTGATGCTTTCGGTGTCGGCAAACACTATGTCTTCCAGTTTTCTGAAGCCCTCGCTGAAAAGAAGTGTGGCGGACACGTTGCCGATTGAAGGCAGAGACGAGAGCATGGCAAGAGACGCTTCTTTCTCCTTCTTCATCTGGTCTTCGGTTTTGATGTCAATTCTCCACCCGATGAGGTTTGACGCGAGGCGCACATTCTGCCCGCCGCGCCCTATCGCAAGTGTGAGCTGGTCTTCGTCAACAACAACCTCCATCTGATTGTTGTTTTCGTCTATTATCACCTTGTTGACAACGGCGGGGGAAAGCGCGTCTGAAACAAAACGCCCCAGATTTGCCGACCACGGAACGATGTCTATCCTCTCGCCCTGAAGTTCCTGAATTATGTTCTGAACCCTCGCGCCCCTGATTCCCACACACGCGCCGACCGGGTCAACATCGGAATCGTGCGAATATACGGCTATCTTCATCCTCGAGCCGGGGTCTCTGGCTATCTCCTTAATCTCAATTATTCCGTCAGCTATTTCGGGAACTTCGCTCTCAAAAAGCCGCTTGACGAAATCGGGAGCGACCCGCGAAAGAATAAGGCGCGGGATTTTTTTCTCCTCGTCAATCTCGTAGAGAAGCGCTTTTATCCGCTCTTTGGGCTCGTAAAACTCTTTCGGCGCTTTGTGCGAGTAGGGAAGAAGCGCCTCGGTTCTGCCGAGGTCAACCACGATGCTTTTTCTCTCAATCCTTCTCACCGTGCCGTTGACTATCGTGCCCTTGCGGCTGATGAACTCCTCATATATCACCCTGCCTTCGGCTTCCTTCACCTTTTGCAGAATTTTGTGTTTCGCGTTGTGAATGGCGACCCGCGTAAAACCTTTGTGCGAAAACAAGCCGCCCTCTTCTTCAGACTCCACGTCTTTTGCGGAAATGGCGCCGGAAGTCCACACCCTTACGCCTATCTCCTCGCCCTCTTCCGCTTCAGAGTCAAACTCTTTCGCCCTTTTGATGTCTATCTGACGCTGAGGGTCTGACACCTCCGCGACCACGTCTTTGTAGCGGAAAAGTTCAACAACCCCTTCCTCATCGTTGTATTGAACCTCAAACTCGCCGGATTCGGAATCTATCTTCATAACGCTTTCAACCGCGCTTATCACCGCGTCTTCAACGGCTTTGACAACCTCCTGCTTGCGGAGGCTTTTTTCCTTTACGACCGTCTCTATAACTCTGTTCAACTCTGTGGACATGACACTTACAACTCCCTCTTCAAATTTGCTTTTTCTATGCTGTCAAAAGGTATTGAAAACTCGCCCGCATCTTCGGCCGCCAGTTTAACCATGCCGTTTCCCGCTTCTTCTATGCGTCCGGTGAATACCGTGCGCCCCGCGAAAACCTCTTTTGTTCTGACCTTCACCCTTCTGCCGCAGAACCTTTCGTAGTCCGCCGGTTTTTTGAGGGGTCTCTCCGCCCCCGGAGACGACACTTCAAGTTTGTAGGGCGTATCGCCCATAACTCCGTCTATGTCTATCAGAACTCCTATTTCTCTGCTCAAATCCGCGCACTGCCCTATGTTCACGCCTTCGGGTTTGTCTATAAAGATCAGCACGTTTCCGCCCGCGAGACGCAAGTCAACAACCTCAAATCCCGCTTCCGAGGCAACGCCTTCAACTATTTCAGACAGTCTTTCAACCGTCCCGCTGTCCGTTTCGTTCCGCATTCGGACTCCTTTTTCGCGACCGCCAATACAAAAGCGGGCTCGAGACCCGCTTTCGCAAAATCAATCGCTGTTGGCGTTATTTTACTGAAAACGGGGTTTTAAGCAAGGAAGTAAATATGAATCGCGCTCCGAATGAGCGCGTGAACAAGGCGGTATTTTTACGAGTCTTCGGTCTTCATATCCGCGATGTAGGCGGCTTCCATCTCTTTCAGTCTGCGTATCTTTTTGCGTATCTCCGCCGCTTTTTCAAACTCCAGTCCGTCCGCCTCGCGCTTCATCTCCGAGGTGAGGGTTTTTATCTCCGAAGGTATTCGCTCGGGCGCGATGTCATCCCGGTCTCCGCCTGAGGAAAGGTCAACATAGTCGGAATCGCACATAAGCCCCATCGCGCCGTTGATATTTTTCTTTATGTCCGAAGGGGTTATGCCGTGCTCCCGGTTGTATTCAACCTGTATCTTTCTGCGCCTTTCGGTTTCCCCCATCGCCGCCTTCATTGAGCCCGTTATTCTGTCGGCATACATTATGACCCTTCCGGCGGTGTTTCTAGCCGCCCTGCCGAACATCTGAATCAGAGAGGTTTCGCTCCGCAGATAACCTTCACTGTCTGCGTCAAGCACGGCAAAGAGAGCGACTTCGGGAATATCAAGCCCTTCGCGCAAAAGGTTGATGCCAACAAGAACGTCAAACTCGCCGCTTCTCAAATCGCGGATGATGCGCACGCGCTCAAGCGTCTCTATCTCGGAATGCATATAACGCACCCGCACTCCCGCCTCCCTGTAACAATCGGTCAAATCTTCCGCCATTTTTTTTGTGAGCGTGGACACCAGAACCCGCTCAGACGCCTTTGCGGCGAGGCGTATCTCTTCCAGCAGGTCGTCAACCTGCCCGCCCGCGGGGCGCACCTCAACTCCGGGGTCTGCAAGCCCGGTCGGGCGGATTATCTGCTCCGCCACCGCGCCCGCGCTCCTCTCCATCTCGTATTCCGCCGGAGTGGCGGAAACATAAATCGTCTGCCCGACCCTCTGCCTGAACTCGTCAAAATTCAGCGGGCGATTGTCTATCGCGGACGGAAGCCGGAAGCCGTGCTCAACCAGAGTTGTCTTTCTGCTTCTGTCTCCCGCATACATTCCGCGTATCTGCGGAACAGTCTGATGGCTTTCGTCTATAACGCAGATGAAATCATCCGGGAAGTAGTCAAGCAGGGTGAACGGCGGCTCCCCTTCCTCCCTGCCCGAAAGGTGGCGCGAGTAGTTTTCTATTCCGGGGCAGAAACCCATCGTCTCAAGAAACTCAATGTCTCTGAGTGTGCGCTCGCGGATTCTGGCTTTCTCCTCCTCCATTCCGCGCCGGGTGTAGTATTCCGTTCTCTCCTCAAGTTCCCGCTTTATGGATTCTATCGCCGCAAGCAGTCTTTCTCTGGGCGCAACATAGTGGGACGCCGGATAAAAAGCGGTTTTTTCAATCTCGCGGGCGACCGCCCCGGTGTCGCAGTTCACGGCGTTTATGCTCTCAACCGTGTCGCCGAAAAACTGTATCCGCACAACCTCCTCCTCGCCGTGCGAAGGCATAACGTCAACAACATCTCCCGTAACCCTGAAGGTTCCCCGCGCCGGAATTTCCGCGCTTCTTTTATATTGAACCGCCGCCAGAGAGGAAAGAAAATCGTCTCTGTCCATACGCCCGCCGCGCTCAACAAAGGTCATCATTCCGTAGTAATCCTGAGGAGCCCCGATGCCGTATATGGCGGACACGCTCGCCACCACTATCACATCGCGCCGGTCAAAAAGCGCGGTTGTGGCGGCGTGCCTCATTCTGTCTATACGGCTGTTGATGGCAACATCTTTTTCTATGAAAATGTTGCTCTGCGGAATATACGCCTCCGGCTGATAGTAGTCGTAGTAACTTATGAAATAGTGGACAGCGTTATCGGGAAAAAGCTCTTTGAACTCCCCGTAGAGCTGGGCGGCGAGTATCTTGTTGTGCGCGAGAATCAGAGTTGGACGCTCCGTCCGCATTATGGCGTTGGCGACCGTAAAGGTTTTTCCGCTTCCGGTTACGCCGAGAAGCACCTGGTCTGAAACGCCGTCCCGCAGGCGCGAAACAATGCCGTCTATGGCTTCGGGCTGTCCGCCCGCGGGCTTGAATTCGCTGTGAAGAGTGAAGCCGCTCAAATGTAACCCGACCTCACAGGGCGGGAAAATCCGTCAGTATTTTCCGCCGCGTCCGCCGCATTTCTTTTTGCCCCACTTCTTGCTCTTTATCTCTGCAAGCGTCTCTCTCTGCTCAGGGGTGAGAACCTCTCTCATCTCAAGACGCATATCCAGTTTGAGCATTTTTTTATCCCTTGCCGCGTCGTATTTTTTTTCCGCCGCCGCCTTTATCTGCCTTGAGGTCGCGTCTCCCGATGCCATAAGTTCTTTGTATTCGTTCTTTTTTTCCGAGACGGTTTCGTAAGCTTCGGAAACCTTTTCGCGGTAGGATTCGGCTATCCCGTCCAGACTCTCAACCTGTTCATCGGTGAGTTCAAGACGCTCAACCATTTTGGAATTTTTCCACCACAGGGCGGTTTTCTTTTTTCCGCACTTCTTTCCGCTGAACTTCGCGCGGACTTTGTCAAAGAAACTTTTTTCTCCCGAATATCCTCCGCCGTCCGCTTGCGCGGCGGGAACGGACACAACCGCGACACACAGAAAAATCGCGGCAATTGAGACTGCTTTTCCAAGTTTTCCATCCATAACAAATACCTCCGGGCGGTTCTGCCGCCTGCGGTGATGGTAAAGAGAAAGGCGGTGTTGTCAAGCGGCGCGCCTTGACAACAACACACCCGTTGTTATTGCTAATGGGTCATTATGAAAAGCGGCAAAAAACTGAATGGGGCGTCCGCCGTCTATCTGGTCGGCGCGGGACCGGGAGACCCCGGGCTGATAACCGTGAAGGGAATGGAGGCGCTGGCGCGCGCGGATGTTGTTGTGTATGACGCGCTGGCAAACAATTCGCTTCTGGAATTCGCCCGTCCCGGAGCGGAGATTGTGTTCGCGGGAAAGAAAAAAGGGTTCAAGGCGATTGAGCAGAGCGGGATAAACCGTCTGCTTATAAACAGGGCGAAGCGGGGAAAAACGGTTGTGCGCCTGAAGGGCGGAGACCCGTTTGTGTTCGGCAGAGGCGGAGAGGAAACCGAGGCGTTGATGTCTGCGGGAATTCCGGTGGAGATTGTTCCGGGGGTAAGTTCCGTCCATTCTGTTCCGGCGTATTCCGGGGTGCCGCTTACGCACAGGGATTTCAACTCGTCTTTCGCGGTTGTAACGGGGCATGAGAAACCCGGAAAAAAGTCGCGCCTGAACTGGAAAGGGCTCGCGCAGATGGAAACGGTTGTTTTCCTTATGTCGCTTAACAACATTGATGAGATAGCGAAAAAACTTATGCGGAACAAGAAACCGCGCAAAACGCCCGTGATGGTTGCTTCGCGGGGAACAACGGGAAAGCAGAAAACCGTTGTCGGCACGCTTGAAAACATAAGCGCGAAAATACGCGCCGAGGGTGAAGATTTTGCCCCGGCGGTTGTTATGGCTGGCGGAGCGGTCAGTTTGAGGGGCAAGCTGAACTGGTTTGAAAAAAAGCCGCTGTTCGGAAAGAAGATTGTTGTTACCAGACCCTCCGGGCAGTCGGCGGATTTTGTCAAACTTCTCCAGCAGTCGGGCGCGGAGGTTGTGAGTCTTCCGTGCATAGAGATAGTTCCGCCCGCGTCATGGAAGCCGGTTGACGGGCTTATAAAAGACATCGGGTCGTGCGATTTTCTGACGTTCACAAGCGTGAACGGCGTTGAGCGTTTCTTTGCAAGGATGAAAAGCGCCGGGCTTGACGCGAGGGCTCTTGGCGGTGTGAAGACGGTTTCCATCGGCAGTAAAACGGCGGAAGCGTTGGAAGCGCGCGGAGTTGCGGCAGACATTGTGCCGCGCAGATACACGGCTGAGGGTGTGCTTGCCGAGATGAAAAAGCGCAAGGTGCGTGGAAAGGTGTTTTTCATTCCGAGGGCGGAAAAAGCCAGAGACGCTTTGCCGGAAGGACTTTTGAAAATGGGGGCTGAGGTGAGAACCGCGTCCTGCTACCGCACGAGGGTTCCAAAATACGGAGCGGCGGAGATGAAAGCCGCGGAGCGGGAGATGGAGTTGTGCGATATGGTTGTATTCACAAGTTCGTCATCGGCAACGAATTTCCTTTCGCTTTTCAAAAACGCCTCGTCCGTTTTGCGCGACCGCGCGGTCGCCTGCATAGGGCCGATAACGGCGCAAACAGTTGAAGACGCGGGTTTTGTTCCGTCCGTTGTGGCAAAAAAACACACAGCGGAAGGACTTGCGGAAGCAATGAACGGTTTTTTCTCGGTTTGACTTCTGATGTGTATAACTGCTACAGTCTATACACATTCACTCTCAGGGAGGACAAACGAATGCGGACTAACATTGAGATTGACGACAAGTTAATGAAAGATGTCTTGAAGGCGACCGGGCTTCGCACCAAAAAGGAAGCGGTTGAGTTTTCCCTCAAAACAGTTTTGAAGGTTAAGAGCCAGCAGAGGATAAGAGAACTCAGAGGCAAACTTGAATGGCACGGTGATTTGGACAAGATGAGAACCGACCGATGATTATGGCGGATTCAAGCGTCTGGATTGACTACTTTCGAGGAACTGATAACGGACCGGCGGAAACGCTTGACAACGCTCTTGAAGAAGCGTCCGTTGTAACGGGCGACCTGATTCTTATGGAAGTCTTGCAGGGCTTCAAAGACGAAAAGAGTTACAAAACCGCATTTGAAAGAATTGACGCTCTGGAAGTGTTCGAGATGCTGGGGCGGGAAATGGCTTTGAAGTGTGCCGGAAACTTCCGCTTTCTGCGCGGCAAAGGCGTAACCATCCGCAAAACCGCCGATGTGATAATCGCCACTTTCTGCATTGAAAACAAAATGCCACTCCTCTTTTCAGACAAAGACTTCAAACCGTTTGTAAAACATCTCGGACTGATTGAAGCATCAGGGCGACACTTGAAACGAATCAATTAACCGCGAAATCTGCGGAACAGGAACGCGAGCGCGATGACGAGCGTGAAGATTACCGCCGGCAAAACCCACGGGCGTTTTCCTCCCGCCGAGAGAGCGGAAATTTTAACCTTGCCGCCCTTTTTGATTTCATTTCCATCCCAGCGCAAAAAACTCCTTCCGTCTTCGGAAAGAACATTTTTCGGCTCTCCAAGCCCGGCAACCTCAACCCCGCCGCCTGAGGGAGACAAAACGGTGAACAGCGAAGTGGGATAACTCGCGGTTTTTGTGAACACGGCTTTGCGCCCTTCAAACGGAATCAGATATGAAAACACAACCCTCTTGGAACCCGGAAGCACCGCAAAGGAAGACGCTCCGCCCGTGCCGTGAATGAGGTTGAGATTTTGCGCGCCGGGAGGAACACCAAGACGGCCGGATGAGGAGTTCTCACCGGACTCCGGAACAACGGCGGCTTTGCCCCTGTTCACAAACTCAACAAACTCAGCAACCCTGAGACCGCCGTCAAACGGCTCAACTATAATATGCTCAAGCTCTATGCCGAGAAGAGAATCGTCCGGGGCGGAATCATACACCGGAAGGTCAAGTTCCATTTTTTTCTGGCGGGGCTTGAACACCATCTTGCCCGTCTCGTAGAGAACCCCGCCGCTTCGTATGGATATCTTGTGCGAGGAAACCCACGAAAGCCCTTTGAAACGGAACTTTCCCTTTTTGTCTGTCTGCGCGGAGACTTCCGAAATCCGCCTGTCTCCGATAAAAGAGCCGAGCAACACTTCAGCACCCGCAAGCGGTTTTCCGGCGGTTCTGTTTGTAACCCTTCCGGATATCAACCCTCCGTCCGGGGAATCTGAACGGACGGAACGGAGAGAGCGCAAATAGCCGTATATCTTTTCCGCGTCTTCCGCGCTCACGCCGGTTCCGGGCATTGGCGGATAGCCCTCATTCACGGGGGATTTGCCTTCAGCCCCGTAGACGGCTGACGGGTCTGTTATCCAGAGGAGAACCCGCTCTTCTGTGTGACGGTTTGTAACGCCTTTCAGGTCGGGACCCACAAATCTTCCCCTTCCCGCCGTGTGGCACTGGACGCATCTGTGTTTGATAAACAGGTCTTCTCCTGTCTCCGGGGATTCAGCGGAAACAAAAAACGCGGGAAGAAAAAACACCGCGATAAAAATAAAAAATCTCAACTTTCATCCCCTCCGCCGTCATCGGTTTTGTCTCTCCTCTTGAAGAAAGGAAGCGCGACAAAAACCGACACGGCAACAAGAAAAACCGCCGTGATTAAATCCTGCGCGCTCATTCCGCCGCCCCGCTCGCGCGCCGCCGCGCCCCGGAAAACGACAGCAAAGCCCCGGCAAGCACAACCGCCCCGCCCGCCCATATCCACGACACAAGCGGGTTAAGCACAACCGTCATCAAAACCGAGCCGTCATCACGCGCCTCGGTGAGAACCACGTAAAGATCGTCTTTCCATGACGACAGCAGACCCACCTCCGTCTCGCGGTTTATCTCCCTGTTTCCTTCATACAGATACAGATTTTTCTCGGCAAGCAGAACGCCCGCAGGCTTGCCGTTTTGCGAAACCTCTATCCGGGCGGATGTAACATTTTTTGCCGCCGTGGTTTTGCGCTCGGTTGACAGATATTTCAAGCTGTAGGAACGCACGGAAAAAGTTTCGCCGGGCAACATTGAGACTTCATGCTTGACCGGAAAAACTGATGACGCCGTAACCCCCGCGACTATAAGAGCCACCCCTATGTGAACAACATAGCCGCCGTAAAACCGCGCGCCGGAAACCAGCGCGGCAAAAAATCCCGCGCCGGACGCTTTCAAGATACTGAAGATTTCACCCGCCGCGCTTGCCGCCGCAAACGCACAGAGAGAAAAAGCGGCAACGGCATGGGTGTCTTTCATTCCCGAAAACACCAGCGCGAGAGCGGTCGCAATGCCGCAAAAAAGCGGAGCCGACAGGGAACGCAGGAAATCCGCCCCCGCCCCTCCACGCCACGACAGAAGAGGGCCCACGCCCATAAGCGTTATAAGCACAAGACCGATGGGAACGTTAAGGCGGTTGAAATACGGAGGTCCCACAAGTATGCGGTCTCCCGTAACGGCTTCAGAGAGAATCGGGAAAATCGTTCCGAGAAAAACCACAAAAGCCGCCGAAAGAAACAAAACATTGTTGAAAACAAACGCGCTTTCACGCGAAAGCGCGGAGTCAAAACCGCTCTCACGCGCAAAATTTTTCCGGCGGATGAGAAAAGCGGCGGATGAGAAAAGCGCGATAAAAAGCAGAAAACCCGCGAACATGGGCCCTATATCCGACAGGGCGAATGAATGCACGGATGAAACAATGCCGCTGCGCGTTATGAAAGTTCCGAAAATGGAAAGGAAAAACGTTATGGAAAGCAGAAGTATGTTCCACTTCATAAACATATTTCGTCTTTTCTGAACCATAATTGAGTGCAAAAACGCGGTGCCGGAAAGCCATGGCATAAACGCGGCGTTTTCAACCGGATCCCACGCCCAGTATCCGCCCCAGCCGAGTTCCAGATACGCCCATCTCGCTCCCAGCAAAAGACCGAGGCTGAGAAAAAGCCACGAAAAAAGCGCCCACCTGCGCGCCCGCCCCACCCAAACGGAATCCACTCTGCCGCTGAGCAAAGCGCCCATGCCCAGAGCGTATGGAACGGTTATGCCCACATAGCCCGCATAAAGGGCGATGGGATGAATTGCCATGTACGGATTCTGGAGTATCGGGTTTAGCCCCCTGCCCTCCTGCGGCACGAACGGCAGAAGTTCAAACGGGCTCTCAACAAACGTTATGAGGAAAAGAAAAAATACCGAAACACCCGACAGAACGCCCGTTACGTAGGGCTTGAGAGAGTCTGACGAAGAGCGCAGAACAAAAACCGCGCAATAGGCGGAAAGCACAAGACACCAGAGCAGAAGAGATCCGGACTGCCCCGCCCACAGCGAGGTAAAACGGTACACAGCCGGCAGGTCTGTGCTTGTGTTCATCGCGACGTATTTGAGTTGAAAATTGAGCGAAAGCAGTTCGCCGACCAAAATGGCGGTTGCGGCGGCGGTGAGCAGAAAACCGGCGATAACGCCGTTTTCCGCGCTTTTGATAAGACGGGAATTCCGCGTGGCGGCTCCCGCGAAAGAGCAGACAAGAGAATAGACCGAAAGCAGAAAACTGAAAGCGACCGCTATGGAGCCCGTCTCATACAAGTTCATTTCCGCGAGTCACTCTCCGGATAGAGGTAGTCCGCGGATTCGTATTTGGTCGGGCACTTTGCCAGAAGAAGGTCAGCCTCAAAAACTCCGCCTTCACGGTAAACGCCCTCCACAACGGCTTCAACTTCTTCCCTGAAAGTGTCCGGAACGGAGCCGCGATAGGAAACCGGAAGCGAGCCGCCGTCACCGGCGATGGAAAAACTGAGTTCGCCGCCGTTTTTTTTCACGCTGTCCGCTTCAACGGAGCCGGAAACTCTGTACCTTTTTCCGTCAACCGCCGCGCTTTTGAGTTCGGGAACCGTAAGGTAATAAACCATCGTGTCCGTAACGCCGTCATACACCAGATAGGCGACAGAAAGCAGAATAATCAGCGACGGAACCGCTATTTTCATTCCGGGGGAAAACATTGGAGACGACCTCGCGCTCAGTCACGCTCCGCAAAGCCGCTTTCGCCGCCTGAGCGCGCGCGAAGACGGCGGCTTTGAACAAAAAGAATCAGAACGTAGGAGCCGAGAACCAGCCACGTAACAACACATGAGGCGATAAAGTATCCCATTTTCAGCGGGTCTCTTTGAAGCAAAATCTCAAGAGACCGCACTTAAACTAACACAGGAAAACGCGGTTTCAATCCGCAAGCGAAACGGCTTCCTCAAACATCTCTTCAAGCAGTGAGAAACCTCTGCCCCAGAAACCCGGCTCCGATATGTCAACGCCGGTTTTGCTTATCAGAACCCCGGGGCTGTCGCTTCCGCCCGAAGACAGAAGATCGGTATATCCCGCCACAAAATCGCTTCCTCTCCGCGCGTACTCGCCGTAGAGAGACAGAACCAGAAGTTCGCCGAAAGAATATGCGTAGCAATAAAAAGGCGAGTGTATAAAGTGCGGAATGTACATCCACCACAGTCCGTAGTCCGCCGTGAGTTTGACGGAATCACCGAACATGGCGCGGTTCGCATCCGTCCACAAACCGTTTATGCGGCTGACGGGGAGTTCGCCCTCAGCGCGGCGGGCTTTGTGAAGCGACTGCTCAAAGCGCGTCATCACGGCCTGGCGGAAAATGGTGGCGAAACATTCCTCAAGTTTCCCGCAGAGAAGAGCGAGACGTTCTTTTTCCGGACTGCGTCTTTTCAATTCCTGAAAGACAAGCATCTCCGAAAAAACGCTTGCCGTCTCGGAAGTTGTGAGAGGAGCATCGCTCTGGAAATGCCCGTTTTTGCGCGAAAGAAACTGGTGGATTCCGTGCCCGAGTTCATGGGCAAGCGTCATCACGTCTCGCGGCGCGCCCCGGTAGTTCATAAGGATGTAGGGGTGCGCCGAAGGAACCGTTGAGTGACTGAAAGCGCCGCCGTATTTTCCGTTGCGGCTTTCCGCGTCTATCCAGTTGTTTTTGAAAAACAGCCGCGCTATGTCCGCCATTTCAGGGGAAAACCGCTCAAGCGACTCAACAACCGTTTGCCTCGCCTCGCCGTAGCCTGTCTTTTTCCCCGAAGCGGCAACCGGCGCGTAGCGGTCATAGTCCGCAAAACTTTTCAGCCCCAGCAGTTTTCTTTTGAACTTGTAGTAGCGTCTCACAATATCGTAGTTCGCTTCGCAGGATTTGAGCAGAGCGTCAACGATTGAGCCGTCAATTTCGTTGCCGAGATTTCTCGCGGACATGGGGTTTTCATAAGCCCTCATTCTGTCTTCAATCCAGTGGTCTGCGACCAGAGTGTTGAAGATGAAAGTCAGGGGCTTTGAGTTTTTCTCAAGTCCGGCGGTGAGAGCGCGCGCGGCGGCTTTGCGCGTATCCCTGTCGGGGCTGTAGAGCAGGGAAAGTGTGGCGGTTTCGTTCATTTTTTTCGTTCCGCTCCGGGTTTTGACCTCAAAGCGGATATCTGCGATGAGTTCGTCAAAAAGCCGTTTGAACGCGCCCGGTCCCGTAACGGATTTCTCCATTATTACTTGCTCCTCTTTCTCTCCGAGGGTGTGCGGTTTGTAAAGCCGTTTTGTTTTCAGAAAATGCGCGTAGGGCTTGAGCGTGCGGTTTGAGACAAGAGATTTCGCCTTTTTTTCGGAAGTTTGCACCCATTCAATGTCAAAGAAAATGAGACGCCCGCTTATCCCGGCATACTGTTCGCGGACGTATTGAAGCAGAGCTCCAGCCTTCGGGTCGTCAGTGTTTGAGGCGTGCAGAAGCTGGGCGTAGCAATAGATTTTCGCCGCAGATTCTGATATGGACTCAAGGGTTTTCAGCATGGAAAGAAAACTGCGGGCGGAAAGTTTGCCGCCGGAAACCGCTCCCCTGTATTTCTTCTCAAAAGCGGCGGCGCGCCTGAGACAACTCTTAACCGACTTTTTTATCAGAGGGTCGTCCGCTCCGCCGTAAAGGTCTGACAGGTTCCACTTGACGCCTTTCGCGTTGTAGTTGCGGAGGTCTTTTGTAACGGTTTTTTTCTTCACGCCGCCCCTTTTGTCTTATCCGTTTTGTAGGTTACGGAAACGGAATCGGCAAATCTGAGAGCGCCGGGCTTGTCCACCCTGACCGTAACTCTGACGGCTTTGTCGTCTTCAAAAACGATGCCCGCCACGCCCGCCGCGACCGTTTCAATAAGGTTGAAATTGCCGCCCTCAATGAAATTGATGATTTTCTTGTTCATCTTTTTGTAGTCCAGAGTGCCGGATATGTCGTCTCCCAGAGCGGCGGGGTCGGGACAGTCAATCTCCGTTTCCACGTTGACGACAAGCTCCTGAAGATTTTTTTTCTCCCATTCAAAAATGCCGATAATAGTCCGTATTCTGAGGTTTTCTATCTTGATAATCATCAAAGGTGCTGTCCTCCGTCAACAAAAAGCACTTCGCCCGTTACAAAGGAGTTTTTCACAAGATACTCAACGGCAAGGTTAACATACTCAACCTCCCCGGTTTTCTTCAGCGGAGTCTGCCGGGCGATTTTTCTGAAGACCGCCTCATCGGAATCCGCCGCCTTCATAACGGGACCCGGACACACGGCGTTGACTCTGACGCGGGGACCCAGAGCGTTCGCAGCGGCGAGAGTGAAATGGTGCAGGCACTTCTTGCTTATGTTGTATGAGAAATGCATGGTGTGATTTTTTGCCACGCGCGAGTCAAGCATGTTTATCACAAGCCCCTTGCGGCTCACGCGCGCGAAAGCCTGAGTGGCGAAAAAAGGCGACTTGAAGTTGAGAGCCATATCCTCTTCAAGCAGTTTTCCGGTTGTTTCAGAAAAACCGTGCCTACGGAAAACAGACGCGTTGTTCACAAGAACGGAAAGCTCGCCGAATTTGTCCGCCGCCCTGTCAACAAGCTTCGCGGCATTTGAAGGACGGGATAGGTCTGCGCGGAAAAGTTCACAGCGAACGCCTTTGTTTCTCACCGCTTCAGCCGTTTTTCCGGCTTCTTTTCGGGAGTTCAGGTAGTGGAGGGCAATGTTATAGCCCATGCCCGCAAGGTGAACGCAAATGCCGGCGCCTATGCGCCTCGCGCCTCCTGTAACAAGTGCTGTTTTCATCTGCGCTTACGGGAGCGGAAACCGGCCGCCGCTTGCGGCATACTCAGGAAGAGGGATCTGACTCGAAATCTGGGTCGAGAAAGTTCACTTTGCCTTTGACGTATTTGAAGTAGCTCTCCCAGAAGTCCAGAAGAGATGAGTCTCTGATTCCGCCGGAACCCACATCCCTGTGGAGAATCCACAGTTTCACGTTCGTTCCGTCTCCCTTGAAGTTGGGACGTATCTTCCTCTCAAGGTAGAACTTGTTTGAGCGTTTCTTCTTTATGTCCTCAAAAGACGGGCACGTCCATGTTCTCGTGTAGCGCGAGTACGGGAAACTGTGTCTGTAGATTCTTCTCACGCACAGTTTGTCAAGAGGAACGCTTTTTGAGTTGTGGTACATGTTTGAAATGACTATGAGCGATTTCTTGTCGTATTTGTCGCCGAAATCTATCGCGGATGAGCGCGATATTTCGTGGAAGGACTCCATCAGGGGCGTGTAGCCGCTTTGGCTGAGGTTCTTCGATTTCTCCCTTACCAGTTTTATCATTCCCTCTTTCAGCCTGCGTATGTAGCCGATGCGGTATTCAAGGTCTATCCTCTTGCGGTTTTCCGTCAGTATGTCGTAGTGGTCTCTCTTGTCCGGAGATTTGGAGTTGCCGCTTTTGGGACGGCAGATGACTATCTCAGGCTCAAGGCTGGTAACCGGTTTGTTGCCGTCCAGCATCACAACGGACACCTTGCCGTAAAGCCCCACGCTGCTGAGAAGGTCTTCGGAAAGAATGTCGTTCTTCAAAAGGTTTATCTGCTGTTCGGACATACCGTCCGTAACATCAACAAAGATGAGCATGTGCTCCCTTGAAATTCCCTCGCTGTAAGGGCAGAAAGTTCGCGGATCTCTCTCGTTGGAGTCAAGAACCGGAAGGTCTTCCGCACGCCCCTGAGCGGGAAGAACTGAAAGAAAAACAAACAGAATCAAAGAGATTATTTTTTTCATTGCCACTCCGGGTAGATTATTTTTTTTCAAATTCTTCATCAACACTTTGTATAAACCTTCTAAGGTTGTTCACGCACTCATCACGAACCGAATTCATTTCCTGCTGGGTCTGAACGGTTTTGTTCTCAAACGCCGCTCTGTCTGAGTTGATGAGTTGCGTCAGGTGCGAGAAGGTTTTTGCCGGGTTTTTCTCCTGCTCGGAGAAAGTCCATTTTGAGTCAAAATATGCGGGAGCCCTTTTGGTGCTGTAACTTGAATGCCTGCCCCTTATGTTCGCCGCCCTGTAGTCGTTGAGGAATTTGTTGGCATCCTGCTCTATCTGGCTTATCCACGACACGTAGCTTGCAAACTGCTGCTGCGCAACGTTCTGTATCGTCCCCCAGCGCATAAGTCTGGCTTCAAACTCGTTAATCTTGCTCTCCATTTTGTCGCAGTCCTGATGGACAACCCTGAGTATTGTGTCCGTGAGTCCCTTCTTCGCGGTCTCAAAACGCCCGAAGGTGCTCGTGAATTTTCTGTGGACTGTTCCGTAACCGGGGTACGGGTCGTCATAGTTGTATCCGTCAAGCAGAGCCAGAATGGCGAAAACAAAACCGATGCCGATAACAAACAGGGACGGAATGTCCGATATTTGCGACAAGCTTTCCCAGGGTTTGAGCGAACTTACCAGCGCCTCGCCCGTTGTGCCTTCGGAGATTTCCCATGACCTTACGTTTCTGGCGTCTATGGCGGAACTTCTGAAAACACCGAACACAAGGTTCAGATATATGATGACCATAACGTGAAGAAGACAGCCTGCCGCCGCCATCCATTTCGTTATCGTGTTCCCCTTTTTGTTCAACTCGGGAAGAAGAGACTTGCCCACTGTGAATGAAAGTATGACATTCAAAACCGCAACTGTTGTGGAAACTGAAATTCCCGCGATAAGCCCGTCCACAACGGTGCTGACAAGGGCTCCGTTCAGACCGACCTCAAGGAAGAACAGGGCGGCAAGAAAAAGCACACCCCATTTTGATCTCCAATCTTCGGAGTAAACCGGCTCCCTTACCAGCCCGTTTTCCTGCCTGAAGAGTTCAAGGTCTTTGGATGCTATCTTCGCCTGCTCGCCGAGAGTTTTGATATCCACGCTTGATTCTGTGAACACACTCTCAACCTTTCCCTTCAATTGTATGGGCATCTGCTCCAGATTGAACCGCTCAAGGAAAAGTTTTATGTTGGCGGTCTCCTCGCCCAGTTTGATAAACTTGTTTGATACGCCTTCCAGAACCGCAACGTAGAACCGCCTGATTCTGCCTATAATTTCGTTCTCGGTCATTGAGAGGATAGTGGATTCCGAATCCGGAAATCCGTCCGCCCCTTCTCTCATGGCGACCTCAGATATCCTCAACTCCCTTTCAGTCTCATCCTTGGGAAAAACCGGCCACTCAAAAGTGTAATCCAACGGGTCAGGTAACTTGCTCAATCCAACACACCTCCAACATAATAATTGCTGCTGACATTCAAAAACACGGATTAGAAACCTTGCTTTATGACGCGCCGGGCGTTCTGCCCAGTGGCCTCATTATAAACTGATTTGCGGAATAGTGAAGGGGGCAAAAAAAATTTTCTTTTTTTGGGAAAAATATGATTTGGTATATGCTTCGGAGTCTGACAACCGGAAACCGGAATGGAAACAAAAATCGCGGAAAAAATAGTCAACTGCATAAGAACCCTCTCCATGGATGCCGTGGAAAAGGCACAGTCCGGGCATCCCGGAACACCCATGGCTCTGGCTCCGGTCGCCTTTGAACTGTGGGACAGTTTTATCAGACACAACCCTCTCAACCCGTCGTGGCAGGCGCGCGACCGCTTTGTGCTTTCCGCCGGGCATGCGTCCATGCTTCTCTATTCCATTCTCCACATATCGGGATACGAGGTTTCCATTGAAGACATAAAAAACTTCAGACAACTGGGCGGAAAATGCGCCGGTCATCCCGAACACGGACTTATCGCCGGCATTGAGACAACAACGGGACCTCTCGGACAGGGCGCGGCAACTTCGGCGGGAATGGCGGCGGCGGGCAAATGGCTTTCAAACCGCTTTGACAAACCGGGATTTCCCGTGGCGGGCTACAACGTTTTCGCCATCCTGAGCGACGGGGATATGATGGAGGGAATCACCTCCGAAGCGGCGTCTCTGGCGGCGCACTTGAACCTTGACAACCTCGTGTGGATATATGACGACAACGGCATAACGATTGACGGCAGAACCGGAATTTCTTTTTCTGAAAACGTGCCGGAAAGGTTTGCCGCCTACGGATGGGAAGTGTTCAGCGTGGAAGACGCGAACAACATTGAAAGCCTGAGAAACGCCTACAAGAGCGCGGCGGCAAGCAAGCGGCCTTCCCTTGTAAATGTCAAAAGCAAAATCGGTTTCGGAAGCCCCGGCAAAGAAGACAGCCCGGCGGCGCACGGGGCTCCGCTTGGAAAAGACGAAGTGTCTCTCGCAAAAAAATCGTACGGGGCGGCGGATGAGGAGTTTCACACGCCGCCTGAGGTTGAGGCGTACCGCAAGAGTGTGATTGAAAAAGGAAAGAACGCTGAAAAACAGTGGACGGAGATGTTTGAAAAATATTCCGCGGAGTATCCCGGCGCGGCGGCGGAGTTTCGTTCAATCTGCGAAGGGTCTGCTCCCGGGGGCTGGGCGGACGGCCTGCCGGTTTTTGAGCCCGGAACCTCATCCGCGACAAGGTCATGCAACGGCAAAATAATGGAGGAGATAAGCGGAAAAATCCCCTGGTTCGCGGGCGGCTCGGCGGATGTTTCGGACTCCACAAAAACCAATGTCAAAAACGCCGGATATTTCAGCGCGGATGACAGAAGCGGAAGAAACTTTCACTTCGGCGTGCGCGAGCACTCAATGGCGGCTTTCTGTAACGGGCTCGCCCTCAGCGGACTCAGGCCCTACGCATCTTGCTACTTCGTTTTTTCCGACTACTTGAAACCCGCCCTGCGGCTTTCGGCTCTTATGAAACAGCCGGTTGTCTACGTGTTTTCGCACGACAGCATCGGTGTCGGTGAAGACGGTCCCACGCATCAGCCCGTTGAGCATATCGCCGCTCTCAGGGCGGTGCCCGGTCTGGATGTGATAAGGCCCGCAGACGGAAACGAGCTGAGCGCGTTGTGGCGCGTTATGGTTGAATCCCGCAGACCCGCCGCGCTTCTTCTCACGCGCCAGAATGTTGAAACACTTGAACCCCCGGAAGACGGAAACGGAGGAGCGGAAAAGGGAGCGTATATCACCGCAGACTCTCAAAACTCTCCGGACATTATAATCATCGCGACCGGCTCTGAGGTCGCCCCGTGCGTGGAAGCGCACAAGATGCTTCTCAAGGCGGGCGTCAACTCACGGGTGGTGAGCATGCCAAGCTGGGAGATTTTTGACAGACAGCCGCGGGAATACAAAGACAGCGTTCTGCCTCCGGGCGTCAAAACGCGGCTGTCCGTTGAAGCGGCGTCAACTCTCGGATGGGAAAGACACACGGGCGCGGGAGAAAAAACCTTCTCTCTGGGAATTGACAGTTTCGGTGAGTCCGCTCCTTCGGGCGATGTGATGAAGGAGTTCGGGTTTGAGAGTGAAAACATTTTTTCAATCGCGAAAAAACTTACGGGGAAAAAATGACGGGAAAAACCTCCTTGCTTCCGCCGGACTATATTGAAATCCCCGCCGCCGCCGCGGACGACCTTGAAAAATCGCTAAAAAACCCCGTGCCCGGAAAAATCGCCGCCGCCCTGTGGCGGCGCGACAGTTCGGTGTGGAAGGGCTCGCAGGAACTTATAAAAAACCGTCTCGGATGGCTTGACCTTCCCGAAAACACCGCGCGGAAACTGCCGGAGATTGAGCGGTTCTCCCGGCGCGTGAGGGAAGCGGGGGCAACACGGGTAACGCTTGCCGCGATGGGCGGCTCCGCGCTTATGTCAAAGGTTTTCGGCGGCGCGTTCTTATCGGAAAAATCGCCGCGCCTTGAGGTGCTCGACACAACGGTCTCAGACACCATTGCCGGCTCTCTTGAGAAAACTGATTTTGAAAAAACTTTTTTTATCGCTTCATCAAAATCGGGAAAAACCGTTGAGACGGATTCGGTGGCAAATTTCTTTTTTGACGAGTGCTCAAAAGCGATTGGAGAACAGAGGGCGGCGGAAAGGTTTGCCGCCATAACCGACCCCGGCACGCCGCTTTTTGAAAGCGCGAGGGAAAGAGGTTTCGGCGCGATTTTTGAGGGAGACGAAACGGTCGGCGGGCGGTTTTCCCCCCTTTCCGTTTTCGGAATGGTTCCCTCAGCCGCAATCGGGGCGGATATTGGCGCGATACTTTCAAGCGCGAGAAATATGTCTGCGCGGGTGAAGGGAACGGAAACCGGAGGCGCGAACTGCAACACAGCCCTGCGGCTCGCCGTGGCGGTTGACCTTTTCTGCAAAAGGGGAAACGGAAAGTTCTACGTGCGCTGTTCGGACGGGATAGCGGGATTTGACAGATTTGTTGAGCAGATAGTCGGAGAGAGCCTGGGAAAAGACGGCGCGGCTGTTCTGCCGGTTGCCCACCCGCTTCCTGAGGGCGGAAGGGAAAAGTTCGGCGGCGCGTTTTTTGTCTGTCTGAAAAACGATGAGGAAACTTTTGCGCGGGCAAAAGAAACTGCGGATTCGGGGGTTCCGGTTGTGATAACGGTTGTGGATGGCAAGCAAGGGCTCGGGGGCGAAATATTCCGCTGGGAAACGGCGGTCGCGATTGCGGGGGCGATGTGGGGAGTCAATCCGTTTGACCAGCCCGATGTTGAAAACGCCAAAGCGCAGGCGAGAAGGTTTATGGAAATCCACTCGCGGGAAGGCTCTCTGCCGTTTCCCGCCCCGGACTTCACAGACGGCGGAGCAGAATTCAGCGCGACTGAAAAGCTGACGGACGCAGACGGCTTTCGTCCGTATTTTGAGAAAAACGCCGCAGAAAAAAGAGAGGACGGATACTTCTGCGTTCAGGCATTTTTTGACGGCGCGGATGAAAAAAACCGCCTCGCGATGGAGAAATTTCGCGCCGCCCTTTCACAAACCTTCGGCGTTACGGTTACGGCGGATATCGGCCCCGCGTATCTCCACTCTTCGGGACAGATACACAAGGGAGACGGCGGCAAGGGGTTTTTCATTCAGATAGGCGGCGCGTGCGCGAAAGATGTCGCGATTCCCGCCTCCCCGCACAGCGGCGCGTCTTTTGAAATTCTCAAAAATGCCCAGATGCTTGGCGACAGGGAAGCCCTTGAAAATGCGGGAAGAAAGGTTGTTCAGATAACATCGCCCGCTGGGGCGGCGGACGCTATCGCGAAGGCATCGAAACTGCTCGGCATAGACGCTTCATAAAAAAGCGGGCGGAAATTGCCCGGAGGTTTTTGCCGACTTTGAGAAATTTTAGAGTATTATTACGGCGGCGGATGATACCAATGGCGACCCCCCGCAAAGGACAGCAGAGCCCCGAGATGAACGGAGTCCGGAAAGCCGCTTCAATGGCGGCGGATTTTGTGTCGTCCGGAATGGTTGTCGGGCTGGGAACCGGAAGAGCCGCCACCTTCGCAATTGACGACCTCGCCTCGCGTGTGCGCGCGGGGCAGATTCAGAACGTAACCTTCATACCAAGTTCCATAGCGACCGCGGCGCACGCGAAATCGCTCGGACTCAAACTGGCGCAGTTCTCGCGTGACTCCGCGATAGACATAACAATAGACGGCGCGGATGAGGTTGACCGCAACTTCAACGTTATAAAGGGGGGAGGCGGTGCGCTGCTGAGAGAGAAAATAGTGGCGCAGGAAAGTTTGAGAAATATCGTGGTTGTTGACAAAAACAAGGTGTCTGAAAAGCTGGGAACTCGATGCCGCCTTCCGGTTGAGGTTGTCCCGTTCGCCGTCAGACCCGTGCAGAGGTTCGTGCTTTCGCTCGGCGCCGCCTCAATGGATTTGAGACGGGATGAGGACGGCGGGATATTCAAAACAGACGGGAAAAACTACATCATTGACTGCAACTTCGGTCCCATATACGACCTGAAAATTATCGCGGAATCCCTTGTGTGGAGAGCGGGAATTGTTGAGCACGGACTTTTTCTCACAACAACAACGGACTTAATGGTTTCAAAACCCGAAGGCGTTGAGCACTTGAGAGCAGCGCAATGACGGAGATTCTGTCTGCGGGAACCTACGCGCCGTTTGTCGCGCCCGCGCTTCTTTTTCTGGTTGGCATTGCGGCGGGAGTTATCAACGTTATGGCGGGAAGCGGCTCCGCTCTCACTCTGCCCGCGCTTATATTTTCAGGGCTGGACGGCGCGGAAGCGAACGGAACAAACCGGCTCTCCATTCTGATTCAGAACATCTCGGCGTCCGCGTCATTCTCCTCGGAAAACACGGGCGCGGATATGCGTGAATCGCTTAAATACTCTCTCTTCACCCTGCCCGGAATGGTGTGCGGTGTTCTCACGGCCGTAACCATTGACGACCTTCTGTTCAAACAAATCACGGCTGTGCTGATTATCGTTATCGCGGTTTCCATGTTTCTTCCGTCTCTCGCGGCGAGGGCGGAAAGCATCAAAAAGGAAAGAAGGTGGCTTCTCTACCTCGGTCTTGCGGCGACCGGATTTTACGGAGGGTTTATACAGGTGGGAATCGGCATCGTGATAATGGCGATTCTCTTTCATCTCGCCGGGGGAAGCATCGCTTCGGTCAACGCGCGGAAGGTTTTTATCGTGATGATCTACACGGCTCCCGCCTTGTGCATATTCTTCTTTTTCGGAAATGTTGACATATTCAAGGGTCTCAACCTCGCCGCCGGTTCCGCGCTCGGGGGATGGTGGGGGGCGAAGATGTCCGTCAAAAAAGGCGCGGGAATAGTGCGGTATTTTATTGTCGCCGCCCTTGTGCTTTCGGGGCTGAAACTTTTCGGCGTTCTTTGAAACAAATCACGCGCCGCGCGCGAAACGCCTGAGCGAATGGTAAACGCCGCGCGCCCCGTCAAGTTCGGAGTGCGTTCCCGATTCCGCTATAACACCCTTGTTGACAACGATAATGGAGTCCGCCTCTCTGACGCTTGAAAGCCGGTGCGCTATTGTTATCAGGGTGAAGCCCCTGCGCCGCGCGTTTTCCCTCACCTCGGCAACCGTCTCGACCTCCGTTTTCGCGTCCATGTTGGATGTTGCCTCATCCATAATCACCACCGAGGGGTCTTTGGACAGAACCTCCTCAATATTGCGCACCTGCTCTTGCCCGGATGACAGAAAGCGCGAAGAGGAACCATCTTTTTTCTCATACTCCTTTCTCTCCTGAAACACCGGCGCGATGCGGTTTCTGAGCCACTTCAGGTCAATGTCCGCAATGTCTTCGCCGTCAAAAGTTATTTTGCCCCTCTGCGGTTCATACAGGCGGAATATCAGGTTGAATATGGTTGATTTGCCCGACCCCGTAAGCCCGACTATCGCCACCCATTTGCCCGCGGGAACTTTGAAGGAAACATCTTTAAGAGCCCACTTGCCGCCCCCGTAGGAAAACCAGACGTTGTGAAACTCAATCTCGCCTCCTTTCACGGCGGGCGGCTTCAGGTCTCCCGCGCGTTCGGGCTCAACCGTGTTTATGTCGTAAAGGTTTTCCGTTGCCGCGATGGCGGACTGGAGTATGTTGTATTTTTCAGACACCTCAAGGACGGGTCTGAACATCATTCTCGCGTAGTAGAGAAAAGCGATAAGCGTTCCCGCTGTGAACCTGCCGTCTATAACGCCCACGCCTCCGTGCCAGATTATCACCCCCACCGCCGCGATTGCCGCATATTCCATAAAAGGACGGAAAACCACGTACACCCACAACTGCTCCATATTCGCGAGAAAGTTCCCCTTGTTCGTCTTTTCAAATCTGTGAAGATTGGCGTCTTCCCTGCCGTAATCTTTGATGATGCGGATTCCCCTGATGCTTTCCTGCACAAAAGAGTTGAGCCTCGCTATTGACCGCCGTATCTTGCGGTGCGAAAACCTCAGGCGGGCGCGGAAAAGATGCGCCACAACCGCCGCCGCCGCGACTATGGCAACCATCATCAGGGCAAGGTGGTAGTCAAGGCGGAACATAACAACGGCAACTCCCGCGAAAACAAACAGGTCTTTGACGGTCTGAACAAGCACGGACGAATACATGTCGCTTATGGAGTTCAAGTCGTTGGTAACTCGGGTCGCGATAACGCCGGTTGAGTTCAGGTCGAAAAACTTTTGAGGCAGAAGCATCACGCGGCTGAAAGTGCCCGACCTTATGTCGTGAATTATCCGCTCTCCCGAAACCTTAAGCAGATAGTTTGAAAGCGAAGACATCACGAATATTCCTGCCACGCAAACACCCATCAGAATCGCGAGGCGCAACACCCCCCTGACATCACCCGCCCTGAGGGTTTTTATGTCGCCGTCTTTTAAGGAAAGCAGGTTGCCGCCTGATATAAACTCTCCGCCTTCTGCCTGCTCAAACAGGCGGGAGTGTTTTCGCGCTATTTCAGAGGTTTCGGGGTCTGAGGGGTTGACGGCGAAATACCTTTCCGCCGGAGCATCCGGGCGGGCGTATTGCCTCACCAGTTCGGGAGACGAAAGTTCCACAAAGCCGCCTTCCGGGCTCTTTGCCCACAAAAGCGATATGTGCCTGTCAACCGCTTGCGCGGCTATGTAGGGAACCGCAATCTCAAGCGCGGCGGTAAGCGTCATCAGAACAAAAGCCGCTCCGAGAAACACAAGCCGCCGCCTCACAAACCCGAACAGCCACGACAGCATTTCCCTGTCGCGCATTGCGCGGAACACGCTTTTTTCACCCATGCTTCCGTTCATGCCGTCTGTATCCCGTACATTCCGGCGTAGATGCCGTCATGCGAAACAAGTTCTTCGTGCGTTCCCTTTTCAACTATCTTTCCGCCGTGCAGAACCGTGATGAAGTCCGCCGCGCGGGAAGAGTTTGTGCGGCTGGAAATGATTATGAGAACGGTCTGCGTATTTGCCGCCCAGCGCCGGAGATTTTCAACCACTTTTGCTTCCGTTGAGAGGTCAACCGATGAGAGCGAGTCGTCAAGTATCAGAACGGACGGCTCAAACACAACGGCGCGGGCAACCGCTATTCTCTGCTTCTGCCCTTCCGAGATGTTGAGTCCTCTCTCGCCCAGAACCGATTCAAAGCCGCCTTCAAATTCCTCAATCTCTTCCGTAATTCCGCATATTTCCGCCGCCGACATCGTTTCGCGCTCGGTGCGCGGTTTCATAAAGTTGATGTTTTCCCTCACCGTGCCGCTGAATATAAAAGCGTCCCGGTCAACACGGATGACGCTTCTTCCGAGTTGTCTGCTCTCCATCAGGCGGGTGTCAACGCCGCCTATGAAAACGCGACCCGAATCCGGCTCCAGACTGCCGTCCATTATCGCGGCAAGGGTGGTTTTGCCCGCGCCGGTTCCGCCCGTTACCCAAACAGTCTGCCCGGGCGCGGCTTCAAGCGAACAGCCGTCAAGCACCTTCGCGCCGCCAAGCGAGATGCCCACGCTCCGCACCTCAAGTCCGCCGGGGGCGCGCGGAGGCTCAGGCGCGCCGCCTTCGGAACTCTCCGTGTCCAGCTCCAGAATGGAGTTCAGCCGTTTTATTGAGGAGTTTCCCCGCCGCAAAATATCTTGAGCCCAGCCCATCGCCATCATGGGCCAGGAAAGCATGGACAAATAAACAAGCAGAGCCGTAAAATCTCCGAGGGTTATTGAGCCCTCTATCGCGCGGCTGCCGCCGAAGAAAAGAAACACCACGCCCGCAATACCGACGCAAAGCGATATGGCGGGCTGATACACAGACCACAGTTTCGCGAGGCGGATGTTGCTTTGCGCATAGTCTGAGCTTGACGATCTGAAGTTTCCGGCTTCCGTGTCCTCCATTGAGAGAGACTTCACCGCCTTTATGCCGTGAACCGGTCTTCTCGCGCTTTCGGTCAGGATGGAGAAAAACTCCTGCGTTTTTCTGAAACGTTTTTCTATCTCCCTTCCGCCTTTGATTATAAAAACAAGCATCAGCAGAAACGGCGCGAGCATAATCGCCGCCACAAAGGGCGATATGTAGAACATCGCCGCCATTATAAAAACCAGAAGAAACAGACCGTCGTAGGCAACCAGCACACCAAGTCCGCACGCGAATTTAAGCGTTTCAATATCGTTGACGGCGTGAGCCATAAGGTCTCCCACCTTGCGCGAGATTACCTGCGATATTGGCAGACGCTGAAGATGGGAAAAGAATTCGTTTCTGAGACTCTGCTCTATCCGGCGCGCCGAGCCCATTATGAAATATCGCCACCCCAGCCGGAAAACCGCCATCACCAGACCCATCGCGAGTATGTAGAGGGCGGAAACCCGCACAATCGCCCCGGCATCGGGTCCGCCTTGCACAAAGGCGTCAATCGCCCGCCTGATGACAAGCGGGATTCCCATCTGAATAAGGTCAACAAGCGAAAGGGCAATCAGCCCGAAGATGAGCTGAGGTTTATGTCTCTTCAGCAGAGACGGAATGCTTGTTGTTTTCGGCAAAAAATGTTCGCGATTTTTTCGCGCGCGAAGGACAAAACCGGACGGTCAGCCGCCGATTTTCCGCTTCAGCGTCTCCCCCATTTCAGCGGGGCTTCTGCAAATCGCGGCTCCCGCGAGTTCAAGAGCGCGGAACTTGTCTTCCGCCCCGCCCGAACTTGATGAAATAATCGCCCCCGCGTGTCCCATTCTCTTGCCCGGAGGCGCGGTGGCTCCGGCAATAAAAGCCGCAACGGGTTTCTTAACGTTGTTCTTTATGTAATCCGCCGCCTCTTCCTCATCGCTTCCGCCTATCTCTCCGATAAGCACCATGGCGTCTGTGCCGGGGTCGTTTTCAAAAAGTTCAAGCGCGTCCGTAAAAGTTGTTCCGATTATGGGGTCTCCACCGATTCCCACGCAAGTGGACTGCCCTATTCCAAGATTGGAAAGCTGCCAGACCGCTTCGTAGGTAAGCGTTCCGCTGCGGGATATAACGCCCACCCTTCCGGGGGTGTGTATGTATCCCGGCATGATGCCAACTTTGGCTTCGCCGGGCGTCATAACGCCGGGGCAGTTGGGACCCACGAGGCGGGATTTTGTGCCTTTGAGAAAGTTTTTCGCCACCATAATGTCGCGGGTGGGAATGCCTTCGGTTATGCAGACTATAAGTTCCACACCCGCTTCGGCGGCTTCAAGTATGGAGTCAAGGGCGAAGGGAGCGGGCACAAATATCAGCGAAGTATTTGCCTGTGTCTGCGCGACCGCGTCTGAAACCGTGTCAAAAACCGGAAACCCTTCAACATCCGTTCCGCCTTTGCCGGGAGTAACGCCGCCCGCAACCGAGGTTCCATATTCCCTGCACTGGGTCGCGTGGAAAAGCCCCGCGCTTCCGGTTATCCCCTGAACTATAACTTTGGTGTTTTTGTCAACAAGAATGCTCATACCGTCTGTCTCCCTGAATTTTCAGATGATGCCGCTTTTTTGAGAAAAAGTCCCGTCAATGCTAACACAACTGTTTTTTGTTTCAAAACCCCTACTCAACATTCTGAACCTGCTCGCGCATCTTTTCTATCTCAGAGCGCAAGTCCACCGCGAGGTGTGAAATCGCCGGGGATTTTGACTTCGCCGATATCGTGCCCGACTCGCGGTTCATCTCCTGAATAAGAAAATCCAGCTCCTTGCCCACCGATACGCCCGTCTTTGAGACAAAACCGGAAAAGCGGGAAAGGTGCGAATTCATCCTCACAATCTCCTCGGTTATGTCGCTTTTCTCATAAATCGCCACAACCTCCTGATACAGTGTCGCCTCATCCACGTTCTTGTCGCCGATAAGGGATTTCGCTCTGCGGGTGAGTTTGCCCTTCACCTCTTTTTCGTATCTGCCGCGTTCGCTTTTGATTTTCCGCACAATCCCCTTGCAGTTTGAAGCGCGCAGTCTCAACTCCTTTCGCAAAAGAGAACCTTCGCGCGTTCTGCTCTCGTTGAGTTTCGCAAGCGCGTCCGCCGCCGCTTTTTTTATCTTCGCCGCAGAGCGCGAACCGGGCGCGTTTTCTTTGCGGGTTTTTGTTATGAAGTCACCGAAAGAGAGAACATGATCAACCGTGATTTCGCCCTTGAGATTCAGATTTTTCTTGAGCTTTTTCAAGTTTGAAAGAGCCGCCCGCGCCGCGCACATATCTATCTCCGGCTCCGGGGAGGAAGCGGAATCGTAGAAAACCGCCACCTTAACCTTTCCGCGCAAAACGGCGCGTTTTAACTGCGAGAGTATCTCCGGCTCAAGAAATCCTGAGGATTCCGGCAGTTGGACGCGGGCGTCAAAAAATCTGTGGTTTTCGCTCCGCGCCTCCACAATCAGCCTGCCGCCTTCAATCTCTGTTTCGCCTCTTCCGAAGCCCGTCATACTTTTCATTGTTTGATATCTTTTGTTGAAATTCCGCGTCCGGCGTTTAACCTAAACCTTCGGCGGAGTGATTTTACTTTACTTTCGCCCCTTGTAAAAATAAAACGATGGCGGCAGTCAAAATATCAGTGGCGGGAGCGGGCGGTCGCATGGGCGGAGCGGTAATCTCTGAAGCCGTCCGGACAGACGGCGTTGAAATCGCGGGTCTGTTTGAAATGGCGGGGCACAAAGCCGCGGGCACGGAAATTGAAGGCGTGCGCGTTTCAGAGAGCGTTGCGGACGCTTCCGCGCAAGCAAACGTGGTGGTGGATTTCACATCCCCCCGGGCGACACTCGCAAACGCCCGTTACTGCGCGGGGGCGGGCAGGGCAATGGTTATCGGAACAACGGGATTCACCCCCGCCCAAAGAGAGGAACTTGAGGAACTCTCAGGCGGTTTCGCTTGCGTGATGGCGCCGAACATGAGCATAGGAGTCAACGTTCTTGAGCGGCTGGTTTCAGACGCGGCGGCCAAACTCGGAGACGGTTTTGACATAGAGGTGCTTGAGATTCACCACGCGGGAAAAGCGGACGCGCCAAGCGGAACGGCTCTCGCGCTTGCCCGCGCCGCGGCGGCGGCAGGGGGGCGGTCGCTTGAAAGCGCGGCGGTCTGCTCACGCGAGGGAACGGGGCTTGCGAGAGGGGAAAAAGAGATTGGAATACAGTCTTTGCGGGGCGGAGCGGTCGCCGGAGACCACACGGTTTTTTTCCTCTCGGGCGGCGAAAGGCTTGAACTTTCCCACAGGGCAAGCGACAGGGGCATATTCGCCGCGGGAGCGATACGGGCGGCGAAATGGGTCTGCGGCAAGCCCGCCGGAATGTACGGAATGAAGGAAGTTCTGGGACTGTAGAGCAACTTGCGGCGGGCGCGGTGTTGAAAAAAGATGGAATGGTTATAAAATCTCAAAAGTTTCCGCCGTCCGCCGGACGGCAGTCATTTTCATTTGGAGGGCTTCCTGTTTTGAAAAATTTAAAATTTACTGTTCTCTCATCTTTCTCAACGCTTTTCGCGTTGACGCCTGCGGGGTCCGCTTTTGCGGAGGAAGCCGGAAAATCGCAGTCGCCGCTTGTCGGGCTTCTGCCTTTTGTGCTTCTTTTCGTGCTGTTCTATTTCCTTATAATCCGCCCCCAGCAGAAACGGTCGCGCCAGCGCGATCAGATGCTGAAAGACCTCAAGCGCGGCGACAACGTTCTCACAAACGGCGGCTTGTACGCCACGATAACGGACATAGCTGAAGACGGTCATCTGTCGCTTGAGATTGCCAAAGGCGTAACGGTCAAGGCGTCTGCCGGAGCGGTGGCTTCAAAGATTGAAGAAAAGGCCGGTGAATGAGGTTGGGCGGAGTTTCCAGACTCTGGCTGACCGGCGTAGCGGTCTTTATAGTTCTTTCGGGAATATTTCTCGCTCCCAATATTGTCGGCGATAAACTGCCCGGATGGTGGTCAAAGGCGTTTCCCGCAAGGGGTATACGGCTGGGGCTCGACCTGCGGGGCGGGGTTTTTATACAACTCGGAGTTGAAACCGACCGGGGCGTCGTCAGGCGGCTTGAATCGGCGCGGGAATACTTAAGCGAAGAACTTGAAAACCCGGGCGAAGCCATTGAGGAGACGGAGATAAAAGATTTCTCCCTCACGGTGAATTTCGCGGATTCAAACAGTTTCACAAAAGCCCGGCGCGCGGCTGAAAAAAGATTTGAATATCTTTCGGTTGAAGCGGACGAAGGAAAACTCTCCCTGCGAATTTTCCCCGACTCTTACAACATCTCGCGCATAAAAGACAACTCCATTGAACAAGTGAGGCAGGTGATAGAAAACCGCGTGCTGGACTTCGGTCTTGTGGAGCCGTCAATAACAAAAGTGGGCGACAACAGAATAGTAATACAGGTTCCGGGCGCCTCGGAAAAGGACAGGGACAGAATTGTTGACATCATCAAAAAGACGGCGGTTCTGGAGTTCAAAATAGTTCACGGCGAGGGATTTTCCCTTGAACAGGCGCTTGTGAGCGCGGAAGCGGGGTCTGAGGAAAACCTTGAAGAAAAAGGGCTTGCGGCTCATCCGTCGTATGAGGGCGGAAACGAAAATTTCTTCATAACGGACTTAAAGGCGTCTGTTACGGGAGAGCACATATCAGACGCGCGGCTCGTGTTTGACAACTTCGGAAGCCCCGCCGTTTCGTTCAGTTTTTCGAGGAAGGGGGCGGGAGCGTTCGGAAAACTTACCGGCGCCAACATCGGCAACCGGCTGGCGATAGTGCTTGACGGCGTTGTAAAATCGGCTCCGGTGGTGCAAAGCCGCATAACCTTTGAAGGGCAGATAACCGGCGAGTTCACTCAAGCCGAAGCGCAGGATCTCGCCCTTGTTCTACGTTCCGGCGCGCTTCCGGTTCCGGTTTTCGTTGAGCAGGAAAGGCTTATAGGCCCCTCTCTCGGAAGAGATTCCATACAGAAGGGAAAACTGTCCATGCTTGTCGGGGGCATTCTCGTGATTCTGTTCATGGCTTTCTATTACGGCACACACGGGATTGTCGCCAATCTGGCGCTGGGGCTGAATATGCTGTTTATAATGGGGCTTCTCGCGTCTTTCGGCGTAACGCTCACGCTTCCGGGAATAGCGGGAATGATACTCACGCTCGGCATCGCGGTTGACGGAAACATAATCATCTTTGAGAGAATCAGGGAGGAAGTGCACGCGGGCAAGTCGCATCTGCACGCCATTGAAGCCGGATACAAAAGGTCTGTCAGAACCATTCTTGACGCCAACGTTACGACCCTGCTTGCCGGGGTTATCCTGTTCTGGTTCGGCGACGGGCCGATAAAGGGATTTGCCGCCACGCTTTGCACGGGCATTGTCTGCACGGTTTTCAGCAACCTGATTGTGGCGCGGCTTATAGCGGGAGCAATTTGGAAACAGGGGGCGAAAACGGCTTGAGCCTCTCAAGGAAATTTAAGTTATGAAGGCTGTAAATTTTACATCGTGGTTCGGCAAAACCTCCGTTCTGTCACTGCTTATGCTCGCGGCATGTTTCGCGGCGGTTGTGATTGAAGGGGGACCCAAACTGGGAGTTGAGTTCACGGGCGGAACGGAGGTTCAAATCAAGGTTGATTCTTCCACCGCGCGGGAGCCGGAAGTGAGGGAAATGTTCTCAGGTTCGGGGTACAAACCCGTGTCGGTTCAGAGGTTCGGTCTTGAGACTTCGGGAGAGTTTCTCGTCAAGTTCTCAACGGAAATCCTTCCGCCTGATGAGATAAACAATTTCAAAAAGAGTTTCGCCTCGGCGGTTGAAAAGGTTCCCGCGTTCCGGGGCTCTGAGGTTTTGCGGATTGACTACATCGGTCCGAATGTGGGGCGCGAGTTTGTGCGCAAAGCGGTGTTTGCCGTTCTCATCGGGTGCGCCGCGATATTGATGTATCTCATATTCAGGTTTGAGATAGGGTACGCCACGGGCGCGGTCGCGGCTCTTCTTCACGATGTTTTTATAACAATGGGCGCTCTGGCAATTGCGGACAAGGAAATAACGCTTTCAATAGTCGCCGCCCTGCTGATGGTTATCGGTTATTCGGTGAACGACACTATCGTCATATTCGACCGCATACGGGAGACGGTCGCCGGAGAGGACAAGCCGGTTGAGTTCACCTCTTCTGTCAATCTCGGAATCACGCGCACACTTTCAAGAACGGTTCTCACCACAATCACCGTGTTCATAGTTCTTGTTCCCCTGTTCATTCTGGGCGGCTCGGTGATACACGATTTCGCGTTCACGCTGATGGTCGGCGTTGTTGCCGGAACCTACTCTTCCATCTTTGTCGCGCCGTGGTTTCTTGTGAGAATGAAAAAAGACGGAGCCGCGAAATGAGTGCGGGAGATATGGAAAAACAGGTCGCAAAAGAGTCGGGCAAAGCGCGCGAAGAGATGGCGGCGGCTGATGATGAATCGGCAGTGCATCAGATAAAGTCGCGCTACACGGGCAAGAGCGGCTCCATAACGGCGATGATAAAATCGCTCAAAGACATCTCCTCAATGGATGAAAAACGACTCGCGGGAACGGTTCTGAACAAGGCGAAAAACGAGATTGACGGGCTTGCGAGAGAAAGAATATCCGAATTAAAACGCGGAGTCGCGGAAAAATCTCTTGCGGGGGAAAAGATAGACATTACCCTTCCCGGACGCGGTGCTGAGCCCGGCTCTCTTCATCCGGTTACTCTGGTTATGGGCGAGATTTCGGGGATATTTGAAAGGCTGGGTTTCTCAATCATGGACGGTCCCGAAGTGGAGCTTGACTACTACAATTTCGAGGCTCTCAACATAGGCAAAGACCATCCCGCGCGCGATATGCAGGACACGTTTTACATATCGGATGAGATGGTGCTGAGAACGCACACTTCTCCGGTTCAAATCCGCGTTATGGAAAAGCAGTCGCCCCCGGTGCGCGTTGTGGTTCCGGGAAAGGTTTACCGTTGCGACAGCGATGTCTCCCACTCGCCGATGTTCCATCAGATTGAGGGGCTTATGGTTGACGAGGAGGTAAGTTTCGCCAACCTGAAGTCCGTTATAATCAGCTTCATCAACATGTATTTTGACGAGGACACAAACGTCCGGTTCAGGCCCAGTTTCTTTCCCTTCACAGAGCCGAGTGCGGAGGTGGACATAGAGTGCGTGATATGCCGGGGAAAAGGGTGCAGGGTTTGCAAAAAAACCGGATGGATTGAGGTGCTGGGCTGTGGAATGGTTGACCCGGCGGTGTTCAAAAATGTTGGATACAATCCGGATGAATACTCCGGATTTGCCTTTGGAATGGGAGTTGAGAGAATGGCGATGTTGAAGTTCGGCATTGACGACATCCGGCTCTTTTTTGAAAACGATCTAAGATTTCTCCGGCAGTTTTCATAGCCGCCGGAAGGGGGGAACAAATGGGAATAAAATCCGACAAGTGGATAAGGAGAATGGCTCGCGGGCAGAAGATGATAGAGCCGTTTGTGCAGTCGCAGGTAAGCAAGGGAAAAATTTCCTACGGGCTTTCATCCTACGGCTACGACATCAGGGTGAGCAACGAGTTTCAGGTGTTCACGAACATACACAGCACTCTTGTTGACCCGAAGAAGTTTGATAAAAAATCTTTTGTGTCGGTAAAGGGAGACTGTGTGATTCCGCCGAATTCTTTCGCGCTTGCGAGAACGGTTGAGTATTTCAGAATTCCGCGCAGTATTCTGACGGTCTGTGTCGGGAAATCCACATACGCCAGATGCGGAATAATAGTGAACGTAACCCCGTTTGAGCCTGAATGGGAAGGTTTTGTAACGCTTGAGATATCAAACACAACCCCGCTTCCGGCAAAAATCTACGCCGGAGAGGGAATAGCGCAGGTTCTGTTCTTTGACGGAGACGAAGTGTGCGAGAAGTCATACGCGGACAAAAAAGGCAAATACCAGAAACAGAAGGGCATCACGCCGCCAAGGATTTCGAAAAAGTAGAAACTCGCGCCCTACTCATCCTTCCAGTCAAGAAAGAACTCCAGAACCGATTTTGCGGTATGGAGTTTGTTTTCCGCCTGCTCAAAGCCGATGAACCTTTTGTCGTTCATCACCTCGGCGGTGATTTCCTCGCCCCTGTGCGCGGGAAGGCAGTGCATAACAACGGCGTCTGCCGGAGCGCGTGAAAGGAGCCCTGCGTTGACCTGATACGGAGAGAACAGTTTTTTCACCTCATCCCCGCCGCCTTCCTGCCCCATGCTGACCCACACATCGGTGTAAATCACATCGGCATCTTCAACCGCTTCCGCAGGGTCGTTCGTGATTGTGATGTGCGCCGACCTGCCGTTGCTTTTTCCACTTCTGTTCAGCACACCCTCATCCGGCTCTCTGCCGGGAGGAGCCGCGACCGCGACGTCAAAACCCAGAACGGAAGACATTCCTATCAGCGAATTCGCCACGTTGTTGCCGTCACCAATGTAGGCGAGTTTGAAACTTGCCAAATCTATGTCCTGCATCGCGATTGTGAACATATCGGCGAGCGCCTGCGTGGGATGCTCCATCTCGCTCAGCGCGTTTATGACGGGAACTGATGAACTCCCGGCAAAACTCTCAATCCGCTCCTGCTCGTGGGTTCTCATGACTATTATGTCAACATACGAAGACAAAACCTTCGCCGTGTCTTCAAGCGTTTCGCCCCGGTTTATCTGAGTGCTTCCCGAATCTATAAAAACCGGATGCGCGCCCAGCATCGCCGCCGCCGATTCAAATGAAACCCTCGTGCGCGTGGACGGCTTTTCAAAAACTATCCCCACAACCTTGCCTTCAAGAGACTTGCCCACCGCCCCCTTCGCGCTGTACTCCCTGTGCTCAAGCGCGCGCGCCATCATCTTTTCAATGTCGCCCGCGGAAACGTCAAAAACACTTAAAAAATTCCTGCTCATTATGCGCATACCTCGTTTGCCGCCTCTTTTATTGTTGAGACGGCAATGTCTATCTCCTCATTCGTAACTATAAGCGGAGGAAGAAGCCGCATCACGTTTCCGGCGGTCAGAATCGTGAGCAGTCCCTTTTCCGCGCACAGGCTTACAACATCTTTCGCCGCATCGGGCGAGTTGAACTCAAGCCCCGCCATAAGCCCCATTACCCGCGCCTCTTTGACCGCGCCGGACGGAAAATCGCCGGGGAAAATTCCTTCAAGAAGCCGCCGCCCGCGCTCACGCGCGTTTTCCGCAAGCGAGGAGGAAACTATCTCCTCAATAACCGCCGCCGCGCAGGCAGACGCGAACGCCCCGCCGCCGAAAGTGCTTCCGTGCGACCCCGGAGTAAGACTCTCCGCCGCCTCTCCGCTCGCAAGCACCGCGCCGCAAGGTATTCCGCCGCCAAGCCCCTTCGCAATGGCGGCAACATCCGGCTCTATGCCGGAATGCTCATAGCAGAACATCTTTCCCGTCCTGCCCATTCCGGTCTGAATTTCATCAAGCGCGAGCAAGGCTCCGTGGCGCGAACAAATCTCCCGCACGGAAGAGAGATAGCCGTCAGGCGGAATGATTACTCCGCTTTCGCCCTGTACCGGCTCTACCATAAAAGCGCAGGCGCGGTGCTCCGCAACCGCCCTGTCAACGGCGCCTGTGTCTCCGTAGGGAACAAACACAAAACCCTCCGGCAGAGGCTCGAAACCGGCGCGGAACGCCTCTCCGCTTGTGGCTCCAAGCGCGCCCAGAGTCCGCCCGTGAAAAGAGCCGGAAGCGCAAACTATGGTTTTTTCGCGTCCGCTGTTTCGCGCCCATTTCCTGAGGAGTTTTATAACCCCCTCAGACGCCTCGGTTCCGCTGTTGCACAGAAACACTTTGTCCGCGAAAGAGTGGCGGGTGAGAAGAGACACAAGCCGCGATTGCGGCTCCGTGTAGAAAAGATTGGAAGTGTGAACAAGCGTCTCCATCTGTTTTTTTGCCGCGCTGACGAGCGCCGGATGGCAGTGCCCCAGGTTGGCAACCGCTATGCCGGATGTGAAGTCCAGATACCTTTTGCCGGCGGTGTCAATCAGCCACGAGCCTTCGCCCCTTTCAATCGCGATTTGAAAACGCCGGTAGGTGTTCATCGCGCCCCCATCGGTGCGGGAGATTATTTCTTCCGTCATTTTCGTATCTCAGTTCCGATTCCGGCGTCTGTAAAGATTTCAAGTATAAGCGCGTGAACGGTTCGCCCGTCTATGATGTGCGCCTTTTTAACGCCTTCAGTAACGGCCTCCACACAACATTTGGCTTTGGGGCGCATGCCGCCCTCAATGGTTCCGTTTTTTATCATCCTGTCCGCCTGCTTGAAGGTAACGGACGAAAGCAGTTTCTTTTTGCCGTCAAGGATTCCGGTAACGTTTGTAAGCATAATCAGTTTTTCGGCTTTGAGAGCCGAAGCCAGTTTGCCCGCCGCGTGGTCGGCGTTGATGTTGTAGGTGTCGCCTTTAGAGTCTCTGCCGATGGGAGCGACAACGGGTACGTACCCGTCTTGCGAGTAGAGGCGCAGAAGTTTTGAGTTCACTTTTTTGATGTCTCCCACCATTCCGATATCGGCTCCGGGGGGAACTTTTACGCCGTTGAGTTCGGCAATCTGCCTGATGTCCGCCTTGGCGACTTTGAGAAGAGAAGTGTCGCTTCCGGCAATTCCGACCGATTTCGCGCCCTGTTTCCTTATCGCCGCGACCACGCTTTTGTTGACCCTTCCGGCAAGCACCTTTGCCACAACCTTTATCATCTCCTTGTCCGTAACCCTGAGCCCCGCTATAAAACGGGACTGCATTCCCTCGCTTTTGAGTTGAGCCGCTATCTGCTTGCCGCCGCCGTGAACCACAACGGGGTGCATACCGACAAATTTCATAAGCGCGATGTCACGCGCAAATCCCGTGAGAGATTCGCCCACGAGACTGCCGCTGTATTTAACTACAATGTATTTGCCGTAAAACCGCTTTATGTAGGGAAGGGCTTCGGCAAGGATTTCGGCCTTGTTTGTCATCGGATTTCACGCTCTGAAACGCAGATAATATACATAACATTGTGCCTTTGAGATTTATCAGAGTATGTATTTGCTCAAATCCCTGTTGGCGGCAATTCCCGATATTTTTCCTTTGACGTATTCCGCGTCTATCTCAACCTTGCGCTTTGTCATGTCGGGAGCCTGAAAAGATATTTCGTCCAGAATTGTCTCAAGGATTGTGTGAAGCCGCCGCGCGCCGATATTTTCGTTTGAACTGTTCACCTCCATTGCGGTCGCGGCTATCTCTTCAATGGCGTCGGGCTTGAACACAAGGTTGACGTCTTCCGTTTTCAGCAGGGCAACATACTGTTTTGCCAGAGCGTTTTTCGTTTTGGTGAGTATTTTTACCATCTCGTCTTTGCCGAGAGCCTCAAGCTCAACCCGCACGGGGAAACGCCCCTGTATTTCCGGTATCAGGTCTGACGGTTTTGAAACGTGGAACGCGCCCGCGCCGATAAACATTATGTGGTCTGTTCTGACCATTCCGTGCTTTGTGTTGACCGTTGAGCCCTCTATTATCGGCAGAAGGTCGCGCTGAACCCCCTCTCTTGACACATCGGGGCCGGAGTTGGATTTTCCGCCGGCAATTTTGTCTATCTCGTCTATGAATATGATGCCCGTGTTCTCAACCCTCTCAACGGCAAGTTTCACAACCTTGTCCATGTCCACAAGTTTTTGAGATTCCTCCCTGATGAGAATCTCCATCGCGGCGGGAACTTTCAGTTTTTTCGACTTCGGGCCCTTCGCCATAAGACTGCCGAGCATTTCGGGAAGGTTGAGGTCTATCTCGTCCATTGCTCCCTGCATTCCCAGAATCTGAAACGGCGTTGCGTTTGAGGAAACTTCAATATCCACTGTTTTGTCGTCCAGCTTCCCCTGCCTCAGAAGTTTTCTCAGTTTTTCTTTCGTCTTTTCCGCAGACTCCGCGCGCGCAGCGCGGGAGCCGTCTGCGCCGCTTTCCTCACCGCCCGCCGGTTCAGGTTCAGGCGCCGGGGGAGGCAGAAGAATGTCAAGCATCCGCTCCTCCGCCATGTCTTCGGCTTTTGTGAGAACGGTTTTGCTCTCTTCATCGGAGACCAGTTTTACGGCTATCTCGGTAAGGTCGCGTATCATGGACTCAACGTCTCTTCCCATGTACCCGACTTCGGTGAATTTTGACGCCTCAACCTTGATAAAAGGCGCCTGAGAAAGTTTAGCGAGGCGGCGGGCTATCTCCGTTTTCCCGACACCCGTGGGTCCCATCATCAGTATATTCTTGGGAACAATCTCGTCCCTCATCTCCGAGCTGACTTTCTGCCGCCGCCACCTGTTTCTGAGGGCAATCGCGACCGACCTTTTGGCTTTGTCCTGCCCGATGATGTACTTGTCAAGTTCGGAAACTATCTCGCGCGGTGTAAAAAATGAGTCTCCCTTCATTATGAAACGGTCTCAATGCGTATTTTATCGTTTGTGTATATGCAGATGTCCGCCGCCGTGAGAAGCGAATTGCGAACCACTTCATCAGCTTTGAGATTTGAAAACTTCACGAGAGAAATCGCGGCGGCTCTTGCGTACGACCCTCCCGAACCTATGGCGATTATGCCGTCATCAGGCTCAAGAATGTCTCCGCCGCCCGATATTATAAACATATTTTCCTTGTCGGCAACGGCAAGCAGAGCTTCAAGGCGGCGCAGAATTCTGTCCGTTCTCCAGTCTTTTCCCAGTTCAACGGCGGCGCGTTTAAGGTTGCCGCCAAACTCCTCAAGTTTTGTTTCAAATCTGTCAAAAAGCGTTATCGCGTCCGCCGTGGAGCCGGCAAAACCCACGCACACTTTGCCCGAACGCAGTTTCCGTATCTTGTTTGCCGTGTGCTTTACGGAAACATCGCCAAGCGTAACCTGTCCGTCGCCGCCCATGGCGGTAAGCCCGTCTTTGTTTACGCACACAATGGTTGTTCCGTGAAATGTTGCGGTCGCGCTGTCTGTCATCTCAAGCCCTCGGATGAGTATTGTCATATATGCTCATCAACTGTTCAACAGATATGTGCGTATATTTTTGAGTTGATGAAAGGCTTGAGTGCCCGAGCATAAGTTGTATCGCCCTCAGTTTGTCGCGTTTTTCAGAGCCTTCGCCGTCCGCCGCGAGCAGGTGTGTGGCAAAACTGTGCCTGAGGGTGTGAGGCGAAACATTCTTGTTGATTCCGGCAGCCAGAGCGTAGCGTTTCAGAATTCTTGAGACGCTTCTTGATGTTATTCCGGTCTTTTTTGAACCTACAAACAGCATATCGGTTTTCGGTTTCATCTCCCCGCGCGCGGGCAAATACTCTTTGAGGGCGCTCGCGGCTTTTGAGCCGAATGGAACAACCCTCTGCTTTCCGCCTTTTCCCATAACCCTCACGGTTGACTGACCGAAGTCCAGATCATCGGGCTTAACGGAAACAAGTTCGCCAACCCTGAGGCCGCAAGAGTACGCGAGTTCAAACATCGCCACATTTCTCAGGTGAAAACTTCCCTCCCTGTCTTGAAGCACTCTCATGAGGGCGTCTATCTCATCCACGGAAAGAAAGGACGGAAGCGGTTTCTTTTTTTTCGGCGCTTTCACGCTTTTCGCGGGATTGCCGTCCGTCATGTTTTCGGTGTTCAGAAAGCGGAAAAAAGACCTGACGGCGGCAAGTTTTCTTTCAGTTGAAGTTTTGGAATTGAGCGCGAAACGAGACTCCACGTATCTGTTCATATCCCTCAAATCCATTGAGAAAAGGTTGAGCCGTTTTTTTATCACAAAGCCGGTGAACTGACGTATGTCCGTCATGTAGGCGCGGACTGTGTTGGATGACAGGTTTCTCTCATACTGCAGATACCGCCGGAAGCCTTTGACCGCGTTATCTATCTCCTTGCCGCCGTCCATTTTCCCGTTCAGTGTTCCGTCTCGGTATCCAGATAGGCAACCGTGTCGCTGTCGCGCAGGTATATCCTCTTCGCTCCTATGTAGGTTTCCGTGTAGTAGGGGCGGGACAGTTCCGAAACTATAACCTTTTCACCCACCGATGAGGCGTGAATGAATTTGCCGTCTCCCATGTAGATGCCGATGTGCGAGGGGAAGGGTCTGTCGGTTTCAAAGAAAACGAGGTCGCCCTTCATAAGCCGGTTTTTGTCAACCCAGAGCCCGTCGGCGTGTTTGTGCATAAGCCTGACCGTTCTGGGCAGGTTAACGCCGAAAAAGCCGAACACTTTTTTGACGTAAGCCGAGCAGTCTATGCCGGTTTTCGTTGAGTTTCCGCCGTATTTGTAGGGAGAGCCCAGATAGCGTTTCGCCGTGTCTATAATGCTGTCGCGTGTGCGCGGAGAGTATTTGTAGTCAAAAGTGTCAACAACGATGTGCGAACCCGGATCCTTCCAGCCCGGATGGGAGGCGTTCATCTTCTCAATCTCTTTTATGCCGACTCCGAACGCTTTTGAAATTTCCTGCGGCGTGTCTCCATCCGCAATTTCAAACACAACATATCTCGCGTCCGAATCGGGGTTGCGGTTCACGAGGATTTTTTGAGACGCTATCAGAGAGTCGTCATCCATATGGTTGAGCCTCATTACGCGCTCAACGCTTGTGCCGTGGGCGCGGGCGATTGAGGTTATGGTGTCGCCCGGCTTGGCGGTGTAGAAAAACGCGACCGAACTCGGGTCAACGGGAATGCCGAGAAGATCTCCCTTGTATATGACGCTGTCTTTTAGGGTGTTGGCATCTTTAATCGTTTCAACATCCAGCCCGAATTTCCGCGCTATCAGTATCAGCGAGTCGCCGTTTTTTATCTTGTAAGTGTAGGCAAGCGCGCCGGAATGCTCGCCTGCGGACGCCTCTTTATTCGCGGTTGTTGTTACGGAATCGCCGGGAAACAGCGTGTAAACCGCCCCCGCAACAATAGCGATAATCGCAAATACTGAAAATCTTTTCATCTCTAAACCCCTCTAATGTTTTCCGCAGAACCGACTGCTCGCGCCATTATAACAAAAAGAAAATTGGAAAATAAAGTCCTTTGCTTTTTGCGCGGACGGAGCGGACGAAACTAGCCGCCGACAACAAAATCTCTTTGCTCGAAAAAGCCCGTTTTTTCGTTCAGATACCACAGAGTGGCGGTTTTGAAAGCGCCCTTTTCTATTGACATTATCAGGTATCCCCATCCGGGCCACGCCCTTTGCCTGTCTGTCTCTGAAGGTTGCGCCGGATGGTCGGGGTGGGAGTGGTATATGCCGACTATATCCATTCCCTTCTCCCTCGCCGCGCTGTCCGCTTCGTTGAAAGAAACGGGGTCAAGTTCGTATCTGTCGCGCGCTCTTTCGGTGTTGAGGTTGCGGCATTCGGTAAAAACCGAAACTCGCGCTTCCCCGCCCGCCATAACTCCGCAAACCTCTTCGGGATATCCGCGCTCGGCGTGCGCCTTCATTCCCTCAAACGCTTCTTTTGAAATCTCTACCACCACAGTTTCTCGCTCAAATATCTGAATCCGCTGTCCGGAAGCACCGTTACTATAACGCCCGCCGTGATTGAGCGCGCCACCTCTATCGCCCCGCAAACCGCCGCGCCGCCGGAATGTCCGATAAACACTCCCTCTTCCTTAACCATCTCCTCCATCATCCTGTATGAATCTTCGGTGGAGATACTGATACTGCCGTCAAACACGCCCCGGTCGTAAATCCCCGGCACTATTGAGGTCTCCATGTGTTTGAGCCCCTCAAGACCGTGAAGCACTTCCGCCGGCTGAATCTCCAGAGTTTTCACTTCCGGGTTGAACTCTTTCAGCCGCCGCGAAACTCCCATCAGCGTGCCGCTTGTTCCCACTCCCGCTATAAAATGCGTAACGCGCCCGCCCGTTTGCTCCCATATTTCCGGGGCGGTTGTGTCGTAATGGGCGAGAGGGTTGAGAGGGTTGTTGTATTGGTCGGGCATAAAATATTTGTCGGGCGATTCGTTTTTGATTTTGTGGGCAAGCATAATCGCGCCGTCCGAGCCTTCTATGGGGTCAGAGTGAATTATCTCCGCGCCGAACGCCTCAATGGTTTTCTTTCTTTCAAGGTTGATGTTTGCCGGGGTAACTATTGTGACGGGAAACCCCAGCGCCGCGCCTATCATTGAATACGCGATGGCGGTGTTGCCCGAAGACGAGTCCATTATCACGCGCCCTTTTTTCAGGTCGCCGTTTGCCACGGCTTCTGAAACCATTCTGAAAGCCGCGCGGTCTTTCACCGAACCGCCGGGGTTCAGCCATTCCGCTTTGGCGTATATCTCAACATCTTGCGGAATTCCGCGCGCAAGTTTTGAAAGTCTGATAAGGGGAGTGTTTCCGATAAAATCAACGATTGAGCGTGATACCGCTTCGGTTCGCAAGTCTTCGATGTCGGCGGCTTGCCTCATATCAGACGCGCTCTATCCTGACGGTGTAGAAATCGCCTTCCTGTTTGATTTCAATAACCTTGTGTCCTTCGCGCTCGATTGTGCGGGGCAGGTTTTCAACCGGCTCGCCCCGGCTCACGCGAACCTCAAGCACATCGCCCGTCTGCATACCTTTGAGTTTGAGTTTGGTTTTGATTGAAGTCATGGGGCAGACTTCGCCCGTGATGTCTATAAAATTTCCGTTTTCTTCAGGCATGACAAAAAAACTTCCGTCCGGTGGAAAACTACCACAGAAAAATCAAAGATAAAACGCAGGCTACCCTTCGCGTTTTTTTGAAACCCACCGCGCTGCCGACTCAAAAATCCCCGCGCCGTCTGTGCCGCCGAGGGTTTTGTCGCAACACCTTTCAGGGTGCGGCATCATTCCAATCAGGTTTCCGCCGCCCGAGCAAACACCCGCTATGTTAGCCACAGAGCCGTTGGGATTTGCGCCGGCAGTCACCTCGCCGTCTTCTGTGCAGTAGCGGAGAACAACCCGCCCTTCACTCTCCATCTCCGCCGCCTCGTCTTCAGAACAAAAAAAAGCCCCCTCTCCGTTTGCGACCGGAATTCTCAACACATCGCCCTTTTTGAACTCCGCCGTAAAAGGCGTCTGCGTGTTCTCAACGCGCACGTGTGTCCATTTACACACAAAACGCAGAGACGAGTTCCGCACAAACGCGCCGGGCACAAGCCCGCATTCGGTGAGTATCTGAAACCCGTTGCAGATTCCGATAACGGGCTTGCCCTCGCCGGCAAATTCCTTCACGCTCTCCATCACGGGAGAAAAAGACGCCATCACCCCCGTTCTCAAATAGTCTCCATAGGAAAAGCCGCCGGGAATAACAACGCAGTCAATGCCGTCAAGAGACGTCTCCTCATGCCAAACGCTCACGCCTCCGTAGCCAAGAGCCCTGACCGCGCTGACGCAATCCGCATCGCAGTTTGAGCCCGGAAAAACAAGCACGCCGAACTCAGCCACCGCCCTTCTCCGCGCGCGGCTGAACTTCAACGGAAAACACCTCTATCACGGGGTTTGCGAGAAACCGCTCGCACATCTCCCGCGCCTCTTTTTCCGCCGATTGTTTGTCCCCGGACTCTACGCTCAACTCTATCAGTTTGCCCGCAGTTACGGATTTCACGCCCTTAAAACCCAGATTCTCCAATGTGGAGAAAACGGTTTTGCCCTGAGGGTCAAGCACGCCTCCCGCCGGACGAATCTCTATTTTCACATCAAACATTTTCATTCCGCCGTTCCCCCGCCCGAACCGCCCGAAGGCAGGGGAGACTCATTCGCCATCTCAAAAGAAATTCTCTCAAGTTCATCTGCAGACGAATAGGCGATAACAATTCTGCCCTTCTCCCTTCCGCCCTCTATCTTCACTCTGGCTCCAAGCCGTTCGCGTATGGCGCGCTCCGCCTGCTTCAAATATATGTCCGCCTGTTTCGCGCCGCCCCCTTTTCTGCCGCCTGAGTTTATTTTTCTCACAAGCGTTTCTGTCTGCCGCACAGACAGGCCGCCCGAGACTGTCTTTGAAACCGCCGCCTGCTCATCCGCTCCGGACTTGAGACCCAAAACAGCCCTCGCGTGACCCATTGATATACGCCCCGACAGAAGCGCCTCCCGGGCGGGCGGGGAAAGTTTCAAAAGCCGCAACTGGTTTGTAATCGCCGCCCTGCTTTTGCCGACACGTTTTGCGACCTCATCGTGGGTCAAATCAAACTCGTCAAGAAGCCTTTCGTACGCGCCCGCCTCTTCAAACGGGTTGAGGTCTTCGCGCTGAATGTTCTCAATAAGCGCAATCTCAACGGACTCGCCGTCCGCCATCTCCCTCACGATAACGGGAACTTCTCTTAAACCCGCTTTCTGTGCCGCCCGCCACCTCCTTTCTCCGGCGATTATCTCGTATTTCGCCCCGTGCTTTCTAACAATCAGCGGCTGTATCAGCCCCTTCTCTTTTATTGAGTCCGCGAGTTCGCCGAGCGCGGTGTCATCAAAACTTTTTCTGGGCTGTCCCGCTCCGGGTTTGAGCCGTTCGAGGGGAAGGGAAAGCCGCCCCTTCTGACTTCCGGCATCAGCGCCGCCTTCCGGAATGAGAGATTCAAGCCCTCTGCCAAGTGTGTTTTTTCTCAAGTTTGAACACCTCCGTTTTTCTTTATTATCTCCCCGGCAAGCGACATATAATCTTGCGCCCCCTGGGAATTACTTTCATAAACAATAAGCGGTTTGCCGTGGCTCGGACACTCCGCAAGGCGGACGGTGCGCGATATTACCGTCTCAAAAGTTTCCGCCCCGAAATGGTTGCGCGTTTCGCGGGCAACCGCGTGGCAGATGTTGTTTCGCGTGTCAAACATAGTCAGAAGATAACCTTCAACGCTCAAAGCGGGATTGATGCGCCGCCGCACGAGAGAAAGCGTGTTGCGGATGTGGGCAACCCCTTCAAGCGCGTAGTATTCACACTGAACCGGAATTATCACCGAGTCCGCCGCCGCAAGGGCGTTTATGGAAAGTATGTTCAGCGAAGGCGGACAGTCTATGATGACGTAATCGTAGGAGTCCGGAACCTCTGAAAAACGGTTTTTGAGAACGTTCTCCCTGTCTTCAATTGAAAGAAACTCAACCTCCGCCCCGGTAAGCTGCGAGTTTGACGGCAGAACGTCAAACATGTCTTTGAAAAAGTCAGGATAAACTTTTCTGATTGACGGCTCAAGCGGGCTTTCGCCCGTAAGCACATCGTAGACCGTGGCAATGTCCGGGTCGTTTTTGTCAACACCCACGCCGCTTGAAGAATTGCCTTGAGGGTCGAAATCCACAAGCAGGGTTTTCTGTCTCAGCAAGGCGAGGCTTGCTGAAAGATTGACCGCGGTCGTGGTTTTTCCCACGCCGCCCTTCTGATTCACAACCCCTATAATCTTTGCCATGGGAAAGTTCCCTGTGAATCTGCGCGTAGCCCCCGGATGTGGTGTAAAATGTTCAATTCGGAAACGGAACTGTTCTTGCAATGCCTTCCGCGCAATTATAGATTATGGAGCGGTTTTCTCAAATGGAACAAACCTTCCTTTTTTCCAAAACGATTGAATTTGAGCGCGGTATTTTCGTAACCGCCTACGCAGACAGGCAAGGGCTTCGCCGCATATCGGTCGGGCTTGAGAAAAAACCCGCTTCCCGCGCCGGGAGAATTCCCCCTGAAACCAAGCGCGCGCTTGACTCCGCGCTCTCAGACGTGTCTGCGTGCCTCAAAGAGAGCGGGCTCAATCCGCCTCTTCGCGGGGCGGTGCTTCCCGAAGCTTCGCGGTTCCGCCTGCGCGTGTGGAGAGAAACGGCGAAAATACCGCGCGGGCAAACCAGAACATATTCGGAAATCGCGGAGGCGGCGGGCGGAGTAAAATACCGCAGAGCGGTCGCGGGCGCGCTTGCGGCAAACGTTTTCCCGATACTCATTCCGTGCCACAGGGTTGTCGGCGCGAAAGGGGCGGGAGGATACAGCGGCGGAGGCGGGGCGGAGATGAAAAAAACACTTCTCGAAGTGGAATCCGGAGCGCGAAACTGAAACCGGGAACACCCGCAAAAATCGTATCTTCGCTTTTCGGTCTGGGCTATTTTCCTGTCGCTCCGGGAACGGCGGGAACGGCGGGGGCTGTGGCTGTCTACGCGTTTTTTCTCAAAAACCTCGGCGCGGCAGAGTTCGCCGTTTTCTGCGCCGCGTTCACGCTTGTGTCAGTATTTGTGTGCGCAAAGGCGCAAACCGCGTTCGGCGGCGGCGACCCTCAAAAAATTGTTATTGACGAAGCGGCGGGATTTTTTGCCGCAATGCTTCTGTCTTCGGGAGGAGCGGGAGAGATAGTTCTGGGTTTTGTTCTGTTCAGGGTTTTTGACATCGTGAAAGTCTATCCCTCGCGCCTGATTGAAAAACTTCCGGGCGGCTGGGGGATAGTGCTTGATGACGTTTACGCGGGGTTTCTCGCCGCCCCCGCCGTTGCCGCCGCCGGATATTTTGGTGTTTTTTCGGGGGCGTTTCTTGGCTGAAATTGAGTTTGTAACGGTTGGAGATGAGATTCTTTCAGGGGCGACTGAAGACACAAACTTTTCATTCGCGGCGCGTGAACTGGTGTCTGCGGGAATCGCGCCGCCCCGCAAAAGAACGTCTGTGGGCGACAGCAGAAAAGACATAGTTGCCGCCCTGAGAGACGCGGCAAAGGCGGACTTCACAGTCGTCTGCGGCGGTCTCGGTCCCACGCCCGACGACCTCACCGCGTCTTGCGCGGCGGAAAGTTTCGGTGTTCCGCTTGAAACAGACGCGCGCGCGCTTGAAATGGTTGAGAACGCGCTGAAGAAGATAGACCGGCGTGTTCTGCCGTCACATAAAAAGCAGGCGGAATTTCCCTCGGGCGCGGAGCCGGTTCCAAATTCAGAGGGCGTGGCTCCGGGGTTCATGTTCAAACCGGAAAAGGCGGTTTTCTACTTTCTGCCCGGAGTGCCTGCCGAGTTCAGGGCGATGCTCAAAGATTTTGCCCTGCCGGACATCATCCGCAGGGGCGGCGCGGGAGGCTTTTCAATAAAGGCGGTCAGTATTTTCGGTGTGCCGGAATCAGAGATAGCAAGGCGGGTTGAGAGCATGGACACGGGCGAAGTTGACATCGCGTACCGGTTGAGAGAGCACGAAATTCAGGTGAGAGTTTCCCACCCTCGCAACGCGCCGGAGGTTGAGAAGGTCGCCGGAGAAATAAAAAAACATTTTGCTTCCGCGGCTTTCTCAACCGGCGGCGAAACGCTCACCGAAGCGGTGGCGCGGGCGCTGAGCGAAAAAAAACTCACCGTTGCCACGGCGGAATCGTGCACGGGGGGAATGCTTGCCGGGAAACTGACCGGTATCGCCGGAAGTTCCGCATGGTTTCCGGGCGGCGTTGTGTCGTATTCCAACGAATCAAAGACCGACACGGTTGGCGTTCCCGCCGCGCTGATTGAAAAAGAGGGAGCCGTGAGCGCCGCCGTGGCGGAGGCTATGGCGGAAGGGGTGAGAAAACGGTTCGGCGCAAGCATAGGGGTCGGGATAACGGGAATAGCGGGACCCGGAGGCGGCTCGTTTGAAAAGCCGGTGGGAACCGTTTACATTGCCACCAGCGCGGGTAATTCCGGCGGCGAAGTCTCAAAATTTGAGTTCAGGGGAAAACGCTCCCGCATACGCGAAAGTTCTGTGGCGGCGGCTCTTGAGATGGTGATGAGGCTGGCGCTTTTGCCGGGCGGCGCGGAAAAAAATTTGGAGTAAAAAATGTCTGCAAAAGAAAAAACCAAACCTTCAAAAACTGAAACTTCAATAGACAAGGCAATCTCAATAATAGAAAAACAGTTCGGAGACGGCGCGATTATGACGCTCGGCGCGGACGGAAAATTGCCGGATATGCAGGTGGTTTCCACCGGCTCGGTCGGCGTAAACATCGCTCTGGGCGTGGGCGGGCTTCCGAGGGGAAGAATTGTTGAGATATACGGCGCGGAGTCTTCGGGCAAAACAACAATCGCCATAAGCGCGATTGCGGAATGCCAGAAAAACGGAGGCACGGCGGCTTTTGTGGACGCAGAGCACGCCCTTGACCCAAAATACGCGGCAGCTCTGGGAGTGAAGCTGACCGACCTTCTGGTTTCCCAGCCCGACAGCGGCGAGCAGGCGCTTGAAATAGTTGACACACTTGTAAAGAGCGGAGCGGTTGACATCATAGTTATTGACTCCGTTGCCGCCCTTGTTCCCAAGGCGGAGATAGACGGAGAGATGGGAGACAAGCACGTGGGACTTCAGGCAAGGCTGATGTCTCAGGCTCTGAGAAAACTGACGGGAAATGTGCACAAATCTGGCACGATTGTGGTTTTCATCAACCAGACAAGGCAGAAAATCGGAGTTCCCGCCTACATGAACCCCGAAACCACAACCGGCGGAACCGCCCTGCGTTTCTACTCTTCAGTCCGCATGGACGTGAGAAGAATTGCGGCCGTAAAAGACAAGGACGAAAACATAACGGGAATCAAGGCGAGGGTGCGCGTTGTAAAAAACAAGGTCGCGCCGCCGTTCAGAGCCGCCGAAGTGGAAATAGTCTACGGCAAGGGAATCTCAAAATTCGGGGAACTTCTGGACATCGGAGCCCACTACGGAGTGGTTGAGCAGAAAGGCGCGCATTTCTCATACGGAGACACAAAAATCGGGCAGGGACGCCAGAAATCCGTTGAGTTTCTGGCAGACAACCTTCCGCTCGCCCGCCGGCTGAGAAAGGACATTCTGGGAAAAGCCGGCGTCAAAGACTCCTGAAAATGAAAGTTTTGGCGATTGAGTCTTCAACCCACCGGGGGCAAATTGCCCTTGCGGACGGGGAAAAGACACTTGCCGTCCGTTCACTCACAAAAAATGCGGAAGAACTCACGCTGTCGGTGGATGAGGCGTTAAAGGAAACCTCAATCGGCAAAAGCGATATTGGTCTTGTCGCGGTTTCCTCAGGTCCGGGATTTTTCACCTCTTTGAAAGTTGGCGCGGCGGCGGCAAAAGCGTTTGCCTACGCGCTTGGTATTCCCATCGCTCCCGTGCCGTCTCTTGAACTGCTCGCGGCAAGCGCGGACTGCCGTCAGGGGAATATCTGCGCGGCAATAGACGCGAGAAGCGGGATGTTTTTCCGGGCATTTTTCAGAAAAGAAAACGGTGTGCTGTCAAGGATGTCGGAAGATGAGGTTGTGTCTGCCGGTGAACTGGCGCGCGGCGCGGCGGAGATGAAAGATGACGGGCTCACCGCCGTTTTGCAGGAAGGTTCCGGCTCGCGGCGCGGAGATGACGGGGCGGGGATTGAGGGTTTTGCCGTAACGTCTTCAAGCGCGGCGGTTTGCGCGGCTCTGGGATTGCGGCTGATGGAGGAGGGAAAAACCGAAACCGCTTTTTCCTTCTCGCCGAAATACTTGAGAAAAGACCTTTACAAACCCGCTCCCGGCGGCTTGACACCTCCCCCCTCATAAACTAACTTTTCTTGCGGTTTGCGCAGAATTTCCCGGAAAATCAGAATAGGAGATGTTGAGGTTGGCGGCGGCGCGCCGGTTTCGGTTCAGTCAATGACCAAAACCGACACGCGGGACGTTGAGGCGACTGTCGCGGAAATACGCAGACTTGAAGAAGCGGGTTGCGACATAGCGCGCCTCGCAGTTCCCGACCAGAGCGCGGCTGACGCTCTCGGTGAAATCAAAAAGCGGACAAACATACCGCTTGTTTCAGACATACATTTTGACCACAAACTCGCGCTTACCGCGATAAAACAGGGCGTTGACGCGATGAGAATCAATCCCGGAAACATCGGGTCGCGCGAAAAAATCAGGGCGGTTGTAGACGCCTGCCGCGACAGGGAAATCCCCATCAGAATAGGGGTCAACTCCGGCTCGCTTGAAAAAGATATTTTGAAAAAACACGGCTCTCCCACCGCCGCCGCCCTTGCGGAAAGTGCGCAGAGACACGCGGCAATCCTTGAAGACCTTGATTTCCGCGACATAAAAATATCGGTCAAATCAACCGATGTTTTGAGAATGATAGAGGCGTACGAACTGATAGCGGAAGAAACCGACTATCCTCTCCACCTCGGCGTTACGGAAGCGGGAACACGGAAGATGGGAACGATAAAATCCTCGGTCGGCATCGGCGCTCTTTTGTCGCGGGGAATTGGCGACACCATCAGAGTTTCGCTCACCGAAGACCCGGCTGAAGAGGTTGCGGTCGGCATCAACATACTGAAATCAATCGGATTGCGGAAAAGCGGCGTTGAGATTATCTCGTGCCCCGGTTGCGGGCGGCTTGAGATAGACCTGATGAAACTTGTTGACGACGTGGAAAAACGCACCGGAGCGATGAAACTTTCAAAGCCGGTAAAGGTCGCCATTCTGGGCTGTGTGGTCAACGGGCCCGGCGAGGCGGGAGACGCGGACATAGGCATAGCCGGCGGAAGGGGCAAAGGAATGCTTTACAGAGACGGGAAACTTGTCCGCTCATTCAAAGAGTCTCAGATTGTTGACGAACTTGTCAAAGAGATAGGCACATACTCGGCAGAGACGGTCGGACGTTGAGATTTTCCGGATACTTCATACCAACCCTGAAAAACGACCCTTCTGACGCGGAAGTGGCGAGCCACCGTCTTATGGCGCGGGCGGGAATGATACGCAGAGTTGCGGCGGGGATATACGACTATCTGCCGCTCGGGCTCCGTTTTTTGAGAAAGATAGAGGGCATAGTCCGCGAGGAGATGAACCGCGCGGGGGCGACAGAGTTGCTTCTTCCGGCGGTGGCTCCGGCGGAGTTGTGGAGAAAAAGCGGCAGGTGGGATTACTACGGCAAGGAACTTTTGCGCTTCAAAGACAGGGCGGACAGGGATTTCTGCATGGGTCCCACGCACGAGGAAATCATCACCGATTTGGCGGCGAGGGATATTCGCTCATACAAAGACCTGCCGGTCAATTTTTATCAGATTCAGACGAAATTCCGTGATGAGATCCGTCCGCGTTTCGGCATTATGCGCGCGCGCGAGTTCATTATGAAAGACGCTTACAGTTTTGACGCTTCGACCGGAGACGCAAAGGAATCGTACCGGAAGATGTTTGACGCTTACGAAAGAATTTTTGAGCGTTGCGGGCTTGAGTTCCGTTCCGTTCTTGCGGACACGGGCAACATCGGCGGAAGCGCGTCTCACGAGTTTATGGTTCTCGCGCCGACCGGCGAGGATATTGTGATGACCTGCGGTTGCGGATACGCGGCAAATCTTGAACTGGCGGGGGTGGCAAAAACCGGAAGCGCGGAAGGCGGAGGAAAGGATGAAGCGGTAAAAGAGGTTGAGACGCCCGCGATGAAAACCGCCGCCGAAGTGGCGGAGTTTGTAAAAACAGAACTTGGGGATTTGATAAAAACTATGATTGTGAAGACCGATACGGAAACGGTTGCCGCCCTTGTGCGTGGAGACAGGGAGCTCAGTTTAACGAAACTTAAATCCGCTCTCGGAGCCGAGGCGGCGGAACTTGCGGACAAGGATGAGATTGTGCGTGTTTCGGGCGGCGCGGTGGGTTTCAGCGGGCCCGTGGGAATGAAGGAAAAGATAAGAATTGTTGCGGACAACTCCATTGAGAAGATGAGCGGCGCGGTTGTGGGCGCGAACAAAAAGGATTTCCACCTGACCGGCGTTTGCGAGGGAAGAGATTTTTCCTCTGACGCTTTTTTTGACATTCAGGTTGCGAAAGACGGAGACGGCTGTCCTGAGTGCGGCAAGGGAAAACTGTCTTCTGTGAGGGGAATAGAAGTGGGGCATGTGTTCATGCTCGGAACAAAATACAGCGAGGCGATGGAGGCGACATTCACGGATAAGAACGGAGAGGAAAAGCCGTTTGTCATGGGTTGCTACGGAATCGGCATAGGCAGAACCGCAGCCGCCGCGATAGAGCAGAACAACGACGGGAAATCAATGGTTATCCCGCCCGCCATTGCGCCGTTTGAGGTCGCGGTTATTCCAATCAATATGACAAATGAGGAAACGGTTTCGGTGGCGGATAAGATTTACAACGGTCTGATTGAGGCAAATATTGACGCGGTGATTGATGACCGCGATGAGAGCGCGGGTGTGAAGTTCAAGGATGCGGAGTTGATTGGAATTCCGTTTCAGGTGATTGTCGGACCCAGAGGGCTGAAAGAGGGCAAGGTGGAGATTAAAAACCGCCTTACGGATAAGACGGAGAATGTTGAAACCGCAAAGGCGGTTGAGAAAGTCAAAATCATCAGAAATTGATATTGGTAAAAAACATCTGTTAGACTTTCACGGTTAATTATTTCATTGGAACGGGAGCAGTTTTGTTTTGAAAAAAATAATTGTCAGTTTAATTTTGTTGTCTTTCTGTCTGACGGGTTGCCTGTCAAAAACTATTACATTTGCACAATCTACAAGAGTTCCATCGGAACATTACGAACCGGAGTTTAAAAAGTACAGGAGCGCGTCTGGGAATGCGGGAAAGGTTGTAATTGTTCGTGACCGCGGACTCCACGAAGAAAATGAGATAGAGATATATGTCAACGGCATAAAGATTGCAACATTTCATGGTGGCGGTCAGTCATTGGTTTTCTATTTACCGGAAGGGGACTATATTCTTGGCGCAAAATCAATTTTAACACTTCATCCCGACCATACTGTGGAGCAGGGACTGATAACAGAAAGAGGAAAAGAATATTTTTACAAACTATCTGCGGCTGCGGAAACGGGAGTACCGTTTGAGTTGGGTTTATATTTTGAACGGTCTCATTTTGTAAAATAATATTTGACTTGCCCGCTCACACATCCAAATTACTAACATTCAGGGCGTTCAACTCAATAAATTCCCTACGCGGTTCAACCTCATCGCCCATTAGGGTTTGAAACATCAACTCCGCGCCTTCGGCGTCTTCAAGCGTAACCTTCCTCAATGTGTAGGTTTCAGGGTTCATTGTAGTCTCCCACAACTGCTCGGGGTTCATTTCTCCAAGCCCTTTGTAACGCTGAATAAAAAGCCCCTTCTTGCCGCGCTCAAGTATGAACTCAGACACTTGAGAGAAATTCTCAAACGAATGTTCGCCGTCCGGCTCCTCAACAAGATACGGACTCTCCCCCGATTCTTTGATTGAAACCGTGAGACGGCAAAGGTCTGCAAATTCAGGAGATGCCGCAAGCGCGCCGTCTATAACCGTTCCGGCAACCGCGCCGCCTTCCTTGAAAGTGTAGGTTATAACGACCGACTCATCAGGCGCGCCGTCTTCGCCCTTTTTCCCTTCCTCTATCATGCAATCCAAGTCCTCAATCTCAGGATGACGCGCGGCAAGATACTTTTTCACCGCGTCAAGAACCTTGTCCAACCGCTTGTCGTTTCCGGGCATAAGATCTTCCGCCGTGAAATCCGGCAAAGACGCGAACGCCTCAACAACCTTGGAATGAACACCCTTCCTCATTATCGCTTCAAGACACTTTCCATACCTTATTGAATCCCTCACAAAATCCGTGAGTTTTGCCGCTTTCAACGTTTTCGCGCTTCCGTTGCCGCCGGTTTTTACCGAACACCCGTCAATCCCAAGCCCAAGCAAATGCGCTTCGTATTCACCGTCATCTTTCAGGTAGCGGTCTGTCTTGCCCTTGCGCACTTTGTAAAGCGGCGGCTGGGCTATGTAGAGATAACCCCTGTCTATCACCTCTCTGAAATTGCGGTAAAAAAGTGTGAGAAGAAGCGTTCTGATGTGAGAGCCGTCAACATCGGCGTCCGTCATCAATATCACCTTGTGGTAGCGGAGTTTGGAGATGTCAAAATCCTCCTCAACACCCGTTCCAAGAACGCTGATAATGGTGCGTATCTCCTCATTGGCAAGCATCTTGTCAAGACGCGCCTTTTCCACGTTCAGTATCTTTCCCTTCAGCGGAAGAACCGCCTGATCAAGACGCGAACGCGCCTGCTTTGCGGAACCGCCCGCAGACTCTCCCTCAACTATGAACAACTCGCAACGGGAAGGGTCTTTCTCCTGACAGTCCGCCAGTTTGCCCGGAAGCGACCCGGATTCAAGCGCGCTTTTGCGCCTTGTGAGTTCCCTCGCCTTGCGCGCCGCGTCTCTCGCCCTTGCCGCGTCAACCGCTTTGCCGACTATGCGTTTGGCAACCTGCGGGGTCTGCTCAAAAAACGCGGAAAGCCGCTCGTTAAGCAAAGTCTCCACGATGCCCTTCACGTATGTGTTTCCAAGTTTCGTTTTTGTCTGCCCTTCAAACTTCGGGTCTGGCAGTTTCACGCTCACAACGGCGGTCAGACCCTCGCGCACATCGTCTCCCGAGAGTTGGACTTTGAGATTTTTCAAAATGCCCTTGTCTTCCGCGTATTTGTTGATTGTGCGTGTGAGCGCGCCACGGAAACCCGCAAGGTGCGTGCCTCCCTCAATGTTGTTGATGTTGTTCGCGTAGCACAAAACGTTTTCCCTGTATGTGTCGTTGTATTGAAACGCTATCTCAACAACAGTGTCGGACTTCTCGCCTTCAACGTGTATCACATCGGGATGAAGCGGCCTCACGCGCTCATTCATCTCCGCCACAAAAGCGGATATCCCGCCCTCATAGAAAAACTCCTGATTCTTTCCCGTCCTCTCATCGGACAGACTCATTCGCAGTCCGCTGTTGAGAAACGCAAGTTCCCTCACCCTATGCGCTATGGTGTCGTATGAAAACTCGTCCAGCTCAAATATGGAACTGTCCGGCTTGAAGGTTATTGAGGTTCCGCTTGTCTTTGTGCTTTCCCCGCCTTCAAGTTCGGTTGCCGCCTTGCCTTTCTCGTATCTCTGTTTCCATATCTTGCCGTCTCTGTGTATCTCAAGTTCAAGAAACTCTGAAAGCGCGTTCACAACAGTAACGCCGACCCCGTGGAGACCGCCGGAAACCTTGTAGACTTTGCCGTCAAACTTTCCCCCGGCGTGAAGCATTGTCATAACAACTTCAACACCCGATTTGCCGGTCTTCTCATGCTTGTCAACGGGAATGCCCCTGCCGTTGTCTGAAATGGTTATGGAGCCGTCCGCATGTATAACAGTTTTTACCTCAGTGCAGAAACCCGCAAGCGCCTCGTCAACGCTGTTGTCAACCACCTCAAAAACAAGGTGGTGAAACCCCCTCGTGCTTGTGTCGCCGATGTACATATCGGGACGTTTTCTCACCGCCTCAAGGCCGGGAAGAACCTTTATCTGTTCAGATGTGTATCCGTCGTTCTGCTGTGCGGAATCGGCGCTCAATTTCCACCTCCTGAGGGCTTGTTTGCGGTTTTGAAACGGGCGGTTTCAAACCTTTTCAATTCTAACAAAAAACGCGCCCGTTGTCCACAGGTTAGAAACCGCTTTCAACATTGTAAATACTGATTAAAAACCGCTTCGGACGGGAAGAATCAGACCACCTTCCCGCGCTGTCCGCCGCTTGTGAGTATCTCCGTTCCCGCCGCCGCGTATTCGCGCCTTATATATCCCATGGCAACAGCGCCGAGACGGGGCGAAAATCCGGACGAAGTTACGCGCCCTGCGGCAGAGCCGTCTGAAAAAATTTCACTTCCTCCGGGCGGCGGGTCTCCCTCAAACACAAACCCCGCGAGGTGTCTGTTGACCCTTCCGCGCCAGTGCGTTCTTGCCACAACCTCCTGTCCCACGTAACAGCCCTTTTCAAAAGACACGGCATTTTCAAGCCCCGCCTCGGGCGCGATTGTGGATTCGTCCATATCTTTTCCGTATACGGGTATCACGGCTTCTATTCTCACCGCCTCAAAAACATCCGCGCCCGCAAATGCCGCGCCGCCCTTCTCAAACAGTTTCCGCACCTCCCCGGCGTTTGCCCCCGGTGTGTCAATGTCAAATCCGGTAACTCCCAGCCTGTCTGTCCGCGCCGCGCGGGCGTCAATTTCCGGGCAGTCGCGGTGGTCAAACGGGTTCATTGCTCCGGCGTCTGCGCCGGTAATGTGCGAAACGCACCCTGCGGCTTCCGCTCCGCACAGGTGAAAAACGGCGCGCCCTTCGTCTTTTTTTATGTCAACTTTATAAGACAATTTGAAATCGTTCATCCGCTCTGCGGTCACATCCGTAACTGACGGCTCAAGATCAAGCGCGGTTTCATCCTCGCTGAGAAAAAGGCGCATATCGGTCAGTATTCTGCCTTTGCGGTTCAGCATGAGAGCGTAAAGCCCCTGCCCGGCTGAGGGTTTCATAACGTCATTTGTGATAAGCCCTTGAAGAAACTTCAAGCGGTCTTTGCCGGCAAGGGTAAGTCTTCCCCTGCCGGATATGTCAAAAATCGCGCAACCGCCGCGCGCGCTTTCATATTGAGCGAGGGTTTTTTCATCAGGTTGTATACTCACTTGCGTCCGCCTTTTATGAAAATATAATACACGAGTTCCCGAAACAGTCGCTGACATGGAAAGACACACCAAAGTTTTGATAATGGGCTCGGGCCCCGCCGGTTTAACCGCCGCCCTCTATGCGGCGCGGGCAAACCTTGAGCCGCTTGTGTTTGAGGGCTTTGAAGCGGGCGGGCAGCTTACTCTCACAACCGATGTTGAAAACTTTCCGGGATTTCCCGAAGGGATTATGGGTCCCGACCTTATGGACTCAATGAGGAAGCAGGCAAAGCGTTTCGGCGCGGAGTGTGTGAACGAAGAGATATCGTCCGCCGATTTGTCGTCCCGTCCGTTCAAGATAAAAACTTCTTCGGGAGAGGAGATAAGCGCGGACACTCTTATAGTTTGTTCCGGAGCTTCCGCGAGATTGCTGGGACTTGAGTCCGAGAAAAAACTTCTTGGTCGCGGTGTTTCCACCTGCGCGACTTGCGACGGATTCTTTTTCAAGGACAAGGAGATTGTTGTTGTGGGCGGCGGCGACAGCGCGGTTGAGGAGGCGACTTTTCTGACCAAATTCGCGTCAAAGGTTACCATCATTCACAGGCGCGATGCTCTCAGGGCTTCAAAGATTATGCAGAAACGCGCGTTTGACAACCCGAAGGTCGGTTTCATCTGGGACTCGGTGGTTGAGGATATCAGGGGTTCTGAAAAAGACGGGGTGAAGGGTGTTGCGCTTAAAAACATCAACACGGGCGAAACTTCCGAACATCCGTGCGAGGGGATGTTTGTCGCCATAGGGCACAACCCCAACACTTCAATTTTCAAAGATGTTCTGGACATGGACGGAGACGGTTACTTGATTACAAATCCCGGCACGAGTGAGATGAATATTCCGGGTGTTTTTGCCGCCGGAGACGTGCAGGACAAAAGATACAAACAGGCAATCACCGCCGCCGGAAGCGGTTGCGCCGCCGCGCTTGACGCAGAGAGGTTTCTTGAGGAACAGGAATAGCTCTCCCGCCGGACGCAGGATTAGGTTTAATTGAAAAACCCCGCTCTTGTCAGTAACATATCCCCATGGGCTCAATAGGAATAACCGAACTCGTAATCGTTCTTGTTATCGCTCTGCTGGTCTTCGGACCCGGCAGGCTGGGATCAATCGGGTCATCGCTTGGAAAGGGAATCAAAAACTTCCGCAGTTCGCTTGAGGGAGGTGAAACTTCCGGCAAAAGCGAAGAAAACGGGAAAGACGACTCAGGCGGCTCCGAGTTCCGCTCTCCAAAAGATTAAACACACAGGCAGGCTAACCCGCCATCTCGGCAAGCTCCACAAGAACACCGCTCATCGCCTTGGGGTGAATGAAAGCCACTTTTGAATTGTACGCCCCAACTCTCGGGGTTTCATCTATCAACCGGACGCCGCGCTTTTTCAACTCTCTTAGCGACTTCTCTATGTCGTCAACAAAAAAACAGATGTGGTGTATTCCCTCGCCCCGGCTCTCAAGAAACTTGTGTATGGGAGAATCCTCCCCGGTGGGCTCAAGCAGTTCTATCGCCGTTCCCTCTCCGCTTTGCGGCTGAAGCATTGACGCTTTCACACCCTGCTCGGCAACCTCCTCCCTGTGTGTAACCTTGAGACCCATCGCGGTCTCGTAAAGCTTCTCGGAACTCTCAAGGTCTTTCACCGCTATCGCTATGTGATAAATACTTCCGTTCTCTCCGCCTTTCATTGTCCCCGTTCCTCCATCGCGGCTCTGTATCTTTCTATGCCGCTCTCAAATCTCTTTTTGTCTATGACGAACATATCGTTCCTGCCGGACGCTATCGTCTGCTTTCCGTCAGACGCATCCACGCTGAAAACCACCCTTCTCTCGGCAACCTCAAGCACCACGATTCTCAACTTCACGGTCGTTCCGGCGGGAACCGCCCCGAAGTGGCTCATCTCTATCTTCACGCTCACAACCATCTCGTCTTTGTTGAGAAAAGGCGCCATCATCTCCGCGCACGCCGTCTGCATAATTCCTATCAGGGAAGCCGTTGACAAAACCTTGGGCGACTTCTCGTGAAACCTGTCCGCCGCCATTGAAACATCGGTCTCAAACTCCTTCTCAACCAGCGCACCTTTGTCCAGTGTTCTAATCGCTAAACCTTCCATTCAGCCTTCACCGTAAAGCCGCCGGGAGCGTCTTCCGTTTCTTCAAACAGAATCCCCACCCCTCTGCCCTCAAACTTCTCAAGAAGCCCCGGCTCAATAAGTTTTATTCTATCAATTATATCCCCGCGGGCGCAAACCCTTATCTCTCCGCCCCGCGCGATGAGGTGATGCTTTTCTATGTCTCTTATGATTTCGTAGCAGACGGTTTCCTTTGATTTAATCAGACCCGCGCCGTCGCAAACTTCGCATCTTTCAGACAGGGTTTTCGCCACGCTTTCCCTCGCCCTTTTGCGCGTAAGGTGAAGAACGCAAAACTCGGAGATGTCTGAAATTGTGTGGCTTGTTCTGTCTTTTTTCATCTCATCCTCAAACGTCCTGCAAATACTTCTCATCTCTCCCGTGCCCATGTCTATGAAATCAATCACGATTATCCCGACCAGATTTCTGAGCCGTATCTGGCGGGCGGATTCGGCGGCGGCTTCAAGGTTTGTTCTGAGCAGAGCGCCCGAACCCCTGCCCGTTCCCGCGCCCGTGTTCACGTCAATAACCGTCAGCCCCTCGGCTTCGTCAATAACCATATCGCCGCCGGACTTCAGGTTGACCTTCCTCTTGTAGAGTTTCTCAATCTCCTCCTCCACACCGAAATCGCTGAAAAGCGGCGAGCCGGAATTGTGATAACCGATGGATATGGGCTCGCCCGGAAAATTCGCGTCAATGTAGCTGTTTATCTCAACAAGCACTTCCCAGTCGTCCGCGATTATCTCATCATTGGGAGAGGCAAAATCCCTTACCGCGCTCAAATACGGCGGCGGCTCCTGATACAAAAGCGAAGGCGAGGGTCTTATGCGCGACAATTGCACGATGTTGTCCCACTGGCTTTTAAGCGCGTTAACCTCTTTTTCAATCAGCCCGATGTCTTTGTCAATCGCGGCGGTTCGCGCAATCAGCCCCATATTTTCCGGGCGTATTTTTTCAAGCATCTTGCCAACCTTGTTCCTCTCAGCCCCTCCGTCTATCCGTTTTGAAAGCATGGTTTTGTCGGAATCGGTTGACAAAATCACGTATTTGCCGACAAGCGTGGGGCGCGCCTTCATTCTCGGTCCCTTTCCCGGAACCGGCTCTTTGACCGCCTGAACTATTATCTCCTGCCCTTCGCTTGCGGGGCTTGAGTCTCTCCCCGCGGCTTTTCTGTCTTCGGTATGAAGGTCTTTCCATGAAACAATTCCGGCTTTCTCCATTCCAAGATCAACAAAAGACGCCCTTATGGAAGGAAGAGTGTTGAGAATTTTCGCCTTGTATATGTTTCCCGATATGCGGGAACTTGAGTTTCTCTCCACCTGCAGTTCGGCGAGAGAGCCGTCTTCCATAACCGCTATGCGCATCTCTCCGAGCGTCCGGCTTATGAGTATCTGCTTTTTCATGAGTTCGCCCTTTTTGAGACAAGAACCGCTATCTGTTTCGCCCCTTCGGGTATCGCGAGCGACCCGTTGAGAACGGCGGATTTGACCTCCGCGCCCTCGCCGCGCGCAACCGCATTTTCCGCAAGCGAACCGAGAATGGAGTTTATTTCGTCCGTAAGGTCTTTGTCTATCCTGTTTCGCCTCTTGTTATCAAGAATCCCGCTTTTTTTGAGAAACACGCCGTGTTTTTCAATCACCCCGGCGAGTTCACCTACTCCCCTGCCGTCTGTGGCTTGAGTCAGAACAACCGGCGCCTCCCATCCGTTTTTGCCGCCCGCCCGGATGGACACCGTTCCGCGTATCTCCGCCGCAAGCGCTTCGGCTCCCGCCCTGTCTGATTTGTTGACTACAAACACGTCTCCTATCTCCATTATTCCCGCCTTCATTGTCTGGATTGAATCCCCGGATTCGGGAACCAGAACCACCGCCACCGTGTCCGCCACGCCCGCGATATCAAGTTCGCTCTGTCCCACGCCGACCGTTTCAACCAGCACACACCCGGCTCCAAACGCGCCCATCAGTTTGATTATATCGCCCGTTGCGCGCGAAAGCCCGCCCAGAGAGCCGCGGGAGCCGAGGCTTCTGATAAAAACCCCGTCATCATCGGAATGCCCGTCCATGCGCAGGCGGTCTCCAAGCAGGGCTCCGCCCGTAAAAGGGCTTGAAGGGTCTATCGCTATAACGCCCACCTTGTTTCCGCCCCCGCGCAAATGCAGCACCAGTTTGTCCGTGAGGGTGCTTTTTCCGGCTCCGGGCGGACCCGTTACGCCAACCACCGCCGGCTCTTCCGCCTTCGCTCCCGAAAGCAGTTCAATGGTGTTTATCTTTCCGCCTTCGGCAAGGCTGATAAGGCGGGCGAGAGCGCCGCGACTGCCTGAAAGCATTTCCTTTAACAGTTTTTCGGGTTTTGTTGAAAGAGCCATTACAGAGGTTTGCTTTCCCCTTTTTTTATAAGCAGGTCAAAATGTTTTTTTGAGACCGGGGTTACCGAGAGCCTGCTCTGTTTTACCATCTGCATATCCCGCAGACGGGGGTCGGCTTTAATATCCTTGAGAGATACCGGATGTTCAAGAACCGAGTGCGGCTCAAGGTCAACCGCAATCCATCGCTTGTCGTCCGTTGTGGGGTCGGGATAACTCTCGCGCACAACTCTGGCAATGCCGACAATCTCAAGCCCTTTATTGCTGTGATAGAAAAGAGCAAGGTCTCCGGTTTTCATCGCCTCAAGGTTGCCGCGCGCCTGATAGTTGCGCACTCCGTCCCAGTAGGTTTGCCCGTCCCGCGTGAAATCATTCCATGAATATTTGAACGGTTCGGACTTAACGAGCCAATACTTCATCCGCTCAACTATATCCGCTCGGGCGGTTTGTTGGAAATAACGGGATACGGGCACAGATGACATATTGTTAAGCGATTGGTGTATATTTACCCGCCGTAATGACGATAATCCCCGCGATAGATATAAAAGACGGCAAATGCGTCCGGCTTGTAAGAGGCGAGGAGGGAACGGAAACCGTTTTCTCTGACGACCCCGTCTCGGTCGCGCTCAAGTGGCAGAACTGCGGGGCAAGCCTCATACACGTTGTGGATCTTGACGGCGCGTTCAAGGGCAAGCCCGTTAACACCTCTCTGATAAAAAACATCGCGGCGGCGGTTTCCTGCCCCGTTCAGGTGGGAGGGGGAATACGCTCGATTGAGGCGGTTGAAAAATATCTCTCCTACGGGGTGAAAACAGTGATAATCGGCACCGCCGCCCTTGAGAAAGACAGTTTTTTCACCGAAGCGTGCGCAAAGTTTCCGGGGCAGGTTGCCGTTGCTCTGGACACACGCGGCGAGATGGTGGCGGTGAAGGGATGGACTGAGGATTCCGGAATAACCGCCGCGCAGGCGGTTTCCATGCTTGAAGACTGCGGGGCAAGCATGATTATCCGCACAGACATAGACCGGGACGGCACAATGAGCGGCGTTGACCTTTCCCGCCTTGAGGGTTTTCTGAAACTGTGCGGCGTTCCCGTTGTGGCGTCCGGAGGGGTTTCGCGCCCTGAAGACATAGAGAAACTTATGCCGTACACAGAGTCCGGACTTCTGGGCGTGATAGTGGGCAGAGCGGTCTATTCGGGAGACGTTAACCTTGAAGACGCGATACGGAGGTTTTCCTGAAATTGGTTTCAAAACGGATAATCCCGTGCCTTGACGTAAAAGACGGCAGGGTGGTGAAAGGCGTCAACTTCGTGGGGCTGAAAGACGCGGGAGACCCCGTGCAGTGCGCGGAGAGGTATTCAAGGGAAGGGGCGGACGAAATCGCTTTTCTGGATATAACGGCTTCGCACGAGGGCAGAAAAACCATCGCGGAAGTGGTTGAGAAAACTGCCGGGGGCGTGTTTGTTCCCATGTCTGTGGGCGGCGGAATATCAAGCCCTTCGGATGTGAGAACCCTTCTGCTTGCCGGCGCGGACAAGGTTGTCATCAACACAGCAGCCGTCCAAAACCCTGACATCGTGAAAGAGTGCGCGGAGAGGTTTGGAAGCCAGTGCGTTGTGGTCGCGATTGACGCCCGCGCGGTGGAAAACAGCGGGCAGAGCGGCGCGTGGGAGGTCTATACGCACGGGGGAAGAAACGCAACGGGCATAGACGCCGCAGAGTGGGCGCGAAAGATGGAGCATCTGGGAGCGGGAGAGATTCTGCTTACAAGCATGGACAGAGACGGCACACGCGAGGGCTACGACATCGCGCTGACAAAGACGGTTTCAGACGGAGCCGGAATTCCGGTTATAGCGTCCGGAGGGGTGGGAAAGAAAGAGCATTTTCTTGAAGCCGCGACAGGCGGCGGTGCGGACGCGCTTCTTGCCGCTTCGGTTTTTCACTACGGCGACTTGAGCATAATGGACACAAAAAGGTATCTTGATTCAAAAGGTGTGGCGGTGAGAATTTGACCCCGAAGCGGAAAACAATCAGAGAGATGTTTCAGGAAAGAGAGAAAGCCGCGCTTTCGCCCTTTGCCGTTCTCAGTTCGAAATCAAAAGGGAGGGCAAAGCCGGAAAAAGAATGCTCTGTCAGAAACCCCTTCCAGCGCGACAGAGACCGCATAGTTCACTGTAAATCGTTCCGCAGAATGAAGCACAAAACCCAGGTGTTCATCTCCCCCACAAACGACCACTACAGAACGCGCCTGACCCACGTGCTTGAGGTTTCGCAGATAGCGCGGACTATCTCGCGCGCGCTTTTTCTCAACGAAGACCTTACCGAAGCGATAGCCCTCGGGCACGACCTCGGGCACACGCCCTTCGGGCACGCCGGAGAGCGCGGGCTGGATGAGGTGTTTCCGGGCGGCTTTTCGCACGTGCGTCACAGTGTGAGGGTTGTGGAGCGTCTTGAAAACGGCGGCAAGGGGCTGAACCTGACGCGCGAAGTGCTGGACGGAATAGCAAAACACTCCAAAGGGCGGGGCCCCATAGACGGCGGAAAAAACGCGCCGCAGACGCTTGAAGGGCAAGCCGTGAGGGTTTCAGACCTCATCGCGTACGCCAATCACGACATAGATGACGCGGTGCGGTCGGGAATTATTTCGGAAAAAGACCTGCCCCGCCGCTGTATCAACATCCTCGGCGGAAACGGCTCCGAACGGCTCGACAGAATGGTGCGCGACATAGTGAAACAAACAACCGCCTCAGGGTGCGCCGGAATATCCATCAGCGCGAAATTTGAAGACGCGATGCTTGAGATAAGGGAATACCTGTTCAACAAGGTGTACCTTGCGGGCAAATCAAAAGAGGAGTCCGACAGGGCGGGCAAGATGATAAAAACCCTCTACGTTTACATGTGCGAAAACAAAAAAGACGCGAAGGCGCTTGGGGTGAAGCCCGCGCGCAGGGGCGACAGCCACGAGAGAGCGGTCTGCGATTTTGTTGCCGGAATGACCGATTCTTACGCGACAACCGTTTTCAAAAGGATATTCGTTCCGTCCAAATGGCATGACACCCTGAGCGAAGGAACTCCCGGGTCGTAAGGCGGGGAAGAAACAGTTGTCTCAAAACGCCGTCAGAATAGGGGTTCCGCCCTTTCTCAACACGGAGCCGCTCACGGCCGCCCTTGAGCCCTCGCCCGGTTTTGAAAAGTTTGAACTGTCCGCTCATCCGCCCTCCTCTCTTCGCGCCCTTATGGAGCGGGAAGAAATTGACATCTCTCTTATGCCTGCGGCGGATGTTTTTGAAAGTCCCGGACTGTCGGTTTTAAAAGACCTGTGCATATCGTCATTCGGCAAGGTGCAGAGCGTGATATTGCGCTCAAAAAAACCGATGGGCGAAATACGGTCTGTGGCGGTTGATTCGGGCTCAAGCAGTTCGGCGAAACTGCTGAAAGTGGCTCTTGAGATATTCAGCGGCGCAAACCCCGTTTATGAAAAACGCGGATACGGAAAGGATTTTTTTACCGGCATGGACGCCGGGCTGGCAATCGGAAACGCGGGACTTGAGGCGCTTTCATCTCCGCCCGAAGGCTTCCCGCTCTGTTTCGACCTCGGCGAGGTGTGGACACGGCAAACCGGACTGCCGTTTGTGTATGCGGTTTTCACGGCGCGCGAGGGTTTTGACCCGCGCGGAGCCCTGCCCGCTCTGAAACGGGCGAAGGAAAAAGGCGTGAAAATGCTCGGCGAGATAGCGAGGAAAAGAAGCGCGGCTCTGGGGCTCGGAGAAGAGTTGTGTCGCGACTACCTTGAGAACAGGATAGGCTACGACCTTGGAGAGGCGGAAATAAAAGGGCTTATGGAATTCGGACGCCTCATATCCGCAGAAAAAAACGGCGGAGAAACGAACCTTAACTTTGCGGACTGACAGAGGGAAAAGCAATGGCTGAAAACGGAAACAGAAAAAAAACCATGCGGCTCGGACACAGCCCCGACGCCGATGACGCTTTTATGTTTTACGCGATGAGCGAAGGATCCGTCAGTTCGGAAATTGTGGAGTTCACTCACGTTGTGGAAGACATACAGTCTCTCAACAAAAGAGCGCTTGAAGGCGAACTTGAACTGACCGCCATATCTGCGCGCAACTACCTGAATGTGAAAGACCGCTACCGCGTGATGTCGTGCGGGGCAAGCATGGGAATGGGCTGCGGGCCGGTCGTGGTTTCCTCTTCTCCCACCGCTTCGCTTGAGGGAAAAACGGTCGCCGTTCCCGGAAAACTGACAACCGCCTACCTTCTGCTGAGACTCTACTCAGACGGTTTCACGCCGGTTGAAATGCCGTTTGACGCCGTTACAAACGCGGTCAAGTCAGGCGAGGTGGATTGCGCCCTTCTCATACACGAGGGGCAGGTTACCTACCGGGACGACGGGCTTGAGCTGGTGTTCGACATAGGAAAACTGTGGGGGGCGGAAACATCGCTTCCTCTCCCTCTGGGGCTGAACGTTATAAGAAGAGATGTGCCGCCCGATATTGCTTCCGAAGCCCTCAGGCTTCATCGCGAAAGCATAGACTACGCGCTTTCAAACAAAGACGAAGCGCTTGAATACGCGATGCGGTTCTCGCGCGGAATAGAGCGCGAAAAAGCCGAACGGTTTGTTCTGATGTACGTCAACGAGTACACCCGCGATATGGGAAAAGAAGGCAGGAAAGCCGTTGAACTGCTTTACGGCAAAGCGTTTGAAAAGGGTCTTATCAAAGAAAAAGTTTCTCTCGACCCCCTTTAATCCGGAACGGAAAAAGCGAGCCGGCCTGTAAGCCGGGTTCTGTCTGGAGCAACCATTCATCTGCGGCGTCCGTTGCCGGACGTCTGTAGCAACAACCCGAAACTGGAGACGGACAGCCTCCGGCGAATTTCTCCGCCGCGTTTCCTATTTGTCTTGCTTCAAGCGGGGTTTGCCATGCCGGGAGCCGTTGCCGCCTCCCGCGGTGGTCTCTTACACCACCTTTTCACCCTTACCGGCTTCCCGGAGGAAGCAGGCGGTCTGTTCTCTGCTGCACTTTCCGTTGCCTCGCGGCACCCGGCCGTTAGCCGGCGCTCTGTCCTGTGAAGCCCGGACTTTCCTCCCTCGGCGGATAAAACCGCCGGGGCGATTGCCCGACCGACTCGCGGGGTCAAGAATATTTCAATATGGCTTCGTTTGCAAGACCGTCCGCAACGGTGTTGTTCTCTCTGCCCACGTGGGATATGGAGAACTTTTCAAATCGTTTTTCCGCCGCTTTCGCCTTTTTGAACAGAACCCCGATGGCGGGATTTTTCACCCTCCATTCGCCGTTCATCTGGTTGGCAAGCAGAAGGGAATCCGTATTCACGTGCAGGCGTTTTCTGCCCATATTCGCCGCCGCTTCCATCGCGGTGATAAGCGCGAGATATTCCGCCTGATTGTTTGTGGCAATGCCTATGAACTTTTTGATTTTTGTAAGAGTCGCACCTTCGGGGTTTGTTATAACGACACCTATGGCGGACTTGCCGGGGTTTCCCTTTGAAGCACCGTCTATATGGGCGACAGAGTCTGGGGATTCATTCTTCACAGTAGAGAATTCTGTTGCAACTCGGGCACTGGATAAGTTTGGTTTGCGTCAAAACCTCGTTGAACATCTGCGGCGGTATGTTCATATTGCAGTTTGTGCACATCTCGTTGCGGGCAAGGGCGAGAAAGTTCGGGGTTTTCATTGAAATTTTTGAATAGACGGGAAGAACTTCGGAGCTCAACCCTCCGGCGATTGAGTCTTTCTCTTCGCGGCGCGGGGCGTGTTTGGTCTCAAGGTCTTTTATGGTTTTTTCAAGCTCCTCTATCTTCGGTTTGTATTCCTCGTTTTTCTCTTTGAGAGACTTGTCAAGATTCTCCGTTTCGGACGCGAAAGTCTCTGATTTTTCCATCAGACCGAGAATGTTCTCCTCAATCTCAAGGCATTCCCTTTTTGCTTCGGTCAACTCCTTCTGGAGCGCTTCGTATTCTTTGTGGGTTTTTATGCGCAGAAGGCGCGCCTCGGTTTTATCTATAAAATCTTTTTTCTCGGCAAGGTCTTTTTCAAAAAGCGATTTTGATTTGTCCAGATTCTCTATCTGGAGTTTTTTCTCGGTAAGCGACTCACTAATGGCTTGGATTTCGTCTTTGAAAACGGACACTTCTTTCGGATATTTCTGGAGATCTCTCTCTATATCTCTGAGTTCAATATCAACCGACTGAAGCTGTTTGAGTCTTTCTATCTGCTGTCTTATGTCGTTTTGTGAACCTTCAGTTTCGCGCATTACATTTCCATGAAGTATGGGCCCACCAGGACTCGAACCTGGGACCAACGGATTATGAGTCCGCTGCTCTGACCAACTGAGCTATGGGCCCTGTCACGGAGCCTAGAGCCGCAAACTGGGTAGTATAGAGCAAAGGGTTTGTTTGTCAACAGAAACGCGCGCGAGATTGCTTTTACGGGGGTTTGCACGGCATACTTCAGCCGCCGCCGGTGATGGCAATGGGTTTTTCACAAAGCGAAAAAGAAGCGATTGAAGCGGCGGTGCTGCCGGGCGGAGGAGAACTTCTTCTGCTTGATGAAACGGCTTCAACAAACACGGTTTTGCGCGAGATGGGACGCTCGGGAGCGGCGGACGGAACAACCGTTATTGCAGACCGGCAGACTTCGGGGCGCGGGCGGCTGGGAAGGCGGTGGGTTTCTCCCGAAGGCGGAAATCTTTTCATGTCCGTGCTTTTCCGTCCCCGAATCAGTTTCTCCCGCTGTCCGGCTTCAACCTTTATGGCGTCTCTCGCCCTGTGCGACACCTTTCGCGCCTTCGGTGTTGAGCCGGAAATCAAATGGCCCAACGATGTTCTCTCAAACGGAAAGAAAGTCGCGGGCGTCCTTTCTGAAGCAGAGCCCAGAGGCGAAATGTGCGACTTTGTTGTCATCGGAATAGGCGTGAACATCAACCTTTCCCCGGAGCGCGCCCGCGAACTTATGGCTGGTTTTTCAGACACCGTGTCATCTGTTTCCACGGTTCTGGGGCGCGAGGTTGACAGGGGGAGTTTCGCATCGGCGCTGATAGAAAACCTTTTCAGACAGCAAAGCGGATTTGTCTCAAAAGGGGCGGACTGGACGGTTGCCCGGTGGGCGGCGGAGTGGGGAAAGCTGAACCGGACGGTCAGGGTGAAAAACAACGGAAAAGAGATTGAAGGCATCGCGAGAAAGGTTGACGGCGGCGGCTTTCTGTATATTGAAACGGCAGACGGCGAACTTGTGAAAATCGTTTCGGGAGACGCCGCGTAAGCGTTGCCGACATTTCCGCCATGCTGTAAAATATCCGGCAAATATCTTGCGCGTGAAAATGCGAATGAATTGCGGAAAACAAAAAGGAAGGAATGCGGGCTTCACCCTTGTGGAGCTTCTTGTTGTTCTGATAATCATCGGGGTGCTTGCCGCGTTCGCGGTCCCGAACTTTCTGGGAGCGAGGTCAACGGCGAATGAACTCAGCGCGAAAAAACTGCTTCAGGTGTTGAGCTCCGCGGAATTTCAATTCTCCGTTGAAGACGCGGATGAAGATGGCATTCAAAACTACACGGACAAAGTGGGAGACCTCTCCACCGCTCCGTCTCTCCGCTGCCCGAAGGGGTCGGGAGAATCATGCGGCGCGCTTGACGCCCTTGTTGACGAATCTTTTGAAGGAGCGGATGCCGGTTCGTCCGGAACAGCGTCATGCGAAAAACCGAAAGCCGGATATTGCATAAGGGCTGATTTTGATTCTCAAGACGGCACGGGAACGGCAGACGGGCTTTACGTTGCGGGCTTCGGGTGGCAGGCATCTCCGATAAGCGCGGGGGTTACGGGCAAAAGGGATTTCGCGGTTTACGAGGACGGCGTTGTAAGGTGCGAAACAATTGACTACGAAAACAGCCGGGGAGTTCCGGGCTCATTCACGGCGGACAGAGACAGTTCGCCGTGCAATTAGATACTCTTTTCCGTTATGCGGGGCAAAGCGGCAACATCTTCGGATTCGGGCGAAACCGTCCGCGCCGTAACCCTGCCCGCCGGTTGCGCCGGAAAAAGGGCTGATTTCGCCCTTTCATCCGTTTTGCCGCAAAGCCGCAGTCGCATCGCCGCGCTTATCAAATCAGGCGATATTCTTATGGACGGCAGAAAATTCAAGCCGTCTGTGATTGTCGGGGGCGGAGAAAAGATACAGTTTCGCGCCCCTCAGCCGCGCGGCGATTCCGTTGTTCCCGAAAACATACCGCTTGACGTGATATTTGAGGATGACGACCTGATAGTGATAAACAAGCCCGCGGGAATGGTTATCCATCCCGGCGCGGGGCGGAAAAGTTCAACGGTCGCAAACGCTCTTGCTCACAGATACCCGGCGCTTTCCTCTGTCGGCGGAAGCCTCAGACCCGGCATTGTCCACCGTCTTGACAAAGACACATCGGGCGTTGTCATCGCCGCGAAAAACGATATTTGCCATGCCGCCCTTGCCGCCCAGTTCGCGGGACGCTCGGTGAAAAAGGAGTATCACGCCCTTGTGTGGGGGCAGATGAAAGGCGGTTCGGGAGTTTTCTCTTCCGCGATAGGAAGAAGCCCGTCAAACAGAAAAAAGATGTCGGGAAAAAATCCGGCAAGAGCGCGGGAGTCTGTAACGGACTGGGAAACGGTTGAGTGTTTCAGCGACTGGACTTTCGTCAGAATATCGCCCAAAACCGGCAGGACTCATCAGATAAGAGTTCACTTTTCCGAAGCGGGTCATCCCGTTGCGGCAGACGCGCTTTACTGTGGAAAACCGGCAAAACTCCGCCTCGCGTCTTCGGGGCTGTCAAAAATTTTGAAGAGGCAGGCGCTTCACGCTTCCGCAATCGGTTTCCGTCATCCGTCTTCGGGAAAGGATGTGAGTTTCCGCGCCCCGCTTGCCATGGATATGGCGGACGCGCTGGATTTTCTCTCAGGGTGCGGATGAAACCGCTTGATAAAAACGGCGGCTTTCCGGTAGTGTAGTCTCTTTGCGGAGGAAGAGGTGATATGCGCGTAATCTGCATGATTGAAAATGAAGACTACTGGAACCTTGATTCAATAATCGGTTCCGGCGGCGAGATTGAGATTTACGGATACAGGTTTGTTGCCGAAGACCCTTCCGGCTCCACCCCTGAGGTTACGATTGTTGTGTTTGAACTTGCCAACGCCACTTGCTCGGTCGGGCTTATAGTGGACAACGATTTTAAGGAAACCGATATGGTTCTCGGCTGTATCTGCCAGCAGGTTCCGGACAAACAGATAGCCCTCAAAGCGAAGGTTTCGGATGAGGTAAAAAAGATTCAGCGTGAGGGCGGCGAACTCCAAAGAATAGAATATGTGGGGCTGTCTCTTGAAAAGTTTTACGAAAACAGCGGGGCGAAGTTCTACCTTTTAGACCTCAGAGGTCAGAGCGCGGAGGGTTAATCTCTCGGGAGCGGAGATGAAAAAATCACGAAAAAAAGTTGTTCTCGCCTACTCCGGCGGGCTTGACACTTCAATCATAGTGAAATGGCTTGTCGCCGAATATGACGCCGAAGTCATCGCGTTCATAGCGGATGTGGGGCAGAACGAAGACATAGAAGCCGCGAAGAAAAAGGCGATTGAAACGGGCGCGGCAAAAACTTATGTTGCCGATTTGAAAGAGGAATTCGCGCGGGATTTTGTTTTTCCCGCCATAAAGTCCGGCGCTATCTATGAAGGTTCGTACCTGCTCGGAACCTCTCTCGCCCGTCCTCTTATAGCCCGCAAACAGGTTGAAGTTGCCCTCAAAGAAAAGGCGTTTGCGGTTTCCCACGGCGCGACCGGAAAGGGAAACGATCAGGTGCGTTTTGAACTTGTGTATCACGCTTTCGCGCCGAAGATGCGGATAATTTCCCCATGGCGCGAGTGGGATTTTGAGTCGCGTGAAGACTTGCTGGGATTTGCGAAAAATCATGGAATTAAAATCCCCGTAACCCGTAAAAAGCCTTACAGTTGCGACAGAAACCTGTTTCACACCAGTTATGAGGGCGGCGTTCTTGAAGACCCGTGGGCGGAGCCGGATGAGACGATGTTTGAGATGACGGCGGACGCCCGCAAAGCCCCGGACAAGCCCCAATATGTGGAGATAGATTTTGCAAAGGGTTGTCCCGTTGCCATAGACGGAAAACGGATGTCGCCCGCAAAACTGATAGTCCGCCTGAACAAAATCGCGGGGCGGCACGGGATAGGACGGGTGGACATAGTTGAAAACCGTTTTGTGGGAATGAAATCGCGCGGCGTGTATGAGACGCCCGCCGGAACGGTTCTTCATCCGGCGCACAGGGCGGTTGAGTCTCTGACGGTTGACCGCGAGGTTGCGCGCCTGAAAGACTCTCTTGCGACAAAGATTTCAGAGATTATCTACTACGGTTTCTGGTATTCGCCTGAGATGGACGCGCTGATGAAAACGGTTGAAGAATCGCAGAAGAACGTAACCGGCACGGCGCGGATGAAGTTATACAAAGGCGCGGTTTCGGTGGTCGGGAGAAAAGCGAAAAAATCGCTCTACAACCCGCAACTCGCCACTTTTGAAAAAGACGACTTATACAATCAGGCGGACGCCGAAGGGTTTATCACGCTAAACGCCCTACGCCTGAAAGGAAGGCGCGGCGGTTGATGCGATTTTCTCATTATCGGCGCGGGCATAACCGGTTCCGCTCTCAAAGAGAATCAGAGCGTTTGAAAACCTGAAGTTCGTAAGGGGCTGGGCGGAAACACCGTTTTTGCGGGGCGCGCGGAGACAGCCGCGCGATTTCTTGACAGACAGACGCCCCTGTATAGAATTGTGCCCGTCTGTGCCGGAACTGCGATGAGACCACTGTATTTACCGCTTTTTTTTGTTGCTCTGCTCTTCAGCGCGCAGGCAAATTCAATAACCGATACGGCCCAACTTGAAACCATAGGGATAGAGGAAAAACTCGGCGCGGTTGTGCCCTCAGACATAGTTCTGACAGATGAGACGGGGAAAAAAGTGAAAACGGGAAGTTTGTTTGACGGAGAAAAACCGGTTCTTCTCAACCTTGTGTTCTACACCTGCCCGCATAACTGCCGTTTCGCGATGCAATACCTGAGCGAAAGCGTGAACTCTCTTGCGGACGACCTGAAGTCGTTTAAAATCGGCGATGACTATAAGGTTCTTACCGTGAGTTTTGACGAGACAGACACAACAAAACTTGCCGCGGAAAAAGCGGCGGAAAACAGAGATATGCTTACCCGCAAAGAGGGCGCGGAAGATATGATGTTTTTCACCGCAGACAAAGAAAATATAAAGAGATTGACAGATACCGTGGGTTTCAAATTCAGAAAAGAGGGCGACAGTTTCGACCACCAGTCCGCCCTTATAGCCCTTACGCCTGACGGCAGGGTCGCGCGCTATCTTTACGGCATTCAGCACAAACCGGCAGACGTAAAACTCGCGCTGATTGAGGCGGCGGACGGGCTTATCGGCGAGACGCCGGTAATTAACAAAGTGCTTCTTTTCTGTTATAAATTCGACCCCGTAGGCAAAAAATACGCTCTGCGGGCTATCGCTATGGTAAAAGTTGCAGGAGTGGTTACACTTATTGTTCTTACGACTTTCCTTTACAAAATGTGGAGACGGAAAACAGGGTCGGAGGTTGATTAACTCTTTAAAATGAACAGTTGGCTCCCGGAAGTCGCTTCTGAAATTGCCCCGAAAGTGGACAATGTTCTTGTTGCGGTAACCGTTATTTCATTCATATTTTTCATACTGATTTCAACGGCGCTCGTTGTGTTCGCCGTGAAATACAGGAGAAAAACAGACAACGACCGAACTCCCGGCATCACCGGAAACGAGACGCTTGAGATAATCTGGACGGTCATTCCGTCTTTCATTCTGATAGCGATATTCATTCACGGACTTGTTGTTTTCAACGAACTCAGAACGCCCCCGCAGGAAGCGGTTGAGGTTAAGGTTGTGGGCAAGCAATGGCTTTGGCAGTTTGAATACGGAGACGGCAGAAAGACCGTGAACGAACTCTACGTTCAGCAAAATCTTCCGGTGAAACTTCTGATGAGGGCGGATGATGTCCTGCACAGTTTGTTCATACCGGCTTTCAGGGTTAAACAGGACATTCTTCCGGGAAGGTTTTCCCAGTTGTGGTTCACGCCCACAAAGGTGGGAACATTCATCATATTCTGCTCGGAATACTGCGGCGCGGGGCACTCGCAGATGCTCGGGCGCGTGAACGTTATGAGCCCCGAAGCGTTTGCCCGCTGGGAAGGCAAAGCCGGCGTGGAAGAGGCGGGGGGCGCGCTTTCATCGCTTCCGTCTCACAAACGGGGCGAGAAACTTTACGCCAACAGAGGTTGCAATGCGTGTCACAGCATAGACGGAAGCGACGGCATAGCCCCAACCTTCAAAGGTCTTTTCGGCAGGCAGGAAGTGCTTGTCGGGGGCGGCGAAGTACGCGCGGACGAGAACTATCTGATTGAATCAATCTACGAGCCGCAGGCAAAAATGGTTGCCGGTTATCAGCCGGTGATGCCTTCGTTCAAGGGCATACTCTCAGAGGGTGAGGTCTCAGATATAATAGAGTATGTCAAGACTCTCAAGTAAACGCACAATCAGGAGTAAAAGGAATAGAAACAATGTCTGACACTAACAACACCACCGCAACCGTGCCGTATTTTGAATACGGGGGAACGGGCATATGGAGCTGGCTGACGTCAACCGACCACAAACGCATCGGGCTGATGTATCTGGGCGCGCTTACGCTTTTCTTCATCTTCGCCGGAGTAACCGCCCTTATGATGCGCTACGAACTCGCCACTCCGGAAAGCGATGTTTTCTCGCCGCACACCTACAATGTTTTGTTCACGCTTCACGGCTCTATAATGGTGTTTTTCTTCATCGTTCCGGGTCTCGCGGCGTCTTTCGGAAACTTTCTCATTCCGCTCATGATAGGGGCGAGAGATGTGGCGTTTCCGAAACTGAATATAGCGAGTTTCTGGATATACCTTGCCGGAGCCGCCGTTCTTCTCTACGCCCTTGTTGGAAACACGGTTGACACGGGATGGACTTTCTACGCCCCGTACAGCGTTACATCGGGCACAAACGTCATACTGATAACTTCGGGCATTTTCGTTCTGGGTTTTTCGTCAATTCTCACGGGGCTGAACTTCATCGTAACGATACACAAACTGAGGGCTCCCGGAATGAACTGGGGGCGTTTGCCGCTTTTTATCTGGGCTTCATACGCCACCGCCGTTCTTCAGTTGCTTGCCACCCCCGTTGTGGGAATAACGCTTCTGCTTCTGATAGCGGAGAGAGCGCTTGACATAGGTTTCTTCGACCCCGCCAAAGGGGGCGACCCGATACTTCTGCAAAACCTTTTCTGGTTCTACTCTCACCCGGCGGTCTACATTATGATAATTCCGGGAATGGGAGTCATATCGGAAATAATTCCGGTGTTTTCAAGGAAGCCGATATTCGGCTACAAGGCGATAGCGTTTTCCAGTTTCGGGATAGCGATAATCAGTTTCCTCGTGTGGATGCACCACATGTTTGTAAGCGGAATATCGGTTCTCGCGGCTCAGGTGTTTTCATTCATAACAATGCTTGTGGCGATACCGACCGCGATAAAGGTTTTCAACTGGATAGCCACGCTCTACAAGGGCTCCATCCTGCTTGCTTCGCCAATGCTCTACGCCCTTTCGTTTATATTCCTCTTCACAGTCGGCGGGCTGACGGGCGTGTTTCTCGGCGCTCTCGCGGCGGATGTTCACCTGCACGACACCTACTTTGTTGTCGCCCACATGCACTACGTTATGTTCGGCGGAACGGTGATGGCGTTTTTTGGCGCTCTTCACTTCTGGTTTCCCAAGATGTTCGGCAGAGACTTCAACGAGGTAACCGCGAAAATCTCATGGTTCCTTATCTTTGTCGGTTTCAACGTAACGTTTTTCATCCAGCACATAATGGGCGCGCAGGGAATGCCCCGCAGATACGCGAGCTACCCGGACGAGTTCACCACGGCGCATCTGGTTTCAACCTACGGCTCCTGGATATTGGGGCTGGGAATGTTTTTGATGTTAGCAAACCTTGTCGCCGGCATATTCTGGGGAAAGAAGGCGGAAAGAAATCCCTACGGCTCTCTGTCTCCCGAATGGGACACGGAATCGCCGCCGCCGCATGAGAACTTTGACAAAGTGCCAACTTTTACGGACTGGACCTACGGATACGGAGATAAGCGATAGATGTCATCTGAGTCTCACCAGCACGAAAGCCACAAGCTTGACCCGGCTACCGAATATCAGTCTTCCAAACTTGGAATGTGGCTGTTTCTCGGAACTGAGGTACTGCTTTTCGGCGGTCTTTTCGCGGCGTACGCGCTTTTCCGCGCCAAGTTTCCCGTCCTTTTTCATGAAAGCAGTGAGGAGTTGAACGTAACCCTCGGAGCCCTCAACACGGTGGTTCTTATTTTCAGCAGTTTAACGATGGCTCTTGCGGTTGCGGCGGCAAAACAGGGAGACAAAAAGAAGGTTCTTATCTTTCTCGGAATAACAATTTTCTGCGCCTTTGTGTTCGGCGTGAACAAGTATTTTGAATACGGCGCGAAGTTCAGCCACCACATCTACCCGTCCACAAACCTGTTTTTCGCCCTGTATTTTATGATGACCGGGCTTCACATGATTCACGTTTTTGTGGGAATTCTGCTTCTGGGCGGCATATTTGTTCTCACGCAGAGAAACGCTTTCTCAGCCGAATACAACACGCCCGTTGAGCTTGTGGGGCTTTACTGGCACCTTGTTGATTTGATATGGATATATCTTTTCCCGCTACTGTATCTGATAGGATGACCGGAGGAACAATGTCGTCTCAAAGCAATGCAAATCACGAAGAACACTCTCACGGAGCCAGACAGTATGTTTTTGTATGGCTGGCGTTGATGGGGTTGACCGTGCTCACGGTCTGGAGCGCGCAAAAAGACTTCGGAGGCTATTTCAACATCGCGCTGGCAATGTTCATCGCATCCGTAAAGGCAACGATAGTCGCGCTCTACTTTATGCACCTGAAGTTTGAAGACAAACTGACCTGGATATACGCCATATATCCGCTTGTGCTTCTTCTCCTGCTCGTAGGTTTCACGATTATGGAAACCTTTTCGCGCATTCCGGCGGTGGACTGATGCTTGCCAGACTGGCTGTTGTCTCCCTGGTGGTTCTTCTGGTCTGGGGAAATGTGGTCGCGGGCTTGAAGGTGGGTCTTGCGTGCCCGGACTGGCCCCTGTGTCACGGCAAGGTTATTCCCCCTCTCCGGTGGGACATATACGCTGAGTTTCTCCACCGTGTTATCGGCGCTTTTGTGTCTGTGCTTGTAATCTGGCTGTCTGTGAGGCGGATAAAGGTTTATGCGGGACCGGCAAAAGCCGTTCCCGTTCTCACGGTAACTCTGCTTGTCGCGCAGATAATTCTGGGCGGCGCGGTGGTTCTGATGAAGATACCGACCGATTTGACGACCGTTCATTTTGCCAACGGAATTTTGATATTTTGTTTGACGCTTTACATGAGCCGGTTTGACGGCGCGGGCGGGGGCTTGCGGACTTCGGGCGCGGGCGGGATGTGGTTTATGTTCGCGTCCGTTGTTTTCATTCAGGCGGTTGCGGGGGCGTTTGTGCGCCATTCCCACGCGGGTCTCGCGTGCGGGGAGGATTTTCCGAAATGCCTCGGCGTGTGGGTTCCCGATGAGCTTTCGGGCACGGTTCTCTATCATTTTTCGCACAGAATTCTGGGATATGTGATTGTTCTGTTCGCGGTTGGAATGGCGGTTTTCTCACACACAAGCGCGGGGCGGGCGGAGAGGAAGGCGGCTTATGTGATTCTCGCTTCGGTTCTGGTTCAGATTATTATCGGTGTCGGGATGATTCATTCCGGGCTTCAGTTTGCGGCGACCGCGCTCCATCTGCTTGTCGCTCTGCACATTCTTTCTTACAGTCTTTTAAGGTGGTTTAACTCAGGCTCAGAGCCGGTTGCCGTGCGATGAACAGCGGAAAAGCCGTCAGTGAAGTGATTGTTTCAACCGTGATTCTCTCAAAGCCGGGAATCATTTTGAGCGTTGTTTTCACGGGATTTGCCGGAATGGTGATAGCGGGCAAGGCGGTTCCGGGTTTGTCTGTCGCTGTGCTTGGCTGTCTGACGCTTCTTGCGAGCGCGGCGGGTTCCGCGATTCTGAACAATTATCTGGACAGAAAGGCCGACAAGATGATGGACCGTCTCACGGCGAGGCGGGGCGCGCTTGAGCGGCTTGGAGAGCGCAACGCCGTTGTTGTGGCGTCCGTTATGATTGCCGGTTCTGTGGCGGTGTCTGCGGTCTGGCTAAATCTTTACAATGCTTTGTTGATTGTGCTTGCGGCGGTGAGTTACACGGTTTTGTACACTATTTTTCTTAAAAGGCGTTCTCCGTTCGGCACGATACTGGGCGGCATTCCGGGCGCGCTTCCGGTTTTAATCGGCTACGCGGCGGTGCGCCCTGAGATTGGCATGGACGGGTTTGTTTTATTTGCCTTCATGATGTTGTGGCAGCCGCCGCATTTCTGGGCGCTTGCGCAGAAATACAGCCACGAGTATGAAAAAGCGGGCATTACCGTCCTGCCGGTCGCTTTTGGCGAGAAATACACAAACATTCTGATAGTTCTCTACTCAATTTCGTTGATTCCTTTAACATTGATAATGTCTCTTATGGGCATCACATCGGTCTATTTCGCAGCCGCCGCGTTTGCGCTGGGGGTGTATTTCAACTTCATGGTGGTCAGGTGCGCCGTAAAAGGAAAAGACTACGAAGCCGCATTTGCCGCTTCAATCATCTACATGCTTCTGATAATGACCGCGCTGATTGTGGATGTTGTGATGAAAGAGAAAGAGATAAACGATTTGATAAAACTTTTGTGAGCGTGGTTTTGCGCCGGGGGTATCATTTGATATAGTAAGAGTATATCAAATGATAGTGGCGTAAAATGGCGGCAAAAAAGAAAAAAGACATCTGGTATGAAACGGGGGTTCCGAGGCAGGGCGCGGAGCTTCACGAGGCTCTGGATGAGGGGTTTCCCTACAAGGTCTACAACAAACTTTCCGAAGTTTCGGGTTTAAGCAAGAAAGAGATTGCCGCGATAGTGTCTATATCTCCGGCAACTCTCAGCCGCAGAGCCAGAGCGAAAAAGTTCAACAAGAGTGAAAGCGACCGTTTGCACAGGTTTGTCAAAGTGTTGGATGTAACAACTGAGTTTTACGGCGGAGACAGGGAGGTGGCGATGCGCTGGATGACCCGCCCCGTCCGGGGTCTAGATTACCGCAAGCCCATTGATATGCTCGGAACATCTGCGGAAGCCGATGAGGTCATAGGTCTGCTTGAATGCATTGAATGGGGCGTAATTGTTTGAGAACAGTAAGTGTTTATCGTCTTGTGGCAAACAAATACGCGACTCGCGCCTTTAGCGGAGAGGGAGCCAGTCAGCGCGGCGGAAGATGGAACAGCAAGGGGGAAGCATGTGTTTACACGGCGGGGTCTGAATCGCTGGCAATTCTTGAGGTTCTGGTCAATACCGAGGGAGAGGCAACAGAAAGCCCGTTCCACCTGTTTGAGTTACGGCTAAAGGAAAGCGATGTGATTTACATTGAAATGAAAAAGCTTCCCGCAAACTGGCGGGATCCCAAGCCCTTACAAGAAACAAAAGACGCAGGAAACAGATGGATTGAAAGCGGCAAATCTCTTGCCCTTGCGGTTCCAAGCGCAGTTGTGCCAAGAGAGTGGATTTACATCCTGAACCCACAGCACAAAGGGTTTGAGCGGGTTGTGAAGAAAGCAAAACCGCTGGCTTTTGAGTTTGATATGAGGTTGACGGGGTGAGGGTACTCTTTATATAAACTCAACGCCTTCCGTATCAAGTTCCGCGCTACAATCCCGACAGTAAAGAGTATCGTCATCATTGGTAAGTTCCGTTCTAATAAAACCGAGTTTGTCTCCTACCGCTCTATAGATTGAATAACTGTCAGGCAGAGTCATAAACTCTTCCCCGCCGCATTTTAAGCATTTGATTTGCTTTTTTCCCAAAGGCTTCCCCCTCTGAGATTGATCAAAACCGATCAGTCTTGATTGTCAATAGAACACTACTGTTTAGATTGAAATTCTTGTTCTATCTCTTGAACAATCTTTTTTATTCTCTCTATTGCCTTACTCAAATCCCTCACTTCTATTTTGACTGCACTAAGACCACTACGGTCCAAACGCTCTAACTCCTTCTTACCAATATCGCTAATCGAATCGTTGGCCCGCCTGAGTTTTTGTTGGGAATCACTAATACGGGAAAATTGATACGCATCTTCAAGTGTCTGGTTACCATTGATATATTTCTTTAAAATCTTTGGTTTTTTCAGTATCGGAGGTAATTTATCTCTCATATCTTGTGCTGTAAACGGATTCTGGTTTTCATCGTCAGAGTCCATATTTTTTATCTCTTCCAGCAAGAATGAACGCAATTCCATACTGCCAGAGTTCTCGTCTATTGCTTCAGAAATTGCTCTGTTTCTTACAAGCACATCGTAGTAGCTAAAATGATGATTTTTGTTGTCTCCATTTCTTTTCATTAAATCTACGGTTTTTATCCTTGTCTTAATTTCAGTTGTAGTCACGCCAAACCTTTGTGCTATCTTGTTAACGGGCACTCCCTCTTGGCTTCTCACATAAGCAAAATTAGATTTTCCGTATGGAGTCCACGGAGTCTTCCCCTTAACGTGAATTTGGCTCAGATAAGCATCCTGCTGCTCATCAGAGAGAGTGGCAACTATGTGACAGGGAATTAAATCCCATTCCCCTTCAATATGAGGATTGGCATGTAGGTCGCGGAAAACTGCCAATCTTGAGTTTCCTTCTATAACTTCTTTTGTATCCAATCTAATTAGAATAGGCTCTATCAATCCGCCATGCGATATAATATCAGGCCTCAAGTTTTTTACACTCGTTTCATTCAGAAGGTTTTGCTGGATGATTGATTGCTGTTCAATAGGCGACAGAGTTTCAAAGTTGTCGACTTCATGAACACAAGAGAATACCCTTGGGTTGTCTTTCAAATACAAAAGGTCTTCAATGGACATATAATCATCCGAGACAGTTACCTCACTATTGAGTATTTTGATAGTTATTTTTCTATCATTCATTTCCTTCTCCATTACCGTCAGATTTGTTGAGTTTCAAGTTAAGGACTTGACTTAAAACATCTGAAATATCAAAAGAAAATTCTTCTTCAAATTCAGATATTGAAATGTCACCTTGTGTCAACTGTGCGGCTTGATGTTTAGCATTGAGCAATACATCCACCCATTCATCAATCGTTTGCTTTGCAATCAAATTGTGGACAAAGCAATCTTCGGTCTGAGATATTCGATGAATACGGTCTTGAGCTTGAATATAATCATCAAGACTAAAACCTCGGTCGTAGAATACTGCGTGACTGGCTACTGTCAATGTCAATCCCTCTTTGGCAGCTCCCGGAGTAGCCAAAAGCATTCTACAAGAATGATCGGATTTAAACTTTTCTATTTCTCTATTCCTCCTGTCAATTGGAAGATTTCCGTGTACTTTGGCTGGAGACAAACTTTTAAGTTTGTTGCTAAACCACTCTACATTCTCTATAAACCCAGTCCACAAAATAACTTTAGTGCTTTGAATGTCAATATCTTCCAATAGACTTATTAATTCTACAAATTTGCCGGGTGACTTGTCGTACTTTTGATCAACAAGAATTGGGTTAGAGGCACATTGAACCAATCTCAACAAAAGTTTCAAAATATAATCTGCGTCATCTTTAACAATTTCGCCTTCTCTTGAAAATTCATAAGTAAGGTCATCTTTGTAAGATGAGTATATCTCTGCTTGACGAGATTCTAAATCAACGAAATGGGTAACGATTGTTTTGGATGGTAAGCTCAGTCCAGCAGTTTTCTTGGTTTCTCTAACAGAGAAACTTTTGATCTTCTCCATAACGGACAAAAGAGTTTTCCCATACTGTTCCTGACTTGTACGCCTATTCGGAATATCAACTGAATTTTTGAATGCAGAAAATGAATCACCGAGAGAATCTCCGGAATCAAGAAATTTGATTTGGCTCCAAAGATCATAGGGACGATTAGCAACTGGAGTTCCTGTCAAAATTACTCGACGGGAAAAACTGTCAGACAGAGAAAGAAAGTCTTGAGTTAATTGTGCATTTGGGTTCTTAATTTTCTGACTTTCATCCAGCACAACTCCAACGCGGCAAGTCTTGAGGAAAAGGTCAATCAGTTCTTTATTGGCGGATACAACTTCATAATTCATCACATATACAAGTACTGGAGAATTGAGAGCAAGATTGTTTTTCCCTTTTTTTTCCGATAGTACATATGGGGTTATGTAGGAGTGAATTTTCAATTCGTTGACCCAATTTTGAACCAACATTTTCTTTGTGACAATAAATACCGTGTCTACCGCATCACCTTCAAGCCAAGATAGGATCAAATCAATTGCAATTTTTGTTTTTCCAAGTCCCTGCTCATGAAAAATTGCCGCATAGGGAAGTGATTGAACTGCCCTAACAGCATCTAGCTGATAGGGATAGGTCTCCAACTTAGGGGCAAGCCTAGGCGGTCTCCTTAAATTAAATGCCATTTAACCCCACCAACAAAGTCAAAATTCCAGTAGTCACAAGTATCAAAAATCTGAATTTGCGTACTTGCTATCTTCATTTCTTTACAAATAAATCTTAATACAGTTTTGGCAATGTCGGCTCCCGTACCCGCTACAGCAAGGACGAAAGTTCCTTGTCTATTATCGTTTTCTAAATGGCTTATAAACGATGACACTTGATCTCGAGTATGCCTATTGTCTATGTCTATATTCGTTTTGGCTTCAGCTATAATAATCACAGTATCTTCATCACATGCATACACATCAGGTCTAAAACCTCTGATTAGCGGAGGGATATCTTCACCGGGACACTTGGGAAGATCATTAACTAATTTAATTCCAACATATCTCTTTTGAAGTGAGGCAGATACTGTCAGAATAAGTTCTCTATGTTTTTCACTCTGGGACATTATCTAGTAACTGTTTCAGGCGCCCCATCAATTCCTCAAGTATTAAGACTTGTTCAGAACCACCATCTCTGTTTTGAAGCGTGCGAATTTCATGAAAAGGCATTTCATTGATGCGGCGGGAAAGAACCTCCGCTATCTGGTAGGTTGTAGATTCTTCCAAAGTAGAACTGCCCAGAGGCTTGTCTCTTTTTGAGTCCTGATTTCTCTCCATAACTTTGATGGCGTCTTTTATAGAATTAACACCACCACTCAAGAAAACTTTTCTGGCTTCCTCATCACTAAGAACCCCCTTCTTCAGCTCACGGACATCTTCCAAGCGCTCTATTTTCCCATCGCGTATCCACTCTCCAAAATCCTTCAATTCAAGTCCTGCACTAAAAATTGCATCTTTAATTCCAGATTTTTGCAATTCCTGAAACCCACTAAAACGATCAATCTGGAATGCCGTATCGTCAACGATATCACGGTAGAACTCATTCATGTCCTTATATGCTTGAATCTGACTTTCTATTGCCTTCTTGTTTCCTCCGCATAGTGCTACCATTTCGCTGTAACTCATTAGTTCTGAATAGTACAAGTCATGAAGATACCTTGCCTTTTCGTATGCGGGCCAGTCTCTGGCTCCAACCAAGTGTGCAGAAACACGTATTTTTTCTATTTCACTTTTTTCAGGATTGTCTTTCAGCAAAGCAGGGATCTTTGACCAATCTCCTTTAGACCCACTTTTATGAAAGTCTTTATAAATTGCGAGACGGGTATTCCCATCAATACAAATATACTTTTTGCCTTGCTTCACAACAGTAATGGGAATTGTTATACCACCATTTGCTCCGATAGAATCTTTGAGCTTGTTAAAACTTGAATCGCTTTTTGATTCTCCACTCGTAGCGGAACGCAGAGCAAAAGCAATACGTTCTGCAGTAATCTCGCCTTTATACTTCTCGAGAGACTTCTTAATTCGGGGGTTTTCCGTATCAAATTCTATTTTCCCCACATCAAGTAACTTGTAACCTTCTTCTGGCATTTACAACCTCCTAAAATTGAATTGTCAATCTCCATGTTTGTCATAACCAAGCCCAGCATCTTCAACAAATTCATCTTCTTGAAGACTGCAATCAACTTGTCGTCTCATATCTTCCTGAAGTCTGTAAATCTCATCCGTTTCAGACTTAATCGCCTTTTTATAAAACGGAAGGATGCTTTTCAACTTCCGTTTCCTCAACTCTTTCCTCTTTGAACACACTTCCTCTTGCGACATATAGCGATTATCCTGAACTGAAAGCCAGTCAATAAGCTCCTGTTTTTCATCTTCTGACAGTTTAGACAATTGGATTTTGAAATCTTCAAATTCACCTTGTCCACCTTGTTCTTTAAACCATTTCCTATGAAAAATATAGCGATGTGGATAAAGAAGAATTTCCCTAAATTCTTCGGTGGAACTACCGAAAGCGTAGTTGAAAAAAGACGGGTTGCCGCTTACAACCCCGTGTGTTGCTTGCAAAATAAGTTGAAAAGAACGCAACTGATACCAAGTCCATTTTTCGCCTACATGAGATCTTTTCGGTAGATTTGTAGGCTGATAACGCATAGGAAAAGACCAAATACGAATACCAAGCTCTTCGTTAAGGTCTATGTTCAACTCCATTCTTTTGTAGAGGTCTTCCGGCGTATCATGGAAATTGTAGAGCATATAGTTAGAAAGTTGATTCATATCAAACTTGTGTGCAAAACGGATAGATTCTTCATACTGTTTGCGTAGCCCCCAGTGGTCGAAAGCAATACGTAGAGGACTGACACAAAGTTTAGACATCTCTTTTAGAAACATCTCATTCTTACACAGAATACGAGAATCAACCCCTTGGTTGAAATCCACACGTCTTTTCAGGTTGGATTTACCTCTCTTGATTTTTGCCCCTCTTGAAAAACCCAAATCTTGTATTTCCGCAACAAGTTCACGAAAGTTTTGTGAGGCGGTAAAGTTGTTGTCCATAAGAACCAAATCTTTCTTCTCTCCGTATTGTTTTGCTATGCCATCTACAACACCTGATATTGAAGGCATATCACGTTGTGCACCCTCTAATTTAGGCACACCACAGAAACGACAGGTGCGAACACATCCACGGGAAGCATAAGCAAAATAAGCATCTCTAACGGGATAGTCGTAATCTACTTGGTCTAAGATGCTGTAATCTGGAACCAAATCTTCTATTGGAGTGCTTTTTGTATCTCTTGAGTAAAAATCTCCTCTGCCAAGTTGCAAAGACTTCGCTGGCGACTTGGAAAGCAGTCCCGTGATAAAGCGTATACCTTCCCAGTTTCTCTCTTCAACAAAGAGTTCATGCATTAGAGAAACTGCTATACCACCGACAAAGATTTTTCTGTTCTCACCTTTGGCAACTTTCAGCGCGTACTCAATGGTTTTTTTGATCCGACTAAATTCAAAAGAAAAGAGTGTTGTAATGTAGACCCTGTCCCAATCCTGTTCTAATACGCTCTGGTCTTCTCCTTTAACAAAATGAACATTATCGTTTTTCCCTTGGGGCCCGTGATACTGGGCAATTTTCATAAGCCCCAAGGGTGGATATTTGTTCCTATATCCCGGCTCTATCAGCAGTATATTCTTTTTCGGCATTTGGTTATTTCCCTTTCAAATACTCCACATAACCCTCTTTCTCAAGTTTCTCAAACTTCTTCCTAACATCGTCTGCGAGAGTTTTTTTGAACTCAATCAGTTTTTCCCTCAACTTTGCGTCTTTCACCGCGAGGATTTCAGCGGCGAGAATTCCCGCGTTTTTTCCGCCGTCAACCGCTACCGTGGCAACCGGCACACCTGCGGGCATTTGAAGAATAGACAAAACGGAATCCACACCGTCAATCGAATTTGACGAGTTTATCGGCACTCCAATCACCGGAAGCGGCGAAATTGACGCAATCATTCCGGGCAAATGAGCCGCCCCGCCCGCGCCGGCAATTACAACCTCAACACCACGCCCGTGCGCATTCTTCGCAAAATCAAAAAGCCGCTCGGGAGTCCTGTGCGCGCTCACAATTGTAACCTCAGTCTCAACACCCACGCCCTCAAGAAACGCCGCCGCCTCTTTCATAACCTTGAGGTCTGAATCCGAACCCATAACAACACTTGCAACCGGCTTGCTCATGACACCACCTTTAGATTTTGTTTGATACTCCGCGCTTTTTCAAAGGCGCTCTCCATATTTTCGTCAACAACCGTAACGTGCCCCATCTTCCTGAACGGCTTTGTCTGCCGCTTGCCGTATATGTGAAAATTCGCCCCCTCCACTTTCATGCTCTCCTCAAGCCCCTTATAAACCGCATCGCCGCTGTGCCCCGGCTCTCCAAGTATGTTCACCATCACAGACGGGATTTTCAAAGATGTGTCGCCAAGCGGAAGCCCCAGCACGGCAAGCAAACATTGCTCGTATTGCGATGTAACACACGCCTCTATTGTGTGATGCCCGCTGTTGTGAGGACGAGGGGCGGACTCGTTCACAATCACCGCGCCGTCTTTTGAGAGAAACATCTCAACGGCAAGAATGCCGCGAAGATTCCACACCTTGGCAATATCTGCGGCAATCTTTTCGCATTCACCGGAAACCTGACTGCTGACACTCGCGGGGCAGGAAACAAACTCAACAAGGTTTGCCTCGCTGTTGAAAGCCATCTCAACCGGCGGAAAACAAACCGTCTCCCCGTTCGCGTTTTGCGCCACAATAACGGACAACTCCTTCTCAATCTCAACAAAACGCTCAACCACAGACGCGCCTTTAAGAAGACGGTCAAGGTCATCCGGCGAGCGGACAACAAACACGCCGCGCCCGTCATAGCCGCCTTTGCACAGTTTCTGCACAAACGAAAAAATGTTGTGCTTCTTTGCGTACTGCCGTATTTCATCAGCCGTCTCAACAACGGTTGCTATCCCATCAAACGGCGGCCTGATGGGAATCTGATTGTCTCTGTAAAACTGCTTCTGCGACCCCTTGTCCTGTATGCAGGAAATTATTTCGGGAGACGGATGTACATCCACCCCTTCTTTCACAAGTTCCGTGAGCGCGTCCGTGTTCACGTGCTCTATCTCAATCGTTAGAACATCAACCTTTTCGCCAAAGGCAAGAACATCTTCGGCATTTCTGAAATCTCCTTGCGTGAAGTTTGAACACACATTCGCCGCCGGGCAGTCTGCGGACGGGTCAAGAACAAACGTCTCAACACCGCTCGCTCTCAGTTCTTTGTTTTTTGACTCTTTTGCGGCGATGCACAGCATCTGCCCCAACTGTCCGCCGCCCAGAATTCCAAGCCGCTTTTTTGTGCCGCCCACGCTCAAACCTTTCCGCCCCCGCCTATTATCTCCTCCAACTCTCCGGGTCTCTCCATAACGTAAGCCGCGCCGGACTGCACCAACTCTTCCCTGCTTCTAAATCCCCACAGCACGCCCACGGGAAGCATTCCCGAAGCGGTTGCGGTTTTCATGTCTATCGCGGAATCCCCCACAAATACGCTTGCGGCGGCGGAAACCCCCATTCTTTTGCACAACTCCAGAGCGCCCGAAGGGTCGGGCTTTCGCGGCACTTTTTCGCTGTGCCCCACAATTTCAGAAAAATCCCACCCGGCAAGAAGACTGTCGGCAATCTTTGAAGTCATCTCCTGCGGCTTGTTGGAAAGCACGGCAATTTTTACGCCCCTGCCGCAAAGCGCGCCAAGCAGTTCGGGCATTCCGTCATACAGTTTTGTGTGGACGTCAAAACCCTCCCTGTAGAAAGCCATAAAACCCTCAAGACACTTGCCGATGTCGCTTTCACCGGCAGACGGCGGAAGGGCTTTTTTTATCATCTCCCGCGCGCCCTCGCCTATAAAAAAGCGGTATTCATCTGTCTTGCGCGCCTCAAAACCATGCGCTCTCAAAGCCATGTTCGCCGCGCCGGCTATGTCTGCGACTGAGTCAACAAGGGTTCCGTCAAGGTCAAAAATTACCGCTTCGTATTTCAAAACCGCCTCATCCCGCCTTTGCCGGATACTTCCTTTTAAGTTCTTCAACCGCCTGCGGCTCGCCAACAAAGGTTACAATGTCGCCCTGCTCAAGCACCGTCATCGGACCCGGAACAACAGCCCGCCCCCGCCTTTTTATCAGCGCGACAAGACAGCCCGCGGGAAGCCCCGAATCTTTAAGCGGCTTGCCCGTAAGAGCGTGTGAAGGACTGTCCCATTCGCCTATCTCAATAATAAGAATCTGCTCACTGCGCGTGAATATCTCCCTCAGCCCGTCCTCTCCCGCCGCTTCCATCCAGTCTTTGAAAAATCCTTCATCCTCAACAATGCTCGCCATTCTGGCAAGTATTCTCAAATGCAGGTTCGGCTCGGCTTCGGGGCTTGCAAGAAAGAAAAGCGCGCGCGCCTTTTTCGTGACGGATTCCGGGTACTGCCCCGCGCCTGCGGCTATGTCAACGCCTTTGCGGGCGCGAACCATAACTATTTCCATCTGCTCTATGCCGCCAAGCCGCAGATGCGGAAGCGCGATGCCTTCCTCCGTAACCGGAGTCATGCCAACTCCCGTGCCGCGAATAAACCGCTCGGCAAGGTCGCCCGCGCTGAAACGTTTGAGGCGCGTGGCAAGTTCCTGCGAAACAAGATGCGCCACCATTTCAAAATCAAGCCCCTCGCGGTCTCCAAGGTCTATCACCGCGCTTGCCGCCATCAGGCGGTCAAACGGGTCGTCTTTTCTGAGACCCTTCTCTTTGAGTATCTCCCTGAGTTCAGTGTCAAGCCCTTCGTATCGCGAGCGGCCGAGATTTTCAAACAGATGGAATATCGCGCCGCCCCTTTTCAAGCGGTCGCGGATGTGAATGCGATACCACAACACGCATATCACAACCACCGCGACTGTGAAAAGTTTCGCGGAATATCCGACGCTTATAAACAGCCACAGCGAAGAGACAATCCCCGCTATCTGCATCCACGGGTAGAGCGGAGATTTGTATCCGGGGTCGTAGGAATCAATCCTGCTCTCCCTCATAACGATTACGGAAAAGCACAAAATCGCGAACACAAAAAGTTGAAACGCGCTTGCCAGTTTAACTATCTTCGCCGGGTTGAGAAATATGAGAATTAGCGAGATTGCCGCAACCGTGAGTATAAGCCCGTAGACGGGAGTGCCGTTGTGCGAAATCCTTCTGAAAACCCGCGGCATAATATCGTCCCGGCTCATGGCGAGAGGGTAGCGCGAAGCGGTGAGAGTTCCGGCGTTGGCAACTGATATAAACGCCGCAATCGCCGCGAGAGAGATGAGGTAAAGCCCGGTTTTGCCGAACACCGCCATTGCCGCATCCGCCGCAAGCGTGGGGTTGCCAAGCACGTTGCCAATGGGAATAACGCCCACCATAACAAGAGTTCCAAGCCCGTACACAAGAACGGAAACTCCGAGGGCGTAGAACATTCCGAGCGGTATGGTTCTTTCGGGGTCTTTCACCTCTTCCGACAAACTCGTAATCTTCGTTATGCCCGCGTAACTGATATACACCATGGCGGAGGTGGAGATCATGGCTTCTGCGGAAAAATCAAGAAGCGAGGTTATGTTTTCCGTTTTTATTTCGGGAATCCCGCCGCCTACAAAGGCGACGAGTATCAAAACAAGCACGGCAACCAGAGACTTCTGAAACTCGCCGCTTGACTTCGCCCCTATCGCGTTAATGAAACCCAGAACAACTGTCGCGAAAACGGAAAACGGTATGATGTACTGGCTGTATTGCGGGAAGAAAAGCGCGATGTAGTAGCCCATTCCTATCAGGGCGAACGCGGATTTGAGAACAAGGGCGAGCCATGTGCCAATGCCCCCGATTGTGCCGAAAAGCGGCCCCAGAGAGCGGTCTATAAAGTAGTAAGCTCCGCCCGCTCTGGGCATGGCGGTTGAGAGTTCGGCGATGCTGAAGATGACCGGAATAAGGGAAAAAACCGCCACCATGTAGGCGATAACCACAGACGTGCCAAGCCCGTATTCACTGGCGGCAATTCCGGGAAGGAGAAAGAAACCCGCGCTCAGCGAAGTTCCCGCCGCAAGGGCGAAAATGTCTTTCACTCCAAGTTCTTTTCTGAGTTTTTTTGAAGAGTCTTCCATTCATTCACCGGCCGGGAAAGCGCGCCTCGTCAGCCTGAAAAGAGCGACACAAGGCTGAATATCGGCAGATACATTGAAATCACTATAACCGAGACAATCGCCCCGACAATAAATATTGCCGCGCTCTCAACCGATGACTGAACGGCGGCTGAGAGAAAATCCGCCTCCTGCATATAGCCCTCGGCAAGAGTCTCAAGCATACGGGGCAAACTGCCCGACTGCTCCCCGGCTTCAACCATTGACAAAAATATGGCGGGAAAAAGCCGCTCTCTGCCGCTGAAAGACTCCACCACACCGCGCCCTTTAACCATCTCCCTCGCAGACGATATGACTTCGCGCGAAAAAAAGCGGTTGTCCGCCGTAACGGAAACCACCTCAAGGGCGGAGACAAGCGGAACGCCGCCGCGCAGAAGAGACGCGAGCGTTCCGCAAAAGCGCGACAGGATTGACATGTGCGCCATCTTTCCAAACACCGGAACAAAGAAAACCATGCGGTCTGCAAACAGCGCGAACCTGCCGGAACGCCTGTAAAGCAGCACGGGAACGATGACTGCGGCGGACACAAATACCGCCACCGCAACAAGGTTGGATTTAACAAAAGCCGCTATCCCGATAACCGCCGCCGTGAGAGCGGGAAGCGGTGCGCCCATGTCATTGAATATCCCTTCAAACACGGGAACCAGAAACGACAGGGCGAGAATCATGATAACAACCGCAGACACTATCACCGTTAAGGGATAGACCATCGCGGCTTTGACTTTTTTCCTCAGCAGTTCGGTTTTCAGAAGACTGTCCGAAAGGTTTTTCATTATGTATCCCATGTTCCCGCCGCTTTCCGCCGCCTTCACAAGCCCGGTGTAGAGACGGGAAAACGCTCCGGGATGCTTCTCCATTGCAGACGAAAGGCTTTCCCCTCTGCGCACGGCAAGGGCAACGCTTTCAACCGTTTTTTTGAAACGCGAATTCGCCTCGCGCGCGGCGAGAACATCAAGGGCGCGGGATATGTCTATTCCGGCTCCGACCATAACGGAGAACTTTCTTGTAAACGAGTATATGACGTCAGAGGGTATTCCGCCCGTGTGTATCTCCGTTTTGAGTATCGCCCGGATGCGAGCCGCCAGTCCGCCGCTTGAATCTTTCATAACATCGCCCTTGCCTACACCCGCGTGCCGCCGTCTCCGGGCGGGGTGTTTTTTACAACCTCCTCAAGAGTTGTAATCCCGAGCGAGAGTTTGTGAATCGCGTTTTGCCTCATCGTGCGCATTCCCTTGCGTGCCGCCCACCCTCTCATCTCGCCCGGAGACGCGCCCGCAACAATCATCTCCTTCAGTTCCGAATCCACAACCGCGACTTCAAAAACCGCTTCGCGCCCCTTGTATCCGGTGTTTGAGCACGCCGCGCAGCCGCCGCCCTCAAAAAGCGATTCCGGCGCGGCAGTCTCTTCAGGTATTGCCGCGGCAAGGGCGGAAGGGCTTATGCTCGCGGGCTTTTTGCAAGACCCGCATATCAGGCGGACAAGCCTCTGGGCAACAACCGCGTGAAGCGATGAAGCCACAAGAAACGGCTCTATTCCCATGTCAAGCAGGCGGACGATGGATGAAAGCGCGTCCGTTGTGTGAACGGTTGAGAGCATAAGATGACCCGTGAGAGACGCCTTGACGGCTATGTCTGCGGTTTCAGAATCGCGTATCTCGCCCACCAGAATCACGTCCGGATCCTGCCTGAGGAAAGACCTGAGGCATTCGGGAAACGTAAGCCCGGTGCTCTCACGCACTTGTACCTGATTGATGCCGTCAAGGTCGTATTCAATCGGGTCTTCAACGGTGATGATGTTGGTTTCGGGGCTTTTTATCTCCTCAATGGCGGAGTAGAGAGTTGTGGTTTTTCCGCTTCCCGTGGGACCGGCAATCAGTATCATTCCGTTTTCCGCCCGCACCGCCTTTTCAAAACCAGACAACTGCCCGTCTTCAAAACCCAGACCGGAAAGGCTGAGCTGAAGCGTTGTTTTGTCAAGAATTCTGATGGCGATCTTCTCGCCGAAAGTTACGGGAACTACAGACACTCTGCACTCAAAACTTTCTCCGCCCGGCGGACTGAACTTCATCCTTCCCTGCTGGGCGCGTCTTTTTTCAGCGATATCAAGCCCGAACATAACCTTGAAACGGGAAACAAGTATCGGCGCGGTTTGAACGGGAAAAGTGTGAAACACGTAGAGAACACCGTCAATCCTGTATCTGACCCTGAGCTCATCCTCATACGGCTCTATGTGTATGTCGCTCGCCCTTTTGGAAAACGCCTCTTCTATAATGGAGTTTGAAAGCCGGACAACCGGAGATGACTGCGTGAAAGCCGTTACCGTGTCTGAGGGGTTTTCCCCCCGCTCCGCTCTGCTTGCCTCTTCGGCTATGCGTTTTATCGCTTCGGGCGAAAAAGCGTTTTGCGCGCCCGCCTGTTTGCCGCCCGTTTCCGCGCCGTAGTTTTTCTCTATCAGAAGGCGCGCAGTTTCAGAGGAAACGGAAACAAAATCCGCGCCTTTGCCGCTGCGGAACTTTACAAAATCAAGCACGTCCGGGGTTGTTTCTCCGCTGACGGCGACAACCACAGAGCCGTTTTCTCTGCGAAGCGGAATCGCCCCGCGCTCTTTGGCGAGTTTTTCGGGAATGATTTTCAGAAGTTCTGAATCTATGAGCGGGGTTTCCGTGTCTGAGGGGTTTTCCCCGGAAACAAATGAATCACCAGATGAAAACCGTTTAGTCATATGAACTCACAAGGAAACGATATTGGCGGGAAGTATAACTGAAAATTGCCCGCCGGGAGAGCGGCCGCCGCAGAGCGTTTTAATTCCGGCGGGTTTAGTGGTATTTTTACGGAGACGCTTTCTTTTTCCGTATCACAAGCAAAATGACCTTTCAAAAACTCATACTCTCACTTCAGGATTTCTGGGCGAAGCAGGGATGCATAATAGTTCAGCCGTGCGACACCGAAAAAGGCGCGGGCACATTCAACCCCCACACCTTTCTCCGCTGTCTCGGTCCGGAGCCGTGGAAGGCGGCTTATGTGGAGCCGAGCAGAAGACCGACTGACGGCAGATACGGAGACAACCCCAACCGGCTTCAGCACTACTATCAGTTTCAGGTTCTTATCAAACCGTCGCCCGAAAACATACAGCAGTTATACCTCAAAAGCCTTGAGTCATTCGGAATTGACACGATGAAGCACGACATCAGATTTGTTGAAGACGACTGGGAATCTCCCACTCTCGGCGCGTGGGGGCTTGGATGGGAAGTTTGGCTTGACGGAATGGAGATAACGCAGTTCACCTACTTTCAGCAGGCGGGAGGAATAGACCTTGACCCCGTGTCTGCGGAGATAACCTACGGAACGGAAAGAATCGCCATGTACCTTCAGGGCGTTGACAACGTTTTTGACCTCACATGGGACGGCGACATCACCTACGGCGAGATTCACAGGGAGAGCGAAAGAGAGTTTTCAACCTACAACTTTGAGGAATCTGACAGAAAAATGCTTGCCGACCTGTTCGAGCGGTTCGGGGCGGAATGCGAAAAACTTGCCGCCAAGGGGTTGCCGCTTCCCGCCTACGAATACTGCATGAAATGTTCCCACGCGTTTAATCTGCTGGACGCGCGCGGGGCGGTGGGAATAGCGGAGAGGGAAAACTACATCGCAAAGGTGCGCGCTCTTGCGGGGGCGTGTTCAAGGGCGTGGCTGAAAAAACGCGAAGAACTGGGATTTCCTCTGCTTAAAACAGGCAAAGGCGGAAAACGGCAAAAATGAAAAAAGACCTCTTCATAGAACTGGCGGTTGAGGAAATTCCCTCCGCAATGGCGGTTGTGATAGCGGACTCGCTCTCAAAAGGTTTTGAGAACGGACTGCGGGAACTGGCGGTGAGATTTGAAAAAGTCTCGTGCCTTCATACGCCCAGAAGGTTTGCCGTGCTTGTTGAGGGGCTTGAGCCGAGACAGAAAGATATGACGGTTGAAAGCTTCGGACCCTCTGAAGCGGCGGCTTTCAACGATGACGGTTCTCCCACCGCCGCCGCTCTGGGATTTGCGCGCGGAAAGGGGGTTGATGTTAAAGACCTTGAAATCGTCCGCAGAGACAAGGGCAGGTTTCTCGCCTTCAGGCAGAAAATAAAGGGCGGAGATTCGGGGAAGATTGTGGCGGAGAAAGCCCCTGAAATAATCGCGGGCGTGCGCTGTCCCAAATCCATGAGGTGGCAGAGAGAGGGCATAGCGTTTGCAAGGCCGCTGAGAAAACTGGCGTGTTTTTACGGCGGAAAGCCGTTGAAACTTGAGATGGAAGGGGTTCCGTTTTCGTCTTCGGTTGAAGGGCACAGGTTCGCGGGCGGAAAGCCGTTCAAGCCGAGCGGGTGGAAATCGTATCTTGAAGGGCTGGAGAAAAAGTTTGTTGTGGCAGACCCGGACAAAAGGCGAAATATCATTGAGAAAGGCGTCAGAAAAGAGGCGGCGGCGCTGGGGGGCGAGTTTCGGGCGGATGATGAACTGCTTGAAACCGTGAACGGGCTTGTTGAGTATCCGCTTGTGCTTTCGGGAAGTTTTGAAAAAAAGTTTCTGGAACTGCCCGAAGAGGTTCTCACGAGCGTGATGAAAAATCACCAGAAATACTTTCCCGTGTTCGCCCCCGGCGGCGGGCTTCTTCCCCATTTCATCTTTGTGTGCGGAACGCCCGTGAAAGACCCCGAAACGGTGGTCAACGGAAACCGCAGGGTTTTGCGGGCGCGGTTTGTTGACGCCGGGTTTTTTCACACCGAAGACCTTAAAACCCCTCTCGAAAAACGGGTCGGAGACCTTGACTCAACCGTCTTTCTCTCAGGGCTGGGAAGTTACGGCGGCAAAACCGCGCGGCTGGAAAAAATCGTTTCCGAACTCACGGCTCAAACGGGTGAAAGAGGGATGTTGAAAAAACTCAGGCGGGCGGCTCACCTGTCAAAAGCCGACCTCACAACACAGATGGTTTTTGAAATTCCCGAACTTCAGGGCGTTATGGGCAGACACTACTCGGCGGCGGCGGGAGAAGACACGGAAGTTTCTCTGGCGATTGAAGAGCAGTACATGCCCACCGCGCGGGATTCCGCCCTGCCGTCAACCGGGGCGGGAGCCCTGCTCGCTATAGCCGACAAGATTGACAACATCTGCTCGTGCTTCTATCTGGGAATGAAGCCGAGCGGCTCATCAGACCCTCTCGCGCTGAGAAGGCAGGCAATCGGGCTGATACGGATAACGTTTGAAAAGGGCTTTGATTTCAGCGCGAAAAAACTGACGGGCTTTGTTCTGAAAACTCTGGAAAAGGCGTCCTACTCCTCCGCCCCTTCCGTGCCTGTAAAACAAACATCGGATGAGATTATGGAGTTTATCGCGGGAAGGTTCAGAGGAATTATGGTTGAAGACGGCGCAAAACCGGACTCCGTTGAGGCGGCAATATCGGCGGGTTTTGACGGCATAGCAAACTGCCGCGACCGTGTGCTCGCGCTTGAGAAGTGCCGGGGCTCAAAATCGTTTCAGTCCATCGTGGCGTCTTTCAAAAGGGTTGTGAACATCATCAAAGACAGCAAAGAGAGAAAGGTGAATCCCGCCCTTTTTGAAAACGCGGAAGAAAAAGCCCTCTGGCAGTCCCTGAAAGAGATGGAAAGCCCGCGCGGAGCGGACTGCGAAGAGCGTCTGAAACTCACGGCGACACTTGGCAAACCCATTGACGATTTCTTTGACAGCACAATGGTTATGCATGATGACGCGCGCGTGAGAAAAAACCGCTTCGCCCTGCTCGGCAGGGTAAAAGACCTGTTCTTTGAGGTGGGAGACCTCTCAAAGATGGAAGCGCGGAAAGACGGCTGACCCTCTTTTTATGACGCGAACGCCACGGCGCGGGTTTCTCTTATCACCGTTACTTTTATCTTTCCGGGATACGAAACCTCTTCCTGTATCTTCTTCGCGATGCCCCTTGAAAGCCCCTCGCTCTCTCCCTCGTCAACCTCTGTATTTTCTACGATAACGCGCAGCTCCCTGCCCGCCTGTATGGCGAAACATTTGCTGACACCGTCAAACGAACTGCCGATTTTTTCTATGTCTTCAACACGTTTGATGTATTTCTCGTAACTCTCCTTTCTGGCTCCGGGACGGGACGCGGAAATTGTGTCCGCCGCCTGAACGATGATGGAAAGAACATCGGTAACCCGCGCGTCATGGCTCTGGGCTACCGCTCTCACCACACGGGGGTCTTCCCCGTATTTCTTCGCCAAATCCGCCCCTATCTCCACGTGAGAGCCCTCAACCTCATGGTCAACCGCCTTGCCCACATCGTGAAGCAGAGCGGCGCGCTTGGCAAGATTCTGGTCGTACCCAATCTCCGCCGCTATCATGCCGCATATAAACGCCACTTCTATTGAGTGGTTCAGCACATTCTGGGCGTAACTCCGCCTGTATTTGAGCATTCCCACATGACGCACAAGTTCGGGATCCATATCGTGAATGCCGAGGTCGAAAACCGCGTTCTCACCGGCTTTTTTAATCTCGCCGTTTATCTCCTGCTCAACATCCGTAACAACCTCTTCTATCCTGCCCGGATGCACCCTGCCGTCTTCAATGAGACGGTTGAGCGCCACAACCGCTATCTCGCGCCTGAGAGAGTTCAAACTTGTCAGAACAATGGTTTCGGGCGAATCGTCCATTACGAAATCCACCCCAGTGCGAACCTCAAGCGCCCTGATGTTTCTGCCCTCGCGCCCTATGATTTTCCCCTTGATGGTCGGGTCGGGAAGGGTAACCGTTGAAGATGTGTTCTCCGCCGTGTACGAACCGGCGTATTTGTGAACGGCAAGAGCGATGGCTTTCAGCGCGGCCTCTTTCGCCCCTTCTTCGGCTTCCTCGTGTATCTCCCGCACTTTGAGAGACGCCTCTTTCTTTGCCTGCTCTTCTATTGATTCAAGCATTTCGCGCTTTATCTCTTCGGCGGAAAGCCCTGAGATTTCTTCAAGCCGCTTTGTCATATCCTCTTTCATGCTGTCTATCTCCGAGTGCCTGTCTCTGAGAGATTTCTCAAGAGAGTCAAGACTCTGCTCGCGGCGGCTGATGTTCATTTCCTTCTCAAGCGCCTCTTGCAGTTTTTTGTCTGCGGCTTCCTTGTTCTTGCGGTTTTCCTGATCTACGGAGGAAATCTCGCGGCGTTTTTCCTTCTCCACCCTTTCAAGGCTCTGCTTGCTTTTGCGGTTCATGTCGGCAGACCTGGACTTCGCGCTCTCAATGATGCCGCTCGCGTCCTTTTTTGCCCTCTCAACAATCTGCTTCGCAAGAGCGGATTTTCTGGAAAGCGTTTCCTTTTCCCCTGAAGATATAATCAGATGATGTATTACAAACCCCGCGCCGAATGCAATCACGGCTGCGGCGGCGATATAAATTATTTCAATCATTTTTCGTCACCATTCCTTTTTGTTATTTGTTGCGCGCGAAACACTCCGCGCTCGGTTATTACGAATCCGGCGCGCCTGTCGTGAGGCTCGCACGGAAGTTCAAAGTCAACGAACTGAAACCCGTACGCCACGGCGCACACCTTTGAGGGCTCCGTGTTTGCCGCCGCCCTGTCATAGAAGCCCTTGCCGGAGCCGACCCTTGAGCCGAATCTGTCAAAGCAAAGCCCCGGAACAACCATAAGGTCAAGCTCCGGAACCGCCGCCTCGCGGGACGGGTCTGCGGGGGGTTCGGGAATTGAAAAACTGCCCGGAGAAAGTTCATCTGCGCGCAAGACTTCAAAAAACTTGAGCCCTTCGCCGCAAACTCTGGGGAAAAACGCCCTCTTTCCGCTCTTTTTCAGAGCGTCAAAGGCGGAAAGCACATCAACCTCTCCCCGGTGCGGCGCGTAGAGCGCGACTTTGGAAGAGTTCAGGAAAAGGTCGCTTGAGCAAAGATTCGCGGCAACCCGCAAGCCCAGTTCCGCAAGAGCGGACGGGCTGTGAGCGGCTCTCATCCGTTTGTAACGGCCGCGTATTTCGTCTTTTGAAACAGAAGTTGTTCCGGAAACCGTCCGTTCAGCTTCTTCCTTCCCGTCTCTCGGCTCCGTAAGCCATTTTGAGTTTGATGAACTTGGAGATAAGAGATTTGTCCAAAGTGTTTTCAAGACGTTTTGTCTGTTCTTCCCTCGATTTATCGCTGTCTTCAATTTTTTCCCTCAACATAAGCAATTCGTCGGCTATGCCGAGAGCGGCGTAAAAGATATGACTGGGAACACGTTCGTTCATGGGCCTGTTGAGCTGGCTTGAAGCTTCCTCAATGTCTTTTTCCAGAAGAGCGGCCGCCCTTTTTATGCGGTCTCCGTCTTCCGGCATCGTCTTCACACGGTAGGTCGAACCAAGAGCCGTAATGACAACTTCAACCTGTCTTTCCAAATCACCCATAAATTAAGCCCTTACCTTCAGGTGGGCCTCCACGCGCTCTGATACGTCAGATACTCTGCGCCTTAACTCTCTTCTTTCCGTTTCAAGCCTGTCAACTTTTCTCTTGAGTTCCCTGTTCTCCATAACAAGGGCTTCGTAATCGCCGGCGAAATCATCCACATGCTTTACGCACTCAAGAATTTTACTTTCCAAGCCTGAACTCATAACCTCGCTTATTGTAACGCTTCCTTGAAATTTGTTCAAGGTATGGGAACATAAGCGGGTGGCAATGCTCAACGCCGGAACCCTCAAAACCCTTGAAGAAACCGAAGCAAGATACGGTGGCAACGAAAAAAAACTTTCGGAGCCCGGTATATCGCCCGATGAAATTGTGCGTCTTTCAAGGGAGATATCGGAGATGTCTGAAACTGTTTCAACATACAGACGCTATAAAGAGGCGGTGGCGGGGATTGAAGAAAACACCGAACTTTTGAAAGACCCCGAACTTGCGGAACTGGCGCAGGCGGAGATAGAAACGCTCAAAACGGAACAGGCGGAATGTGAGGAAATTCTCACCGCCCTGCTCTCCCCTAAAGACCCCAATGACGGCAGAAACGTTATCCTTGAGATACGCCCCGGAACGGGCGGCGAAGAGGCGGCTCTGTTTGCGGGAAACCTTCTGGCAATGTATTCAAAATATTGCGAGAAAAACGGCTGGAAGATTAATATGATAGGTGTCAACGAGACGGAGATAGGCGGCGTGCGGGAGGCGGTTCTGACGGTTGAGGGCAAAGAGGTTTTCGGCAGTCTGAAGCATGAAAGCGGAGTCCACAGGGTTCAGAGGGTTCCGGCAACGGAAACGGGCGGAAGAATACACACCTCAACGGCAACGGTTGCCGTTCTTGCGGAACCGGAAGAGATAGAGGTGGAGGTGGATGAAAAAGACTTGAAAATAGACACCTACAAGGCGTCTGGTCCGGGCGGTCAGCACGTGAACAAAACTGATTCCGCCGTCCGCATAACGCACGAGCCGACCGGAATTGTGGTTCAGTGCCAGAGCGAAAGGTCGCAACACAAAAACCGGGCGCAAAGTATGAGGATGCTGAGGGCGAAACTTTATGAAGAGGAAAGCGGCAAACGCATGAGCGAGCGGGCGGGCGAGAGGAAGAAACAACTCGGCGGCGGCGCGAGGAGCGAGAAGATACGCACATACAACTTTCCGCAGTCGCGGGTAACAGACCACAGAATCGGCATGACCGTGTCAAACATAGAATCCGTTATGAACGGCGGCATTGAAAAACTTATATCCGCCCTGAAAGACAGCGAAATATCAGGGGAAATGGCGGGCAAATGACAATGGACGGCGCGCTTCTCAACACGGCAATATCGTCTCTCTACTTCGCCTCGTCCGTGTTTCTAATCCTCTTTATTTCAGGGGCGACCCCGGCGTGGACGCGCAGGGCGGGCTTTGTGCTGGGTGTGGCGGGATTTGCCGCGCACACGGCTCAAATAGCAGTTCTTCTCTTCTCAGGCGGAACGCTTGCGGGCGGGCTTGCGCGGTCGCTGTTTCTGTTCTCGTGGTTCACCGCAATAGCGTTTCTGTGCCTTGGGCGGAGGGCGCGAAAGTCATCTCTGGGCGCGTTTGTTTTCACGCTCGCTTTTATAGCGACGCTTCCCTCGGCAATCCCTTCGGGCGGGGGAGCGGAAGGCGGGCTTGTGATGATGCCGCTTATCCGCACTCATGTAGCCCTCATACTGCTGGGAATGGCGTTTTTCTTTATCGCGTTTGTCGCCGCCCTTCTCTACCTGTTCAGGGAAAAACGCATAAAAAGCGGCTCTCTTCCCGAAGACAGAGACAACTCTCTTCTGCCGATAGTTGGTCTTGACAGGGTTCAGCACATAACGCTTTTCTGCGGCTTTCCGCTGGTTACCCTCGGTATCGCGCTGGGCTTCCTTTCGGCAAGTCAGGCGTGGGGGGCGGACTGGCTGTGGGGAAAGAAGGAAACCTTCTCGGTCGCCACATGGCTGATATACGCCGTTCTTATAAACGGACGGCTCGCCCACGGATGGCGTGGAAGAAAATCGTCATTCGGAGCCATAGCCGGATTTATCGCGGCGGCGGCGGTTTTCTTCGCGAGTTACTATCTCATTCCCGGGCGGCACACCTTTTAGCGCGCGCCGCCCGTATTGGAATTAGATGTAGTGTCCGCCGTTGAGGCGCACGGTTGTGCCGGTAATCCAGCTTCCCGATGAAGAGCACAGATAGACAACCGCGAGAGCAACGTCTTCGGCTGAGCCGAATCTGCCAAGCGGGATGTCTTTGAGAATTGTCGCCCTGATGTCTTCGGGAACGCTCATAAGCATGTCTGTTTCAACAAAACCCGGAGCAATGGCGTTCACCCTTATCCTGTTTCTGGAAAGTTCGCGCGCCATGCTCTTTGTAAAACCGGTTATGCCCGCTTTGGTTGAAGCGTAGTTCGCCTGCCCAACGTTTCCCATCTCTCCGATGATTGAAGATATTGAAATGATGGAGCCGCCGTTTTCGTTTGCCGAAAGGGCGTCCAGCGTGGCTTTTGTGCAGTTGAAAACACTTGAAAGGTTTGTCTGAATAACCTCGTTCCACTGCTCAAGGGTCATCCTTTTAAGCATACGGTCTCTGTTGACTCCGGCGTTGTTCACCAAAATATCAATTTTGCCGAAATGGTTCACCGCCGCTTTGCCGACATTTTGCGCCTGATCAAAGTTTCCGACGTCTGCCCGCACGGTTACGCATTTTCTTCCGAGAGATTCAATCTCGCTTTTCACGGCGTCCGCCGCTTTGTCACTTCTCGCGTAGTTAAGAAGTATGTCCGCGCCGGCTTCGGCAAGAGCAAGGGAAATTGCTTTTCCTATTCCTCTTGAACCACCCGTAACAACGGCAACCTGACCTTTAAGGTCGTGCATTTTTTCCAACATAATAGTTTCCTCCTCACCTTGTAGAGTGTTGGTTTGGTGAACTAATTTATTGACACTTTTCATTTTGTCAAATGGCGGCTGATTGAAAAAACTTTGAGATTGATTACTATTATTGGCGTATTTAATTTACGGAGGTAAATATAATGGCTGTAGCAAGAGTAACGGAAGTCATCGGTTCTTCAAAAAAATCGTGGGATGACGCGGTTTCAGAAGCGCTTAAAAGAGCGAACAAAACGCTCAGAGGTCTTACGGGTATTGAAGTTACAAAAATGAACGCTCAGGTAAAAAACGGAAAAGTTTCCGAATACAGGGCGCACATAAAAATAACCTTTATTCTGGAAGGCTGAATCAGACGCCGCTTTGCGGCAATAATTTTGCCGCCGGAACTCTGATATGTCGCGAGACTGTTTTTTTGTAAAATCTCACGGGCTCGGAAACGATTATGTTGTTTTCGGGCAAAGTGAACCGGCGTTCAAAATCACGCCGTCCGCCATCCGTTTAATTTGCGACCGCAATTACGGCATCGGGGCAGACGGCGTTCTTTTGCTTGCGGAATCCGAAAAATCGGATTTCGGGCTGAGAATATTCAACCCGGACGGCAGTGAGGCGGAAAAAAGCGGCAACGGCTTGAGAATATTCGCTAAATTTCTTTACGAGCACGGGCACACAAAATCCGAAAGTTTTTCCATTGAAACCCCCGGCGGAACCGTTCGGGCGGAAATAGTGAAAGAAAACGGCGCGGTTTCCCTCATAACAGTTGACATGGGGCGGGCGGTTTTTGGGGCGGAAGAGATTCCGGTTGGCGGCGGATTTTCGGGCGACGTGGTTTGCAAAGAAATAGAGGCGGGCGGAAAACGGTTTGAATTCACCGCCGTTTCGGTGGGCAATCCGCACTGCGTTATTTTTTCAAACGATTTGAGCGAACGGCAGACAAAAGAGTTTGGAGCCGCCCTTGAAAACCATGAGTTTTTCCCGAACAGAACAAATGTTCAGTTTGCAAAGGTGAAGGGGAAAAAGGAAATTGAGATTTCAATATGGGAGCGCGGGGCGGGATACACGTTTGCTTCGGGTTCAAGTTCATGCGCGGCGGCGGCGGCGGCGGTAAAAAACGGATTGTGCGAAAACCGCCTGACGGTTTCAATGCCGGGCGGAGAGATTAAAGTGGAAATATCTGATGATTTTGACCTCCGAATGACGGGACCCGCCGAAGAGGTGGCAAGCGGAACCCTGAGCGCGGATATTCTGAAAAAACTTTCCGGCGCGTAAAAATGAACGATACGAACGGAAGGGTTATTGTCTGCTCAAATGTTCTTCCGGTTTCATCGGAGCCGGTTAAAAATGGCGCGGTGGCGGTTGAAGACGGCAAAATAAAACTGTGCGGAAAGGCGGATGAAATTAAAAGCCATTTTCCCGGTTTCACGGTTTGCGACCTCGGAGCGGGAATTTTACTTCCCGGATTTATAAACTGCCACACTCATCTTGAACTGGGATGGCTGAAACCCGCGAAAGAGTTTTCGGGCTTCGTCAGTTGGCTTAGTTACATAATCGGCAAAAAATCCGCCGGTGTGAAAACCCGCGAAATAGAAAAATCGGTAAAAGACGGAATTGAAACCCTGATAAAAAGCGGCGTAACAACCGTTGGTGAAATATCGTCATACGGGAATGACTCTGAGATATTGAAAAACAGCCCGCTCAGAACCGTTCTTTTCCGTGAAGTTACAGACAGCAAACCCGCGCCGGAACCATTACCGGAAAAAACGGACAGATTTGAAGAAAGGTTTTTTCCTCACGCCCCGTATTCGTGCAGTCCGGAACTTATAAAAAAGATGTTCAAAATATCGGTGGAAAAAGGATTGCCGGCGGGAATTCACTTGGCGGAAAGCCCTGAGGAAACCGCTTTTGTAAGGGGAGAGAAAAACGGGATTGAGGAAAGCATATATCCCGTTATGGGAAAATCGCCGATGCGCCGCCACACCGCGCAAACGCCTTTTATGTATTTCAGCAAAATGGATAATCCGGCGGCAAAAATAACCGCGATTCACATGGCGCACATTGAAAAAAATGAGATTGAAAAAATCCGCAAAAGGGGTCTTGGAATTGTTTTGTGTCCGAGAAGCAACCGGTTTTTGAACACCGGAGACGCGCCCGCGCGGGAATATATGAAACTTGAAAGGGTTGGTCTTGGCACGGACGGGCTTTCAAGCAACAAAACGCTTAATTTTTTTGACGAGATAAGAGCCCTCTACGAACTTCTGCTTCCTCTGGGGGCGGAAAAAGCGGCGAAAAAAGCGGTTTATACGGCAACGCTTGGCGGGGCGAAGGCGTTATTTATTGAAGACAGAGCCGGAAGCATAGAAACCGGCAAAGACGCGGATTTGATATTTATAGAAAGCGGCGCGGAAAACCCGTATTTCGGCGCGCTTGAAGCAAGCCGCGCCTCGGTTGTGTGAACCTTAATAGAAGGCTTTGGAAAGAATGCCTGAAAGACTGTAGCCAACCCCGATAGTGAAACGGTTGCTTGAAATATCCTGTGTTGCGGTGGTGAAAGGCGCGCTGCTGCCAAACTCCACACCATCGGTTTCGTATCTGACGTACTGCCAGTTGACATCAACAAACATTCCGTCAATGTCGGTGGCAAGTCTCATTCCAAGACCCAGCATCAGCCCTTTGGCTTCCAATTCAACCGATGTTGCTCCGGCAGTTCCGGGCGACTGAATTCCGCCTGCTGTGCCTCCTCTGGAAACCTCAATATCTCCCCTTGTCCAGCCGATATCGCTGTAAATCATTGACGAGGGCGTGGGCTTAAACCCGAAACGTCCGAAAAACTGCAAATCATTTTCCTGTTCAACCTTCGCGTTAAGGGTGTTGGTAATATTCTCATACTCAATATCGGCGATGCTGTATGAGCCGCCGATTCCAAGCACAAACCTGTCGTTCGGCAGTGTAAAGTCGTAGGAGATGGCAAAACTTGCGAGATAACCGTCTGACTGAAGGTCGTTCTGCCCGGATCCGGCTCCCTCAAGACTCTCCGCCATCACGCCCGCAGAGCGTCCGGGGCTCGCGCTGATTTGAAATCCGTGTTTGAGTTCATTTGAACCGGCGCGGGTTCCCGTTGATTCATTTCCGCCAAATCTGTAGATAAGACTGAACAGGAACTGATCCTGCGCAACTTCAAACTCGTCATTTGTGGCAGTGGTTGTGGGGTCTTCAAAAAGCGTGTGCTTCCAGTTTATTCTGAACGAGAGGCTGTCGCCCACGATGGTTTCCGCGCCCGCGCCGTAAATCCATCCGTTGATGTCTGTTTTGGGACCGTCAAGAATAATCGTTCTCGCCCTTGAGTAGCCGCCCTGACCGAACAGCAAACCGTCATTGTTGACAAGGTAGCCGGCAAGACCGGTTACGCCGTATTCAAACGGGCGTTTCATATTAATGGAACTTGTGTCTGCGTCTGTCCTCTGGCTGAGAATGGTTGCGAGGGAGATGTGTGTTTCAAGACCGAAAACGAACATATCTATAAAAGATACTTTCCAGCCGGCAACGGGAACCACCTGAAAATCAGACGCGCCGAACCCTTGAACATCTTCAGTGGCGGTGGCATTGAACTGCCTTCCCGTAAGAGAGCCCGTGCCAATGCCGACTCCCAGATACGGACCCGCGTGGGGACCTCCGGAAAGCATGAGTAATTCCGCTTTAGCGGCGGTGTTCAGCAAAGCACTTCCGGTGATTAAACACAGAATGAAAGCCGTTCCCGTGAGTACCTTGCGCGCAAACCGGCGCGCGGTTATGCCAGAAAACATTGTTCTCCTCCCAAAAAGAAACTTCCGCGATTGTATCACATAAGCCCTTTGCTTGTAAAGACAAACGGATTGCCCCCGCGATATTTGCAAACAGCCCTCCCGCGCCGCCTTTGCCGTTTTGTGGGGTAAAAACGCCCGTTTTATGCCGTGAATTCGCCCTTTTGCGCGGTTTCGGGGCTTTGAGGTAAAGCGGCGGTTTGTGTAGAATGGAGCCGTATCTTGCGGCTATGGCGGCGGGTATGGCAATTTTATGGCAAACGGGGCGAAAGAAGCGCGAATCGGGTTGAAGGAGGCGATCTCCATTGGTATCGGCGGTATGGTGGGCGGCGGCATCTTCGCCGTTTTGGGGCTTGCCGTTTCTCTGGCGCAGGGCGGAACGCCGGTTGCCTTTCTCATTGCGGGCATCATCGCCCTTATCACCTCATACAGCTACGTCCGCCTGTCGCTGACTTATCCGGACAGGGGCGGCACGGTGAAGTTCATCAATCAGGGTTTTGGCAAGTCTGTTTTCAGCGGCGGCATCAACAACTTGTTGTGGGTGAGTTACATCATCATGCTTGCTCTCTACACATCGGCGTTTGGATTTTACGCGCCCAATCTTCTCGCCGTTACGGGAGACAGCACAGCGGATTTCCACATCTACGCCACCGCCATCATCGTTATTGCCACCGCCATCAACTATTACAGCATCGCCGTTGTGGGCAAAATAGAGTCCGGGGCGGTAATCATCAAACTTGTGATTTTGCTGTCTTTTGTTTTCATCAGCATCGCCGGTTTATACGGCAACCCCAATCTGTCTCAGCTTTTGCCTGAGAGTTGGGAAAGCCCCGTCCACCTGCTTACGGGCGGGATGGTTATTTTTGTTGCGTATGAGGGTTTTGAACTTATAGCCAACGCCGCGCCGGACATCAGGAAGCCGGAAATAAATGTTCCGCGCGCTTATTATTTTTCGGTTATTTTTGTCATTTGTCTTTATGTGGTGATTGCCGCCGTAACGGTTGGTTCTTTGCCATTTGCGGATATTGCTTCGGCGCAGGACTATGTGCTTGCCGAAGCCGCCAAGCCGGTTTTGGGGCGGGCGGGTTTTGTTGTTATCACGATTGCGGCGTTAATTTCCACTTTTTCCGCGATTAACGCTTCTTTATACGGCGGAAGCCGGGTGAGTTATGAGATAGCGGAGGATGATGAATTGCCTCATCAGTTGACGGCTTTATTTTGGAATCAGCCGGTTGGATTGATGATAACGGCGGTTGCGACTGTTATTGCGGCAAACACTTTGAAACTGGAGAGCATATCCACAGCGGGGAGCATAGGTTTTTTATTAATTTTTGCCGCCGTAAATTACGCGGGATTCCGGTTGTCGGGATTTACGGGCGGGAACAGGGGAATCTCTTTGCTTGGAGTGGTTTTGTGTCTGGTCGCCCTTTTTGCTCTTGTGGTTCAGCAATACGGCACAGAGCCGGGCGGTGTGATTGTGGCGGCGGGTGTGGTTGCGGGGTGTTTTGTTATGGAAGGGGTTTATAAGTGGGGAAAGGGGTGAGAGGGCATTCACGGGTTTTTGCGGTTTTGGCGTGAATTGGGGGTGTTTTGTGGGGGTAATTCACGCGGTTTTGTGGTTTTGGCGTGAATTTGGGCTTTGGAGTGAAACCGCGCCTTGTGTAGAATGAAAGCCATGTCTGAAACAAAACTTCCAAGTTTTGAGAGTTCGCTTTTTGCTGCGGCGGACAAACTGCGCAAGAACATTAATGCGGCGGGATACAAGCACATTGTGCTTGGCTTGGTATTTCTCAAATACATATCCGATTCCTTTGAGACGCTTCACGCCAAAATCACCGAAGGCAAAGGCGATTACAAGCACGCGAACCCTGAAGACCCGGATGAATACAGAGCGGAAAACATCTTCTGGGTTCCGGTGAACGCGAGGTGGTCAAACATTCAATCTCAGGCAAAACAGCCAACCATCGGGCAAATCGTAGATGAGGCGATGGGAGTCATAGAGAGGGACAACCCTGAGTTGAAGGGGATTTTGCCAAAAGTATTCGCAAAGCCCAATTTGTCTCCCACATCGCTCGGGGGGTTGATAGACCTCATCACCAATGAGATTGACTTGAAAGGCGAAGCGGAGAAGGCAAAAGACATTCTCGGCAAGGTTTATGAGTATTTTCTCGGTCAATTTGCTCTCGCGGAGGGGCAGAAAGGCGGACAGTTCTACACGCCCGCTTCCATTGTAAAACTGCTTGTTGAGATGATAGAGCCGTATAAGGGCAGGGTTTTTGACCCGTGCTGTGGAAGCGGCGGTATGTTTGTGATGAGTGAAAAGTTCATTAAGGAACATCAGGGAAAGATAAACGACATTTCCATCTACGGGCAGGAGAGCAACGAGACCACATATCACCTTGCCCGCATGAATCTTGCCATTCGCGGGATAGACGGCAGTCAGGTGAAATGGAACACTGAAGGTTCTTTTCTGAGTGATGAACACAAGGATTTGAAGGCGGATTTTATTCTCGCCAATCCGCCTTTTAACGACAGCGACTGGAGCGGCGATATTTTACGGAAAGACGGACGCTGGGAACACGGCGCGCCGCCACCGGGCAATGCCAACTTTGCGTGGGTTCAGCACTTCATCCACCATCTTTCACCAACTGGCGTTGCCGGTTTTGTTTTGTCCAAAGGGTCGCTAACTTCCAAATCGTCTAATGAGGATGTTATCCGCAAGAGTATTGTTGATGCCGGACTTGTTGATTGCATAGTCAATTTGCCGGGAAAACTGTTTCTCAACACGCAGATTCCCGCTTGTTTATGGTTCATTTCCAACAAACGGCACGGCTACAACGGCGACCGCAAACGGGAGGATGAAATACTTTTTATTGACGCAGACAAACTGGGGCATCTCGTCAGCCGTAAAAACAAGGAATTTGCCGATGAAGACATAGCGAAGGTTGCCGGTGTTTATCATGAATGGCGGAAAAAGAGCGGAGATTATGAAGATGTTCCCGGATTCTGCGCTTCGGTTAAAACAGAAAGGGTGGCGGAGTTGGAATATATTCTCAGTCCGGGGCGTTATGTTGGGCTTGAGGAAGTGGAAGATGATTTTGATTTTGGAGAACGCTTTGCGGAACTTAAAGCTGAGTTTGAAGGGCAGGTGAAGGAAGAGGCGGAGATGAATAAGCGTATTCTGGCGAATTTGAAAAAAATCAAAGTGGAGAAATAAAATGAGCAAGACTAATTATGAAAAACTGGAAAAATCCCTTGAGAGATTGAAAGAGCAATACGCAAATTACTTGGAACTGGACAGTCAGAACCTTTCTGAAATTAACAAGGAAGCGGTAAAAGAGTCGCTAATCAAGCGGTTTGATATTTGCTATGACACTCTGTGGAAATCGGTAAAAAAACACTTGGAAGACCAAGGGCTTACTAAAATGCCTAATTCTCCTGTTGGCATTTTCAGAGAAGCGCATAAAAACCTTTTAATTGAAGATTTGGAAATATGGGTTGATAAAGAAAAGGGTTACAATCAAACCAGAATAGATAGCACTCACGATTACAGCGAAGAAAAAGCAAAAGGGGTGTTGTCTCAAGTTAGTGACTTCATTGAAGATGCTACAGAGATATTTGAGAAACTAACTGCGGAAAATGAATGAAAAACAACTCATAGATTTGGAACCGAAGCAACTAAAATTGCTGAAAACAATTATCAAACGTCATATCCCCAACAAAACTGTTTGGGCTTATGGCTCGCGTGTAACATGGAAAGCATCGGAAACATCCGATTTGGACTTGGCTGTTTTTGACTCTAATTCAGGTGAGGTATCTAACCTGAAAGAATCCTTTGTTGAAAGTTCCCTTCTGGTTTCGGTTGATGTAATGGATTGGGAAAGTATCCCCGATTCATTTAAGGAAAACATCAAAAAGAAATATGTTGTTGTTCAGCAAAGTTCCATACCGGAAGGGTGGCGGGAAGTAAAGTTGGGGGAGATATGCTTAGATGTTTCTTATGGATATACCGCAAGTGCTAGCAATGAATCAATTGGTCCCAAATTCTTAAGAATTACAGATGTTGTTCCGAAATTGATAAATTGGGACAACGTTCCTTATTGTAAAATTGGAAACAAAGACAAAATAAAATATTCCCTTGCAAAAGGAGATATTGTTATCGCAAGAACAGGTGCTACGACAGGGTACAATAAAATCATCAGAGACAGTGTTGAATGTGTTTTTGCTTCGTACTTAATCAGATATAAAATTAACAAAGAAATAGCAGACCCTTTTTATATTGGGCATATTTTGCAATCATCTAATTGGAGACTTTTTATAGATCAGGTAAAAGGTGGGTCAGCTCAGCCGGGGGTAAACGCTAAACAGATTAGCGGTTTTCAAATACTACTCCCACCACTCCCCCAACAAAAAGCCATTGCCGAAATCCTATCCTCTCTGGACGACAAAATAGAACTGCTTCATCGCCAAAACAAAACTTTGGAAGATACAGCTCAAGCATTATTCCGCAAATGGTTTGTGGAAGATGCGGATGAGGATTGGGAGGAAAGAAAACTCGGTAAATTAGTAGAATTTACCAAAGGGCGCAAACCTACAAGGGCAGAGGATGCCTATTTTGAGGGTTCTGAACCTCAAATACTCATAGAAACATTTGACACAGGAAAAGTTCTGTATTCAGAAAAAGATGGAGGAGTAGTTGCTGAGAGCAAAGATGTTTTAATGGTTATGGATGGCGCAAGTTCAGGAAGAACGGAAATCGGCTTTCGTGGCATTGTCGGTTCCACCATAGGATTATACAAACCATTAGAGAGTTTCAACTATCCCTTCTTTATATTTTCTTTCCTCAAAAACCGAGAACAATACATAAAAGAAAATACAACTGGTTCTGCAATACCTCATGTTGACAAACAACTTGTATCAGGACTCACCTTGAAGTTTCCAAACACGAAAACAATTCTTAATTTTGATAGTGTGGCAGAACAATATTTCACGAAGAAAAAATCAAACATAGACCAAGTTCGCACTCTTGAGAGTTTGCGTGATGTGCTTTTGTCAAAATTGATGTGTGGGAAAGCGAAGGTAAATCATTAAATGAATAAATACAAAGTAGTTGTTGATACAAGCAAGGCTCGTAATACGGGGGGCGGGTCTTTTTTAGGTTATCGAGAAGAATTAGAGAAAATTGCAGAGTTCGCAGATATAATTATTCCAAGTATGGTTATTGACGAAATCAAAAAACAAAAAATAGAGAGTTTGCAAAAAGAACAAAAAAGTTTCCTTTCTAATATATTTCTCTCTCTGACAGGAACGAGAAGAAGGAAAGTAGAGAATATTGATATTGACAATATAGTTTCTGAATTAGAGAGTGAAGAGAACATTCCTTATATTGAAATTGAACTGGAAGACGCAAACCACAAGACTTTAACTGAGATCAAGAAATTGGCATTAAACAACAAACCACCATTTGATGAGACTTCAGACAAGGGATTTAAAGATGCTTACATTTACTTTACCACCTTAGAATATATCGAAAAAAACAAAGACAAACAAATATTCTTTTTAACGGATGATCCTCTCCTGTCAAAATCTTTTGCCGAGAACAGACACATAAGAACCATCAAAGACTTCAACGAATTCAAGAAACTCATTAAAGAATTTCTACTTACGGATTATTTTCTTGATTCATTGTCTTTACAATTAAAAATAGACATCACCGAGAAAGATGTGACAGATGCTTACTTCAATACTGACAACAATTGGGTTCTCCGCATAGAAACCCCAGAAGGAGCATTGCATACAATTATTGACTATACAAGCAGAGAATTATTAATGAACACAACTGTTGATTGGACATCAGAAATTGAAAACCTAATAAACTCTGATGAATTTATTACAACCCATGAGATTATAGAAACTCTTCAAGATTTTGTTGATTTCTTTTCAATCAAACAAATTAAAAATCTGATTGTGGGTGCCTCAAAAAATAGTCAAATATCACTGATTTTGAGAGATAACGATGTAAAGCAGTTCTACTCTTCTATTTGCACAGAAGCAATTCTTAGATCAATGCCCACCGAAGTACAAAGCCTGTTCTTTGAAATAACACAACACCTAGCGAGTCGCAAATGAAAATCCAAGACTTGCCAAACAATGAACACATGACATCCCTCTACGAATCCGATGTTGAAGAACACACAGTAAAACTGCTTGAAAAGCAGGGCTATACCTACATTCTCCCTGAACAACAGGAAACAGAACGCCAAAGCCTTTCGGAAGTCATACTGGAACAACGCCTGAAACGCGCTATTGACAGCCTCAACCCGAACCTTCCCGATACGGTAAAAACTCACGCCTTGCGGCAGATAAAGGGGCTCTCACACGCAAACATCATAGAAAGCAACGAGACGTTCTACAAATGGCTTGTTGAGGGCGTTAAGGATGAATACCAGAAAGACGGCGACACGGTTGGGGCAAGTGTCTGCCTGATTGATTTTGAAAATATACAAAATAACGACTTTGCCGTCTGTAATCAGTTCTCCGTTAAGGAAAACAACATAACCAAACGCCCCGATGTTCTGCTGTTTGTGAACGGTCTGCCGCTTGCGGTGATAGAACTTAAAAACCCTGCGGATGAAAACGCAACCGTTCAAAAAGCGTTTGAACAACTGCAAACCTATAAAAAAGCCATTCCGGGACTGTTCCGCTATAACGGCGTTCTTGTCGCATCAGACGGGCTTGAAGCAAAAGCCGGGTCTATCACTTCCGGCGAATCTCGCTTTATGGCATGGAAAACCGTTGACGGGAAAAAAGAAAACTCCGCCACAACACCGCAAATTGAAACCCTTATAAAAGGTATGCTCCGCCCCGATGTTCTGCTCGACCTGATACGCCACTTCACCGTGTTTGAAAAAACAAAGAAGGAAGACAGCGAAACACAGGCGATAACCATAGAAAAAGAAAAGAAAATAGCCGCCTATCACCAGTATCACGCCGTAAAAAGAGCCGTTAATTCCACAATCAGAGCTTCCGGCGAAAAAATGGACGAAGCGGATGAAGCGCCGGGGGAATACGGGTTGCCGGATATCAGAGAGCAAAAACAGGGAGATTGCAGGGCGGGTGTGGTATGGCACACACAGGGAAGCGGAAAATCCCTGTCTATGCTGTTTTATGCCGGACTGCTCGTTATAAATCCGAAAATGGCAAACCCGACAGTTGTTGTTATTACAGACCGCAACGACCTTGACGGACAATTGTTTGAATCTTTCGCCGCCGGGCAATCACTTCTCAGACAAGACCCCGTGCAGGCGGACAGCCGCAGAAGTCTGAAAGAATTGCTGAAAGTAAAAGGCGGCGGTGTGGTTTTTTCAACTATTCAAAAGTTTTCACCCGAAGACGGCGGCGAAACATTTGAACTCCTCTCCGAAAGAAAAAACATAGTTGTCATAGCGGACGAAGCGCACCGCAGTCAATACGGATTCGGGGCAAAAACCCATTTTGTTAAAGACGGGGTGAAAACTAATTACGGATTTGCGAAATATCTTAGAGACGCTCTGCCAAACGCCTCTTTTGTGGGCTTTACGGGAACACCGATTGAAAGAGAGGATATTTCAACACCGGCTGTTTTCGGAAACTACATAGACGTTTATGACATAGAACAAGCGGTTGAAGACGGGGCGACAGTGCCGATTTATTACGAATCGCGCCTTGTTGAAGTTCACCTCAAAGAAGAGGAAAAAGAAGAACTGGACACGGAAATTGAATCAATCGTTGAAAACAGAGAATCAACGGACGCTGACAAAGCCAAAGCAAAATGGACACGGCAGGAAGCCATTATCGGACACAAAGACCGCCGGAAAACCGTTGTGGAGGATATCCTGAAACATTTTGACGCAAGGCGGGAAGCATGCGAGGGCAAGGCGATGATAGTTGCCACAAGCCGCAAAATCGCCGTTGCAATGTATGACGAAATCATCTCGCGCCGCCCCGAATGGCATCACGATGACAAAAACAAAGGGGCTGTGAAGGTTATTATGACCTCAGCGGCAAGCGACCCGCACGAGTGGCGGAACCACGCGACAACAAAAGACGAAAGAAAAAGAATGAGAAAAAGGTTCGTTGACCCTTCGGACCCTTTGCAAATTGTGATTGTGCGCGATATGTGGCTGACGGGTTTTGACGCCCCGTGTCTGGACACCATTTATATCGACAAAATAATGAGCGGACACAACCTGATGCAGGCAATAGCGCGGGTGAACAGGGTTTATAAAGACAAGGAAGGCGGTCTGGTTGTTGACTATATCGGCATAGCGTCTGATTTGAAACTCGCCCTCTCCTCCTACACAAAAAGCGGCGGCAAGGGAAAACCCGCGTTTGAACAGAAAGACGCGGTGAAGGTGATGCTGGAAAAATACGAGGTGGTTAAGGCAATGTTTGACCGTTTTGACTACGGGGAGTATTTCACGGCGGAAACCGGAAGAAAACTGGAATTAATTCTGGAATCTGAGGAATATATTCTGTCTCTGGAAAACGGAGAAGAAAGGTTTTCCGGAGAGGTTAATTCACTGTCAAAAGCGTTTGCCATGTCAATTCCCGACCGCAGAGCGATTGAAATAAAAGCTGAGGTTGGATTTTTTCAGGCGGTAAAAGCGCGCCTTGCCAAATTCAGCCGGACGGGAAGCGGCAAAAGCGACTCTGAAATTGAAACGGCTATCAGGCAGATAGTTGACAGAGCCGTTGTTGTGGACGGCGTTATTGACATATTTGACGCCGCAGGAATAAAAAAACCCGACATATCAATTCTTTCAGACAGTTTCCTTGAAGAAATAAAAGGGATGAAGCACAAAAACCTTGCTCTGGAACTGCTTAAAAGAATACTCGGAGACGAAATAAAACAGAGAACGAAGCAAAATCTGGCGCAGAGCAGAAAGTTTTCCGAAATGCTTGAAACGGCTATCAGAAGATACAAAAACAATCTGCTGACGGCGGCGGAAATTCTGGACAAATTAATATCAATGGCGCGGGAAATAAGGGCTTCCGATGAAAAAGCCGGAGAAATGGGTCTGTCAAATGATGAAGTCGCTTTCTATGACGCGCTGGTTATGAACGAGAGCGCGAAAGAAGTGATGAAAGACGAAAATTTAAGGGAACTCGCCCGTATGCTTGTGAACAAGGTGAAACAAAACACCTCTATTGACTGGACAATAAAAGAAAGTGTGCGGTCGAAATTAAGAACGATTGTAAAACGGCTTTTAAGAAAATACGGCTATCCGCCGGATGAAGAGTTGATTGCAACGGAAAGAATACTTGAACAAGCGGAACTGCTCGCAGATGAATGGGCTGAATGATTAAACCCTTTTATTTCACCCGCGCCCTCACAAACTCCTTCTTCCCAATCTTAACTTCAAAACTCTCTCACTAACCCTCTTCAAACCCCAACTCTACACTTACCCCTTCTACTTCTTTATTTTCCACCCGGCAATCTACAACTAATAGCCAAAAGACTTCTGACTCTCTTTCGGCGGATAGAAAATCCCGATAATAACAAACGGATTGTGTGCCCGCCCGTGGTGCTCTTTTGTTGTCCCCAGAAAGAAATATAAATCCTTTTGAAGCATTTCCCGCTCATACTTCTCTCGCACTTTTTGAACGGCAATCTCTTTATCTCCCCCGCTGTCTTCCAAACAGTTCCAGTAAAGAGCCCCTATCTCCCAATCCTCTATCATCAAAGTGGATTCTTTACCCGTGTCGTCACAGAACTTGTAGGAAAATTTATAAGGCAGTTTGGAAACCCTCTTGAACTTTTTGACAATATCACCGGGATAAGAGAAAAGAGTTTTCTGTCCGGCTCTTGCCTCAAGAAGTTTTATCCTCTCTTCAGACCACTCAGGGTCAGATTCTTCAACCATAAAACCTTTAATTTCTGAAGGCTTGAAAATTACAATTGAAAGTTCATTTCTGTTTGCTTCGCCAATAATCTCCTCAAGATTTGTGTAAGCGGTCTGGTTTTGAAAGATAATCTTTTTTCTTTCTTTCCAACCGTCGCCTGTATCAATAAAATCCCCGACTTCAATATTCTCAATATCTGTGGGGCTGAAGCTTTCAGGCCTTTTGTCACTTGTGTTCTTTTGAAGGTCTATCTCCACCCACTGGTATTTCTTGTATCTGTCGTCTTGACCAAGTTTCCTGAATGGAACGGGGTATATCCGCACCCAATTCCCGTTTTCACGAATGCCGGCTGTGCAGACCAACTCGTCATATTTTTTCGATATGGCGGGATAAGTTTTGACTGTAATAAAAATTCGCTCTTTCGGCATCAAATATGCTCTATGTTTAATTTAGGTTCCAGTGTGGAAATGTAATCGCTGACACAACTCCTGTGACACATCCGGGGGTCGGATTCAAAACACGTCAAGGCAACCCGCTCGTGCTCTTTTACCAATCCGGAAATATCAAACAGCCATTTTTCCCGCCCGGGAAGCGTGCGCGTATATCCTCTGAAAAGCTTTTTATAGTCATCCACTGTTTCCAAGTTGCGCCTCATGCCGCCTTCAATACCGAGTTCCGGAATATGAACATACTCAATCCCGACTTTTGGTAACAAACTCTGCAATGTTCCTCTGGAAAAACCCGTCTTTCTGCTCAGAGGATTTTTACGCACATCACAAAGCAACTTTATATCGTTCTCTATAAGGCGGTTGACATATCGCTCAAACGATATGCCCTCATATCCGATAGTGTATAAAGCCCTGCCCTGCGCGGACGGACGATTTTGTTTAACAACTTCTAATTCATCACCGGAAAGATATTCTTCCGCTATGTTACTGTTAATCGCGTAATAGGGATGCTCCGTATAAACATGTTTTATTAAATCCTTATAACTCCAGCCCCTTATTCCGTCCGCAAAACTTTTTAACTTCTCCCAATCGGACTCTTTTATTAAATCCGGCGGAGTATCAGTTTTTGTCGCCCTGACGTTATCACCCGTCTCAAGCCATCCTAACCGGGACAATCTCTGCAGGTCGTTGTCGCAGTTCATTGACCAGCAACCGTATTTGTAAGGAAAAAACTCGTATTCACTGCGCCCCTCTTCCCGCATAAACAGGAAAAGGCGTTTATGAAGATCGGTTCTGTTCATGTCGCCTTCAAACTCTCTTATAAGAGCAAGCAACAATCTCTGGCGGTAAAAATGCGGAATGGCGGGCGTTTTCATATCTGGGCGTGTCTCCCGTTGCTGTCTAATATAACAGATTCACCCCACCCGCGCCCTCACAAACTCCTTCTTCCCAATTTTAACCTCAAAAACCTCTCCCTCAGGCGCGTTTGCGCCGTGGTCGGAATACTTCTCGCCGTTTATTGTCAATCCGCCCTGCGCTATCAGACGTTTCGCCTCCGCCCTGCTTTTCAGCGAATCCGAAACCTCAACCGCGAAATCAAGAACCGTCTTTATATTTCCGCGTGAAACCTCTTTTTCAGGAGCATCTTCGGGAAACTCCCTTTTTGAAAACTTGCCCGCAAACGCGCCTTCCGCCTGTTTTGCCTCTTTTTCACCGTTCAGCCACGCCGTTATCTCAAACGCAAGCGTCTTTTTCGCGTCCATAGGATGCTCTTTTTTCAAACCCTTAACCTCATCCGCAGTCTTTGAACTGAGCAGGTCGTAATATCTCCACATCATCTCATCGGAAACAGACATAACCTTTGCAAACACATCCTCAGGCGTGTCTTTTACCGCTATGTAATTGCCAAGCGATTTTGACATCTTGTTCACGCCGTCAAGCCCTTCAAGTATGGGCAGAAAAACCGCCGCCTGCTGAGGCTGATTAAACCGCTTCTGCACCTCTCTGCCAAGCAAAAGATTAAAAGTCTGGTCTGTGCCGCCTATCTCAACATCCGCCTCAAGGGCAACAGAGTCATACGCCTGTATCAGCGGATAGAGAAACTCCTTTATTGATATGGGTTTTCCCGCCTTGTAGCGGGTTTTGAAGTCATCCCTTTCAAGCAAATTGGCAACATTCGCCATTGACGCAAGGCGCAAAAGGTCTTCCGAACTCATGCCGGAATGCCATTCCGAGTTGAAACGCACTTCGGTCTGCTCTTTGTTCAGTATGGGAAAAACCTGGCTTTTGTAGGTTTGCGCGTTTTTCTTTATGTCTTCGGGAGAAAGAAGAGGTCTCTCGTCCGCCCTGCCGCTTGGATCGCCTATCTGCGCCGTGAAATCGCCTATGAGAAAAACAACCGTGTGCCCCAGATCTTGAAAATCCCTCAGTTTCTTCAAAAGAACACAATGCCCAAGGTGAAGGTCGGGCGCGGTGGGGTCAAATCCGGCTTTGACGCGCAGGGGTCGGGTCTTGCTCAACTTGTCAATAAGTTCAGAGTCGGAGACAACATTGTCTGCGCCCCTCTTGATAATCTCAAGTTGCTCTGTGGGGGTCAAGTCTTTCATAGTCAAGGGAGTTCGGTTGAACCCATAAGGTAGCGGTCGCACTCTCTGGCGGCTTCGCGCCCCTCGTTTATCGCCCACACAACAAGACTCTGCCCTCTTCTCGCGTCTCCGGCGGCAAACACTTTTTCAACACTGGTCTGATACTTGCCGTATTGAGCGTTGATGTTGGAGCGGTCGTCTTTATCCAAGCCCAGTTTGTCTATCAGCCCCTGTTCGGGACCCAGAAACCCGAGCGCGAGCAGAACCAGCTGGGCGGGGAAAAACTCTTCCGTTCCGGGCTGTTCCTCTATCTCCATACGCCCGTCCGCAGACTGTTTCCACTCTATACGCACGGTGTTAAGCCCTTTTACTCTGCCGCCGCCCGTTTCAATGCTTTTTGTGAGAACGCGGTATTTGCGCGGGTCGCCGCCGAACTTTGCCATCGCCTCTTCCTGCCCGTAGTCCAGTTTGTACACTCTGGGCCACTGGGGCCAGGGGTTTTCCGCGCCCCTTTTTTCGGGAGGCATGGGAAGTATCTCAAACTGCAGAAGACTCTTGCATCCGTGCCTCATTGAGGTCGCAACACAGTCCGTTCCGGTGTCTCCGCCACCCAGAACGATAACGTCTTTGCCCTCGGCGGATATGTCACCCGCGGTTTTGAAGCCGCTGTCCAGAAGCTTTTTTGTGTTTCCCCGCAAAAAATCCATCGCGAAATACACGCCCTCTGATTTTCTGCCCTCAACGTCAAGGTCTCTGGGCTTTGTCGCCCCGCTGCAGATAACAACCGCATCGTTATCCCTCACAAGGTCTCGAGGCTCTATGTCTTTTCCAATCTCCGTGCTCACGACAAACTCAACGCCTTCCCGTTTGAGAATGTCCACCCGCCTTTCCACAACCTTTTTGTCAAGGTGCGGATTGGGAATCCCGTACATCAAAAGACCGCCAATGCGGTCGTCTCTCTCATAGACAACAACGCTGTGTCCGGCTTTGTTCAGTTGCGCCGCGCACGCAAGCCCGGCGGGACCGGAGCCCACAACCGCCACTTTTTTACCCGTGCGGCGGGAGGGAGGTTCGGGAACTATCCAGCCCTCCTCAAAGCCCTTGTCCACTATCGCGCACTCTATCGCCTTGATGGTTACCGGCGGCTCGTTTATGCCGAGAACACAGGAACCTTCGCACGGCGCGGGGCAAACCCTGCCGGTGAATTCCGGAAAGTTGTTGGTTTTGTGAAGCCTGCCGAGAGCCTCGCGCCATTTGCCCTTGTAGACAAGGTCGTTCCATTCGGGAATCAGGTTGTAGACCGGGCACCCGGTCGCCATTCCGGCGAGAATATCGCCCGTCTGGCAAAACGGCACTCCGCAGTCCATACATCTTGAACCCTGAACGCCAAGGTCTTTTTCTGAAAGATGACCGTGAAACTCATCCCAGTCCGAAACTCTTTCGGAAGGGTCTCGGTCTTTTCCCGTTCTCCTGTTGTGGAGCATAAATCCTGTAGGGTTTCCCATTGTTTCTCCTAATTGCCGCTTACGCGGGACGCATCTTTGATGTTTTCCTCAAACGCCGCCATAAGCGCCTCCTCTCCGCTGAGACCCCTGTCTTCCACTCTTTTGATGGAGTCAAGCATCCTTTTGTAGTCGTTGGGCGTTACCTTGACGAACCTGCTCAAAGACGCCTCCCAGTCGCTCAAAATCCTTTCGGCAACTGTGCTTCCGGTGTACTGGAGATGGCGCATAATCATCGTTTTGAGAGACTTGCCGTCTTCGGGCGGAACAGATGAGACGGAAACCACCTGAGTGTTGCACTTTTTCTCCTCAAAATCCCCGCTTTCGTCAAAAACATAAGCCACCCCGCCCGACATTCCCGCCGCGAAGTTCCTGCCCGCAGAGCCGAGAACCGCCACACGGCCTCCGGTCATGTACTCGCACGCATGGTCTCCCACGCCTTCAACAACGGCGTCCACACCGCTGTTTCTCACGCAAAAACGCTCTCCAGCCGCCCCGCGTATGTACGCCTCGCCCGCAGTCGCCCCGTAGAAAGCCACGTTGCCGGTTATCACGTTTTCTTCAGCCGCAAAGGTTGACTGCTTCGGCGGAAAAACCGCCACCTTTCCACCCGAAAGCCCTTTGCCGATGTAGTCGTTTGAATCACCTTCAAGAAGCATGGTCATCCCTTTCGGAACAAAAGCCGCGAAACTCTGCCCCGCAGAGCCGCTGAATTTTAGCGTAACGGTGTCGTCATCAAGAGAAGAAGATCCGTAGGCGGATGATATTTTATTGCCAACTATCGTGCCCGCCGTGCGGTCTGTGTTTTTTATGGCGACAGACGCCTCAACCTTTTCGCGCCTTTCTATCGCCGGAGCGCAGATTTTCAGCAGTTTTGTCATGTCAAGACTCTCGCCTATGCCGTGATCCTGTTTAATCTGACAGTAGGTTCCGTAGTTTGCGGGAACATCAGGGCGGTGCAGTATCGCGTCCAGATTAATATCCGCCGCCTTCCAGTGCCCTTCGGGCTTTACGGCTTTCAGTTTGTCTGTTCTGCCTATCATTTCATTCATCGTGCGGAAGCCCAGCTGTGCCATAATCTGCCGCATCTGGCGGGCGACAAAACGCATGAAGTTGACCACATGGGCGGGGTCTCCGGTGAATTTTTCGCGGAGTGAGGGGTTTTGTGTCGCCACGCCTACGGGGCAGGTGTCCAGATGGCAAACCCTCATCATTATACAGCCGAGCGCGATAAGCGGAGAGGTTGAAAACCCGTATTCCTCGGCTCCCAGAAGCGCGGCGATGGCAACGTCTCTGCCGGTTTTCATATGCCCGTCCGTCTCAAGAACCACGCGGCTTCTGAGGTTGTTCAGAAGAAGGGTCTGGTGCGTTTCGCTAACGCCGAGTTCCCACGGAAGCCCGGCGTATTGAATGCTGTTCTGGGGAGACGCGCCCGTGCCGCCGTCATTTCCGCTTACCAGAATCACATCGGCGTGCCCTTTGGCAACACCCGCCGCGATGGTTCCCACGCCCGCCTCTGAAACGAGTTTGACGTTCACCCGCGCTGCGGGATTTGAGTTTTTAAGGTCGTATATCAATTCCGCGAGGTCTTCAATGGAGTAGATGTCGTGGTGAGGCGGCGGTGATATTAGACCCACTCCGGGAGTGGAAAGACGCACTTTGGCTATCCACGGGTACACCTTTTTGCCCGGAAGCTGTCCGCCCTCGCCGGGCTTCGCGCCCTGCGCCATTTTTATCTGTATCTCATCGGAGTTGGCAAGATACTCGCCCGTAACACCGAATCTGCCCGAAGCCACCTGTTTTATCGCGCTCCGGCGCAGGTCGCCGTTTTCATCGGGCGTCCACCTGCGGGTGTCTTCCCCGCCTTCCCCGGTGTTGCTTTTGCCGCCCACTCTGTTCATCGCTATGGCAAGGCTCTCGTGCGCTTCCGCGCTTATGGAGCCGTAAGACATCGCGCCCGTTTTGAAACGCCTGAGTATTTCCTCTTCCGGCTCCACCTCTTCAAGCGGAACGGGGTTTTTCTGAAACTTGAAATCAAGCATTCCCCTCAAGGTGAAATGCGCGCGCTCCTCATTTCCCACGAGTTCTGAAAACTTTTCAAACATCGAGAAATCTCCCGTGCGGCAAGCCCTCTGCAAGGTGTGAACAGTTTTCGGGCTGTACATATGCGCCTCGCCCTCGCGCCTCCACTGGTAAACGCCGCCCTCTTCAAGCGGTTCGGCAGACGAATCTCCGCGTTCGGGAAACGCCTTTGCGTATCTCTGCGCCGCCTCTTCGGCAACAATATCTATGCCTATTCCGCCTATCCGCGACTGTGTGCGGGTGAAGTATCTGTCCACAAGTTCGTCTGAAAGACCAAGAGCCTCAAAAATCTGCGCCCCGTGATAACTCTGCACGGTGGAGATGCCCATTTTCGACATTATTTTGACTATCCCCTTTGTCATTCCCGTGATGTAGTTTTTGTAAGCGTCATCAAGTTCTATTGCAAGCGCGCCCGAACGTTTCATATCGGCAAGGGTTTCAAAAGCCAGATACGGGTTGACCGCCGAAGCGCCGTAGCCTATAAGCAGGGCAAAGTGATGAACCTCTCTCGGCTCTCCCGACTCAACAACTATGCTTGCCTTCATCCGGTTTCCGCTCCGTATCATGTGGTGGTGAAGCCCGCCCGTGGCAAGAAGCGCGGGGACGGGGCATTTTCCCTTTCCGGCTCCCCGGTCTGAAATTATCAGCACATTCGCGCCGCCCCGCACCGCTTCATCGGCTTTTGAGAACATCTCCTCAAGGGCTGATTCAAGCGATTTTCCGCCGCCGCCGGGGTCAAAAAAACTTTCCAGCACGGCTGATTTGAAACCGCCCGAAAGGTTGCGAATCTTTTCCATCTCGCCGCCTGATAAAATCGGGCTGTCTATCTGTATCACTTTGCAACTGTCCGGGGCGGGGCTGAACAGGTTTCCCATCGCGCCCAGATTCATGTTTGACGCCGTAACAATCTCCTCTCTGATTGAGTCTATGGGCGGGTTTGTAACCTGCGCGAAGAGTTGATTGAAGTAGTTGTAGAGCAGTTTGGGTCTTTCGGAAAGAACCGCGAGCGGAACGTCTTTGCCCATCGCCCCCACCGGCTCCACGCCGTTTAGAGCCATCGGCTCAAGCAGTATCCGTATCTCCTCAAATGTGTATCCGAATATCTTTTGCTGAATCAGAATGTCTGAGGGCGCGATCCCGTTTTCCCTTGCGGGCGCGGGCCCTACGGCAGACAGATTAACCATGTGCTCGTCAGTCCATTTCTTGTAGGGAAACGCTTCTGAAAGACCGGATTTTATTTCCCCGTCTTCCACTATTCTGCCTTCGCGAGTGTCAACCAGAAGCATCCGCCCCGGCTCAAGCCGCCCTTTTGAGACCACCTTTTCGGGCGCGACCGGAAGAACGCCGACTTCAGAGGAAAGTATCACCGTGTCGTCGGTTGTAACGTAGTACCTGCCGGGGCGAAGCCCGTTTCTGTCAAGCACGGCTCCAACCTTTTCGCCGTCTGTAAAGCAAACGGACGCGGGACCGTCCCACGGCTCCATCAGACAGCCGTGATACCTGTAAAACGCCCGCGCCGCTTCGTCCATATCTTTGTGCTTAAACCACGGTTCGGGAACCATCATCATAACGGCGTGCTCTATTGAAAAGCCGCAAAGGGTTAGAAGTTCAAGGCAGTTGTCAAAAGCCGCGCTGTCGCTTCCGTCTTGCTCTGTGAGGGGGAAAACCTTTTCCGGTTCTGAGCCGAAAGCCCCGCCGTCTGCCCCGAGCATCGGGTGTCTTGAATGCATCCAGTTTGTGTTTCCGCGCAAGGTGTTTATCTCGCCGTTGTGGATAATAAAGCGGTACGGATGCGCCCTGCTCCAGTTCGGGGTGGTGTTTGTGCTGAAACGCGAATGCACAAGGGCTATCGCGCTCTCCATTTTTTCGTGCGCAAGGTCGGGATAGTAGAGAGGCACTTGAGCGGTGGTGAGCATTCCCTTGTAGACAACGGTTTTTGAAGAAATGCTTGAAACGTAGAACCATTCGGAATTTATCTGTTTTTCCGCCTGTTTTCTTATGACAAACAGAGCCCTTTCAAACTCCGTTCCGGGCTTGGTGGATGAGCCGCGCCTTATGAACATCTGACATGAAAACGGCTCAGACTCTCTTGATGTTTTGCCAAGCGAAGAGTTGTCTGTCGGCACGGCTCTTGTGTGGATAACCGTCTGCCCCTCGCTTTCCACTATCTTCTCAAAAGTTTTGAGCGCGCTCTCCCTCTCTTTTTCGTCCGGGGGGGCAAACATCATGCACACGCCGTAGTCTCCCGGAGGCGGAAGCTCCGCCCCGGAGGAAGAGCACTGCTTGCTGAAAAACCCGTGAGGTATCTGTATCAGAATGCCCGCGCCGTCACCGGTTTCGGGCTCGCATCCGCACGCCCCTCTGTGTTCAAGGTTTTGAAGAACGGTCAGGGCGTCCGCCACGATGGAGCGCGATTTTACGCCCTTTATGTTGGCAATAAAACCCACTCCGCACGAATCGTGCTCAAAAGAGGGGTCATAAAGACCTTGTTTCTCAAAGGAAAAACCCATAAATCACCCCTTTGTCGCGGGAAACTCCAACTACAATTTCAGGGGTTTTAAGCTAACAGAAAACCCGCCTTATTTCAAAAACACGGAGTCAGTTTCGGTAGAGGTTTGTTATCGGCATGCGGCGGTCTTTGCCAAACGCCTTGTCGGTCAGTTTGATGCCCGGCGGACTTTGCCTTCTTTTGTATTCGTTCCTGTCCACCATGTCTATAACCTTGCGAACCGTTTTCACTCCCATGCCCGAAAGGGCAACCGTTTCGGCTACGCTCCTGTCTCGCTCAACATAGTGTTTCAGTATCTCGTCCAGAACTTCGTAGGGCGGGAGTTCATCCGAGTCAAGCTGCCCCCTTTTAAGTTCTGCGGACGGAGGTCTTTCAATCACGGAGTTTGTGATGGCGTCAAAACCGCGCTTGCGGTTGTAAAAGCGGGCAAGGTCGTACACAAGGGTTTTCTTCACGTCTTTTATGACCGCGAAGCCTCCGGCGGTGTCGCCGTAGAGCGTTGAGTAGCCTATGCTGAGTTCGCTTTTGTTGCCGGTTGTCAGCACAAGCCACCCGAAGCGGTTGGAAAACGCCATAAGTATGTTTCCCCTCACCCGCGCCTGTATGTTTTCAAGGGCGGGGCTTGATTTCTCGCCTGAGTGAAGTTTGAAAGGCGCGGACACATTTTTGCGGTAGGAGTCAACGATGTCTTGTATCGGGACGGAAAGGAGTTCTATGTTCAGGTTGCGGGCAACTTTTTCTGAATCCCTGATGCCCGGAGAGGAACTGAAAACAGACGGCATATTGACCGCCGCAACCTTTTCCGCCCCCAGAGCCTCAACGGCAACCGCCGCCACAAGGGCGGAATCTATCCCGCCCGACAGACCGAGAACAACGGACTTGAAGCCGTTTTTCTCCACATAGTCGCGTGTGCCGAGCACAAGGGCGGAAAATATCTCATCCTCTTTTTCCGTGAACCTCTCCATACGGGGGGGCGCGGGGGATTTTTCTTTCGCGGACGGGGATTTTATTTTGTATTCCGCGCTCTGCAGTTTTTTCTTTCCCCGCCGGGGAATCTCAAAATCACCGAATATCATGTCTTCACCAAAGCCCCGCGCCCGCGCCGTAACCTTCCCGCGAGCGTCCAGAAAGACGCTGTGCCCGTCAAAAACCAGTTCGTCCTGTCCGCCCGCAAGATTGCAAAAGGCAAGCGGAACGCCCGCCGATTTCGCCCTTTTTGAAAGCATTTTCTCCCTTGCCTGCGGTTTGCCGATGGCGTAGGGAGAGGCGGAAAGGTTGATTATCAAATCCGCCCCGCGCTCAGCCATTGCGGCGGCGGGACCGTCTGCAAACCAGATGTCTTCGCATATCGTTACCCCCGCCCTGAAGCCGCCGCCTTCAAAAACGGGAGCGTCTTTGCCGCTCTCAAAGTAGCGGCTTTCGTCAAAAACGCCGTAGTTCGGAAGCCGGTTTTTGCGGTAGATTCCGGAAACGCGCCCGCCTGAAACAACTGCGGCGGCGTTATGGATTAAGGGCGATTTTTTTGTGCCGCCGCGCTCAACGAAACCGAACACCATCGTTACGGGATAAGCGGCTTTTTTCAGTTCCTTCATCCCCTGAATGTTTTTCTCTATAAACGCGGGCTTGAGCAAAAGGTCTTCGGGCTGATAGCCGCAAACCGCCAGTTCGGGAAAACAGACGATGTCTGCGCCCGAAGCGATGGCTTTTTCGGTGTTTCGCCTGATGGCGGAAACATTTCGCCCTATCGCGCCCACGCGGCAGTTCATCTGGCACAGAGCCACCCTAACCCGTTTCACTTTTCTCCTCCTGTAACGATGCGGGAGCAAACTCCTCAATATTTTCAAGGGTTGACGCGACAAGAGCGTTCATTGAAACATCTTCCTCAAGCCGCCGTAAAACCGAAGCGCGGCACCGCGTCCGGGGAGACGGCGAGACTATTGAACAGCATTCGTTGTAGGGCTGTGTGCTGTGTCCGTAGGTTCCGATACGGCGGGCGGTTTCCACGATTTCGTTCTTGTCAAAACCCAGAAGCGGACTCATAACGAGGCAGTCAAGCCCGACTGCGGCGCAAGCCATGTTTTCAACGGTCTGCGAAGCCACCTGCCCTATGCAGTCTCCCGTAACAACGCCGCCGTATCCGCGCTTTTGTAAAATCCCTTCCGCCACTTTCAGCATAAACCTTCTGAAAAGAACAAGTTCGTAACCCCTGAATATTTCCGACTTCGGAAAAGACGCAAGCGCGCCCGCCTGAAAATACTTGTAGGACGCGAGAAACATCTTTGACTCCGGCTGATAGCGTTCCAGTTCACCGGATATGTCGGCAATCTTTGTGCCGCGCACGGGAACTGAGTCGGGAAAAACGTGGAAGTGGAGAAAATCCACCGCGCAGCCCCGTTTCATGGCGAGAAATGATGCAACCGGAGAGTCTATTCCGCCCGAAAGCAGGCAGAGAAGCGGCGCGGAAACGCCAACCGGAAGACCGCCGGCTCCGGGATTTCTCTCAAAATGCAGACGCGCCGTGTCGCGGTCTATTCTGATATGCACCTGTAAATCGGGAGACTTTATGTTGACCTCCAGACCGAAACCCCGGCGTATCTTCTCGCCAACTTCCGCCTCTATTTCAGACGATTTCAGGGGAAAGTCTTTGTCCGCGCGTTTTGCGAAGACGGCAAATGTTTTATCCTTCCCGCCGCGCCGGGCAATCTCGTTTTCCGTCTCTTTTACGCAAAGCGGAACTATCTCATCCATTTTTTTCCCGCAGGTGAAGCAGGGCGCGTACCACGATATTCCGAAAATGTCTTTCAGTTTTGAAGGGTCTCCGCCGCGCAAAATGATGCGCTCTCTGTGCTCTTCGCATCTTCCGCCTGTGGCAAGTCTTATGTTGTTTGCGAGGCGGCTGACAAAGTCGCCCCGGTTCCTTCCCTTGAGGGACAAATCTCCGTAGTGAACAAGAACTTCCATCCGGAAAACTCTATTATAAAAAAACAGATTGTGATATTATACACGGCTTCCCCCGTATGAGGTTTGTATTGAGAAGATTGAGAAAACAGACGGTGTTCGCGCTTGCCTGCGCGCATCTTTGCGCGGCAATGCTTTTGGTTTCCGGCGCGGGCGCGGAGGAAAAAACCTCTCCGAAAATCATGGCAAGGGTTTTTGAAATCGCGCGGCAGAGATTCTTTTACAAATCCGAGGCGGATTTCCCCGAAATGCTCAAAAAAGGGCTGAACAATCTGGAAACCAACATAGACGAAGTTCTTGTTGACTGGCCCGAAGATGGGCGCAAATTCGAACTGGTGGTCGGACAGAACAAAAAGAGTTTCAGATACAGAGACCCGCGCTCGTGGAACGACCTTGAAAAAATATCATCTCAGGCGTTTTCCTTTGTCCATAAAAATGCGGACAGCGGAGAAGAAAACGGCGGAGACATAGAGTACGCGATGGTAAACGGAATGTTTTCCGCCGTGGACAGGCACACGCGCATAATTCCGCCGAGGGAATACAAAGAGTTTAAGGTTGAAACCGAGGGCAGTTTTACGGGGCTCGGAATTGTAATCAGTTCCCGGAAAGGGTGGATAACAGTCGTGTCTCCAATTGAAGACACTCCCGCTTACAGGGCGGGCATGAAATCGGGCGACAAAATAGTTCAGATAGAAAACGAATCCACCGTGAATATGTCCATTGAAGAGGCGGTCAGCAAACTGAGGGGTCCCAAGGGCAAGCCCGTCAACATAAGAATTCTCAGGGATTCCCTGACAAAACCCAAACTGCTTACGATAGTCAGAGACGTGATAAAAATAGAGAGCGTTGAAGAGCATCTTTTTTCAGACGGCATTCTCTATCTCAAAATTAAAAACTTTCAGAGAAACACTACGGAAAGCGCGGTTGAAGCCCTGATAAAACGAAAAAAGAAAGAGAGACTCACGGGAATAATTCTTGATTTCAGAGACAACCCCGGCGGGCTTCTTAATCAGGCGGCGGAAATATCAGACCTTTTTCTTAAATACGGAACTGTTTTCAGCGTGAAAAAGGGCGATGAAATAAACCCCTATCCCGCCTCCGGACGAAGCCGTTTTGAATTGCGGGAAAAAACGGTTGTGCTGGTAAACTCCGGCTCGGCAAGCGCGTCTGAAATTGTAACGGGAGCCCTGAAAGAAAATGACAGAGCCCTCACAATGGGAACAAAAACATTCGGCAAGGGCTCCATTCAAGACATAGTTGAACTTTCAGACGGCTCCGCCTTCAAACTCACGATAGCCAAATATCTGATACCGGGAGACATATCCATACACAAGGTTGGAATAACCCCCGACATATTTATTGAAGAGGTGGATTTTTCTGAAGATATGGCGATATACAAAACGCCTGAGTTTGAGTTCCGGCTTGAGCAATACCGCAAGGATTATATTGACGACAAAATGCACCGCGAACCGGAGCCTCCGTCCTACGCGTTCAAAATTCTGAATGAATCCCTCACGCGGGAATACGATGAAGACGATGACGACCTGCCCCGGAATCCGGATAAAAAAGAGAAAAGAAAGAATTGGGAAAAAGACCCGCTTATACTCGCGGCGCGGCGCATAATTACGGAATCAAAGGGCGTTGACAGAAGCGACATGCTTCAAACCGCCTCGCGGGTTCTTGAGAGCATAAGAGAAGAGGAAAACGGACGGATAAAAGAAAAACTGGAAGAATTCAAAGTGGACTGGTCTGATGACGGCAAAAAGACGGAAGGGGAAATAAAAAAAGCCGACCTCAAGGTAACAATATCTCCGGAGAGCAGAGTATTCAAAGCGGGCGAAGAAGCGGAACTGCAAATCAAGGTTGAAAATCTCGGCGGCGATCCCGTTTATAAACTCACGGCGGTTACCGATTCTGAAAACTTTCTTTTTGACGGCAGGGAGTTTATTTTCGGAAAAATCTCTCCGGGCGAAAATGCCGGATGGAAATCCGGGGTGAAAATCCCGAAAAACGCCCGCGCCCGCGATGACGAGTGCGTGATAAGATTTTTTGACTCTTCGGGAAAAGAGGTTTTCTCACAAACATTCACGGTTGCGGTGGAGGAAAGGGATATGCCGGCAATCAGTTACAACTACGAAATAGTTGATGACGGAAGGTTCGGCTCAAAAGGAAACGGAGACGGACGGATATCGGCGGATGAAACAATCACGCTTCTGTTCAGAATAAAAAACACGGGGCTCGGAGTCAGCGAGGATTTGGGGCTTTACCTTAAAAACAAATCGGGTGAAAAACTGTTTCTTGAAAAAGCCATTGAAGAAATAGGGGAAATAAAACCCGGTGAAGAGGAAGACGTGGCAATGAGGTTTCATTTTGAAAAAGGGGAAGGCGATAAAATTCCCGAAGAGGCGGAATTTGAACTTATGGCAAACGATTTTGAATCCGGTTTTTCAGCAATTTACGGCATAACCGTTCCCATAGAAAAAGGAGAGGAGTTTTCCGGCAAAAGGGGGTCGGTAAAAATTCCCGAAGACACGGAAATTCTGGGCGGCGGATTTGACGGGGCTGTTCCGGTTTTTCTGGCAAAGGCGGGAAGCTCATATCGCGTCCGGGGGAATGCCGGGGAGTGGCTGAAAATAAAAACCGGCAGAAAAAGAGCGGGCTGGATAAAAACCGCGCTCACATCCCCTCTTGAAAGCAGAAGACCGCGCCCGGGGCTGAAATACGAGTTTGAGGGTTCACCCGTTATAAGTATTGACAAGCACGTTTCCGTAACGGACAAAAACGAGATAGAAATAAGCGGCACGGTAAAAGACATGGAGATGGTGGTCAACATTTCGTTTTTTAACAATGACGACAAAATACACATAATTAATTCCAGGGAAAAAGAGCGCAGTTTCAGTTTCACCGTTCCGCTTGAAGACGGAATAAACGAGATGAAAATAACCGCGAAAGACACAAGCGACCTTGAAACCGTGCGCACTTTCTATGTAAGAAAAAAGATTTGAGAAATATCAAATTAACAGTGGAATATGAAGGCACGGCATACAACGGCTGGCAGAGACAGACAAAATCGGAAGTAACAATTCAGGAAAAAATAGAGGAGTCCATCCTCAAAACCACGGGCGAAAAAATCGCCATTCACGGCTCAGGCAGAACAGACGCGGGGGTTCACGCCATAGCGCAGACGGCGAATTTTCTCACCGGAACGGAGATGGACACGGAAACCCTGTGCAAGGCGCTTAACTCTTTTCTGCCCGAAGACATTTCGGTAAGCCGCGTGGAGGAAATGCCGTCAGATTTTCACTCGCGGGCTTCCCTGATTAAAAAGACTTATGTCTATAAAATACTGAACCGCCCTTCCCCGTCCGCGCTTGAGAGAAAAACCTGCTGGTTCATACCCCAGCCTCTTGACGCGGATGCGATGAGAGACGCCTGCGGGTTTGTGGTGGGAGAGCATGACTTTGCCGTATTCGCGCACGCGGATTCAAAGGTGCGGACAACGGTGCGAACGGTTTTTTCCGCGACCTTGAAAAACAGCGGTGATTTTCTTATTTTCTCAATTGAGGCAAACGGTTTTCTCAAACGAATGGTCAGGCTGATTGTCGGAACGCTTGTGCGGGTGGGCAGGGGAAAACTGAGCGCAAAGGGTTTTGAGGAGATAATGAAAACCGGCGTAAAAACGGTTGACGTAGTGTCGGCTCCGCCGCAGGGGCTGTTTTTGGAAAAGGTTGAGTATTAAGGCGCTGTGATATACTCCCCTCTTAAATGCCTCACATTCTAATCATCCCCGGTGACGGGATAGGTCCCGAAGTAACCTCTGCGGCTCTCAAGGTGCTTGAAGAAACGGAGAAAGCATCAGGCGTTTCTTTTGAAAAAACAACCGCGCTTTTTGGCGGCTGTTCCATAGATAAACACGGAGTTCCCGTAACGGACGAGGTTATCGCTATGGCGGAAAAAGCGGACGCCGTGCTTCTGGGAGCGGTGGGCGGCGAAAAATGGGAAAATATTGAGCACTCAATCAAGCCCGAAACCGGTCTGCTTACGCTCAGAAAAAAGCTTGACGCCTACGCCAATCTGCGTCCCGCGAAGGTCTATCCCGCGCTTGCGGATGCGTCATCGCTTAAAAAAGAGGTGGTCTCCGGCACAGACATACTTGTTGTGCGCGAGTTGACGGGCGGCATATATTTCGGGGAGCCGAGAGGGATTGAAGACTCTCCGGACGGCGGGCGCAAGGGCTTCAACACGCTCTCATACTCAACACCGGAAATAGAGCGCGTGGCAAGAAAAGCGTTTGCCGCCGCGCAGTTACGGAAGGGAATTCTCACCTCGGTTGACAAATCAAACGTGCTGGAATCTATGGTTCTGTGGAGGGAAACGGTCTCAAAAGTCGGGCGGGAAGAGTTCCCGGACGTGAAACTTGACCACCTTTACGTGGACAACGCGGCGATGCAGATAATCAGAAGACCCGCAACGTTTGACGTAATCCTTGCGGGAAACCTGTTCGGCGACATCATAAGCGACGAGGCGGCGCAACTCACGGGCTCGCTTGGAATGCTTCCGTCCGCAAGCATGGGAGACGGCGGCGCGATATACGAGCCGGTTCACGGAAGCGCGCCGGACATAGCAGGCAAAGACATCGCCAACCCGGTCGCGGCTATACTGTCTGTCGCTATGATGCTGAAATACTCTTTCGGAATGAACGATGAGGCGGAAAAAATAGACCTCGCCGTGAGGAGCGCGCTGGATGAAGGTTTGAGAACCGCAGACATATACGAGGAAGGATGCAGGAAGGTCGGATGCCGCGAGATGGGAGAAACAGTGGCGGGCAAACTTCTCAAACGGTAGCGCCCGCGAGAAACTCCCCGGTTGAAGGGCTTTCCCTCTTTGCCTCAGACCCCGGAAACAGGATTGGAACGCTCGCGCAAACCCTGCGGAACGCGCCTGCAGACGGCGAAGTGGAAGTGTCCGGACTTGCGGGCGGCTCATCTTTCCTTATCGCCTGTCTTATATCAAAACACCTTAAAACTCGCCTTCTCTACATAGCAAACTCAAGCGAAAACTGCGCGCGGGCTGTGCAAGCCATTGCGGCGTTTACGGGAGAAGAGCCGCCGGTTGCGGGGCGGGACACCGCTTCTTTTGCCGCGCGGGCGAAAAACGCTCAAATCGTCTGCTCCACCTTTGAAGACGCCGCGCGGAAAATTGTTCACCCTTCACTTCTTGAATCCGTCTCTCTGAGCGTAAAAGCCGGGCAGAAAATTGAGAGAGATGTTTTTGCCGCCCGCTTGCGGGAAATGGGTTACGAAGACAGGGAGTTCGCGCGGCTTGAGGGAGAAATGTCTGTGCGGGGCGCGATTGTTGACGTAGCCGGAGCCGGAGGGGAAACGCCCCTGAGGGTTGAGTTTTCCGGCGGCAAAATACGGTCTATGAGACTTTTTTCTCCTCAAAGCCAAATGTCAACGGAGCAGGCGGTCGGGGCGCATATTCTTCCCGCCGGTCTGAGCGGGACGGGGGGCGGAGAGGCGGAGGCGTCTGTTTTTGACTACTGCGGCGGCATTGTGTTTGTTGAGCAAAAAAACGATGAAAGCCCCGGAGAATCTCTCGGCAACGCCGCGAGGGCGGGCGCGGAGTCAGATACGGACGGATTTTTCAGCGCGGAGGAAATGGAACAAAAGATTGCCGGGCGGAAAAAAGTTCTGGCGCGAAGCCTGAACACGGCGGAGATAGATTTTAAAACTTCTCCCGTGCCGCCGGGGGGCGGAGAAACATCCACAACGGCGGGAAAAATACTGAACGCGGCAAAACTTTTGAAGCGCGAGGGGTACGGACTGAAACTGTTTCTCTCAGGCGCGGCCGAAGCGGAGAAGATGCGCGAGATTTTTGCTTCGGAAGGCGTTTCCGGAGCGGAGTTCCACACCGGAACCGCGGGCGGAGGGTTTGTTTTTCCGGATATGGGAACGGCGTTTATAGACGAGCGCGATTTTACGGAGAAAATCCCCGCGGCAAAAACCCCGGCAAACGACAAACTTTCACCCGCGTCTTTTGAATCCGCTTTCGGTGAGATGAAAGACGGAGACCTTGTGGTTCACCGGGAGTTTGGAATTGCGATATTCAGGGGGCTGAAAAATCTGTCGATTAGAGGGGCGGCGGGCGATTTTATAGAGTGCGAATATCAGGGCGGAGACAGCGTTTATGTTCCCGTGTCAAAGTTCAACCTTCTTCACAAATATTCGGGCGGCGATGAAAGCAAGCCGAAGATAGACAAACTGGGCGGCGTAACGTGGCGGAAAACCGTCAAAGGGGCGAAGAAAGCGACCGAAACCATGGCAAGGGAACTGCTTGAACTGTACGCGAGCAGAAAATCAGTTTCGGGACACAGGTTTTCGCCTCCGGACGCGGAGTTCAGGGAGTTCGAGATGGGTTTTATGTTTGAGGAAACTCCGGAACAGAAAAAAGCGATAGAAGACGTTATGAGAGACATGGAGTCGCCGCGCCCTATGGACAGGCTGATATGCGGCGACACGGGTTTCGGAAAAACCGAAGTGGCTTTACGCGCGGCGGTCAAGGCGGCGATGGACGGTTTTCAGGTCGCCTTTATAACGCCCACAACCCTGCTTGTGAGCCAGCACATAAAAACCGCAAAAAAACGCCTTGAAAAATTCCCGGTAAACGCGGTGGCATTCTCAAGGTTCAACACTCAGAGCGAGAGCAAAAAGATACTTGAGGAAATTGAGCGCGGCACGGCGGACATCGTTATCGGAACGCACAAACTGCTTGGCGGCGGGGTCAGATTCAAAAATCTCGGTCTGCTGATAATAGACGAAGAGCACAAATTCGGTGTGCGGCACAAGGAAAAACTGAAAACGATGAAGGAAAACCTTGAAGTGCTTTCGCTTTCGGCAACTCCCATACCGAGAACGCTCCAGCTTTCTCTCGCCGGAATGAGAGACATCAGCCCCATCAGCACGCCGCCGCGCGGACGGCTTCCGGTGAAAATACAGATAAAGCGGTGGAACAAAAATCTGATACGCGACCTTATCAGCAGGGAAACGAACAGGGGCGGCGGAGTGTTTTTCATACACAACAGGATTGAAAACATCGGCGAGACAGCGAAACGGCTTGAGGAAATATCGCCCGGAGTGTCAATTGAAATCACGCACGGCAGAACGGGGAAAAAAGATCTTGAGAGCAGAATTGAAAGGTTCGCGCGCGGCGAGGTTGATATGCTCGTAACAACCGCGATAGTGGAATCGGGGCTTGATATAACAAGGGCAAACACGATAATCGTGAACGATTCGCACAGGTTCGGAGTGGCAGACCTTTACCAGCTCAAGGGCAGAGTCGGGCGCGGGTCGGAACAGGCGTACGCGTGCCTGCTTGTGCCTGAAAAAACCAGCCCGCCGGAAGAGGCGTGGCGGCGGCTCCGGCGTTTTGCCGAACTGTGGGATTTCGGCAGCGGATACGAACTGGCGTTTTCAGACCTGCGGATGCGCGGGGTTGGAAACCTTTTCGGCGTGGAGCAGTCGGGGCATATAACGGGCGTGGGCGTTGAGTTCTATATGGAGATGCTTCGCGAGGCGGTGGAAAGCCTGAAAACCGGAAAGACGGAAAAAACGGTTGAGACGGAAATCAAAATAAACACAGACGCCCGCATTCCGGGAGACTATGTGGCAAACAACGGGGAAAGACTTGTGTTTTACAGAAGAATATCGTCATCATCCGCAATCGGGGAGGTGAACAAACTGAAAAAAGAGATGACGGACAGGTTCGGGCCCCCGCCCGCGCGGCTGAAAAATCTGCTCGCCCTCGCCGCCCTGAAAATCATTTTGAAAAAACACTCGGTTGGATTTATGGAGATAAAAAGCGGCGGGGCGAGGGCTTACACATCAAAAGACCGCGCGGAAACTGTGGCAACATTCTCTGAAAGCGGCGGACAGTGGCGGACGGTGTTCCGCAAAGGCATATCTGAAAAAGCGGCGGGCAGAGCGGCGCGGCTTCTCTCTTCTATAAAGAGCGTTTAGGGTGTAGAATTGAATTTCGTGACCAGAGCAAAAATCATCATTGCGGTTTTTCTCGCCTTCGTCCTCGCGCTTTCGGCGGACGCGCGCGCAAAGGAGAAGGTTGACGGAATTGCCATAGTTATCAACAACTCAATAGTCACGCTCTCCGAATACAACCGCAGGGCAGACAGGGTGAGACAGCGCGCCCCTCAGGCGTCAAAAGACGATATTGTGAACAACATCATAAGCGAAACGCTTATCTTTCAGGAAGCCGCGAAAAGAAATATCAAAACGTCTCCCGAAGAACTTCAAGCCGCCACGGCGGATTTCAAAAAGTCTCAGGGGCTTGATGACGCGGGTTTTGTAAAAACGCTTACTGAAAAAAATCTCACGATGGACGGCTTTTTCAGGGAGATGAGCGTGCAGATTCTGACCAGAAAACTTGTGCAATACGAAGTGTCGCGGTCGGGGCTTTCCATAGACGACAAGAAGGTTGAAGAGTATTACAGACAGAAAAACCCGGACGCGGACTCATCCGCGCAAGTGAGAATAGCCCACATACTTTTGCCGTCCGTAAAGCGGAACTCTCTTGAGGCGGCGGAAAAAATCGCGCTTGAAGCAAAAAAAGAAGGGGCGAACTTTCCGGAACTCGCCGCAGAACATTCAATTGACGAGCGAACCGCCGCCAGAGGGGGAGACCTCGGATACTTCAAATACGACGAACTTATCAAACCTCTGCAGGAAGCCGTGGACGGCGCGGAGCCGGGAGACGTGAACGGGCCCGTGAAGTCAGGCGCGGGTTTTCACATCGTGAGGGTGATTGCCGTAAAAGACAGCGGAGTGATTGTTCCGCCCGAACTGAAAAACTCGCTGATTGAAGAGATGGCTTTTCTGGAAACCGAGCGCATAATCTCGTCCGTCATAGAAGAAGGTTTCAGCAACTCCCTGATAGACCTCAGAATCTAAACGCGCCGCCTAATCGTCTTCCGGCGGAGGGCAGGTGCAGAAAAGATTTCTGTCTCCGTAAGCGCTGTCTATGCGCGATACGGGGGGCCAGAACTTGTTCGCCTCCACAAAACCTGCGGGAAAGCAGGCTTCCCGGCGCGAGTAGGAATGTTCCCAGATGTCCGCCGTTGCGGTTTTCGCGGTGTGCGGGCTGTTTTTCAAAACATTGTCCGCCTTGTCCGCCTTTCCCGCCTCTATGTCCGCTATCTCAGCGCGGATGCTTTCAAGAGCTTCGCAAAAACGGTCAATCTCGGCTTTTGATTCGCTCTCGGTCGGCTCTATCATTATGGTTCCGGCAACGGGCCATGAGACGGTCGGGGCGTGAAAGCCGTAATCCATCAGCCGTTTGGCAAAGTCCTCAACGTCTATATCCGCGCTCTTTTTAAACTCTCTCAAATCCAGAATAAACTCGTGCGCCACACGGCCGCCGTCTCCCTCATAGAGAACCTTGTAAGTGCGCCCAAGACGCTGCTTCATATAGTTGGCGTTCAGTATCGCGTGCATGGTCGCGCTCTTAACTCCGTCCGCGCCAAGCAGTCTGATATAGGCGTAGGAAACCACCGTTATACTCGCGCTTCCCCACGGGGCGGAGGCGACGGGAGCGGAAGCGGAGGGGCTCCCGCCTTCCGGAGAAAACGGATGTCCGGGCAGAAACGGGGCAAGGTGCGCGGCGGCGCAGATGGGGCCCATTCCGGGACCTCCGCCGCCGTGCGGTATGCTGAAAGTTTTGTGAAGATTCACGTGGCACAAGTCCGCGCCTATGAGCGCGGGTTTTGTGATTCCAACCTGCGCGTTCAGGTTCGCGCCATCCATGTAGACCTGCCCGCCGTGGGCGTGAACGGTCGCGCACACTTTTTTGATGTCTTTCTCAAAAACGCCGTGAGTGGACGGATAGGTGATCATTATCGCTGAAAGAGTTTCTGCGTTTTCAGCGCATTTTTTCTCAAGGTCGTCCGTGTCTATGGAGCCGTCACCCGTGCAGGCAACCGTAACAACCTTCATCCCCGCCGCCGCCGCAGACGCCGGATTTGTTCCGTGAGCGGAAGACGGAACAAGAGCCACATTTCTGCCCTCGTCTCCCCTGTTTCTGTGATACGCCCTTATAACCATCAGCCCCGCGAACTCGCCCTGAGCCCCGGAGTTCGGTTGTAATGACGCGGAAGAAAAACCCGTTATCTCGCAAAGGAAGCCGCCCAGCTCGCTGATGATTTTTTCATATCCCGCAATCTGCTCGCGCGGGGCAAACGGGTGGATGTTTGAAAAACCGTCCCAGCTGACCGGAGCAAGTTCCGAAGCGGAGTTCAGTTTCATTGTGCATGAACCCAGAGGTATCATGGAGTGCGTAAGCGAAAGGTCTTTGTTCTCAAGTTGTTTTATGTATCTGACCATCTCCGTTTCCGAATTGTGCGTGTTGAAAACCGGATGAGATAAAAACGCGGTCTTTCTCTCAAGCCCCCGGAGGCTGTCGCCGTTTTCCAAATCCTCAACCGCCGGGGCGTCTTTGCCTGCGGCGGAGGAAAATATCCGCGCTATGAGGTTCAATTCCGCGGTTCCGGTTGTTTCGTCAAGCGAAACGCCCACCCTGCCCTCTTCGTGAAGAAAGTTCGCCCCGTGCTCAAGGGATACTTTTCTGATGTTCTCCCCCGTTCCGGGGGGAAGCGCGGAGAGGTCAAACGAAAGTGTGTCAAAAAAGCGCGAATTGGTTTGTGAAAATCCCGCTTCGGTGAGAGCGCGGGAAAGGGCGAGGGCGGAAGAGTGAATCTTTTTCGCCGTTTTTTCAAGCCCTGAGGGTCCGTGATAGACGCAATACATCGCCGCCATTATCGCCGGAAGAGACTGCGCCGTGCAGATGTTAGAGGTCGCCCTCTCCCGTCTTATGTGCTGTTCGCGGGTTTGAAGAGACATCCTGTAGGCGCGGTTTCCCTCGCGGTCAACCGACACCCCTATAATCCTTCCCGGCACCTGCCGCTGAAACTTCTCTCTGGTCGCCAGATACGCCGCATGAGGGCCCCCGCAACCCATCGGAACGCCGAGCCGCTGGGTTGAGCCCACAACCACATCCGCCCCAATCTCTCCGGGCGGGGTGAAAACGGCGAGCGAAAGAATATCCGCCGAAACCGCCACCAGAACGCCCTCTTTGTGGGCGGCTTCAATAAAATCCGAGTAGTCGTTTGCCTGTCCGCGCCTGTCGGGAAAAGCAACCAGCGCGCCGAAAAAACCGGCGGAAGAGTCAAAGTTTTCATAACTGTCAACAACGGTCTCTATCCCAAGCGGCTCGGTTCGCGACTTCAAAACTTCAATGGTTTGCGGAAAGCATCCGCTGTCAACAAAAAATCTGCCCGCGCCGGACGGGGATATTCTGTGCATCATCGCCATCGCCTCACACGCCGCGGTCGCCTCGTCAAGAAGCGAGGCGTTGGCAACCTCCATACCCGTCATATCGCACACAACGGTCTGAAAATTGAGAAGTGCTTCCAGACGCCCTTGCGCTATTTCCGCCTGATAAGGGGTGTACTGCGTGTACCAGCCGGGGTTTTCCAGCACGTTTCTTTTTATAATTTCGGGGGTTTTGCAGTCGCTGTAGCCGAGCCCGATAAACGATTTGAACCGCCTGTTCATGGACTCCAGTTCCTTCATCTCTTTGAGAAACCCGTGCTCATCAGAGGCGGGCGGAATGGAAAGGGGGCTGTCGTCAAGAATGTCTGCGGGAACTGACTGGCGGATGAGGGCTTCAAGAGAATCCGCCTTGATCTCGCTCAGCATCTCCCCGCAGTCGCGCCCGAGAGAGCCGATGTGCCTTAAATCAAAACCGTCAGGGTAAGAGTCTTTGTCCATCAAAAAAACTCCGCGGAGAAAACCTTATCCGGCGGTCTCCAAAAATTTCTTATACTCGGCTGAATCCATCAGACCTTCAAGCGGGGAAGCGTCATCAACGGAAACCTTTATTATCCAGCCCTCCGTGTAAGGCGAGCCGTTGACCGTTTCGGGGGAGTCAACAAGCGTCTCGTTTATCTCAACCACCTTTCCCGAAACCGGGCAGAACAGGTCGGAAACCGCCTTGGTGGACTCTACCGCCCCGAAAACATCTCCCCGCCCGAACGCGGCTCCCTCTGAAGGCAGTTCCACAAAAACTATCTCGCCGAGTGTCTGCTGGGCATAGTCCGTTATGCCCACCGTTACCACGCCGCCATCAAGCAGCGCCCACTCGTGCTCCCGTGTATATTTCAAGTTTTCCGGCTCGCTCAAAACAGTTTCCTCCCTGTGAATTTATTTTTTGCCGTCTTTTCCGTAAAAAGGCGGGTCTGTAATCTCCGCTTTTTTGCGGTTTTTTCTAATCTGAATCTCAACACCTTCGCGCCGCGCCGTTTCAACCGCAGCAGAGTTTATCATCACAAGCCCGACCGGTTTTTCCAAACTTGGCGACATCGTTCCGCTTGTAACAAAGCCCGCCTCATCGCCGCCGCAAAACACCTTGTAAAGACTTCGCGGAATACCCGGTTCAGCCATTGTGATGCCGCAGAGAGAGCGTTTTGCCCCTTCGCTCACAACTTTTTCAAGCGCGCTTCTGCCGCAAAAATCGCCCTTGTCCATTTTCACATACCCGCCGAGGTTCGCCTCAAAAGGGTTTATCTCCTCTGATATTTCGTTTCCGTAAAGAGTGTACCCCATCTCAAGCCTGAGCGTGTCTCTGCATCCGAGCCCGCACACTGCAGCGCCTGATGAAACAAGCGCGTCCCAGAGCGCGGGCGCGTTTTTCTGCGGAAGAAATATCTCAAAACCGTCCTCTCCCGTGTAGCCGGTTCTCGATATGAACGCCTCCGTGCCGCCGTCAAGCAGTGTGAATGAAAACCTGCCGGGAAGTTCAACATCCGCTCCTGTTTCTGAAAGCGCGGCGCGGGCGGCTGAGGGAGAATCAGGCCCTTGCACGGAGACAAGGGCAACTGAGTCGCTTATGTTTCTGGCTTCGGCTCCGGAACCTTTGGCGCGTTCCGCTATCCACTCAAAGTCTCTCTCCGTGTTTGAGGCGTTGACGCAAAGAACAAATCTTTCTTCGGAAAACTTATAGACCATAAGGTCGTCCAGAATGCCGCCCTCTTCGTTGCAGAGCAGGTTGTATTGGACGCGCCCGCCGTCTATGCGCGAAACATCATTTGTAACAAGCCGCTGGCACAACTCCTGCGCGCCGGTTCCGGTTATCTCGATTTCGCCCATGTGGCTTGCGTCAAAAACGCCGCAGGAGGAGCGCGCGGCGCGGTGTTCCTCTCTGATTCCCTCATAGAAAAGCGGCATATCCCAGCCGGCAAATTCGGTCATTTTCGCGCCGTTTTCTATGTGTTTCCTGTAAAGGGAGGTGTGCTTCATCGAAAGAGTTATGATTAAACATCACACAGAGAAATTGTCAACAAACACGGCGGATGAGACGCACTTTCCGTGTATATTGCCGCCGTGGGCAAAACGGGCGAAAGGCTTGAAAAAATCTACGGCGCGATGTTTTCACACTTCGGCGGGCAGAACTGGTGGCCCGCTGAAACGGCGTTTGAGTGCGTGGCGGGGGCAATCCTTACGCAAAACACGGCTTGGACAAACGTTGAGAAGGCGATAAAAAACCTGAAAAACAGCGCGAAACTGACCGTCCGGGGGATTGACGATATGCCGCTTTTCCGCCTTGCGCGGTTGATAAAACCAAGCGGCTACTTCAATCAGAAAGCAAAACGCCTGAAAATCTTTGCCCGTTTTGTAACACAAAACTACGGCGGGGAAATAGACGCCCTTCTTGCCGAAGAAACCGGAAAACTGCGGGAAACCCTTTTGAACCTTGAAGGCATAGGCCCCGAAACGGCGGACAGCATAACGCTTTACGCGGCGGGCAAACCCTCTTTTGTTGTTGACGCCTACACCAAACGGATAACCTCGCGGCACGGGCTTTCGGATGAAAAAGCGGCTTACGGAGATGTTCAACAACTGTTTGAAGAAAACCTGCCCCGTGATGTGGAGATGTGGGGCGAGTATCACGCGCTTATAGTCAGAACGGCAAAACTGTTCTGCCACAAAAGAAAACCGGATTGCGAAAACTGCCCGCTTCGCGCAGACCTTCCGCCGGGCGGGGCAAAAACTGTTGGATGAAAAATGCCGCCTTCAGTTGGCGGCGGAAGCGGAGGCATCGCCGCCCGCGTTTTTGACAATCTGCTCAAATCCGCGAGGGTCTCTGATGGCGAGTTCCGAAAGGGATTTCCTGTCAAGTTCAACGCCTGATTTTTTGAGTTCCGCCATAAAACGGCTGTATGAAAGCCCGTAGGGTCTAACCGCCGCGTTTATGCGCGTTATCCACAGCGCCCTGAACTCTCTCTTTCTGTTGCGGCGGTCGCGGTATGAATACGCCATAGCGCGCAGAAGAGTTTCTTTGGCTTTCCTGAGGTTGTTTTTCCTGCGTCCCCAGTAGCCCCTTGCCTGTTTCAGAAGTTTTTTGCGCCTGTTCCGTGACGCGACTGACGGTGTTACTCTCATCTGATTTGCTCCTGTGTTATTTCCCCGAAATATACGAGGCGATTTTTTTCGCCGCGGCTCCGTCAAGGTAGAGAGCCGAGCCGAGCCGCCTCATCCTCTTGGAGTTCTTTTTGACGTTCAGGTGCGATTTGCCGCCCCTTGCCATTTTCACTTTTCCGCCGCCGGTAAAAGAAAACCTTTTCGCCGCGCTTCTGTTTGTTTTGATTTTGTTTTTCATGACGCTTCCCGCGCTCCGTCTTCCGGCAGTTTCTTTTCCGCCGCCTTATCTGTGCCTTCCGCCTTAACCGCGCCGGAAGCGGGAGACAGAACAGCCACTATGCTTCTGCCTTCAAGTTTCGCCGGAGAATCTACTTTACCCAAATCCGAGACTTGTGCCACTATTGAGGAGATAAGTTCAAAGCCGGTGTTCTGATGAGCAAACTCTCTTCCCCTGAACATAACCTTCAGTTTCGTCTTGCAGCCGTCTTGAAGAAAGTTCTTCAGTCTTCCCATTTTAACTGCCAGATCGTGCTGTCCTATGTGCGGTCTCAAGTTTATTTCCTTCACCTGGCTCGGCTTCTGCTTGCGCGTGTTTTTCTTCTGCAGATATTTGTATTTTCCGTAGTCAACAAGCCTGCAAACGGGAGGGCTTGATTCGGGCGCGACCTCAACAAGGTCAAGCTCAACCTGCTCCGCCCTTGCCAGAGCGTCATCTATTGCCATAACCCCAAGCTGATTACCTTCTTCGTCAATCACTCTCACCTGTGGAGCCCTTATCCTGCGGTTTATCCGTGTGGCGGGGGGGCGTCTTTCCGGTTTTCTCCTGGGTCCCCTTATGGCGACATCTCCCCGCCGGATTCAAACTCCGCGCCTTCAGTGTTCAGCACTTCTATAAACTCGCCAATCCCCATTGGGTTCAAACTTTCACTTCCATATTTTCTTGGCGCCACGGTTGAATTCGCGGCTTCCTTTTCTCCAATCACGAGCAGGTACGGCACCTTCATCACTTGAGCCTCTCTAACCTTGTAGCCGAGTTTTTCGTTTCTGAAGTCTTCTTCAACCCGTATTCCCTTCCCCCTGAGAGCATCCACAACCGATTGCGCGTATCCGGCGTATTCGCCCCCGACAGTGGCAACCCGGACTTGAACCGGGCTGAGCCACAACGGAAACGCTCCGCCGTAATGCTCAACTAAAATCCCGAAAAATCTCTCAAACGAACCGAATATGGCGCGATGAATCATTATCGGAACATGGCGCGCATTATCTTCACCCGCAAACGCCATGTCAAACCTCTTGGGCAGGTTGAAGTCTAACTGAACGGTGGAACACTGCCAAGACCTTCCGAGAACGTCCTTTATCTTGAGGTCTATCTTGGGCCCGTAAAACGCGCCGCCTTTTTCGTCAATGGAATACTCCAGCCCCTTGTCCTCCATCACGGATTTGATGGCTTCGGTTGATCTTTCCCAGTCTTCTTCGCTTCCCACAAACTTGTCGGGGCGTGTGGAGAGAAATATCTCAAAATCGTCAAACCCGAACTTTTTCAGGAATGAGAGCGTAAGGTCTATAACGTCTCCCACTTCATCCGCAATCTGGTCGGGGCGGCAGAATATATGGGCATCATCCTGTGAAAAGCCTCTCACTCTCAAAAGCCCGTGCAGAACGCCTGAGCGTTCGTATCTGTAGACCGTTCCCACTTCCGCCCAGCGAAGCGGCAGGTCTCTGTAGCTTCTGACGGTGGATTTGTAGATAAGGATATGAAACGGGCAGTTCATCGGTTTTATCTGATAGTCTGCGTTGTCAATTTGTGACGGCGAGAACATGCTTTCAGAGTAGAAGTCCAGATGTCCGCTTGTTTTCCAAAGGTCGAGACGCGCAAGGTGCGGTGTGTAGAGAATGTCGTATCCCGCCTTGCGGTGCTCTTTTCTCCAGTAGTCTTCAATAATTCCGCGCACTCTCGCCCCTTTCGGATGCCAGAGAACAAGCCCCGGACCCACATCGTCTCGGATGCTGAAAAGGTCGAGTTCTTTGCCCAGTTTTCTATGGTCGCGTTTTTTTGCTTCTTCAAGCATGGCGAGGTGTTTTTTCAGTTCTTTTCTGTCGGGGAAAGCCGTGCCGTATATGCGCTGAAGCATGGGGTTGGTTTCAACGCCGCGCCAGTAAGCTCCGGCGGAGGACGTGAGTTTGAACGCTTTGACCGCGCCGGTTGAAGGCGCGTGGGGCCCTCTGCACAGGTCGAACCATTTGCCTTGTTCGTAAATCGTGATGTCTTCGTCTTCGGGCAGGTCGCGGATGATTTCCACTTTATAGTTTTCGCCCATATCCGAAAAGGTTTTAACCGCGTCTTCGCGTGAGACGGTCTTGCGCGCAAGCGGTTTGTTTTCCGAGACTATTTCCGTCATTTTTTCTTCAATCTTCTCCAGGTCTTCCGGTGTGAACGGTGTTGGAGCGTCAAAATCGTAATAGAAACCGTTATCAATAACGGGACCGATGGTAACTTTCACATCCGGGAAGAGCCCTTGAACCGCTTCCGCCATAACGTGCGCGGCGGTGTGGCGTATAAGGGCAAGCCCTTCGGGGGAGTTTTGTTTAACGGGTTCAAGCGCGGAGTTTTCCGCAAGGGTTTGCGTCAAGTCCATCAGGTTGCCGTTGACAGTAGCCCCGATAGCGGATTTCTCCGCGCCGAGAGCGGCAAGGGCTTGCGCGACTGTTGAACCGAATTCAATTTCGGCGGAGTTGTCTTTGTTTGTGATTGTTATACTAGACATAGTGAGAGATACGATGGTTTTCAGAAGAAACTTGAGACATACCTTGCCGTTTTTACCAAACTATTCAACGGATTTCACTTAGAAAAGCCTTTTTCTTTTGCACTCTTTAAAAAATCAAGACCAACCTCATTGTAAGACATTGCTTGAAGAGCATGCTGGTCGTTGAATGAGACCACAGCAGATTCAAACTGATGATAGAATATTACGCCATCAGAAAATGAAATGGAAACATCAATCATGATGCTCACTCTTTTGTTTTGAACCTTACCCGACCTCGCAAGAGATGAGTATGTGTCCGTAGCTTTCCGAAAATTTTCTTGTGTATCTTGATAGAAAAATTCGAGGAAACCATCAGGTTGGATAAAACTGGTACTTACCGTTTGTATTTTCTCAACCGGCGAAAAAAGAGTTCCTTGATTCAGCGGAAACATATAATTTGCCGATATGCTGACCAGATAAGCTGCTTGCTTGCCTCCATTACATATAGCAAACCTTTGTCCGTGAGGGGTGTGTATCCCGAGGCTGACAACTCTGATCCTGCGCGGATGATGAAAAAACTGTAAGTAAAGGGTGAAAACAGAAATCAAGAGAGCAATTGATGCAAAAACAATAGAAAACATAATCAATCCCCTATATTTCTTATCCTAGCCTAGCTTGGCCCCGGTTGGAATTGAACCAACGACCTTTCGCGTGTGAGGCGAACGCTCTCCCCCTGAGCTACGGGGCCTGAAGTTCGTATATGCTTTGAAATAACAAGCGTTGTCAAAAAACCAACTGTCCATCTAATCATCTTGATTAGGATTTTCTTTTGGCGGGGGTGATGGTGGCGACGGGGGTGGTGGCGGTGGTTCCCAAGACTGATCCCTTCTGTTGTCCCCAACAGGCTTAGGAGTGGGACGCTCCTCTGGCTCTGTAGGAGTTGGAGGATTTTGTTTATCGTCCTTCATGCCACCCGAATTGTACTACCTTATATTAAAAAAGACAAATGCACATATAAAACACATACCGACAATCAAAAAGGCTAAGGCAGAGTTGTGAAAATAGCTCGACAAAAGCGAAAAATTTCCACCTAGCCTGTGTGTCTGGCTAGGGTTTTTATCCCTTTGCTCAACTGCTTTTCTGTGTGCTTTGATACCTAAATAGACTGAGAACAACACGGAAACTATGGAAAGAATTGAAAAAAACCAGCCCCAGAAGATAAACCTTTCTGAGACTATCATCTCCCTACCATCAACAAAGAAAACACTTATCCAAACCGTACCCGTTGCAATGGCAACTACTAATTTGTCATAAGAATGTCTGAGACTGGTTTCTGTGGAAATAAGTCCCTGCCTGTAATCATAATCTTTCTGGACTTTGTCTTCCATATTCAAACTCAAAATAAAAACCACCCTAGCAAATTACCCTTACTTAGCGCACTATTTCCTATGCTCAAAGAGTGTTAGAGGCTTGTTAGATTCTTCCTCTTTACGATATTTGCCAGTATTTTCTCCCCTTTCTTTTCTGGACTTAAAGGTCTTGTGGACTTTATGAAGGCTCTGCTCACCCATAATCTTGCTTCTTTCTCTTTCAGCATTTGCAAGACGTTCTTCAGCGTAGTCAATGTACTCCTCTCCAATATCCACACCCAGATAATCAAAGCCGAGCAATTTTGCGGCAACCGCAGTTGTGCCACTACCAACATACGGGTCTAAAACAAGACCGCTTTTTTTACCTTCTAAAAGTGAAATGATGATCCTTGCCGGAAGCCAAAGGGGAAAAGGAGCGGGATGAGGATTGTTGTTTTCAGGAACTGCTCGCCACACTGAGGTTAACTTTGCATCCTTTGATGCCAGCTCTCTCCCTTTCTTGTTTGTACCAATCGGCTTGTAAAGCCAGTAAATCCTCTCCTCAACTTGCCAATATCTCCACCCTCTTATATTCGCGGCGATAGTCCTATCCCAGATGATTTCTTGCTTAACAACCCAATCGGTCTTTCTCAACCAATCCATAGGGTGAAACATCTCTCCATCTTCCCACCTGATTTTGTGATTATAGAAAAAAGACCCATCGCTTTTGGTTATACGGTGGATTTCGTTCAAAACAGCAACTTGATTTGCCTGATACTTGTTTTCAGGAACTTTGTCCTTGTATTCAGAGTAGACAACATTCTTTACCAACCAGCCCTTGTTTTTTTCTTTCTTGTTATATGGAGGAGAGGTTACACCAACATCTACAACACCGTTTGGGATTGACCGCAAAGCCTCGAAAGTATCACCACATATAAGTTTGTTTCTGTACTGTTCAGGCTTGAGTTCCATTATTCGGTAAAGGACTCCTCTATGAAAGAGTATAACCCTTTTGTAATGCTGTTTTCATATTTAGGTAAATCTTGCTCTTTTACAAAAACTTCAACATCCAAATTAGCAATACTTTTGTAGTGTTTTAAGCCAAAAGAAGCACTTCTGAGAAAGTATCCACTTACGTCTCCGTCAGGAAACTTGTTTTTTAACTGGTGCTCCAGCCTATCAACAAAATCCTTTGAATTGAAAGGAAACTTGAATATGTAAATCAGGCGTCCGTCTATAAAGCCCCCAACAAGCATTGTTGGGTTAGACGACTTATCTTTTTCCAGTCTCGCCCAAGTGTAGTCCGTAAAGTTTCCCCCGCCATTCAGCTTCTTTGGCTTCGGATCGTTTGTGTTGACATTCTTGGGTTTCGCTTCGCAATATTTTGTCTTGCTACCAATACTCTCATGCTTGTAACCGTTATAGCCGATTTTACCGAGGTTCTGTTCAAAACCACTCAGGGACACCAGAACAAACTCTCTTAAAGTTGATGAGTTTTTGTCATTGTAGTAAGTGGTGAGAAGGTCAACAAGAATAGAAGTGATGTTGTCTTTTGACTTTCCAGATAACAAGGCATTCAGGTCTCCGTGAGACTTGGTAGCGTAAGTTGTGATGACTTCTATAAGATCTGAGTTCATTTTCACCAATCAAACTTTGCGGTTTCATCCATCCACCATTTAATACTGTGATTAACATCGGGAATCTTTTCCCTTATAGGGTCATCATCTTCCGTCATTGCACGAATTGCCTCAGCAAAAGCATCTTCCCTTGAGTCTACAATTTTTTGGTCGTAATCCGCAGATACATCAGTTACTACCCACTTACTGCTGTCCTCCCAATGTGGACTAACACTGACGTGTTGCCTAACAGTCTTAATGTCTGATGGTGCGTGTCCTAATTTTAACCATTCCTTGTGGTGTTCGGCAGATATACAATGTAGCTCAAAGTCATACCCCTTCCCATCATGTCTTCCAAATCTGACAAGCATAATCATACTTCCGTCCTTTCTCTTGGCGGGAAATATGTACCCAAAATCTGTCCTTTCTTGGTAATCCTTTAGCAATAGATTTCCCTCCATGAGCGCGGCTGGGATCGAACCAGCGACCTCTTGCGTGTCGGGCAAGCGCTCTCCCGCTGAGCTACGCGCTCTTTTAAGCCCGCCTATTGTGTTTCAAAAGCCGTTTTGTGTCAAGATTTACGGCGGGGAAGAAGTCGTATAAATTGCCCCGGTGAAGCACATCATGACGAGAACTCTCATTTTTACCCACTTCTTGTTTGTCTCCCTTGCCCTGCTCCTTACCGCAGAGCCGGGTTACTCAAGGGAAACATGGCACACGGAAAACTTCTTTGAAACACCTTTCGCCGTAACTCTGATTGACGGCGATTTAATTGACCGGCTCGGCGCGGACAACATCTCGGACTTGTCGCCGTGGGTTGCGGGGTTTTCAGTTTTTGACACGGGCGGACGGGAAGAAAACCTGCGGCTGATACGCGGCTTCTCGCATTCCGCCGCCTTTCTCGGCGAACTTCCGGTTATCGGCATAGACCCGAAACTGCTTGACCTTGAACGCGTTGAAATCGTTAAGGGACCTCAGGGAGTCGCGCACGGCTCCGGCATTATGAGCGGCGTGGTGCATTACATTCCCCGCAAGCCGGATACCGATAAATTTTCTCTGTCCGTCCGCGCGGGCGGAGATGTTCGCAGTAAGAGCGGCGGATACGGCTACGAAGCGGACGCAATCGTCAACCTGCCCGTTTTGAAAAACCGCCTTGCCTTTCGCGGCGCGGTGCGGCGGAGCGGAGAGCCGGGATTTATTGACTACAACTACCTTCTGCGGGAACCGGGAGTTTCCCTGCCAGACCCAAGGGATTTTGGCGAAAGCGCACGGGCGGACAACCTGCGCAGGAAAAAAGACGCGGATGATGAGAAAGCCCTGTACTCGCGCCTTTCACTGCTCTGGCGGTTGACAGAAGACATTGAGGCAGCCGTGTCATACGACAGACAAAAACAGGAATCCGGCGCGCGGCGGGCAAACCACACAATCTCCGATTTTAACACCGGAAAATATGAATCCGCATTCCGCTACCTTGAACCCGGCGACTCTGAAAACGAAATATGGAGCGCGAACCTCAAATGGAAAAAAGGTCCCGTTCTGTTCACCGGCGTGGCGGGACACTCAAAGTTTTCGTATGAGGGCTGGCGCGACCAGACGGATTTTCTGCTCCTGTGGCTCGGCATCGGCGGCTTACTGCCCCACGGCACGGTTGCGCCCTACGCAGACGAAAATGACGCCGACTATTCGCCCTATCTCGAAAACGGACAGCCGGATTTGAGTGTGTGCGGTAACCCCGCCACCGCCGCCGCTTTCTGTTTCCGGGAGTTTTCCGCCCTTACGGTTGACAACTTTGAGATTGAAAACACGCGCTTTGAAATACGCGCCGAGTCAGATGACATTGGCAAGTGGAGATTTGCGGCGGGGCTTTTCTATGAGGAGAATGACGATACGGACGCGCAAAAGGAGTTCACGCCCGGACTTGTGGATTTTTTCAATCTTGCGGATTTTGACGCCGCAGACAAAACGCTTGAATATGAAACGGAAGAGCGCAACCGGAATACGGAAAAAGCCGTGTTCGGCGAGGTTTCGCGCTCGCTTTTCGACCGGTGGCTGAAAATCAGCGCGGGCGGGCGGTGGTATTCGTATGAGGGAACGGTTGAAGGGTTCACCCGCTTTCCGTTCACGCCCGGAGAAAACGGCGGGACCGGAGAGCACGACTCGCCCTACTCAAAATTCGGCAGTGAAGACAGCGGCGCGGTCTACAGCGTGAAAATGGAGATGAAAATGCGGGAAAACTTTTTCGCGTATTTCACGCGGGCGGGCGGCTACCGGCTGGGCGGGCGCAACCGGCTTCCGGTCTGCAGTCAGCATCTCGGCGCCGGGGAAGGCGAAACCGTGCAGGCAAGTTGCCTTCAGCCGAATGAGGTGAGCTTCATGCCGGACAGCGTGGCAAATTACGAAATCGGGTTTCGCGGCTCATGGCTTGGCGGCGCGGTGGAAGCGGACGCGGCGGTTTTCAGCGCGCAATGGAAAGACATTCAGACGATTGCCGCATCCACCGGAAGCGGCGAGGCAATCACCGTTAATGAGGGGGAAGCCGAAACCGCCGGTCTGGAATTCTCGCTTGTGTTGAAGCCGTTTGAAGAGGCGGAGATTCGCGGCTCGTGGAGCTATCTGAATACCGAAGACGGGCATAACGAGGTAATCCCGTACGCGCCGGAGCACACGGCAAGTTTGCTCGCGCTCTACAAAACCGCTCTGGCGGGCGCGCCCGTGGACTTTCTCTACGGATACTCGCGCACATCCAAATTCTTCAGAGGGCACGGGAACTACCGCGACAAATTCGGCGGCTACGGGGTTCACAACCTTTCGGCTTCGGTTTCAGTCGGACGGATGAAGCTCTCCGCATTCGCGGAAAACCTGTTCAACAAATACTCGGCAACCAGCGCCGTGAACGGCGTGCCACTTCTGAACGACCCATTATTCAGCCTCAGAGACGGCTTTTCCATCCGCATATACGCCAGAACCGTTACGGAGCCGAGAAGGATTGGCTTGCGCCTGAAGTATCTGTTCTAAATCCGCGCCCAGAGATTGACACCCGCCCGTTTCGTGCGGTATTTTTCGCTATGCCCAACACCTCTCCGGGTTCCCGAAGCACCCGCAAAAAAAAGCTCTCCGGAAAAAAACCCGTCTACAGGGCATGGCTCAGTTGCATCAACCCCGAATGCGGCAAAACCTACGAAATTGACGAAGTTATCTACCGTTGCGGTGAATGCGGCGAACTGCTTGAAGTAACGCACGACAGGGAACTGCTTGCCCAAACGCCTCCGCAAGAGTGGAAAAACATCTTTGACGAACGCTACAAAAATCAGTCATGGCCCTTCGGCAGTTCGGTGTGGGGCAAAAAAGAATGGGTCTGCCCGGTGGTGAAGGATGAAGACATCGTCTCAATGTATGAGGGCTCAACAAATCTGTTCTGGGCGGAGAGGTTCGGCAAACAGGTGGGAATGAATGACATCTGGATAAAGATGTGCGGAAACAGCCACACGGGCTCTTTCAAAGACCTCGGAATGACGGTTCTTGTTTCCGTTGTTCAGCATATGCGCAAAAAAAACCGCGACATTCCGGCGGTCGCCTGCGCCTCAACGGGAGACACCTCCGCCGCTCTGGCGGCTTATTGCGCGGCGGCTGATATTCCGGCGATTGTGTTTCTGCCGAGAGGAAAGGTTTCTCTCGCTCAACTTGTTCAGCCAATTTCAAACGGCGCGATGGTGCTTTCTCTTGATACCGATTTTGACGGCTGTATGAAAATGGTTCAGAAAGTTACGCAGGAAAACAACATATATCTGGCGAACTCCATAAACTCTTTGCGGATTGAAGGGCAGAAAACCATCAGCATTGAGCTTTGCCAGCAGTTCAAATGGGACGTGCCGGACTGGATTATAATTCCGGGCGGAAACCTCGGAAATGTGTCCGCGCTGGGAAAGGGATTTCTGCTTATGCGCGACTTGGGGCTGATAAAAAAACTGCCCCGCATCGTTTGCGCGCAGTCTCAAAACGCCAACCCGCTTTACTTGAGTTACAAAAAAGGATTCAAAGAGTTCAAGCCCGTGAAGGCAAAGAAAACGCTTGCCAACGCGATTCAGATTGGAAACCCGGTGAGCGTGAACAAGGCGATAAAAACCTTGCGGGAGTTTGACGGAATTGTGGAGCAGGCATCTGAAAAAGAGCTGTCAGACGCTTCTGCGATGGCGGATAAAACCGGCACATTCAACTGCCCGCACACGGGTGTGGCACTTGCCGTTTTCCTTAAACTTCAGGCGCGGGGAACTTTCAAAAAGAAAGACAAGGTGGTGATTATCTCCACGGCGCACGGGCTGAAGTTTGTTGAGTTCAAAATCGGGTATCACGAGGGGAAGATAAAGGGCGCGAACAAAACGTTCCGCAATCAGCCTCTGGAACTGCCCAACAGTTATGACGTTGTGAAAGACGCAATTTTCAAACACATTGAAGGAAACTGAAAAACCGCGATGAACTTTTCCCTGCGCGGACTCTACGCAATTACGGATGAAAAGCTGATTCCGGAAGGCGGTTTTGCCCGCTCCGTTGAAGCCGCGATAAAAGGCGGGGCGAGGGTTGTTCAACTGCGCGATAAAAACTCAAGCGCAGATGAGACAGCCGGAAAGGGAAAAGCCCTTGCCGCGATTGCGCGGAGATACGGAGTTCCGTTCATAATCAATGACAGCCCTGAGATTGCGAAAAAGGCGGGCGCGGACGGGGTTCATCTCGGCGGCGGAGACAAAACCGTTTGTGAGGCGAGAGAACTGCTTGGCGGCGGGGCGATTATAGGCGTTTCATGCTACGGGGATATTGAAAGGGCGGTTGCCGCCGAAAAAGCGGGGGCGGATTACGCGGCTTTTGGAACTCCGTATTTCACTCCCACAAAGCCCGGCAGAAAACCGACCCCGTTTGAGGTTTTGCGCGAGGCAAAAGCGAAACTGACCATCCCCGTTTTCGCGATTGGCGGAATAACCCCCGAAAACGCCGCCGATGTGCTGAAAACCGGAGTGGACGGAATAGCCGTCATCACGGCAATATTTGGGGAGAAAGACCCCGAAACTGCGGCGCGAAAACTGGCGGGGTTTTTTAATGATGAGTCATAGGAAACTGTTCTATGACTCATAAAACCCCCAAATTATGAGTCATAGAAATTGCTAATCTCCGCAGAATGTGCGGAGATTAAGGTTGATTTTGCGGTGAATGCGGGCTATATTCTCCGCAAAATATGCGGAGAATAGCAACATTAATCTCCGCAGAGGTTCACAATATGCCGTATTTATGGGAAGAAAAGGGTTGGCCCCTTTTGAAGTGGGATGACGGCGAGTTGTCTGCTCTTTTGGCGGAGGTTCACCGCACGCAGGGGCTTTTGCTGGGACGCATGAGCGGTCTCGGTTTTAATCTGAGGCGTGACGCCGCTTTCCGGACTCTGTCGGGAGAGATTATCAAAACCAGTGAAATTGAGGGGGAGTTTCTTGATGTTGAGGAGGTTCGTTCATCCGTTGCGCGGCGTTTGGGAATAGATACGTATGAGGGCAAACCGTACGGGCGTGAGGTGGACGGCATAGTGGAGATACTGATTGACGCCACAACAAATTTTGACAAAACGCTCACAAAAAAGCGGCTTTTCGGCTGGCACGCTTCTCTTTTCCCGGACGGGCGCAGTGGTTTTCACAAGATAACAACCGGAAAGTGGCGTACTCACGGAGTTCAGGTTGTATCGGGGCGCGAGGGAAGGATGAGGGTTCATTTTGTTGCTCCGCCCGCAGAGCGGGTTCCGAAGGAGATGGATGATTTTCTTTCGTGGTTTAACTCGCCGTCTTCAATGGATCCGGTGATTAAAGCGGCGGTTGCTCACCTGTGGTTTGTAATTATCCACCCGTTTGATGACGGGAACGGGCGCACAACAAGGGCGATAGCGGAGATGGCTCTTGCCCGTTCCGAGGAAACATCGCAACGTTTTTACAGTATGTCCACGCAGATAATGGAAGAGAGGCAGGACTACTACAGACAGCTTGAGGAAACGCAAAACAGCGGAGTTGATATTACAAAATGGCTGAGTTGGTTTCTGGGTTGTCTCAAACGTTCCATAGCGGGTTCCGACAAAATGCTGTCGGCAATCCTGCATAAGGCGCGTTTTTGGGAGGAATACGCTGAGGTGCCTTTCAACAGCAGGCAGACAAAGATTTTGAACTTGCTTCTGGACGGAAACTTCAAGGGCAAACTCACTTCGTCAAAGTGGGCAAAGATGGGAAAATGCTCCCAAGACACCGCGCAAAGGGATATTAACGCGCTGATTGAGTTGAAGATATTAAAGAAAAGCAAAGAAGGCGGAAGGAGTACGGGGTATGAGATGGGGTGAAATACCTAAAACAATGCCGGGAAAAAGACAAATTTGGCAACCTCCTGAATTAGCCATTAATTTGACTGTCCAAAAAACATAGTGTTTGAGAATTTAATCTGAAAGGAAATACTGAGAGGAAAAGTGGTAAAAATTCTGGAAATCTTTGCATCGTTTTCGGAGGCATATCACTACTGGTTTGAGAAGATTTATTCTCTAGATCCGACCAACTTTGCTGTTTCTGTGGAGCGGTGGTAAGATTTTCCCCTCTTTGGGATCTCCAAAGGTAATAGTCTATGTTATTATCAAATACAAACTCTTCAAAATATATGAAGGAAATCTCCTTCCAAACACTAGAAAGAAAAGCTCTTTCTTGAAATCTTGCAAGCAGGTGAACGAGAGGATTTAAAAAATAAGAATGCAGAGGTGTATGATCCTCGAATTCTTTCTCCAACAAATCGAATTTTATTTTTACTGCATAATCTATATCATAATAAGGAGAAAGCAGACCTAGTTTTTCATTAGATGTTCTTCCATTATGTCTGATTATCTCTAATGCTGCATTTTTCAAAATATCAGACGCGAATTTTGGTTCTTGAACCTTTAATATCAACGACATAAAAATGTAGGGGACTAAAGAAGATTCTCCCCAGAGTAAAATATGTTTGTTTATATCTACTTGAGTTAAGTAATCAACTATATCGTTACGTTTTTCTTTGTTTGAGATACATTCTGCCAATTGAAGGGAAAGCAGGAGGGAAACTGCTCCATGCTCTCTAAATTGCTTGAGTCCACTCTTCAGAGGGTCTTCAGGAATTCTATGAAGAGAACCATCTTTAATTTCACCTTCTAATAATTTTAATGTTTCAACAATGTCATTCCAGATGATTTTGTAGGAATCAATCCAATACTTGTCTTCAAGATTATGCTTGTCGACTAAATGAAAGATTAGAGAAAGCAACAAAACCATTATCCGGACAACGGAAATATGGTTTTCCATTTTTCTGTAATGCCCTACAAAAATTGTTGAGTAAAGAAGTGCTGCCGCTATATCTCTTTTCCTCTGCTCTTTTGGAACTTTACCGTCTTTGTTTATTTGTAGAATCCCAACAAGAAAATTGTTTACTCGATCCAGATTAGGAGAACCCTCTCCATCCACAAACATTAAATCAACAATTTGTCTGTACATTTGCGCATCAATAGGAAACATCCCTTCTGCCATTTTCTGAAAAGCACTTAGCAAATCCCCTCTTGTTTCTAAACGCAGAGGAGTTTCCTTCCATTTCTTGGAATTGAGGCTATTTATTTCAACCCTAACACTATCATCTAACTCACCATTAGTAACGAGGTGAGACTCATGCATGTCTTCTTTTTTAATTTCAGGATGCTCTATTGGACAATCAATTAATGCCTCTATCTCAGGTCTAACTTCTCTTCTCCACCTATCCAAAGTTATCTTTCCACCCTTTAATTGATAAGCATGGGGTATTCCTTCAGAATCAACTGCAACAACATCCTTTCCCTGTTCAAAACTCGTATTTTTAATTGAATATTTGAGACTATACCCTTTGTTTATCAATGACTCACAGAAAAGTGGCTGATAGCCAAGTTCGTTTGCAGAATCTAGCCAGTATTCAATAGCTCTCTGTAAAAAAGGGTCTCTATTTTGATTGTTACTACTGCACATATCAATCTACGATAATACGAGAATTGATATCATTTATGTAATCCTTATATTTTTCATCCAATATCTTTTTTTCGCGTTCCTTAAAGTTATCTTTTTGTATCTGCGTCTCTCCTGATGCAAGTTCGGCGAGTTTTGAACCCATAGTGGGGTGAACAAGCAAACTTGGGAGTATTGGCTTATTGCGATCACCATCTTTGAAATCAATATGCATATTCTCCATTGATTGAAGAAGCATATCTTGCATACTTTCAATATTGTCCATACTGCCTGAGACTGTATTCTCGCCTTTCTCGGCGATATCTTGTATTCCACTCACAACACTTTTTTCAAGTTGACGAGACATATCCCCGACCATATCATCAAGACCTTTTACCAGTTCTTCTGCTCCAATTGCAACCCCATTATCACCTGTTATTTGGACCTCACTCTTATGAAGCGTAAGTGGTTTAGACTCACGGCTCCCATCTTCACGGTGAATTCCAATTCTGTCACCCTCATGTACGACATGTACCGGATTCATCATTGAAAGCAATTTAGAGCGTTCACGAATTTGTCTATTGACATATTGTGAAATTATCTTGGCAATATATGTTTGTGCCTCAGGAAAGTCTATAATCACCCTATGATACACCTACCTTACGTGAAGTTTGCTTATCGCAATCAAAAACTAGTTTGGCAGGTTTACCATCCAATCTTTTCTCTGCTGCCTTAAAATATTCTTTTTCTATTTCAAATCCAATAAACTTCCTATCCAAATTGAGGGCGGCAATTCCTGTTGAACCAACTCCCATAAACGGGTCAAAAACAACATCACCCTCCACCGAAGCAAGGTTGATACAATGTTCTAAAACCCTTACTGGCTTCTGTGTAGGGTGTTTCGGTTTTTTCATCCTTTCAACACCCATGCAAATCGGTGTTTCAATAAAGTTGTGCATATCTCTTTGATTTGTAAAATTCCAAGTGTGGTTTTTGTTCCACATACAAATTATCATTTCACAACTGTTCAAGAAACCCGCCCGACGAATCTTGGGTGCTGGGTTTGTTTTATGCCATACCATAAATTGGAATGTATCAAATTCAGGGTCGAAAACCTCGTGCCATTTGCCAATAAGATTGTAACTACAGAAGGCAAAAATGTTTCCTTCTGGTTTTAGTATTCTCTTAAACTCCTTGACCCATTCGGACGGCTTGAATTCAACCTTATCCCAGTCCGCAAGATCGTTGTTCAAATCTTTTCGCCAAGACATCTTAATGTTGCCGGTAGAATAAGGACTTAGATTATAGGGAGGATCTGTAAGGATTAAATCAACAGAAGAAGTGGGTACTTGCTTTATCAATTCATGGCTATCCCCCAGACGCAATTGATAACTCTTTTCTACTTTTTTAGCCAAGATAAGTCCTCTTTATCGACTCGAGTGCTTTGTTAATCAAGTGGGCACTCTCTCTGTAAGTATTAATGACGGTAGGATAGCCGTCATCTGAACAACATACAAAATTCCAGAAATCTTTGCCGACAAGTAGTTCTTCATCAGCAAAAAACTGACGAACACGCTCCTGTTTCCAAGGCTGATTCTCACCAAAGCGGTTATAGCCTGTTGCAAAGAAAATCTTAATTTCTTTATCTTGTGGGAGAGTATTAGACAATATGGCAAACTGTTCTAAAATCGCCTCTTTCTCGGAACGGGCTTTCTTGTTATCCAGATCACCGCCAATTTTCAGTTCAATCAAATAGTGACTGTCATTTTTGTCATCAATCAAGTAGTAATCGCTTTCATGGCGTTTTTTACTTGCCTTGTCACCCTTCGGGGGTTTTCTCAAACCCTTATAGTCAGATATTGCCGGTACCTTCTTGCGACTTTTGTACTTCTCCAGAATATTTGCAATCTTCCGTGTTTGAGATGGGTCAAGCGGACCTTCAACATTGGTTCTCACCTCAAATGACATCTTTGCTATGTTGATTGCCATGTTTTCAAGCATGTTTCCGAGTGAACTATCCAAAGAACGTACAAGTGCAGCGTAGTATTGAATATCTTTCCCAAGTGCCTCAATAAAAACATTATGAACCTTCATATTGATGACGCCAGAAGGATTATCAACCTCTCCTTCATGGCGTGCTTGAAAGCCTACGGCGTACGACTCCACAGCAGAACGAACTATAGCTTCAATTGACTTCTTCTTTTGTAATTCCATCAATACTACCTCCCGTAGAATACCACTATATGCTTTTCCCTTCCACCCCTCCCTCAACCCCAACTCTCTTTTGCATCAGCACCGCAATTGAATCCGCTTTCTCTTTGGCAAAACTTGCGCGTTTGCCTTCAAACAATTCGTCAACGGTTCTTGAGAACAGAAAAAGCCACCTTTTGAAATGCCCTTTTTTTAGAGGAATCTTTTCATTAAGCCTCTTGTGCACATTCATCACTTCGGGTCCCCGTTTGTAGACCGCCTTGTTAAACAAAAGCGTTTCCCAAAAATCACAAATAACCGGCTTGTGTTTATCAATATCAACCTTCGCAATATCCGTGAAAATAAAACCGAGAATTGAATCCGCGAGCATTTTGTCGTAGAAACGGTCTACAAGCAGTTCCACATCCTCCCTTGTTTCAATATCACTCACTTGCCTATAAAACCGTCCATCCGCCGTCTATTACAAGATCCGAACCCGTCATATATGTTGACTCGTCAGACGCGAGAAAAAGAACGGACTGCGCAACCTCAAGCGGCTCAGCCCTTCTTACCATCGGTATCATCCCCGCCGCTATCTCATCAAGCTTCTCCTCAGCATCGGGAGGATTGCCCATAAACTCAACATCCATTTTCGTCTTTATGTAACCCGGACAAACGGAATTAACCCGTATATTCTCCTTCGCGTGGTCAAGCGCCATGCTTTTTGTTATCTGCCTAACCGCGCCCTTTGAGGCGTTATACGCAACACAATCCTCCATCGCCACCATTCCAAGAACACTTGAATTATTTATCACGGAACCGCCGCCGTGCTTCGCCATTAAAGGAACGGCGTATTTGCTCACCAGAAAAACCCCCTTTACATTTATGTTAATCGTTCTGTCCCAAACTTCGCTTGTGGTCGTGGCAACCGTTCCGCCTTCAAGAATTCCGGCGTTGTTGAAAAGAATGTCTATCCTGCCAAACTGCTTGTAAAATGCGTTCACAACCCTTTTAACATCTTTTTCGTTTGACACATCACCCGAAAACGCTTTTATCTCCCCGCGCCCTTTCGCAGAGGAAACAACCTTTTTAAGGTTTTTCGCGGTTCTGGACATAATTCCCACCTTCGCGCCCTCTTTGCAAAAAAGCAAAGCGGTCGCCTTTCCAATGCCCTCACTGCCGCCGGTTATTAAAGCCGTTTTTCCTTTAAGTCTCATTTTTGAAACCTCCATATAAATTAAAATCCCAAATCCGTTCCCTTTCTCGGTTTTTTCACCCTCTCCGCGATTGCGCGGGAAATAATCGGCAGGGCGATTGTCGCATCACAATAACACTGCACAAGACCGCCTTCGGGATTTTCCTTTCCCCATGAAACCGCCTCCTCAAAAGTGCAACCGCTGAGACCGCCCCACTGCGGAGAATCCGTTGTTATCTGAATCGCGTATTTGTGCGGATAGTATGTCTCAGCCGGTCCCGTTCCTTTTCTGTTCACTCCCTGTTTTCTGCCCGGAACCGCTCTGTCTTCATAAAGCAGGTCGCCGGTTACGGCAAAAAGCTGAATAAAATCTTTCGGAACGCCGCCGCCGATATAAATTACCGCCGTATCTTTAACCTTCTCGCCCATCTCCATAAACTCCACATAATCTTTTATCGCGTCTATTGTGAGATGAAAACCCCGGCTCTCCGCTATAAGCGCGGCGTCTCCGTACGGGCTGTCCGCGATTGCCGGACAAAAAACCGGAACACCGCTGTCAGCCGCCGCAGACACTATTGAGTTTATTTTCTTTTTTGAAAGATAGCCGCCGAAAAGTTTCAAAAACTCACGAGAAGAGTATTTATGCCCCTTGTCAAGAGTGAGGATAAACTCCGCTATCATCTCCGTCATCTCAAGATAGTCGGATTCTTTCCCATAGACATCGTAATAGCGGTTTATTCCCTCGGAAAAAAGTTTTGTATCGTCCGCGTTTGCCGAACCCTGAAAATACCCGAAACCCATCGCGTCTATAATGTCTTCTGATATGTTCGCGCCCGTGGGAATAAGCACGTCAACAAAGCGGTTCTCAATAAACCAGTTTATTATTTTCCACTGCCCGGTTGTGGAGAGAGAGCCCGCATAGCCGAGGAAAACGGTAACATCAGGATCGTTAACTATTTTTTCGAAAACCTCAACCGTTCGCGCAAGGCTTCTGCCCTGAAAGCCCGTTTTTGACATCGCGGAGATTAAATCCGAAACGCTTTTGCCGCCCTCCACCTCAACGGCTTCAACTTTCTTCTCAAAGAATTTGTCATCCTTTCCCATGAAACGCCTCCGTATTTTGAGAATCAACCATCTCTAAACCACAATATTTACCAGTTTTCCCGGCACAACTATAATTTTCCTCACCTCTCTCCCCGAAATAAACTTCTCCACCCCCGGAGCGGCAATAGCGGCGTTTTCCATATCCTTTTCGGTTGAACCGGAGGGCATATCCGCCTGCGCCCTCACCTTTCCGTTCACCTGAAAAACCACCCTCATCGTGTCTCCATGCAAAAATTCCTTGTCAAATTCAAGCCACGGCTCAAGAAAAACGGACTCTTTATTGCCCGTCATCTCCCAAGCCTCTTCGCAAAAATGCGGAGCCATAGGGGAAAGGAGTTTTATAATTGAAACCGCCCCCTCTTTTACCAGAGCGGAGGAAGGATTTTTTTCCGCGAAAGCGGAAAGGGAGTTCAAAAACTCCATCAGGGCGGCAATCGCGGTGTTGAAATGAAAACCGTCCGTGTCTTCGGTAACTTTTTTTATCGTCCCGTGCATAAGGCTGAGTATCCGCTTTTCCTCACCGCCGGGATTTCTCTCCTCATCCGCCGTATTTGCCGACTGGACAAGAGACCAAAGCCGCTTCAAAAATCTGCTCATTCCCTCAATTCCCTTTTCGTTCCAGTCAAGCGACTTTTCCGCCGGAGCCGCGAAAAGAATAAAAAGACGAACCGCATCCGCGCCGTATTTTTCTATCATTTCGTCCGGGTCAACGGTGTTGCCGAGAGATTTTGACATTTTCGCCCCGTCTTTTGTAACCATGCCCTGAGTGAGAAGGGCGGAAAACGGCTCGTCAAAATCGCACATATCCAAATCCCTGAGAGCGCGCACAAAAAATCTTGAATAAAGCAGGTGAAGTATCGCGTGCTCAACGCCGCCTATGTACTGATCAACCGGCATCCAGCGGCGCGCGGATTCGGGGTTGAACATCGCCCCGTCAAAATCGGGAGACACGTACCTGAGAAAATACCAGGACGACTCAACAAAAGTGTCCATCGTGTCTGTGTCTCTTTCCGCTTTTCCGCCGCACTTCGGGCAGTTGACAGACACAAAAGACTCTACCGAAGCGAGAGACGCAACCTCTCCTCTGCTGAAATTCATGCCTTCGGGCAAACGCACGGGCAGGTCGCCGTCCGGAACGGGAACCGCCCCGCACGCGCCGCAATGGATAACGGGAACGGGCGCGCCCCAGTATCTCTGGCGCGATATTCCCCAGTCGCGCAGGCGGTAGTTTGTAACCCGTCCGCCTTTTTCCGCTTTTCCCAGAAAATCCGCTATCTCTGAAAACGCCTCATCTGAAGAAAGCCCGTCAAAATCGCCTGAATTTTTCAAAATCCCCTCACCCGTAAACGCGCCCTCCTCAATATCAAAATCCTCCCCTTTGGGGAAAACAACCTGTTTTACGGGCAATCCGTATTTTTTCGCAAAATCAAAATCCCTTCTGTCGTGAGCGGGAACGCACATAACGGCTCCCGAACCGTAGCCCGTAAGAACAAAGTTTGCCGCCCACACGGGAATTTTTTCGCCGGAAACCGGATGTATGGCGGAAATCCCAAGCGGAACGCCTTTTTTCTCAACCGCCTCAAGCTGCGCCTCTGAAACCGGAAGGGCTTTCGCCGCGCCGATAAAATCAGCAACTTTTTTATCCGTTTTTGCCGCCGCGAGAGCCGCCGGATGCCCCGGCGCAACCGCGATGAAGGTAACCCCCATCACCGTGTCGGGTCTTGTGGTAAAAACCGTTACGGGAGAGGAATCCGGGCAGTCAAACGTCATCTCAACGCCTTCGGAACGCCCTATCCAGTTTGACTGCATGGTTTTTACCGGCTCGGGCCAGTCTCGGAGATTTTTCAGTCCGTCAAGCAGTTCGTCCGAGTAGTCGCTTATGCGCAAAAACCACTGCTCTATCTCCCTGCGCTCAACGGGCGCGCCGGAACGCCAGCCCTTTCCGTCTATCACCTGCTCATTGGCGAGAACGGTTTTGTCTTCGGGATCCCAGTTCACAAATGTTTTTTTGCGATACGCGAGCCCCTTCTCAAGCATCCGGGTGAAAAGCCACTGCTCCCATTTGTAATATGACGGGTCGCAAGTCGCTATCTCTCTCGACCAGTCGTAGGAAAAACCGAGCCGTTTCAACTGCGTTCTCATCTGGGCGATGTTTGTTTTTGTCCACTCCGAAGGGTCAACCCCGTTGCTTATCGCCGCGTTTTCTGCGGGCAGACCGAAGGCGTCCCACCCGATTGGATGCAGAACGTCAAAGCCGCGCGCCCTTTTATAGCGGGCAATAACATCGCCAATTGTGTAGTTGCGCACGTGCCCCATGTGTATCCGCCCGGACGGATAGGGAAACATCTCCAGAACATAGAACTTCGGCTTGCCGGAATCGGAACAGGGTTTGTGCGCGCCGTCCCGCTCCCATTTTTCCTGCCATTTTGTCTCAACGGTTTGAGGGGTATAAATCTTTTTCATTGGACGCTTGCGGCAAAAATCCCACCTGCCGCCCGTAAGGGTGTATATTGTAGATTAACGGGGGGCGGCTTTCAAATGAATTAACCGCCCGGACAAATGGGAAGAAAAGAAGAAACCGAAGCCGTGATAAGAGACCTCAAGGGCTATCTTGAGTTTCAGTCGCGAATGGGAAACGGAATGGCGATAAAAACGAAAACTGCAAAACCATCTCCCGCAAAACCGTCTTCCGTGTCTGTCGCCCCGCCGTCATCGCTTTTTGACGGAAAAGGAGCAAAAACACTTGAGGAAGTAAGAGAGCATCTTGGCGACTGCGAAAGGTGCAAACTTCACGAGGGCAGAAAATCAATAGTTTTCGGCGAAGGAAACCCGGAGGCGAAACTCGTGTTTGTGGGCGAAGGTCCCGGAAAGGACGAGGACGAGCAGGGAAGACCGTTTATCGGCAGGGCGGGACAGCTTCTGGGCAAGATAATATCCGCGATGAATATGGAGCGTTCCGATGTCTATATCTGCAATGTGGTGAAGTGCAGACCGCCTGAAAACCGCAACCCTGAACCCGATGAAGTGGCGCAGTGCGAGCCGTTTTTGCTCGGGCAGCTGGGCGTCATCTCTCCGCGAATTGTGGTGTGTCTGGGGCTTGTGGCGGCAAAGGCGATTTTGAAACTCGGCGCCGGAGTCTCTCTCGGCTCTCTGCGCGGGGTGTTTCACGAATACGGGAAAACAAAACTTATGGTAACCTACCATCCCGCCGCGCTCCTCAGGAATCCGGCTTTCAAACGCCCCCTGTGGGATGATATGAAAGTGGTGATGGAGGAGTTGAAAAAAGGTTAAGCGCCCGTAGCTCAGTCCGGATAGAGCATTGGCCTCCGGAGCCAAGGGTCAGAGGTTCAAATCCTCTCGGGCGCGCCACCTTTCCCTTTATTTCCCCGCCCCGCCGTTCCAAAAGAGGAAAAGATTTGCGGAATATAAAACTGTTTCTAATTCTCACCGTATTCGCGTTCGCTCCTTTTTCCGCGCTTGCAAGACCCGTTTCATATCCGGGCGGGTGGACTGTGATGCAACTTCACAACGCAGACAACACCTCGCTCCACATCCACTACTCGCCCACAGCGCGGCATTCGCTGGGCTTGAGGATGGTCCATTTGAGGCGCAATGATTTTCGGGGCGCGGTGGCTCAAGCCAATTTTCTTATCAGGCGGATAAACAAAATCGGCTCGCAGGCGAACTTCTACATAAAACTGGGCGCGGGCGGCGGGCGTTATGAAGACCGTTATTTTCCCGCCGTTTTCGGTGGCGCGGCTGTGGACTGGGAAACGCGGCGGCTTTTTGCGCGTTATGAAAGTCGCGGGTGGACGCTTGGAGACGCGGGAAAGTTTTTTACTCATTCCGCAAGAGCGGGAATCGCCCCGTATGTGGCGGAATACGGAGCCCTTCACACATGGCTGATGGTTGATGCAACCCAGCGTTTTGAGGGCGGAGAAAACAAAGACATTGATATAACGCCGGTTGTCCGTTTGTTTAAGGGGAAATCTCTTGTTGAGGTAGGATATAGTTTTAGCGAAAAACTGACCCTGAACTTTATCAGGCGGTTTTAGGGGGAAAACCATGAAAACAACAGCGATACGAACTTTTGTTGCGGCGTTTATTCTGGCGGCGGTTTGCCTCACCGGAGCCGCAAACGCAGACCATTCCGGAAGCAGAGGACACGACCACTCGGAAGAAAAGAAAGAGAAACAGGCAAACGCCAAACCCATGTCTTCGGGAAACATAGTTCATGTGCGGGTGAAGGGGCTTGTGTGCGATTTCTGCGCGCGTTCCATACGCAAGGTTTTTCTCAAAACCGGCGCGGTTGAAGATGTGGATGTCAACCTGAAACGCAGTTTTATCAACATCTACATGAAGAAAAGAAAGAAACTGTCTGATAAGAAAATCAGCAAACTTGTGAACGATGCCGGATACTCGGTTGAGTCCATATCGTTCTACAAAAAAGAGGGCAGGCGGTGAGACAGGCAGGGCTGAAAGACACGGCTTTGCCCTTTTTCTCACTGTTCACATCTGCGGGAACTCTAATCTGCTGCGCCCTTCCCTCGCTTCTTGCCGCAATCGGGATGGGAGCCGTTACGGCGGGGCTCGTCAGCGCGTTTCCGGGGCTTATCTGGCTTTCCACTCACAAGGTGTGGGTTTTTTCAGTCGCGGGGGTGATGCTTCTTATCGCCGCCGTGGCGAGATACTCGCAGAGAAACGCCCCGTGCCCGGCAGACCCTGAGGCGGCGCGCTCGTGCATGCGTCTGCGCGCCTTGAGTTTGTGGACGGTGGCGGTATCCGTGGTTATTTATTTGACGGGATTTTTCTTCGCCTTTCTTGCCATATATCTCATCTGAAAATTAGTGGTCGTGCCCTTCGTGGCTCTCTGCGGAGCCTGAGAAAAACGAGCCGCTGTAACTGAGGAGCATTCCAATTCTGCCGGTTGTTTCGCCCTCTTCTTTCACACTCTGGTAGCCGACACCAAGTTTCGCTCCGCCGCCGCCAAGTTTGCGTGAGAGGGAAAAGCTGTAAATAGTCGCGCCAAGGCTCCCCGTATCTTCTTCCGGCGGAAGCACGTTTTCTCTCGGTGTCCTATCCCTTACCTGCGTCTCTATCGCTATCCTCCTTCTGGTGAAAGTGGATGACCTGTTGTCCGTTGAGGAATAAGAACCCGCAAGCGTCCACCGCTTCCAGTCAAAAGCGGTTGCCACCGTCCACGCATTGCGCAATCGTCCCGTTTCGCCCCCGTAGTTGTTTATGTTGATGTATTCGGTCTTGAGTGTGAGGGAGAGATTTTCCGTAAAGTTCCGTTTCTGCCCCATTGAAAATGTGTATCTCGTTTCGTCTCCTGTGGTCGGCGGTCCGATGTGTTCATCATATTCACCTTCATATGCCATGCTCTGCTTCTTCTGGTTCGCATAGCCGATGCGGTATGAAAAACCTTCCAGAAAGTTGGCAAAAAAGCCGTCTCTCAGGGTGTAGAAATTTTTTCCGCCAAGCGAAAAAACCACGGATGTAAGGTCGCCGTTGTTGGACGGTCCACCGTCCGCCCTTTTGAGGCGGTCGCCCGAGCCGTTATCGCTGAAAGCGGTTGTGTCCGCCGTAAAGAGGGATGTATTCAACTGGTGCGTTCCAAAATCCTCCGCGTTCACGACAAACTTTGTGCCTAAACCGATTTTCGGGTCTAAATCGTATTCGTGGAGAGCGCGGTATGAATACACACCCGGCAGGGATTCCGCGTCTATTCCGACAACGGGAACAAACTTGCCGCCGTAGAGAGACCATTTTACGGGACCGAAAGCGCGTGTGTATTTCAGCATAAAGGTTTGAAGCGTAAAAACATGGTCACCGAAGAAAGAAAGTTTCCTTAATTCCACTTCCTCTTCTTCTTCTTGTGCTTGTGCTGCTGCCGGAGGGTCGGCGTGTGAATGTGGCTCAGCTGCTTCTTCTTCATGCTCCTCTACCGCTGTTCTGCACACCGCTTCATGAGCATGTTCTTCTTCCTCCTCTTCTTCGCCGTGCCCGTGGTCGTGTCCGCACGGTTCACCCTCAAGAAGCACTTCCGTTTCAAGGGAAAAACCCCACGGCAGGTGCAATATCGTGTAGATATGGGAATCGGTATAGCCCTCAAGCACCTCGCCGGTTGCTTCGGCTGAGTCTATGACTTTGTCCATGTGGAGTTTCATATCAATATGCCCGTCTATGGTTATTTCACCGGACGCGGGCGGAACAGCCGCGAATATCGCGGAAGCCATTAGAATAAAAGCAAAAAACGTTTTCATAACATTACACCTCTAGTTTTTTACGCCCGCGAACCACTTTTCGTAAATAAACCCGCAAGCGAGAAAAAGAACGAAAAACAGAACGGAAGCCGTGATTATTGTGGGCCCCGAAGGGGTGTTGTAGACAAGCGAACCGTATATGCCAACCACAACGGATGAAACCCCGACCGCGCACGCGAGAATCGCCATCATTTCGGGAGAACGCGCGAGCATCCGCGCGGCGGCGGCGGGAATTATAAGCATTGAAGTTATCAGCAAAGCCCCCACAATTCGGAAGGAAGCAGACACCATAACCGCCATCAGAAACACAAGCATAAAGTTCATCACCAACACCCTGACGCCCTCCGCCTTTGCCATGTCTTCGCTTATCGTTATAAGCACAAGGGAATCCCAGTTGAGCAAAATCAGGGCGAGAACAACGGCACAGCAAACGTATATCCGCACTATGTCTGCGTTTACGACCGTGAGTATGTCGCCGAAAAGAGCCGAGTGAAGGTTGATGGCAGTGAAATTGACAAGGGAAACCGCGACCACACCGATGGCAAGAGCGCCGTGGGCTATTATGCCGAGAACCGTGTCTGTGCCGAGTTTGCCGCGCTTATACGCCCAAGTGAGCAGAAGGGAAAACACCACCACAACCGCAAAAACCCCGTAGTCAATTCCTATTCCGGCAAGCAATCCGAACGGAATGCCCGCAAGCGCGGTGTGAGACAGCGAGTCTCCAAAATAAGCCATGCGCCGCCACACAACAAAGCATCCCAGCGCGCCCGCGGCGATTGCGACCCCCGCTCCGGCTATAAGAGCGCGTATGACAAAATCTTCACCCATTTTTGCTCGTCTCTCCGCCCGTGTTGCCGCCGTGCGTATGCTCGTGACTGTGGGAATAGACAGACATCAGTTGCGCCATACCCTCGCCGAACATCACCGAGAACTCCGGGTGTTTCGCCACACTCTGAGGCTCTCCCTCGCAACATATATGCCCGTAAAGGCAGATGACATTCTTTGTGGAAGACATCACCATGTGTAGGTCGTGCGATACCATCACAACGGCAACCCCGCGCTCGCGGTGAATTCTTTCAAGCAGTTTGTAGAACTCCAGTTGCCCGGAAACGTCAAGGTTTTGCGCGGGCTCATCCATAATGAGTATGTCCGGGCTGTCCATAAGAGCCCTTGCAAGCAGAACGCGCTGAATCTCGCCGCCCGAAAGTCTTCCCATCTCCCTGTTCACAAAACCGGCAACCCCCGTTTCCCCGCAGACAGATTTAAACTCCTCTTCCCCGGCGTTTCCGTGACGCAGACGTATAAAACGCGCCGCCGAAACGGGCATGAAACTCATATTGTCAACGATTTGCGGCATATAACCCGTTTTGAGCCCCGGCTTGCGGAAGCGCGAACCGGAATCGGGGCTGAGAACGCCCGTGAGAATTTTCAGAAGTGTGGTCTTTCCGGCTCCGTTGGGACCCACGATTGAAACAAAATCGCCCGCGCCTATCTCAAGCGAAATATCGCGCAAAATCTCAACGCCGCCTCTCGACACGTTCACATTTTCAGTCTTTATAAGGGCTTCCCTCACCGCCCGTCCTCCGCGCACACGGCGCACGTTCCGAGCACTTCAACAATCGCGTTTTTCTTGCGGAAATCCTCACGGGAAACCGCTCCCTCTATTGCTCCCGAAAGGTCTGAGCCGCAGAACTCTCTACTGCCTCCGCATTCCGAACAGATAAGGAAAAAGCACTCCGCGTGCCCGCTTTCGGGGTGAAAACAGGCGGAGTAAGACGATATGCTGGAAAGTTTGTGGACAAGACCGTTTTCTATCAGAAAATCAAGCGCGCGGTAGACCGTGGGCGGCTTGGCGAAACTTGAAAGGTCGGCGAGGATGTCATACGCCTTGACGGGCTTGTGAGCGCGCGCGACTATCTCAAGAACGCGCTTTCTGATAGGCGTGAGCCGCGCCCCCCTTTCCGAACAAACACGGGCGGCAAAAGCGGTAACATCATCAACGCAAACATCATGGTCGCCGCAGAAAACTGCGGAATTTCCAGTTTTTCGCTCTGAATTTTGCATAATCAAGCGTTATGTTATAACATAACGCATATTGTGTCAAAAGAGGTGGGTTGCACATGAAAAGATTTGCAAGTGTTTTTGTTCTTGCGGGCGTGATGTTTGCCGTGTTTTCAGGCGGTGTAAATGCGAAGGATTCGGGCAGGGTAGCGGCAAGCATCGCGCCGCTTCACGCTCTTGTGTCGGGAGTTGTAAAGGGCGCGGAAAAAACGGATTTGATAGTGAAGTCAGGCATTTCGCCTCACGGATTCAGTCTCAGCCCGTCGCACGTGAGAAGCATAAGAAACGCGAAAGCGGTTTTCTATATTAGCGGCGGTCTTGAGGGGTTTCTCAACAACGCCCTGCGCTCCGTTCCCTCAGGCGTTCGCACGGTGGCGGTGGCGGATAACTCCGGATTGTCGCTTATGAAAGTCAGAAAAAGCGGAGAATGGGAGTCTGACGGGCACGACCACGGAAATCACAACTTGCACATCTGGCTGTCGCCTCCAATGGCGGAGAAAATCGTGAAGATAATTACGCGGGAAATGTCTAAGGCAAATCCGGGCGAGAGAAGCAGATACAAAAAAAACGCGCGGGCTCTTATCGCGCGGCTGAAAAAACTGGACGCGAAAATACGCAAAGAACTCGCCGGAGTGAAAGGCATTCCGTACGTGGTTTTTCACGATGCCTACATCTATTTTGAAAAACTGTACGGGCTGAAACCGGTGGGCTCCATAACCTTCAACCCGGATTCCCCTCCGTCTGCGGCGGAGATAACCCGCATACGCAAAAAAATACGCAAGTCCGGAGCCGTCTGCGTTTTCGGCGAGCCGCAGTTCAGCAGAAAAATCATGAAAACGGTGGTTGAGGGAACAGACGCGAAAATCGGAGTTATAGACCCTCTGGGCTCAGGCATCACTCCGGGTGAAGACCTCTATTTTGAAGTGGTGGAAAACCTCGCACGCGAGATAAAAGACTGTCTCAGTTGAAGCCGCTTTTTGATATCAGGCGCGTTTTTTGAGGACGTACATTATCTTCTCGTCCTCCCACTCCACATCGCCTTCAAACTGCTCTTCCAGTTTCCTTTTGAACTCGTCAAACGCCCTGTCAAACTCTTCGGGCCCGTAGAAATGAAAAGGCGAATATGCCTTCGCGGACGCCTTTTCTTCAAGGTCTTTCTTTGAAGTTACGCGCTCGTAGGTGAAGGTTTTTGCGGCTTCAATTTCAAACTCGGGAAATTTTTCAATCTTGAACTCAAACTCTTCCGGATCGTAAAGGCGCGACTCTTTGCGCTGGAAAAGCGGAAAATACCGCCCCCACACGGTTCGCGCGTTTTGGGCTCTCGACCTTGTGTAGATAAAAAACAGACCGCCGGGTTTCAATATCCTTGAAATCTCCTGCAGCAAACCGACAATCCCGATGTGGTGAACGGAGTTGAAGCACACCACCGCATCAAGCGTGTTTTCGGTGAGAGGAACTTCTCTTGCGTCCGCCACTTTGGCGGAAAAGTTTTTTATGCCCTCGCCTGAGAGATATTTCTCAAGCTGGTTGAGCATAACTTCGTTTGTGTCAAAGCAGTGGAGAAAAAGGTTGTCTCCGAGATTTTCCAGAAACAGTTTGGCGTATCTTCCTGCGCCGCAGCCCATGTCGGCAACCTCAACGCGCCCTTCTTTTAATGACGAAAGCAGTTTGCAGGCAAAGTCCACCGGCTCGTTGTCCGTCATGCGGAGGGTTCTGTATCTTCCCGCCAGTTTTTCGTAGTAGTTTTCCATTGCGGCAGTCCGTATTTCGCGCCAATTCTAACAGAACGGGAGCAGACCGTAAAACGGCTATTTTTTCACAAGTTTCGCTATGGGGGCGAAAACATCGGCAACCTCGTCTTCAAGACGGGAAACCCGCACCCACTTGCGTTCCCTGTCGCTCTCCTTTCTCTCCACCTCGCCCGTAACGGCGGCTGAGAAAAAAATAAACTCTTTTGTCCAGCCGTCTCCCGTAACGGTAACCGCGCCTATCTCCTCCCCCGTGCGGACGGTGTATCCGCTTTCCTCCTCGCACTCGCGCGCGGCGGCTTGCGCGGCGGCTTCTCCCTCTTCAACCGTTCCGGCGGGAAAAACCCACGAACCGGCATGACGGCGCGCGCTGACGAGAAGAATCTCGTCCCCGTCATCTCCGCTTCTGCGGACAACCACTCCGGCTTTGTGATACAACTTCACGGCAAAATCCCGCCTTCAATATAAACCGTCCGGACACATATTGCATAAAAATAATGGAACGGCGCGGCGCGGACGGGTATTTTCTTTGCGGTTTCAGACAAGCCGATGAACAGACTTTCAAAAGAAAAAAGCCCTTATCTTCTCCAGCATGCGGGCAACCCGGTGAACTGGTACCCCTGGTGCGGAGAGGCGTTTGAAACCGCCGCGCGCGAAGACAAGCCCGTTCTCGTTTCAGTCGGATACTCAACCTGCCACTGGTGCCACGTGATGGAAAAGGAGTCTTTTGAAGACCCGGAAGTGGCGGAGTTGATGAACGATGTTTTCATCTCCATCAAGGTTGACCGCGAAGAGCGTCCGGACATTGACGGGGTTCTGATGAGCGTGTGCCAGATAGTTTCAAGAGGAAACTGCGGATGGCCCCTGAATGTTGTTATGACGCCCGGCAAAAAACCGTTTTTCGCGGCAACCTACATACCGAAACACAACAGATACGGCAGAGCCGGAATGGTTGAACTGATACCGCAGATAAAAGAGGTGTGGAGTTCCCGGCGCGCAGACATAGAAAAATCCGCCGGAGACATTGAGATTGCCATCAGAGACTCTCAAGCGGTGATGCAGTCTGAGGGGCGCATGGGCAATGAGGATCTGCTGAAAAACGGCGCGGAAACTCTGGCGGCGGCTTTTGACCCCGTTTTCGGGGGCTTCGGAGACGCGCCTAAATTCCCCTCTCCGCAAAACCTGATATTCCTGCTTCGCCACTGGAAAAGAACCGGAGATGCCAAATCCCTTGAAGTTGCTGAAAAAACGCTCGGCTCCATGCTTGACGGCGGAATAAACGACCACATCGGGGGCGGATTTCACAGGTATTCAACCGACCGCCGGTGGCTTGTGCCGCACTTTGAAAAAATGCTCCACGATCAGGCGCTTATCTGCGCCGCCCTGACCGAGGCGTGGCTTGCCACCTCAAACCCCGCCTATAAAAACGGCGCGGAAAAAACGCTTGAATACGTCATGAGAGACATGACCGCTTCAGGCGGCGCGTTCTTCTCCGCAGAAGACGCGGACAGCGAGGGCGAGGAGGGAAAGTTCTACCTATGGAGCGAAGAGGAATTCAGAGAGACGGCGGGAGCGGATGAAGCCCGCATTGCGGCGGAGGTTTTTACCATAAAAAGCGGCGGGAACTTTGTTGACGAGGCGACCGGAAAAATGCCCGGAACCAACATCCCGCACAGAACAAAACCGCTTTCCTTTGCGGCGGAAACTGCGGGCACAGACAAAACCGAAGCGGAGCGGCTTACTGAATCTGCGGTGAAAAAGCTGTTTGAACGCAGAGAAAAACGCCCGCGTCCGCACAAAGACGACAAAATTCTGACCGACTGGAACGGCTTGATGATAGCGGCGTTCTCAAAAGCGGGACGAGCTTTCGGGCGGAAAGAATATGTTGAAGCGGCGGAAACTGCGGCGGATTTCATTCTCGCAAATATGTTTGACGGCAATGAACTTCTGCACAGATTCAGAGACGGAGACGCCGCCATCAGGGGAAACTTGGACGACTATGCGTTTATGGTCTGGGGACTGCTTGAGCTTTACGAAGCGGGGTTTGACATCTCGCGCCTTAAAACCGCGATGAGGCTGAACGACAAGATGATTGAACTTTTTTCTGATGAGGAAAAAGGCGGTTTTTTCTTCACCCCGTCGGGGGCGGAAAGTCTGATAGTGAGGAAAAAGGAGTTTCATGACGGCGCGCTTCCGTGCGGAAACTCGGTTGCGGCTCTCAACCTGATGAAAATATCCCGCCTGACGGGAAACCACCGGTACGATGAGGACGCCGCTAAAATTGCCCGCTCTCTTTCGCTGTCGGTTGAAAAACTGCCGTCTTCACACGGAATGCTTCTCTGCGCGCTTGAGTTTGCCGCGGGAAAAACATTTGAGGTTGTTATCGCCGAAGGCACGGACGGGGCGGAAAAAGTTACGGACGCGCTCGCGAAAAACTACGAGCCGGGGGCAACAGTTCTGCTCAAAAAACCGGACTGCTCTGAGACCGGCAACATAGCCCCTTTTGCCGCCGGATGCTCTGCGGGCGGAAACGGGAAAACGCTTGTCTATGTGTGCGAAGACGGGACGTGCGGACTTCCTTCCGGCGCGGACGATTTTGCCGCTTCAATTGCGGACTAAAAAAAGGGTTGATTTTTCCCCGTCCGTCAATATTATGGGGGCGGAAACGGGCTCTGTCCGTTAAATCACAACACAGGGGGTGTTGAGGTGGCTACTTCAAGAGACGAAAGAATCAGAGACCTCGTCAATATGATTGAGGACCCTGATGAGCAGGTTTACGCGGGAAACGACGACCCTGAAGAAATGGATGTCGGCGACGTGGAATTGAACGAACTGGGAGAATTCTACGAGGAAGAAGATGTCGAGATGGTTGACTGACCTTCCCTTGCGGGATTTTTCCTCAGGTGCAGCATAAGAACCGAAACGGCGGCGGGCGTAACGCCTGATATTCGCCCCGCCTGCCCGAGAGAGCGCGGCCTCGCGCTTGAAAGTTTCTGAACTATCTCTTTGGAAAGCCCGGACACTTTGGCGTAGTCAAAGGTTTCCGGTATGGACATGCGTTCAAACCGTTTGAACCTGCCGAGTTGTTCCGTCTGCATCTTCACATAGCCCGCGTATTTAACCTGCATCTCCGCCTGCGCGGCGGTGTCTGAACCGGCGAGTTCGGCGGACACGGTGTCAAAAAGGGCGAGTTCAGAGTAAGTGATTGCGGGTCTTCTGAGAATCTCTGCGAGCGACTGCGGTTTTTTCAGCGCCGATGAGCCCATCTGTTTCAGTTGCAAATCCGCCGGGCTTCCGGGAACACAGCGGGTCTGTTCAAGTCTTTCCACTTCACTCTTGAGCGCGTGTTTTTTGATGACAAGCCGCTCGTAGCGTTCATCGCTTATGAGCCCCGCGCGGTGTCCTTTTTCCATAAGTCTGATGTCTGCGTTGTCTTCGCGCAGAACAAGGCGGTATTCCGCCCTTGAAGTGAACATCCTGTATGGCTCGTCAACGCCCTTTGTAACAAGGTCGTCTATCATGATTCCGATGTAGGCGTCTGAGCGGTCAAGCACAAAGGGGCTGTCGCCGCGCGAGTGCAGAGCGGCGTTTATTCCCGCCACAATCCCCTGCCCGGCGGCTTCCTCGTATCCGGTTGTTCCGTTCACCTGCCCGGCAAAGAAAAGCCCTCGCGCGCGTTTGCATTCAAGCGCCGAGTTCAGTTGTGTCGGGTTTATAAAATCGTATTCCACCGCGTATCCGGGGCGCATTATTTCAACCTGTTCAAGCCCTTCTATCGTTCTGGACATCTCCGTCTGCACGTCAAGCGGAAGGCTGGTTGATATGCCGTTTGGATAGACTTCGTAGGTGTTTCTGCCCTCCGGCTCAAGAAATATCTGGTGGCGGTCTTTGTCGGGAAACTTCACAATTTTATCTTCAACGGACGGGCAGTAGCGCGGACCCACGCCGCTTATCACGCCAGAATAGAGGGGCGAGCGGGAAAGGTTTTTTCTGATAACTTCGTGCGTTTTCCCGTTTGTGTGCGTGATGTAGCACGACATCTGGCTGATGCCTGTCCGGGTGTTTGAGAAAGAAAACGGTCTTGGATTTTCATCGCCTTTCTGCTCTGTAAGGGCGTCCCAGCGTATTGTTCTGCCGTCAAAGCGGGGCGGCGTTCCGGTTTTGAGTCTGCCCACTTCAAGCCCCAGGTCTTTGAATGAGCCGGTTATCTCCATCGCCGCTTTTTCCCCGGCGCGTCCCGAAGAGTAGCGTTCGTCTCCAACGTGTATAAGCCCGTTCGGAAAAGTTCCCGGCGTAACGACAACGGAGTCAGAGAAAAAGGTTTCTCCGAGGCTTGTTTTCACGCCCTTCACCTCATCCCCGGAAACAAGAAATCCGTCCACCATTCTCTGTTTTATGTCAAGATTTTCGCACTCTTCAAGAACCCGGCGCATATGCGCTCTGTACACCTGTCTGTCCGCCTGAGAGCGGGTGGCGCGCACCGCCGCGCCTTTGCGTGTGTTGAGTGTTCTGTATTGAATCGCGCTTGCGTCTGCGGCTTTAGCCATCTCGCCGCCGAGGGCGTCTATCTCTCTCACGATATGCCCTTTGCCAACCCCGCCGATGGACGGGTTGCATGACATAACGCCGATTGTGTCTATATTTGCCGTAAGCAGAAGTGTTTTGCGCCCCATGCGCGCCGCCGCAAGCGCGGCTTCACAGCCCGCGTGCCCGCCGCCTATCACAATAACGTTGCAGATTTTTTCTCCGTTCATAGTTCCGCCCCTGAAACGGCGGAAAGTGTAAATTAAACGGAGGTTGAGGTCAAAAAGTAACAAACGGAAATAGACGGCATCGCGCCGGTTTTGTGCGGATTGCATTACCGGACTGTTAACCTATGCGTCTTGCATTGCATTACACTATTTGCATTACATAACTTACTGGTATCACAACCTTTATTGCGTATCTATGCATTAAGACTAATCAACTGTTCTTATTTTGCATTACACTATTTGCATTGTTCATCATACTGATTTTATTGACCGAAACAGCAAAAAGGCAAATAAGACTAATTGATTGTTCTTATTTGACATTTTAGGCATTTTCACTATACTCCCGTTGCGATGCTTGAGATATCGGAAAAAGAAATCCGCCAACGTCTTGAAGCTGACAATCCGTGGTGGACACAGCCTGAGAATGTGAGGTGGAAGGATGAACCCAAAAGGGTCTACTTCGACCCGTTCTATGAGTTGGTGTGCAAAACCGGAATAAATCGCGCCATTGTCCTCATGGGACCGCGCAGGGTCGGCAAAACTGTAATGGCGCATCAGTCAATTGCCAAACTGATAGAGGAAAACACCAGTCCGGCAAACATTCTCTACATCCCTCTGGACAACCCCGTTTACGCCGGGCTGCACCTTGAAAAAGTTCTTCTGACATTTCTTGAACTGCAGAAAGTCCCGCAGGACAGTTCCGCCTATATCTTTTTTGATGAGATTCAATATCTCAAAAACTGGGAAATACATCTGAAATCACTTGTTGATTCCTACCCTCAGCACCGCTTTATCGCTACCGGATCTTCAGCGGCGGCACTAAAACTGAAAAGCACCGAGTCCGGCGCGGGAAGGTTCACGGACTTTATTCTTCCGCCTATGACTTTTCAGGAGTACATGAAGTTTGCGGATGAAGAGTCAAAGATATTTGACCAAAGCGGCGGAGTGTTTATGAATGCCGGCAAAGCAGTGGAAAATATCGGTGAAATCAACAAACACTTCATCGAATACCTGAATTTTGGAGGATACCCCGAAGCCGTGTTTTCCGAGGAAATTAAAAAAGATCCGGGGCGTTTTATCAGAAGCGACATCATAGACAAGGTGCTCCTCAGAGACTTGCCGAGTTTATACGGGATAACGGACATCCCCGAACTCAACCGCCTTTTCATGACTGTTGCCCATAATACGGGGCTTGAAATTAATCTGTCCAAACTCTCGCAAGGCTCAAGTGTTACCAAAAGCACAATCTCAAAGTATCTGGAATACCTTGAGGCGGCTTTCCTTATTAGGCGCGTCCGCAGGGTGGACAGGAACATAAAAAGATTTCAAAGAGACCACACTTTCAAGATCTATCTGACAAACCCCTCAATGTATGCGGCGCTTTTCGGAACTGTGGGAGAGCAGGACAGCGATGGCACGGTTCTTGGGAGACTCGTGGAGACGGCGGTGTTCAGCCATCTGTTTCACTTGATAAAAAAGCCGGAAGCTCTCTACTACGCGCGCTGGAACAGTAAGGAGGTGGATTTGGTATTGCCGGATGAAACCGGAACAAAAGTTGAATCCGCGATTGAAATCAAATGGTCGGATAAACCCTATGACAACTTGTCGGAAATTGAGGGGCTTCTTGATTTTGCACAAAAGCACGATATTGGAAACGAAAACGGGGGCATAACGTGCCTGACAAAAAGCAAGTTTGGGCACAAATCCGTAAGAAACAGATTAGTCATGTTTTTGCCCACAAGCCTGTTCTGCTTTGAATGGGGAAAGGTTCTGAACAGCAACGATTTCAGAGAATCTCTCGTAAAAAACTTAACTGAAGACAGGTCTAACTTGACATAAACGCTATAGCGTTTATTTTGTATGCGGGCAAATTAAAATGGCGGAAAAAGAAAACATATCAGAGATTATAGCGGGCATCAGAGAAAAGATGAATCTGTCTCAGGAGAACCTTGCCGCGAAGCTGGGCGTTTCGTTTTCCACTCTGAACGGCTGGGAAAACGGACGCCGGTCTCCGCACAAAAAGTATCACAAGAGAATAATGACAATGGCGGAGAAAGCGGAACAGTCTGACCCGGAATCGCCTGTTCGCAGGCTCAAAACCGGGCAAGATGTTTTGAGCAGAAAGATGATGGAAACGATGCTGTGGGACGCCGCCTGTTCAATCAGGGGTGAAAAAGACGCGCCGCAGTTCAAAAACTTTCTCCTTCCGCTCGTTTTCCTCAAACGCCTCTCGGATGTGTTTGAAGACGAAATGAACCGCATTGCGGAAAAACTCGGGAGTATGGAAGAGGCGGAGGAGATGGTCAGCGGGGGAGAGGGTTACATCCACTTTTATCTGCCGCCGGAAACCAGATGGGAAGTTCTGAGCGGCAGAAAAAGTTTCAACTGGCGGAAAGGAAAGAAGCCGAAAACTCTGGGAGAGCAGATAACTACAACGATGCGCGCGGTCGCCAGAAGAAATCCGTTGTTAAACGGTGTCATAGATCTTGTTGACTACAACAAAACAACCGGCGGAGAGAGGGAGGTAAGCGACGAGTCGCTCAAGGAAGTAATAGAAAAGTTTTCAAAGCCAAGATACCGGCTTGGTCTTCACGATGTGGAGCCGGATTTTATTGGACGTTGTTACGAATATCTTTTGAGAAAGTTTGCGGAAGGTTCGGGAAAGACTGCGGGCGAGTTTTTCACGCCCACGGAAGTCGGGTGGCTTATGGCGCGGATTATGAAGCCGACTCAGGGCGAAACCGTTTATGACTATGCTTGCGGGTCTGCGGGTCTGCTTATCAAGTGCGAACTTGCGTTTCGCGAGCGTTATCCCGATGTGAAAAAGGGAATCCCCTTAAAACTGTCCGGGCAGGAACTTGGACCGGACAACTACGCGATGGCGCGAATGAATGCCATCATACACGACATGGACTGTGAGATTGTGCGGGGCAACTCAATGACGAACCCGAAGTTTCGCAATAAAACGGGGGGGCTTCAGACTTTTGACATTGTTGTCGCCAATCCGATGTGGAATCAGATGTTTAATGTCCGGACTTACGAAGACGACCAATTTGACAGATTTGAGTCGCAGGGCGGTTCAACAACGGGAAAGGCGGACTGGGCATGGCTTCAGCACACGGCAAAATCTATGAGTAGCAGGGGGAGAGCGGCGGTAGTGATAGACACCGGAGCCGTAACACGCGGAAGCGGGGCATCGGGAGAGGACAAGGAAAAGAAAATACGCAAATGGTTTGTTGATAAAGATTTGATTGAGGGCGTAATCCTTCTTCCCGACAACCTTTTCTACAATGCGGCGGCGGCGGGTGTCATAATCATTATGAATAAAAACAAAAGTGCCGCGAGAAAGCGGAAAATCGTTCTTATCAACGCGAGCAACGAGTTCAAAAAGGTCAGCCCGAAGAACCATTTGACGGATGAGGGTTCAAAGCGGATTGAGAACGTCTTTTCCAAATGGAAAGAGGAAGAGCGTTTTTCAACTGTCATAACCGTCAAAAAGGCGGCGGAGAATGACTACAACCTTTCGCCGTCTCGTTACATAGACACAACGGAGAAAGAGGTTCTTCGTTCAATACCGGATATATGGGCGGAGCTGGCAATGCTTGAGAAAGAGGCAAAGAAAAGCGACAGGGAAATCGGGAAGATTTTTAAGGAATTGGGGGCTGGAAAGTGATTGTAAAGGAAATGTCTGTATCGGGGAATTTGTCAACTTTGGCATCGTTCTTGACAATGTTCAGGGCAGGTGATACTTATATTGAACTATTTGCCCCCCCTCAGACCTGCCTTCGGGCCTCTGAGTGGGGTTATTTTTTGGCTTTTTGGAGGTTTAACAATGATTGAACCCGAAATCAAAAGAGCCCGTTTCTTCATTGACGGTCAAAATCTGTTCCATTCAGCAAAGGAAGCTTTCGGACACAAATACCCGAACTACGAAGTCAAAAAACTTTCGGAGAAAGTCTGTGAACTCAAGAAATGGCAACTAACAGGAATTACCTTTTGTACCGGCACTCCCGATGAAAAAGTTGACCCATATTGGCATGCTTTTTGGAAAAATAAATTGGCGGCTATGGGAAGAGTCCCGGAAATAGAAGTCTTCTCCAGAAAACTCCAGTACTCAAATGCAAGTCGGGATGACTCCACACCAATACTTGTGGGGCGAGAGAAGGGAATTGACATAAGAATCGCTCTTGATGTTACAAGGGCGGCAATTGAAAATCTCTGTGATGTTGTAGTTATCTTCAGTCAAGATCAAGATTTGTCCGAAGTGGCGGAGGAAGTTAGATACATAGCACGGAAGGAAAGTCGTTGGATTAAAATCGCAAGCGCGTTTCCGGTGGGCCCGGCAAGCAGAAACAAAAGGGGAATAAACGATACGGATTGGATTAAGATTGATAGGGATATGTATGACCGATGCATTGACGAAAGGGATTACAGACCAAAAGCCGGAGTGAAGTGATGTCTTTACAGGAAACTAACAAACGCATAGAAACGCTTTTTAAGGAATGGCGGGAGATTCAACCGCTTAAACCGGAGGATAAGGAACGGTTTGATAAGAAAGTCCGTCTGGAGTGGAACTACAATTCAAATCACATTGAAGGGAATACGCTTACCTACGGCGAAACTGTTGCCTTAATACTTGAGGGAAAAGAGGAAGGAATTCACCCTGAACGCGATTATATGGAAATGAAAGCGCACGATGTGGCAATAGATAAAGTCAGAGAGTTTGCAGAAGACAAACAGAGAAATCTCACGGAAGCCGACATCAGGGGCTTGAACAAAATTATTCTCAAAGAATCTTTCTGGAAAGAAGCGGAAACTACTGACGGACAAAAAACTCAGAAAGAGATAATCCCCGGACAGTATAAGACACAACCTAATCACGTAAGGACAGAGACGGGAGAGATTTTCAAGTTTGCGGAACCTCAGGAAGTTTCTCCCAAAATGAATGAACTTATGGATTGGTTTAACAATGAGATTGAAAAACCGACTCTGCCAATCGCTTCTTTTATCGCGGAACTACACCACCGCTTTATCGTTATACACCCGTTTGATGACGGCAACGGCCGTGTAGTGCGTCTGTGGGTGAACTATGTTTTATTGAAACTGGGTTACCCGCCTTTGGTAATTAAGAGCGAAGAGAAAAGAAACTACTTTGCGGCTTTGCAGAAAGCGGATGACGAAGATATGGATACTCTTGCAACATATCTTGGGAACATTCTTGTTTATTGGCTGGAGATTGGGGTTAAGGCGGCAAAAGGTGAAGATATAAGCGAGATTGAAGACATTGATAAAGAAACTCAGCAATTCATCCGACAGCAAAAAGAAACAGGGTTAAAAGTGCCAATCACACCGACAAATTGCACAGAAATATTTGATAAATGTTTTGCAGAGACTTCTAAAATGTTCATCAAAGAATTTAGTGTGTATAGCGACCTGTTTGAGCAAACTTCATTGGAAATAACAAGAATGGATGAAAATTATAGTGAGAACAACTCTAACAAATGCTTACAAACAATTTCCCAAGGTGCTAAATTGACGGATGAGAATCTAAACAATCTAATTAATACTATCAAAGAAAACTTCACTATGAATTTTGAGTATATCTCACGGCATGCAAGAAATTTATTCGTAATAGATTACCAATATTATGGATATATGGGCCAAGCAAATAGATCTTTTGACTGCAACTGCAAGTTAGCATTTTTTTTGGAAGAACTCGGTTATAAAACAGGTTTAAGAATTAAAAAAGAGGGACTGAATGCAAAGAGTGTGAATGGTTTGAAAAAGGACTACAGCCAACCCTACTCCGAAGAAGAAGTTAAAAAGTTGTTTGCTGAAGGCAAACATTTGTTTCTTGATATTCTCAAGGAATGTAAGGGTGACACATGAGCACACCAAATAGGTTTGACACTCAAATAGTAAGAGACGGGGCAAGGGAAACACTAAAGTATATTTTTGACAGGTGGAATCGACATGGCCTGACATTTCTAAATTCTATTGTTCTAATCATTCTGGCAGAATTAACTTTCCTGGGAACTATTTTGTTGAATAGCGATGCGACAAACCCAACATTGCTTACAAAATCGCTGGCAATATCATTGTTAGTTTCATTGATTCTTTTCTTGTGCGCCAATATTTCGCTGGGCACAGAAATAGGAAAGATGAGCAATAATTACAAATCAATCCACAGAAAAGCAGATGGAGCACTTGGGAGAGGAGAGTCGTCGCTCCAGTTAAGTAAAGAAGAAGCAAACATGGTTTTTAAAGGCTCGGATTTTAGCAATACAACTAAGTTGTTGATGGGATTCTCTATTCTATTGGTGATAGCATCAACCATCGGAATAATCTTTATGGTAATTGGGATATAGGATGACTATACAAGAAATAGAACAGTTGGAGGAAAAAGCAACGCGAGAGAAGTGGAAAATTTTGCCTTTTTCAGAATGTATTGATGACTTTAGCATCAACAGATCTATACAACTACCTGCAAATAAATACTCCACAGAAGGAAAGTTTCCTGTAGTAGACCAAGGACAACAGTTTATATCGGGTTGGACGAACAACCAAGAACTAGTGATAGAGGATTTGCCTGTAATAATATTTGGTGACCATACCCGTACATTAAAGTATGTTGACTTCCCATTTGTTTTGGGGGCTGACGGCACAAAAGCCATTAAGCCAAACAAATTGTTTTGCTCTCTATTTTTCTATTATTCACTAAAAAATATTGAAATACCAAACAGGGGGTATAACAGACATTACAATCTCTTGAAAAAAGAACTGGTTTGTCTCCCACCACTCCCTGAACAAAGGAAAATCGCCAAGACTCTTTCAACAATACAAAAGGCGATTGAGACGCAAGACAAAATCATTGCCAATGTTCAAGAACTCAAAAAAGCCACAATGGAGAGACTCTTCACAAAAGGATTAAACGGCGGCAAGACAAAGCAAACAGAGATTGGAGAAATGCCTGAAGGGTGGGAGGTTGTCCCCATAGAACAAATTGCACATACAAGAAGTGGTGGAACTCCTAGCAGGAACAATTCAAAGTTCTACAAAGGCAATGTTCAATGGGTCAAGTCGGGTGAATTAAATGACGCCTATATCTACGAAACTGAGGAAAGCATTACTGAAGAGGCTATTGAAGAATCATCAGCCAAATTACTTAAACCGGGGACGCTACTCATAGCATTATACGGAGCTACGACCGGGAGAACTGGTGTGCTAAAAATTGAAGCAACTACAAATCAAGCAGTCTGTGCAATCTTGCCAAAAAACAAGAATTCTTTTGTTGAGGTTTTCTTGCAGAACTACATAATGCGTTCACGGAATAGTATTTTAAGAGAACGCTATGGCGGAGCTCAACCAAATATCAGTCAAAAAACAATACAAAGGTTAAAAGTCCCTCTCCCAACATTTTCCGAACAAATCAAGGTAGCCAAAATCTTTCAGTCTATTGACGGAAAGATTGAACGCCACGAAGCAAAGAAATCTAACTTGCAAGACTTCTTTAAGTCCGTGTTAGATAAGTTGATGAAAGGAAGAAACTAACTTGGCTAACGGAAAGAACAATCTACTCATATTTGTCGGAGCGGGAGCATCCGTTTCTTTAGGCTACCCTACAACTGTTCGTTTCAACGAAGAATTGCCCAGAAAGATTAAGGACAACCCTGTATATGTATCTTTGCTGTCATTATTTACAACGTTGCCGGCAAATGACCCAGAGGGAAAAAAGATTCTTGAAGATGTAGGTATTCCCCCGATAGATATAGAAAGAATACTGTGGAAACTCAAAGAAATTAAACATCCTTTAATTCTCGCTCAAAATAACAACGACTTCTGGAAATACTTTCATTCAACAAAAGTGAAAATGTCCGAATCTCTGAAGCAGATACAAAGCTTGGAATCAGACATTCAAAAGCAAGTCTATGAATCCTACTCGTCAACAGAGTTACAGAGAAAAAAGATGATGGATACAAATTACTGGCTAGACCATAGTTTTTTAGAACGCATGAAACAAGGTGGATGTAACATAGAGATATTTACCACAAACTATGACCGTGCCATCGAAAAATCTATCGAAGACTATGGGGCAGATTACAAAAAACCCTTCCAAGAAGGGGCATTCAGCAACGGACTCAAAATAGATGAATGGGATACCAACAAAGCATTTACGAGAAGTATCTGGCTGACAAAACTGCACGGATCAATCAACTGGAAATACTATGACAGACAACAAATTGTAGAATCAAGTGAAACATACCTTGAAAACAACCCGATTCTATATCCGGGATTTAAGGATAAACCGGAAGGAACACCTTTCAAAGAGTTTCACGATTATTTTGCAAGTAGTCTGAAAGAATGCAATTCGCTACTGGCAATAGGTTTTTCCTTTCGGGATGAATACATAAACAAACTGATTGCGGAAAACTTTCCCAAAGAAAACTATGTTTTCATATTAGACCCTCAATCTATACAAGTACAAAAAGAAAAGGTATGGGAAAAACACCAAGACCTTTTTCCCATATCTGACGAAGCAAATAACGCAAGTATTAACAGGGTGGCAAGTCAAATCCTTAGTTACAGTTACATGAAATAACCCCATGCCCTCACTAACCTCAGAAACATCCTCCGTCCAATCCCCGCTGATTAAATACGCTTCGCAAATCGGCTGGGAAGTAATCTCGCGCAATGAAGCCGAACATCTTCGCGGCGGGGTTGAGGGACTTCTGTTCTCCTCCGTTCTGGAAAAACAACTCTTCGCCCTCAATGCCGGACTGATTAACAAAGAAAACGCCCGTGAGGTTATTCAGGCAATAGAATCCGTCCACTACGACATAAAAGGAAACAAAAACGCCCTCTCGTGGCTTCGCGGTGAAGAATCAACTTACTGCGAAAAAGAAGACCGTGAACTCAATGTTTGCGTTGTTGACTACGACAACCCCGGAAACAATGTTTTTCAAGTAACAGACGAATGGTCGGTTGAAGGTATTGAAAAAACACGCCGCGCCGATGTGGTGTTTCTGATTAACGGCATACCCGTTGCCGTCGTTGAAACAAAAAGCGCGGTAAAAGAAGATCCAATATGGGAAGGGTTGACACAGATAAGACAGTATCACGGAGATACCCCCGCCATGCTCGCCCTACCCCAGGTTTTTGATATAACCGATGTGCTGGGCTTTCACTACGGCGTTACATGGAACACTGGCGCGAAATCAATCTTCAACTGGAAAGACGAACAGGAAGGAAACTTTGAAACAAAAGTAAAAGCATTCTTTGACAGAGAAAGATTTTTGAAAATGCTCGGACAATGGATTCTGTTCTTTCAACAAGATGACGAACTCAAAAAAACCGTTCTCCGGCAACACCAGACACGCGCCGCTGAACGCATAGAAAACAGATGCGCCGATAACGAAAAAACTCGCGGACTGATATGGCACACACAAGGGTCTGGCAAAACCTTCACCATGATAAAAGCCGCAGAGATGGTCTTTAAGAGAAAAATCGGCGGCGAAGACCCAACCGTTATTTTGATGATAGACAGAAACGAACTTGAAGGACAACTCTCCGGCTGGATTAAATCCCTCTCGCAGGAAGGCGGAATCACGGGGGTGAATACCAAAGAGGCGGATACTAAAAAGGATTTGCAGGAACTGCTGAAATCAAACTTCAGAGGGCTGATTGTCTCAATGATCCATAAGTTTGACTCAATACCCGCAAAAATAAGCGAAAGAAAAAACATATTTGTTTTTGTTGACGAAGCCCACCGCAGTATTGAAGGGGATTTGGGAAACTACCTCACCGGAGCACTGCCAAACGCAACATTTATCGGGTTCACCGGAACACCGATAGACAAAACCGCTCACGGAAAGGGAACCTTCAAAATTTTCGGCAGAGATGACGGGAAAAAAAGTTATCTGGACAAATACTCCATAAAAGAGTCCATACAAGACGGCACAACCGTTGAACTGAAATACAAACTCGCCCCCGTGGACTTTCTGGTTCCCGAAGAAACTCTGGAAAAAGAGTTCCTTTCAATGGCTGAAACCGAAGGACTCAACGACATAGAACAACTGAACAAGGTTTTAGACAAAGCCGCAACTCTGAAAACCTTTCTGAAATCAAACACAAGAATACCGCTTGTCGCGGAATATGTTGCGGAGCATTTCAAGGAAAACGTTCTGCCCCTCGGATATAAAGCGTTTTTTGTGGCGGTTGACCGCGAAGCCTGCGCTCTCTACAAACAAGAGTTTGACAAACTCCTGCCACAGGAATCCGTAAAAGCGGTCTACTCTAAAGCCCAGCACGACACCAAAACACTCCCGCTTGTCGCAAAACATCAACTCTCAGGAAATGAGGAATTCACCCTGCGCAAAGAGTTTAAAAAACCCGGCAGAGACCCGAAACTGTTTATCGTAACAGACAAACTTCTGACCGGCTTTGACGCCCCCATTCTCTACTGCATGTATCTGGACAAACCCATGCGCGACCATGTCTTGCTTCAGTCAATATCCCGCGTCAACAGGCCCTACTCGTTTGAAGAAAAGGACAAACCATGCGGCTTGATTGTGGACTTTGTGGGAATTATGAAAAATCTGGAGAAAGCCCTTGAGTTCGATTCAAAGGACGTGAAAGGGGTTATAGAAAACATTGAACTTCTTTTTGACAGTTTCGAAAAGCAGATGAAAACAGCGGAGAAATATCTGCAAATACCCGGCAAAACCGGAGACGACAAAGCGGTTGAAAAGATAATTGAGTATTTTTCAGACAAAGAAAAAAGAGACGCCTTTATTGATTTCTTCAGGGAAACTCAAGCCCTCTATGAAATTCTCTCGCCGGACGAAAAACTCAGAAACCGCCTTGAAGACTACAAAACACTAAGCGCGATGTACAAAATTGTTATGAAACGTTTTGGAGGGGATGAAACCCCCGTCCGCTACAGGGAGTTTCAGAAAAAAACCGAACTGCTTATAAGGGAAAAAGTTGAAGCGTTCGGAAAAGAAAGGGAAGGAGTTGAGGTTGCCGTCAACAGTGAAACTCTTGAGGAAATATCAAAAAGCGGCGGTAGCGACAAGGTAAAGGTCTATAACCTGACAGACATAATCACAAAACTTATAAAAGATTTGGAATACGGAGCCGCTTTGTCATCAATGGCTGACAAGGCGCGAAGAGTGAAAGAAGACTTTGAACAGAATATCATCACCGCCCGCATGGCGGTTGAAAAACTGAAACAGTGCGCAAAAGAGGGCTTGGATGTGAAACAAAAACTCAGCGAAAGCGGCAAATCACCGCGCCAGTTTTTCCTCGGATTCATTCTTGAGCGGGCGGGCGACTCTGAAGCCGAAGAAACCGCCGCAGAGATTGATAAACTGTTTGACAAGTTTCCCAACCATGCTGAAAACCATTATCAGAAAAAAGACCTTAAAGTCGACATCTACAAGGCAGTTGGAAATGCCGTGAAAAAAGAGGAGAAAAACTCCGTAATTGAGGAGTTGATAAAACTGGATGAGCGTATCAAAAAAGAAGTTCAAGAATGAAATCGCGCTGTTTGCCAAGAAAATCAAAGTTTCTCCGGAGCGCGTAACCGTCAGGCAAATGACGCGGAAGTGGGGCTCATGCTCAAGCAACGGACACGTGAGTTTCAACTCTGAACTGCTCCGCAAGCCGGAAAAATTCCGCCATTTTGTCATAGCGCATGAACTTCTGCACCTGAAAATCCCCAATCACGGAAAACTGTTCAAACAGATGTTGAGCGCGCACATACCGGGATGGCGGAATATCAGAGACTCCCAAACATTGAACCGCAAGCCTGTGTGATTATAATACAGAGACGGGCGCGCGCGGCGGCGTCCGGAGGGGTACACGAAAAAATGAACACTTTGAAAAGTCTTGTTCTGCTGTCCGCCATGTCCGCCATTCTCGTGTGGTGCGGGGGAACTTTCGGCGGACAACAGGGAGCGGTTATCGCCCTTGTGTTTGCGGTGATTATGAACTTCGCAAGCTTCTGGTGGAGCGACAAAATCGTGCTGAAAATGTATCGCGCACAAGAAGTGGACGAATCCTCCGCCCCGGAACTTTACGCGGATGTGCGCGAACTCGCCCAAAGCGCGGGGCTTCCAATGCCGAAGGTCTATATCGTTCCCGAACAAACACCCAACGCTTTTGCCACCGGAAGAAGCCACTCACACTCGGCGGTCGCCGTAACGCAGGGAATTGTGAAACTCCTTAACAGATACGAACTCAAAGGCGTTCTGGCGCACGAACTCGCCCATATAAAAAACCGCGACATCCTCATAGGCTCGGTCGCGGCAACCATCGCGGCGGCGATAAGCTACATAGCTTGGATAGCGCAGTTCGCGGCGATTTTCGGAGGCGGCGGCAGGGGAAGAAACAACATATTCGTTCTTCTCGCGATGGCGATTGTGGCTCCGCTCGCGGCAACGATTATCCGGCTCGCCATATCTCGCACAAGAGAGTACGGAGCCGACAGGGAAGGCGCGGCAATCTGCGCGAACCCGATATTTCTTGCGGACGCGCTCAGAAAAATGGACAACTTCGCCAAAGAAATACCGTTCAGCGTGAGCGAACAGACGGCGGAAAGCACTTCACATATGATGATAGTCAGCCCCATGATAGGGGGCGGATTTGCCAAACTGTTCAGCACACACCCGCCGACTGAGGAGCGCATAGCCCGCCTTGAGGCGATGACGCCTCGCGGATAAAAGGGCGGGCGGCGGAGTTGCCTTGAGTTTCATTACAATAAAAGGCGCGAGAAGCCACAACCTTAAAAATATCAGCGCGAAAATCCCGCGCGGAAAACTCGTTACCATCACGGGCGTAAGCGGCTCAGGCAAATCGTCTCTGGCGTTTGACACTCTGTTTGCCGAAGGACAGCGCAGGTTTATGCAGTCGCTCTCGGCATACGCGCGGCAGTTTGTGGAGCAGTTGGAAAAACCGGACGTGGATTTTATGGACGGGCTTTCGCCTTCCATATCGCTTGACCAGAAAACCTTTCACCGCAACCCGCGCTCAACGGTCGGAACGATAACGGAGATATATGACTTTATGCGTCTGCTTTTCGCGCGGGCGGGAAAGCCGTTCTGCCACCGGTGCGGCGAAAAGATAAGCGCGCAGACCGCGGGCGAGATGGCAAAGCGGATAATGTCTGCGGCGGCGGGCGGCGAGGCGGTCATTCTTTCGCCAATCGTGAGGGGCAGAAAGGGGATTTACAGAAAAGAGATTGACGAACTGAGAATGGAGGGCTTTGTGCGCGCCTTTATAGACGGGCGGGAAAGAGACCTTGACTCGGAAATAGTTCTGGAAAGAAACATCTCGCACAACATAGAGGTGGTGGTGGACGAGGTGGAAACCTCAAAGCCGGGCGCGTTGAAACGGATTGAGGCGTCCGTGGAGCTGGCGTTGAAAAAATCGGGAGGAAACGCCGTCTGCGCGGCGGGAGGAAAAACCGTCAACTTCAGCGAAAACTTCGCGTGCCCGTCTTGCGGAACAGCTTACGGGGAAATATCGCCCAGAATCTTCTCGTTCAACAGCCCATACGGTATGTGCGGCGACTGCTCAGGAATTGGAACAACAACCTTCTTTTCGCCCGAACTGGTTGTGAACCGGTCTCTATCCCTGAATGAGGGGGCAATCGTTCCGTGGAAAAACTCGCCGTATCACAAACGGCTTGTTGAGGAAGCGGCGGAGTTTCACGGGTTCAGCACCGCCGTTCCGTTCGGGAAACTTTCCGCGGGGGCAAAGCGCACAATTCTCTACGGCGATAAAAAGGCGGACGGCGCAGACACATTTCCCGGAGTTATCGGGGCTCTCTCAAAGTGGCAAAGCGAAACGGAGTCGGGAGAGGTTCAGGCGGAACTTGCCGGATATATGACGACAGAGCCGTGCCGGTCTTGCGAGGGGGCGAGGATAAACAGGCAGGCGCGCTCGGTTGTGGTTGACGGCAAAACGATTTACGAAATATCACGGCTTGACATGGACGAGGCGGCGCGGTTTTTCGGGCAGATCAGGCTGGGAAAATACGAGACGGAGGTCGCGGGCGGGGTTATACGCGAAATCGCTTCAAGAATCGGATTTCTTCAAAATGTCGGGCTGGGGTATATGACGCTTGACCGCTCCGCGCCCGCGCTTTCGGGCGGCGAGGCGCAGAGAATCCGGCTTGCCACGCAACTGGGCGCGCAGATGACGGGCGTTACCTACGTGCTTGACGAGCCGTCCATCGGGCTTCATCCGTCAGACAACGACAAACTGATACGGACGCTCAAATCCGTCAGGGATGACGGCAACACGGTTGTGGTTGTGGAGCATGACGAGGACACGATACGAAACAGCGATTTTGTTCTGGATCTGGGTCCCGGAGCCGGAAGACAGGGCGGAGAGATAACGGGATGCGGAACGGTTGAAGACCTTATATCGTGCGAGAAATCGCTGACCGGAAAATACCTGTCGGGGAAAGAGAAAATAGAGGTTCCGCGCAAGAGGCGGAAGGCGGAGAAGTTCATCACGGTTAAAGGGGCGCGGGCGCGAAATCTGGCAAATTTGGACGTGTCGTTTCCGGTCGGTGTGTTCACCTGTCTCACCGGAGTTTCGGGCTCGGGCAAAAGCACGCTTCTTCACGAAACCCTCTGCCCCGCGCTTGAAAAAACACGGAGCGGAAGGGGAAAAAGGGGAAACTGCGGCGCGGTTGCGGGCGCGGCGAACATAGACAAAGTGGTGAGGATAGACCAGACGCCCATCGGGAGAACGCCGAGGTCAAACCCGGCGACATACACGGGAATATTCGCCCCCGTGCGCGAACTGTTTGCCGGAGTGCCGGAATCAAAACTGCGGGGATACGGGGCGGGGCGTTTCAGTTTCAACGTCAAAGGGGGGAGTTGCGGAACTTGCGGCGGCAAGGGAAGCGTGAAGGTTGAGATGCACTTCCTGCCCGATGTGTACACAACCTGCGAGCAGTGCCGGGGCAAACGCTACGGCGGCGAAACTCTTGAGGTAACGTACAGGGACAAAAACATCTCAGAGGTTCTGGACATGACGGTGTCCGAGGCGGCTGAGTTTTTCTCAAACATTCCGAAGATAAGCCGCAAACTGGCGATATTGCAGAAGGTCGGTCTCGGATACATAAAACTGGGGCAGGAGGCGAACACGCTTTCGGGCGGAGAGGCGCAGAGAATAAAAATAGCAAAAGAACTGTCTCAGAGGGAGACGGGCAAAACGCTTTACGTGCTTGACGAGCCGTCCATCGGGCTTCATTTCAACGACGTGAAAAAACTGCTTGAAGCGATGGACGAGTTGATACGGAAAGGCAACACGGTAATTGTGATAGAGCACAACACGGACATAATCAAAAGCGCAGACCACATAATAGACCTCGGTCCCGGCGGGGGAAGAGACGGCGGAAAAATCATTGCCGAGGGAAGCCCCGAAGATGTGGCGCGGGTGAAAAATTCCAAAACGGGCGCATATTTGAAAAAGATACTGAAGGCGAAAAGGGGAAACTGATTGGAAAAGTTTGAGATTGCGTTTCTCGGAGCCGCGCAAGGGGTAACGGAGTTTTTCCCCGTGAGCAGTACGGCTCATATTATGATTTTCGCGTGGCTTTTTTCGTGGAAAGACGGCGGGCTTGACCTTGCGGTGTGGCTTCACGCGGGAACCCTGCTCGCCATTTTTATCTGTTTCAGAAAAGACTGGGCGCTGATTGTCCGCGCGCTTTACCGCTCGTCTGTGAGCGGGTCTGTGAAAAGCGCGGAGGCAAGAATGGGCGCGGGGCTTCTGATAACCGCCCTGCCCGCAGTCGCCGCAGGTTTTTTGTTTGAATACGCGATAGCGGGGATTTTAAGACAGCCCCTTGTTGTGAGCGGCGGACTGATAGCCGGAAGCGCGGCGCTTTTTATCGCGGATGCGGGAAAAGAGGGAACAAAACGGCTTTCAGGAGTTTCCATAAAAGATTGCGTTTTCTTCGGAATCGCGCAGTCGTTCGCTCTTGTTCCGGGCGTCTCGCGGGCGGGCGCGTCAATAGCGGGCGGAATGTTTCTCGGATACAGAAGGGAGGATTCCGCGAAATTCGCCTTTATGATGGGCGTGCCGGCGATTTGCGCGGCAATCGCCCACAGGGTTTGGAGAAACGGGTTCACCCTTCCGCTTGACGGCGAAGTTATCGCCGGAGCGGCGGCCGCAACGGTTACGGGGATATTTGCGATACGGTTTCTGCTGAGTTTCGCGAGACGGGGAAGCTATACGCCTTTTGTTATCTACCGGCTCGCGGTGGCGGCGGTTCTGATATTCGTGTTTATCTGATTATGAGTCTTCAAGTCCGGCGCGCATTTTCAGAAGCGCGCCTTTGAGTGTGTCAAGGGCGAGTGTTGAGCATCTGGGGCGGCGCACGACAATCTCTTTGCCAAGAATCTCAATCATGTTGTCCCTGTTCATCGCGGAAATATCTTCAACCGGCATTCCTTTGACTTTGAGGGATATGAGAGAAGCCGCCGCCTGACTCACCATACACCCTTTGCCCTCAAAACTGAGTTCGCCGACCTCGCCGCCGTTCAGTTTGACGTAAACCGTTATTGTGTCTCCGCATCCGGAATTGCCGCCGCTCATAACAAGGTCCGCGTCTTCCATCGCGCAGCAGTTGCGCGGATTTTCGTAGTGGTCTATCAGCATATCCATCAGTTCGCCGTGTATCATTTTTTCAGTTCCCGGCTTTCTTGCCAACCTCTTTTTTTATTCTCGCGTACACGGCTCCAAGCCCGTACATACGCCTTGTGCCTATTTTCGTGTCAAGCCCGAGACTGTTGAGAAGGTTTGACGGCGATTGCGCCACCTCTTCGGGAGACGCGCCCGTGAAAGCGTCAACAAGGATTGAAACAAAACCGCGCACGGTTGGCGATTCTTCGGGAACATGGGCGTATATCTCAACCTTCCCGCCGTTCACTTCAACCCACAGAAAAACGGGTGTTTCGCACTCCGGCACCTGATTTTCACTGCTTTTGAGAAGGGGAACGTATTTGTCGGGAAGCGGGGGAAGGCTGTCCGAGTAGTCAACCAGTATCTCCAGAGTGGCTTGAAGGTCTGAGTTTCTGAACTGCTCAACAATATCGGTGAGCCGCATCAAACCGTCCGCCTTATCTCTCTATGGGGGCGCGGACAAGGTTTCCCCATTCCGTCCACGAGCCGTCATAGTTTTTGACGTTCTTGTAGCCGAGAAGGTAGGTAAGCACAAACCATGTGTGGGAAGACCTCTCGCCTATTCTGCAATAGACAACAACGTCTTTTGAGGAACTGAGTTTCTGCTCTTTTTCGTAAATGTTGATAAGTTCATCGGCGGATTTGAAGGTTCCGTCTTCGTTTGCCGCAGTTGCCCACGGAACACTTTTCGCCCCCGGTATGTGGCCGCCTCTCAGACAGCCCTCCTGCGGGTACGCCTCCATGTGAAGCAGTTCTCCGGTGAACTCTTTGGGTGAGCGCACATCCACAAGCGCGCCGCCGGCATCCATGTGTTTCAGAACGCCTTCGCGGAAAGCCCTTATGGACTCATCCATTTTGCCAACCTTGTAGTCTGTCTTTTCCGTTTTGGGAACGTCACGGGTCAATTCTCTTTTTTCGTCAACCCATTTCTGTCTTCCGCCGTCCATTATGAGGCAGTTTTTATGACCCATAACCTTGAAAGTCCAGAACGCATAGCACGCCCACCAGTTGCTTTTGTCTCCGTAGAAAACAACTTTTGAGTCGTTTGAAATGCCTTTGGAAGACATCAGTTTTTCAAAATTTTCAACCGCAAGATAGTCTCTCACGACCTGATCCTGAAGTTCTATCTGCCAGTCAAGTTTAATCGCGCCGGGGATATGCCCCACTTCGTAAAGGAGGACATCTTCATCGGACTCCACAATTACAACACCGGGGTCGCCCGCGTGCTCTTCCACCCACTGCGTTGAAACCAGAACTTCGGGATGTGTGTATTCAGCCATATTTTCCTCCGTTTTCGCATTATGACTATATCACACGGAACACTCCAATCAATTGCGCGAAGCGGCAGGTTGTAATAGAATGTTTTTGGAGGAATCAGAGGTGCCTGAGAAGAGTCTTAGCCAGATTATCGTTAAAGACATGGTGGAAAAGCGTGATGTTTTCTACTCTGTCAGCGCCGGAGACACCGCGCGCGAGGCGGCGGCAACATTGCGGCGGCTTAAAATCCGCGCGACCGGGGTTCTTGAAGACGGAAAACTGGTTGGAGTGGTGAGCCACTACGATGTTTCCACAAAGGTTGTTGTTGAGGGCGTTGACCCGGACAGCGCGAAAGTGAGAGACATAATGACGCCGGACGTTATTAAGGTCAATCTCTTCCAAAAGTTCTCCGAGTGCCTTGAGTTGTTTGACCGGCACAACATATCCCACCTTGTTGTTGAAGACAGAAACGGCAACTACTACGGCGTTCTCTCGTGCAGGGATATGCAGAGCAAGATGCTTGAAAACCTTAAATCCCAACTTCATATAACCCGGGAGTACGCCTTCGGGCCCACACCCGGAGAGAAATAAAAACGGAGGGAAAATGCCGGAAGACCAGAAAAAAACCGAAGAGAAGAAGGAAATCATCTGGGGGCAGAAGCGGGTTCCCAACATAAAGAAGGGATACAACCCGAACTACCCCTACTACATGATGGGAATCTTTATCGGGCTTATAGTTTTGAGCGCGGTTTTTGCTTTCGCGACCGGCTAACCGGCGGATTTTTTAAGACAGCCCGCCACAAGTTCCGCAAAATGAAGCGGACGCGCGCGGGTAAAGTGCCGTATCTGTTCCATGCACGAAATGCCGGTCGCGCAAACTCTTCCGCCGTGTTTTTCAATCGCGGGAACAAGCCTGTCTCCGGCGATTTTTTCAGAAACATCGCGGTTTTTTTTCTCATACCCGAAACCGCCCGCCATTCCGCAACAGCCCGCGCCGGAATCCGCGCAGTCAAAACCCAGAGAGTTTAGAACCGAATGAAGTCCCGAATCCGGCTCTGCGGCTTTGCTGTGGCAATGCGTGTGGGCTATAACGGGCTCTGAGCCCGGCTCAAGCATCGGAGCAAGAGTTTCCGCCTCCCGCTTCACAAAATCCTCAATGGTGAGAAACGAGCGGGCAACCGCTTTCTGTCCGGGGGAGCCGGGAAGAAGGTCTGCGTAGTCGTCAGTGAACATTGACACGCAACTGGGTTCTGTTCCGACAATGGGGAAACCTTTTTCCGCGTAAGGGCGCAAAATTTCGGTGTTCAATTCTGCGTTGCGGCGCGCCTTGTCAATCATGCCCCGGCTTATCATCGGTCTGCCGCAACAAACCCTGCGTTTTTCAATCAGCACTTCGTAGCCGAGCGACTCAAGGATTTCCACCGCGCCCCTTCCCGCGCCGGGATTGAAAAACTCCGCCCATGTGTCGTGAAAATAGACCGCTTTTTTCTCTTTCGGCTCCCGTTTTGGGCGGGAGGAAAACCAGTCGCCAAATCTTTGCGGGGCAAAAAGCGGAATCTCCCTGCGCCCGTCTATACCGGCGATGGAAAGCAGTTTTGACGCGCCGGAGGAGGCAAAAAGATTCGCGCCCGGAATTCGCGACACAACGGAAGAGATTTTGTGAATATCAGAAAAAACCCTGTCTGCGAGAGAAAACCCCAGCTTCCGCCCCCTCAGATACAGAAACTCGGTTTTCATCTTCGCAACATCAACCGAAGACGGGCATTCCGTTTTACACGCCTTGCACCCCACACACAGGCTGAAAACCTCTTCCGCCTCCGGGCTTAAAAGGAAACCGTCTTCAACATCGCCGTTCATAACGGAGCGCAGAAGGTTCGCCCGCGCCCTTGTTGTGTGGGCTTCGTCACGGGTTGCGATGTAGGAAGGGCACATCGCCCCCTCCCCGGTTTTTCTGCAAAACCCCTGCCCGTTGCACGCCGCCGCCGCGCCGCTGAGTCCGCCGTCTGCCGTCCAGTCAAGCGACAGCGGCAAATCCGAGCCGCCGTGTTTTTCGTTTCTGAGGTTGTCTTTGACTCCGGTTGCGGAGTTGACAACATTTCCGGGATTGAACATATCCGCCGGGTCAAAGATGTTTTTAAGTTCCGTCATCGCCCCGTATATCTCCGCGCCGAAAAGCCGTCTGTTGAGGTGGCTTCTCTGTCTGCCGTCTCCGTGTTCTCCGCTCATAACGCCGCCGTGTTTAAGGGCGAGCCCCAGGGCGGCGTCAGAAACCTCTTCCATCAAGTCCGCGCCCTTGCGGGTTGAAAGGTCAAGCAGGGGGCGGATATGCAGACACCCCGCGCTCGCGTGCGCGTAAAAGCCCGCTTCAAGCCCCAGCGAGGAAAAGACTGAGGAAATATCCTTCACATAAGGGGCAAGCGAGGGGACGGGAACTGACACGTCTTCAATGCACGGAACCGGCTTCGCGCCGGAGCGGGAGCTCATCAAAAGCCCAAGCCCTGCGGTTCTCACGCCCCACACTTTTGACTGGTCTTCGGTGGAAAGCGCGAGGTCTTTTTCGCACGAAACGCCTTTTTGTTTGAGAAAATCCAGAAGTCCGGCGGCTTTTTCCGAGCATTCGTCCGCTGAGTGTCCGAAAAACTCAACCGCGATAACGGCGGCGGGTTTGCCTTTAACAAAAGAGAGAAGGCGCGAAAAACCGCCGTGTTTTTCCGTAAGTCCGATAAGCATTTTGTCTATCAGTTCAACGGCGGCGGGCGCGCGTTCAAGAATTGCGGGAACCGCTTCAATGGCGCGAAAAAGGTCGTCGAACTGGAGGACGGCAAGACCCGTGTGGCGGGGTTTGTCAACCAGTTTCAGGGTGATTTCGGTTGCGATGCCGAAAGTTCCTTCGGATGAGGCGAACAGTTTTGCGGGGTTGAAATCGTCATCCGTCAGATAGTTAAGCGAGTAGCCCGAAGCCCGCCGCCAGTGCTTGGGAAACTTTTCCGTAACAAGGGAGAGATTTTGATTTCTGAAGTTTTCAAGTTTGCGTGAGAGTTCCGCATCCGCGCAAGTGTTTTTTGAGAAGGAGATTTCATTTCCCGTGTGGAGAACGGAGCGGAGAGAAACAACATTGTCGCCCGCCATTCCGTAGAGGATTGAGTGCGCGCCGGTTCCGTTGTTTGCCACCACGCCGCCGACTGTGGCAACTTTCGCGCTCGCGGGGTCTGGACCGAACATAAGCCCTTTTTCCGCCGCGATGGCGTTAAGCCGTCCGAGGCAGATGCCCGGCTGAACGGTGGCGGTTTTATTTTCTGAGTTAATCTCAACAACTCCGTCCATATATTTGGACATATCAACCGCGATTCCTTCCCCAAGGCATTGCCCCGCAAGCCCCGTCCCGCCGCCACGGGGAACTATGGAAACGCCGAATTCGGCGGCAATTTTTACAGTTTCCGAAACATCCTCCGCCGTGCGGGGAATGACAATGCCAAGCGGCTGAATACGGTAGTTGCTTGCGTCAGTCGCGTAAATAAGGCGGTCAATTTTGCGGAAGCGAACTTCCGAGTTCGTGCGTGATTTGAGGGTTTGAGCGAGGTTGGTTGAGAGTGGCATTGTCGGTCAGAGTTTAACTGACAGTGAGGTTTTGACATTCGAAATTTCAGTGTTTGCTTGGCGCAATCTGAAATAGTGTTAAATTTACCGTGTTATTGTATATTAGTCTGGAGTTTCAAGAACAGGAAAGAACAAATGAAGATTGAATCTTTGAGGTTGAGGAATTTTAAAACATTCAAAGAAGCGGAGATGACAAATATCCCCGGTTTCTGTGTGATTGTGGGGGCAAACGGTAGTGGCAAAAGCACTATATTCAGTGTTTTTGGTTTTTTACGTGATGCGATGAATTCTAATGTCAATACAGCTTTGACTCGTCTCGGTGGTAGCCTTGGTTTTCAAGAAGTACAAAGTCGCAACAGTAATGAACCAATTGAAATTGAGTTGAAGTTTCGTAAAGATAACGAAAGCCCCCTGATAACCTATTTACTTGAGATTGACGAAAGAGACGGAAGAGCGTTCGTGCAAAGAGAAATACTGAAATATCGTCGTGGAAGTCGTGGACAACCATGGAAGTTTTTGGACTTCAGTAATGGAAAAGGCGAAGCTGTTACAAACGAAATTGAAGAAATCCGGCAAGATAGCGAACTCCAAAGAGAAGAACAAAAACTCAAATCTAACGATTTATTGGCAATTAAGGGGCTGGCACAATTCGAAAGGTTTCCGGCAGCCGTAGCGTTGGGAAATTTAATTGAACGCTGGCATATTTCTGATTTCCACATTAGCAAAGCACGACCTGAACAGGAGGCTGGGTACGCAGAACATCTCTCGCGTGAGGGAGAAAACCTGTCTCTGGTTATTGAGTACTTACACAAACATCATGAAGATATATTTGATAAAATTCTTGACCTATTAAAAATGCGCGTTCCCGGAATTTCGAATGTGGAATCAAAAACTACTGAAGAAGGACGTGTTTTACTGAAATTTCATGATGGCTCCTTTGAAGATCCGTTTCTTGCTCGTTATGTGTCAGACGGCACAATCAAAATGCTGGCTTACCTGACTCTGCTTTACGATCCAGCACCACATGATTTGCTTTGTGTGGAAGAACCAGAGAACCAACTCTACCCAAAATTGCTTTTTGAATTAGCAGAAGAATTCAGAAGCTATGCAAATAGGGGTGGGCAGGTTTTTGTCTCTACCCATTCCCCAGATTTTTTGAATGCTACTGAAATAGGAGAAGTTTTCTGGTTGGAAAAGAAAAATGGGTACACGGCAATCAAAAGAGCATCTGATGACGAACAGGTCAAAACATATATGGAAATAGGAGACCAAATGGGCTATCTGTGGAAAGAAGGGTTTTTTGGAGATGTTGACCCGCAATGAAATGTCTTGCCTGCTTTCTGGAGGAACTTTCGGCAAAAGAAATGTTAAAGGGTGTTCTTCCTCGCATCCTTCCTGAAGATATTGATGTTCGCTATATTGTGTTTGAAGGCAAACAAGATTTGGATAAACGGATTGAGCATAGACTACGGGGCTGGAACCGTCCGGATTCATTTTTTCTTGTTTTACGGGATCAAGATAATGGCGATTGCGTGAAGATTAAACAATTTTTGAGAAAGAAAATTCAATCTAGCGGAAAATTTTCAAACACAATCATAAGAGTTGCCTGCAAGGAGCTTGAAAGTTTCTACTTGGGGGACCTGAAAGCTGTTGAATCGGGACTTGGTGTCAAAGGATTGTCTTTAAAAGAGGCCCCTGACTCAATTAACAAGCCATCTGAGAAACTAAAAGGGCTAACCGAACAATCGTATCAAAAAGTCGCTGGGTCTAGGGCAATCGCCCCACTGCTTAACTTGGATGGACAGAACGATTCTCATAGTTTTAATGTCTTGTTGGATGGTGTGAAAAGTATTATGAATGTTTAGACAGGTTTAATTGTATCAATTACCAAGAACCTCGGTCATCCCAGCCATCGTTGTCCAAATCATGGTCAAGACCACCACAATTCCAGTCATCCCAACCATCATTATCCAAATCACAATCAAAGGCTGTTGCAGTACTAATAAAAAACATCAGAACAAAAACAGCAAGTAAAAGCCTAATCAACTTCTTAGTCATCAATCCCTCCGACCAGACAACACCAGCAAGGTGCCAAATCTTGTTCACTAACTAAATGGAGTTTAGAAATTCTGCCTATTTCCGCGAGGCTCTTGTATTTAACAGCAACACTAGGAACAAGCTTAACCCCTATCGCGTTTCTCCCCAATTTTTGTGACTCTATCAGGGTTGTGCCATAACCCAAAAAACCATCAAGAACAACATCTCCCTTCTTGGTAAATCTTTTCATTATTTGGTTGGGGATTTGAGGTATAAAGTTTCCTGGTACTTGTTATTATGAGAACCGGAACTGTCTCGGTTCCCAATCAACCACAAACTGTCTGTCAAGACATCTTCGTGTTTTTTCCAATTCTTCAAATCCAAGTCATTAATGCCTGTATTTGAAGTTGTCTTTGGAGTAGGAAGTTTACGAGCCATCGTTTTTTGCTTCATTGACTTGACAATCCTCCATGATTAATCTAACAATGCTATCTGGTCCCGTAATCACTTCTGGATCATCCTTTTTGGTAAGTTTGCAGTGGAAAATCTCGCCAGCGACTAACTTGTCTGGTGCAAAAGGGTTATTGATCTTGTCACTCAATCTGCAACCAAACAACAAGTACCCCTTACCCTCCAAATCGTCCAGCATATCTTTGAACCACAACATTATTTCAGCTTTTCTTGCGGGTTCGAATTCACTTAGCAAAGAGGAGTTGTCGTCTAAAGACTGAGAAATTGACCCAAAGAAATCAGCATCTCTTTGATTTGTCGGCTCAGGGTGGTCAAACGAATAACCCAGAACACCATCAACCATGTTACAAAGGTCTTTTCCAGAATTTACCTTGACGAGATATTTCGGATGTGTACTTGTTAAATTGCCCGCATTCAAGCTTTCTCTTACCTCTTTCTCATGTTTAAACTTGATACTCCTCAAATCTTCTGCTGTATAACTATGGGTGCTACGGTCAACAATTGTATGGTGCTTTGAACACAAAAGAATTAGGTTTTCGTATGAGTCTTTATCAGTTTGAGTATCAAGATATCTAGGATTACTTTCTTTTTTCGGTATGATGTGGCACTCCTGACCTACAACAATACTGTCGGCTGAATCGTCTACAATCAACTGTTCTTTGCAAATAGCACAACTGTTACCAGATTTTCCCCAAAGCTCTTTCCTTGTTGTGTCTTTGATTGCCACTTGAAAACCTATCAATCCATACCTTGTGCTACTATTGTATCTGCAACCTTCTTGCAACCTATAATGCCTACTCTGAAAGCATTATAAAGTCTTCTGCAAACTTTGCCGAACTCCAAGCATCTTTTGTCAATCCCGGCCATAATGTTCTCCACGACCTTAGACCTTTTCCAAACTCAGCTTCATTTTATATTTCCCGCAGGAAACATTTTTATTTGTGGAACAAGCGGCGATTAAACCCGGGTCTATGTCTGAGGCGACTATCATTCCGCTAATGGAAGACTTGGGGTATTTCTCCGCGACAAGCCCCATATACATTGAAATCTGACCAAAAGCCGCGTGCGTGGCGGTTCCGGCTTTGATTTCCACAACCAGCAAACTGTTGCCATTTTTGAGCAAAAGGTCTAACCGGACATTTTTAATTGTGTATTCGGAACCAACCAGTTTGTAACCCGGAAACAATTCGGAAATCTGACCTTCAATTGCTTTGTGCAAATCTCTCTCTAAAGAAAGCCGTTGCTGTGGAATCTGCTTTTCGGAAGATTGAGAAATTCCATCAGGAATTTCCCCTCCCTCGGAAAACTCCCTGATAAAGTCCTCGTATTGAATTATCGCGGCTCTGGGCGAACCACTCAAGTTACTGCCAATATCCCTTTTGGACCCGTTTCTGTCATAAGTTTTTCTGATTTCACTTATTTTTTCCAAGTCCGTTATCCCAAAAACATCCTCTCCCAAGTCCTTTGATAAATGGTTTATTCCAGTCCGGTAGCCACCTTTTGCTACAGTGGGAGCATATCCCCTCTCCAACAACCATTCCGTAAATCTTTCTTTCATAAAATCCTCCTGTTTTTACCCAATCCCTTGCGCTACCATTGCGTCTGCTACTTTTTTAAATCCCGCAATATTCGCTCCGGTAACATAATCAACCTTTTTCCCTTTCTTCCCGAATTCCAAACACCTTTCGTGAATACCAACCATAATATTCCTCAACTTCTCCTCAACCTCTTCCCGGCTCCAAAAAAGTTTCATACTGTTCTGCGTCATCTCCAAACCCGAAACCGCCACGCCGCCCGCATTGCACGCCTTTGCGGGAGCAAGAAAAACACCCGCTTTCTGAAATATGTGAACCGCTTCAAGATCGCACGGCATATTCGCGCCCTCGCCTACAACCTTTACGCCGTTTTTAATAAGCAATTTCGCGTCCGCGCCAAGGAGTTCATTCTGTGTCGCAGACGGAAACGCCACATCACACTTTACGCCCCACGGTTTTTTGCCCTTGTGAAAACCGCATTTGAACTTCTTCGCGTATTCACTTATCCGCCCGCGCCGGTTGTTTTTCAAATCCATTATCCACGCCAGTTTTTCAGGCGTTATGCCGGACGGGTCGTGAATAAAACCGTCTGAGTCAGACATCGTAACCGCCCTGCCGCCAAGATGAGTCAACTTCTCTACCGTGTATTGCGCCACATTTCCCGAACCCGACACAACACAGGTTTTGCCGTCCATTCCGTCTCCCGATGCTTTCAAAATCTCATTCACGAAAAACACACTTCCATATCCGGTCGCCTCGGGGCGGATAAGACTGCCGCCAAACGATATGCCTTTGCCCGTCAAAACTCCGGTGAACGCCCCGGAAATACGCCTGTGCTGACCAAACATATAGCCAATCTCGCGCCCGCCAACACCTATGTCTCCGGCGGGAACATCAACATTTTCGCCCACATGCCGGGCAAGTTCCGTCATAAACGACTGACAAAAACGCATAACCTCGCCGTCAGATTTTCCACGCGGATTGAAATCGCTTCCGCCCTTGCCGCCGCCCATGGGAAGCCCCGTCAAACTGTTTTTGAATATCTGCTCAAACCCCAGAAACTTCATAACACTGAGACTGACGGACGGATGAAACCGCAAACCGCCCTTGTAGGGACCTATAACCCCGCTGAACTGCACCCTGTATCCGCGATTTGTGCGGACATTGCCCTCATCATCCTCCCAGCAAACCCTGAAAGACACCGTCCTGTCCGGCTCCGTCAGCCGCTCAAGTATCTGTTTTTCAATGTAGACCGGATTTTTCGCCATGAACGGAACAAGGGATTCCGCAACCTCTCTAACCGCCTGATGAAATTCGCGCTCGCCCGGATTGCGCCTCTCCACGCCGCCCATAAAGTTTTTTATGCTGACCGATTTTCTACTTGCCATCCTGCTGTTCCCCGGAAGCCCCCGCGCCTTCGCCGTCAAACCGTTTGAGTATTCCGTAAACCGTGTTTCTCTCAGCGGGAATACGCCCTATCCGGCGGGTGAGACGGCGAAACTCTTCGGGCGGAAAATACTGCCCGTAACTTGCTCCCGCAAAACGCGAAATTTGCTCTTCCATAAGAGTTCCCCCGAAATCGTTGGCTCCGGCGGTAAGAGAAAACTGCGCGAACTCAGGCCCCTGCTTCACCCACGAAACCTGAATGTTGTCTATCCATCCGCGCAAAAACAGCCGCGAAACGGCATACATCTTCAACTGATGAAGGTCTGTGGGCCCTTCGTGAACCTTGCCCTTTGAGTTCTTGAAAATTCTCGTCTCCCACGGGATAAACCTCAAAGGCACAAACTCCGTAAATCCTCCCGTGCGTTTCTGTATATCGCGCAAAACTCCAAGGTGAACTGACCAGTGTTTCGGCTCGTCAAGATGTCCGTACATTATCGTTGAAGTGGTTTTCATTCCGGCGTTGTGGATTTTCTCAACAACCCGTATCCACACTTCGGTCGGAATCTTGCGCGGCGCGATTTTCTTTCTCACGTCCTCAACAAGCACCTCCGCCGCAGTGCCGGGGAAAGTGTTGTGCCCCGCGTCTTTAAGCATCTTTATAAAATCGGTTTCCTCTATTCCAAGCGTGTTCGCCCCGTACCAGACTTCGTAGGGCGAAAACGCATGCGTGTGCATTTCCGGGACGGCTTTTTTAACGTTCTTTATCAAATCCACATAGTAGTTGCCGTCAATCTTCGGGTGCATTCCGCCCTGCATGCAAACCTCGGTCGCCCCTATCTCCCACGCTTCCCTTGTTTTGTCGGCTATCTCATCCATTGAAAGGAAATAAGCCCTCTCGTCTCCCTCTTCCGCCATAAAGTTGCAGAAACCGCAATACACATTGCAGATGTTCGTGAAATTGATGTTCCGGTTGATGACGTATGTAACAACATCTCCCACATCCTCTTTTCTCACCCTGTCTGCGGCAAGGGCAAGGGCGGCAATTTCGTCCGGTTTTCCGGCGGCAAAAAGCGCGTCCGCTTCGGCAACCGTAAGCTCTCCGCCTTCAAGCGGTTTTGAAATGATGTCTGCAAGCCGCGTGTCTATGCGCGAAAGGCATGAGGAAACACCGCCCTCCCGCCGGTCGTTTATCAAATCCATAAGGTCTTTCAGGTTTATCGTGTCCATTCTGTCAGTTTGCCTCCGGCACAAGCCCGTCTGCGCCCACTCGCGCTCTGACCATCTCAAGCATTTCCGGCTCAAGAAACTCGCCCGTAACGTATTCCGGGTAAACCGGAAGCCGCTCTCTAAGCTCAAAACCGAGAGAAGACACCTGCGCCTCCATCTCATCAAGAAGGGGCCACGGGGCTTCGGGATTTACATAATCTATGGTGAGAGGAGAAACGCCGCCAAGGTCGTTTATTCCGGCGGGTATAAACTTTGAGTAGGTCGCGCCGTTGAGGTTGGGCGGTATCTGAAGGTTCATCTCTCCGCCGAACACAAGCCGCGCTATGGCAACCGTTTTAAGCATCTCCTCAAAAGACGGCGGGGGAAAACTCTCCATCGCTATCCCGTCTTTCGGGCTGAAGTTCTGAACTATAATCTCTTGTATGTGCCCGTACCGCTCAGACAAATCTTTGAGAGCGAAAAGCGATTCAACCCTCTCCTCAACCGTTTCGCCGATGCCGACAAGAATTCCGCTTGTCCACGGAATTCGCAACTCTCCGGCGCGTTCCATTGTTTCCATTCTCAGTTTCGGCACTTTGTCTGCGCACCGGTGATGCGCTTCGCCTTTTTTGAGAAGGCGCGGGCTGATGTTTTCAAGCATAAGCCCCATGCTGGGATTGCTGTGTTTCAAACGCGAAAGCTCTTCGGAGGTGGCAAGACCGAGGTTTGAGTGCGGGAAAATTCCGCGACCGATGGCGGATTCGCAAACACCTGCAAGATACTCCGCCGTGGTGGAGCATCCAAGCCCGCCAAGTTTCCGCCTGTATTCTTCATAGACGGCTTCGGGCTTGTCTCCGAGAACAAAAAGCAGTTCGGTGCATCCGAGTTCCGCGCCCTTTCTGGCGATGTCATCCACCTCGCCGGGCGTTATCAGAAGCTCCGCCTCGCCCGGCTCTATCTTGAAGGTGCAGTATCCGCAGTGGTTTCTGCAAAGCCGCGTGAGCGGAACAAAAACATTTTTTGAGTACGTGAGAACAGAGCCGTGAGAACGGACGGAGATAAATGACGCCGCGCTCAAAAGAGCGGCAATACGGTCTGACGGAAGTCCCGCGAGAAAAACCGCCTCATCCGGAGACGGCGCGGAGCCCGCCACGGCGTTTTCGCATATCCTTCTTGTCTCCCCGTCCGGCGCGGACGGAGAAGGTAAATCTGAGACACCGGCAACGCGCTCAAGGCGAGCCGGTGAAAAAATATCGCTTTCGGAACAGTCAAACCCCATAACACCTTCCATGTGGAGCGGTTAAGCCCCTCACCCGACTGCTTATACTCTCACAATACGGCGCGACTTTCAAGAACTGTTAAAGCGCGGGCGCGTTGAGTATCATTAACCCGCGAGGCGGAAAACCACCCGCCTGTAAGGTCTGAAAAGCGGTGTTTATATCTTTTGAAGGAATTGACGGATGCGGAAAATCCACCCATGCGCGTCTGCTGAAAGAGCGGATTGAGGCGGCGGGCAAAGAAGTTGTGCTGACTCACGAACCCGGCAGCGGCGGTAAAATCGGCGAGAGCATAAGAAACACTATCCTGCTGGAAGAAATGAAAAGCGCAGACCCTCTGGCTGAGGTTTTTCTGTTCTGCGCCGACAGAGTTCACCACGTCCGGAAGGTTGTCAAACCCGCTCTGGACGGGGGCAAAACGGTTATATCAGACAGGTTTTTTGATTCAACAATCGTCTATCAGGGTTGCGGAAGGGGAGTTGACTTTGAATTTGTGGAGCGGGCGGCAAGAATGTCTGCTCTGGGGGTTGAGCCGGATTTGACCTTTTTTCTTGATGCGCCGGTTGAGGTTTGCGCCGGGCGGCTTGAAGGCAGACAAGCCGTGAACAGAATGGACAAAGAGGCGGAGGATTTCTACAAACGCCTGCGTAACGGCTTTCTCTCTGAGGCGGAAAAGCACCCCGCAAGAATAAAGGTTGTGGACGCAAGCGGGGAGATTGAGGAGACTTCCGGAAAAATTGGCGCGATTGCGGATGAAAAAATCGGAACCGGCGGCGGAGATTAAAAGGTGTTTGAAGAAATAGACGGGCACAAGACGGCAAAGCTGGCTCTGAAAGCGGCTGTGGAAAACGGGCGGGCGGCTCACGCCTACATATTCAGCGGACCCGGCGGCACGGGGAAAAAACTCACCGCGCTGTCTTTTGCGAAAAAACTGAACTGCCCCCTGAAAACAGACGGAATTTGCGACTGCGATGTCTGCGCGAGAATTGAAAGCGGCGTCCACCCGGATGTTTCTCTATTTGAATACACCGAAAGCCGCATCATAACGGTTGACAACGTGCGCGAGGAGATAGAGACAAGGATATTTCTGAAACCGTTTGAGGCAAAATACAAAATCTTCATAGTTGATGACGCGGAAAGAATGAACTCAAGCGCGCAAAACGCATTTCTCAAAACCCTTGAAGAGCCGCCGCCCTACTCAGTGATTATGCTGATAACGCAACTGCCTTCGATGATACTTCCAACCATCCGCTCAAGATGCCGGACGGTCGCCTTCGGGAAACTTGACGGACGGGTGGCGCGGGAAAAACTGACCGAAAGAGGCGACCTTTCCCCGGAGGAGATTGACCTCGCCGTAACCATAGCGGACGGAAGCCCCGGAAAAGCGTTAAAAACCGGCGCGGAGGAAACCCGCAAAACCCTTGAGACCTTGAAAGCCCTGTGCGCCGCGCGCGGAGCGGGAGAGGCGGGAGTGTTCAAATTCGTGGAAAACATTCTCGGCAAAGCAAAGGGAACCGCCGCGCAAAGGGTTGAGGCGGAAAAACTCGCGGACTCGGCGGCTCTGCTGATTCGGGATTTGATACACACAAAGGCGGGGGAAGACTCCATGTTTCCCGACTGGATACCCGGCGATTTTGCCGCGAAAACGGGGGAGGATGAGATTACGGAAAAGGCGCGCGCGCTTGAAGAAATGGCGGCGGGGGTAAAACTCGGCAACCTGAACTGCCGCATCGCCCTTGAAAAAATGGTTTTCCGTTTCGCGAAACCGTAAAGGCGGCCGGCGCGTCCGCTTTCAAACTTCACGCAGTTGGTATAGAATTGCGTCTGCGTGCGGCGGGGGCTCCGCTCTCAAGCCCGACAGTATCCGGAGAAGATAAAGATTGCCAAAAAAACTCTCTGTTCTGCTTGTATTGGCATTAACGGTCATCACCTGTTTTCATTCCGCAAACGCGGTTGATGTAACGGTTAATGCGGAAGACTTTCCCCTTGAAGCAAATCTGATTCAGGGCAGAACAAACGACAACCTCATAATTAACGCTTCCACGCTTGATATTTTTGACCAGATTCACTACGCAGACTTCGGCACCGGCGACGATTCAATCATCTTCATGCCGACAGATGTGGTGGACGGGGCAAGTTTCAACTCGGGGCTGATACACGGCGGAGGCGCGTTCAGAAACTTTGAAGCCGTGCACCTCACCGCCGGAAACGACATCTGGAGCATCGGCGACAACGACCGCGCCCTTGATTTGGTGAACGGCGGAGAAGGCTCGGCGGACATTCTGGAAGAGTTGATAAGAGACGTTGACAGCGACGGTTTTTTCAACGCCACAGATTCTGAAATTTCAGCGGAAAACATCGGAAACGCGGAGTTCGCAAACGGCAGATACGCCCGCTACTCAAACTTTGAGGCGGCGGCGGTCGGGCTGACGCAGGGAGACGACACCTGGGTCTATTCAGAAAACGACTTCGCCTCAAGCTGGCGGTGGGTGAACGGAAGGGGCGGAAACGACACCGTCAGGATAGGAGACAGAGCAAACTCGTCCGGCATACACGAAATGGACGGCGGGAACTACATCAACTTCGAGCGGCTTTCCCTTTCAGAGGGCGATAACATCTGGAACATCACATCAAGCGACGACCATTTTGAACGGGTGGACGCGCTCGGCGGAACAGACATTCTTCTGCTTGGAGACGGAAACCACAACTCGGCGTCTGTCGGTGGCGGAGCGAAATACACAAACTTTGAAGTGGCAAACCTCTCAGACGGCGACAACGTCTGGACGGTGGCGGGAGAAGGCGCGGGGCTTGAAATTGTGAACGGAATGGGAGGCACGGACACGGTTGAGTTCGGTGGGGGAAGCCACAGCGGAGCAATTTACAGAGAGTTTGAATTCGCCAACCTTTCCTCAGGCAATGACTCGTGGATTGTTACGGACTCAGACAGCCAGTTCACAACAATAAACGCGGGCGGCGGAAGCATGGACGCTCTGGAAGCGTTCATCACAGACGCGGGCGATGACGGGGTTTTCAATGCGGCGGACTCCACTTTTTCCACCTCCAGCCTCGGCGCGGGGAACTTCGCGAAATACATCAACTTTGAAACTGTGTCTGTGGGGCTGACACAGGAAAATGACTTCTGGACATACGACTCGACTGCCGACAGCGGAAAGGGCTGGGAGTGGATAAGCGGGCGCGGCGGGGTGGACACCATAAGCCTCGGAACCGCGAAAACAAACTCTTCGGGCATCGGGGATGACGGGTTTTACAGAAACTTTGAAATCGCCCTTCTCTCGGACTCGGACAATATGTGGACGGTTACGGACGGAGACATAAACCTTGTGATAGACGCGGCGGGCGGCAGCGACTCCATCGTGTTCGGCGGCGGAAACCACAGCGGCGACGCGCTTGCGGGATACGCCAACTTTGAAATCGCAATCCTTGGCGACATGAATGACGACAGATGGACGGCGGGTGACAACGATTCAGAACTTGAATACATAGACGCCCTTGGAGACGGAGACGCGGGAGACACGCTTGAACTCGGGCGCGGCGACCACAGCGCGGCAAACATCGGGGCGGACAAACTTTACAGAAACTTTGAGCAGGCGGAGCTTTCACAAGGCGGCGACAGCTGGAACGCCTCTGACACCGCCGCCAATGACAGCGCGGTGGGATACATAGACGCGCTCGGGGGAGCCGACACACTGTTTTTCGGTAACGGAAACCACAGCGCGGTGGACATCGGGGCGGGCGAGAATACGGTTAAAAAATACAGAAACTTTGAATACGTGTTCCTTTCTGACGAAAACAACACTTGGACGGTTACGGAAGAGGAGGGAAGCCTTTTCGCGATTGAGGCTATGGAAGGCGAAGACACGCTCGCTTTCGGCGAGGGAAATCACAGTTCGGCGGACATCGGCTCAATTTACAGGGGATTTGAATCCGTAACGCTTTCGGAAATGGACGACTCGTGGGCGGCAACGGAGGCGGACGAGAGCCTGACGTTTATAGACGCGGGCGGCGGAGCAGACACCCTTGAGGCGACAATAACGGACTCGGACGCGGACAATGTTCTGAGCGCGAACGATTCTGATTTTTCCTCTTCCAGCCTCGGAGACGGAATCTACTCAAACTACGCCGGTTTTGAGATGACGGCGGCGGGGCTTTCAGACTTTGAAGATGTGTGGGTTGTTACGGCAAACGACTCGGACGGGAGCAGAGACTGGCAGTGGATAAACGCGCGGGGCGCGAACGACACCATCATATTTGGAAACGGAAACCACAGCGCCGAAGAGATTGGCGCGGACAAGTTATACAGAAACTTTGAAGTGGCGGCTCTGGGAGAAGGAAACGACTCGTGGACGGTTTCAGATGAAGACGCGAACCTGTCCATAGACGGACGCGGCGGAAATGACGCGATTGTGTTCGGTGACGGAAACCACAGCGCGGCAAACATCGGCGGGGCGGGGCAAACCTACACAAACTTTGAATTCGCCAACCTGTCTGCGGGAAACAATGTGTGGACTTTCACAAACGGAGACGCGCTTCTTGAACTTATAGACGGGGGAGCCGGAACGGATGTGATTGAGTTCGGTGTGGGCTCGCGCAATGCGGAATCCTACACAAACTTTGAATTCGCCAACCTGTCCGCTGAGAACGATGCGTGGGAAATTACGGACGGCGATTCACAATTCACCTCCGTAAATGCGGGAGAGGGAACGGACTTTCTTGAAGAGCTTATAACGGACGCGGGCGATGACGGGGTTTTCAACGCGGCGGATTCCTCTTTCGCAAACGCCGACCTCGGAAGCGGCGATTTCGCGAAATACCTGAATTTCGATTTCGTATCGGTGGGTCTTTCAGGCGGAAACGATGTGTGGACATACGGGGCGGCTGATGACAGCGGCAAGGATTGGGTGTGGGTCAGCGGACGGGACGGGGTGGACACGCTCGCGCTTGGCGACCTTAAAACAAACTCTTCCGGAATCGGCGGAGACGGTTTTTACAGAAATTTTGAGGTGGCGACTCTTTCAGACGGCGACACCGAATGGACGGTTGAAGCCTCAGATGTGAACATCGTGATAGACGGCATGAACGGCACAGACACGCTCGCTTTCGGTGAGGGAAACCATGACGGCAGACTGCTTGCGGGATACCTGAACTTTGAATCGGCAACCCTTGGCAACATGAGCGATGACCGGTGGGCGGTTGCCGCAAACGACACAGACCTTGAGTTCATAGACGCGCTCGGCGGAAACGATGTGGTTGTGTTCGGCACGGGGCATCACAACGGCAGTGTATACAGAAACTTTGAGCGCGCCGTGCTTTCAGATGGCTCAGACTCGTGGGCGGTTACGGACAGCGACATGAGTTTTGAGCGCATAGACGCCCTTGAAGGTTTTGACGTTCTGGAAAATTCGGTCGCGGACTCGCAGGGAGACGGCGTTTTCAACGGGGCGGACTCGGAGTTCGCGGTTTCAGACCTTAGAGAAAGCGGCTTTGAGAACTACTTCGGTTTTGAGGGCGTGGCGCTCGGTCTGACGGGTGGAAACGAATCGTGGACAGTTTCCGCAAACGACACAGACGGGTCTAAAGACTGGCAATGGGTGAGCGGAAGAGAGGGAACGGACACCCTTGTCTACGGAGACGGAAACCACAGCGCGGCTGAAGTCGGGGCGGGCGAATTTTACAGAAACTTTGAACTGGCGGAACTGTCTGAAAACAACAACCTCTGGACGGTTACCGGCGGAGACTCCGGCATAACGGTTAACGCCATGGGCGGAGACGACACCATTTTCTTCGGAGACGGCACTCATCACGGAAACACACTTGCGGGCTATGTGAACTTTGAATACGGCATCCTTTCAAACGAAAGCAACCTCTGGGTGGCGGGCGAAAATGACGGCGACCTTGAATACATAGACGCTCTCGGCGGCGGCGATATCGTGCAACTCACGGAGGGAAACCGGAGCGCGGCGACCATAGGAGAAGACAAACTTTACAGAAACTTTGAAGCGGTCGCGCTTTCGTTCGGAAACGATTCGTGGATAGTTACGGAGGGAGACGGCAACCTCCAGTACATAGACGCCCTTGACGGGGAAGACAGCATAACCTTCGGAGACGGAAACCACAGCGGGAACGACCTGACAGGCGTGTACAGAAACTTTGAGCGCGCGGAACTTTCGGAAAATGACAATGTGTGGACGGCGGACGACAACGACACGGAACTCCTTTTCATAGACGCTCTCAATGGAACCGACACCGTTATACTGGGCGGCGGGGAACAGAGCGCGGTGAACTTCGGCGATGAGGCGGTTTACAGAAACTTTGAGACCGCCTTTCTCTCATCAGGAAACGATATATGGACAATCGGGAACGAAGACGCGAACCTGTCATCCATAAACGCTTCAGACGGCGATGAAGACACTCTGGAAAATCCGCTTGTTGATACGCAGGCAGACGGGTTTTTCAACGCCGCCGATTCGGAACTCAACTTTTCAGACATAGGAAGCGGCGACTTTACGAACTATGTGGCGTTTGAACAGGTTGCCACAACTCTTTCGGGCGGCAATGACGTGTGGACGGTTACCGCAGACGACACGGGCGCGAGAGACTGGGTGTGGATAAACGCAAGCGGCGGCGATGACACGCTTGACGTGGGAAACATATTCACCAACTCCTCGCAAATCGGGCAAAACGGGCTTTACAGAAACTTTGAAACCGCAAACCTGTCTGCCGGCGTTGACGTGTGGACTGTTACCGGCGGAGACGCGAACATACTGATAAACGGCACGGGCGGCAACGACACGCTTGCCTTCGGAAACGGAGAGCACAGCGGCTCCGTCCTTGCGGGATACCTGAACTTTAATGTGGCAACCCTTTCGGATGAGGATGACAGATGGATATCCGGCTCAAATGACACGGACCTTGACTACATAAACGCGATGGGCGGGGCGGACACGGTGAGACTCGGAGACGGAGACCACAGCGCGGCGGACATCGGGGGTAACAAACTTTACAGAGGGTTTGAGCGCGTGGAACTCTCAGACGAAAACAACAGATGGGTTCCCGAAGGCGATGAAATTTTTGAATACATAGACGGGCTGGACGGAATAGACGGCGTTTTTGTGGGAGAAAATGTGACGAATTCCTCTGAATTCGGGGCGGACGCGAAATACAGAAACTTTGAAGTGGCGTCGCTTACGGACTCAAACAACTCGTGGATTGCCTCCGACAACGACCTCACGCTTGACGGCATTGAAGCCCTTGGAGGCATAGACACCCTTGTGCTCGGAGACGGCAATCACAGCGCGGCGGACATCAACGTAAGGGAGCGGTACAGAAATTTTGAAAATGTGAATCTTTCGGACAGCGACAATATCTGGACTCTTTCGGACAACGACAGAGATCTGGAAATAGTGGACGCTCTGGGCGGCGTGGACACGGCGTCGCTGGGAGACGGACACCACAGCGCGGCGCGAATCGGGGCGGACGAGGTTTACAGAAACTTTGAACTTGTAACCCTTTCAAGTCTGAACGGCTCATGGGGCGTTACCGAAGACGACTCCGCGCTCACAAGCATTGACGGGCTCGGAGGAAGCGACACTCTGGAAATCGCCGTGGAAACAGATACGGACGGAGACGGGGTTTTCAGCATAAACGACTCCGCTCTTTCCAACGCAACCCTGTCCGGGGCGGAGTTCGACAAGTACCTGAATTTCGAGCAGGTAGCCGCGGGGCTTACGGGCGCGAACGACACATGGGTCGCTTCTGCGGCGGATGAAGAAGGAGACTTGCAGTGGGTAAGCGGAAGAAACGGAATAGACACGATTGTGATAGCGGACATACTGCCCGTAAATCAGGCGGCGGACTCTTCGGACATCGGGGAGCGCGAGTTTTACAGGGATTTTGAGGTTGTCCAGCTGTCTAACGCGGACACAGAATGGCGCGTTACGGGCGGAGACAGCAACCTTTTTATAGACGGGCTGGGTGGAAACGACACTCTTAAATTCGGAGAGGGAGAGCAAGACGGCAACGCCCTTTCGGGATATCTGAACTTTGAGCGCGCCACACTCTCGGTAAGTGACGACAGGTGGCTGCTGGGCGCGAACGATTCAGACCTCACAAGCATAGACGCTCTGGACGGGATGGACACGCTCGCGTTTGACATCAGAGACGAAGGCGGACAGGCGGTGGGCGGAAACCACAGCGCGGCGCAAATCGGCTCGGACGGGCTTTACAGAAACTTTGAAGTGGTTGTGCTGTCAACGGCTAATGACTCATGGGCGATAGGAAAAAATGACGGCGATGTTACAAGCATAAACGGGCGCGGCGGCGTGGACTCTCTGAATTTCAGCGGAGAGGGAAATTACAGCGCGGCGAATGTTGGAAGGGAGAAACTCTACATAAACTTTGAGGTGGCAACGCTCACGGAAAACAATGACACATGGGAATTTACCGAGGGCGAAGGCGGGCTGCTCACCATAGAGGCGGGTGACGGAGAGGAAGACACCATCGCGTTCGGGCAGGGAAATCACGGCGGAAGCGACATCGGCGAGGACAAACTTTACAGAAACTTTGAGGTGGCAACGCTTTCAGACGAAGACGACTCGTGGTCTGTTGCCGCCGGAGACGGAAACCTTGTCAGGATTGACGCCATGGGGGGAGACATGGATGTGCTGGAAGACAGAGCGACTGACGAAAACGGAGATTCCTTTTTCAACGCCTCGGACTCTGATTTCAGCGTTACGGAATTCACGGGCGGAAGCCCCAACGCCTCTTATGCGAACTACATCGGTTTTGAGCGGGCGGCGATAGGTCTTACCGATAACAGCGACACATGGGTTTTCAACGCCACCGCAGACTTCCCGATGGACAACGACTGGGACTGGATAAGCGGAAGGGGCGGACGCGACACTATCGCGCTCGGAGAGGGAATGCACAGTTCCGAGAACATAGGGGCGAACAAGCTTTACAGACACTTTGAAGTGGCGACCCTTTCAGACGGCGATGACTCATGGGACGTTACGGAAGGGGATGTGGAGTTGACCAGCATAGACGCTCTGGGCGGAAACGACACCGCTAATTTCGGAAGCGGAAACCATGACGGCGCGGTGCTTATTAAATACAGAAACTTCTCGCGCGCCGTGCTCTCAAACGCAGTCGGCGGCGACGGCTGGGTGCTTTCAGACAACGACGAAAGGGTTGACTACATAGACGGGCTGGAAGAAATCGACACCCTCATCGCCTACACGCCCGCGAACACGGAACGGGTTTTAAGCGGCGATGACGTGGGAGCCGAAGAACATTACAGAAACTTTGAATCTCTCGCGAAAAACGGCGCGGGCGCGCTGACCATTGAGCACAACGCAGACCTCGGCGCAAACGGCAGTGTTACGGTGGCTGACGAGGGAACGCTTGTGTTCAGGGTGGAGATGGTTACCCCTGAAGACGAGTCGGTTCCGGTCTTTACGGCAAACTCCGGTTTCCTGACGGCGGGAAGTATCTCCACGACAAACGGCTACACAAACGGCTACATAGCGGCAAGCGATTTTGACGTGGTAACATTTTCAAAAACCGAAGATAAAAAGATTGTTGTTTTCAACGGAAACACTGCAAGTCTGAGCAATACGTCTTTCACAGACCCCGGGCTGTTCACAGACATCTCCCACAAAGTCTCAGACTGCGCGGACGGAGAGATATGCCTCGCGTTTGAGGAAGAGTCCGGAGTGCGGGAGGAGATAAATGCGGCTCTTGAATCGGAGAACACGCGCGACCTTGTTACGGCGGTCTACAGGTCTCTCAGCGGCGGGAATATTGACGAGCAGGTGTCGGGGATTGTGAACGCCCTCAGAGTGCTTGAACCGATAAACATAGTTGAAGATGAAGACAGCGGCGAGCTTTCAACGGGCGAGAACAACGACAGGGATGTCGGGACTCTGCTTCCGAGCGAGCACGGCGGAATTTCCTATGAAATCGCGGACTTGCAGAGAACATTTTTTGACTCCATTGAGGAGAGAATTGTGGAAGCCGTTACTCTTCTGCCATGGCAGAAACCCGAAACGCCGCCAACATACAGGGTGTTTGCGGGCGGCTTTGAGAAAACCGGCTCCGGAGACCTTTACGAACTGGGCTCTCGCGGGTTTATGGTGGGCGTTCACAGAGCCCTCACCGAAAGCATAGGCGTGGGGGCGGCGGCAAGCGCGGTGTTCGCGGAAACAATCAGGGAGCGCGTTACGGAGGAGGCGGAAGGTTTTCAGGGCGCGCTCTACTCAACCTACTCGCTGGGAAGACTTTCGGGGTCGGCGATACTTTCGGCGGGAATTTTTGACTACAAATCGTCAAGAACCTATTTACTTATAGATTCGCAAATGTTCGGCGGAATAACGGGAAAAACCGGTCTGCTGTCTTACGGCGGAAAGCTGTCCGGGGGGCTTGAAATTCTAAAAAATCTGCCCGTGAGAATAAGACCCGGATTCTCATTGTCGTTCCTGAATGTTTCAACCGATTCCTACACGGAAGCGGGCGGGCTGGGTCTCACTCTTGAAGACAGCGACCTGACTTTCAGCGAAGCGGGAACAAAAATAAACATCGCCTTCAACCCCCTGAAAACGGGGATAAGAACAGTAGTTCAGCCGGAGATAGAGGCGGGGCTGACTTACGATTTCTCCGGAGAGGGCAGTAACGTGGAAGCGTCTGTTGCCGGTTCGTCCCACACGATACACCGCACAGATACTTCGGGCGATTTGCGCTACTTCGCCGGCGGCAAAATGATAATGTCTGACAACAGAAATCTCGCCCTTAAACTCGGATACCGGGTGGATTTCCGCGAGGGAATGCGCACCTACTCGGGAGCCGCTCAGTTCCATATCCGTTTCTGACGCCAGATGAAAAAATACTACATCACCACTCCCATCTACTACGTGAACGACTCGCCCCACATCGGGCACGCCTACACGACAATAGCGGCGGACGCTCTGGCGCGGTTCCGGCGTTTGCGCGGCGGAGAGGTTTTTTTTCTGACCGGCACGGACGAGTACGGAAGAAAGATTGAGCAGACGGCGGCAAAAAACGGCGAAACCCCTCAGCAACTCGCCGACAGGGTTGTGGAGAGATTCAAGTCTCTGTGGACTCTGCTTAACATAGAAAATGACGATTTCATAAGGACAACCGAGCAGAGGCACGGCAGGTGCGCCCGCAAGGTTTTCCGGGCGGCTCTTGAAAACGGAGACATCTACCCCGGCGAATACGAGGGCTGGTATGACGTGCGCGAGGAGAGTTTTATAACGGAAACGCAGATAGACGAGATAAACAAACTTCCCGAAGAAAAACGCCCGGAGATTGAAAAAATCAAGGAGCCGTGTTTCTTCTTCAAACTGTCTGAGTATCAAGACCGCCTGCTTGAGCATTATGAGAAAAATCCCGGCTTTGTGATGCCGAAAGAGAGGATGAACGAAGTCCGCAGTTTTGTGGAATCGGGCTTGAGAGATTTGAGCATAAGCCGCACAACTTTTTCGTGGGGCGTGGAGGTTCCCGAAAATCCGGGGCACGTTATGTACGTCTGGTTTGACGCGCTTTCAAACTACCTTACCGCCGCCGGTTTTGAATCGGACGGAGAGCGGTTCGCAAACACTTGGCCCGCAAATCTGCATCTGGTCGGCAAAGACATACTCCGCTTTCACGCCGTGTACTGGCCCGCTTTTCTGATGGCGGCCGGGCTTGAGCCGCCGCAGAGGATATTCGCTCACGGATGGTGGACGGTTGAGGGCGAAAAAATGTCTAAATCGCTTGGCAACACGGTTGACCCGGTTGAAGTGGCGGGAGAGTTCGGTGTTGACGCTTTCAGATATTTTCTGTTGAGGGAAATACCGTTTGGAAATGACGGCGATTTTTCCCGCAGGGCTCTTATCTCGCGCATAAACTCGGATCTGGCAAACGGTCTGGGCAATCTCACAAGCCGCGCCCTCGGAATGGTGGAGAGATATTTTGACGGCGTTGTGCCGCCGGGGGGCGAGGCGGAATGCGGAAACTCCGGCGTGAAAAAAGCCGCAGAAACTTGCGAAACCGGAATTCCCGCCGCGATGGATGATGTGGCTCCCTCCAGAGCGTTGTCGCTTTTGTGGGAGTTGATTGCGGCGGCGGACAGATTTGTTGAGGAGACAAAACCGTGGGAACTTCACAAAAAAGGGGAAAAGGAAAAACTCTCCGCCGTGATGTGGACTTTGTGCGAAACTTTGAGAATAGTCGCCGTCCATGTTTTCCCGTTCATGCCGGAGGCGGGGGCGCGTCTGTGGGAAAAACTGGGCTTTGAACACAGCCCGGCGCGGGCAGACGCCCGCCTTGTTTCAACCGGCTGGGGAGTAACAGAAGGCGGAACGCGGGTAAAAAAAGGCGAAAACCTTTTCAACAGAATAGAGGATGGAAATTAACGACAAAGGGTTCACCCTTCCCGAAGCCCTGTTCGCAATGCTTATAGTCGCGGCGGCGGTGGCGGCGGCTCTGGAAATTCATTCTCTCACGCTTAAAAACCGGGCGCGGGCGGAAGTGTCGTCTTTTGCGGAAAGCGAGATTGAATCTTTAATGGAAAAAGACCGGGGGCGTTTGAAAACACTGATAAAATCCGGCGCGAAAGAGCCTGTGCAGGGGTTGTTCAGCCATGTTCAGTCATCTCCCGTTTCCTGCAAAAACACATCGGGGGCGGACTGTCTGAACTTAAAATCCGGCAAAATCTGCCGCGCTCCCGAAAGTTTGCGCGGGGTGGTAAAAATAAAATATGTCGCTTGTGTCGGAAAACATTCTTTCAAAGGCGAGCAGTTCATCCATGTTCCGCAAAAATAAAGCGCGCGGCTTCACGGTGCTGGAGTTTCTTTTTGCCGCCTCTCTTCTCGCGGTTCTGACGGCGGCGGGGCTTTTTGCCGTCCGGCACTTGTCGCAAAGCGGAGTTGTGAGGGAAACGGCAAGCGCGGTGGATCATGCCGCCTATTCAATTCTTGAAACGGTTTCGCTTGAGATGAAAAACTCAGGCGGCTACGGCGCGGGTTCCGGGACGTTTTATTTTGTGGACGGCGGAACAAAAACCGGCGCGGACGGAAAATGCGACCCCGCAACCGCAAAAACGGGCGGGACAGACTGTATAACTTTTGAAAGCGTTTCCTACGACGGAAAAACCGCCATAAGAAAAAGTTTCTTCGTTGACGGGGGCATTTTGAAACTCCGCAACAGCAACAGTTCACGAAACCAGTCTCTCACGCCTGACAGCGGAAACGCGGAGGTTGAGGATTTTCAAATATCTTTTCTCACCTCCGGCTCAAATGTTTTCACTCACAACACTTCCGGGGCGGATGCGGTTGAGGCGGTAAGGATAGCCCTCACGTTTAAATACCGGAGCGGCAAACCGGGCGCGGCGGATAAGACAAAAACCTATTCCGTAACGGTAAATCCGAGAAACATTTAGAATGAGCGGACGTAAAAACGAAGGCGGTTTCGCGATTTTAATGGCGCTTCTTGTAACGGCGATAATATCGTCCGTTGCCGCCGCCGCGTTTTTTGTTTCGGTCTCGGATTTGAAAATATCGCTTAACAGGGCGGAAAGCGCGAAATCTCTCAGAGACGCAGAAAGGGTTCTGGCGGAGGCGGAGATGAATATGGAATTGTGCCTGAAGGGAGAGACTTTGAGCGGGTGCGTTCAGGATACTGAAAATTCTGTAACCGGGGTAACAAACGCGGTTTTCATACCGCCGGACGGATTTTCCCTGTCCGTGAGGGGAGAGGCGGGAACTTTTTCAGCGGAAATAGACGCGGAATATTCTTTCAAGGGCGGAGCGATTACACTGGATTTATGGCGGCGGGGGGTTGAGGATGTCAAATAAAAAAACGGGCGGCTTTTCGCTTTTTGAGTTGATTCTCGCGCTCGCTCTTGGAGCGGCGGCGGTGGCGGTTTCCGCGCCGTTTCTTGTTCAATACGAAAAAAACCGGCGGTTTGAAAGCGCGGCGCAAAGAGTGGCGTTTCAGATAAGGCAGACAAAGATGCTTGCCGCGACAAAGGGAGAAAGCCACGCCATTTGTGTTCCTCTGGGAGAGGCGAACCGGGGAAACTTGTGGCGTTTTCTGACGATAAAAAACTCCGGTGGAAACTGCGCGGACACACGCGGGGTTATTGAAACGGAAATCCCCTACAGGGTTTTCCAGAAAAACGGCAAAACGGAGATAAAAAAGATAATTTTTCACGCGAGGGGAACCTCAACAAACAAATCGTTCTGCGTTGAAGGCGCGCGGGGCGTAAAGCGGAAAAAAATAACAATTTCAAATTTCTCTCGCATAACGGTAGCCTCCGGCGCCACAGAGAAGTGCGAATGACAAAACCGCCCGCGGCTTGAGAGAGTTTTTTCCGTCCGCATATCCGTATATGCTTAAAAATCCGTATTTTCAGGGGGAGTGAAAAAAATGGCGGAAAAGAAAAATCCCAGACAGTTTTCGCAAATCTATGTGGAAGGGGCGGACCGCGCTCCGAGCCGCGCCATGTTGAGGGCGGTGGGTTTCAAGGACGGCGATTTCTCAAGACCCGTGGTTGGAATCGCGTCAACCTGGAGCATGGTAACGCCCTGCAATATGCACATTGACAAACTCGCCGTTCACTCTGCGGCGGGGGCGAACAGAAGCGGCGGCAAGGCGGTAATTTTCAACACAATCACCGTGTCGGACGGCATATCAATGGGAACGCCGGGAATGAGGTATTCGCTTGTTTCGCGTGAGATTATCGCCGATTCAATAGAAACGGTTGCCGCCGCCGAGGGTTTTGACGGGCTTGTGGCGATTGGCGGGTGCGACAAAAACATGCCCGGCTGTATGATGGCGATAGCGAGGTTGAACCGCCCTGCGGTTTTTGTCTACGGCGGAACCATAATGCCCGGCTGTCATGACGGAAAGGATGTGGACATCGTGTCTGTGTTTGAAGCGGTGGGTGCGCACGCAAGCGGCGAAATCGGTGCGCGGGAGTTGAAAAAAATAGAGTCTTCGGCGATACCGGGTCCCGGTTCGTGCGGCGGTATGTACACGGCAAACACAATGGCGTCTGCGATTGAGGCGATGGGAATGAGTATGCCCAACAGTTCGGCTCAGGCGGCAATATCGCGTGAGAAGAAAACCGACTGTTCGCAAGCCGGAAAGGCGGTGGTTGCCATGATGAAAAAGGGCATAATGCCCCGCGACATAATGACAAAAAAGGCGTTTGAGAATGCCATAGCCGTTGTAACCGCGCTTGGGGGGTCAACCAACAGTGTGCTTCACCTTATAGCGATGGCAAAAGCCGCAAATGTAAAGTTGACAATAGATGACTTCACGAGGATAGGAAAGCGCACTCCGGTTCTTGCTGATTTGAAACCGAGCGGAAGTTATATGATGGCGGATTTTTGCCGTATCGGGGGGCTTGTTCCCCTTATGAAGATGATGCTTGACAAGGGGCTTTTGCACGGCGACTGCCTGACGGTTACGGGAAAGACCGTCCGCCAAAATCTTCGCGGTGTAAAAAAGTATCCTTCAAGTCAGAAGATAGTTTCCTCTCTGAGCAAGCCGCTCAAAAAAGACGGCCATCTTGTTATTTTGCGCGGAAATCTCGCCCCTGAAGGCGCGGTTGCCAAGATAACGGGCAAGGAGGGAAGTCTGTTCAGCGGCGAGGCGGTGGTTTTTGATTCAGAGGAGAAGAGCATGAAGGCGATACTTGCCGGGAAGATAAAGAAGGGCAATGTGATTGTTGTTCGGTATGAGGGTCCGCGCGGCGGTCCCGGGATGAGGGAGATGCTTGGACCCACTGCGGCGGTTGTTGGCAGGGGGCTTGGAGATGATGTCGCGCTGATAACGGACGGCAGGTTTTCAGGCGGCAGTCATGGGTTTGTGGTTGGTCATGTAACGCCCGAAGCGGCAGTAGGCGGACCGGTCGCGCTCATAAAGAACGGCGATAAGATAACGATAGACGCAAAGAAGCGGGAGATAAACGTTGCGGTTTCTTCTGCGGAGATGAAACGCAGGGCGGCGGCATGGAAGACTCCCGCGCCGAGGGAGAAAACGGGCGCACTGGCGAAATACGCGAAACTTGTGTCTTCGGCTTCCGAGGGAGCGGTAACGGATTGACGTTGCCCTTCCCCGTCATTCCGTTGCCCCTTCCCCCGTCATTCCGTTGCCCCTCCCCGTCATTCCTCTTTCCCCGTCATTCCTGCGAAAGCAGGAATCCAGTATTAATTAGCCAGTTGAATACTGGATTCCGTGTCAAGCACGGAATGACGGGAGTGGAGAAGCGTCATTCCTGCGGAAGCAGGAATCCAGTATTAATTAACCGGTTGAATACTGGATTCCGTGTCAGGCACGGAATAACGGAAAGGCGGCAGGAATCTTGACCTAACCCCATTTTTGTCCATAGACTAAATACTTAATAAGGTTGGAGCACCTAAAATGTCTAAAACCGCAACCCCTCTTATTCTGCTTTTTCTCTTAATCACGCTTTCCGCGCCGCCCGCTTATGCTGCCGCCATTTCAGGAACAAATGTTGCAGTTAGTGGCACTGAAGTGTGGGCGGAAGGCGAAAGAAGTAACGCAATAGTGGCGGAAACGGTTACCGTTTCAAATGACGGAAAAGTCTGGTCTAACGCTTCTGGAAGTTCGGCAATTTCAGCGAAAGCCGGCGGAGGGATTACGGTCATATCAGGAGACGGAACGGGGCAGGTCTGGTCTAACGCTTCGGGAAGTTCAACAGTGAAGGCGACAACAGCGGCAAACATTCACGGCGCAAAAGTGTGGGCTAACGGCGGCACAAGTTCGGCGGTATCTCTCAGAAACGGAACGGCATTAATGGAATTGACGGTAGGAGGAGGCGCGGTTGTGTGCGGCGGTGAACTTTCGGGTTCTGTCTGCACGGAGGTTGGCTATGCCGTGAGTGTTGATTCCCCGACCCATGGCTCAAGGATAACAACCGACCCTACCGGCAGCATAACGGGCAGAATACAACTTTCCGACAACGCCGACACTTTTATAAACGAGGGAACTTTCACGGGCTGGGGAACAACCGGAGCCGGTAATGACTCAATTACCGTTAAAGACGGCGGGACATTCACGCTTACGGGCGACCTTGATATGGGCGCAGGCGATGACACCGTTGCGACCGAAGGCACGGGAACATTCCTTGTTGGCGCTTTCATGCTTGAGAATGCGGAAAACGAGCCGTCTTCAGGCGGAACCGGGAGTTTCCCTCTCTCATCGGGAGCGCAATCTTCGCCTTCCCGTCATTCCGTGCCTGACACGGAATCCAGTATTCAACTGGCTAATCAATACTGGATTCCTGCTTCCGCAGGAATGACGGAAGGGGCGGAAATGACGGAGGGGGCAGCAAGCGGCGACAGCCGTTTCCGCCTCTCCGCATCAGCCCCCGCCCCTGAGGACACAACCGCAACCATAAACTTCGGTGAAGGCAACGACCATTTCATAAACGAAGGCACAATCGTGATTGAAGGCACGGGCGGATTTAACGGCTTGGACAAAATAACCTTCGGCGTGAACTCAACCCTTGTTATCACGGCAGACCCTGAAAGCATGACGGGCGACCCGCTGATAAACCTTGAAGGTACGATAAGCGCGGAAGATATTGAAGGCTTTAATGTCAGGGTTGATATCCCCGGAACGCACATAAACGAATACACAATTTTTGAAGCGGATGACCTGCCGGACGGCGAGGAAAGGCAGGAAGTTGTGGAGCGTCTAAACGCGGAAATAGGCGAAAGGGGAAGAGTTCAGACTGATGGAGACGGCAACCTTTTCCTGACGGCAATGTCGCTGAAAGACGCCAGTTTAGATATTTATGATTCTCTCATCCAATCCGCTTACCGCGCAGACAGGAGTTTTGCCACAAAACTTTCAAGCGGTTGCGGTTACGGCTCTGCGGCAAGTGATGAGGTGGGCGGAGATTTCTGGACTGGTTGCGTGTGGGCAACATCGGGTGGAAGGTACACACGTTATTCTTCAGCGATTAACTATGACGAAGATGTCTATAACTTCACCGGCGGCGTTTCTGCGCCGTTCAACAGCATTCTTGTTTCGGTGGCAGGCGGTTATGAAATCTCAAACCTTGATATGGATGTGCTGACCGATGAAGGCAGAGCAGACGCAAGCGGAGAGGCAACAAGATTTATGGGCGGTATCTTTGCCTCCACAATAGTTGACAGATATATGGTTGATGGCAGGTTTCAGTATGTTTCTACGAGTTGGGAATCAACCCGCACTGCGGGAGATAACCGTTACTCTGCGGATACAAACGCGACAGTATTCGGCGGCGCGCTTGGCGTGGCAATGCCGTTTTTGTCGGGGAGTTTTGCATTATTTCCCCGCATAGAGATTGGAGCGTCTTATGTAACAGCGGGCGCGTTTGATGAGACTTCCTTAACAGACTCGGAAGATGCAAGAGATGACGCTTTCAAGGTAAAAGACACAAGCGAGATATTGGTATATGTAAGTCCGTCATTTGAGGCGCGTTCACCTTTGAGTGAGACGGTAAATATGAGAATTCGCGCAGGTGCGGATATACACATCTTGAACCCTGAGGCGGAACTTGAGGCGACCCTTGCTGACGGTAGCGTTCCCCGAAGCGGCGGGCAGGACCGGATAATGTTCAACTACGGCGCGGGTTTTGAATACACGCCTTATGCTCCTTTGCGTGAATTGAGCGTAAGGATTGACTATGACGGCGGAATGAGCACGAGTTTTGATACTTTTGTGCAAGAGTTCAGAGGCGGGGTTAACTACAGTTTTTAGCACTTCTTCTAATTTGAGAACTCAGTATCATGGCTAAAAAACTAGCATTTATTCTTCTGCCTGCCCTTTTATTCACATTTTCCACGCCGTCATCCTCTTACGCGCAAGATGTCCGCCTCGGATATGAATGCAAAGGCACCTCCTTCGGATTCCCGCTTCTTGAATGCACCTCCCCGGGCTTTGACGGAACCGTAGCTTTCATCTTGAAATTTGATAATAGCGAAACAGAAGTCGGCATCCGCGTTGCTACTTTGGTCAGCAACATCGTGGGCGAGGATGCAGCCTTTCTCTCTTATGGAAATTTCACATCAAATTACATAGGCGATGAAGCTGTAAATATTGATGCCGAGGGGAACGCTATTTTCAGAGGCGATAACAACTCGTTCACCACCAAACGCGGAACCGGCGGGAATGTTGTTACTATGACAGCCGGAACGGGTGATGCGGATATAGACATTCACAATCAATCAAAAGTTCAAATTGAATCAACCGGCGGAAACGGAATTGTCGCTTCAAGCGAAAGCGGAAGAGTGTTTGCGAACTTCTCCAATCAGGGGAGAATTATGTCAAAAGTGTCGGATGGCGCAGACGGTTTTATCGCGACAACCAACGGCGGCGAAATCAGCGCGAATTTTGACGGTTTGTATTCGGGAATTTTTATGTACCGCAGTAGCAAACGCGACTCCACCTACAACGCCAGAGGCGCGACATTCACATCCACAAGCGGCAATATAAGTGTTTTGCTTACAAACTCTGCGTCAATCCTCACCCCTTCTGTGGGAGATTCCCACGGCTTTGCGGCTCAAACGGGGGGTGACGGAGATATAGACATAGTGATGAAAAACGGGAACTCATGCATAGTCGGCAGAAACGGGGTTAAAGCCACTACTGTTGACGGAGATATACGCATAGAACTGTCGGGCGCGCTGATTCGCGGCATAGGCACAGGCGGATGGGCTTTGAATGCAACATCGGTAAATGGAGACATCACAATCACAGGCGATGGCACGGGCAATATTGCCTCTCTGAATCATAATAGCAGCGGCGTTTATCTTGACACCGGCGGTGAGGCAAGCATCAGCAATATTGATATCTGGACGCAAGGCGATGGCGGCACAACAATAGAATCGGTGAGCGGCTTGCATGTAGTATCGGGAAACATCTGGGCTAACGGTTCGGGCGGCAATACGGTGGTTGCAGATACGGTGAATGTGTCGGGCGGAGATATTTTTACGACAGTCCATAACGGCAATGCGGTAGTCGCGCAAGCGGTGAATATATCGGGCGGAGGGATTTGGATGCTCAGAGGCGGGTCATCAGAGAGCATTTTCAGTACCGCCGTGCTTCTCAGAAACGAAGACGGGCAAGCGGAATTAACGGTTGGAGGAAGCGCGATTGTGTGCGGCGGTGCGCTTTCGGGCATAATCTGCACGGCAAGCGACTATGGCTATGCCGTGCGTGCTGGTGACTCGGCGACCTATGGCGCAACGATAACAACCGAAGGTAGCGGCAATATAACGGGCAGAATTGGGCTTTCAGACAACAGCGATGTTTTCTACAACAACGGTTCTTTCACCGGACACGGAAATACCGGAGCCGGTGATGACAGGGTTGAAAACAAGGGAACCTTCACCCTGACTGGAGATTTTGACATGGGCGATGGCAATGACATTTTTGAAAATATAGACAGCGGAATGGTAATCTATGACGGCTCGCAAATAATCGCAGAAACCAAGCCTGACCCACCCTCCACGCAACAATCCTCCCCTTCCCGTCATTCCGCATCCTCTCCACCCCGTCATTCCGTGCTTGACACGGAATCCAGTATTCAACTGGCTAATCAATACTGGATTCCTGCTTCCGCAGGAATGACGGAGGGGGCGGGAAACAGCCGTTTCCGCCTCTCTTCTGCAGACCCCGCCCCTGAGGACACAACCGCAACCATTAACTTCGGAGATGGCGATGACCATTTCATAAACAACGGCACAATCGTAATTCAAGACACAGGCGGATTTAACGGTTTGGAAAAAATAACCTTTGGTGAAAACTCAACCGTTATGGTTACCGCAGACTCTACAGAAATGACGACAGACAAACCCCTCATAGAACTTGAAGGCACATTAACCGCAGAAGATGTTAAAGACCTAAACATAAAATTAGCCAACCCTGAAAGACATTCAGACGAATTCGCCCTATTCAGCGAAACCGCCCTTCCCGATAATGAAGCCGAAAGGCAAGCAGTATTGAGCATGATAAGCGGCGGTCTTGGTGAAGGCAGTAGCGCGGGAATGGATTCAAACGGCAACATATTTGTTGTGCTTGCCAATTCCGTCCACTTTAACTACCTGAGAAACTATGACGCGATGATTCAATCCGCTTACCACTCAGACACAAGTTTCTCAGAAAAACTGCGTGGCAGTTGTTACGGCGGAGAGGCGGAAACGCAAGATTTGCAAGGCGGCTGTCTCTGGGCAGATGCGGGAAGCCGTCACACGAGACACGATACAAAGGTTAAATACGGAGAAGATGCTTATGTATTTGCCGGAGGTTTTTCCATCCCCGCAGGGCAGTCTGCCGTATCAGTCGGCGCGGGTTATGAAACATCAGACTTTAATGCCGGAACTGATACAAACGCGGCGGGTGAGCGTTTTATGGCAGGGTTATCAGTAGCGGGTGAGATTTGGAAAAAAATTATCGCAGACGCAAGAACACAATTTGCAAAAGCGGCATGGGAATCAACATCCGCAAGGGGAGAAGATACCTACTCTGCAAAAACAAATATAACAACATGGTCTGCCGCAATCGGGGCGGAGATGCCTTTCTTTCCCGGCGGTGGTGTGTTTATGGTGGTTCCGCGTCTTGAGGCGGGTGTAGCCCGTGTATCTGCGGACAGTTTTACAGAAACCGGCGGCGGAGATATGCCTCTTTCTGTTGAAGGATTATCACAAACATATTTGCGTGTAACTCCATCGGTAACGGCTTATGCTCCCGCAGGGGAAAGTGTAAATATGTGGATAACCGCCGGAGCGGACGCTCATTTAACAGACCCCAAGACAGACTTAAAAGCCGCCTTTTCCCCTGATGACCCGGTAAATACAAAAGGCGGACTTGAACGCATAAACATAAGATACAGCGCGGGTGCAGAGGTAAATCCGTTAAAAGGTGTAAGTGTGCGGGTGGCGTATAGCGGAGGTGTTTCTCCTACCTTTGATACGCTTACGCAGACATTTACGGCAAGGTTCGGAGTGGCGTTTTAGGGACGCGCCCACTCCGTCATTCCGTGCCTGACACGGAATCCAGTATTCAACTGGTTAATTAATACTGGATTCCTGCTTCCGCAGGAATGACACTCCCCACTTCCGTCATTCCGTGCTTGACACGGAATCCAGTATTCAACTGGTTAACCAATACTGGATTCCTGCTTCCGCAGGAATGACACTCCCCACTTCCGTCATTCCGTGCCTGACACGGAATCCAGTATTCAACTGGTTAATTAATACTGGATTCCTGCTTCCGCAGGAATGACACTCCCCACTTCCCGTCATTCCGTGCTTGACACGGAATCCAGTATTCAACTGGTTAACCAATACTGGATTCCTGCTTCCGCAGGAATGACACTTCCCACTTCCGTCATTCCGTGCCTGACACGGAATCCAGTATTCAACTGGTTAACCAATACTGGATTCCTGCTTCCGCAGGAATGACGGGGAAAGAGGAATGACGGGGAAGGGGCAACGGAATGACGGAATAGGCACGGAATGACGGAGAGGGCAAAAATCCAGTATTATGTGAAGGAAACAATGAAAGTTCTTGAAGGAAAAAAAATAGTTCTGGGAGTTACCGGAAGCATAGCCGCTTACAAGTCGTGCGAAATCACGAGGGAACTGATGCGGCGGGGCGCGGAGGTTCAGGTTGTTATGACAAAAAACGCCGAAAAGTTCATAACACCTCTCACGCTTCAAACCCTTTCAGGCAAAAAAGCGGTCTCCGATCCGTTTGACCTTGAATGGGAATCCGAAATAGGTCACATCGCCCTTGCAGACACGGCAGACGCAGTGGTTGTGGCTCCGGCAACGGCGTCTTTTATCGGAAAAATGGCGGCGGGAATAGCAGACACCCTTCCCGGCGCGATAATTCTTGCCACCAAATCGCCGGTGATCGCGTGCCCGGCAATGAATGTGAATATGTATTCCCACCCCATTGTGCGGGAAAATCTTGAAAAACTTGAGAGCGCGGGCGTTTCAATAGTTGGTCCCGCAGAGGGAGACCTTGCTTGCGGATGGGAAGGCAAAGGTCGGCTCAGCGAAACGGATGACATAGTCTCTGCGGTGGAAAAAGCGGTTTCACCCGATGATTTCAAGGGAAAAAAACTGCTTGTTACGGCAGGCGCGTCACGCGAACATATAGACCCCGTGCGCTTTATATCCAACCCTTCAACCGGAAAAATGGGATGCGCGATAGCGCGGGCGGCGTGGCTGAGGGGCGGTGATGTAACGCTTGTTTCCGCAAGCGGCGCGGGAATAAACCTGCCCGGAATGAAACGCATAGACACTGTAACGGTGGGCGATATGTTTGACGCCGTTATGGACAACCTTACGGATGCCGATTTTGTAATAAAAGCGGCGGCGGTGGGCGATTACACTCCCGCGAAGACAGAGGAAGAGAAGATTAAAAAAACTGCGGAAACGATGTGTCTGCAACTTGAAAAAACACCTGACATTCTGGAATCAATCGGCAAAAAACGCGCGAAAAAATCCGTTGTTGTCGGCTTCAGCGCGGAAACACAGTCTGTTATTGAGAACTCTCAAAAGAAACTGAAAAAGAAAAACGCCGATATGATAGTGGCAAACGATGTTTCATCTGAAGGCTCCGGTTTCGGCACGGAAACAAATCAGGCAACCCTCCTGCGCCCCGAAGGAAAACCGGAAACCCTGCCGCTTATGACAAAAGACGCGCTTGGTCATAAGATTCTGGACAGAGCGTTAAGTATTTATGAAGATAAAACCGGCTAACCCGCAACCCCGAAGAATGGAAACCCACCCCCGCCGTTCCGTGTTTATCTCCCCTTCCGTCATTCCGTGCCTGACACGGAATCCAGTATTCAACTGGCTAATTAATACTGGATTCCTGCTTCCGCAGGAATGACGGGGGAGAAGGCAGGAATGACGGGAGGGGACAACGGAATGACGGAAGAGGCATCACACCTCTTTTACTTTTTCAAACGCCTTAATCGCTTTTTCAATGTGCGCTTTTTCGTGCGTTGCCATAATTGACGCCCTTATCCTGCACTTTCCGGCAGGCACGGACGGGGGCCTTACCGCAGGGGTGTAGACACCTCTTTCCATTAACGCAGACGCAAACCTCATCGCCTCATCCGGCTCGCCTATAGGAACGGGAACTATGGCGGACTGCGAAGGCAAAACCTCAAGCCCCATATCCTCCAAACCACCCTTGAACAGATTTATCATCTCCCACAAATGCCCCCGCCGCACCTCGTCACGCTCTATTATCCCTATCGCCTCAAGAGCCGCCGCAAGGGCGGGAGCGGGCGGCGAAGTGTCAAAAATAAATCCCCTCGCCCTGTTGCGTATGAACTCTATAAGTTTTCCGCTTCCGGCTATGTAACCGCCCGATGAACCCACCGCCTTGGAAAGCGTTCCCATCGTAATCCCAACCCGGCTCTCAACTCCGAAATGCTCTGTCGCCCCGCTTCCCCGCTTGCCCAAAACTCCGGTCGCGTGCGCCTCGTCAACCATAAGCGCGCACCCGTGCCGCTCTGAAATGCCGCAAAGAACAGACAAATCCGCAAGGTCGCCGTCCATGCTGAAAACCGTGTCCGTAACTATCAGTTTCCTCTCCACTCCCTTCTCCGCAGACACAAGAGTCTCCAAATGATCAAAATCCAAATGACGGTACACCCTCACCTCCGCGCCCGAAATTCTGCACCCGTCTATTATTGAAGCATGATTCAACTCATCGCTGAATATCACGCTTCCCGAGGGGGCAAGCGACTGAATCGCGCCCGTGTTTGCCAGATAACCGGAACTGAAAACTATTGCCGCCTCAGTTTTTTTGAACGCCGCTATCCTCTCCTCCAGTTCACGATGCAAGTCTGTTGTTCCGCTCACAAGACGCGAGCCGCCGCTTCCCGCGCCGTATTTTTCAAGGGCAGACACAGCCGCCCTTATAACCGAAGGATGAGTGGAAAGCCCAAGATATCCGTTTGAGCCAAGCAGAATATACTTCCGTCCGCCAATTGAAACTTCGGGCGTCTGCCCGGTCTCAAGTTCGGTAAGTTCCCTGAAAAGCCCCTTTTCCCGTATCCCGGAAAGTTCGCCTTCAAGCCAGTTGAGGGGATTCATAAAAAAGCCGCGCCCTTTTCCGCCGCCTCTTCGGTAACCTCTCTCACAGCCCTGTAAGCGGCTTTCATCAGTTTTTTCAAATCATCCATCTCAATGCCCGGCGGCGGCATCAGAACCACAACATCGCCAAGCGGGCGAAGCAGAACGCCGTAATCCATCGCCCTGTCCGCCACCCTTTTCCCCATTCTCATGGAAACGGGATAACTCTGTTTTGTGTCTCTGTCCATAACTATCTCAATGCCCGCCATAAGCCCCTTGTTTCTCACGTCTCCCACACTTTCTATGGAGCGGAACTCTTTGAGTTCGTCCTCAAAAAACTCTATTTTTTCAGGCAGTTTTTCAAGTGTTTTTCTGTTTTCAAACGCCGCGAAATTGCCCAGCCCCGCAGCGCAGGCAAGCGGGTTTCCCGAATAACTGTGCCCGTGAAAAAAGGTTTTGAACTCCTCGTAGTCGCCAAGAAACGCCTCGTATATCCGTTCGGTCGCAAGCGTGGCGGAAAGCGCCGTGTATCCGCCCGTAAGCCCTTTGCCGATAACCATCATATCGGGACAGACATTTTCATGCTCGCAGGCAAACATCTCGCCCGTTCTGCCGAATCCGGTCGCCACTTCGTCAAGTATCAAAAGAACGTCATGGCTGTCCGCAATCTTTCTCACCTTCTCAAGATATGACGGGGGCGAAACCGTCATTCCGCCCGCCGCCTGAACATACGGCTCAAGAATAATGGCGGCTATCTCTCCGGGATGCTCAGAGCATATCGCGTCAATCTCATCCGCGCAGGCAACTCCGCAAGACGGATAGGTTTTTGAAAGCGGGCATCTGTAACAGTAGTAGGAAGGCGCTTTGAATGTTTCAAACAACAGCGGCTTGAAAGCGGAGTGAAACATGTCTATTCCGCCCACAGATACGGCTCCAAGCGTGTCTCCGTGATACCCGTTTTCAAGCGAGATGAATTTCGTTCTGCTCTCTTCGCCCTTGTTCTTCCAGTATTGAAACGCCATTTTTATCGCCACCTCAACGGCGGACGCGCCGTCTCCGGAAAAGAAAACCTTTGTAAGCCCGTCCGGGGCGGCGGATATGATTTTTTCGGCAAGCTGTTCGGCGGCGGGATTTGAAAGCCCAAGCAAAGTGCTGTGCCCTATGCTTTCAAGTTGTTTTTTTACCGCGTCCTCTATCTCACGAACTCCGTGCCCGTGAATATTTACCCACAGCGATGAAACGCCGTCTATGTAGCGGTTTCCGTCAGAATCTATCAGGTAGGAGCCCTCGCCCTTTTCTATGACAAGCGGCGGGGAATCTTCGTGTTCACTCATCTGAGTGAAGGGGTGCCAGATGTTTGTGCGTCTGCCGGACATTTTAGGTGTGCGCGGGGCGGCGCGCGGAGATTTTCTCAGTTCTCTATTTGAGTGCGAACCGGCATCTGGAGGTCTTCAAGCATTTTGAGGTCTTCCTCGGGCGACCTTCCGGACGTTGTGAGGTAGTTGCCTATTATCATGGCGTTCGCGCCCGCAAAAACCCCCATGGACTGGAGGTCTCTCAACGTTACCTCTCTTCCCCCTGAAATCATCAGTATTTTGTCCGGCAGAACCAGACGCCAGATGGATATCATCTTTACGGCTTCAAGCGGCTGGACGGGTTCAAACGCCGCAAACGGTGTTCCGGGGCGCGGGTTGAGGAAGTTGATTGGAACCCAGTTCGGGTCAAGTTCGCGTATTTCAAAAGCGAACTCCACGCGCTGGCGGGTGGTTTCCCCCATTCCGAGGATGCCGCCCGAGCACAGGTTCATTCCAACTTTTTTAACCGTCTTTGCCGTCTCCACCCTGTCATCGTATGAGTGCGTGGTAACGATGTTCGGGAAGTGACTGCGGCAGGTTTCAAGGTTGTGGTTGTATCTCCAGACGCCGTGCTCTTTAAGCAGAATTGCCTGCTCTTCGGTCAGTTCGCCGAGTGAACAGCCGACTTTGAGGTTTGTTTCCCTTGTGAGAAGGTCAACCGCGCCGAGAACTCGTTTGAATATGCGGGGCGTGGGACCCTTCGCGCTTATGACTATGCAGAAATCCATCGCGCCCATGGATTCGGCCTGTTTTGCGGCTTTCAGTATTTTTTCGTCCGCCATAAGCGGGTGCGCTTCAACATCGGTGTCGTAGTGGGCGGATTGCGAGCAGAAAGAGCAGTCTTCGGGGCAGTTCCCCGTTTGGGCGGAGATTATGGAGCGCAGAAAAACGCCGTCTCCGTGATGTTTTTTTGTAACATCGCGGGCAACGCACATAAGTTCGCCTATCCTTTCGTTTGGAATTTCCGTAAGCGCGAGCGCCTCGTCAAAATCTATCGGCTCATCGCGAACAACCGCTTTTTTGTAGATGTCGTCAATAAGAATGATGGCTTCGTCCTCCGTCAGAAACAGGGCTAATTTACAGGTAAATCGTGCGGGTTGTCAAAAACCGCCGTCCTCCGGTTCGGGTTTGCGGACGGATTTGACGGCATCGCCAATGAGCCTCTCCGCTTCATAGGAAATTTCAAGTTCGGAATAAAAATACGCGGAAGCGTCAATGTTTCTTTCTTCCGCCGCCTGCGCCATCCGTTCAAAAAGGGGTATCAGTTTCGCCAGCCGGGGCGCGGCGGCAAACACCGCAAACCACAGGCACGCAAGCCCCGCAAGCAGAATTGCCCACGCGCGCAGTCTCTGCCTCGCCGTCAAGTTAAATCGCCTCCGTAAGTTTCGGGAACAGAATGTAGAACGAGATATAGGCAACCAGCAGTGTGAGAGCGAGATTGAAAGACTGCCCGAACAGATACAGCAGAAGCGGTTTGCCGCCGACAAAGTGATGACGCAGGGCGCGGAAATTTGTCGCAAGCCCTATGCTCACAAACGCCAGACAGAAAAACCATCCCCTGAACATATCGCTCATTCCCTTAACCACCCCCTGATCAATCAAGGCGCGTCCCATTCCCTCCGCCTGCGTGTTGAACCACGAGTAGAGCAGTGAAAAAACTATTGACGCGGCAAGAAAACCGAGAATGAACTTGGGAAACCGCCGCCATATCTCGCGCGCGTCCGGCTTCGCGCCCGTTTCCGCGGCTTCCACTTTTGTTGTGAAATACAGGGCGACACAGAAGGCTATAACCCCTATCAGCACGTTCTGTATTATCTTGACCGTTGCCGCCACGTAGAGGGCTTTTTCACCCAGAACGGCTCCCGCCGCCGCAACCGCTCCGGTCGCGTCTATTGTGCCGCCCATCCACGCCCCGCCAAGTATCAGTTGTTTGTCCGGCGGGAAAAACCCTTTTATAAACAGCGGCATAACCACCATCATAATCGCGGTGAAAACAAGAGACAGCCCCACCGCGAGGGTGAGTTCCTCTTTTTTGGCTTTGCAAGCCGCCGCAGTCGCAATCGCGGCGGACACTCCGCAGACAGACATGTCGGAGCAGATAACGGCGTTCAGCCGTTTGGACGCGATTTTTAAAATTTTCTGCCCGAACCAGAAGGTAACCAGCCACACAACGGGCGTAACAATCCACGCCACAACAATCCCCGCCGCCCCTATGGTGAGAATCTTTTCAAACAGAATTTTCGCCCCAAGCAGAACCAGCCCGGTTTTGATGTAATACTCCGTTTGCACGGCGGGCATTGCCCAGCGCGGCGTGCCGACCGTGTTGCTTATGAGCATACCGATGGCAATCGCCCACACGGCATAGCCAACCCCGTACTGCTTCACAGTCGCCTGCCCCGCAAACACATACGCCGCGACCGCGACCGCGAAAACAAAAGCGAAACCTTTGGCAAAACGCCTGAAAGAGCCGCCCATAAACTTTATTCCGGTACCGAACAGAGCCGCGCACAAAATGCCCAGAGCGATAAGCCACCCGGCTTGGTTGTATCCTTTGAAACCCGCTTTTTTCGCGGCTGAAGCCGCTTTTGTCCGCGCCGCGCGCCACTTTGATATGGCGGCTGACGCTTTATCGTTGGCAGACTGATTGCCGAACCCTGATTTTGCCGCCCTCTTTTCCGCTGACTGCGCGGCGGAAAAAGCCGCCTTTTCAAAATCCCGCGCTTTTTTGTGAGCCGCCCCTGCGGACGCGCTGAGGGTTTGCGCCCTTTGCCTGTCAAAAAAGAAAGCGTCCAGCGGATTGTCAGACCACTTGCGGGGTTTTCCCGCCAGCAGAGCAAGCCATTTGCCCGAAACTCCGTCCTTCGCCTTCACCGCCGCCCTTGCGTCAGACAGTTTGTACCACGCGATTGTTTTGAAACCTTTTGTGTCAGTCTTTTCGGCGTAGAGAGACTCCGCCTTGCGCAGTTCCGATTTTACATCAGCCGCCTGCGGGAAGAACAGCAAAGCCCCGGCAAGCAAAATGGCAAAGCCGAGCCACACCGCCCAGCGGTCTTCAGAGTCCGGAGAGTTTTCCCGCTCTGCGTCTCCGGACGGGTCGTCCACAGGTTTTTCTTCAGACATTTTCAGAAATCACCCTCGTCATTCCGCCTTGAATTTCTCAAAGCACTCTTTGCCGGTCATCTTCTCGGTGTTGCCCGAAAAGTCATAAAATTCGGGCTTTTCGTCAACAAAAACCTCGTGGGTCAACTCAAACGGAACCGAGCCGCCGAAAAGACCGGCGGTCATCATGTGCGCCCCGTTCCGTTTTATTCTGTAAAACAGATGTGTTCCGCACTTGCGGCAAAAGCCGCGCTCCGCCCAGTCTGACGAATCAAAAACCTCTATGTTGTCCGCGCCCTCAAAATCAACCTTTGAGCCGCAGCCGGTTGCCATAAAGGGGCCTCCGCCCCACCTGCGGCACGTATCGCAGTGGCACACCCCAACGCTTTTTGCCGCTTCTTCAGCCGTAAACTTCACCGCCCCGCAAAGGCATTTTCCTTCCGCTTTTACCGTGTTGCTCAATGTCTTTTCCCCCTTGTGTTCGTTTTCACATAAACGGTTACTGTTGTAGAATACAGCCCTATGCCCCCCGTAATCAAATGTAACCCGTTTATAGGCGGGCGCGAAGTCAAGCCGCGCGGGGCGAAATACTTCGCGCGGGAAAATCCGGCAACCGGAGCCCCCTATGCCGCTGTCGCGCTTTGCGGAAAAACGGAAGTTGATTCCGCCGTAAAAACGGCAAACCGCGCTTTTGAGAAATGGCGCGAAACACCGCCGGGGGAAAGAGCCAAAACCTTGCTGAAGATTGCCGGAGTTCTTGAAAAAAACGCCGACAAACTCGCCCTCATCAACACGAGGGAAACCGGAAAACCGCTGAGAGAGAGCAAACTTGTTGAGATTGGCGGCTCAGTCAAAACGCTTGAATACTTTGCCGGACTTGCCCATAAAATCGGCGGCGAAACGATTGAAGTTTCACCGGGGCAAACATCGCTGACCGTAAAAGAGCCCGTGGGCGTGGCGGCTTTGATTGTGCCGTGGAACTTCCCCGTTCTGCTCGCGTTCTGGAAAATATCCGCCGCTCTGGCGGCCGGGTGCGCGGTTGTTGTGAAGCCCTCGGAACTCACATCCGCCGCCACAACGGAGATAGCAAAACTGTGCGCGGAAAAAGCCGGGCTTCCTCCGGGCGTTCTGAATGTTGTAACGGGGGCGGGGGCTGAGGCGGGAAGCGCGCTGTCGCGTCATCCGGGGGTGGCAAAAATCGCCTTCACGGGTTCAACCGCCACGGGCAAAACCGTTATGAGAAACGCGGCGGACGGCGTAAAGCGGGTTTCGCTTGAGCTTGGCGGCAAGGCGTCATGCATTGTGTTTGATGACGCAGACATCGGGCAGGCGGTTGAGGCGTGCCTGCGCGGAGGGTTTTTCAATCAGGGGCAGAATTGCACGGCGGTAACAAAGCTTCTGCTTCACAAAAAGATACGCCGCAAGTTTTTGGATATGTACGTAAAGAGGGTGAAAAAGATAAAAACGGGAAACCCCGAAGCGGCGGACACGGAGATGGGCGCGCTGGTGTCCGGAGAGCATTTTGAGAAGGTGCGCGGATGCGTGGATGAGGCGGTGCGGCAGGGCGCGAAGGTTTTGTGCGGCGGAAAAAAACGGCGCGGCGCGGGCTGGTTTTTCGAGCCGACCGTTCTGTGGGGAGTAAGTCCGGGCAATGTTGCGGCAAGGGAGGAGATATTCGGTCCCGTGGTGGCGGTGATGGAGTTTGAGACGGAAAAAGAGGCGATAAAAATGGCAAATGACACGGAGTACGGGCTTGCCGGCGGTGTGTGGACGGCGGACGGAAACAGGGCGATGAGGTGCGCGAGGCGGATGGAGGCGGGATATGTGTGGGTGAACACCTACGGGGGGATTGTTCCGCAGACTCCGTACGGCGGGTTGAAGCAGAGCGGCTTTGGCAAGGAGCTTGGAATGGAGGGGCTTGAGAATTATCTTGAGACAAAAACGGTCAACATATCAAAGGGCGGCGCGGCGCCGAAATGGTACAGGGGGTAGAGACAGGTGGCGAAGTTTGAAGACATAAAATACTCAAAGCGCAAGGGGCGCGCGGTGATAACCATCAACCGCCCGAAGGTTCTGAACGCTTTCCGGGCGCAGACGCTTTATGAGATGATAGAGGCGGTTACGGACGCTTGGAAAGACAATTCCGTTGGTGTTGTGGTGTTAACGGGGGCGGGAGACGAGGCGTTTTCCACGGGCGGAGACCAGAAGGCGAAAAAACAGCCGAAGGGTTCGAAAAATCTACTTGGAGTTGGCGCGTATGTGGCGAAACTTCACTACTTGATACGCAACATTCCGAAGCCCGTTATAGCGGCGGTAAAGGGCTATGCCATTGGCGGCGGCAATGTGCTTCAAGTGGTGTGTGATTTGACAATAGCGGCAGACAACGCCGTTTTCGGGCAGGTGGGACCGAGGGTTGGCAGTGTGGACGCCGGATTTGGAACGGCGTATCTCTCAAGAATTGTGGGCGAGAAAAAGGCGCGGGAGATGTGGTATTTGTGCAGAAAATACGGCGCGGAAGAGGCGCTTGATATGGGGCTTGTGAATGTTGTTGTGCCTAAGGCGAAATTGGACGCGGAGGTGAACCGGTGGTGTGATGAGATAATTGACAAAAGCCCCACCGCTTTGAAGGTGGCAAAATACTCTTTCAACGCCGACACGGACAGTATTTTCGGAATTTCCCGAATGGGTCTCAGTTCGCTTGAACTTTTCCACACAACCGAAGAATCAAAAGAGGGCGTTGAGGCGTTTATTGAAAAAAGAGAAGTGGATTTCGGGAAGTTTAGGAAGTGATTTGCTCGTAATACACGGGAATATTTAATTTCTTCCGCAGTTTTTCCAAATATTTCTTTCCCTCTTCCGTAAGTTCCGGCTTTCCGGCAACTACAAGACGCTTCGCTGTTTTGCAACCCGGCCAATACGAATATTCAAGCAACTGCCCAATTGCTTCACGAATGCACAAGCGATCTGTGTCATGTGTTTTGATTTCATAGAAATAAAATTCAGACCCTTTCTTAACAACTAAATCTATAAACTGCCCGTTGCCGGAAGGGTTCTCTGTTCCGACATTTTCTTTGCCGTGCTCCCGTATTTTCTCGTCATACAGACGATTTTTTAACTTGTCGTGATTTCCCTTGGTCTGAGTTGTTTTACCTGTCGATTTTCTCTCAGTTGACGGGGATGTTTCTCTGTAGCCGGACTTAAAAACAAACGGGCTTTTGTTTGTAGCGTTTTGAGCGGGGATTGGTAAATAAACATTGCTACCGTCACTCTCTACATAGAGATACAAATCCAAGAGTCTGTCAAATGTCTCAAGAATCTGCGAAGGTCTAACTTTGCTCTTATCTTTTTCACCGCCAAGAAAAATAAAATATCCTTCTGTGAATAACTCCTTACGAATTATTTTATGCTCATAATCACTGCTTCTTGCACAATCAGATTTCCGATGCCACATTTTCAAGTCCGAAAAGTCTCCACTATTCATCTTTAAAAATTGATTAAACAACTTCATCTTGGAAATCAAAGGTTCTATGCTGGGAAGTGTTTGGCTGGTTTCAAGTGAAAAAGCAATGCCGTATCTTAGATGATTTCCTTCAATGCCAAGATTGAATTGCAACTCTGTCCTTCCACCGCAATGCATTGCCCATTTCTCATCATTCGCTAAATGATTGAACGGGGTTTTTGACGGTAGCCGGGATAAGCCCTTAATCTCTCTACGACGATATTGTAGGTCGCCAAAGTTGTAGTTTTTGGATTTATCGTTGACTTCTCTAACTATTTTGTCCAGAAAACGCATAGAAAAATGAAACTCGGAACTACACCCATTGTGTTATTTTATTTCCGTCTTTATCGGTAAAAGAACCCGCAATGATGATTATAAAATCAACAAGTGTCCATATGCCAAGACCGCCCAAAGTAAGCAGTTGCAATATGCCCGTTCCAAATTTACGCAGATAAAACCGGTGGATGCCCAAAGTGCCAAAAAACAGGCAAAACAGAAACACGGGCAGTATCTTTTTCTCGCTCATCAATCTCCCTCCAATTCTCACGCAGTATACACAACCGCCTAACACCCCCAAACTCTCTTGCATAATCCCCTTTGTAATCTATACTTAACCACCCTGCCCGTGTGGCGGGTTTTTTTGTGGGTGAGAGAGGTTAAATGTCCGGTTTAGATGAAACAGTAAAAGTGTTTAGCGGAAGTTCCAATGTTCCGCTGTTTGAATCTATCTGTGAAAAAATCGGCGTGAAACCGGGCGAGATAAACCTGCACAGATTCAGCGACGGCGAAATTTACGCTGAAATCGTGGAGAGCGTTAGAGGCGCAAATGTGTTTGTCGTCCAGTCCACCTGCCCGCCGGTTAACGAAAACCTTATGGAACTCCTCATAATCACGGACGCGCTTAAACGGGCGTCTGCGGCTTCCGTAACGGCGGTTATGCCCTACTACGGCTACTCAAGACAAGACAGAAAAGTGAAACCCCGGGGACCCATCTCGGCAAAACTGATTGCAGACACCATCGTGAACTCAGGCGTAAAACGGGTGATGACCATAGACCTTCACGCCGGACAGATTCAGGGCTTCTTTGATGTTCCCGTTGACCACCTCTACGCTTCTCCCGTGATTATCAACTACCTTGAAAAGAAATACGCGGGCAAAAACCCCATCGTTGTCTCTCCGGACGCGGGCGGAATGGAGCGGGCGCGCTTCTACGCAGACAAGTTGCGCCTGGATATCGCAATGACCACAAAAAGAAGAACCGCCCCGAATGTGGCGGATGTTGACTACATTATCGGAGACGTGAAAGACAGAGACGCCATTATTATTGACGATATGGTGGACACCGCCGGAACCGCCACGCAGGCGGCTGATGTTATTATGAACGAAGGCGCGCGCAGTGTTTCACTGTGCTGTACTCACGGAGTGCTTTCAGGAGACGCGGTTCAAAGAATCAAATCCTCGCGCTTTGACGAGGTTGTGATAACAAATACAATCCCGCAGAAAGAAAAAACGGAAAAGTGTGATAAACTGACCGTCCTGTGTATGGCTGAATTGATAGGGGAATCCATTCGCAGAGTGGCAAGAGGAGAGTCCATAAGCGCTCTCTTCAACTGAGGTTTTGAGTACGCGATTTTTGTTTCAAAAGGAAAAAGGAAATGGCGAAAAGCAGTCTGACAGTAAAACAAAGGGAACGAACCGGAAAAACCGGAGCGGTGAAAGTCCGCAAAGACAAACTCATTCCGGCGGTTCTCTACGGCAAGGGAATGGAAGCGATTTGCATAGAGGTTTCGCCCGAAGACCTGAAAACGGCGCTCGGAACCGACAAAAACACCCTGCTTGAAATAAGCGTTGAAAACTCAGACATTAAACCCTCGCTTTCCATTATAAAAGACGTTCAGAAAGACCCGCTTACCGGAAAAACAAAGCATCTGGACTTCCAGTCCATAGACCCGGACACCAAACTGAGAGTTGAAGTTCCGATTGAATTCACCGGAAAATCGCGGGGAATGAAAGAAGGCGGAATACTTGAGGTGATAGAGAGAAACTTCAGGGTCAAATGCCTGCCCGAAAACATACCGGCGTTTATTGAGGTTGATATAACAGAGCTTGAAATAGGCGACTCTCTTCACGTGAGAGACCTGAGTTTTGCGGGCGAACTGGAAATTCTCAACAGCGCAGACGAACCCGTTGTTATGGTCATCGCGCCCAGAGCCGCAATTTCTGAAGCCGCCAAAACAACCACCGAACAGGGAGAGGAAGGCGAAGAGGGAGAAGGCGCGGAGGGAGAAGCGGCGGAAGGAGAGGAGACTGCGGCGGAAGGCGGAGAGTCTGCCGGGAAAGAGGGAGACAAGGAATAGGAGGAGACTCTCAAGGTGGTTTTTCTGGTCGTTGGTCTCGGCAATCCCGGATTGCGTTACAGAAAAAACAGACACAACGCCGGATTTATGGCGGTGGAAAGAGTTGCCGGGAAAACCGGAATTGAAATATCAAAAACAGATTTCGGGGGAACTTACGGAAGCGGCTTTCACGGAGAGACGAAACTGATTGTGTTCAAACCCGAAACCTATATGAACAACAGCGGCGAGCCCGTGAGGAAAATAATGAATTTTTACGGAATTGAAAAAGAGAACCTTGTGGTTGCCCATGACGAGGTTGATTTGCCCGTGGGACGCATTCAAGTAAAATTGAGCGGCGGAAGCGCCGGACACAACGGAATAAAATCCGTTGCCGCAAGCGTTGGAAACGAGTTTGCGAGAGTGAGAATAGGCGTTGGAAAACCCGCCCCCGGAGGTATGGACGTTGCAGACTACGTTCTTGCAGACTTTGACGGGAGCGAGATGGAAACAGTCGCGCAGTCAATAGACACCGCGGCGGCGGCGGTCTGCGAAATAGTGTCTGACGGGGTTGCCGAGGCAATGAACAGACACAACCAAATACTGGAGAATAAAAATTAAACCAAGCCATAAACGGAGGATTAAAGATGTTTGAAAATATATTTGAGCCAAGCACAGTCGGACTTGCCGGAATTGCGGTGGGAGTCCTTGTTCTGGTCTACGCGTACGTTGTGTACAGAGGGCTGAGCGCCCTTCCCGTGGGCACGGACAAAATGAGGGAAATATCCGAAGCCATACACGAAGGCGCGATGGTGTTCCTCAAAAGGGAATACAGGATTATTCTTGTGTTCGTTGCCGCCGTGTTTGTGAGCATAGGGTTTTTCATCGGCTGGGAAACAGCCGTGGCTTATGTCGGGGGAGCGGGGTGCTCCATACTTGCCGGATTTTTCGGAATGAAAGCGGCGACAAAAGCGAATGTGAGAACCGCGCAGGCGGCATCAAGCGACGGACAGGGAAAAGCCCTTGAAGCCGCTTTCAAAGGCGGCAACGTTATGGGGCTTTCAGTCGCCGGGCTGGGGCTTCTGGGTCTCAGCATCGCTTTCTATTTGGCAATGGGATACGCGGGATTTGAGGCGGAGAACTTCGCCTCGGCAATCGGAGGGTTCGCCATGGGCGCGAGCACGGTCGCGCTTTTTGCAAGAATTGGCGGCGGCATATACACAAAAGCCGCAGACGTGGGCGCAGACCTTGTTGGAAAGGTTGAAGCGGGAATACCCGAAGACGACCCCAGAAACCCCGCAACCATCGCAGACAATGTGGGAGACAATGTGGGAGATGTCGCGGGAATGGGCGCGGACTTGTTTGAGTCATACGTGGGCGCGGTAATCGCGACTGTCGTAATCGCCGCGACAATGGGTCTCGGCGTAGCGGAAACGGGCGTTCTTATGTCCGTGCCGGTTGTTCTTATACTTCTCGGAAGTCTCTCGTCTCTTGTCGGCGCGCAGTCGGTCGGGTGGCTCAAAGAGAAAGAGCCGCAGATAGTTTTGCGCTGGTCAACAATTATCGCGGGGGTGGTGTATATCGCCCTCTCATTTGCCGCCCTTTATCTGGTGGCGCGGAAAACGGGAATTGAGTGGAGCGGTTTCTACAAGCAGGCGGAAGTCGTCAGCGCGATGGGAATCTTCTTCGCGTCCGTATTCGGGCTTGCCTCAGGTGTTGTTATCGGAAGGATAACGGAGTACTACACTTCGTCATCTCCGGTGAAAAAGATTGCCGAGGCGTCTGAAACCGGAGTTGCCACAAACATCATAGAGGGGCTCGCGGTCGGTATGTACAGCACAACCGCGCCGGTTATCACGATAGCGGCTTCCATCGGAGTATCTTATTACTGCGCCGGTCTTTACGGAATCGGCATAGCGGCGGTGAGTATGCTCGCCACAATCGGAATGACCATGTCGGTTGACGCCTACGGCCCCGTTGCGGACAACGCGGGCGGAATAGCCGAAATGGGCGGTCTGGGTGAGAACGTGAGAAAGATAACGGACAAACTCGACTCTCTCGGAAACACAACCGCCGCAATCGGAAAGGGATTTGCCATTGGTTCCGCGGCTCTTTCCGCGCTCGCCCTGTTCGCCGCCTACGTGAACGCGGTTGGGCTTGAAGTGATAGACATATCATCCCCAAGCGTTGTTATCGGAATGCTTATGGGCGGAACGATGCCGTTTCTCATAGGCGCGCTCACGATGGGCGCGGTTGGAAGGTCTGCGCAGAAAATGGTTGAAGAGGTGCGCCGCCAGTTCAGGGAGATAAAGGGAATACTTGAAGGCGAAACAAAGCCCGATTACTCAACCTGCGTAAGCATCAGCACAGACGCATCTTTGCGCGAGATGATAGCACCCAGCATCGTGGCGATTGTCGCCCCGATAGCGGTGGGGAAACTTCTCGGCGCCGAAGCGCTCGGAGGCTTTCTTGCGGGAGCGGTTGTAACAGGCGTTATGCTCGCCCTGATGATGGCGAACTCCGGCGGAGCGTGGGACAACGCGAAAAAGTTTATTGAAGAGGGAAACCTCGGAGGAAAAGGCTCGGAAGCGCACAAGGCGGCGGTTGTGGGAGACACAATCGGAGACCCGTTCAAAGACACTTCGGGACCGGCGATGAACATTCTCATCAAACTGATGTCAATCGTATCGCTCGTCATCGCCCCGCTTATACTTTAAGCGGCAGTTTTGAACCGGCGGCTGAAGCGTGTTATAGTGGTTCCGGTCTTTCTTGCCTGTTCCCGCAAGCGGATGGTGAGCCGCGCGGGCGCAAGACCAAAGCAGGAGGAAGAAGTTGACAGACAAACGTAATTTTTATGAAACTCTTTATCTGGTGAGACCCGATGTGGAAAGCGGCGCGCTTTCCGTTATTCAGGGCAAAGTTGACGCCGCTCTCAAAGAGAATGACGGCGAGACCATCAGAAACGAAAAATGGGACGAACGCGACCTTGCCTATGAAATAGAGGGATACAGGCGCGGCACATACCACATCCTCACATACAGAGCTCTTCCCCCGGTGGTGAGAGAACTTGAGAAGCATCTGGGATTTCACAAAAGCGAGGTGATGAGATTCATCACGGTTTCAGTGGATGAGGATCAGGCGCGCGGCATAGAGCCGGAAAAGCCGCCCGCTCCGCCTGAGAAAAAACGCGATGACAGAGATGGAAGCAGAGACCGCCGCCCGGAGCGTCAGTCTTCTCCGGGACCTTCCGCCCCGCAAAACCGGACGCCTGAGGAAAAACCCTCCGCGCCTGCCGGAGCGGAATGGAAATCGGCAAAATCCACCGGAGGAGAAAAGTAATAATGAGAAGCCACACACAGAGAAGGCACAGCAGGAAAAGAGGCAAAAAAGTCCGCAACCTTGCCAAAGAGGGCAGGAGGATTGACTACAAAGACACAGACCTGATTTCGCAGTTCGTAACGGAGAGCAAGAAGATTATTTCCAGAAGGGGAACGGGTTTGAATGCCAAGGAGCAGAGGAGAGTGGCGACCGCCATCAAACGGGCGCGGTTTATGGCTCTTCTTCCGTACACAACCCTTCACAAGTAAGGCGGAGAAAAATGAGAGTCATTCTGACATCAGACATAGACGACATCGGACTTGCGGGAGAGGTGAAGAACGTTAAAAACGGTCTTGCGAGAAACTATCTCATACCGCAGAAACTCGCCATAGAGGCAACCGAAACCAACCTGCGCGACTGGGAAAAGAAACTTGAAGCCCTGAAACAGAAACGCGAAAAAACGCTCGCAGACGCCCGCGAGGCGGCGGAGAAGATAGACGGCACGGTCATAAACATAGAGTCAAAAATCAGCAGCGGGGAAAAGATGTTCGGCTCCGTCAACGTTCAGACAATCGTGGACGCGCTCAAAGAACAGCACGGGCTGGAGATTGAGAAGAAAAACGTCCTTCTTGAAAAAAACATCAAATCCATCGGCAAACACGAGGTTCCCGTAAGGATAAAGGCGCAGATAAAAGCGTCCATAATCGTTGAAATTGAGGGCGATGAGGAAGAGGAGACGGCGCCGGAACAGGCGGCGGAAGCGGCGGAAGGAGCCGTTCAGGAAACGGAACAGATGGAGACAGAGCAGACGGAAACAGAGCAGACGGTTTCAGAAGAGGCAGCCTCTGAAGAAACGGAAACGGCACATGAACAAGAAACTGCGCCCGCAGAGACGGAGCAAACGGAAGAAGAGGAAACCGGCGGCGCGGAGACAGTAGAGGCGGCGGACGATGATGAAGACGGCGGAGAGGAATCTGCGCCTGAGAGCGAGGGCGGAGAAGAGGAACAGCAGAGCGGCGGAGAGGAAGAGGATACAAAACAGGAGGGGTGAAAAATGGCTGAGGACAAAAACGGAAAAGTTAAGTTCGCCCCGGTTGGTGAGAAAGAGGTTACGAGAGGAATCGTTGAGGGATTTGCCAGCGAGTTTCTTGAGTACACAGAGAGCGACGTGATAGTCATCGGCGCGGGTCCCAGCGGTCTTGTTGCCGCAAAAGACATCGCCCTTGCCAAATACAAGGTTTTGCTTGTTGAGCGTCTGAACTCGCTCGGCGGCGGTTTCTGGATTGGCGGATACCTTATGAACAAGGCGAGCGTGCGCGCTCCGGGGCACGAGGTTCTGGACGAAATAGAGGTTCCCTACAAAGAGATTTCCGAAGGGCATTTCATAGTGGACGCCCCTTATGCGTGCTCAAAACTTATCGCGATGACCTGCGAGGCGGGAGCCACGATACGGAACATGACAATGTTTGACGACCTTGTTCTGAGAGAAAACGGACGGGTTGCCGGAATCGTCATCAACTGGACTCCCATCGTCAAAATGCCGAAAGAGATAACCTGCCTTGACCCGATTTCCATAGAGTCAAAACTGGTAATAGACGCAACCGGGCATGACGCCTACGCCGTCTCGCGCCTGTCTCAGCAGGGGCTTTACAAAAAACTTCCGGGTCACGGCTCAATGTGGGTTGAGAAAGCAGAAGACGCCCTAGTTGAATACACCGGAGAGGTTCACCCCGGCTTGATAGCCTGCGGAATGTCTGTCAACACGGTTTTCGGACTTCCCAGAATGGGACCGACATTCGGCGGAATGCTGCTTTCCGGAAAGAAAGCCGCCCGCGTGGCGATTGAGAAACTGAAAAGCATGGAAGGCTGACCGGAACCCCGGCGCGCCTCTACAGGTTTTTTTCCCCGGCGATTTTTAAACAGTTTTCGCAAAGGCGTCCGCGCGCCTGAGCTTTCAAAATTTCGGACTGCCGGTGCGAGTTGAACAAACTGCACTGCGGGTCAGAACAAAATTCCGCGCCTGTAAGGGCATACAAAACGGGCTGGAGGCAGTAGGCGGCAAACACGCGCCCGAGCAAAGGGTCAGAACGTTTGATAAATTTCCCCTCAAAAACCTCGTCAAGAACGGAAAGGGATTCGCTTCCTTCATCCGCAAGGCCGCGCTGAATCAGCCCGCCCTTTGCCCAGTAGTATTCGGGCGGCTTTGCCGGACCCTCAACCACCCCCTCTGACGACACTATCTGCACCGAAGGCGCATCTCCCATAACAACAACTCTCGCGTGATAACGTTTCTCGTACGTGCATATAAGCCTTCCCGTGCAAACGATGTTCACTGCGGGAGGAGCGGAGGCGAACCGTTTGTGAATCTTCCTCTGAAACCACATCCCGTCATAGGCGGCTTTGCGCGGCGGCTCTCCCTCTGATAAGGATTTCAACTCCGCCTCAACATCTTCGGGAAGCGGACGGGCGGGACGGTCAAGCGGGATTTCAAAATCTTTTACGCGCACCGAAGCGAGAAATTTCGCGTCATCAAGGTTTTCCGCCGTGAACAACTCTCCGCCCGCGCGGGCTTCAAAACCGAAGCCGCGCAAAAAAACCTCCACCGCAGGAATCTCCACGGCGGCGGGAAGGCAATCTGTCCACAGAACAACTTCCACGGCTTCAGGCGGGCTCCGCCTCCGCCACAATCTCAATCTCAACGGGAGAGCCGAGCGGAAGCGACACCGCTCCCACAGCCGCGCGCGAATGACGTCCGGCGGAGCCGAACACTTCGGCAAAAAAATCAGACGCTCCGTTCACAACATCCGCCTGACGGACAAACCGGTCTGAGGATGCGACATAGCCGGTTACTTTGACTATTCTGCGCACCGCGTCCAGGCCGCCGGGCTGGGCGTTCAGAACGGCAAGACAGTTCACCGCCGCCTCGCGGGCGGCAAGTTTTGCCTGCTCAACCGAAACCTCAACACCCACCGTGCCCCGGAAAAGCAGTTTTCCGTTATTAAACGGCAACTGCCCGGAAACAAAAACGAGGTTGCCCGTGCGGACGCACGGAACATACGAGCCCGCCGGAGCGGGAACCGGGGGCAGACTGATGCCCAGTTGTTTCAGTTTTTGCGAGGGGGAAATTTTACTCATAAAAAACCATACCTCAATTTTTCAGGTCTTGACGGCGGTGTAGCCGCCGGTGAGAAAACCTTGAAAGAACTTGACCGCCGCCGGAAAACCGGCGTTTTCAAGTATCTCCCTTATCCTTTCTTCGGGAACGAATTTCACGTTGATTCTCAAATTCTCAAAAGTTTCCTCCACCGCTTCCGGATCTTTCACCACGGAAAGCAACTGACGCCGCCACGCTTTTTCAAGGGTTTTGAAAGCGGGGCTTGCGGTGTCGCCCTCAAGGTCTGTGAGAACGATGCGCGCTCCGGGCTTGAGCCGTTTTGAAATCCCGGACAAAAACTCGTCTTTTGAGCCGTCATCGGGGAGAAAGTGCATAACCAGCATTGAGGTTGCCGCGTCAAAAAGCGGGCTTTCCTCAACCGCCCCGGCAAATCCCTCCACAAGGGAAACCCTGTCTTCAAGCCCTTTTTCCCGAACCTTCGCCCCGGCGATTTTGAGCATCTCAGCCGCCGGGTCAAAGCCCGTAACCTTCCACCCCGGATTGCGGGACGCAAAGGAAACCGCCTCACTTCCCGTGCCCGCCCCGGCAACAAGAACGGAAGATTCGGCGCCGAGACTGCTCTCAAGAAGCGAAAGCGCGAGCCCCTGAACCGCCTCATAGCCCGGAATCAGGTGGCGCACTCTCCTGTCGTAGCCCTCGGCGCGCGCTCTGTCAAAATGACTGGCGGGGTCTATAACAGTCATCAGCCGTCCTCCCACATCGCGGCAATCTCGGTTTTCAGCACCTTGCCGAGAGAGTTTTCGGGCAGAGACGGCACAACCTTGACGAGAGACGGAATTTTGTAGGAGGCAAGGCGGGGCTTCAGCCACTTTTTCAAATCGCCTTCGGCAAGGCGGCCGTCTTCAAGCACAACGGCGGCGGCAACCCTCTGCCCCCACTCTTCGTCTCTAACGCCCACAACCGCGCAACGCGCCACTCCGGTTTTTTCCGCTATCTCCCTCTCCACCTCAAGGGCGGAAACTTTGTATCCGCCGGTTTTGATTATGTCCACGGACTCTCTGCCGAGAATCTGAAAGTCGCCCTCTCCGTCAATGCGGGCGATGTCTCCGGTTTTGAACATACCGTCTGAAAAAGCGCGCTTCGTTTCTGCGGGATTGTTCCAGTATTCAAGAAAAACATTTTCGCCCTTCACCCGTATCTCTCCGCTCTCTCCCGCTTCAAGCGGTTCGCCGGAGGGGCTGAAAACGCCCGCGAAAACCCCCGGCATCGGTTTGCCCACAAAGCCCGGTTTTCTTTTCCCTTCAAGCGGATTTGAGAAAATCATGCCCGTTTCGGTCATTCCGTAGCGTTCAAGAAGCGTGTGCCCGCTTATCCCGCGCCACCTTTCTGAAAGTTTCACCGTGAGAGCGGCGGAGCCGGAAACCATAAGGCGCATGGCGCGGCAGGCGGCAGTCATGGATTTTTTTCTCTCTTCGGGCGCGTTTTCCCAGAAGTCCGCGAGTTTGGAATAGACGGTCGGAACCGCCATAAACACCGTTATGCCGCCGCGCTCAAACCTTTCCCACACGCCTGAGGGTTCAAAATCCGCCATCTCACACACCGCGCCCGCGCTTAGCGGACACAGCAAAAGATTCAGTATGCCGTGGAGATGGTGCAGAGGCAGAACATTCAGAACGCGGTCGGAAGCCGTCCATTTCCATGCGGCTGTCATTGCGGCTGTCTGCGCGGCTATGTTTGAGTGCGTGGTAACCACCCCTTTGGCTTCGCCCGTTGTTCCGCTTGTGTATATCATCATCGCGCGGCGGGAGGGTGATATCTCCGGCAGGTTCCGGGAGGGCGGGGAGGAGAAAATTTCATCGCTTCGGACAAAAACGGCGTTTGCGCTTTGCGGGCGGATTTTATCTGCAAAACCGGGATGGCACACAATCACTGAGGGTTCAGAGTCGGAGGTTATGTGGCGGATTTCCCCCGGCGGATGCTCCGGGCTGAGGGGAACGGAAACCCCGCCCGCGCGCCACACGGCTGTTTTGATTGCGGCGTATTCTCTGCTTTTTGGAAGCATAAAGGCGACCCGCGCCTCCGCCATGTCTTGCCCGCCGCAGATGTTTTGAAGAGCCCCCGCAGCACGCAGAGACATCTCGTTCAGTTCAGAGTACGAGCATTCGCCCGCGCAATCGGCAATCGCGGTTTTCTCTCCGTATCTCTCAAAGCCGCTCAAAACAGGTATCGGTAACACAAAAGAAATGTTATCACGGCGGGCGGGTTTTTTGATTGCGGATTTTTTCTCAAATACAATGTCAGGGAGATGAGTAAATATCCGCAAGGTTTGAAAAAAGCCATCCGGCACGGTTTCTTTGATACGGTTTTCCAGAGACGTTCACGGCGGTTCGGGCTTGGAATGGAGATAACCGAGGGCCCGCTTAAGTATAAATCCGCTCACAAGCCGGCGCCGCTTTCCGAACTTGAGGAGGCGATTATCGTGTGGACGGGGCTTGGCATCAAGAACATCAACCTGTCTGATTTCCCGCCGCATCTGGGGCTTGACCTTGAAGTCCAGTTCACAAGCAAAACCATTCCGGCGCTGGGTGATGTTCACAGAACGGAGTTGTTCTACACAAATGACAACGGCTCATACATGGTGAAGATGCACGACAAAAAGCCGGATGATTTCAAGGGGCTTGAGGCGATGCCGCTTGAGAAGAGGGTTGATGAAATCGTGCGTCTGTTCAAAGAATCGCGAATAAAAATCGGGGACGGCAGGGCGGACATACCGGACAAGCCGCCCGGACTTGCGACTCACAACCTGTGGAATGTGAACAAACCGGGCACAACTGTTTTTATGCCCGTAACAGACTTGTCTTCGTGCATAATCAACCTCTACTTTTTCTATATGCGCGAGGGGCACAGGTTCAATTTTGCCGATGAACTGCACGGCATGAGGCCGCCCGGAACTTCAAAGTGGATAGAGGACGGTTTCATAGATTCGGAAAAGACGATGCCGCTTATAGAGGCGGAGTTGCGGTTTGCGAACGGGTTTATAGCGGAGCAGGCGTTTATGGGGCAGAACATGGTTCTGACGTTACAGGCTCTTGGTTTGGGCGGCTGGCTGTTCAGCGGTTTTGCGAGTCCGTTTGTGCTTGGAATGTCTGATGATTTTGAGGGTTTGGGTTTCCGTTTTTCAACACCTGAGCCGAAGGGAGAGACGGCAAATCCCAATCCGGTTGCGGTTGGAAAAGACGGACTTTTTCATGCTTTCTGTCCGCCGTATTACAAAGACATGGGCGAGGCGGTTGAGGCGTTCAATGATATGAAGTGGAGCAACTGGGAGAAGAAGAACATGCCTTACACAAACCCGCAGGGGGTTTATGAGAAGACCTTGCGGCCGGACAAGCGTGAGATTCAGGTTGTAAAGGATATATGCAATTATGTTTACGAAACTTACGGAAGGTTCCCGGCGTTTTCAGACCCGATGTTTCTGCGTTTCATGGTTCAGGCGCATCATCTTGACTTGGATTTCTACGACAAGTTCTACCCCCCGGGCGCGTATACCGATTTGCACAAGGAACATTTCAAATTGTGGCATCCTGAGATGAAGGATCCGTTTGGAGGGAAGAAGAAGTGAGTGGAAAAAACAAGATATTTCAAGTTGAACACTGCAACTTTCAGTTTGGCGGAGAGTGGAAGCCGGAGGAAGAAGGAGTACCTCTCTTCAAGTATAAGTGTCCGCTGGAATGGGAAAATCTTGCCAAAACGCAGGATGAAAAGATACGATTTTGCGGAGAGTGCAAGAGAAAGGTTCATTTCTGCGAAAGTGATGAGGAGTTTATAAAAAATGCCAGACGCGGGAACTGTGTGGTTATTGAGAGGGAACAACTTCTCCTTGGGGAACCAAATCCACGGGTTTGGGATATGCTTGAAAGCCGGGATTTCATGAAACGCCGTATGAAGAGAATAGCAACTAAAATCCGTCTGGAACTGGAACGCGGACGGATGCGGGTTGTGGAGTAGGGAAAACAAATACAAGTTAGGAAAGAAATGAATGCTTGTTTTTATTGATGAATCTGGAGACCCGGGACTAAAAATTGAAGAAGGTTCCAGCAAATTTTTCATTGTCGCACTTGTAGCGTTCGAGGATATTGCAGAAGCTGACGCTTGCGACCAAAGAATAGAGTTATTAAAGAAAGAGTTGAGGTGGAAAAGGAACAGAGAGTTTCATTTTCAACAAAACTCGCACAAAGTTCGTTGCGCCTTTCTTGAAGCGGTATCCCCTTACAACTTTTTCTACTACGGAATAGCTATCAATAAAGACCCGCACAAACTATACGGAGACGGGTTCAGGAATACGGAATCGTTTTACAAATATGCTTGTGGACTTGTGTTTGAAAATGCAAAAGAGAAACTGGATAATGCCATCATTGTTGTTGACAAGAGTGGCAACATGGACTTTCGTTCTCAGCTTGCAAAGTATCTCAAAAGTCGTGTCAACACAGATAAAACCGTAATCAAAAAGGTCAAAATGCAGAAATCTTCAGGCAACAACCTCCTGCAACTTGCTGATTATGTAGCAGGGGTTATCAATAGGTCAATCCAGCACAAAAGGTATGCTGAAGAATACAATAGAATGGTTGCTCACAGAGAAATTCGTGTCCAAGTGTGGCCGAAATAAAAGAAACCCCCAGCCCTATCCCTTTCGGGAACGCAGATGATAAACACCACAGTTCGGACTGGAGGCACTTCCGCCTTACAGACTACTACTTGGCAAGAGAAAGTCAAGCATCATTTTAGCTTTTGTATTGATGGAATATGCAGAAAGCTACGGCACCCTGAAGTGAAGTATCCATTTGGAGGGAAGAAGAAGTGAGTGAAGAACTTATCGAAAACTGCGAATTCTCTTTCAAATGTCCGCTGAAGTGGGAAAAACTCGCAGAAACGAAAGATGACAAAATCCGCTTTTGCGGAGAGTGTGAAAGGAATGTCTATTTCTGCAAAGATGATGAAGACCTTGCCAAACACGCAGAACGCGGAGACTGCGTGGCGGTGGAGAGGGAAGAAAATATGGTGTTGGGAAAGATGGAATTTCCTTATAGAAAACCGAAACCTGCTTTGAAAGTTGTCAGGTAGTCTGCGGCATCATTATTCTTACAAAAACGTTCATATCTATCAGCACAAAATGTTTTCTCTGTGCCACCTGATGGCAGTTAAATCCGGACGTAATTGTTTTGGTTTGGGAAGTTGGACTTTATCTTTATTAACGGAGAGTTGCCTCAAAAATCCGTAATCCCAGACCTTTCCAAAATCTTCAGGTAATTGATGAAGTTGGTTTGAAACAACTATGCGAAATTTTTCATCAAAACTGAACCATCCAACATCAAAAGACCAGTGGTGAAAACGACAAAGTGACAACCCGTTCCATATATCGTCTTTCCCGTTGAACCCATGAGGGACAATATGTGCGGCTTCAACTTCCCATTGGTAGTTATTAGGAGAATAAATTTTTAACCCGCAAACCGCACACTTGTAATTGTATGCTTCAACAACAGCTTGCCTGAAGCCTCTTTTTCTCATGCTAAGCGTCGATTTAGATTGTTTGATTTTTGTTGCTCTGCCAATGGGGTTGTAGTTTTTGGGCTTGTTCTTTTTCATTAGTTTTTTTGCAAGTTTTTCGACTTCAAAAGATTTTACCGACAAGTCCGCTTTTTGTTCGGGAGGAATTCCATTGATTTTCAAAACGTGATCAAACCCTTTTTCGGTAAGCATCCACTCTTTTTTATTTGTTAAGAGGAAGGTCTTGTTGGGACTGGAAATGAGTTTGGCTCCAGCCAATTTGTGCGCGGCTCTAAATAACAATCGGTGCCAAAGATTTGTTCTTTTTACCCTGTTTCCTTTTTTGTAAACAGTCTCCAAATAAGCGTTTCTCTGTTGCCTGTTCAGGTCAAATTCATCAGCAATTTCATGAACTACTCTTTCTCTTGAAGCAAACTCTTTTATAACACCATTATTGTTAAAAAGTGTTTTTAGCAAAGAACGCTCTACATCCTTACGGGGAGGCATATCGAACTCTCTCAGCTTGTCGCCTTCATAACTCATGTTCAAAAAGGAAAAGTGCAGTACTCGGAGAATAAAATATTAACCATAAAATCCTATCTCATGTAAATCCAATTCTTCACCGCATTCATTACACTGAATGTATTCAATGCGGTGATCCTTGTTCGTAACATTATCAAATTCTGAAGGGTCATTTTTGGGAAACCTTAAAATCTCTGAGGCAGATGTGGACGCAAGAAATTCTTCATGCCCGCAACGGTCACACTGAATGAAACTCTTTCTGGATTTGCCCATCTCGGAAACAATTGTAAAGGACCAACCACCCTTCACGCAAGCCCTTTAACCGTCTTCCCGTCCAGCCTTTTCACCACCTCCACAAGCAACTTCACCGTATTCTCAAAGTCCCTTCTCTGAATAATTGAGTTGTGGCTGTGTATGTGCCGTGTGGGAACGCCGAGAACTACGGTCGGAACACCCTGTTTGTGCAGATGTATCGCCCCGCCGTCTGTCGCGCCGCCTTCCATTGTGGCAAACTGAAGCGGAACCTTTACCCTCTTCGCCGTCTGTATCACAAGGTCGCGCAGTTTCAGATTCGGTATCATCCTCGCATCATAGAGCAACAGCGAGGGGCCTCCGCCCAACTTTGTGGATGACTCCTCATTGCTTATTCCCGGAACATCACCGGATATGTCAGACTCTAAAATTATCGCCGCATCCGGGTCAACCGCCTCCACACTCGTTGTCGCCCCTCTAACGCCAACCTCCTCCTGAACGGTCGCCACGCCGTAAACCGTTCCCGGATGGCTCTTGCCAAGAGCGGCAAGCGCGGAAATCACCACCGCGCAACCTACCCTGTCGTCAAACGCCTTCGCCATATACGCCCCCTCTTTTGCGAGTTTTGTGAACTCACTCACCGGAACCGCCGGGTCGCCGGCGCGAACACCCGCCTTTTCAACCTCTTTGTCAGACGAAGCGCCAATGTCTATGTACATGCTCTTTTTCAAAACCATCTTGCTCCGCTCCTCCTGCGGAATCAAATGCGGCGGCTTTGCCCCTATCACACCCTCAACCTCGCCTTTTGATGTTTTGATTTTTACCCTCTGCGCAAGCAAAACCTGATCCCACCAGCCGCCCAGAGGAGTGAACTTCAAAAACCCGTCCGGAGTTACGGCGCGTATCATAAAACCTATCTCGTCCATGTGCCCGGCAAGCATTATCTTCGGGGCGGCGGAACGCCCGCGCGCCTCGCAAATAAGACTTCCCATTCTGTCTGCGGTAACAGAACCGAGTTTTCTGAAACGCTTTTTTATAACCTCTGAAACTTCACGCTCATAGCCCGCAACGCCGTCCGCTTCGGTAAGCTCGGCAAGCAGGGCTTCCGTGTTTTTTATGTCCGCTTTGGATGCCATAAATTCTCTCCTTTCCGGTAAAATTTTCACAGGTAAGATACACAATAGAGGAAGGGGGAAAACAATGGCTTCGGAAATACGGTCGTTTCAAGTGTCAACCGGCGGAGACACAGACATAATAGACATCACGGCGCAAGTGGCGGAGATTGTCTTATCCTCGCCTTTTGACGAAGGAACGGCAACCGTTTTTGTGCCCGGCTCAACCGCCGGAATCACCACGATAGAGTTTGAAAGCGGAGCAGTGGCAGACTTGAAAGCCGCCTTTGAACGGCTCGCCCCGCAGAACATCGAGTATGCCCACAACGCCAGATGGGGAGACGGCAACGGACACTCGCACGTTAGAGCGGCGGTTGCCGGGGCTTCATTCTCAGCTCCGTTTGCGGAATCGCGCATGCTTCTGGGAACATGGCAACAGATAGTCCTTGTGGACTTTGACAACCGCCCCAGAACGCGCGAGATATTGGTTCAGACAACCGGCTAACGGCTCAGTCAACAAACTTCACGGAGAAGTGTTTCTTGTGGCGTATGTTGAGGTTCACTATCAGCGGCGTAATCGCCTCTATCATCGGTGAAATCTCAAGCGGCCCCGCATCAAGCGTTCTCAAGCCGGAAAGGTCGCCGGTCAGTTTTGTAACAACCTGCTTCGCCTCTTCGTCATCGCCGCAGATAACAACATCTGCGTCCAGATCTTTGTCCACATTGCTGAGACCCTTTGCCGGAAGGTTGTGATACGCGGAAACCAAGCGCGCGGTCGGCGGCAGTTTCTCCTTTATCTCAAGCGCGCTTGAACCCTGTGACGGCGGAACAAAAAGAAACGATTTGCCCTCTTTCGCCATCGGCACAACGGGCGTGATAACAATCTGGTTTGTTATACTGCCGGCAAGAGCCGCTATCGTGTCCGCCGCGTATTCGGGCGGAATGCTTATAACAATCACCTCGGAACTCTCCGCGGCTTGCGCGTTCTCCATTCCGTGAACATTCGGCTCAACACCAAGGGCTTTTATCTTCTCAACGTATTCGGCGGTTATGGTGTCCGCTTTTTCCTGATTCCTTGAGCCGACAAAGATTTCATGCCCCGCTTTTGACCATCTCAGAACGAGACCCTCGGCAATGTCGCCGGTGCCTCCCAAAAGAGAAATTTTCATAATTGCATCCTCCTGTGCGTTGTGGAATTGAAACCTTATTCTAAACAAACAAACCCAACAAACAAAGAATGACGGCGAAAGACCGCCCTTCAAAGCAGGTTCAAAAAATCCAGCATTATCTTGTTAAAAGCGGCGGGCGTTTCCATCATCATAAAATGCCCCGCCCCCTCAACGGTGAACAGTTTTGACCCCTTTATGCTTGCGTGAAGACCGTCCGTGTGTTTTGCGGGCGTGAGTATGTCTTTTTCCCCGGCAACAATCACGGCCGGGATGTCTATCGCGCGGGCGGAAGCGGTGGCGTCAAAACCGTCGCAGGCGAGAAGGTCTGAGTGGCTTGTCTCTTTCGGGGTTGCCAGAAGCCGCTTGAGAAACACATTTCTGACGCGGGAGGAAGCGGCGGGAGGAAAAGCGTTTTGCGCGGCGGTTGCGCAGAAATTTTCGTAGTCGCTCATCACCGTTTTGAGAGACCACCGGGAAACTCGTATTCGCGTCCCCGTGGCAACAAGCATACAGCCGGGCGGCTTTACTTTACCGGCGGGAATGAGAATCTGGGCTATTCTTCCGCCCATTGAATGCCCTATCAGAACGGGCTCTGAAATGCCCGCCGCTGTGCAGAAATCCTCCACAAACGCGGCGTAATCATCCATTGAAGTCATCGCCTCGCCGCCGCTTTTGCCGTGTCCGGGAAGGTCAAGGGCGAGAGACGGAAAACGGGTGTAGCCTGCGAGGGCGGAGAGTTGATTCTCCCAGCACACAGCGCTCTGCCCCGCGCCGTGAAGCATAACAACGCACCTCCCCGCAGGCTCCGCGCGGGCGGTTTCGTAGTTCGCAACAATCTTCCCCACCTTGATTTGAGCCACTTTTCCGCCCCTTGTTTTTAGAGCCCTTGAGCAATGCCGTAGAGCGTAGCCACAACAATGCGCCTGAGCGCGATTAAGAGAAACAGCACCGCAAGCGGCGACAGGTCAATCCCTCCGAGCGAAGGTATCACGCGCCTCGCCCTTTCCAGAACCGGCTCGGTGGCGGAGTAGAGAAAATTCACTATCGGGTTGTACGGGCTGGGGTCAACCCACGAAACAACGGCGCGAGCCACTATGAGCCATGTGTAGACCGTAAGGATAATCCCCGTTACATCGGCGACCGCCAGAACTATGTTTTGCGCAACCATTACGGCGCGATCCACTATGAGCCATGTGTAGACCGTAAGGATAAGCTCCGTTACATCGGCAACCGCCAGAACTATATTTTGCGCAACCATTATGTTTTCCCCCTGTTTTTTTCGTTGTTTTGGACGGCAGACAGCTCCCCCGCGCGCTTGCGGGCGGCACGGAGCGCGTTTTCAACCGCCGATTGAAAGCCGGACTCTCTGAGCGCGGCAAGCCCTTCAACCGTTGTTCCGCCCGGAGACGAAACCGCTTTCTCAAGTTCATCGGGAGAGATTCCGCCCTTCATCATCTTCGCGGAGCCGAAAAGCGTTTGAACCGCGAACTTGCGCGCGGAGGCGGGCGGTATTCCCAGTTTTTCTCCCGCAGACACAAGCGCCGAGGCAAAAGCCGCCGCAAACGCGGGGCCGCTTCCCGAAAGCGCGGTGAAGGCGTCCATCAACTCCTCGTCAACAAACTCCACCTCTCCAACGGAGCCGAACAAATTCTCCACCGTCTCAAAATCTCCCTTCTCCCCGTCCCCGCAAATCGCCGAAGCCCCCGCGCCTTCTGTTGCCGGAAGATTCGGCATAACCCTGAAAACCCTGCGGGCGGAAAGAGACTCGCGGATAAAAGAGGTGCGAACTCCCGCCGCGATTGAAACAAACAGAGCATCATTGCCGCGCCCCGCATTGCGGACATCGCTAAGCGCGTCTGCCATGTTTTGCGGTTTTACGGCAAACACCACGCAGTCCGCCTGCGCGGCGGAAACGTTACCGGGCGCAATCCTGACTCCGTATTTTTTCTCCATCTCGCTCACGCGCCGCGCAGAGACATCGCTTACGGCAACACTTCCGGGTTCAAAAACGCCCGCGCTTATGATTCCGCTCACAAGCGCCTCCGCCATCTTTCCCGCCCCTATGAAAGCAATCTCCGCCAATTAATCTCTCCGTCCGAATATAAGCGAGCCGACCCGCACAATAGTCGCCCCCTCTTCAACCGCCGTCTCAAAATCCGCGCTCATGCCCATTGAAAGGTGAACGGCGTCCGGAAAATCGGGCAGAAGGCTGTCGCGCAAATCTCTCATCTCTCTGAAAAAACCCCTTGAACTCTCCGGCTCCCGCGCGTGCGGAGGCATAGACATCAGACCGCAGACACGCACATTTTCAAGGCGGGTGGCAAACTCAATAAGTTCCCGCGCCCCGTCCGGACTCACTCCGCCCTTTGAAGGGCTGTCTTGATTGACCTCAATAAGAATCTGCGCCTCCGTTTCCAAACCGCCGGCTTTCCTGTCTATCTCGGCGGCAAGCGCGGCGCTGTCAACCGAGTGTATCAAACGGCATTTGCCGGCGGCGTATTTTACCTTGTTTTTCTGCAACCTCCCGACAAAGTGCCAGTTCGCGCTCACCCCGTTTGCCTCAAAGAAAGCCATTTTGCCCCGCAGTTCCTGCGCGTAGTTTTCGCCCAGATGGCACAGCGGCGCGGCTTCCGCCGCCACGGAAGGCGGCACGGTTTTGCTGACGGCAACAAGAAGCACATCATCAGGGTTTCTACCCGCCCCGCGCGCGGCGGCGGCAATCCTCTCCCTCACACGGGCGATGCGGCTCTCAATCGTCATGGCTTATATTCTACCGGCAAGGCGGGCGCGTAAGGTTTTGAAAACACCTTTGGCGCATATACAATCTACCTGTCCGGCGGACACGGGCACGGTCTGTTTAATGAATTCCCAAACAAATCTCGGCGCTTTGTATCGCGAAACAAGGGAGCAGTTCAGGGCGAAAGGTTTTGAAAATCCGGGGCTTGAAGCGTCCGTCCTGCTGTGCTCGGTAACGGGCGAGCCTCCTCACAGAATTGTGTCAGACCCGCAAACCTCCGTGCGCGGGAAAGCCGCGAGGGAGTTTGAAAACTGTGTGCGGAGACGTTTGAAAAACGAGCCGTGCGCCTACATAACGGGAACGCGCGAGTTCTTTTCGCTGAGTTTTTCCGTTAGCCCAGAGGTGCTCATTCCGCGCCCGGAAACGGAAACCGTTGTTGAAACCGCGCTCCGTAACATCCCCGCCGGAGAGAAGTTGAGAGTTGCGGACATTGGAACGGGAAGCGGATGTATAGCAATAGCCCTTAAAAAGGAAAGAGAGGAAATATCCGTAACCGCTTCCGACATATCCCCCGCCGCCATTGAAATCGCTCGGCAAAACGCCCTGTTTCACGGAACGGAAATAAATTTTGTGATTGGAGACGCACTCAGCCGCTTTGCGGACGGGAGCGCGGACATCATAGTTTCCAACCCTCCGTATGTGCCGGAACGGGAGTTTGAATCGCTTCCCGATGACGTGCGTGTTTTTGAGCCGCGTGAGGCGCTTGTGAGCGGAAATGACGGTTTTGAGCACATAAGGAAAATTGTTGCGGACGCGCCGCGAGTTCTGGGCGGGGGGGGCGTGTGCGTTATGGAAACGGGTGACGGACAAGCGGAAAAATGCGCTGAAATTTTCAGCAAAAACGGCTTTTCAGACATATCAGCGGCGGACGACATCGGGGGAAAAACAAGGGTGGTTTCCGGAACTTGGAAAAAATAGTTATTGAGGGCGGAAAGCCACTTGAGGGAGAGGTTGCGGTGAGCAGTTCCAAAAACTCCATCCTGCCCCTTATGGCGGCGTGCATACTGAACAGCGGCGAAAACAGTTTCTCAAATGTGCCGGACCTTATGGATGTGAGGGTGATGGGGGATATTTTGCGCGACCTCGGGGCAAGGGTTGAGCGGGACGGCGGGCGGCTTTTGATAGACTCTGCGGGCATCGGCAACTGGGTTGCCAAATACGAGATGGTGAAAAAGATGAGGGCTTCGGTTCTCACTCTGGGGCCTCTTACGGTGCGCTTCGGCAGGGCGCGAGTTTCCCTTCCGGGGGGGTGCTCCATCGGCGAGAGGCCTATTGACCAGCACTTGAAAGGGCTTGAGGCTCTCGGAGCGCGCATAAAAATTGAAAACGGATACGTTGAGACTTCCGCGGAAAAGATGGAAGGAGCGGCGGTGGCGTTTGAGATGTCAACCGTAACGGGAACGGAAAACATAATGCTTGCCGCCGTTCTGGCGCAAGGGGAAACGGTTATCCGGGGCGCCGCCTGCGAGCCCGAAGTGGCGGAGCTGGGAAGCGCGCTGAACAAAATGGGGGCAAACATAACGGGCATCGGAACGGACGTGATACGGATAAAAGGTGTGTCGTCTTTGAAACCGCTCGCAAACTACGAAGCCATACCTGATAGAATAGAAGCCGGAACTCTGATGATGGCGACTGCGGCGACCGGCGGACGGGCGCTGATAAAAGGTTGCGGACTCGAACACCTTGAAACGCTTGCGGAAAAACTTATGGAAACCGGAGCGGAGGTGAGAGAGACCGGAGAGGGGATTTTCGTGAGCGCGAACGGAAGAGTTGACTGCGCGGATGTGGCAACCCTTCCCTATCCGGGATTTCCGACCGACTTACAGCCGCAGTTTATGGCGCTTATGTGCGCGGGCAAAGGCGTAAGCATCGTAACGGAAAATGTTTTTCCTCAGAGATTTATGCACTCGGCGGAGATGAAAAGAATGGGAGCGGACATAAAACTGAGAGGCAACACGGCGGTTGTGCGTGGCACGGAAAATATGAAGGGCGCGCAAACTATGGCGGGCGACCTGAGGGCGGGAGCGGCTTTGGCGGTTGCCGGGGCGGCGGCGAAAGGCAGAACGGAGATAAGCAGGGTTTATCACATTGACAGAGGATACGAAAAACTGGACAAAAAACTGGAGCGGCTGGGCGCGCGCGTATGGAGGGAAAAAGAATGATTAAAATCGCCGTATCACGGGGCAGGCTTTTTGAAGAGTCAATTGAGATTCTCCAGAAAGCGGGAATCCAAATGAAAAAGGACGCGAAACGTTCAAGAAAACTGATACACGAAATCAAAGACCACGACCTTATGCTTTTTGTCGTCCGGCCAACCGATGTGCCGTCTTACGTTGAGCACGGAGTCGCGGACTGCGGAATAGTGGGCAAAGACTCTCTGATGGAGCAGGAAAACAACCTTTACGAGCCGCTGGATCTGGGCATAGGAAAATGCAGAATGATAGTTGCCGCGCCTGAGGGCTACAAACTGCCGGGCGGCGGGGGCGTGCGCGTGGCGACAAAATATCCGCGAGTCGCGGGAAAATGGTTTGAGGAAAAAAACATCCGCGCCGATGTTATAAAACTGTACGGCTCGGTTGAACTCGCCGCGGTTGTGGGGCTTTCAGACGTGATTGTAGACCTGACGGCAAGCGGGAAAACGATAAAAGAAAACAAACTGGCGGAGGTGGACTTCATCGCAGACATAACCGCGCGGCTGGTTGTGAACAAGGCGGGAATGAAGATTAAATCCGGCGAGATTGACGATTTAATATCAAAAATAGCGAAGGTGGTTTAAGAAGGGGCGGCGGGAAACCGTGTTAAATTAATCCTCGGGAAAATCCGGAATGAAAAACGGGGAAAACACAAAAGTTGACATAAGGGAAAAGGGGCGTTCAAAAAGCGGCAAGGCGGTTTACAGCGACAGGCGCCTGTTTGTTCAGTTTCTCTCATTCGGCGGAGCTGATGCCCTTGCGGCCGGGCGCGCGCTTGAGAAAAAAGGAGTTGAGGGCGCGGTTTATGCCGACCTTTCAGACCCTTTTGGAATTGGAACGGTTTTTATGAGCGAGGATGAAAACTTTTTCACAGACGATTTGAGGACGGTTTTGAGCGCCGCGCCGTTCAAATCAATGAAACTTAAAAGCGAGTATTCCATGTTCGGAAGAACCTACTCTCTGGGTTATGAAAGCGACCTTGAAGAAACGCTTGTTGAGGCGCCGAAAAGAAAAATCCTTGACCCCGGCTGGCCCTGGGCGGTGTGGTATCCGCTTCGCAGGGCTAAATCTTTTGAGACGCTTGGAGAGGACAGGCAGAGGGCAATTCTCGGAGAGCACGGAAAACTCGGCTTCAAATACGGAGAAGCGGGGTTCGCGAAAGACATACGGCTTGCCTGCCACGGGATTGATAAAAATGACAACGACTTCGTGATAGGGCTTCTGGGCAAAAACCTGCACCCGTTGTCATCGGTTGTTCAGGCGATGAGGAAAACGGAGCAAACATCGGTATATATAGAGGAGATGGGACCCTTCTTTGCCGGAAAAGCCGTCTGGAAAAGCGGTGTCTGAACTGTTTTGAACGATCTGCTTCAAATACTGAAAAAGTTTTCCCTCCATTTTCAAAATGAAGCCGTATTGAAATACCTCCCGTTCGCGGCGGGCGTTCTGATTGCCACGGCGGTAACGGTTTTCCTGCTGAAAAGGGCGGACGGAAAAAACCGCGCGGAAACTGAAGATGACCGTCCTCAGGAACATCTCGCCTCGCCGGGCGAAAAACGGGAACCGAACCCCTCAAATGCCGCAGAGATAAAACCCGCTGAAAGCGTGGGAAAAACCGCGCCCGGGCAAGAGCCTGAAAAATCAAAAACCGGCGGCAATGTCGCGGGGCTTGAAAAAAGCCGTTCCGGTTTGCTTTCAAAACTTGAGAAAATAGTTTCCGGCGGCCGGATGAACGGGGAGTTGTGGGAGCAGTTTGAGGAGATGCTTATTCTTGCGGACGCGGGAACCGGCGCCGCAGTGAAAATCAGAAAACACGTTGAAAAACGGCTGGGCTCTGACAGCGATGCCGACTACGAAAAAATTAAAAACGCCCTGATGGAAGAAATCGCGGAATTGTTGAAAAAAACGCCCGCAAAGCCTGAGGATGGCGAAATACCGAGAGTTTTTATGGTGGTTGGAGTGAACGGCACGGGAAAAACAACAACTGCCGGAAAACTTGCCGCCCTGTTCGGGGCGCGGAACAAAAAAGTTGTTCTTGCCGCCGCTGACACTTTCAGAGCCGCCGCCGCCGAGCAACTTGAAAAATGGGCGGAAAGAAGCGGAAGTGAATTTGTCAGGGGAAAACCCGGAGCCGACCCGTCATCGGTCGCGTTTGACGCGGTGAAATCAGCGGAGGCGAAAAAATGCGACTCCGTAATAATAGACACCGCCGGACGCCTTCACACAAAAACCGGTTTGATGGACGAACTCGCGAAAATAAAAAAGATTGCCGGCAAGGCAAAAGCCGGCGCACCGCACGAAGTTCTGCTGGTTCTTGACGCCACAACCGGGCAGAACGCCGTGCGGCAGGCGGAGATGTTTGACGAAGCGGTCGGCGTAACCGGTATAGTTCTCTCAAAGATTGACGGAACCGCGAAAGGCGGGGTTTTAATGGCAATCGCGGAGCGGTTTGAAATACCGTTTACTTACGTGGGAACGGGTGAAAAAGCCGAAGATATTGAGGAGTTTGACCCCGTGCGTTTCGCGCGGTCGCTTTTTGACGAAAAAGGTTAGGCAAGTTTTGGACACAAAAACACACGAGAAGTTTATGAGACGCGCCCTGTTGCTCGCGAAAAAGGGAGAGGGAGAGGTGAGCCCGAACCCGCTTGTAGGCGCGGTGATTGTAAAAAAGGGGGAAATCATCGGAAGCGGATGGCACAAGCGCGCCGGAGGCGCGCACGCGGAAATAGAAGCCATCAGAGATTGCAAACGGAAGGGGAACTCGCCGCGCGGGGCGGCTATGTACGTCAACCTTGAGCCGTGCGCGCGGAGATTTAAGGGGAAAAAAACTCCCCCATGTTGCGACGCGATTGTGGAAAGCGGCATATCCGGGGTTTTTACGGGATGTAAAGACCCCAACCCGGAAGCGGGAAACGCGGCGGCGATTCTTGAAAAAAATGGCATATCCGTCAGAAAAGGTATTCTGAAAACGCAGTGCGAGAAAATAAACGAGGCATTTTTCAAAAACATGAAAACGGGGCTTCCGTTTGTTATTTTGAAACTCTCCGCCTCCATTGACGGGAAAATAGCGACCCGTACGGGAGACTCAAAATGGATAGGAAACCCGTCTCAAAGAAAAATGGCGCATTCGCTGAGAAAACAGTGCGATGCCGTTCTCGTGGGAGTTGACACGGTTGAAAAAGACAACCCCCGTCTGGATGTGAGGCTTGTGAAAACCTCCCGTCAGCCCGCGTGTGTGGTTGCGGATTCGAGCTTGAGAGTTTCCGCGAAGGCAAAACTGCTTGGAAGGGAAAATGTGATTATTGCCGCAAAGAGCGGAGCGGACGGGAAAAAGGCGGACGCGCTTGAGTCTCTGGGCGCGGAGGTGTTGAGGGTGAGAAAAAACACCGGGGGCGGAATTGTTTTGAAGGATTTGATGAAAAAGCTGTACTCGCGCGGAATACGGTCTGTTCTGATTGAAGGCGGCGGCAAAATGGCGGCTTCGGCAATAAAGGAGAAAATCGCGGACAAGATGGTCTTTTTCTACTCTCCGCTGATAATAGGCGGAGACGGCACGGACATGGTGGCGGCTCTGAAAACGGATACCGTAAAAAAAGCCGTGAAATTAACTTTTGAGAAAACCCCGAAGATTGACGGAACAATAATTGTGGAGGCATATCCGGAATTTTGACTGAACAAAAAACCGCTTTGCTTGGTGGAAGTTTTGACCCGGTTCACAATGGGCACATAAGCGCGGCGGTACAAATCAGAAAAATACTTTCTCTCGACAGGGTTGTTCTTGTGCCGAATTACAGAAACCCGCTGAAGAGAGGCGATTCAGGCGCCGGCGCCGCCGGGCGGCTTGAGATGTTGAGGCTTGCGACTGCTGATATTGAAGGGGTTGAAGTTTCTGAGGTTGAAGCGGAAAGAAAATCCGTCTCTTATACTGTGGACACTTTGCGCGTGTGGAAAAATTCCGGAAAATCCGGCTCTCTGTGGTTTGTAATGGGAAAAGAGCTTTTCGCGGACATAACAAAGTGGAAGAATTTCAGAGAGATATTTGAAATCACAAACGTTGCCGTAATATCAAGAGCGGGCGCGGAGGGAAACAGCGGACCGCCCTTTGAAATCAGAGAGGATTTTCGATATCATAAAAGCGGTATGGAAACGGTTTACTTCAATCACAAAAGCGGATCAAAACTGTTGTTCGCGGAAATAGATTCCCCCGATATTTCATCAACGGAAATAAGAAAACGAATAAAAAACGGCGAAGATTTTGAAGGTTTCGTTCCGCCGGAAGTGGCGGATTTTATCAAAAGAAACAAACTTTACACAGGAGAACCCGCAAGATAACTTCCAAAGAGCAGGCACTTTTTCTCGCGCGATGCGCGGCTGATAAAAAAGCGGACGATATTGCGGTCATAGACATGAGAGACTCCGGCGGTATAGCGGATTTTTTCGTAATATGCGGCGCGGAATCGGAAAGAGCCGTAAAAGCGGTCGCAGACCACGCTGAACAAGCCCTTAAAGAAAAGAAAATACGAGTTCTCGACAAAGAGGGAATTGCACACAAAACCTGGGTTCTACTTGGAACCGAAGACGTTATACTGCACATCTTTCACAGCAAGGCGCGAAAATTCTACAATCTGGAAGGTCTGTGGTCTGATTTCCCCAGAGTTGAGTTTGAAAACGGCTCAGCGTCTCCATCCTGAAACTTCGCGCCGGGCGGCGCGGAGCATCTTTTTCACCTGAGAGTGCGATGTTCCGCCCTGAGAGTTTTTGCTTTTTACCGAGCCGTCTATTGAAACCGTTTTGTAAATATCAGCGCCGATATCCGGAGAAAAACATCTGAATTCGTCTATCGTCAGTTCTTCAATGTTTTTTCCCTTTTTTTCCGCGTGGGCGACAATCCGCCCCGAAACTTCGTGCGCTTTTCTGAAAGGCATACCCGCGCGCGCCATATAATCCGCAAGGTCGGTCGCTGTTACGAAACCTTTTTCAAGACTTTTCCGCATATTTTCCGGCTTGAGTTTGCATCCGGCAAGCATTTCAGAAAAAACCGGCAGAGACTCCGCAACGGTTTGCGCCGTGTCAAAAACGGGCTCTTTGTCCTCCTGCATATCACGGCTGTAGGAAAGCGGGAGACCTTTCATAAGCGTAAGCAGAGAAACCAGATTTCCGTTGACCCTTGAGCCCTTCGCGCGAACAAGCTCCGCTATGTCGGGATTTCTTTTCTGCGGCATTATGCTTGAGCCGGTGGTAAAACCGTCTCCCAGGTCGGCAAAATCAAATTCCTTTGAAGACCACAGCACAAGCTCCTCGCACAGCCTGCCCAGATGCCCCATGAGGACGGCGCAACAGAAAACAAATTCCACGAGAAAATCTCTGTCGCTTACGGTGTCTATGCTGTTTGCCGTCACAGACGGAAAACCCAGCAGTTTGGCGGTCATTTTCCTGTCCACGGGAAAAGATGTTCCGGCTCCGGCGCACGCGCCGAGCGGGTTCACGTTAATTCCCTTCAGGCAATCTTCAAAGCGGCGGCGGTCGCGTTTTAGCATCTCAAAATAAGCGAGCAGGTGGTGGGAAACCAGCACCGGCTGAGCCCTTTGAAGATGTGTGTAAAGAGGCATTACGGCGTCAAAATATTTTTCCGCAAGCATTACCGCAGAGTCCGCGACATCCGTTATGCCGTCAAGAATTATCGCCGTCTGTTTCCTCAGATAAAGCCGCTCATCCAGAACCACCTGATCGTTTCTGCTGCGGGCGGTGTGAATCATGCCGCCTGAATCGCCGATTTTTTCAATAACCCGTTTTTCAATATTCAGGTGTATGTCTTCATATTCTTCCCTGAAGGGAAAAGAGCCTTTTTCTATCTCCTTTTTGACTTCCGAGAGAGCTTTCAAAATTGAATTCGCGTTTTTGCGGGAAATAATTTTACGAGACGCAAGCATCTTCACGTGCGCGACGCTTCCCTCTATGTCTTCAAAAGCAAGTCGCCTGTCAAAATCCACGGATGCTGAAAAACTTGCGGCAAGACGGTGAGGATTTTTTGAAAATCTTCCCGACCAAAGTGTTTTTTTTGACAACTTGAACAGCCTCCGCGTTTTAATTTTTTACCCTGACATCAACCGCATTGCCTGCAAACAGTGTTTGAGTCGGGTATGCAAACTCAATATTTGCGGCGCGAAACTTCTCAATTATTTCCAAATTGATTTGCTGCCGGGTGTCAAGATATTCAATATATTCGCTTGTGAGAACATAGTAGGCAACTTCAAAATTAAGTGAAAAATCCGCGAAATCCACAAAATGCACCCTTTCATATTCAGTCTTGGGATGCCTGTCTATTATATCTTTTATTATCTCAGGAATCCGCTTCAGTTTTCCGGCGTCTGTTTCATAAACGACTCCCAGAGTGGAGAAACTGCGGCGGCGCGGAAGGTTTTTATAGTTTTGTATCGTGTTGCTGACCAGCTGGTTGTTTGAAAAAACCACCAGTTCGCCTGAAACGCTACGGATGCGGGTTGTTTTGAATCCGATTTTTTCAACCTCTCCCCTGAAACCGCCGACAACTATAAAATCTCCCACAACAAAAGGCTTGTCCACTATTATCGAAAGGGAGGCAATAAGCTCGCCGAGAACATTCTGGACGGCAAGAGCGATGGCTATTCCGCCTATTCCAAGACCGGCAAGAAGAGGCGTTACGCGGATTCCGAGGTTTTCAAGAACAACCATGGCCGCAAAGAACCACAGAATAATGCGCAGGAAAAAAACCGCGACATTTGCCTGCGTTACGGTGATGCCCCAGCTTTTGTAAAGACGCTCCGTGTAATACTGCGCCACTTTTTCAAGCAGTCTGACCGTTTGAAAAATCAGAAAAGCGCCGATAATTGTTTCCCAGAACTCTTTGTTCCTTCCCGGCTCAAGAAATTGAGAGCCGATGTAAAGCGAAACTGCGAGCAGGAAAAAGCGGTTAGTGCCGTCCAATATGTCGGCAATCATGTCGTCAAACGTGTTTTCCGTTTTGGCGGCCGCCCTTTTCAGGCGTGTGGTCAGATATTTGGCGGTAAAAACAAGAAAGAAAAACGAAACCGCAACCGCGACAACCGGAAGCGTGTAAGCATAGAAAACGCCGCCCTGAAAGGATTCAAGAAAACCGCCTATATCCATCATTTACTCTGCTCCAGACATGTCTACATTGACTGCGAAACCGTTGTTCTGTCAATAACCGCCGCTCCAACGCTGTCTCCCCAGACGTTGACGGTGGTCCTGAAACGGTCAAGAAGCCAGTCAACGGACAGGAGAAGCCCTATTCCCTCAAGCGGAAGCCCGACGCTTGAGAGGACAATAACCATTGTAACAAGCCCCGCCTCCGGTATTCCCGCCGCCCCGATGGCGGCAAGGGTTGCCGTCAGAAATATTATGACAAGTTGCGACGGGTCAAGAGGAACCGCGTAAACCTGCGCTATGAATATAACCGCGACCGCCTCGTAGAGAGCCGTGCCGTCCATATTCACGGTTGCGCCGAGCGGCAGAACGAAATTCCCCACCCTGGGAGACACTTTCGCGTCTTCAACGGCGCTGGTCATGGTAAGCGGAAGGGTTGCCGAAGATGATGCCGTGGAAAAAGCCGTAAGAAGCGCCTTGCTCATGTGCCTCAGGTAATGAACCGGATTTCTGCGCGCGAAAACAATAAGCGCAAGGGGCAAAACCACAAGACCGTGAATTCCGAGCCCCGCTATCACCGCGAGCATATACTTGCCTATTCCCGCCGCCATCGCGAAAAGCGCGTCTCCGCCTCCCGCTTCGCCTATTCGCGCCGCGATTATACAGGCAACACCCGCCGGAGTGAGGTTTATTATCCAGTGAACCAGTTTCATTATCGCCCCGTCAAGAGACACAAGAAGCGACTCAATCGGCTGCGACGCCCGCTCTCCCATTCGCGCCAGAGCCAGACCGAAAAGCAGAGAGAAAACTATCAAAGGAAGTATTTGAAACTCTGCGGCGGACTTGAAAATATTGGGCGTTACCATGCTTTGCAGTATCTCTTCGGGTCCCGCGCTTTTGCCCTCAACCTGCAAAGCCGCCTGAGACTTCATCTCCTCCGTCATGGTTCCAAGAGTGCCCGGATCGCCGGGATGGAGCAGAGACACAACCGCTATGCCTATGGAAACGGAGATAGCGGTGGTAATCATGTAGTAGAGAAGAGTCTTTGCGCCCACCGCTTTGAAATCCCGCAGTTTCATAACGCCCAACGTTATGCTGACAACCACAAGCGGAATAACCATCATCTTGAGCAAGTCGAGAAAAAGGTCTCCGACAAATCCGACCGATACGCTGAATTCAGGGAAAACCGTTCCCGAAACTATTCCCAGAACCACTCCCGCCAGAATCGCGGGGAGAAGAAATTTACCGGTTTTTGATGACATATCTTTAACTCCTCTCAGTTTTGTAAAAAAACCGGCGCCGCCTTTGAAGCGACACCGGTTTTTATACTACCCGTCCAAAAGGGGAATTACATCATTCCGCCAATTCCTCCGGGACCTCCCGTCATCGGGGGGGCGCCGCCCATTGCCGGTTCCGGCGGAGCGGGGGCGTCCGCAATCAGTGCTTCCGTTGTAAGCAGAAGCCCCGCCACGCTGGCGGCGTTCTGAATGCATGACCTGGTGACCTTTGAGGGGTCAACAATTCCCGCTTCAAGCATATCCCTGTACTGAAGAGAGGCGGCGTCAAAACCGAAGGATGCCTTGCCTTCCCTGACCTTCTGAACGACTATTGAGCCGTCCCATCCGGCGTTTGCGGCAATCTCCCTGAGCGGCTCTTCAAGCGCTCTCTTGACGATGTTCACGCCCGCCTGCTCCTCTTCATCCGCCCCTGAGAAACTTTCAACCTTCTCAATGGAGCGGACAAGCGCAACGCCGCCGCCGGGAACTATTCCCTCTTCAACGGCCGCGCGGGTCGCGTTCAGGGCGTCTTCAACCCTGTCTTTTTTCTCTTTCATCTCGGCCTCGGTTGCCGCTCCTACACGGATAACGGCGACACCGCCCGCAAGTTTGGCAAGTCTTTCCTGAAGTTTCTCCCTGTCGTACTCACCGCTCGCCGTCTCTATCTGGCCTCTTATCTGGTTGATTCTGCCGCTTATGTCGGCTTTCTTGCCCGCGCCGCTGACGATAGTTGTGTTGTCCTTGTCTATGACAACCTTTTTCGCCTTGCCAAGGTCGGCAACTGTGGCGGTTTCAAGCTTCATGCCCGCCTCTTCGGAGATAACGTTTCCTCCGGTCAGAACGCCTATGTCTTCTACCATCGCCTTGCGTCTGTCGCCAAATCCGGGCGCCTTGACGGCGGCAGCTTTAAGGGTTCCCCGTATCTTGTTCACAACGAGAGTCGCAAGGGCTTCGCCCTCAACGTCTTCCGATATGATAAGAAGCGGACTGGAACTCCTCGCGACCTCTTCAAGAAGAGGGACAAGGTCTTTCATGTTCGCTATTTTCTTGTCAAAAAGAAGGATTAGCGGGTCTTCAAGCTCAACGAGCATCCTTTCGGAATCCGTTACGAAATAGGGGCTGAGATATCCCCTGTCGAACTGCATTCCCTCAACAACCTCAAGCTCCGTGTCAAGGCTTCTGCCCTCTTCAACGGTTATAACGCCGTCTTTTCCAACCTGCTCCATCGCGTCCGCGATTTTGTTTCCTATTTCTTCATCGCCGTTTGCGGAAATAGTGGCAACCTGAAAAATCTCGGTCTTGTCTTTGGTCTGTTTGCTGAGTTTTCTGATGCTTTCAACAACAACCTCAACCGCCTTGTCAATTCCCCTTTTAAGTTTCATGGGGTCGTGCCCGGCGGCAACGAGTTTTGTGCCTTCCCTAACTATGGACTGAGCGAGAACAGTCGCGGTTGTGGTTCCGTCTCCGGCAACGTCACTTGTTTTTGAAGCGACTTCTTTGACCATCTGCGCTCCCATGTTCTCAAACTTGTCCTCAAGTTCTATTTCCTTTGCCACACTCACTCCGTCTTTTGTAACGTTGGGAGCGCCGAACGGTTTCTCCATAAGCACGTTTCTGCCTCTGGGCCCGAGCGTCACCTTTACGGCGTTGGCAAGTTTGTTAACACCGCTCATAATAAGATTCTGAGCTTCTCTGTTGAATTCAATGTTTTTTACAGACATTTGTTTCCCTCCTTTGTTGGAACTGCTCGCGACCGCCTAGGCGATAACGGCAAGTATGTCTTCCTCTTTCATCACAATGTAGCTTTCGCCTTCTATGTTGATGTCGGTTCCGCCGTATTTGCTGAAGAGAACGCTGTCCCCCGGCTTTACGTCAAGTTTTCTGACTTTGCCGTCATCACCGATTGCACCGTTGCCAACCGCTACCACTTTGCCCTCCTGAGACTGCTCCTGAGCAGTGTCCGGGATGATAATTCCCCCGGCGGTTGTCTCTTCTCCTTCCAGCCTTTTTACAAGAACCTTGTCGTGAAGCGGCCTAAACTTTACCTTTGAAGCCATTGTCGCTTGCCCTCCTGAAATATGTTTTTCTGTTGCAGGACGTCGCTAATGCGTAAAGCAAAACCACTCACCCGCCCTGAGACAAACCTAAAGATAATCACCAGCGGGTTGTTGTCAAGAACTGTTTTTCGGGTCGCGCGAAAAAACATCTCCGCCGTGTTATAATCGCTTGCTCACGCAACCGCCCGGACAGCGTGAAGGTTGCTTCCGGCAAAACGCTTCCGTTAAAATGTCCGCGCAAGCCGAAGTGGCGGAATTGGCAGACGCGCAGGATTCAGGATCCTGTGGGCGCAAGCTCGTGGGGGTTCAAGTCCCCCCTTCGGCATAGTTTTTGAATACAAACGGAAAGGGTCAGTCCAAATTGGTGTGGAAAAAATGAGAATACTGCTTACGGGAGGCGCGGGTTTCATCGGCTCACATATTTCCCGCAAATATGTTGAAGACGGTCACGAGGTTTTAATTGTTGACAACCTTTCTTCGGGAAAGGAGGAAAGCATCCCGCCCGGGGCGAGATTTGAAAAGTACGACATAAGAGACTCCGCCGGGATGAAAAAAATATTTTCATCTTTCAAGCCGGAACTGGTAAATCATCACGCCGCGCAAATAGACGTGAGGGTTTCAGCGGAAAATCCCGCCCTTGACGCGGACATAAACATCACCGGCTCCCTCAACTTGTTGAGCCTGTGCGCGGAGCGGGGGACGGGGAAATTTATCTTTGCCTCAAGCGGCGCGGTTTACGGCGAAGTCGCCCGCCCGCCCGCAGGCGAGGATGCGGAGCCGAATCCACAATCGCCGTACGGAACCGCAAAACTGTGCGTTGAATACTACCTGCGCTTTTTCAAATCGCATCACGGGGTTGATTTCACCGCGCTCCGCTATTCAAACGTTTACGGGGAAAGACAGGACACGGAGAAAAAAACCGGAATTGTGGCGATTTTGTGCGGCAACCACAAAAAAGGCGCGCAAACAACGGTGTTCGGAAGCGGCGGGCAGACAAGGGACTATGTTCACTGCTCGGATGTTGCCCGCGCAAACGCGCTTTGCGCTTCAAAACCCGGGGGGATTTTCAACATCTCTACGGGCGTGGAAACCTCGGTCAATAAAATTACGGACATCCTGTCAACAGTTTCCGGCAAAAAGGTGAAAGTTAAAAAAACCGGCGCGAAAAAAGGAGACGTAGGCGCGATATTTCTTGATAATTCACTTGCCGCGAAAAAACTCGGATGGAAACCTGAAGTCGGAATTGAAGATGGAATTTCAGATTTCTGGAAATCTTTGAATTAAAAACCCCTCTCGCATGAAATTAGCGGGAGCTTATTCCGTCACGGCTTCGGCTTCGGTAAACACCGAGCGCAGTTTTTCAAGCGTTTTTTCTCCGGGGTTTTCCCACATCCCGCGCTGAGCCGCTTCGAGCATTCTCTCCGCCATCTCAACCGCGGCGCGAGGGTTGTTTTTCTTGAGAAAATCAAAGTTGTCGCCGTCAAAAAGATACGCCTGCGCCACGCCGTCGTAGATAAAATCGTCCACAACCCCCGTGGTGGCGTCATAGCCGAACAGGTAGTCAACGGTCGCCGCCATCTCAAAAGCACCTTTATATCCGTGCCGCCTCATCGCCTCAATCCACTTCGGATTTACAACACGAGAGCGGTAAACCCTGACGATTTCCTCCTTCAGGGTTTTTATTTTCGGTGTTTCCGGTTTTGAGTGGTCGCCGAAATACACTTCGGGCATCTCACCCTTTTCCGCGCGCGCCGCATTCGCCATTCCGCCGTGAAACTGGTAGTAGTCATCGGAATCCAGAATATCGTGCTCACGGTTGTCCTGATTTTGAATTACAACATCCATGCCCGCGAGGCGGCGGCGGTAAGTTTCGGCGGCGGAACTGGGTCCGTCTTTTCCGTACGCGTAGCCGCTCCAGTTCACGTATATCATCGCCAAATCTTCGGGCGTCTTCCAGTTTTTTGAATCTATCGCGGATTGAAGCCCCGCGCCGTAGGAGCCGGGTTTTGAACCGAAAACCCTGTAGAGAGAGCGTTTCCGCGCGGTTTCTTCATCAATCCCTTTCTTCACCCATTCGGTTTTTTCAAGCAAGTGCCGCCGCCTCACGGGGTTCAGGTTTTCAGGCTCATCATCCATCGCGGCAATTTTTTCAACCGCCGCATTGAAAAGAGAAATGAGGTCAGGGAAAGCGTCTCTGAAAAACCCCGAAATTCTGAGCGTAACGTCCACTCTGGGCCTTTGCAGTTCGTTCAGCGAAAGAGCCTCAAAATCCACAACTCTTCCGCTTTCCCCCTGCCAGACGGGTCTCAAACCCATAAGCGCAAAAGCCTGCGCGATGTCGTCCGCGCCGGTGCGCATTGTTGAAGTTCCCCAAACCGATATGCCAACCGCCGAGGGATATTCGCCGTTTTCCTGAAGGTGTCTTTCAACAAGAGAGTCCGCGCTTTTTTCCCCAAGCGCGTACGCGGCGCGGGTCGGAAGCCCTCTCGTGTCAACGGAGTGGAAGTTTCTGCCGGTGGGAAGAATTTCCGGTTTTCCCCTTGTGGGCGCGCCTGAGGGTCCGGAAGGAACGTAGCCCCCGTCCAGACCGCGAAGCAGGTTGCCGATTTCATCGGAACACATCCGCAGGTTTGGAAGCGTGGTTGAAAGCGCGGACTCAAGAACCTGACGGAATTCCGGAAAATCTCTGCCGGCGCACTCTGCAGAGCCGCTTTCAATGGCGCGCAAAACATAATCCTTTGCCGTTTCCTCAAGCGCGGCGACCGCCGCCCCCGCCGTTCTGCACTCCTTTCCTGAAACGGAGCGGTTGAACTCTGCGCCGTAGTCGCAGTCAAGCGGGTCAAGGTCAAGACCCATATCCCGCGCGAGCGCCTGCGTTATTCCGGGCCCCGAAGCGGAGGGAATTCTGTGAAGCGCGACCACAAGCTCGGCAAGCGGCCCGCCCTGCGGACACTCCCCCAGAATGTGCAAACCGCCCCGTATCTGAGACTCTTTGATTTCGCACAGGCACACATCCAGACGGTTCATGATTTCATCAATATCGTCCGGGGCGCAGTCGAGGTCTTTATAAAGGGATGTTTCTCTGACCGCGCGGGATATTTGCTCCTTCAAAAACTGCGCGCGGGGCGGGTCGAGCCCCCATGCCTGATAGTACTCATCCATTAACTGCTCAAGGCGAAGGTAGTCGCCATACGATTCAGCTCGCACCATCGGGGGAACAAGGTGGTCTATAATCACGGCGCGCGACCGCCTTTTCGCCTGTGAACCCTCGCCGGGGTCGTTGACGATAAAAGGATAAAAATGGGGAACCGGAGGAAAAATTGCCGCCGGAAAGCACGTTTCGGGGTCAAGAGCCACGCTTTTTCCGGGAAGCCACTCAAGGTTTCCGTGCTTTCCCAGATGGATAACCGCGTCTGCGCGGAAGTTTTGAAAAAGCCAGAAATAAAACGCCAGATAGCGGTAAGGCGGCGGAATATCGGGCGAATGATAGACGGCTTTTATGTCCTGCCCGTATCCCCTCTCAGGCTGAATTGATACGAAGATGTTGTCCAACACAATTCCCGGCAGGGGAAATCCGCCGTTTTTTATGTGAATATCGTTTTCGGGAGCGCCCCAGTGTTGTTCGAGACGGTCGCGAAGTTTTTTTGAAAGTTTGCGGTAGCGGTCAAGAAAACTGTCAAAAGGCAAAAAGACCCCGCAATCCCTTGAGTCCATAAAATCCGGGTCGTTCGTGATTTTCCGGGATATTTCGTCCATAAGGGCGGCTCCGCTGTCCGGAAAATCCGCGCCCGGAGAATAACCCGCGGCGGCAAGACTTTTCAGTATGCGAACGCAACTCTGCGGGGTGTCAAGCCCAACGCCGTTTGCGAGGCGGCCGTCACGCGAGGGATAGTTCGGCATTATGACGGCTATTTTTTTATCTGCGTTGTTTTTTTCGCGGAGATTTATCCATTTTTTTCCGAAAACCGCCGCGCGGCGGCATCCGTCCGTGTAGGGGTGGTTTTTCACTATTTCTGAATCGGTGCCCGGATCTTTACCCTCTACGCGTTTGAAACTGACGGGTCCCGCGTCTATTTTCCCGTCCATTTCCGGAAGGGTTATATTTATCGCCATATCTGTGGGGGAAAGCCCGAAAAGGTTTTCCCTCCACATTTCCTCCGGGCACGAGGCAAAAACGGTTTGAAGAACGGGAACACCTTTTTCTTCAAAAATAAATCCGTTTTTTTCCGCCGCGCTTTTAAGAGCAAAACTGGTGGTGTTGTAAATCAGGTCAAACTCTCCCCCCGAAAGAAACTCAGACAGTTCCGCAATATCCTCACGCTCTCTGAGGCTTTTCACAAAAATCGCCTTTGAATTAAAACCCTGCTCCGAAAGTTTTTCCGTAAGCGTCTCAACCGGAGAGAGGTTTCCGGAAAGGTAGTGGCTTCTGTAAGCAATAATTGCCGCGTTCGAGTTCCCGCCGCCTTGTCCGGCAACATCACGTGAAAAAATATCGGGCATTTTTTCGGGGGCTTTCACGGAAAAAGAAACATTAAAAAAATCATTGAGAGCAAGTTTGAGAAAATTCTCAAAATTCTTCCGGCCTCCGGAAGAGAAATATCCGAACGCTTTTTGTACAAAATTCTGCGGAGCCGTGGAGAGAGACATAAGTTCAATATCAGGGCTGTCATCTCCGGGGAGAAAAATCAGAGGCGTTTTATTTTTTCCGCATTCCGCCTCAAGAGAGTCGCAAACATAAGGATGATAATTTTTTCCGCCCAGCATTCTGACAACTACAAGGCGCGCGGAACGGATGACCGATTCAACATAATTATCAACGGAAAGTTCCCGTTTCAAATACGAAAGGTTTGCCATTCTGAGAGACGGAAGTTCCCGGCCGTCCGAAAGTTTCAGATAGGCGGAATTAAGGCAGAAAATATCCGTGTCCGCCGCGGAAAGAAATACGATGTCGCCCGGGGTCTGGTCTATTAGAAAAACCCCGCCGTCATCTCCGGGATTCCATCCGCCCGGTATGGTGGCTATAAGATGCATTTTTACAAAAGCGGAAAAATATTATCGGGAAAGGTTTTTTTCCACAATTTCGCCGAGATTCAGAAGGGACAGATTTTTTCCGATAAAAACCAGACGGGTTCTCGCGGTTTCATCCTCTCTCCAGAGTCTGTCAAAATACCCCTCAAATCTCTCTCCCACTCCCTGAACAAGCATTCTCATCCGCTTGCCCGAAACCTTCATAAATCCTTTCACTCTGTAAATCTCATGCTCGCGGGCTGTTTTTTTCAGCGCGCTCATAAGGGCTTCAGGTGAAACGTCTGATTTAATTTCCACAACAACGGAATCAATATCCTCGTCGTGCTCGTGGTCGCCCCCGTTTTCGTGATGGTCTTCGTGATGGGAACGTCTTGGATCAAGGTCATCTTCGGCGGCGGCTCCTATTCCGAGCAGAATTTCGGGGGAAATATTTCCCATCCGCGCCCGCGCAACCGCCGCGCCCTCTTTCATTTCATCTCTCAAAAGGTTTTCAATTTCATCCAGTTTTTGTTCGCCCACAAGGTCGGATTTATTCAAAACAACCATATCCGCGCATGAAACTTGGTCTGAAAACAATTCTTCAATCGGCGTTTCGTGGTCAAGGGAGTCGTCTGCCTCGCGCTGAGACTGAATTTTTTTTCTGTCGCATATTTCCCCGGTCGCCATTCCGTCCGCATCAACAACCGCCACAACGGAATCAACGGAAAAATGCGGTTTCAGCCCGGGCCAGTTAACGGCACGGACAAGGGGTTTTGGCAGAGCGAGCCCTGAGGTTTCAATCACGATGTGATCAATATCGTTTTTTCTCTCAACAAGTTTTGTCATTGTGGGCAGAAATTCCTCCTGAACCGTACAGCAGAGGCATCCGTTGCTCAGTTCAACAATTTCGCCTTCTTCACAACCGCATGAATCCCTGATTATTTCGCCGTCTATTCCGATGTCTCCAAACTCGTTGACAATCACGGTTATACGCCGTCCGCCCGTCTGCGAGAGAAGGTTGCGAACAATGGTTGTTTTTCCGGCTCCAAGAAAACCGGTTATCACCGTTATGGGTATTTTTCGTGTTGTTTGCATTACTTTTGAAAAACCTTCTCTCTATGATAATCGAGGAAATGCTTGTGCCCACCATCAATCCTTCTTAAAGACATAGAATCCTTAACGCCTAATCTATCTAGATTCTTTTTTGATATTTGCTTAGAAATGTGAATTTTGCCATTACCATCAAAAGTTATAAATCCTTTGTCAAACAACAAATCCAGATTTGGATTCAACAGCAAGCCATTGAACTTGTCCAACCGTTCATTGTTTTGAGAGTCTCTCCAAGGTTTGATATGAGAAGCACGCAACAAATTTTTATCATTAACTCCGGTAACTGAACAGGAACTCTCCCAATACGCTAAAAGTTGATTCCTGAATTCACCTTGTCCCACCCTTGCCATTGCAAGAGACTGTGTTTCAGTTTTTTTGTGATTTTCACTCTTATGAAAAATACGATTTTGAGGTTTTTCATATTCTTTCATAACAGCAATAAAATATGAAACATCCATATAATTTTTACGAGGGAAATCCTTGCCTTGTCTGCAACCTTCATTATAAAATGCTAAATAACCCTTTTTTCCTTCGCTCCCTATAATGTCATTTTTATAATAAACACTTCTTGATTCCCCACTGACTTCAGGAGTAAAAGAAATATATGTTTCTGCAACATCAACTCTAAAAGGTTTTTTTTGAACAGGTGTTTCTAATTCCTCTCCATCAAAAAACTGAATAAAACTGCGAAACTGCTTAAACGTCACTTTGTCCATATCTACTTACTCTTCCCCGAAACAATACTCATCACTGCGTCCATATCCAAACTTTCCTCAATACAGTCGGCGAGCAGGTCGTACTGTTTCTCGCGTTCTTCGGTGAATTTTACCGTCTCCCGGCACGGCGCACCCTTCTTTTGCCGCAAGTATCTCAAAAACTCACCCCTCAAGTTATCATTCTCAAAAATGCCGTGAAGGTATGTGCCGTAAACATTTCCCCCGCCATTCACGGCTCCGTCACACAATCCGTCCGCTTTGCTCAGGAAAGACTTGACCCCGCCGGAAAACCGCGTCTGCCCCATGTGAATCTCGTATCCCTTCACCTCCTCGCCCTCAATGCCTCTGAACATCGCGCCGCCGTTTTTAACCGTGGCGGATGTCTGCCGGAGGGTTTTTTCCTCTTTTATCTCCGTTTCCGCCGGAAAAACACCAAGGCCGTTCTCCGTTCCGGGAGCAGACTCAAACCCTCCCCCGTCTGCGAAAACCGAACCCAGCATCTGATAACCGCCGCATATGCCTATAACCGGAACGCCGCTTGAGCATGCTTTTGCAACCGCGTCCGCCATTCCGCTGTTTTTGAAAAACCGCAAATCGTCCATCGTTGCCTTGCTTCCGGCTATCACAACCGCGTCCGAGTCCGCAATCTCTTCGGGTCGCCCCGCGTATGAAACGGAAACGCCGCTCTCCATCTCAAGCGGACGCAGGTCGGTAAAGTTTGATATGCGCGGAAGCCTCGGCACGCACACCTTCAAATCCGCCCCGGCGGCCGGCCGGGAATCTTCAAGACAGACAGAATCCTCATCGTCAAGCATAAGCCCGCGAATATAAGGCACAACGCCCAGAACCGGCTTTCCGGTTTTTTTCTCAAGAAAATCAAGCCCCGCGCCAAGCAAATCGGCGTCTCCCCGGAACCTGTTTATTATCAGCCCCCGCACCCTTTCCCTTTCCGCTTTTTCAAGCAGTTCAAGGGTTCCCACAAGCGAGGCGAAAACGCCGCCCCTGTCTATGTCGCCGACAAGCAGAACCGGCGCGTCCGCAAGGTTCGCAACCGTCATGTTGACTATCTCACTGCGGGAAAAATTTATCTCCGCCGCACAGCCCGCGCCTTCAATCACAACCGCATCAAACTTCCCGGCCAGAACATCAAGGGATGAACGCACCGCCTCAAGAGCGCGGGGACGAAAATCCATGTATTCGGCAAATGTCATGTTGCCTTCGGACTTTCCGAGAACCATCACCTGCGAGCCGTCATCTTTCAGAGGTTTGAGAAGGATGGGGTTCATCTCGGCAAGGGCCGGCACACCCGCCGCCTCCGCCTGCATTGCTTGCGCCCTTCCAATCTCCGAGCCGTCTCCGGTTACAAACGAGTTCAAACTCATATTCTGCGATTTGAAAGGGGCGACCGAAAAACCCCTGCGAGAGAGAACCCTGCACAGACCGGCTGTGATAACGCTTTTGCCCACGTGGGAGGCGGTTCCCTGAACCATCAAAGTTTTAGCCTTCACGGTCTGCCGCCTTCCACTGCTTGATGAGTTCGCCGCAGTCTTTCTCCGGACGCGCGCTGATGCGGATGTGGGAAGCAAGCCCGAAGGATGAACAGTCTCGCACGGCAACGCCTTTTCTCAAAAGTTTTTCCCTCACGGCGGTCGCGTGGGGAGTTTCCACCATAAAAAATCCCGTGTCTGTCGGAAGGCATTTTTTGCCCGCATCTTCAAGGGCTTTCACAAGCCGGTTTCTTGCCGAGAACAAACGCGCCCTGCTTTCGTCACAAACAGACCGGGGAAGCGAAAAAATTGATGCCGCCGCCGCCGCCGCCACCGAGTTCACATTCCACGGCGGACGAACGCCGTTCAGCGCGGCAACTACGGGCGGACTTGAAACCGCGTATCCGATTCTCAAGCCGGCAAGCCCGTAAAATTTTGTCAGGGAACGGAGAATCACAACGTTTTCAGCCCCGCTAACGGGGGAATAATCCTCACGGTTTTCCACAAAATCAGCGTAGGATTCGTCTATAACAACCACCGCGCCGTTTGCTGAAGAAACGACAGTTTCAACGGCGGCGCGGGAGAGGTTGAGCCCGGTCGGGTTGTTGGGATTGCACAGAAAAACAAGGTCGGGACGGCTGTCTTTTATGGCGCGCGCTATCGCCTGAGGGTCAAAACGCATGCCATCCGGGGCGGGGCACAAAATCACCCGCGCTCCGCAGATAACCGCCGCCCTTTCGTATTCTGAAAAAGTCGGCACGGGTATCAGAACGGACGCGCCCGCAGGAAGACATCTGCACAGAAGATGAACTATTTCGGAAGCGCCGTTGCCCGCGAAAACCTGCTCCGGCACAACTCCGTGAAACTCTGCTACCGCCCCGCGCAGTTCCGAATATCCGGCATCCGGATAGTCGCACGCTCCGGCGCACGCGCCCGCAAGCAGGCGCGAGGACGGGAAAAACGGGTTTATGTTGCTTGAAAAATCAACCACACTTTCGGGGTCAATCCCCATCAGGCGAATCTCCTCGTAATCAAGACCGCCGTGAAAAGGCGCGGCGGCGCGGGACGACAGTTTCAAAGCGTTTCCCCCTTTGCGGGCTTTATCCTCTGAGGTATCAGTTCCGCGATGCCGGACGACAAAAAGTTCAGGTGAACGTATGAAGCAACGGTGTTTTTGAAACTCATCCCGCCGTCAAAACAGCCGCCTGAAGATTTTGTTATGTTGAAAAAATCCGTGTCCGCCCCGGACGGGGAAAACCCGGAATAGTGAAACTCGTGCCCTTTTTCCGTGTCTCCCGCGCGGAAAAAGCCCGCGTCTGCTCTGGCAACAACCTCTCTGTAGCCGAGAGACTGCAAGGTTTTTCTCATCTCAAACTCTGCCGGAAACACGCCGCTCATCTCAAATTTCCGCCCGCTCATATCCGTCACACTCCGCCCCAGATACATCATTCCCCCGCACTCTCCGTAAACCGCGCCGCCCGAATTGCAGAAACGCAGCAAGTCCCGCCTCATTGAGACGTTCTCCTCAATCTCCCCGCAATACAGTTCGGGAAATCCGCCGCCCAGAAAAACCGCGTCCGCCCCGGGGGGAAGACTCTCATCTGAAACGGGGGAAAACTCTGCCACCTCGCATCCCCACATGGACAGAAGGTCAAGAGAGTCTTCGTAGTAGAACGAAAACGCTTTGTCACGCGCAACCGCGAGGCGGACACGCTGGGGCAGGGGGTCGGGAGGATAAAGCGACCCCGCAGACTCTCCGGGAGAGGGAGCGGCGCGGGCTATTTTCTCTATCAGTTCAATATCAAGCGATTTTTCCGCTATTGCGGATTCTGAGGCAATTCTCCGTGAACAGGCGGCGGATTCTGAAGCGGGAACAAGTCCCAGATGTCTTGACCTTATCGCCATATCGTCATCGGGCGGAAGGAAGCCCAGAAACGGTATTCCCGTGCGGCAGGCAACGGTCTTTGCCGTTTCCGCCGCGCGGCGCGGTGAAATGCGGTTCAAAATGAAACCGGCGATGTTGACCTCTTCGTCAAACATCTTCAGCCCCAGCGCGGTCGCGGCGATGGAGCCGCCGCCCCGCGCGCCGTCCAGAACAACTATCACGGGGGCGTCAAGCAGTTTGGCGGTGTGCGCCGTGCTTGCCGCGCCATCCGGATACGCGCCGTCATAGAGGCCCATAACCCCTTCAATTACGGATATCCGCCCGGCGGCGTTTCTGCGGAAAATCTCAATACAGTCTCCGGGGTCGGTCATCCAGAGGTCTATGTTTCTGCCTTTTCTTCCGGTTCTCGCCTCGTAGTGCGAGGTGTCTATGTAATCCGGACCCGTTTTGAAGCCCTGAACGGCAAGCCCTTTTGAGGAAAAAACGCTCATAAGGGCGAGAGTAACGGTTGTTTTTCCGCATCCGCTCCGCTCTCCCGCAATAACTACTCTTGGGTACAAAACTGGCTCCCGCCGGCGGTCATTTGAATATCTTGAGAAGATCGTTTCTTGAAAACATCGCCACCGGTTTGCCGTCTTTCACAACCGGCATACGGCGGATGCGGTTTTTCAGCATCTTCGTAACGGCCTCTTCCACCGTGTCATCCGGGCTGACGGTTACAACATGGGAGTTCATAAAATCTTTCAGTTTCATCTCCGCCACCTCCCTGCAACTCGATACTATTCCCTCTCCGTCTGTCCACTGCCCGAACAGCACATGTCCGGTTTCTCTTGAGAACGGGACATTGCGAAGGGTTCCTACAAAATCAGATTCGGATATTATTCCGGTCAGTTTCCCTCCGGCGTCCACAACCGGAAGACAGCCGACACCTTGGCGGGTCATCGCCATTGCCACATCTTTAAGCAGGGCGTCCTCGGAAACCGTTTTTATGTCCGCGCTCATTATCTCAGATACAAGCATATTTCACCTCTCATTCTGTTTGACAACTACAGTACCAAGTATAGATAATACCACCCGTGAGCCCGGAAAACATCAAATCAGCAATAGAAAAATCGCTTGACGCGAGCCATGTTGAAGTTGACGGCGACGGATCACACTTTGAGGCGATAGTGGTTTCGGCGGATTTTGAAGGAAAAACGCCTGTTGACAGGCACAAACTTGTGTACTCCGCCCTTGGAGACGCGATGAGGGAAGAGATTCACGCCCTTTCCATAAAGACCTACACGCCCGAACAGTGGAGCAAAACCGGAGGATAACAATGTCTGAAGAAACAAAAGAATTGATAAAATCGCAAGTGGAGAACAACAGGGTTCTCCTTTATATGAAGGGAACCAGAGAGATGCCGCAGTGCGGTTTTTCGGCACGGGTTGTGCAGATACTCAACACCATGGGCATCATCTACGAGACGGTGGATGTGCTGGAAAATGAGAAACTGCGGCAGGGAATAAAGGATTTTTCAAACTGGCCCACAATTCCGCAACTTTACGTGGACGGAAAATTTATAGGCGGCTGTGATATTTGCGAAGAGATGTTCCAGAGCGGAGACCTTGAGCGGGCTCTGCAAACGGAAAGCGGCTGAAGAGACTCTAAAATCAGGAAGAAGACATCCGCCCTATAACCCTGTCAACCGACAGTTTGCCGCCGCCGCACACGACGACAACAAGAGCGAGACCTATCATGAGCAGGTGGTATTCATATCCCTGTCCGGCGTCCAGGTCTTTTTTCCAGTTCATAAAGAACCCGTGTTGTAGGTGAAACATGTGTACCGCGCCTATCATTATGATACCCATTGATAAAGCGCAGAAGCGCGACATAAAGCCTATAATCAGCGACACCGCGCCAACGGATTCTCCCGCAATCACAAGAACTGCCACCACATAGGGCAAATCCATCTTGGAGGTGAAGTTGTTCATAGTTTGCTCCACGGAAAAAATTTTCTGGAAGCCGTGCGGGAGCATAACCGCACCGAGAAACAGCCGGGCTATAAGCCCTCCGTATCCGTCCGTTTGAAAAATGATTCTCATCGCAGACATACCGATATTAAACCGCATTACCTTTGAGAAAGTCAAATACAAGGGCGTCCGCCTCTTCCCTTTTCTCTCTCCAGAAGCCGTGCCCCGCGCCCTCAAATGCGCGAACCGAGGAACCCGGAATCAGCTCTCCCACCTCCGCCGCTCTCTGCGGGTCTGTAACGTTGTCTTCCGTGCCGAACATAACAAGGGTCGGGGCTTTTATGGTATGCAGAAGCCCGGAGGTATCGTGCCCTTCGCACGCCCCGCACTGGCCGTGGTAACCGGCTATGTCTTCGGGGGAAGTTCTGACCGCGGAAAGTCTCCGTTTTATCTCCTCAAGGTTGTCTTCAATGTATTTTCTGCCGTAGCCGAGAAAGAGAGCCGTGAGCCACACCGGGCCCATTCCGGCTTTTTCCGATATTTCTCTGCCCGTGCTGAGTATCAGGTTTCCCACCTCATCTCTGCGGGCTGAAGAGCAACCCATCACCAGACGTTCAACTTTTTCGGGGTATTTGATGCCTATCCACTGCGCTATCATGCCGCCCATGGATTTGCCCACAAAAGACGCTTTTTCTATCTTCAGAAAATCCGCAAGGGCGACCGCATCGTCCGCCATATCTTCAGTTGAGTAGGGTTTGCGGGGCTTGTCTGAAAGACCTGACCCCCGGTTGTCAAAGGCTATCACTCTGAAATGTTTTGAATAAACGGGTATCTGGTCGTCCCAGCTTTGAATTGTGCTTCCGAGCCCTCCGATGAGAAAAACCGGCGCTCCGGAGCCGTGTTCTTCGTAGTTTATGTTCATTCCGTTTACTTTTGCCACAGGCATTTAACTTCCCCTGCTGTCAAGATATTCGCGCAGGATAACAACCGCCGCCAGTTTATCAACAACTTTCTTCCTTTTTTTCCGTCCCATTCCGCCGCCGATGAGGGTTTTTTCCGCGCTGACGGTGGAAAAACTTTCATCCCACAGCGCTGTTTCCACTCCGGAAAAATCTCTCAGTTTTTCTGAAAACTGTTTTATGCGAACCGCTCGCTCGCCCAGAGAGCCGTCTGCGTTAAAGGGAATACCCACAACTATGCGGCCGGGTTTGTGTTCTTCAATTAGAATCGCGAGGGATTCCAAATCGCTTTTTTCGTCTTTGCGTTTTATTACTCCAATCCCGTTTGATGTTATGCCGAGTTCATCACTTGCGGCAACACCAATGGTTTTTGTTCCAACATCAAGAGCAAGGGTTTTCATTTGATGGAATTGTGAATTAAAATAACGCCCGTGTCCAACGGCAGATTAAAAAGAGAATTGAAAGAAACGCACGGAAAATTTTTCCGTGATATGGAAATAGACCCGAAAACGGGGATTCTCAAAACAGAATCACATCAAAATACTCGCAAGTGTAAGAAAGTTAGGTTCCCCACTTATCCGTACATCGGTTCAAATTACGGGAAGTATTCACCCGCAATTCTTTTTGTAGGACTCGATAAGGGAAAAGATGAGAAAGAACATATACAGGATTTTAACGGGAGAAATTCAAGCATTGAGAAAAAAGAGTTTCATCTCCTCAACCCGCACATTGCCGGAACTTATTTCACCGCCCTACACTTTCTGGAAAAAAATCTGAATTGGGGAAACAAGTGGAATGAAATAGGGAAAACACATACCTGTCAGCAAATATTGAAAAACAAAAAGGATTGCCTGCCGGAAGAAAATCCTCTTTCCCATATATCCCTGACAAATTTCTACAAGTTCGTTGACGTAGGCAGAAATTACAAATCAGGAGGGAAAAACAGAAAGCATTACAAAAAAGACATTGAACAAGAGTTTTTTATTAAAGAAGTCAACATTTTCAACCCAGACATAATTATTTTTCAAAGCCTTGAATTTAACCGCAAAGAAGAGATATTGAGTTTTGTATCGACAAATAAAAGAACTGTTTATGTTGGTCCTCACCCTTCATACAGAGGCAAAAAAAGACCTGCGTATTTTGTTGAACAGTATGAAAAGAAATAAGCAAGGTTCATACTAAAACGAACTCCCCGGCTGTTTAAGAAACTCTATTTCCTCAGGTGTGGACTCTCTGCCGAGTATTTTATTTCTGTGCGGGTATCTGCCGAACTGCTCAATAATGTCAAAATGGCGGCGCGCAAAATCCACGGAGTAATTAAGTGTTTTAAAAACTTCAGGAATTTCCCTGAAATCCTCCGCCAGAGATGTAAAGGTTTTTACTGATATTTTCTGTATCGCAAAACTCTCCGAGTGCATAAGCGGAAGGTAGAAGAAAACTCTCTCCGGAGGCGCAAGCAAACTGTCAAAACCCTTGCCAATCCCTTTTCTGCAGACAGCAAGCGCAAATGAATCAAAAGCGAAGGATTCCGGGCGTCCGCGGTGTATGTTTCGCGGAAACTGGTCGGTTAGAACTATAAGGGAAAGCGCCCCGCGAGGTGTCTGATCCATGCCGTCAAGAGCGCCGCTGTGGACGGAAGACAGAAAATTCCCGAATTCACGCTCCATGAGGCGGTCGAAACAGTCGTCTTTTTCGAACCACGCAGACGACTTTTCGGCATCGCAAAGGCCGTTTTCACCGATTTCACCGAACCAAAAGGCGTGTATCTTCTCTGCCAGACTATCTACCAACATAACACTGTCCTGCAACTATCCGCTGTTACCCGCTTCAAATAAAGGATATTTCCAAATTTGTAAATATCAACACCGGAAACTGTCTTGACTTGCCACAATATATGGTAGTCTAATAGCCCTCGTAGCACGAGATATGGGCTTCACTAGGAATTGAGCAAATAAAAGGAGAGAAACATGTCATCCGACAAAACAGAGACTGAAGAAGGCGCAAAAGGCACATCCGGCGAGAACGGAAATATATTTGAACTGCCCAAGAAATCTCTCTCCAACGATACAGTCTTTTCAGATGAAGAAAAGCCGGATGTTCCAAGGCTGGTAGCTGATGAACAACCCGGAGAGGAAGACATCCCCCGCGAAACAATTGAAGCATTTGAGGGAGACGAACTCCGCGCGCGGGTCTTCTATGAGAAATACGCCCTGAAAGATGAAGACGGCTCGACGGTTGAGACACTTCCGGAACAGATGTGGAAGAGGGTCGCAACGGAGATGGCTTCCACCGAATCAACCGGAGAACTGAGAGAGGAATGGACAGAGAAGTTCTACTGGCTTCTGTCAAACTTCCGCTTTGTTCCCGGGGGCAGAATACTTTTCGGAGCCGGGCAGACAAGGCGTTCGACACTTCTGAACTGCTACTTCATGCCCATCAAAGAAGACTCCATAGAGGGAATCTTTGAGTGGTGCAAGGAAGCGGCAAGAACCTACTCCTTCGGCGGCGGAGTCGGCACGGATATATCCGTTCTGAGACCGAAAGGCGCGCCGGTGAACAACTCGGCGATTCACTCAACGGGCGCCGTCTCGTTTATGGAACTCCTCTCCACCACAACCGGAACAATCGGTCAGGCGGGAAGAAGGGGCGCTCTCATGATAACGATAGACGTCAACCACCCCGACATAATGGATTTTCTGGACATCAAAAACGACTCGGACAGGTCGCAGGTGAAGTTTGCCAACATTTCCGTGAAGGTTTCAGACGAGTTTATGAAAGCCGTTGAAACAGACGGCGACTTTGACCTTGAATACGAAAACAAGAAAGTGCGCATGAGAAAAACCGTTAAGGCGAGAGACATTTGGCAGAGACTTGTCAAATCTGCGTGGTCTTCCGCAGAGCCCGGTCTTATCTTCTGGGACGCCGTGAAACGCTACTCCCCAACCGAATACGGCGGGATGGAAGTGGAAGGCGTTAATCCCTGCAGTGAGCAGGCTCTTGAGAACTACGGAAACTGCTGTCTGGGCAACATAAACCTCAGCCTTTTCGTGAAAGATGAATTCACAAAAGACGCCTGTGTTGACTGGGAAAATCTTGACCGCTCGCTGTCCTACTCAGTGCGCTTTCTGGACAACATTCTGGACTACAACGAGAACAAACACCCTCTCGGTTTTCAAACCGAAGCATCTCAAATCTCAAGACGCATAGGCGTGGGATTCACCGGCTTCGGAGACATGATAGCCAAACTGGGCAAAAAATATGACTCGGACGAAGCAATTGAGTTTACGGATGAACTTTTCGACCACATAAAGAACACGGTTTACTCCTCAAGTTCCAAACTTGCCGAAGAGAAAGGAACGTTTCCTGCGTACGACCCGGAAAAGCATTTCAACAGCCCCTTCCTTGACACCCTTGACGGGGAAGTTCTTGGAAGGGTGCGTAAAAACGGCCTCAGAAACGCCTGCATCCTGACCGTTCCTCCGGTCGGAAGCGGTTCGGTTCTCGCCGGCACATCAAGCGGCATTGAACCCATGTTCGCGCTCTCATACTTCAGAAGGTCGGAATCACTCTCAAAAGAGCAGTTCAAGGTCTATCACCCGCTTGTCGGAACCTACATGGACAAGTTCGGCCTCTCAGACGAAGATGACCTGCCGGAGTTGTTTGTAACCTCTCACGATATAAAACCCGGCTTCAGAGTCCGCATGCAGGCCGCGATACAGAAACACATAGATTCATGCATATCCAGCACCGTGAACCTTCCCGCCGACATCTCTCCTGAAGAGGTGGAGAAAATTTACTTCCAGTCATGGAAGAACGGCTGCAAGGGCGTCACCATTTACAGAGAAGGCTCCAGAGAGGGCATTCTGATTACCGAGCAACAGCAAGAAGAAAAAAATGAAAAGAATAGGGATGGGGAGATTTCTCAAGCCACTCACCCCAACCTCACCTCATCTCCTCATCCCTCAAAATCCGCGCCTACGGAAAAGAAAGAACGACCGCAGGTGCTGAACGGCTTTACCGAGGTTGTCAGAACGGGGCACGGCAACCTCTACGTTACGGTCAACACCGTTGAAGGAAAACCCTTCGAGGTGTTTGTTCAGATAGGCAAGTCCGGCTATACAACAATGGCTGACGCCGAAGCAATCGGAAGGCTTGCCTCTCTCGGACTCAGGGCCGGAATCGGCGCAAAAAAGATAGTCGAGCAACTTGAAGGAATCGGCGGCGCGTCCCCCGTTTTCTCCGAGGGCAAGCTTGTCATGTCAATCCCTGACGCCGTGGCGGCGGTGCTTAAAAGACACTTCGTTGACAAAGGCGAAGACGTTGCCGTGGAAAAACCGAGGTCAAAAGACCTCCACTTTTCGAAATGCCCGGAATGCGACAGCCCTTCTCTGGCTTTTGAATCGGGGTGCGTAACCTGCAGAAGCTGTGGTTACTCGAAGTGCGGTTAGTAGCGTAGAAAAACAGGAGATTTTCCTCCTCCACTCCTCCTTAAAACCCCGGCCGGAAATTCCTATTCCGGTCGGGTTTTTTATAATGTGTTTTGTTTTGGCGAAGGGGGGCTACATTCCCGCGCGGGCGCGGACAAGCATAAGCCTTCCGGACAGGCGTTTGTGTTCTTCATCGGAAAGAGAGCCGTCTTCCAGGCTCTGCTCTATTTCTTCCGCCTCTTTTGCCGCTTCGGAAACGCTCATATCGCCCGGGCTTTCAAGGGCTTTGGTCAGAACCGTCACCGTGTCTTCGCGGACTTCGGAGACGCCTCTGTGGATGATGAAAGTTTTTTCTTCACCCTTCGCGCTTTCATAGCGCATCGTTCCGGCAACGAGGGTTGAAACCATCGGAACATGCCCGGCAAGAACGCCGAACTCGCCCATCTCGCCTTTGAGAACAACAGTTTCAACCTGTTCTTCAAGGGCAAGCCCCGCCGGGGTGATAACTTTCAAAGTAAGTTCGTCAGCCAATTCAGTTTTCCTTTTTCCCGAGTCAGGCGACCATCTTCGCCGCTTTCTCCTGAACCTCGTCTATGCCGCCCACCATATAGAACGCCTGTTCGGGAATTTTGTCCATCGTGCCGGACAGTATCTCGCTGAATGCCTCAATAGTGTCTTTGATGGGAACATATTTTCCGGGCGTTCCCGTGAACTGCTGGGCGACAAAGAAAGGCTGAGAGAGAAATCTCTGCAGTTTTCTTGCCCGTGAAACGGTGAGTTTGTCTTCTTCGGAAAGCTCGTCCATGCCGAGAATGGCGATTATCTCCTGCAACTGTTTGTAGCGCTGGAGAACTTCCTGAACGTTACGGGCAACCTTGTAGTGCTCCTCTCCGAGAACCTTCGGCTCAAGTATGCGCGAGGTTGAATCAAGAGGGTCAACCGCGGGATATATGCCGAGTTCGGTCAACTGGCGCGACAAAACGATTGTGCCGTCAAGGTGGGCAAAAGTTGTTGCCGGCGCGGGGTCGGTAAGGTCGTCTGCGGGAACGTATATCGCCTGAACCGAAGTGATGGAGCCGTTCACGGTTGAGGTTATTCTCTCCTGCAACTCTCCAAGATCGGTTGAAAGTGTGGGCTGATAGCCAACCGCGGACGGCGTGCGCCCGAGAAGCGCGGACACTTCGGAACCCGCCTGAGTAAAGCGGAAAATGTTGTCTATGAACAGAAGCACATCCTGGCTTTTCGCGTCACGGAAATACTCGGCAAGGGTAAGAGCCGTCAGCGCGACTCTGGCGCGCGCTCCGGGCGGCTCGTTCATCTGACCGAAAACAAGACCCGTGTTGCCTAGAACTCCCGACTCTTTCATCTCCATCCAAAGGTCGTTGCCCTCACGGGTTCTCTCTCCAACGCCGCCGAACACGGAAACCCCTCCGTACTCTTTTGCAACGTTGTTTATCAACTCCATCAAAAGAACGGTTTTGCCGACTCCGGCGCCGCCGAACAGCCCAATCTTGCCCCCTCTGAGAAACGGGGCGAGCAGGTCTATGACCTTGATTCCGGTTTCAAAAAGCTCCAGTTTCGTGCTCTGGTCAACAAACTCAGGCGCGGGGCGGTGAATGGGCCAGCGCTCTTTGCACTCAATCGGTCCCGCCTCGTCAATCGGCTCTCCGACAACATTTATGAGCCTCCCAAGGGCTTCCTCGCCAACGGGCACGGTTATCCCCTCGCCCGTGTCAAGAACGTTCTGCCCTCTCTGAAGCCCTTCGGTTGAATCCATTGCCACACAGCGCACGCGGTTTCCGCCTGTCTGCTGAACAACCTCAAGAACAAGGTTCCACTCATCGTCTCCGATGGTCGCGTTCGTAACCTTCAGCGCGCCGTAAATGCCCGGCAGTTCGCCGTCAGCAAACTCAACGTCAACAATGGGTCCCATCACCTGTACAATTTTTCCTTCCATTTAATCGTCTCCTCCTTCTCTTAAAGCTTCCGTTCCGTTCACAATATCCATAAGCTCGGTGGTTATTATTGCCTGCCTGGTTTTGTTGAACAACAGAGTAAGATTTTTTACAAGTTCATCAGCGTTGTTTGTGGCGCTTTCCATAGCCGTCATGCGCGCCGAGTGCTCGCTTGTGAGGGATTCCAGAACCGCTTTCTCCATGCGAAGCCTCAAGTATCCCGGTATCAGGTCTTCAACTATTTTCTCCTTTGAAGGCTCAAACACGCAGTCGTCCGGGTCTTGCTCGTCGGGGGGAAACTCTATTGGAAGAAAAGTGTCAAAAACTGTTTCCCTTGAAAGGGCGGAAATGAAATTGCTGTGAACCACAATCACCTCATCAGTCTCCCTTTCGGTGAACTCTCTTGAAAGCAGTGTTGAAAGCTCTTCGGAAACTTCGGTGTAGTTGCTTTCGTTTATTCCGCTGTAGTATGAGCCCTGAGCAAGCCCGCGCGGGGCAAAGAAGTTTCTCCCCTTGTTTCCGAGGAAAGTCATCTTCAGGTTGTCTTTGTCAAACCCGCGTTCCTCAAGCATCGCGTCAAGACCCTTTATGAGAACATTGTTGAAGTTTCCGCAAAGCCCCCTGTCCGATGTCAGAAACACCACATGCGCCCTCTTTTTCTCTTCGGGACGGAAAAGGAGCGGATGCGAGTCGGGCTCGCAGGTGGCGAGAACGCCTGATGAAATTTTCGTGTAGGCGGAAACGTAGTCGCGGTGCGCCTTCAGAAGCGACTGGGCTCTCTGCAGTTTCACCGCCGCGATAAGCTTCATGGCACTCATGATGCGCATTGTGCCGCGCACGCTCGTTATCTTCGTGTTTATCTGTTGAAGGCTTGGCATTTGCGGTCGCTTATCCGTCCTGTGTTAAATCAGCCGTTTGCAACTTGAGTTCATCAAGCGCCTTTATCACTTGCGGCTCAAGTTCTTCGGATATCTCCTTTTTGTTTCTTACCTCTTCCAGAAGCCCGTTGTATTTGGCTTCAAAGAACGCGAACAGCTCTTTCTCATAGGCGCGCACGGAGGAAACGGGGTGTTCGTCCAGATACCCTTTTGTGACGGCAAATATTGAGATGACCTGCTTTTCAACGGGAAGGGGAACAAACTGATCCTGCTTGAGAATCTCAACAAGCCGGACTCCCCTCGCGAGCTGATTCTGTGTGATTTTGTCAAGGTCTGAGGCGAATTGCGAAAAAGCCTCAACCTCTCTGTACTGGGCGAGGTCAAGCCTCAGAGTTCCGGCGACTTTTTTCATCGCCTTTATCTGCGCCGAGCCGCCAACCCTTGAAACCGAAAGCCCCACGTTAATCGCGGGTCTCACGCCGGAGTAGAAAAGGTTGCTTTCAAGGTATATCTGACCGTCCGTAATGGAAATCACGTTTGTCGGTATGTAGGCGGAAACGTCTCCCGCCTGAGTTTCAATTATGGGAAGAGCGGTGAGCGAGCCGCCGCCGTCCTCATCTCTCATCTTTGCCGCGCGCTCAAGAAGGCGCGAATGAAGGTAGAAAACATCTCCCGGATACGCCTCGCGCCCGGGCGGGCGTTTGAGCAGAAGCGAAAGCTGCCTGTATGACCATGCGTGCTTTGTAAGGTCGTCATAGATAACAAGGGCGTGCCTGCCGCTGTCTCTGAAGTATTCCCCGAGGGCGCAGCCAGCGTACGGGGCTATAAACTGAAACGGCGCCTGCTCGCTCGCCGAAGCCGTAACAACGGTCGTGTACTCCATGGCTCCGTGTTCTCTCAACTTGTCCACCACCTGAACGACATTGGATTTTTTCTGACCGATGGCAACGTAAATGCAGTGAACATCTTCGCCCTTCTGGTTGATTATCGTGTCAACTGCAATGGCGGTCTTGCCGGTCTGCCGGTCGCCCAGTATGAGTTCCCTCTGTCCTCTGCCTATCGGTATCATGGAGTCAATGGCTTTTATGCCGGTCTGAAGCGGCTCGTGAACGGATTTTCTGAAAACAACGCCCGGCGCCTTGAGTTCAAGGGGTCTTGTTTCGGATGTTTGAATATCGCCTTTGCCGTCCACGGGAACACCGAGGGAGTTCACAACTCTTCCGAGCGCGGCGTCTCCAACGGGAATCCGGGCGATGCCGCCCGTGCGCTTGACAACATCTCCCTGCTTGATGTCTTTCTCTTCACCGAGAATGGCGACACCGACATTGTCTTCCTCAAGGTTCAGAACCAGCCCTTTGATTCCTCCCGGAAATTCAACAAGTTCCCCCGCCATTGAGTTGTCAAGACCGTAGACCCTCGCGATTCCGTCCCCAACTGAGATTACGGTTCCAACCTCAGAGGTTTCAAACTTGCGTTCGTAACCGCTGATTCTCTTTTTCAGTATCTCGCCAACATCATCAACTTTTATCGATTCCTGCATTTTCCTCTCCTTTTTGAGTTTTATGTTTCGCGCGAAAAAGTCCTATTTTGAAAGCTCGTAACGCATTCCGTCCAGATGGGTTTTAACGCTGTCATCGTAAACGCTGTTGCCAATCCTCACAATCATCCCGCCTATTATCTCCGAATCCTGAACGAACTCAACCTCGCATTTCCCGCCGCCCGCAAGCCGCGACACCGCTTCCCTCACCCGCCGCTCATCCTCCTGGCTGACCGGGGAAGCAACCGTAACGGTGGCTCTCACCGTTCCTCCCGCAGAGCGTATCCATTCCAGAACCGTTCTGCGACGGTTAAGCAGGGCTCTCAGTTTGTCAAACTCCGCCGCCGTAACAAGGAAGTTGGCAAGAAGCGGAGGAAACTCCGCCGCCGAGCACAAATCGCGCAAAATTTCCGCCTTCTCTCCCGCCGCAACAACCGGGCTTTCAAGCGCTTTTTTCAAAAGCCCGCCCTCTTCCACTTTTGAGAAAAAACTCTCAAGCCCCTCAGCGCAATCGTCAACGGAGAACTCTCCGGACTCCGCGCAACACAAGACAAGAGCGTCAACCATATCTTTCAGTTTCGCGACCGAAGCCATTTGCCCTCCTCAACCGCAGACTCAAAAGATTTGATGTCAACCGGGCTTCCGCCCCCGGACTCTTTCAGTTTCCGTTCCGCTATGCTCATGGCGGCGGCAACCGCCTCCCGCCTTATCGAAGCGCGCGCCCTCGCGGCGGCGGACTCAATGCTTTCAGCCGTCTCTTTCAGTATCGCCTCTTTTTCGGCGCGGGCGCGGCGGATGATGTTCTCCCTTTCGTTTTGCGCCTGCGCGGCGATGGTGGATTTCAGAGAATCCGTCTCGGCTTTAACGCCGTCAAGTTTCTCAGAGCACTGCTCAAATATCTTTTTCGCCTCGTTCAGTTTTCTGCCTGATTCCTCAAACTTTTCCACCATCTCTTTTCTGCGGGATTTTAGAAAACCTGAAACCGGTTTCCTGAGAACATAGTAGAGAATTCCTATAAGAACGGCAAGGTTGAACGCGTGCTTGCCAACGTATGTCCAGTTGAAATACGGCGCCGTTCCGGCGGCTTCACCCGCCGCCGCGAGAAATCCCGCGTCAAGCATCTTTGCCGCCTCCCGCCGCGCGGGTTATCATCACCGCAATTTCCTCTATTTCGGAACTCATCTCTGATTTTGTCTTTTCAACCTCTGCGGAAAGCTCCGCCGTGCGCTCGTCCAGAAGCGCGCGCGCTTCCTCTCTCGCCGATGAAACTATGCCGTCCGCCTCTTCAATAGCCGCCTTTGTGATGAGCGTCCTTTCCTCAGCCGCCCGCTCTCTCGCCTCTTTAACCTCCGCGTTGTAGCGCGCCGTTAATTCTTCGGATTTTGCCGTCAACTCCTCCGCCTCTCTGCCGGAGCCGGAAGTCGCGCTCTCCCTTTTATCCGCAAGATAGATAAGCGGTCTGAAGAACAGGATGTTCAGCAGATACAGGGCGACCAGAAAAATGGCGAACTGCACAAACACGGTTTTGTCTGCGGTTATCAAATCGCCCGCCGCAAACGCGCTTTGCGCGGCGGCTGTGAATGTGAGGAAAATATACGCTGATGCCCGAAACAGTCTCATCTTTTTTTCTCTAAACACAGAACGTCAAAAAAATCGTCATGCGGAACCCGCATCCGCCTCCGCTTTTCCAAAGCCTCTCTGCAGAAGGGGCGGTACCACGAAGGTCGTAAGCATAACGGTCAGCACAATAGCCGAAAAGAACATTGAGTCAAAAACCCCGTTGCCGTTATTGTAGCCTATCTGCGCAAAAATCAATCCCACCTCGCCGCGCGGAACCATACCGATGCCCACGATGTTTCTCCTTATGCCCGACCCGAAGGCGGCAATCGCGCTTACGTACTTGCCTATAAACGCCACAACAAAAAGCCCCACCGCCACGGCAAGCACTTGAGAGTTTCCGTCTCCGAACGGATTGAGAACCCTCACGTCAACCTGCGCCCCTACCGCGACAAAGAAAACAGGCACAAGAAAATCCGACACCGTTCTGATGCTGTGCTCTATGGATTCAAACTGCGGCGCTTTTCTGATAACAAGACCCGCGGCAAACGCTCCCACTATCGGGGCAACATCCGCAAAATACTTTCCCGCGTACGCGTAGAGAAATGCGACTGACAGGGCGGCAACCACAAGCGCGCCCCGGCTTTTGAGATTTCCTATGAAAGAGAAAACCTTTTCAACAACAAGGTTGCCCACAACCACGGCGATGAAAAGAAAACCAAACGCCTTTGCCGAAATCAGCGCCACCTGGGCAACTGATATTCCGCTCTCAACACCCGCTCCGTGCGACTGTATCAGCCCGCTTACAAGGCTGAGGATTATAAGCCCCACCACATCATCTATAACCGCCGCGCCGATGATTATCTTTGACTCGGGCGCGCCCAGCTGTTTTATGTCTGAAAGCACCCTCGCCGTTATTCCCACGCTTGTTGCCGTGAGGGTGGCTCCCGTGGTTACGGCAACAAGAAACAGCCCGGTCGGTTCGAGCAGGTGCATCTCCATTATGCTGTATGAGGAAAGCGCGTAGATCGAAATAAAGCCCAGAGCAAAAGGCGCGACAATCCCGACAAGGGCGACAAGAAGCGAGACGGGACCGACTTTCAGAATATCTTTGAGTTTGGTTTCAAGCCCTATTTCAAACAGAAGAACAACAACCGCGAGTTCGGAAATCAGATAGAAGGTGTGGTAGCCGGAATCCGCCGGTCCGGAAGGCATAACCGCCAGAATTCCGCCGCCCAGAACAACACCCGCCACAAGTTCGCCCAGAACGGACGACTGCCGGAAGCGTTCCGCCACTTCGGCGAAAAACTTGGATACAAGCAGCACAAGGGATAAAATCAGCAGAAAACCGCTTTCTGACAGTTGCGGCACACCGGGAAGGGTTTCTTGTATCATGAGAATTATCTTCAGCGCGCGAGCGGAAAAGTTTGGCACAAACTCTACATATCAAGATGCTTTGCTGTCAATGCCGGGGGGAGGCTGAATGAAAAAAAACCGCCTGCTGTCCGAGCAGACCGTTCTCATCGCCGGGGCTCTTGTGATAGGGCTTGCGGCGGGCGGGGTGAACCATCTGTTTGTCACCTCGTATGAAAGTCTCTACCACTTTGCCGTTTCTCCGTTTACGGGAGCCGGGGCAAAAATTTTCATCCCTCTTTTTGCCGGCGCGGCTTTGCTTGCCGTCATTTCAAAACTGCCGTTTTCCCCGAAAGACCTGCTGGGTTTCGGGTTTCCGAGATTTGTTGAGAGGATAAACCTCGGAAGCGGAGTTATCAGGGGGCGCGAGGCAATCTCACGCGCCGCGGGATCTGTGGTTGCATTGGGTTTCGGCGGCTCCGCCGGGCAGGAGGGACCCATCGCCCAAACGGGCGGGGCGATTGGCAGTATGATTGGAGAGCGGGTGCGTCTGTCCAAAACCGGCATCCGCACTTTCATAGCGTGCGGAACGGCGGCGGCAATCGCGGCAACCTTCAACGCGCCGATTACGGGAGTGCTTTTTTCTGAAGAGATAGTGCTCTTGAGAAACCTGAGGTCGGCAACTTTTATTCCGATAGTCATATCATCTGCGACCGCAACCGCTCTGTCATATTTTCTGGGCGGCAGCACTCCGCTTTTTGAGATGCCGAGTTTTCAGAACGAAGCGTTTAACATGCGCGACCTTATGATTTTCTACCTGCCGCTGGGGGTTGTTATCGGTTTCAATGCGGCGGGTTTTATGAAGATATTTTCCGTAACTGAAGACCTGTTTTCAAAGATAGGCGACAGGAAGATTCGCCTGTTCATCGGGGCGGCTCTTCTGGGCGGGCTGTCTTTTGCTTCGCCCGACATTCTTGGAAACGGCTACGAGCACGTGAGGGATATACTGAAGGGAAACGCTCCGCTGCTTGGGCTTGCGGCGGTGGCTCTTTTGAAGCCGGTTGCGACTTGCGTTACGGTCGGCAGCGGGTGGCCCGGAGGTTTGTTCGCGCCCGCCATATTCATGGGAGCCGCCGCGGGCGGGGCTTTTGCGAAGGCGGCGTCAAGTATTTTTTCCGCTCCGCCAAACATATCGTCCGTTTGCGCAACTCTGGGCATGGGGGCGTTTCTTGCCGCCATCACGCACGCCCCTCTGACTTCCATATTTTTGATAATTGAGTTGACACAGAGTTATCAGGTGATAGTTCCGGTGATGGCGTGCACGGTTGTAAGCTGGTCGCTTGCCCGCGCTCTTACGGGCGGCTCAATGGACATGCTTGAGTTGAAAAAAGAGGGGGTTGAGATAAGCGGGATAGAGAACGAAAACCTGCATTCCCTGAGCGTGAAAGATGTGATGAGAACGAGTATTGAGACGGTTGACGAGAACACCAAGTTGAGAAAACTGATTGAAGACATTCCGCAGAGCAGGTTCACAACCTTTCCGATTGTAGACTCGGAAGGGCTTTTATCGGGGATAGTGTCAATACAGGATTTCCGCCAGTGGCTGTTTCAGGAGGATTTGAAAGACCTTCTGCTCGTCAAGGAGTTCGCGACTCTTGACGTAACAACCGCCTGCCCCGATGACAATCTCTACGATGTGGTAAAAGTGCTGGGGCAGAAGCCCGCGGAAATACTTCCGGTTGTGGAGTCCAAGGGGTCAAGAAAAATAGTGGGGATTTTGTCGCGAAGGGATGTGATTGAAGCGTATAATAACGCGGTGGCAGAGGGGTGACTACTCACAGGCAAAATCATCGACTACATTAACCACTCCTTCTTAGTAGCACACGCACCACGTAAGCACACATCTCCCTCACAAACTTTGTAAAAAACCCCTAGCGAGGTGGTTCCTCTTTGGTTCCAAACTCTTATAAAACGGATGGATGCCTTAGGATTAACTACAAGGTAATCCTCCGGACTGCGCTCCAACGCCCACCGGACAGCATCCCTTGCGAACTTGAGACCCTTGGAGTCAAAGAGATCCTTTCTTTTCAGGCACCGGATACTTTTCTTATATTCGCCTGTTTCAATTATATTGAAAAGGTTATCAGTCGTACTCACTTGCTTGCCTTAACTCTTCATCTGACATTGATTCAGCAACCTGTTCAGGACTACATATATTAATAGTCATGTAAGGGATTTCCTCACCCTGACGGGCAAATCTCCACCCTACGAATTCGTGGGATGCTTCACTAACTTCTGACGCATTATGACCCTTCAGAAGTGATAGAACACTCCCTACCGTGTCTATCTCATCAACCGTAAACTGTGATATGTCAGCGCGTCTCAGTGCAATTAGACGCTTCTGTGGATAGCCGTGAAAATCTGTCTCTTTAATCGCAGAAACACGATTACTCTCCATTTCATTCAATACCAAATGTAAATCCTTAATGGTGGGTCCCCGATGGTTTCTTACATAAGTGGTGTCTGTAATAGATCTTCCAGTCTTTTTGTAGTGAGAAAAATCTGAAAAAAACATCAATTTGTTGAGTTTAGTCATTCCAAAACTCCCGTCTCCTTCAGATTTAGACGCAACATACAAGAGAAGTTCGGTTAGCTTTTTTGTTGATTTCGGCATTGCAACCCCCCTATTTTCATACTTACAATAAGTTCAATCGCTACCTCACATTCTATACCTAACTGCCTGAAAAGTGTCAATTTTTCTTGGTCATCAGGTCGAATACTATGGCATTTGTACTGTTCTCAAAAACTCATATTCAACAAGTGAAAAAAGAGTGGCAGGCAAATCGTTTATTCTCTCTTTGATAACTTTAATCGCCGATTCAGACTCGTCAATTCCTATCCAATGACGGTTCAGAGATTGTGCTGCGACAAGAGTCGTTCCCGAACCCGCAAAACAATCCAGTACCAAATCTCCTTCGTTTGATGACGCTTCAATAATAAATTTCAAAAGATTCAAACTTTTCTCCGTTGGGTACTGCGGATACTGCGGGTCCTTGAATTCCCAAATGTCTTGCATTTTCTTACCTCTCCTCTCATCAAGAAAGATTTTCTTACGTGGAACTCCGTTTACCGACCACTCAACCAATCCCTGATTGTCCCATTTCTCAAGTATCGCCGGGTCGGTACGCCAATGCCTTCCCCTAGGCGGCTTCATACCTTTCCACTCCTCGCTCGTCTTACCGCTTGAAGTTTCTCCAGGCGCGTGAAGCGGTATTGTCGTATATTTCCGCCCGTTATCATCTGTTTTTTTGAACAAGCGTTCCTCATCCTCTTTTGAAAAAGGAATACGCGGGTCATTCCATTTCGGAGTAGGAGATTTTGAATAAAAAAGTATCAAATCCTTAATGTTTCCATACGCTTTACGGTTAAAATTCTTCGGATTACACTTAACTCTGGTAATATCGTTCCGGAACGTACCGATTCCAAATATCTCATCCATTATCAACTTGACGTAATGCCCTATCTTGTAGTCAATGTGCAGATAAATTGACCCGTGTTCGGATAAGAGTTCGCGCAACAGTACCAGCCTTTCACGCAAAAATTCCAGAAAATCCACTCCTAAAAGGGTATCGCTGTACGCCACTTCATCACCATTGCAACAGCTGACCGTATTCGCCCTGTCTTTGCTGATTTTGAAATGTCCGTTCGTGGCAAATGGGGGGTCAATGTAAATCAAATCAATTTTCCCAGCATAATCGGCAAGTAGAGTTTTAAGAGTTGGAAGGTTGTCTGCGTGAATAAGCTTGTTTGCCGCCCCTTGCCCGGAAACAACATCCAGACCTACGCCAGAAGTTTTGTCGAGAATATCTTTCTCAGACTTCTTGTTTTCATAAGTAATGAACATTGGCATTAGACCTGATACAGAAACTCCCGAAAAACCAATGCACTCATTATATTTTTGTTTCTAAGCCGTCCGGTAATTTCCTTATGCAATTTACTTCTGCTTTCAATGTATAGGACACCGTCAAGAATTGCGACCTGAACTGCTTTCACTCCACGCGCTGTTACAGTAGCTACAGCATCATTGAATTGAGCGTTCTGATGTCCTCCAAAATCAGTTAGGAATTTTGCTTCTCCAATAACGTATTTGCCGTTAAAACGCCCGACAAAATCGAGCCCTTTGTCATGCTTGTAATTCAGATTTTTCCAAGCAAATTCTTTCATCTCTTCATCACTTGCATCAAGAACAGCGTTTCTTTTTGTTTCCAAAAACTTATCCAACTTCACTGGCTTCACACCGAGAGACTTTCCACTAATCCAGCGTTTGAAAAGCGGGCCTATTTGCCTGTTGGTTTCTTTCGGCTCGGAAGAGCGAGACAAAACTTCCTCCAGCCCCAAATCATAAATGCGACCGGCAAGCCTGTCTACGGTGGCAGGATTGCGTCTCAAGGATTCTTTGTCTCTCCTGAGGTACGCTACATACGAGTCCTTGACCGGAAAAAGTTCAAGTTTGAGCAAGTTTTCAATAAGCGAAATGTTGTCCTGCTTTTCAAACGATTTTTCCACACTTTCCCGAACTTCCTCATCTATTTCACGAATACCATCCGGTATTGTCGGATAAACGGTGAACAAATCATCCAAGTAACTACGCTGGTTCGCGTATTCAATACTCATCTCTATCCAAGGGTTCAGATTCTTTGCCATTTCTTAATGGTATCAACCAAATCCGCACAAACAAAATTTCCGACTCACTCACAGCCCCCTTCCAGCATGACCTTTTCAATCTCGTATCCGGCGGCGATGACGGCGATTTTGGCGCATAGGGAAAACAGTTCCGGTATCTCCTGAAAACCGCTCACCGCATCGGGAAACGGTCGGAACTCCATTCCCGATGAGTTCAGATTCTGCTGCGCGTCTTTCCTGGAGTTTGCCCGGTAAAACGCGCCCGCAACTTGCGTTTCCACCATGTAGAGAACGGGTTCGGTGGGCATTCCGTCCGTTGTCCGCAAAGCGGTCGGAACGCCTTCCTGAACAACCACGTTTCTCAAAGGCTGTTTTGATTTTCCGGCGCGCATCTTCTTTCTGTTCTCGGCGTTCATGTTTCTCACCGCATCGCCGTCCGCAACCGAAACCACCGCCATCCCGTAAGTGCCGTTGTTGCTTTTGACAAAAACAAACGGCTCGGAACCGTTTTTCATCTCCCCGGTCATGCCGTCTGCGGCAAGGGCAACCCTCTCCCTGTCATCCGCTTCGTCAAAATCCACATCCTCCACCGGACGGGTGAGAACCTGAACCGAGGCGGGGTCAATTCCGCATATCAGCGCGGCTTCGGACGCAAGGGAGTTGTAAAACTCAAAATGAACATCTTTTCTGCGGGAATGCCACCCGATTTCAACCGGAGGCACAATCGGCTGAACAACGTCACGCAGAATTGACGGGCAGTCATCGGAAAAATCGTTGTTCAGCAAAACCGCGTCCGCGGTAAAACCCCCGGCTGTTATCTTTCCGCCCTCGGAACGTATTTTGGCAAGCTCCACCGTCTCGCCGCCCGATGTCTCACATGAGATTTTTTCGCGCTCAACCGAGTCGTCAATAAAACCAACCCGCGCCTCAAAACCGCGGCTCAGCAGAACCTTTTCAAGCGTCTTAATATTCTCCCAGTAATACGGGTTTCGCGTGTGAACTTCGGGAACTATAAGAACACTTTCCGTGCCGGGATATTTCCGCTCAAGAGCGTCTTTTATGAGAGAACCTAGGGCTGAACGGAATGGCGCGGAAAGGTTGTTGAAACCGGCGGGAAAGATGTTTGTGTCAACAACGGCGCACTTTTTCTCTGAAACCCTGAGGTCGGCGGAGGAATAAAAAGGCGCCAGTATTTTCGACAGATGCTCCGCCTCCCAGTCCCGCAATTCCGGGGCTTTCCGCCTTACCGCTTTTCCCGCCTGTTCTATAAAATCCATATCGCCCCTTTCATTGTAAACCCCTGCGGGAAAGACGTATCTCAATTGCCCGCTTGAGCAAATCCGCGTCCACGGGAACCCTGATTCCGTCAACAAAAAACGTTGGAGTTCCTTCCACTTCCAGCGATTCCGCCTCTTTTATGTCGCGACTGATAATATCCTTTGCTTCGGATGAATCCATGCATTTTGATATGCGCCCCGGCGAAAGCCCCGACCGGCGCGCGAGGGCGGCAAAGCGTTTGGCGTAGTTTTGCGGAGTTATGGATGCCTGATGCCTGAAAACCTCATCGTGAAAATACCTGAACGCCTTGTTGCCCCCGAATCTGGCAAAACAGTACGAAGCGGCGGCTGCGGGGTACGACCACTCATGAAAACTTGCCGGAAGGTGTTTGTACACAAGCCTCACCTTGCCCTCATACTTATCCAGAACATCCCTGATTAAAAAAAGCGCCTCCTTGCAGTAGGGGCATTGAAAGTTCGAATACTCAACAATTGACACCTCGGCGCGCGGGTCTCCCAGCACCGGGGAGTTTTTGAATGACATTTTCCGCCTGTTCTTCAGGGCGTAATCCGCGCCGACTTCAAGAATGTTGTTCGCGGCGATTATCCGCCCGTCTTTTGAGAAAAGAACCACCGGCGCCTCTTTGAAGAAATTTGGGATTTTGGCGAATCCGGAAAGGTCTGAGCCTTCAAGGTCAGCCGTGCCAACCACTTTGTCTGTTCCCAGAATCAAATACTTTCCGTCTGAAGTCAGAAGAAACGCAACGGGCGGAACGTCCGCCTTTTTCCCTTTGGGGGATTTGAAAACAAACCTTCCGCTTATAAACCCTCTCTGTCTTTTCGCGCCGGATTTCTCAACGCCAACCGTGTATCCGGCGGGGAGAAAAAGCACAAAACTTTTTGCGAATGTCTCCGCCGCCGCGCGGGTTTTTTGCTCAAAACTCCTTGCGGCGGAGTTCTGCGCGGCGCAGAAAATCAGCAAAAAACAGAGAGAGGCAACAACCGGAAGGTCAGGAGAAAACTCTCTTAAAAATCGTCTCAACATGCTGAAAATCCTCTGAAGTATCAAAACATGAGTCAATTTCGTCCTCCGGGAGAATCTTCATCAACTCCCCGTCCGTTTTAAGGATGGCTGAAAAGTCGGTCTTCTCCTCCCAGCATTTCATGGCGTTTCTCTGCACAATCGCGTACGCATTCTCACGGGAGACGCCCTTGTCTATAATCTTCAGCAAAACTTTCTGGGAAAACACAAGCCCTTTTGTCAGGTCCATGTTTTCCGAAAGTTTGTCCTTGTGTATCACAAGACCATCCAGAAGAAGTTTGAGGCGGACGAGCATAAAATCAACAAGAGTGGTGCCGTCCGGGGCGATAATCCTTTCAACCGACGAGTGGCTTATGTCTCTCTCGTGCCACAGGGAGATGTTTTCAAGCGCGGCCGCAGAGTGAGACCTCACAACCCTTGCGAGGCCGCAGAGATTTTCCGACAATATCGGATTTTTTTTGTGGGGCATCGCCGAAGACCCTTTCTGCCCGCTTCCGAACGGCTCCTCCATTTCAAGAACCTCGGTTCTTTGAAAGTGCCGTATCTCGGTCGCTATTCTCTCAATTCCGGCGGCGATGAGCGAGAGGCAGAGAAAATACTCGGCGTGTATGTCGCGGTGAATTATCTGGGTTGATATCGCGGCGGGACGAAGACCCAGTTTTTTGCAGGCACTTTTCTCAATCCGGGGCGGCACGCTCGCGTAGGTTCCAACAGGTCCCGACATCATGCCCACCCCCGCCTCATGGGCGGCGCGCTTCATTCTGGCAAGGTTTCGAGACATCTCGTCATACCATAGGGCGAAAACAAGCCCGAGGGTTTTGGGCTCGGCGTGAATGCCGTGAGACCTTCCTATCATCGGGGTTTTTTTGTGCCGGAGAGCGTGTTTTTTCAAAACCTTCATCACGTCTTTCATATCTTTCATTATGAGTTGCGCGGCTTGCCCAAGCTGGAGGGCGAACGCGGTGTCCAGAACATCTGACGAGGTGATGCCCATGTGAATGTATCTTGAGTTCGCGCCCACTTTTTCTGAAACGGAAGTGAGAAACGCGAGCACGTCGTGCTTCAAACTCTTTTCCAGTTTCGCTATTCTCGCGGTATCAAAGGCGGCTTTTTTTTCTATATCCGCAAGGGCTTTCGGGGGAATTTTTCCCGCCTCGCTCCAAGCCCTGCAGACGGCGAGTTCCACTTCAAGCCATTTGGAGTATCTGGATTTGTCGCTCCAGATGTCCGCCATTTCCTTTCTGCTGTATCGTGAAATCAAATTATGAACGCCTCCCCCGGCGACACTCTGGGAGCCACGTGAACGGACGCCCCGCTCCCCCTGACCGCCGCGCGCGCGGAGTCAAGGGCGAGAGCGGGCATATTGTTTGACTCGCTCAAGTGGGCGAGAACCACAAAACGCAGTTTGTCGTGCGCCACGCCGCAGAGAAGATTTGAGCACTGCCGGTTTGACAGATGGCCGAGACTTCCGCCGATTCTCTGTTTCAATTCCCACGGGTAGAGCCCGGACAGAAGCTGTCGTTCATCGTGGTTTGACTCTATCACCAGCATATCGCAATCGCGCAGCCGGTCGGAAACAACTCCGGTTTCTCTGCCGATATCGGTAACAACTCCCACTTTTTTGCCTTTCGCCTCAACGGTGAAGCCGACCGGGTCCAGGGCGTCATGGGGAACGGGAAAGGTGTTTATCGTCATCGCGCCGACTTCGAAACCGCCGCCGGAATTGAACTCGGAAAGAGAGTCAACTTTTTTGTGCCACAGGTGCGCCGTGGCGGATGAAACATAGACGGGAACGGGAATGGAGGTTATCGCTTTTGCGTGGTCTAAGTGTTCGTGGCTGACAACAACGGCGTCTATCTCTTCCATACTTACGCCTATTTGCCCGAGGAATTTGGAGAGTTTTCGCACACCGATACCGGCGTCAACAAGTATCTTTGAGCATCCGCTGTCTATAAAAGTGCAGTTTCCCGAACTTCCGCTGGCAAGGGTTTGTACTTTCAATAATAGAGTCTCCGTAGACAGGGCTATTATGAGTATTCGCGCCTTTGGTTTCAAGGCTCTTTTTGGATAAAGTCTTGGCTCTGTGCAGATTACACACTGCTCATGAGGAGAGAAACTGATATGGATAAAGCAGATATCAACCCCGGATTGGCCAAACTTCGCGAGGAAATACTCGAATACCACAAGCTGATGAAAAAACGCAAAGACCGCTCGCATAAACTCCTTGCGGAACAACATTCTAAGAAAACACAGTTCATTTTTGAATTTCTTCAAAATGCCGAAGATAAGGAAGCAAAGTTCGTACACTTTGATTTGTCAGACAAAGAATTGCTGATAAGACACGATGGCAAAAAAGTTTTTACTTATAACAATGTTGATTCAATAACTAACTTTGGTGACTCAGATAAAGAAGGAAAAAACGACATAGGAAAGTTCGGGGTTGGCTTCAAGTCAGTTTTTAACATTACAGATTCTCCGATTATTCATTCGGGGAAATACCACTTCAAAATTGAGGACTATATACTTCCAGAAGAAGTTAAACCCAAAGACATTGGAAAAGAAACACTTTTTATTCTTCGCCTCAAAAACGATGAATCTCAGAACATCAAACAAACTATAATCAAAGGATTTGAAGAAACAAAAAGTGAAAATCTCCTTTTCCTCAAAAACATACAAAGAATAACTTTCTCCTATAAGGACAAGAAATGGAATCTACACATAAAGAGAAAATCACTAAAAATTCCGCAGAAATACAAAAAAGATTTCAAAGTTACTGAAACAACTGTCGGAGATGGTGGTGACCAACACTATCTTGTAATAGAGCCAATAAAATCAGTCAGGAAAACCAGCCATAAAATTAAAATCGCTTTACTCAAAGAAAAAAGAAATCTGGTTAGCGTTGCCGAGAGCCCAGTATTTGTTTTTTTTCCGACAAGCACGGAAAGTTATCTCCCTTTTCTTGTTCAAGCACCCTACGGAACAACTCCCAGCAGAGAGAATCTCTGCCTTGATGACGAAGACAACCAAGAAATTACAAAGAGCTTGGGAAGACTCGTTGCCGATTCTCTGCCATTGATAAGAGATATAGGTTTGCTATCAACCGATGTCTTAAGATTTCTGCCCGTGAACGAAAGAAATGGAGAAGAACCATACTCTACCGTACGCGAGGCCGTGACAGAGAAAATGAAACAAGAAAAACTGCTTCCGGGTGTTGAAGTAAACACATATCTTCACCCGAAAGAATGTTTGTTTACTAAAGACAAGGAACTAACCAAACTTCTTAAACCACACGAAATAAAAGATGTCATGTATAAATGGGTCTCCACGGACATTCCAGATAACATTCGCCAAATCCTCTCAATAGAAGAATTCTCGTTAGAAAAGTTTGCAGAGAAATTAGATAAAGAATTCATCAGTAAAAAAGATGATAAGTGGCTAAATAACTTTTACGGTATTTTTATAGAAGAAAAAGAAAGTGAATTAAAACCTAAATTTTACGGGAGGTATCGTGAAATAATTGACTTGTTCAAAGAAAAACCTATCTTACGCCTACAGAATGGAGACTACGTGTCTCCGTTTGATTCTAAAGGAAACCTACAGGTTTTCAGACCGTACGAATCCAACAGTGAGTCCTCATCCTTCAAAATAATTGACAAAGAAATTTTGAAGCAAGAAAACGCCAAAAAACTGTTTGAATACCTAGGAATCAAAGAACCTGATGAAAAAGACTGGATACAAAAAGACATACTGCCCAAATACGAAAACGAAAACCACCAAATAAATGAAGAATATCACCTCAAAAACATTGCTCGTATAGCAGGCTACAAAAATGATAGTGACATCACAAAGTCATTAAAAAACCTCTATATTATTCGCACGGAAACAGGAATCTATAGCAAACCGGACAAAACTTTCCTGCAGGATGAGATAACTACAAAATGGTTCAAAGACAATAAAGAGATAGAACCTGTCAAAGAGTTGAAATGGACAGAGAAAAACAATAAAGAAATAAAAGAAATGTTTGTAAAAATCGGATGCTTTAAAGATTTGGAATATGACGATGGAAAGTGGGAATGGGATGGCGAAGAGTGGAAGAAAACAGTACGTCACGGAACTCCCGATAATCCCCATAAAAAAGGCGAAGACGGTTTTAAGCCTAACTTCAAAATCTACGGGCTTCAATACTCTCTCGAAAATATCAATGAGGGCCGTTCAAAGATTTTGTGGAGTTTCCTCTTGAAATATTATGACCATTTAAGGGGAAAAGTATCTTGTAGTTCTCAAAAGAATTTTTCCAACAAAAATACGTGTGAGATGTTCTCAGAAGCCGGACAGACTATACAAAAACACAACTGGCTCTACGATAAAAAAAACGAACTGATACAAATAGAATCTCTGGGAAATTACGGATTTGAAGATTTGAACGAAATGTATGAGAAAGGAACCCCAATAGCCCGAGACACATTAGCTCGCGCTCTGGGAATGAGACCGGAAGTTGTTACTCGCAAAGAGTACCAAGAAAAAGCGGAGGAAAACACACAGTTAAAGCAAGAGAATGAAGAATTGAAAGCAGAACTGAAACAACTAAAACAACCGCGCTCAAGCAACTATGAAAGAAGCGGGGTCAGAACACCGGGGGAACCCAACAATTTTGCAGAAGAACCATGGAAACCCGAACGCGAGCCGAATGGTTCATCGAAAATATACCGCGCCGTAACGCCTACACTGTCGCCAAGAACCTCTTCCCCTCGTCAGAACAATTCCACAAGAGAGGATAGTAATAACAGCAGACCTACAAAGCCAAATCTGGAAGCCGGAAGATGGGGAGAAGAAGAAGTTCTTCTCGCACTACAAAAGAAATATCTGGAAGATGAGGTAGTCTGGATGAATGAAGCAGGGGAAAGCAGTAAGCCCTATGACATAAGCATCAGCAGAAAAGGCAATTTGGATATCTTCGTAGAGGTCAAGACAACAATAAGTAGCCCCCCTCACACCTTCGAAATTACAGGTCCACAGTGGGAACACGCCCGTAGATGTCAAAATCAAATGGAGTTAGGCGAGTACCAGATTTGCACGGTTTTCAATGCGGGGGGAAATGAAACCGGAATATCGCTACTGGAAAATCCCTTTGACCAGTTCAAGGCGGACAAACTTGATGTCCGTTATTTGGGATTGAGGCTTGATTTGGGTGACCCACTTGAATGAAAACGCCCACAGATATAGCATTTTCAAATGTTAGAAAACAGGTCTATTGTTTCCGCCATCATTCTCGCGGCGGGAGAGGGAAAACGGGTCGGGGGAGAGCCGAAGCAGTTTCTGAATCTGTGCGGAAAACCGCTCCTTGCCCACAGCCTTGAAACTTTCAGAGACTGCGAAGGCATAGGCGAAATCATAATCACCGCCCCCGCAGAGCATATCGGACAGGCACAGGAAGTAGCGGAAAAATTTGGAGGCGGAAAAACAAAGGTTATCACCGGTGGAAAAACGCGCTTTGAATCCGCGCGGCTGGGATTTGAAAACGCAGGCGGCGGTGTGGTTGTTTTTCACGATGCGGCAAGACCGTTTGTGAGCACTCACTCCATACTGGCGGTTATCTCGGGAGCGAACGATTCCGGCGCGGCTTCTGCGGGAGTTGCCCTTGACGACACGATAAAGAAAACCCGGGGGGACGAAAAAAACGGCGCAGAGCGGTACTTTCACAAATGCATACCGCGCTCCGGAGTGTGGCGGGCGCAAACGCCTCAGGCGTTCCGCAAAGAACTGCTTGGGGAAATCTATGAAAACTTTTCGGGAAACCCCGAAGAGATAACCGATGAAGCGTCTCTTTTTGAAGGGCGCGGAAAAGAGGTGCTTATCGCCGGAGGGGAAAAACGGAACATGAAAATCACCACCGGCGAAGACTTGATAACAGCCGAAGCAATCATCAGGGGGCTCGAGCGGGGCGGAATGAAGAGCTTCAGAGTTGGAACAGGATTTGACGCCCACAGGTTTGGGAAGAACAGAAAACTGTTTCTCGGCTGTGTGGAGATTCCGTTTGAGAAAGGGCTTATAGGACATTCAGACGCAGATGCCCTTGCCCACGCGATATGCGACTCTCTTCTGGGAGCGGCGGGGCTTGGAGATATAGGCAAGCATTTTCCGGACTCAGACCCCGCGTACAAAAACGCGACAGGGGCGCATCTGCTGGAACAGACTCGCGCCATCATATCACGCGCCGGTTTTCAAGCCGTGAATGTGGACTGCGTGATTGTCTGCGAAAAACCCCGCCTGTCTCCGCACACCGGAGAGATGCGGGAAAAAATCTCAGCCATACTGGGAACGGACGCGGTGAACATAAAAGCCACAACCACGGAGAAAATGGGCTTCACCGGCAGGGGCGAAGGGGTGGCGGCAAAGGCGATGTGCCTGATTGAAAAAGCCTGATGCCTGCCCTCTCCACACTGTTCAGGGCGCACAAAATTGCCGTGTGCGCAATCCTGCTTATTCTGGGAATAACGGCTTCACGCTATATGCCGTCCGCATATCACGCGGCCGCGCTTGCGGTGTTGTTCATCGCCGGGGCGGGTCTGCGGTTTCCGAAACTGCTTTTTCTCGCCTTCCTGCCCGCCGGAATTATTCTGCCGTTTCTCCACTCGGCAAAGCCGGATCCCGCGCTTCTCAAGAATATTGACAGGCAGGTGGTAGTGAAAGGGCAGCTTTATGAAAACGCGCAGAAAAGACCCTCAAGCGCGAAAATTCCGCTTCTGGTTGATGCGGTTGAACATTCGGGAGTAGAGGAAAAAGCGGACGGGAAAATCCTTGTCTATTCAAACGGGCTTGACGGCCTCGCCTACGGAGACCGCGTGGAGGCGCGCCTCAAAATCAAACCCGTCAGGGAGTTCAAAAACCCCGGCGCGGGAGGATACCGGGAAAGGCTCGCCTCAAGGGGCGTGTTTTTCACGGCTTATTCGGACGCCGGCAAAATCAAGACTGCGGGAGCGGGGGATTCAAATCCGATATTGCGCCTTGTGGGAGGGCTTCGCAGAGATTACGCCGTTTTTATAAGGCAGAAACTTGAGCCCGCGAGCGCGGAGATTGTGAACGCCCTGTCTACCGGAGACAAAAGCGCGCTGCCGGTTGAGCTGAAAACCCGCTTTTCCAAACTCGGAATCGGTCACCTGCTGGCAATCTCCGGGCTTCACGTCGGGGTGGCGGCGGTTTTTTTCTACATGGTCGTCAAATGGCTTATGAAAAGATCGGGATACCTGATGGTGGCTTTCATCGTGCCGAAAATGGCAGCCTTTGCCACAATTCCGGCGGTGTTCATCTACGCCCTGCTCGCGGGGATGAGCAATTCCGCGGTGCGCGCCGCGATTATGGCGGCGGTGTACCTGACCGCAATAGTCGCGGGAAGAAAGGATGACCGTCTCAACTCTCTCGCCGCCGCCGCGATTATCATTCTTGTTGCCGCCCCGGGCGCGCTTTTTGAGGCGTCTTTTATACTGTCGTTCTCAGCCGTTCTCGGAATTTTGCTCGCCCTGAATCTTTACGGCGGCGGCAGAGAGGAAGCGGAGGAAAACACGGGACTCAAAGCCGGAAAAGCCCTTGCCGCCGCGCTTTTCACAACTGCCGCCGCCACGGCGGCAACTCTGCCGTTTGTCATCAACATGTTCGGATTCCTTCCCGTTCTCACCTTCCCCGCCAACCTCGCGGCTATGCCCGTGGCGCTTGCGATGGTGCCCCTGTGCATAGTGTCGGTGGCGGTTTTCGCCGTGCTCGGCTTCGTTCCGGGTTTTCTTCTTGAAGCGTTGTCCGTTTTTGCCGCCGTCCTGCTGGCGCTGGTGGAAGCCCTGTCTTCCATCGCGCCCGCCGTTACCGTGCCTTCGCTCAGCGGGTGGACTTTCGCCCTATTCTACCTGTGCGCGGCGGCTTTCCTGCTTGTGAAACTGAACCGCAAAATGGCATATCCGGCGGCGGCTCTCATGTTGTGCCTCACGGCGAGCGCGGCTTACGACTTCCGCCCCCCCGGCGGAGCGCAAACCGAAGCGTCTTTCTTTGACGCGGGAAGAAAAAATATCGCGCTGTTCACCTTCCCGGACGGAAAGACGGTTCTCATCAAAGGGGGTTTTTCAAAACTCGCCCGCTCGGACTTCATAGAAAGGGCGGTTGTGTTCCCTGCTCTCAGAAAAAAGCGCGTTACAAAAACCGACATTCTGATACTGCTCTCAAACGACCGAGGTCAGCTTAACGGCGCGGCGGCAATTATAGAGGGTGGCGGTGTGGAAAACTTGTGGATAAACAGTGCAAAACTTAACGACAGACTGTGGAAAACTGTGGAAAAACACGGCGTTAAGTGGAAAAAAATCTACCGTTCATCACCTGTTCAAGAGATTGGAGAGACCGGTCTTGCGCAAATTAAGTTCCTGCACTTACACGAAAAAATGGGCGTGGAGAATTCCGGAGTTCCGTATCCCTTGCTGGTGAAAGTTGTGGCGGGGAAAACTTCGTTCCTGTTGACGGAATCAATCCACAATACTCATAAAAAGGGTGTGGAGAAACTGTATGGAGATGAGGTGGAAAGCGATGTGGTGTTTCTGCCGAAAATTAATGATAAAAACCGCGCCGCGCTGGTCGCGCTGGTAAAAACGGCGCGCCCGGAAATTGTGGTTTGCCGCAGTTGCGCGGGAGATTTGAGCGGAACACCGGCGGAGATACGGGAGACGGAAAACGAGGGAATGGTCTCGGTGTTTTCTGATGGAGAGAGAATTACGGGAACTGAAGTTTTTGAGCCTCTGATGAGCGCGGCGGGAAAAAGCGACGGGCGGCTACAAAACATCAAGTGAAAGAGACCTGTCTCCCAAAAGCCCTTTAACCTCGCTGACAAAACCGTCTGTGGCGGCAACCCCGTATTTCCCCACGTTTATGGAAACGGTTTTGCCGTCAACCTTGAGGTTGAGATCAACTTTGGACCCGCCTCCGTGCTGTTTCATAATGTTTTCCAGTTTGATGAGGGTATCGCCGTCTGCGGCTTCGCCATCTATTGAGATTGTAACGCGGTGCTTTTTCGCCATAAGGTCGTGAACAGACAGAGCCTCTTTCACTTTGAGGCTCTTTTTGTCTTCCCCGCCGTCAACCGTGCCGATGAGCACAACCGGGTGTATTTTTTGCTCAAGCAGGAGGCGGTTTCTGGTTATGGCGTCGTTGAAGATTACGCACTCAACCGAGCCCTTCAGGTCTTCAAGAACTATCCTGCCGAACTGCCCTTTTCCGGACTTTGTAACCTTCGTTGAAAAGGAGCGCACAACGCCCGCGATGCATACCTCTTTTCTGTCTTTAAGCTCTTCAAACCCGGAACTGTCAACGCAGGAAGAAACGATTTTCAACTGCTCCGCGCATCTCTCCATCGGGTGTTTTGAAACAAAAAGCCCCAGCGATTCAAGTTCGCTTTCAAGCATCTCCTGCTCGCTCCACGGCTCCACTTCGGGAAGAGGCGGAATAACGGCTTCGCTTTCCAGCGAATTGAAAAGCGAGCCCTGCCCGTTGTCCGCCGCAGACTGTTTGAGCATGTAGAAGGAAACCACCGTTTCAAGAGAGCCGAAAAGCTTCGCCCTGTTGCTTTCAAAAGAGTCAAACGCTCCGCTTCTTATAAGCATCTCAAACACCTTTTTTGTGAGCCGCTTCGACTTGACCCGCGAACAGAAATCAAAAAGATCCGTGAACGCGCCTTCTTCGCGCGCCGCGATTATGTCTGCGACAACGTCGTCATTCACGCTTTTGAGGGCGGAAAGACCAAAGCGGATGGTGCCGGAATCCACCGGAGTAAACTCCGCCATGCTCTCGTTCACATCGGGCGGAAGCACTTTTATTTCCATCTTTCTGCACTCCGCTATGTGGGAAATCACCTTGTCGTTGTTTGCCGAATCAACAGTCATGAGGGAAGACATAAACTCAGCCGCATGGTGCGCCTTCAGAAAAGCGGTCTGGTAGGTGATAAGCGCGTAGGCGGCGCTGTGGCTCTTGTTGAACGAATAGCCGGCAAACTTCTCCATGATGTCAAACAGTTCGGCGGCTTTTCCCTTTTCTATTCCGTTTTCAAGCGCGCCGGATACAAACTTTTCCCTCTGCGCCTTCATCTCCGCAGTATTTTTCTTTCCCATCGCCCTTCTCATCAAATCCGCGTCCGACAGGGTGTAGTTCGCGCAAACGCTTGCCGTTCTCATTATCTGCTCCTGATACACAAACAGCCCGTGCGTTTCGCTGAGAATTTCCTCAAGCAGAGGGTGCGGATACGAGACGCGCGCCTTGCCGTTCTTTCTTTTGATGAAGTCCTCAACCATGCCGCTGTCTATGGGTCCGGGCCTGTAGAGGGCGAGCGCGGCGACTATGTCTTCAAACTTTTCAGGTTTCAGCCTGCGGAGCATGGAAGCCATTCCCGATGACGCCTCAACCTGAAACAGCCCGTGCGGCTTTCCGTTGACAAAAAGTTTGTACGCCCCCTCGTCATCAAGGGGCATACGGTCTATGTCCAAATCGGGCGCGGAGCCGTTTGACTTCTCTTCTATAAGGTCAATTGTTTTGCGGATAACGGTGAGGTTTCTGAGCCCGAGGAAATCAAACTTTACGTATCCGAGTTCCTGAATGGCATCCATGTCAAACTGTGTCACGGTTTCGTCTTTGGAGCCCTTGTAGAGAGGAACGCGGTCTGAGATTTTTTCGCTCGCTATCAGCACTCCCGCCGCATGTGTGGAAGCGTGGCGCACCATGTCTTCAAGCGGTTTCGCGAGTTCAACCACGCGGGTCATATCGTCTGACTCTTCAACCTTCTTTCTCAGTTCGGGGCTTTCCTTGAGGGCTTGTTCAATCTTTCTCACTTTGCCCCGGTAGGAGGGAATAAGTTTTGAAATCTTGTCCACTTCGCTGTAGGGAACACCCAGCACTCTTCCCACATCCCGCACAACGGCTTTTGACGACATCTTGCCGAAAGTTCCTATCTGGGCAACGTTCTCTCTGCCGTATTTCTCGCTTACGTAATCTATGACCCTGTCGCGCCCTTCGGTGCAAAAATCTATGTCAATATCGGGCATTGACACCCTGCCCGGATTGAGAAACCGCTCAAATATAAGTTTGTGAACTATGGGGTCGACATCGGTGATTCCCAGAGCGTAAGCCGCAAGGCTTCCCGCCGCGCTTCCCCTGCCGGGACCAACCGGAATGCCGTTGGTTTTCGCGTTTTGAACAAGGTCTGCGACCACAAGAAAATAATCCGCAAATCCCATCTTGCATATTTCGCCGAGTTCATAGTCAAGGCGTTCGGTGTATTTCTCAATCTCCTCGCCTGTAATGCCGCGCACCGCAAGCCTTTCCTTCATCTTGCCCAGAGCGAGTTTGTGCAAAAACCCGTCAGCGTCAAGTCCGTTTTCCAGAGGAAATTTCGGAAAGCGGTAGCCCTCGCCCTTAAACTCAAAATCGCATCTTTCCGCTATCTGAACCGTTCTGTCCAGCGCGTCAGAGTACCCTTTGAGAGACTTCTCCATCTCCTCCCGCGATTTCAGATAGAAACCGTCTCCCGGAAATCTCATTCTGTTCCGGTCTTCAAGTTTACTGCCCGTCTGGATGCAGAGAAGAACGTCGTGAAATCCGTGGTCGGAACGCCGCAGAAAATGGCAGTCGTTTGTGGCGACAAGCGGAATGTCAAACTTTTCGCCCAGTTTTTTCAAGGATTTGTTGATGCGGTTCTGCTCAGGAGTTCCGGTTGCCTGAACCTCAAGGTAGTACCTGTCGCCGAATATCTCCTTGTAGGTTGAGATGATGTTTTCGGGAGTTTCCGGTGTGCTCTTGAATATCGCCCGCGACAACTCACTGCTCATACAGCCGCTCAAAACTATGAGCCCCTCGTTATGTTCGGCAAGCATCTCGCGGTCAACTCTGGGCCTTCTATAAAAGCCTTCAAAGTAGCCCCGCGTAACCAGATTGGAAAGGTTCGTATATCCGGTCTCGTTCATGCAGAGAACCGTAAGGTGAAAGTTTTTTCCGTCTCCCGGATTGTCCAGTTTCAGGGTCGGGGTAATATAAATCTCACAGCCGATAATGGGCTTGACGCCTTTCTTTGCCGCTTCGTTGTAGAACTCGCGGGCGCCGCAAAGGTTGCCGTGGTCGGTAACCGCGACCGCACCCATATCCAACTCTTTCACTCTGTCAACAAGCTCGTCAAACTTTATCGCGCCGTCCAGAAGTGAGTACTGGGAGTGCACGTGAAGATGAACAAAATTGTTTTTCATTGGCGTCCGATCCGGGGCTTGTGGCTATACTAACCGACCCGCAAAAAACACTCCACAGTACGGAGCGGTTTTTCGCAAAAAACCGGCTGAATTGCCACGCCTCCGATTGCCGGAAGCGATAAAGGCCGAAAGAAAAACGAAAGCGGAGCGGTTTAGCCGCCCCGGCTGAGGCGGTATTAGCGCCTGATGCTGTCGCCCTTGGGGCGGGCCTGGTTTACTTTCAGGTTTCTGTTGTTCAGTGTTGAGCCGTCGAGCTCGCTGATGGCTTTCTCAGCGGCTTCCTGTTCGGCTATCTCCACAAATCCAAATCCCTTTGAATTCCCTGTCTCTCTGTCCTTGATTATATTCACGCTTACAACCGAACCGTGCTGTGAAAACAGATCCCTGAGTTCGTCTTCGGTTGTGTTGTAAGGCAAATTTCCTACGTATATATTCATTTACTCTCCTGTAAAGGTTGATTTAAAACGCCCGGCAAGACCCGGCGGCTCGCCCCAAGTGTAAAGGCTTATCGGAAATTATTCAAGGGCGCGCGGCAAGTTTAAGCAAAAACTCTTCAGTTCATCTTGGTTTCGGGAACCTCAATGCTTCCGCTCCCAAGCGGGGAAACGAAACTCCTGAGAAGCGGCTCTTCGGAAATGATCGCCTCTTCAAGAACCTTGTCCATGTGCTCCACAAACTTTATCTCCACTCCCTTTTTCACCTCGGCGGGAACTTCCTCCATGTCCTTCTCGTTCTCTTGCGGAAGTATCACGGTCTTAACCTTCCCTCGCTGGGCGGCAAGTATTTTCTCTTTCAGCCCGCCTATGGGGAGCACCTGCCCCCTGAGGGTTATCTCTCCCGTCATCGCCACATCGCGCTTGACCGGTTTTTTGAGCAGGGCGGACACAATCGCCGTAACTATGGCTATTCCGGCAGACGGACCGTCTTTGGGTGTCGCTCCTTCGGGGGCGTGAATGTGGATGTCAACCATCTGGTAGAAATCCCTGTCAAGCCCGAGTTGCGCTCCTCGCGAACGGACATAGCTCATTGCCGCGCGGGCGGACTCTTTCATAACGTTCTCGCCTTCCGGCTTGACGCCCGTAACCGTAAAACTTCCCTTTCCGGGAACGATGGAAACCTCTATGGTGAGAAGTTCGCCGCCAACCTCAGTCCACGCGAGCCCCGTTACGGCTCCAATCTGGTTGTCTTTTTCTATTTCGCCGTGCTTGAACTTCGGAACTCCGAGATAGGAGCCGATGTTCCTCGCCGTCACCCTGACCTTCGAGCCGGATTTGCCGCCTTGTTTTTCCGCCACTTTCCGCGCGACCTTTCTGCACAGTTTGGCAATTTCGCGCTCAAGCGTTCTCACTCCGGCTTCCTTGGTGTAGCGCCTTATCATCTCAAGAAGCGCGGAATCCGCCACGCTGACGGCGCTTTCAGTAAGCCCGTGCTCTTTTGTCTGTTTGCCGAGCAGGAAATTCTTTGCTATGCGGAGTTTCTCATCCTCGGTGTAACCCGGAATGCGTATTATCTCCATTCTGTCCTGAAGCGCCCACGGAATCGTGTGAATTATGTTCGCGGTGGCGATAAACAGCACCTTGGACAGGTCGTAGTCCGCCTCCAGATAGTGGTCATTAAAGTTGCAGTTCTGTTCCGGGTCGAGGCACTCAAGAAGCGCGGACGCCGGGTCGCCCCTGAAGTCCATTCCGAGTTTGTCCATCTCGTCAAGAAGGAACACGGGGTTGTTGGTTCCGGCTTTCTTCATGCCCTGAATTATCTTTCCCGGAAGCGCGCCTATGTAGGTTCTTCTGTGGCCGCGTATCTCGGATTCGTCTCTGACTCCTCCGAGGGAAACACGCACAAACTTTCTTCCCATAGACCTCGCTATGGATTTTGCGAGAGAGGTTTTTCCCACTCCCGGAGGTCCCACAAAGCAGAGAATGGGGCCGCGTATCTTCTCGGTGAGAGTGCGGACGGCAAGGTATTCAAGGATTCTGTCTTTCGGGTCTTTAAGTCCGTAGTGATCCTCGTCAAGTATCTTGTGCGCCTCTTTCACATCAAGCCGGTCTTTGGTGTGCTCTTTCGTCCACGGAAGGTCCATTATCCAGTCAACATAGTTGCGCACAACCGTGGCTTCGGCTGACATTGCCGGCATCATTTTGAGTTTTTTCAGTTCTTTCTTCACCCTTTCCTCAACATCGGGGGGAAGACCCTTGTCTTTGAGTTTCGCCTCAATCTCCTGAACATCAGACTTCATGTCGTCCTTTTCGCCCAGTTCCTTCTGAATGGCTTTCATCTGTTCGGTCAGATAGTACTCCCTTTGAGACTTCTCCATCTGCCTGCGCACTCTTTTGCCTATGCGTTTTTCAATCTCAAGAATCTCAACCTCTTCCTGCATCTTCTCGTGCAGTTTTTTCATTCTCTCTTCGGGTTTGTTCGTCTCAAGCAGATCCTGCTTGTCGGCAATTTTCAGATTCAGATGAGACGCAACCGTGTCGGAAAGACGGCTTGTGTTCTCTATGGCGGAAACAGTTGAGAAAACCTCGCTCGGTATTTTTCTGTTGAGTTTTATGTATCCCTCAAACGCTTTGAGAACAGACCTTCTGAGCGCGTCTCCCTCGGCGCTTTCCGTTTCTTTGTCCTCTTCAATGACGGAAACCTTCACCTTGTAGAAACCGTCCGTGTCGGCGTATTCCTCTATGCGCCCCCTTTTTCTGCCCTCAACAAGAACCTTCACGGTTCCGTCCGGCAGACGCAGCATCTGGGCAACTGTTCCTATGACGCCGGTGGAATATATTTCATCCCGCTTCGGCTCATTCTCGCTGGCATCCATCTGAGTGCAGAGAAATATCTCTTTGTCAGTGCTTTCGGCCGCCTCAATGGCTTTTATCGACCTTGCCCTTCCCACAAAAAGCGGGGCAACCATGTAGGGAAACATAACAACATCCCTAAGCGGAAGCATAGGAATCTCTCTTGGGGTCTTTTCTGTGCTCATCCGGCGCGCTCCTCCTTGGCGCCTGATGCGCCCGCGTTACCGTTAACTACCGTTACATAAACATTATAAGCACGCAGAAACACATATCAACGAAACTTTTTTAATAGTTACCGCGTTATTCCGCTAGACCGCCGCCCGGTTTTGAGCCGCCTGATGCCCCGCATCGGTTGAAAACCGCGCCGCGAGCCTTATAATCAATTCATACGGGAGGTGCCAAATGACTATAGGCAAAAAAATGCAGGAACACATTAACGGCCAGATAAACGCCGAACTCTACTCTTCATACATATACCTTTCAATGGCGGCGGACTGCGAAGCAAAAGGATTTCCGGGCTTCGGAAAATGGATGAGAAAACAGAGTGAAGAGGAAACCGCCCACGCCATGAAGCTGTTTAATTTCGTCCTTGACAGGGGCGGCCGCGTGGAGCTGGGAGCCATCAAAAAACCGGCGTCTTCATTCGGAACCATTACCGGGATGTTCGAGCAGTCGCTGAAACACGAACGCCTTGTAACAGACATGATTCACAAACTTCACGGCGAGGCGGTTAAAGAAAAAGACATGGCAACCGCCGTCATGCTTGAGTGGTTCATAGAAGAGCAGGTTGAGGAGGAGAAAGCCGCAACGGAAATTCTCGACAGCCTGAAGCTCGCAGAAGACAACCCCGCCGCCCTGCTTATGGTGGACAGAGAGGTTGGAGCGAGAGAAGCCGCAGAGTAGCGGCGGCTCTTTTCTCAAAAGCTTTTCAAGCGGCGGAAACGCCAAGCATTCTGTCTATCGGTTTCTTTGCGCGAAGTGCCAGTTGTTGCGGAACCTTCACCTCGTATATTTCCTCTTCAAGAGAGCGCAGAACCTTGTCAAGGGTTATCATTTTCATATATTCGCAAACGGCGCTTTCGCTTGCCGGAAAAAACTTTTTGCCCGGATTATCCTTGCGGAGGCGGTGAAGCATTCCCATTTCCGTGGCAACTATAAACTCTTCGCCGCCCTTGCGGGCGCGCTCTGTCATGCCCGAAGTTGAGAGAAATGTCACATCGCCCGGAACGGCTTCGCCTTTTTCCGAAACGCTGTTGTAGAGATAGTGGGTTGTGCATCCGCATTCGGGGTGGACAACAACTTCGGCGCCGGGGTGGCGGGCTTTCACGTTTTTGATGTCTTTAACCTTGATGCCGGAATGAACATGGCATTCGCCGGGCCATATCTCCATCTCTCTGCCTGTTTGTTTCGCCACATAGGAGCCCAGAAAAATATCGGGCAGAAAAAGTATTTTCCTGTCTTCGGGGATTGACTCCACAACCTTTACGGCGTTTGAAGATGTAACGCAGTAGTCGCTCTCGCTTTTGACCGCGGCGGAGGTGTTGACATAGGAAACCACAACCGCGCCGGGGTGTTCATTTTTCCACTCTTTGAGTTGCTCAATGGTGATGGTGTCTGCCAGCGAACAGCCGGCTTGGGGGTCGGGGATAAGAACTTTTTTATCGGGTGAAATTATGCTAGCGGTCTCAGCCATAAAGTGAACGCCGCAGAAAACGATAACGTCCGCCCCCGTTTGCGCCGCCTTGCGGGAAAGCCCCAGAGAGTCTCCCACATAGTCGGCAATGTCCTGAACTTCAGGCACCTGGTAGTTGTGCGCGAGTATAACGGCGTTTTTCTCTCTCTTGAGTTCGTCAATTCGCCGCGCGGTGTTTTTCAGTGTGTCTGTCATTCTCCCTCAAATCAGCCGCAATGGAATTATACCACAGGCGGGGCGGGTTCCCCGGCAAGAACAGAGCGGCAGACAAAAAACCAAAAGCCCTTCAAATCATATCCAGACTTATATCCAGCGCGGGGGCGGAATGCGTGAGCGCGCCGACTGAGATGATGTTGACGCCCGTTTCGGCAACCTCTTTTACGCTTTCAAGCGTAACTCCGCCGGATGCTTCAAGCAGAACCCTTCCGTCCACAAGCCGGACGGCTTCTTTCATCTGCTGCGCGCTCATGTTGTCAAGCATTACAACGCTCGCGCCGCAGGAAACGGCTTCGGATACCTGATACATCTCCTTCGCCTCAACTTCAATCGGAAACCGCTCGTAGTTTTCTGCCGATTCCGCCGCGCGGCGGCGCGCCTTTTCAACGGCTTTTTTCACCCCGCCGGCAAGTTTTATATGATTGTCTTTTATAAGAATGCCGTCATAAAGACCAAATCTGTGGTTGCCCCCGCCGCCCATGCGCACAGCATATTTCTCAAGTTCCCTCATACCCGGAGCGGTTTTGCGCGTGTCAACAATCAGAACTCCCGTTCCCTCAACGGCGGCAACAAAACGCGCCGTGAAAGTAGCTATTCCGCTGAGCCGCTGAAGTATGTTAAGGGCAAGCCGCTCGCCGGTGAGAATGTGCCTCTGCGAGCCGGTTATGGTAACAATGCCATCCCCTTTTTCCAGTTTGTCGCCGTCATCCCTGTGGTTTTTCCATTTGAGATTCTTGTCAAGTTTTTCAAAAACGGTTCGCGCAACATCTATTCCCGCGAGGGTTCCGGGCTGGTTCGCGTGCACCGCCGCGCGGCAGGAAACATCGGTTTCAAAAAGCAGTTCCGTTGTTACGTCGCCGCCGCGCACATCTTCTGCGACGGCAGTCTCTATCAGGCGGTCAACCTTTTCCCAGTCAAGAACCGGCGGCTTTCTTTCGCTTTTCACAAATCCTCCCAGCGCGGGGCGGGCGCGGACGAAGTTTTACTGAAAACACTGTGACGGCAAAGCCGGGGGTCTGTTTCGGGAAAATCTTCCCGTATGTGAACCCCTCTCGACTCCTCCCTCATAAGAGCCGCCCGCGCCGTCATCAGGCAAATGTTTGCCATTGAGGCAACCCTGCGCCCCCGCCACCCCGCCATGTTTTGAGACTCATCCAGAATCCGCCCGGCGGCGGAGATAAAACTTTTTATCTTCTCTCCCGTTCTGACTATGCCGAGCATGGAGCCGGTTTTTGAAACAATCTCTGCGCAAAGCCGGTCGTACTGTTTTTCATCTCCCCCGCTCTGGTCATCATCCGGAGGCGCGGGAAGCTCTGCGGGCGGGCGGGCGGAGGTGAGATTTTCAACCGCCCCCCCGGCCGACCTTTTTGAAAAAACAAGACATTCAAGCAGGGAGTTGCTCGCAAGGCGGTTCGCGCCGTGAACACCAACGCACGCCGTCTCGCCGCAGCAGTAGAGCCCTTTCAGGCTGGTCTCACCGTAAAGCCCGGTCTTTACGCCGCCTATTGTGTAGTGGGCGGCGGGGGCAACGGGAATGGGAGAGGCAAGGCAGTCAACGCCGTTTTCAAGACAGCGGCGATAGATGTCTGAAAATCTGTTCCTGACAATTCCGGGTTCTATGCCCGTAACGTCAAGGCAGACAAAATCCTCTCCGCCGCCGCTTATCTGGGAATGTATAGCCCTCGACACCACGTCTCTCGGAGCAAGGTCGCCGAGCGGGTGCGCGCCCTCCATAAATCTCTCGCCTTTTGAGTTTGTAAGAAATCCGCCCTCGCCCCTGATGGCTTCGGATATGAGAAAACATTCGCCGCCCGGAGAGTAAAACGCAGTGGGGTGAAACTGCACAAACTCCATGTCCATTATCTCGGCTCCGGCGCGGTATGCCATGTGGATTCCGTCTCCCTTGGCGGCTTGCGGGTTTGTTGTCCGGCTGAAAAGCGCGGCGGCTCCTCCGGTGGCGAGTATGGTTGAGCGCGCCCTCACGGCGGCGCGCCCTCCGCCGCTTTGAACCGTCCACGCGCCGAGGCACTCGCCGCCTGAAGATATAAGACTCTCAACCTCTGTGCTCTCCATAATTGAAACGCCCTCAGCCTTCTCTACCGATGAGATGAGAAACTCAATCATCTTTCTTCCCGTAGCCGCTCCGCCCGCGTGAAGAACGCGCCGTTTGGAGTGGCCGCCTTCAAGCCCCAGGTCAAAACCGTATGCGTCTGAATCAAACTCCATTCCGAACTCCGCCATCTCCATCACCCTCTCCCTGCCCTCTTGAACCAGAACATCCACCGCGTCCCGGTCGCAAAGTCCGCAACCCGCTTTTATGGTGTCGTTTTTGTGCAGAAGCACCGAGTCGGCGGAATCAACGGCGGCGGCAATTCCGCCCTGAGCCCAGTACGAATTGCTCTCCTTTATCGTGGTGCGCGTTACAACCGTCACCCTCGCGCCCTCAGCCGCCGCGCTGAAAGCCGCGTACAAGCCCGCAAGCCCGCTTCCTATGACAAGAACATCTGTTTCCGGCTCATTACGAAACATTCCAAAGCGCGCCTCCCACGCAAAAACTAAACATCCGCCGCATCCCGTTCCAGGGCTCGCGGCAACGCCTCTTTGATTTTCTCAAGAATATCGGGGTTTTCCACCTTGCGCCCGTCCGCGCCGGTAACGTAGAAAACGTCAAAAACCTGCTCCGCTCTGGTTGACACCTTGGCGTGAGTTATTGAAACGCCTGCGTCCGCAAGCACGGTCGCGATGTCGTAGAGAATGCCCGGCTTGTCGTCTGCGAACACCTCCACAAGAGTCGCCTTTTCAGACCACTCGTTGTCAAAAACAATCCTCGGAGGAGTGGAGGTGAGTTTCCTTTTCACGGGAGAGAACTGCTTGCGCTTTTTCATAACAGCGTCAATGTCGAGCGTGCCGCCCAGAGCGGCTCTGATGTCGCCGTCAAGTTTTTCCCACAACTCCGGACTGTCCGCCGCCGAGCCGCCAAGCCGGTTCAGATACATGATGTCCAGAGCCATGCCGTCTGCGCCGCTTTCCGCTCTCGCCCCGAGGATGTTCAGACCGTTCGCGCTCACGGCTCCGCAAAGGGTGCGAAACAAACTTTTGCGGTCTTTTCCCCAGAAAATAAACTCGTCATATCCCCCGTCCTCGTGGTGGATAACATCGGTCGCGATTCCGTTGCGGGCGGATTTCATAATGGAGATGTGCCTTCCAATGTCGGCGGGCAAATGGTTGAACAGGTATGACAGAGGCATATTTTCCACGGCGCGAGCCGCTTCTGAAGCGGTAATTTCGCCTGAAGAGGCGCGCTCTACTTCCCTGCACACCGTCTCCTTTCTCATGTCCGCATCCTCGGTCTGGCCGGGGCGTCCGGGTTCAAGACTTCTGAGGGAGGAAAAATACAGTTTTCTGAGAAGCATGGATTTCCAGTTGTTCCACACCTCCGTGCCGACAGACCTCAAGTCCGCGAAAGTGAGTATGTAGAGCAGGGAAAGCCGTTCGTCGTCTCCGACTGATTCGGCAAACTTTGAGACAAGTTCCGAATCGTTGATGTCCTGCTTCTGTGAAAAATCCGACATTATCTGGTGGTTTTCAACAAGAAATTCAAGCACGGCGGCATCATCCGGCGGGAGACCGAGACGCACTCCGATTTTTTCAACCATCTCCTTTGACACCCGCGCGTGGTCGTGCCCGGCAGAACCCTTGCCTATGTCGTGAAGCAGACACGCGAGATACAGAACGTCTCTGCTGACAACCGATTCCGCGACCTTCGTCAGAAGGGGAAACTCATCTTCGTACTCGTATTTGAAAAGCCGCTCCACCTCGTTCACAAGGAAAAGCGAGTGAATATCCACCGTGTAAAGGTGGTAGGCGTTGTGCTGCATCATGCAGACAATTCTTCCGAACTCCGGTATGTAGTGGGCGAGAAACCTCAGGCGGTTCATGAGGGAGAGAACCTTGTAGACGTTTGAGCCGTTTTTGAGAATACCGGTGAATATGCGGCTGAACTCCGGGCTGTTTCTCACCTCTTCGTCAATAAGCGGAACGTGCTCTCTGATAAGCGCCCTCATGTACCGGCTCATTTCCGCGCCGTGCCTGTCCGCGTATTCAAACGCCCTTATCAGATTTACCGGTGTTTCCCTGAAAACATTTTTTCCCGTTACGGAAAGAACCCCGTCGCTGATTGTAAACCCGTGGTCAAGATGGCGGATTTTGGAATGCTTTGCCGCAGACGAGGATTTTTCCGAAACCCTTTCCACAACACGCTGAAAGTTCTCGCTCACAAGCCCGGCGCGCAGGTAGTAGATTCTCATAAACTTTTCAACCGCTTTCTTTGAAGAATCCTGATACCCGAAAAACTTCGCCACATCGGGCTGAAAATCAAAACTCAATTTGTCGTGTTTTCTGCCCGCGAGGTAGTGAAGATGCGAGCGGACGAGAAGGAGGAAACTCATGCACTTGAACGTTACTCTGAACTCCTTTTCGCTCATAATCCCCTTGTCCGGCAGTTCATCAAAAGCTTTGATTTTGTATTTCGCCTGACACAGCCAGAGCATTGTGTTCAAATCTCTCTGCGCGCCCTCCGCCTCTTTCACGTTGGGCTCAAGCATCCAGACCGAACTTCCGAACTTCTTTCTGCGGATTCGCGCCTCAGTGAGTTTTTCATCAATAAAGCGCGCTGAGACAGACGGCATAACGTCTTCGGAAAGCCCCTTTGCGAGCGCGGCAAACTCCGCCGGGTCGCCGGTGATGAAGCGGCTGTCAAGAAGCGAGGTGAAGGTTACAAAATCCCCGGCGCACATTTGAGCGCACTCATTAGCCGTTCTGACGGCGTGACCGAGGTCAAGATTCATGTCCCAGATGGGATAGAAGATGTTTTCAACCGTTTTGCGGGCGACTTCCTCAAACCCGGGCTTGTGAAGAACAAGAAGGTCTATGTCTGAAAACGGGCAAAGGTCTTTTCTGCCGTAGCCGCCGAGGGCGACAAGCGAAACGCCTTCGGGGCATTTTCCGCTTCGGTCTGCGGAGGCTTTTGTGATAAAAGAGTCAACAAGGGCGGTCCGCTCGCGCGCAAGTTCCATTCCGGCAACAAACCTGTTTTCCGGAGTAAAGGAAAAATGCTTGTCCCGTATTTTCTGCGCGCCGTCAAGATAGAACTTCTTGAGCCGCTCCGTTTCCTCCTCCGTTCTGTCAGTCGATTTCATCGCGCGTTTTGAACCCTAACGCAGTTTCAAACTCACCGAAACACCGTCTCTTATCGGAACTTGAACCGTGAGAAAATCGGGGTCGCTCATCACCGCCTTGTTGAACTCCGCCACCCCTTCAGAGTCCGGGTCGCCCGAAGGGTTTGCGGCGCGGCCGTCCCAGAAAGCGTTGTCAACTATGTAAAGCCCTCCCGGTCGTATCTTGCCGCGCGCGGAGCGAAACGCCTCCGGATACCTGCGTTTGTCTATGTCTGTAAAAACTATGTCAAACACTCCGTCCGCTTCATCCATAAGGGCAACTGCGTCTCCCGTGCGCAGAACCGTTCTGTCTGTGAATCCGCATTTCTCCATAAAACTCCGGGCAAGCGTTGAGTTTTCCTCACTCCTGTCCGTGCACACAACCGTCCCCCCGCTTCCGACCGCTTTTGCGAACCAGTAAGCCGAATAACCGAAACCCGAACCCATTTCAAAAACCGAACGCGCCCCCAGCAAAAGCGTCTGCTGAAAAAGAAACCTTCCCGCGAGGCGGCCGATTATGGGGAAATCCCTCTGCCCCGCAAGCGCCTCCATCTCGGCAACCGTGCCATCCGTTTGAGGAAAAGCCGCCCCTTCCGCAAGGGAAGCCATATAAGAGTCCATCTCCGGGTGGACAACGGTCAACTTTTGTTCTGTTGTGTCTTCTTTCAAGGTTTGCCACCGAAGTCAACCGGAACCTCGGCAAAACCGTCCCGGATGTTTGCCGCGCGGGCGAGAACAAAAAGAAGGTCGGAAAGGCGGTTGAGATAAATTGCCGCCGCCTGTGAGGTTTTCTCTTTTTTCATCAGGGCGACCGCGCTTCTCTCCGCCCTGCGGCATATTGAGCGCGAAAGGTGGAAAAACGCCCCGGCGGGTTTTCCGGCGGGAAGTATGAACTCTTTTAGCGTCTCCATCTGCTCAAGGTGGCGGTCTATCCACGCCTCCAGCTTCTCGGCGCGAGACTCGTCAATTCTGGGAGAGTCAACCCCGGCGGGGCTGGCAAGGTCTGAGCCGAGAATGAAAAGGTCGTTCTGAATTTCCAGAATTATGGACTCAAGTTCGCCGCCATTGCAGAACGCGCGAGCGACACCAAGAGCCGAGTTCAACTCGTCCACATCTCCGTACGCAGACACTCTGGCGGAGTCTTTGTCAACCCTTGAGCCGCCCACAAGCGAGGTTTGCCCGCCGTCGCCGGTCTTTGTGTAAACCCTTGTTATACGCCTCTTTGCCACCGCAGAAGCATAGCCCAGCGCGGGGGTCAATTCAAACCGCATCCGCCGCCGTCCGTTTGCGGTTGGCTTGCTTATCTGTTAAAAAATCCGTGTACGACAAAGGAGGTTTTGTTATGAGAAAACTGAAAAAGATTGTTGCCGCCGTTTTGCTTGCGGTCGTTATTCCGGTTTCTGTTGCCGGAGCCGCGAAAACGCCCGACCCGCTTCCCGCCCCTCAACTTGTTGAGGACGCGTGGATGTTCATGGCGGCTTACAAGGCGGATGAGAAAGAACTGAAAAAGATGCTGCCGAAAGGGCTTGAACCCACCGGGCATGTGGTTATCAACATGTACACGGTTCCGAAAGACACTCAGACTTCGGGATTTGGAGCGTATACCCTAACGTATTTGACGGTTGAGCTGAAAGGGCGCGACTCTTACGTGATGGACAGTAAAAACGGCTATCCCGGCAGGTATTTTGTTTTCTACTTCAACAGTTCGGAGAAGATGAGAAAGTTCGCCCGTGGCGCCGGAATTCCGGCGGAGAAGGGAAAAACCACCGCGCGCGTCAGAAAAGGCAAACTGAAGGCGCGCCTGAAAGCGGGAGGCAAAACTCTTATAAAAGCCGAAGCGAAGGTTACCGGCAGAAAACTTGAAAACCGCGAAGGCGGGCACCTGAACTACTTCGGAAAAAAGGGCGGAAAACTTGTAAAATACGCCATTCCATACATCGGCTCCACAAAAGCGATAACAGACGCGAAAATCGAAATCACCGCTCCGGACGGTCACCGCTTGAACAAACTCAAACCGGTTGCCGACCCCACATGGGCTGTATGGATGAAGGGCAGTTTTGTATACCCGCAGTTTGAGTACGTAAAGTAAGGCTCACCAAAATGCCACTGCCTGACGACACAAGAGCGGAAATAGAGCGCATTAAAAGCGAAGCGGAAAACACGCGCGCGGCTTTGATTCCGGCTCTGTGGAAAGTCCAGCAGAAACTGGGCTGGCTGGCTGAAGAATCCATGAGCGAGGTTGCGGAGATTCTGGACATAACCCCGGCAAGCGTCCGGAATGTGGCAACTTTCTACACCATGTTCTTCACAAAACCGGTTGGCAGACACACGGTCTGGGTTTGCGGAACGCTGTCGTGCGCTCTCAAAGGGGCGGACGAAGTTGAGGAGCACATTTGCGGCAAACTGGGTATCTCAAAGGGTGAAACGACCGGAGACGGCAAGATAACGGTTATGGAAGCCGAATGCCTCGCGGCGTGCGGCTCTGCGCCGGTTATGCTTGTGGACAACTCGCTTCACGAAAACCTGACCCGCGAATCGGTGGACAAAATTCTGGAAGAGTTGAAAAAATCTTAAAAGCGGAAAATGTCAAACAAAACCCTGAGAAAACACGCGATGGAGATTCTTGACGCGGGAATTGAAGCGGTCAATCCGGAGCGGTGCGTGTTTGAGCACGCATCAGTTGAGGGCGAAACCCTGAAAGTGGAAGGAAAAAATTACGACCTTTCTTCATACAAAGGCATCTATGTGGTCTCGTTCGGAAAAGCCGCCCCGGCGATGGCGGCGGCGGCGGAAAAACTGCTCGGCGACAGAATCACGGACGGGATTGTGGTTTCAAACTCCGCTCCCGCCTCTGACTTTGCCGTAATGAAATTCATGCTTTCAAGCCACCCGGTTCCCGATGAAAAAAGCGCGCGCGCGGCGGACGAAATTATGAAACTGCTTGAGAAAACCGGCAAAAACGACCTCGTGCTGTTTCTCATATCGGGCGGCGGAAGCTCAATGCTCGCCAAGCCCCGCGAAGGGCTTTCCCTTGTAGACAAGCGCAAAGTTACCGAACAGCTCCTCATCTCCGGGGTTGACACTTACGGACTGAACACAGTCAGAAAAAAACTGTCCAGCATAAAGGGCGGCGGGCTTCTGCGGCAGGCGCTTCCGTCAGAGGTTGTAACGTTAATCCTTTCAGACGTTGTCGGAGACAACCTTGAAATGATAGCTTCGGGACCCACGGTTGAAGACACAACCACCTTCAAAGAGGCGTGGCGCGTGGTTGAGGCGCTGGGCGTTGAGCATCAGATTCCGCCCCGCGTTGTTGTTGAGCTTGAAAGGGGTATGAGAGACGAAACGAACCTTGAAAAAACCGTTCCGCCCGGCGCGAAAGTGCGAACCGAAGTGGTTGGCAACAACAGCAAATGCGTTTCCGCCGCTGAGGAAAAGGCGCGCGCCCTCGGATACTCAACCCTTGTGCTGTCATCGCAGATAAGGGGGGAGGCAAAAGAGGTGGCGAAATGTGTTGCGGCAATCGCGCTTGATGTTGAGCGGTTCGGAAAACCGCTTGAGACGCCTGCGTGCGTTATCTTCGGCGGCGAAACAACCGTGAACGTGAAGCGCGGCGGAAGAGGCGGAAGGAACACGGAAACCGCACTGTCATTTTGTATGGAAGTTGCCGGGCACGAAAACATAGTGGGCTTGTTTGCCGGAACGGACGGAATAGACGGACCCACGGACGCGGCGGGAGCGATATGCGACGGTGCTTCGCGTCTGCTGGCGCGCAAGAGAGACATAAGCGCACGCAACCACCTGATGGAAAACGACTCTTACACTTTTTTCGAATCTCTGGACGATCTGATTAAAACCGGATCCACCGGAACAAATGTTATGGACATTGGAATTGTGCTTGTGGAGATGCCGGAGTGAGCGCGGGAACTAATCTTGACGGTCTTGTGGAAGCCCCCGGACACGGGCGCATAGAATCTGCGATGGAGATAGCCGCTAGGGAGTGGGAAAAAGTCCGCCTCAGTTTGCGGCTGTGCGGAGACGCAGGGGAGTTTGACCGGCGCAGTTTTATGGTGGGCGTAATTGATGAGGACGTGATAGCAAAAAAGCCGCTTCTGTGCGCCACAAAGTCGGTTGACGTCAACAGCCCAACCTACTACCCGATGTATTTTGTGAAAAACCTGCTGGCGATGGACGCGCTTATGCCTGAGAAAAAATACCGCACTCAGCAGGCTCTCTACTGCCACATTGAGATTGTTTCCACCGCGGCGGTGGCTTTGGGTCTCAGAGGCACTATGGCGATGGGATTTGCCTGCGGATACGCCGTTGCCCGCACGGGCTGGTTGGCGGAAAAAGGGCTCAGAAGGGAAAGAGAGTTTTTTCTCAAAACCTTTTTTGAGGACGGCTGGAAAGATGACGAGTGGAGTTTCGGATGGGCATCAACGCAGAAAAAAATGAAAAAAATATTTGACCGGTTCGCTCTGTGGCAGAAAGACGGCGAACTTCACGCGGCGGAAACGGCGGAAGAGAGAAAGATAAAACCTTTGCTTGTGTAGTCGCCGCGCTTAACCGCCGTAAATATCTTCATACTCATCGGAATACTCGGCAAATCCCGGCACTCCCTTGCTTTCAAGAAATGACAGTTTGGCAACCCCGAGGGGTCCGTTTCTCTGCTTTCCGATAATCACCTCCGCCACGCCGTCTCTTTGCTCGTCATCTTTTTTGTAGAAATCGGGACGGTGTATGAACATAACCACATCGGCGTCCTGCTCTATCGCTCCGCTCTCTCTCAAATCCGAAAGCTGAGGGCGGCGGTCGGTGCGGACTTCGGTCTGGCGGCTGAGCTGGGAAACCGCTATCACGGGCACATTCAATTCTTTGGCAAGCGCCTTGAGAGATGACGATATACTCGCAATCTCCCTCTCCCTGTTCTGCTCCCTCTGGTCTCCCCTCATAAGCTGAAGGTAGTCAACAATGACAAGGTCAAGCCCTTTGTCTTTTTTAAGCCGTCTGCATTTCGCGCGAATTTCAAGAGCCGTTTGCCCCGCGCCGTCATCTATCAGAATGCGGGAGTTTCCGAAACTTTCCGATGCCTTCTCTATCCTGGAAACATCCCTGTCTTTCATGTGTCCGCCCCTGATGTCTGAAAAACTGACCTCAGACATCATCGAGAACAATCTCAGCGCAAGCACCATTTCCGTCATCTCAAGGGAAAAAATCGCCACGGTTTTTCCGCCCACCGCGCCTGCGTGCTCGGCTATGTTAAGACTGAAAGATGTTTTTCCGAGACTGGGACGCGCCGCCACAACTATGAGGTCTCCAGGCTGTAGGCCGGAGGTGAGTTCGTCTATTCTTCTGAAGCCGGTTGAAAGCCCGGTAATCGCCTGTTTTTTCTTCTGCGCCTCTTCTATGTGCTTGAGGGTCTGCGCGGCAAGTTTGTGTGGATGGGCAAAAGCGGATTTCGCCCTCTCCCCGGCTATCTTCATGAGGTTTTCCTCGGAGCGTTCCAGAAGGTCTTCAGGGCTCATTCCCTCACTACCGCCGCGAACTATTTCACCCCCCGTATCAATTATCTGCCTCAAAGCGGCGGTGTCTTTCACGTAGCGCGCGTATTGCGCCACGTTTGAAGAGGTGGTAACCAATTCCGCGAGAGAAGTGATGTAGTGGCTTCCGCCCACTTCAGCGAGAGAGTTCTGTCCCGCCATGTTTATCTGCTCGGAAAGAGTAAGCACGTCTATCGGCTTTTCCTCTTTGTCCATGGCAACCATGGTTTCAAAAATCGTTTTGTTATCTCTGAAGTAGAAGTCGTCCGGCTTCAGTATGGAGAGGACTTCGTTTATGCACGAATTGTCAATTATTACCGCTCCCAGAACGGCTCTCTCCGAATCCGCGCTCGTTGGAACCTTGGAATCACTCATCGCAAAAAACCCACCTCTTCCCGCCGGCGGCGGGAATGCCTAACTTCTAACTTCAAAAATCCGCGTTGTCAAAAAACGGGCGTTAGCGTGAAAGCGTTTTGATAAGTTCGGCGTGGGACGGAAACTGTTTTGACAACTCCTCCGTGTCTCCCGCTTCAAAATCCTCTTGCGTGTAAGCGGGAGACACGGTTGTTCCCATAAGGGCGAACTCGCCGCCGTCCACCAGTTTCATCCCCTGCCACACTCCCGCCGGAACCACCACCTGAGGATGCTGACCCGACATTATGTCGGTTCCGAGAAATATCAGCCCCGCCCCTGAGGAAGACAAAGTGAGAAGCTGAACGGGGTCGCCTGAGTAAAAGTGATAAACCTCATCCGACACAAGCCGGTGCATTGCCGAAACGCCGCCCTTTTCAAGAAGGTAGTAGATTGCCGAAGAAAATTTCCTGTCTCCCCCGTAGCGGCCGGGAAGACTGCCGGGCGGAAAAGTTTCGGAACTCACGTAGGTTTCCCTGTAAAGTCCGCCTTCGGGCTCAAGCGGTTTCAGACCGAGTTTTTTGATAAGTTGAGAGGAATTCAAACGGGCACGCGCCTCAGCCGCAATTTACAGGACTGAGCCTCCGTGTTAGGATAACCGCAAATGAGTGATTCTGAAAAAAGAGAACCCCCCGCACCGGATGGCGCAGAGAACGGCGCAGACGCAAAAACACCTGAAGGCGGAATGGAAAACGACCTTGCCGCATCAATAACCATGGCTTTTAACCTCGGCGTTTCCGCCAATCAGCAGGCGAAGGGAACAAAGAGCATAGCGCAGATTCTCAGCGAGTTGGGACAGCACATATTCACGGGGCTTTCAAAACAGTACGGGGAAAAGGCTCAGCAGGAGCAGATAATTGCCAACACCGAATACCTTCTGCAGATAGCCCTTATGGGATACATAGTGCCGTCTATCTGCGACTACGAGGAGAACTTCAAGGAGCGTCTTCTCTCCCTGATTGAATCCCGCGCCAAAAAGCAGGCTCCAGGGGGCGGGGAAGGAGAGAAAAGCGGGGGAACGATAATCACCCCTTAGGCGCGCGCCGGAAGAAAGTGTCATCTCAAACAACCATCACCCTTGCAGGCAAAGGACGCCCGGCGCGGGGGTGCGTTACGGTTCCGGGCGACAAATCCATATCTCACAGGGCTCTCATAATCGGATGCCTCTCAAAAGAAGGGGCGGATATCTCAAACCTTCTTGACAGCGAAGACGTTCGCTCCACAAAAAACGCTTTAAGGCTTCTGGGGGCGAGCATAGAAACTTCCGCGGGAAAAACAACGGCGAGAGCGGAAAAACTGTCTCCTCCGTCAGGTGTTGTTGACTGCGGAAACTCCGGAACAACGGCGCGGCTTCTCACAGGCATTCTCTGCGCCCAGCCGTTCAAATCCGCTCTGACCGGAGACCGCTACCTCGTAAAAAGACCAATGGAGCGGGTGATAAAACCGCTCTCTCTTATGGGCGCGCGCATATCCGCTGACGGCGGACGGCTTCCGGTGCTGATTGATGGCGGCGAGGTTTCCGCGATACGGTACGAAACACCCGTGGCAAGCGCGCAGGTAAAATCCGCGATTTTGCTTGCCGGGCTTTTCGCGGACGAACAGACGCAAGTGGTGGAGCCGGTCAAAACAAGAGACCACACGGAGATAATGTTGAGGCGTTTCGGAGCGCGGGTGGAAAGCGCGGGAAAAGAGGTAACGCTTGAAGGCGGCTCGCTGAAAGACCTCGCCGGAGCGGAAGTGGATGTGCCCGCAGACATATCATCCGCCATTTTTCCGGTGGCGGCGGCGGCTGTGAATCCGGGCTCGGAAGTCGTCATAGAAAACGTGGGCGTGAACCCCGAGCGGACGGGGGGAATTGAAATTTTGAAACAAATGGGCGCGGACATACGGCTTTTGAACGAAAGGGATTCCGGCGGGGAGCGGGTGGCAGACATAGCGGCGAGCGGCGCGGGCAAACTTGAGGGGATTGAGATAACCGGCGGCGTCATAGCGAGGGCGATAGACGAACTGCCCGCAGTGGCGGCGGTCGCTTGCTTCGCGCGGGGAACCACAAAAATATCGGGGGCGGCGGAGTTGAGGGTGAAAGAGAGCGACAGAATAGAGGCGATGACACAGGGTTTGAGAAACCTCGGGGCGAAGGTTGAGGATTTTGAAGACGGAATGAGAATTGACGGCTGCGCTTTGAAAGCGGGTGTCTGCTCAAGCGCGGGAGACCACAGGGTCGCGATGGCGCTTGCGGTGGCGGCAAGCGGCGCTGAGGGAAACAGCGCGATTGAGGGCGCGGATTGCGCGGCGGTTTCGTTCAGGGGATTTTTTGAGTTTCTTGAAAAGCTGAGGAGCGGAAAATGAACGGAGAAAGAAAAGTCATAGCAATTGACGGCCCAAGTGCTTCGGGCAAGGGAACGGTCGCAAGAGAGGTGGCGCGCCGCCTCGGGGCGGACTATCTGGACACGGGCGCGACATACAGGGCTTTCGCGCTGTTTGCGGACGGCAGAGGCGTCAGCCCTGAAGACGGGGAAAAAGTGGACGCCCTGCTGAAAGATGCGGAAATATCATTTCTGAACAATCCCGGCGGCTATTCGGTGATGCTGAACGGGCGGGACGTGAGCGGGATGATAAGGACTCCGGAAATATCTGAAAGCGCGTCCAGATTTTCTGAAATAGGAAGCGTGAGAGACGTGCTCGGGCGCATCCAGCGCGCCCACGGGCGGAACACGAGCATAGTGGCGGAAGGAAGGGACATGGGAACAAGGGTTTTTTATGACGCCGATTACAAGTTCTTTCTAACCGCAAACCCCGAAGAAAGGGCGCGGAGAAGAAACTCGGAAATCAAAGAATCCGGCGGCTCACAGACCTTTGAAGACACCGTTGAGGAGATGTGCGTGAGAGACGAAAGAGACGCCCGCAGAAAGCTGTCGCCCTTGAAACCTGCGGATGATGCTGTGATAATAGACACAACCCGTTTGGGTGTGGATGAGGTTGTTGAGATAATTCTCAACCGTGTTGCATGAGTGATTTCGCAAACAAGCCGACTGAACTGGGCGGCGACTCCCAGGATTTTTCCCGTCTTCTTGACGAAAGCGGGTTTCGGAACGACAAAGAAAACATAGTGGGCAAGGTCGTGGACGGAACCGTTGTGCGGGTCGAGCAGGAAAACGTTTTCGTGAACATAGGCCTGAGGTCTGAGGGAATTGTTCCTCTGAAAGAGTTTCTTGACGAGACGGGAGCATATGAAGTGTCTGAGGGGCAGAAGGTTGAGGTTCTGGTAAAAAGCGCGGGCAGAGGACTGCCGAGAATCTCCAAATCCGAAGCGGATGCCATCAAAAACATAAAACGGCTGAAAGAGATATTTGAAAGCGGCGAAACCGTGCGCGTGACGGCGGCAAAGAGAATAAAGGGCGGCGTTGAGTGCATAACGGAAGGGTCGGAAATCAAGGCGTTTATGCCGTCATCCGAGGTTCAAATGAGAAACGCGCGGCAAAATGCGGACAAGATAATCGGAAGCAGTTTTGACGCCCTCATAATTGAGCTGGACGGCAGAAGGGTTGTTCTTTCCAGAAAACGGGTTCTTGAAAAACTCAAGGCGGAGCAGGTTGCCGGGTTCATAAAGAGCGTGGATGTGGGAATGGAGATAAAGGGCGTTGTTTCAAACACCATAGATTCGGGCGCTTTTGTGGATTTGACGGACGGCAGCGGCGTTGTGGAAGGGTTCATGCCGATAAGCGAAGTGGCATGGCGGAGAGTGAAAACACCCGCAGATGTTTTGAAACCCGGGCAGGAGATAAAGGTAAAAATTATCAATCTGGACAGCGAAAGCGGCAGAATCGGGTTGAGCTACAAACAGACACAGCCGACACCATGGCAGGAGTTCGCGGAAAAAACCCCGCAAAACTCGCGCCTGAAGGGAAAGATAAAAAACGTGAACAAGGCGGGAGTTTTTGTTGAGGTCGCGCGCGACGTTGTGGGGCTTCTCCACCCCGACAACATAAGCTGGAAGGAAGCGCCCGACCCGCTTGAGGTTTACGGTTCCAAAAAGGGAGAGCAGATTGAGGTCGTGATGCTCAAATGCGACCCTGCGAGGGAAAAGATGTCTCTCGGGGTCAAACAGCTTCAGAAAGACCCCTGGAAAACCGCCGTCAAAAAACTTAAAAGGGGGGAAACCGTTGTTACCGGAAGGGTCAAAAAAGAGTCAAGAGGCGGTCTGATTCTTGAACTTGATGACGATATTGAGGGTTTTATCCGCTTCTCAGACATAGCGGACTCTGACGGCTCGGAACACTACAAGGCGGGAATGGAGATTAAGGGCGTTGTGAAAAATGTGGACAATGAGGCACGCTCGGTCAGTTTGAGCTCCGTGATGCTGCACAAGAAAAACGAAAGAGAAATACTGAAAGAGTTCAACTCCACGCACGGAGAGGGAGATGCGCCGAAACTGGGCGACCTGATGTCCGGGCAGATGGGCTCTGATGAAAACGATAAGTAGATTTTTCTCACTTCTGAGGTTCCGCTACATAGTCGCGGCGATTATTCTGCTGGGACTGATTTCAGTTTTTGCTGAAGACAGGCGGGGCAAAATTGCCATTCTGAACATTGAGGGCATTGTCCTGTCGTCCGGGGGCTACACCGAAGCCGTGCGCGAAATAGAGAGAAACGGCTCTTTCAAGGCGCTTGTTGTGCGGATTGACTCTCCCGGCGGAAGCGTTGCCGCGTCTCAGGAAATATATTCCCTCGTAAAGCGTCTGAGCGAAAAAATGCCCGTGGTCGCAAGCATGGGAAATGTTGCCGCTTCGGGAGGATACTACATCGCGTGCGGGGCGCAAACCATATTCGCAAACCCCGGAACCCTTACCGGAAGCATCGGAGTTATAGCAACTTTCGCAAACTACAAAGAACTTCTGAACTGGGCAAAGGTTGATTTTGAAGTTATAAAAACGGGCGACCTTAAAGACACCGGAACACCTCTGCGCGCTCTCACCGGGAGCGAGCGCGAATATCTTCAGAAAGTTATGGACGACGCTCTCGGGCAGTTTCAGGAAGCGGTTTCGCAGAGCAGAAAAATAGACCCTGACACCCTTAAAAACATTTCAGACGGAAGACTGCTTCTCGGACTGCAGGCGAAAGAGTCCGGGCTTGTTGATGAGACGGGAACGCTTTTGAATGCGATTGAAGCCGCCGCGCAAATGGCGGAAATACCGGCAAATTCGCCTGTGGTAACGTTTCCCGAACGGAAGTTCAGTTTGACCGAATTTTTGCTGTCGGGGCGTGCCGGCGGCTTGATTGACAGGCATTTTCCGTCATCCGTGTTGCGCGGTTCTGGGATCTACTATCTGTCTGAGAAATTTGGCGGTGGGAAAATCTTTTAATTAAGTGTCAAATTCCTGTATGTTAGTTGAAGACCCGGAGCGGAAGGAGAGATTATGAAATACGTAAAACTGCTTGCGACACTCATATTTGTTATTGCGGGAGCGATTGTCTATTTTGGCAATACAGAGTGGATGAAAACGGAACTTGTCGTCAGTTTCCTGAAGGTTCCCTTTTATGAAATAGGCGATGTATACACAACCGGAGGCGCGGCGCTCGGGGTGGCTTTTCTGCTGGGAATGGCGTTCACCCTGATTTACTCGTCTCTCAACTGGATAGAGTTGGCGGGCAAGAACAGAAAGATAAGAAAACTTGAAAGGGAAGCGGGGCGCGGCGGAAAAAACAACACGGAAGACGAATAGACAACTCTAAAGATGAGCGCCATGAAAGCGTCAAAAATCTCCAAATCTTCAAAGCCTTCGTGGATAAAAGCCTCCATACCTTCAGGTGAAAACTACAACCGCCTTAAAGGGCTTGTGCGGGGGCTGGGTCTTCACACCGTTTGCGAGGAAGCCCGCTGTCCGAACATAGGCGAATGCTGGGGCGCGGGAACTCTCACCTTCATGATAATGGGCGATACCTGCACAAGGAGTTGCGGTTTCTGCCACGTGAAAACCGGCAGCGGCGGTGAACTCGACTGGAACGAACCGGCAAAAATCGCGGATGCCGTGAAAAACCTGACCGCCCACAACTCGCTCATCTCCCACATAGTTGTAACCTCCGTCAACAGAGACGATAGAAACCTTGAGAGCGCGGAAATCTTCGCGATGACGGTGAAGGAGATAAGAAACGCCGCCCCGGAAGTGAAAATAGAGTGCCTGATTCCGGACTTCAAGGGCAGCCGCGAAGCCCTACTGATGGTTCTCGGGCAGAAACCTGATGTTCTCAATCACAACATCGAAACCGTGCCGCGTCTGTACGGCCTTCAGCAGAAAACGCAGTCCGGAAAACTCCGCGCCGTTCGCCCGCAGGCGGTTTACGGGCGTTCGCTCAAACTGCTTGAAACAGCGGCTGAGCAAGGCGGAAGCGCAATGCTTACAAAGTCCGGAATAATGGTGGGGCTGGGAGAGACGTTTGAAGAGGTTACCGGTACGCTGAAAGACCTTCACCGAGCGGGATGCGACATAGTTACCATAGGGCAATATCTGCAACCCTCGCATGACCACATTCCCGTTTCGCGCTTCTACCACCCGGTTGAGTTTGAATCACTAAAAGATTACGGCGAAAAGATAGTGGGAATTCCGCACGTTGAGTCGGGACCCCTTGTTCGCAGCTCCTATCACGCCGAAAAACAGGTTCTGAAACTGGACTCCAAACAGGACGCTCCGGAGCGGGAACTTCGCGTTTAGGTGACTTCTTTGAAATATCTGATTCTTCAGGGAGACGGAATGCCGGACAGACCCCTTGACGAACTTGGCGGCAAAACCCCTCTTGAAGCGGTGGCAACTCCCGCCCTTGACGCCTTGGCAAAAGAAGCGGTTGAGTTCGGCATGGCAAAACCGATTCCGGACTCTCTTCCGCCCGGAAGCGACGTGGGCAACCTGAGCGTTCTGGGCTACGACCCTATGGTCTATTACACGGGCAGGTCTCCGCTTGAAGCGGCGGGGATGGGCATTGCTCTGAAAAAAACAGACCTTACTTGCAGATGCAACCTCGTAACCCTCAGGCGGGGCGAAGACGGAACCTTTATGGAAGATTACAGCGCGGGGCACATCCCGACACCGCAGGCACACGAGATAGTCAAAACGCTTGCCGCAAAACTTGAGACAAAAAACCTGAAGTTTTTTCCGGGAGTGAGTTACAGGCATCTGATTGTGATAAACAACGCTGAGAGCGGGATAACCTCCACACCGCCGCACGACATCACGGGCAGGGAGGTTTCCGGGTTTGTGCCGCGCGGCGAAAACTCCGCCCTCTTCAACGAACTCATGGAAAAGGCGCGCGAAGTGCTCGCAGACCACCCCGTCAACAGGGAGAGGATAAAGAACGGCGAAAACCCCGTGACAGACATCTGGCTGTGGGGAGAGGGAACCGCGCCGTCTCTGCCACCTTTTGAGGAAGTTTACGGCGTGAAGGGAGCCGTCATCTCCGCGGTTGACCTTGTGAAGGGAATCGGAAACTGCGCCGCCATGGAGGTTATAAACGTGCCGGGCGCGACCGGGTATCTGGACACGAACTATGAGGGAAAGGTTGAATACGCGCTGAAGGCGCTTGAGAAAAACGACCTTGTGATGATACACATAGAGTCAACCGATGAGACGGGACACACGGGCGAAACGGATTTGAAACTGCGGGCGATTGAGGATTTTGACTCCCGGGTTGCGGGACCGGCGCTTGAGGGAATGAAAAGGTTCGGCAATTTTCGCGCCCTTGTAACCTCAGATCACCCCACGCCTCTGTCTTTGAAGACACATTCCAGAGACCTCGTGCCGTTTGCCATATACGATTCCCGCAAAAATGCGGGGCGGGGCGGGGCGGTCTATTCTGAAAAGTGCGCCGCCGGGGCGGGAACGGTTTTTGAGCATGGATGGAAACTCGCGGGCGCGCTTACAAAAGCGGACTGACTCAGCCGTGCGGGCGGGAAAACACCTTCGGGCATCTCGTGAGATTTTCGCATCCGCCCGCCGTCACAAGAACAACATCTTCTATGCGTATTCCCCCCACGCCTTCGTAGTAAAGCCCCGGCTCAACGGTAACAACATTGCCCTTTTGAAGAACATCTGTCCCCGGACCCACGGACGGCGGCTCGTGAAGCCCCACGCCAAGCCCGTGTCCGGTGGAATGTATGAAACCGCCGGGTTTCTCACCCCCGGAAGTCGGAAACCCTTCGGAATCAAACAAATCCCTGACCGCGCCGTGAACTTGCGCGGTTTTAACGCCGTGCTTTATCATGCTGATTGCCAGCTTCTGCGCTTTGAGAACGGCTTTGTACATGGCGGAAAGCGCGGGAGACGGAGCGCCGTTTACAACAGTCCTTGTCATGTCGCCGAAATATCCGTCCGCAGAGCGGGGAAAGATGTCAATAACGACCGGGAGGTTTGCAAAAACGGGACCTTCGCCCGAATGGTGGGGCATCGCAGAATGCTCTCCGCAGGCGGCTATGGTTCCGGAAACGGAATATCCCGCGCCCGCAAGTTGAGAGTTTATCGCGCCTTTTATCCGCTCTGAAGTAAGCAGTTTTCCGCCAGAAAACAGAACTCCGTTTTTGCCCGGTTTTGCCCTGAACACAAGGGCTGTGGCGGTTTTCATTGCCGCCGCCGTGTCTTTGAGAGACTTGCGTATGAGAGCGACTTCGCGCGGAGTTTTTACCGTTCTTTCGCTGAACAGAACGGCGTTTTTCGAGCAGGAAACCCGGACGCCCTTGTCCCTTAAAAAGTCCGCGAAAGCAAGCGGGAAACTCCTCTGCACCTCAACGCTTTTTATCTTCCTTTCGCGCAGAAGCGCAAGGGCGACACCGGCAAGCCCCGCTCCCCCGCGGCGGCGCGGGGCGTAGCGTGAGAGAGGAAGAATAGTGGAAACGGCGGCTTTTTCCCTTCCGCGCGAAAGCTCAAGGTCGCTCAGAACAAGAACGGACTCGCCTCCGTGCCTCAGAAAAACAACCGGGTCGGGAACTGAAAAACCACCGGTAGAGTGGAAAAGGTCGGGATTGCCTTCAGTTGAATCTATTATCAAAACCGCCTTTTCTTTCCTGTTTCCTTTTTTCATTTGAACAAATATACCGAACGGGAGAAGTTTTCGGCGGTTGTTTTGAGAGCCGCGCTGTTATATAATTGTGTTGTCCGTTCAATTCGGATGGAGGTTTGATGGCTATGTTCGGGGTAACAAAACAGGCGGCGGAAGAAATCAGAAAACTGATTTCCGGAGAAAATGTGGAAAACGGTTTCCTGAGGGTGCGCGTTGTGCCGGGCGGCTGTTCGGGATTCTCCTATGAAATGGGCTTTGATGACGAACTTGAAAAATCAGACCGGGTTTTCGAGGAGGAAGGCGTGAAGGTCGTTATTGACGGCATAAGCTTTCAGCATCTCGAAGGGGCAAGCCTTGACTATCAGGGCGGACTGAACGGAACGGGATTTTCTATCAGCAATCCGAACTCCAAGGGTTCATGCGGTTGCGGACAGTCCTTCAACGTCTAAAACACCTTAAAAGTTCCGGTCTCTCCCCCTCCGGAGCAGGAGAGAAGGGCGGAAACCGATATGTCAAAAGTATCCAAAGCAGTTGAGGCGCACGAGGAAGCCAAATCTCCCGACAGGATTAAGGCGCGCAAGATTGTAGACCTTATCTATTCGGACTTTACACCGTGGAACGAGCTTGAGGGTTTTTCAACCCACATCAAGGCTCCAAACGGGCGGAAGATTGAGATAGCGGACGACCCGGCGATTATAGCCGGAGTGGGAACCCTGAAGAAAAACGGCAAGAAGGTTGCTGTTATCGCCCAGCAGACTCCCTCAAACGAAGAAGAGCGGCTGGAAATGAACTTCGGAATGGTAAAGGCGGACGGTTACGCCATCTCCATCAATATGATGGAATACGCGGAGAAGCAGGGAATTATTCTCAACACTTTTATAGACACGGTCGGGGGAGACCCTTACGAGTATTCGGCGGAAAAACTGCAGTCGTGGCTCATATCGGACTGTCAGGCGAAAATGCTGTCTCTCGCGACAAGGTCGGTCTCAACCATTATCGGGCTTGGCGGAAGCGGCGGCGCCATCGCCCTTCAACTTGCCCACTGCAGACTTATGCTTTCAAGGGCGGAGTTTTCAGTTATCACACCCGAAGGGTGCTCGGCGATACTGTTCAGAAGCCCTGACAAAGTGGCGGAGTCGCTTGAAGTGCTCCAGCCGACTGCTGAGCATATGCTGAAATACAACATTATTGACGACATAATCGCGGAGCCGGAAATAGGCGGCAAAAACTACCCGCGCGAAACGGCGAAAAGGATGGGCGAGCGGATAGCGGCGGCGATTGAAGAACTTGAAAAAAGCGATGTTGAGGAACTGAAAGCAAACCTCAGGAACAAAATAAACATGTGCGGCCGTGTGCCGGAAAAGTCTCATATTTATAATGTCATATCGCGGAAGATTAAATCACTTCTGCCGTCCAGGCTTTCCACCCCGAAAACCCCGGAAGTGTCTCAAATTCAGATTGCCATTTACGGAGCGGAACCTTTTTTCTGCAACGATGAGAAGGACTCGGAGGGGAAAATAGTGCGCGAGGGATGCCACAACCGCTACAAAAGAGAGGAGGTTGAAAACAACCTGTTCTCATGCCCTTACTGCAACAAGCCCGAAACTCTGGGTTCTGACGACTACATTGAGTTCCTTTTTGACAAAGAAACCTTCAGCGAAATAAGCCCGGAACTGTCCATTGAGAGCATATCGTCCGAATTCAACATAGCGGACTACTCGCAGACGAGAAAAAAAATGGCGCAAAAAACCAACTCAAAGGACTCCCTTGTTGTGGGATACGGCTCTATTTTCGGCCGTCCCGTCGGGGTTGCGATGTGCGACTTCCGCTTTATGGGCGGCTCCATGAGCGCAATTTTCGGTGAAAAGATGAGGATTATCGTTGACTACTGCATAGAGAATAATCTGGATCTCGTTTCGGTTACCGCAAGCGGCGGAGCGAGGATGCAGGAGGGAACGGTCGCGCTGTATCAGATGGCAAAAACCATCTCCGCCATTCTTAAACTGAAGGAATCCGGGCTTTCATATATATCGGTTCTCGCCCACCCGACAACGGGCGGAGCCCTTGCCAGTTACGCCGTTCAGGGAGACTTCATCATAGCGGAGAAAAAGTCCATAATCGCCTTTGCCGGGGACAGGGTTGTGAAGCTGACAAGCGGGGGAAGAGGTATAGACCCGAAAACAATGACGCCGGATTTCTACCTCAGGCACGGGGGAATACACACTGCGGTGGAAAGAACTCAACTCAAGTCCTTTCTGTCGGGACTCTTGAACCTCAGAAACAGGAAAGACTACCGGGAAACGGAAGAACTGTCTCCGCCGGAAGCCGGCAAGTAGGAGCCGTCAAGGCGTTTAACCTTTTCCACTTCGCCCGGAGTGTCCAGAGTGTCGCCTTTCATGCACTGGTAGAGAAAATTGGCATTATCTCTCGGCGCGTCGCTTTTGAGGTTGGGTTTGAAAAACACCTCTTTTGTGTGAACAAGACCCGCCCTGTTGTAAGATGAGAGTTCGTATTCCATTCCCATTCTGAGCGCGTCGCAGGGACACGCCTCAACGCAGAAGCCGCAGAAGACACAGCGCATAAAATCTATGTTGTAAACAGACGGCGTTCTCTCAACGCCGTAATCATCAGCCGGTTCGCTGACTATTGAAATCGCCTGAGTGGGGCACGCAACCTCGCACAGTTTGCAGGCAACGCACCTTATTTTGCCGTCATCATCGGCGGGCATCTCGTGAAGACCCCGGTAGTTCGGAGGCAGTTCTTTTACTTCATCGGGATAGCTGACGGTGATTTTTGAACGGAAAAGATTCTTAAACGTTATGAACAGACCCGTGAGGATTTGTGGGAAATGCAGACGCTCAAAAAAACTGAGCTCGGGCTGCCGGACAACTTTTACTTTTATTGCCATCGCTCAAGTGGAACTATACCACACGCGCCGCCTGATTGTTCCGCCGCATAATAAAAAAAAGAGGAAGACCCGCAAGCGGGCCCGCCTCTTTTTTCATATTATTTCCTTTTCTATCGGAAAATTCTGCTGTCTTCAAACCGGCAGTATTATGCGCCGCCCGAGAGAGGCTTCCATGTGCCGGAAAGGAGCATCATTCCCGGAATCAGCAGGGTCAGAAATGCTTCAATGATGAAGAGATACCCTATTGATGTGCCGAGATTTTTGCCCTGTGCGAAAGCGAAGAAGCAAAGCAGAGTAAGCAGAGCCCATGCCAGACAGAATACTCCGAACATGCCAACGCCTTCCGGACTCATGCCCGCAGGGAACACCTTAAGGGCGTACCACACGAACGTTATTGTCGCGAACAGACAAAACCATCCAAGACCCTTGGCATCGTGCCCGTGCACAAAAACCGCATATACCAGAAGGTATATCAGCGCGAATACCGATACCAGAGCCGCGGCCGATGTCACACCTTGTTCGTGAAGCATCCACGCCGCTTTAACTATAAGAAGCGCAACACCGAGATTCAGTACTCCGACTTCTTTTCCACCTGTCTTTCCGAGCAGGGTCATTCCGTTTGTGAAGAATACAAATCCCACCAACAGAAGGACGTAACCTAACAGTTGTTCGACTACCATTTCTCCTTACCTCCTTAAAGTAAGTTATAGAACCTTTTAACAGAGGAGGCGGGTTTAAGTCAACCCTTTTTTGGGAGCGAAGCGCGGCGCGGCGGACGGTCAGCAGCCAATTTCACGCGCTATTACAAGGCGCTGAATCTCGGAAGTTCCCTCGGTAATGGATGAGAGGCGGGCGTCTCGGAAAAAGCGTTCGGCTTTGTATTCCACGCTGTAGCCGTATCCGCCGAGAACCTGAATCGCCTCCGTGGCAACCCACTGGACAACTTCCGCCGCGTAAAGTTTCGCCATTGACGCCTCTTTAAGCGCGGGCTTTTCATTGCTGTAAAGCCATGCGGCTTTGTAAACCATAAGCCGCGCGGTTTCTATCTTGACCGCCATTGTGGCGAGTTTGGAACTTATCTCCTGATGCTTTGATATGGGCTTGCCGAAAGTCTCTCTTTCTTTTGAGTACTGAAGGGCATACTCAAAAGACGCCTGCGCAAGACCCACGGACTTTGCGGCGTGCGTTATGCGCGCGCCGAGAAGAGTGTCCATCGCTCCCGCGAAACCGCCTTCTCCAACGAGAAGGTTTTCCGCGGGAACCTCGCAGTTTTCAAAAATTAACTCTGAAGTGTCCGCCGCGCGGTGCCCCAGTTTGTGTATCTTACTGCTCACGCTGAAGCCCGGAAAATCCTTTTCCACAATAAAGATGCTTATTCCCTCGCCTTTTTTCGTTTTGTCCGTATAAGCGGCGACAATGGAAAAATCCGCCATGCTTCCGTTTGTTATCCATGTTTTTGTGCCGTTGAGTATGTATTTGTTCCCGTCTTTAACGGCTTGACTCCTGATGCTTCTCGCGTCTGATCCGGCTCCCGGCTCAGTCAGCCCCAGAGAGCCGATAACCTCGCCCTTGATGCTGGGAACAAGATATTTCTGTTTCTGCTCCTCGGTTCCAAACTTGTAAATTGGAAAACAGGCAAGCCCGATGTGGGCGTTCACCGCCATTGCCGCCGCAGACCAAACTTTTCCCATCTCCTCGGAAAAGATGCAGTCCGTAACCTTGTCCATGCCAACCCCGCCGTACTCTTCGGGATACATAATCCCCAGAAAGCCCATCTGTCCGAGCATAGTAAATATGTGTTTGGGAAACTTTTCCTCTTTTTCGTGCTCTTCAACAAGCGGCTCTATTTCGTTTGTGCAGAAATCCGACAAGGTTTCCTGAAAAAGTTTCTGCTCTTCGCTGAACTCAAAGTTAAAAGACATTCTGCACCACCGTTTGTGTCCCGTCCTCTTAAGAACCTTCCTTCCGTCTCAAGCCGCTGAAAAAACCACGGAGCAAGTCAGAACAGCACTCTTCCATCACTCCACCCCGCCGGCAAACCTCTTTGCCGGGCGGTGAGCCGGATTCGCTGTCGTACGCGCCGAAAACCACGGTTTCAATGCGCGAATTAACCGCCGCGCCCGCGCACATTATACACGGCTCAAGGGTAACATACAGAACACAGCCGGACAGACGCCAGTCGCCGGTTTTCTCTGCCGCCCTGCGTATTGCCAGTATCTCCGCGTGAGCAGTGGGGTCTGCGAGGGCTTCGGTCTCGTTGTGCGCCGATGAAAGAACATTGCCTTGCGAGTCGGCAATAACCGCCCCCACGGGCACTTCGCCCGCCGCCGCCGCCGCTTCCGCCTGCCGGAGGGCAAGTTCCATAAAAGCCCTGTCGCGGAAAGTTCCCCGGAGGTTACTTTCTCGCACTGAACTTGAGACCGGCTTCATTTCTGTCCCAGGTTTTATCGGTTATCTCCTTTATCTCGGCAACCTTGACCTTCTGAGTCGCTGTTACGGGAAAACCGTCTTCGTAGATTTCAATAAACCTCGGAACCATCGCGACCATAACCCTTTCCGCCATCCATTTGCAGAACTCAACGGGATCGAAAGTCTCGCCCTTTTTAACGGTTACGCACAGTTTTATCTCGTCATCGGAAACGTTTGGAAGCCGCAGTCCAACGGCAATCGCCTCCTGTATCGCCGCATACTGCATCGCTTCATCCGCGACCGCAACGGGGTCAACATTTTCACCCGAAACCCTGATTCTGCTGTATCTGCCGGCAAAGTAGAATCTGCCGTCTATTCCTCTGGCGAACAGGTCGTCCGAGTTGAAAAAACCTTCATCGTCAAACGCCTCTCTTGTGCGCCTTTCGTCTTTGAAGTATTCGTTAAGCGTTGTGTGCGGAACAAGCGGCTTTATAAAAAGAAGCCCTTTCGCCTCGTCCGGCGGAGTTATGTCGTCTGAGGGGTCCCAGAAGTATTTGACCGACTCGTCCGCGTTGTCAGGGTTTCTGAGTTCAACGTGGTATCCCTCCATCGGGAAACCTGAAGAACCGGGACGGTGGTCTTCGGGGTCTTTCCAGAGAACCATCCCATCTCCGTTGAGCCGTACCCGTCTACCACTCTGACGTTAAATCTTTTCTGAAACTGCTCCAGATTTCTCGGAGCGGGAGAGCCAAGCATTATTCTCACGTTGTGCTTTGTGTCCCATTCGCTCTCAGGGGCAGACCACAGATATTCCGCCACGGCTCCAAGCATATTTACTGAATTGGCTCCGCACCCGGCTGCCCACTTCCAGAAGTTGGAAGCGGAAAAACGCGGGAAGAAAACCGCAGTCGCGCCCGCGCCTATCGCGCTGAACAGGCACATCACCTGAGCGTTTGCGTGTCCGAGAGAAAGGACGCTCATGAGAACATCGTCACTGCGGACGCCCTGTTGCTGTATGTATGAGCGCACGGTCATCACAACACCGCCGTGGTCTCTGGCAACACCCTTGGGCATTCCCGTTGTTCCGGAGGTGAACATACATCTTTCCATGTCGTCCACCGAAACCTTGACTCCGGGGTTTGAAGCATCTGAAGAGTCAAAAACCGAAAACGGGTGAACGGCCGCTTTTCCTATTTTGGAAGGGAGTTTTTCGTCTCCCTCGGAAACAACAAAAATCGCCTCCAGTTTTTCAAGTCCGTCCGCTATCTCTTCAAGAAAGGGAATGCTTCCGCCGTCTATGATGACAACCTTCATCTCTGAATAGTTGATGACATAGGCAAGCCGCTCGCCTTTTTCGTCTTTGTTGATTGGAACCTGAACCGCGCCGGTTTTGTGCGCCGCGATGATGGAGAGAACATACTCCGCGCAGTTAAGCATATACATGCCGACTTTTTCGCCCTTTGAGATTCCGAAATCCTTTATAAGACCGTTGGCAACTTTGTTGGCAAGTTCGTTGGTCTCTTTGTAGGTGAATGTTCTGACGACATTTCCGTCTCTGTCGCCAACTTTGAACATATCCTTGTCGGGAAACTGTTCGGCTCCCTTTTCAAGATTTGTTGTGACGGGCTCCCACTGCGTGGTGTCGTCAAAAGTTCCGAAAGGCAGCTGCCCGGCTCCCACATAGTGCCGGTCGCGTGGTTTAAATAAAAGGCGCATTGCTTTATCCTCCCTATGGTTGCATATTGCTGTTAAGTAAATCTTTCCGGGAATCCGGATATTCCGGTTTCCCCAAGCCACGGAGAGAAAAACTATACAAACCGGAAAACAATTTCAACACGCCGGGCGCAATAATCTCTTTCCCATTTGCGCGGGGCGCGTTTATATTTGATACTCCCTGCTCCGCTCCCCGGAGAGCGGAACTGACCGGAACACGATGTTTTCAACTGACTCTTTTTTTATAGAGGCGATTTTTCTCGCCACCGGAATCGCGGGCGTTTGGGTGGGCGCGGACTCTGCGGTCGCAGGCGCGTCTCTGCTTGCGCGGAAACTGAAGGTGAATCCCGTTATCGCCGGGCTGACGGTGATTGCGGTGGGCACTTCACTGCCTGAAATCTTTGTCTGCCTCACGGCGGCATTCAAGGGTTCTGCGGACATTGCGACCGGAAACATAGTGGGAAGCAACATCTCAAACATCGGTCTGATAGCGGGGATAAGCGCCGTGCTCGCGCCAATCAGCGTGCGGCAGGGCTTGAGGGCGGAAACCGCCGCCGCCGCCGCCGGGCTGGGGCTTCTTCTGTTTCTGTGCGCGGATGGAACTCTCGGCAGGGCGGAAGGTTTTTATGTAATCGCCGCCGTTGCCCCGCTTACCGCCTATCTGTATGTGAGGCAGGCGGGAAAAACGGGCGAAGAAATCCCTGAGGAAATTGCAAGCGGCGCGGGGGCGGTGCTCGTTACGATTGCCGCCGGGCTTGCGGCGCTTGGTCTTGGAAGCAGCCTTCTGGTTGAAAGCGCGGTGTCTATCGCCCATAGGGCTGAGGTTCCGGAAGTGGTTATCGGGGCAACGGCGGTTGCCGTGGGAACTTCACTGCCCGAGCTCGCCGCGTCTGTCGCGGCGGTGTCGCGGCGCGAACACTCAATCGCGGTAGGCAACATCGCGGGAAGCAACCTTTTCAACATAATAATTCTGGGGCTCACCTCATCCATAGTGCCGCTTTCGGTGGATTCTGAAGTGCCGGGCTTCCAGCTGCCCGTCGCAATAGGGTTAACCGCGCTTACGCTTCCCTTTATGAAAAAAGGGGCAACGGCGGGAAGAACGGCGGGAGCCGTGCTTCTTCTGATATACGGAGCGTTTCTCTACCGGGTATTCGCGGGCTCGTAGTTACCTGCTACGGCTGAATCACAACCCTTCTTCTGGTTACAAGGCAGGTGTCGCCCTTGGGGTTGGAAGTCAGGTAGTAGTGCGTAAAGAACTGATTGGGGTTGCTGCCGTCGTTTTCCAGAAGAGTTATGTCTTTTGTGAACGGAGACACGTTGTAGCCCTGCTGTGAGTATTCGCCTGAAACCTCTTCGCAGGTCTTGGGCGAGGAGAAGGTCTCCACCACGCTCACATCACACTTTCTGTTTGAGCCTCTTGAAAAGAAACCGCCGCCCTCAAGGTATGTGTTTGAGGCGACTATGTTTATGTGGGAAATACCCACATCCCCGTATCCTCTGAATGAAAGGGAGGAAAAGGGACGCTTGTCAACCTCGCTCTTGTTCGGGGTTGTAAAATCGTGACTGATGTGCGGAATGTCCTGTCCGTCTTGTTTGAAAAAGATGGAAGCCACCTCTTCAATCTCATCCGCGCACTCTTTCACCCCGCCTTCACGGGCGTTTTTACCGGGATTGGTCTGCGCCCATGCCACTGCGGACATTGCTGTCATGCCGAATATAACGGCAAAAAGTATTGAAAAAATTGATTTAAACATAAAAATCTGCCCCACGTAATTTTGGAATGGGTGATTATAACAAAACCCGCATATAAAGCAAAACTACTTTCTTGTCTTGAGAGACAGTTCCGTTTTGCTTCTGTCCCAGGTCTCCCCGTCTACCTCCTTCATTGAGCCGACATTCACCTTTTGTGTGGATGTGAGGGGAAACTGTTCGTATATCCGTATAAACCGGGGAACCATGTAGACGGGAACGCGCTCCGCCATCCAGAGGCAAAACTGCTCGTGATTGAACTCCTGTTCCGGCTCCGTGACTATGTTCAGTTTGATTTCGTCATCGGATATGTCCGGCAGACGCACCCCCAGAGCAACCGCCTGCTGAACCGAGCCGTGTTTCAGCGCGGCGGCGGCAACGGCGTTGGGATCCACATTTTCGCCCGAAACTCTTATTCTGCTGTATCTGCCCTGAAAGTAGTATCTGCCGTCCACCCCTCTGGCGAACAGGTCGTCTGAATTGAAAAAGCCTTCATCGTCAAACGCCTGCCGTGTGCGTTCGGGGTCTTTGAAATATTCGTTGAGAGTTGTGTCCGGTATCAGGGGGCGGATAAAAAGCATTCCCACACATTCGGGGGGAACCGTCTTTTCCGCGTCCGTGTCCCACTCGCTGTGAACAACTCTGTCCGTGTCTTCGGGGTCTCTTATTTCCAGATGGTAGCCCTGAGTAACAAACCCCGATGAGCCGGGTCTGAAATCTTCCGCGTATTGCCACAGCGGCATTCCCATCTCCGTTGAGCCGTAGCCCTCAACAACTCTGATGCCGAACCTTTCCTCAAACTCTCCGCGGTTTTTCGGGGCGGGACCGGCAAGAACTGTGCGGACGGAATGTTTTTTGTCTGAGGCGGACGGTTTCGCCGCCCACAGGTATTCGGGAACGGAGCCGAGCATATTGGTAACGGTCGCCCCGCAGTCAGCCGCCCACTTCCAGAATCCCGAAGCTGAGAAGCGCGGAAAGATAACGCACCCGGCGCCTGATGCGATTGACGCAAAAAGGCACATAACTTGAGCGTTCGCGTGGGCGAGTGAAAGCACCGTCATAAGCACGTCATCGCTTCTGATTCCCTGATGTTCAATATAGGCGCGGACGGTCAGCACAACGCCGCTGTGGTTTCTTGAAACGCCCTTGGGCATTCCCGTTGTGCCGGATGTGAACATACATCTTTCCGTGTCTGAAACTGAAACATCGCGCGGGGGATTTTCGCCGCTTGAGTTGTCAAAGAACGAAAACGGCAGAACTTTCGCGCGCCCCAGTTTTTCGGGAAGTTTTTTCTTTCCGTCCACTGCGGCGAAAATGAATTCCAGATTTTCAATATCGTCCGCTATCTCTTCCAGCAGGGGCAGACTTTCCTCGTCTGTCATAAGAACCTTTTGCCCGGAGTAGTTGATTATGTAGGCAAGCCGCTCGCCTTTTTCGTCTTTGTTGATTGGAACTTGAACGCCGCCCGCCTTGTGTGTGGCGAGAATTGAGACCACAAACTCCGCGCGGTTCAGCATATATATGCCGACCGTCTCGCCCTTTTTCACTCCCGCCTTGTCGCAAAGGGCGTTTGCTATTCTGTTTGCCCACGCGTTTGTTTCGAAATAGGTGTGGCTTTCGGTTACTTCGCCGCCTGAGTTTGCGACGCTGAAAAGCGTTTTATCGCCGAACTTTTCCGCGCCTTTTTCAAGGTAGCGCGAAATGGGAAGCCACTGCGCGGTATCGTCAAAAGTGCCGAAAGGCAGGTCGCCGGCGCCGATATATTTGTCATCACGCGGTCTGAAAAGGAGTTTCATTGTTTCACCCTCCGGTAAAGTTTTTCAAAAGTTCTTTTCCGTGTTCGGTCAGTATGGATTCGGGGTGAAACTGCACCCCTTCAAGCCGCCCTGTGCCGGAAAAACTTTTGTGTTTTATTCCCATTATTTCGTCTTTATCCGTCCACGCCGTAACTTCAAAATCATCGGGCAGTGTGGCGGGCTCTATTATAAGTGAGTGGTAACGTGTTGCGCTGAACGGGGTTGGAAGGTCTTTAAAAACGCCCGCGCCTTTGTGGTGGATTTCCGATGTTTTTCCGTGAAGAAGCCGCTCCGCTCGAACGATGGACGCCCCGAAAGCGTGCGCGATTGCCTGATGTCCGAGGCACACGCCGAGAATGGGAAGTTTTCCGGCAAATTTTTTGACAATTTCAACCGAAACGCCCGATTTGTCAGGCGAGCACGGCCCCGGTGAGATCACAACCATTTCGGGCGACAGATTCTCTATTTCGTCCGGTGATATTTCGTCATTGCGGTAAGTGGAAACCTCTTCCCCAAGTTCCTGAAAATAGTGAACAAGGTTGTAAGTGAAAGAGTCGTAGTTGTCTATCATTAGGAGCATTGATGGGGATTATACACGAAGGAGGTTTTAAGAGCATACAAAATCGTGGTAAAGTCCTTGCATTCTTGAATAGCGGGATGGATAAAGATTCATCTGGGAGGTAAAAATGCCAAAACAAAAAAAACAAGCAACACAGAAGAAACAGGTCAAACAGGCGAATCAACCAAAACAAAAAAAACAGCCAAACCAAGAAAAAAAAGCTCAGCAGGGTGAGAAAATGATTGAGGTGCGGGTCCGTTTTTGGACTAACGATATAGCAAAGCAAAAAGGACAAATAGTTGCTAAAAAGTGCCATCCGTCTGGGATGGTGCACATTTCACCAAACAAATCCCACGGTATAAAAGCGTCTAAAGGTGGAACGGTTTTCAATTCTGCGCTGGGCTTGCCCGGAGCGATAGAAAAAGAGTTAAAAAAACACGGAGTCAAATTCGCCTAGAAGCCCATTTTAGGAGTTTGGAAGACAGGGTCGGTTATCTGTTTTTCCCGAAGTTCGCATATATGCGGGCGGCTTTCACAACTAACAGCCAGTCATCGGTGCTCCAATGCGGACACCTTTCCTCTGGCTGTCTGTAACCATCGCACTTTTTGCGGAAAAGATTTTCAAATTCCCCGGAAACCACCTTCTCAAGTTCCGCGCCTTGCGGTGAGATGTAATAGCTGCCTTGTTTCGATTTTCTAGGCACGATGTATAACCTGCCTCTGCGGTCATTCCTGCCAAACTCAAGCCCCATATTTGATATGTTTACTTTTTGCTGAAAAAACTTAATACGTGTGCCAAAATCGGCATTGATTTCCCGGATTAGGCTTTCGATTCTTTTTTCGTGGTCGGGCATTTTATCCTCTCATACAGTCCTGCCGTTGGTCTTCCGAAATCAGAGCAATGGCTTCAGACAGATTTTCCAGACATTCTTCCTTTGTTTTTTCCTGTCCGTTTGCGCCCGGTATCTCCGCGCAGTAGGCAACATACCAGTCTTCATCTCTCTCAATTATTGCTGTAAATTTGTTGTGCATTCCAACACCAATCCTACTTCGTCTCCCTTGCCACTTCAAGCTATTTCCGTCATTCCGTGCTTGACACGGAATCCAGTATTCAACTTGGCTAACTAATACTGGATTCCTGCTTTCGCAGGAATGACGGGGGAAACTTTGCTACTCCATCCCTCTTGCCGCTTCAAGCGCTTTCAACAACCCTTTCGCTTTGTTAACCGTCTCCTCAAACTCCCGCGCCGGGTCTGAATCAGCAACAATCCCCGCGCCCGCTTGAACATACACTTTGCCGTCTTTCACAAGAAAAGTCCGTATCGTAATGCAAGTGTCCATATCGCCCGAAAAACTCATATACCCCACCGCGCCGCCGTAGGTCCCGCGCCTGTCCGGCTCTATCTCCTCTATGATTTCCATCGCCCTCACCTTGGGCGCGCCCGAAAGCGTGCCGCACGGAAAAGCCGCCTTCACAACGTCAACCGCATCCACACCTTCGTTCATCTCCCCCTTCACGTTTGAAACTATGTGCATCACATGAGAATACCGCTCAACCTTCATAAAAGAGTCCACCCGCACCGAACCGGGCTTCGCTATCCTTCCCAAATCATTGCGCGCCAAATCAACCAGCATTATGTGCTCAGCCCTCTCCTTCTCATCGGCAAGCAACTCCTTTTCAAGCGCGAGGTCTTCACCCTCATTCGCGCCGCGCGGTCTTGTGCCGGCAATTGGACGGCTTTCCACCTCTGCGCCCTCAACACGCGCCATAACTTCGGGAGACGAACCAACCAGCGTCTGGTCGGGCATTTTAAGAAAAAACATGTACGGAGACGGATTGAGAACCCTAAGTGCCTTGTAAAGACTGAACGGCTCCGTGTTCAGGTCTGCGCTCCACCTCTGCGAAATCACCGCCTGAATTATGTCTCCCGCGCGAATATATTCCTTCACCTTTCTGACGGAATCCTCAAAATCCCCCCTCTCAAAATTGGAAACAACCTCCCCGCCGCCGGTTGAAACAGTCTCCGCCGCTCCGGGAGCGGGAGCCGTTAAAGCCCGTTTAAGCCGCTCTATCTCGACAACTGCGGAATTGTAGACATCTTCCGCATTTGCTTTGTCCGGGCAGTAGGCGCACACAACGGTTTTCACATCGTTTTTCACATTGTCAAATATCAGAACAGAGCGGGTGATCATAAAGTGGAAATCCCACACTCCGAGCGGGTCGGGATTGTCGTCCGGCAGATTTTCAACAAACCGCACCGCGTCATAACTCATATACCCCACCGCGCCGCCCGCAAAAGGCGGAAGTTCGGGGTCGGCAACAAATTTGTATCTGCCCAGAAGCTCCCGCAAAGCGTCAAACGGGTCGCCGCCGCTTTTGTTCGTCACGCCGTTTTCAACAATCTCAATGTTCCGCCCTTTGGCGCGGAAAACACAGTTTGAGCCGGAACCAAGAAAACTGTATCTCGCCCATTTGTCTCCGCCCTCAACGCTCTCAAAAAGAAACGAATGCTCTGAGTCGTCAATCTTTGAGAAGGCGGAAACCGGAGTGTCGTCATCAGAGTGAATTTCGTCCCAGACGGGAACCAGATTTCCGGATTTGAGTTTCTCTCTGAACTGTTTGAAGGAAGGGCGAACCACGATGGGGTAATGGTAAAAAGTGTTAGAATAAAGTCAACCGGCGGGCGCAATGGAACACAGTTACAACACCATTTTCAGGGAATACGACATACGCGGAACCGTGGGAGACGAGATAAACGAAAAGGTCGTTTTCTCCATCGGGGCGGCTTATGGAGAGCGGGCAAAACAGAACGGGGCGAAAACGGTTTCCGCCGGAAGAGACTGCCGGCTCAGTTCTGAAGCCCTCTCCGCCGCTCTTGTGGACGGCATCACAAGCAGAGGCGTGAACGTGAGCGACATCGGTCTTGTGTCAACGCCGATGCTTTATTTTTCAGTTTTCAACCGGACCCCGGACGGCGGTGCGATTGTAACGGCAAGCCACAACCCGCCGGAATACAACGGGCTGAAACTGTGCATGGGCAAAAACTCCATGTTCGGCAATGACATCAAAGCGCTTGCCGCCCCGGTTGAGACGAAAAGCAAACACGCGCGCGGAAAGGTAACAAAAGCGGAAATAACTGAGCAATACGCGGATTTTCTCACCAAAGGCGTGAAGGTGGAGCGCGGGCTTGATTTTGTGTTTGACTGCGGAAACGGCGCGGGAGGCGTGGCGGCTCCGCTTGTGTTTGAAAAACTGGGCTTGCGCGCAAGGGGCATATTTACTGAGCCGGACGGAAACTTTCCGAATCACCATCCCGACCCCTCGGTGGATGAAAACCTGAAAGACCTGATAAAAGAGGTGCGCGGCGGCGGGGGGCGGCTGGGAATGGCTTTTGACGGAGACGCCGACCGGCTGGGAGTTGTGGACGAAAACGGAAACACAGTGCGGGGCGATATGCTTGTGCTTATCTTCGCCCTCAACATAGCGGCAAAAACCCCCGGCGCAACTGTTATCGGTGATGTGAAATGCTCCAGACTGCTTTTTGAACTCGCCGCGCGGGCGGGGGCAAAAACCATTATGTGGAAAACCGGACACTCGCTGATGAAGAAAAAACTTGCCGATGAAAAAGCGGAACTCGCGGGAGAAATGAGCGGACACATATTTTTTGGCGACAGATTTCCGGGCTATGACGACGCCCTGTACGCTGGTCTGCGCCTTCTGGAAATTGTTTCAGAGGAAGGCAAAACTGTCTCCGGGCTTCTTGAAGGAGTGCCGGAGCTGTTCTCAACTCCCGAAATCAGGGTTGACTGCCCGGACGAAAGGAAGTTCAAAGTTGCCGAAGCCGTGAAAGCGGGCATAGCGCAGAAATTTGCCGAAGCGGAGATTACGGAAATAGACGGCGTGCGCGCCGGTTTTCCGGGCGGGTGGGGGCTTGTGCGGGCTTCAAACACACAGCCCGCCCTTGTGATGAGATTTGAAGCGGAAAGCGAAGAACGGCTCAGCGAGATACGGGGCATGGTTGAGGAAATAGTCGCCGGAGCGGTGGGCGGTTGAGAGGGGCGGGCATCTTTTTTTTATGCGCTTGCGCCCTTGCAATGCTCTCTCATGGAGCGCGGGCGGATTTCAAAACGGACTGCGGGGAAACGAGCCCGAAACGTCTCACAGAGACAGCGGTTTCCATCACGGACGGAAAAACAAGCGCGGAGATAACGGCGGAAGTCGCGCTCACGCAGAAACAGCGGCTGAGAGGGCTGATGTGCAGAAAGGAGTTGCGCGACACGGAGGGAATGCTGTTTGTTTTCAGCCGCCTCAGGGAGGGCGGGTTCTGGATGTTCAACACTTATGTTGATATGGACATTATCTACATGGCGGACGGCAAGGCGGTTTCTGTCGCGGGGATGAAAAAATGCCCCAGAAAAACGGGGGAGAAAAACCGGGCGTGGGCAAAACGCTGTTCCACTGAAGCAAGAAAATATCTCCCTCGCGCCCCATACAACACCGCTCTTGAGGTTCCGGCGGGGTGGCTTGAAAGGAAAGGTTTTAACCGCACGGGAAAAATAAGGGCGGAATGGAAACTGCCCGCAAAAGCGGAAATCCGGCAATAAACAGCGGAAACTACTTCATTTCGCGGACGGGAATGAATTTGTAGGAAACAACGTCACTGCCGTCATCGGCTTTTCTTATAACTCCGGTTGTAATCGCCATCTCCTCGCCGAAAGTGAGCGAGTCAAAATCTTTCGTTTCCACCTGCGCCATAACACGCACGGTTTCGGGAAAATCAACAAGCGCGAGAACATAAGGCACTTCGTATTCCGGCATGCTTCTGCGCACAACGGTGAACGAGTGAAGAACACCCTTGGGACTGAGGAGCTTCTCCTCTACGTTGTCCGTGAAACTCACCGGGTCTGCGAGATATTTCGGAAATGTCCAGTTGTCTGACTCACTGCAGTAACCGGCGACAAGGCGGATGTTTCCGTCCTCATCCTCTTTGAAAAGCTCCGGCATAAAAATCTGTGGCTCACCCATTTTCTCTCACCTCTCTCTGGTTGAAATTGAGAAACGAATTATAACAAGCCGTCCGTTTTTGTAAAATACGCGCTTATCTGTTAAACAGTTCGCAAATGGGCGGCGAAACATTTTCCGCGCTTACAATAGCGGGTGTGGACTCATGCGGAGGGGCGGGAACAACCGCCGACCTTAAAACTTTTGCCGCTTTCGGCGTAAGGGGGTTTGCCGTTGTGGCGTGCCTCACGGCTCAAACGCCTTCCGAAGTTATGGCGGTTGAAAAAGTGTCTCCCGAACTTATAGACGCGATGTTCTCCGCGGCGGCAAAACACCGCATAGACGCGGCAAAAACCGGAATGCTTCTTGACGAGGAAACCGTTGTGGCGGTCTGCCGCAACATAAGAGACCGGGGGGCGGGAAGGGTTGTCGCAGACCCCGTGATAAGTTCCGGTTCGGGAGCGCGCCTGCTGTCTGACGGAGGGATTGACGCGCTTAAAAAGGAACTGCTTCCGCTCTGCGAGTTTGTTACCCCGAACACGGGGGAGGCAAAAACGCTTTGCGGGGTGGAGATACGAAACGGCAGAGATATGGAAACCGCCGCGCGGGAAATCGCGGCTATGGGGGCGCGCAAGGTGGTTATAACCGGCGGCCATCTGGAGGGAGACGAGGTGACAGACCTGTTTTTTGACGGCAAAGATTTTTTCCGCTCCACACGCAAAAGGGTTTCAGAAACGGAAGAAACGCACGGAACGGGTTGCGTTTTCTCCTCCGCTCTTTGCGCGCTTGCGGCAAAAGGCGCGGGAGATTTTGAGGCGGTCAGGCGGGCGGGAGAATTCACCGCCGATATGATAAAAAACAGCCGGAAAGGCGGGGAAGAAAAAAAACTTTGAGCGAACAAGTTTTCATAGGAATCGGAACCAACCTCGGAGACAGAGAGAAAAACTGCGTCTCCGCGCTCAGGCGTGTTGAGAATTTCGCGAAAATAATCAGAGTTTCTGCGCTTTACAAGACAGAGCCGGTGGGAGTTGAGGGCGAACAGCCGTTCTTTATAAACGCGGTCGCGCTTGTGGAAAACTGCCCCCCGCCCGAACAGTTGATGTGGAAACTTCAGGATGTGGAAAAAGAGATAGGCAGAACGGAAAAAGGAAATAACAAACCGAGGGTTATGGACCTTGATATTCTGCTTTACGGAGACACCGTAATAGACAGCAGCAAACTCAAAATACCCCATGTTTTGCTGTGTTCGCGGCGTTTTATACTTGAACCGCTGTGCCAAATTGCCCCCGATGTCAGGCATCCGGTTTCGGGGAAAACGGTGCGGGAAATCCTCAAGGTTCTGGATGACAAATCGGGTGTGGAAATGTGGAAAACTATCTTTTTTCCACAACGGAATGTGGAAAACTCTGTTTAATCACCGAGAGCCATTTCAGCCGCCGCAAGCGTGTTTTTCAAGAGCATGGTTATCGTCATCGGTCCCACTCCGCCCGGAACCGGGGTTATGTATGAGCATTTGCGGGAAGCGGATTCAAAATCCACATCCCCCGTTATCTTTCCGTTTTTGTCTCTGTTGATGCCCACGTCTATCACAACGGCTCCCTCCCGTATCATGTCTCCCGTGATGAACCGGCTGCACCCTATCGCCACTATCAGTATCTCCGCGCTTCTCGTGAAATCGGCGAGGTTTTTCGTGCAAAGGTGGCAAACGGTAACGGTGGCGTCTCTGTTGAGAAGCATCGCGGCAACGGGCTTGCCCACGATGTTGCTTCTGCCGACTATAACGATGTCCATCCCCTCAACGTCAATCTCCAGATGGTCTATCATCTCCATAATGCCGTAGGGCGTGCAGGAGATAAAGCGCGGACTGCCCTCCATAAGCATTCCCATATTTTCGGGATGGAAGCCGTCAACATCTTTGCGGGGGGAAACCGCGCTCAAAACCGCCGTTTCGCTTATCGACGGCGGAAGCGGAAGTTGCACAAGTATGCCGTGAATCTTCGGGTCTGCGTTCAGCCGTTCAATCTCTTTCAGAAGTTCCCGCTCGGTTGTGCCGGAAGAAAGACGCAGTTCTTCAGAGTAGATGCCCACCTCTTCACAGGCGCGGGTTTTTCTCTCCACATATATTTCAGACGCGGGGTCGTCTCCCACAAGCACCGCCGCAAGTCCCGGAGAAACGCCCGTCTGCTCGCGCAGGGATTTAACGCGGGAGGCAATGCCGCCTCTGATGCGTGCGGAAATCTCATTTCCGTCTATTATGTGCGCCATCCGGAACTCGTCCTCTTCGCGAAGTTGTGCTTCCTGTTTCATTTTCAGGGGAGAGACATACAGGTTACCATAAAAGAGGCGTTTGAAACAGAAGCGGCGGAAAAATGAAAAGCGGAAGGTGAAACAATGAACGTGGACTTGAAGGAAGTTGAACGGAAGATGAACTCCGTTCCCATAATGAAACTTCTTGGCTCTGAGATAGCGCGCCTTGAAAGCGGGCTTTGCGAACTCAAGGTTCCAAAGAAGGAAAACTATGACGGCATCTTTGAAACTTTTCACGGCGGTCTGCTGACCACCGCGGCAGACACGGCGGCAGCGGCGGCGGTTCTTTCAGTCGCCGGAGCAGACGCGGAAATCACGACAACGGACATAACAATAAGGTTTCTCTACCCGTGCCGGTCTGACATAACAGCGGTCGCAACCGTCATCAAAGCGGGCAGAACTCTCTGCCCGGTGGAGATCGCCATTTTTGACGCAGACAGCAGGAAAGTTTCGGTCGCGCAGGTAACTTATATGGTGCTGAGCTGACTCCGGCACAGCCCTTATAACAGCCCTTTATGTGTGCCTTCCCCATGTGTGCCTTCCCCGTCATTCCGTTGCCCCCTCCGTCATTCCTGCGAAAGCAGGAATCCAGCATTGATTAACCAGTTGAATACTGGTTTCCGTGTCAAGCACGGAATAACAGGGTGGTGACAAACACGGAATAACGTGCTGGCGTGAGTGAAAAACCGCTTAACCGGACGAAAAAGCGGTTTACTTTATTGAGGGTCTGCAGGCGCCTCAACAAACCGGCTTCAAACGGCGGAAAACGCTGTAAAAATGCTGACTTCCACCGTTCAAATCGCCAAAAAAGTTAGTTGTATCAGGCAGTTATGTTATTTCAGGGCGATACGGACAGCGGAAAACGCGAGGCGTTAAGCATACGGCTTAATTTTTTCATTTTTTTTTCGCCAATCTATTGACACCCCCCCGTTCCGGTGATATCAGTTACTGCGAGGTTGGATAGGGGTCTGTGTTATGTCGTTACATTTAGGGCTCCAAACTCCTCACAGCCTCGGTCGCATTTTGAACTAGGTGGCGACCGGGAGATTTACCAAAAGGAGGTAATTTTATGCCTAGTCACCTCAATGTCCCAAGTAAATATTGGGAAATGACGAAGGAGGTTCCACCTCCTCCGATAGAGAGGGATATAAAGTCTTGGATTATAGCGAATCCTTCGGATCCGCTGTGGGACATAGACGTTCTTCCCCTCACTTACACGGACAGTCGTTGGTCTGCTTTTGTAGTCAGCTGTTCAGAAGAGACGAGGCGCCGCCTGATTCCGAACCCGCCGCTTGAGCCGTGGGACGGAGACGACGCCGACCTTGTTGAATTCTGGTACGTTGACCACAAGAACACAATGCTTGGTCCGTACCTGGAGTTCGGTGTTACCATGTCGGCGACTTACAAGGACCCGAAAGGTAACGTCTGGAAAGGCGGTTACTACCCGTACATGTATCTGACCGGAGACTCACCCGTTGACGCGGGACGTGTCCTTGGATTTCCCAAAAAGATGTCCTACATCCGGTGCTCGGTGCACGGCGGAGAGAAAGGAACCGACTTCTTCGGGTTTGCGATGTCACGTAACGGCTACCTGATGCACAGCGCAACAGGTAAGTTTGACGACAAAGACGTGAAGCCTCCGTATTTCTACGGAAAAACGGACTGGGGCAAGTTCAACATGAAGGTCATCACGAGACCTGATGTTTCAAGCTCCGAGTGGCAGCTTACATACTTGCCGTCTGAACTTCCGCCGCCCTTTGACTCAATGATCAAAGGACATCGTTTCCAGATTAAGCCTGAGCACACCAGAACAGCATCGGGAGATGCCGTCAACTGGTTCATGCAGGGTACTCCGTTTGACAACATGGGAACGGAGCTCAAGATTGACAAAGTATCGGGAATGATCTCGTTCGTGTTCGATCTTGTTATCCCGCCTGCGCAGGTTCTCTGGAATGAGACTTATGAGAGACCCGCTGACTACGCCGGATTTGCAACACCATACAAATACGGTCTCAGACAGCAGTTCCCCATCAGTCAGGGTTCTTAATAACTTAGGAGGTTAATTGAACTATGGGAATGCAAGCAAATGAGTACAGTTATCCTTGGCTCGCGGAAGGGGAAGTTCCCCCGCTGCCAATGGACAGAGACAGGATAGACATCATATCTCAGGGTGTCGCAGACCCTGTCTTTGACTATGACATTGTGCCTCTCACTTACACTGAGAGCCGCTGGATGGCTTTTGTTGTCAGAGCAGATGAAAACGACATGAAAAAAATTCTGCCTGAACCGATCCAGTTAATGGACGACGTCATAGAGTTTTGGTACGTGATTCACAAGAACACGATGCTTGGTCCATACATGGAGATGGGCGTAACCTTTTCCGCCAAAGTTGACGGAGAAGACGGCAAAGAGTACAAAGCGGGATACTACCCGTACATGTACCTTTCCAACGACTCACCCATTTGGGCTGGCAAAGAGCCTTTCGGATTTCCGAAAAAGGCTGCGTACATCGCCGCTTTTGAGCATGGCACGAACAACAACTACTTCAACATGCTCATGGAGCGTCGCGGCTACATTCTGCACACAGCAAATGGCCGTTACTCCGACAAAGAGCTGTCCGTGAAACCTACTTTCTACGGACAGACCGACTGGGGAAGGATGAATTACCGCATCACGACCCGCCCGGATGTAACTTCAAGTCATCACGAAGTTACATATCTGCCATCGGAACTGCCTCCGGCATTTGGAACGGGACACCGTTTCCAGCTTGACCCGGACAGTGTGAGGACAGCGGCAGGAGATGACATCCGCGCTTGGTACATGTCTGGAACGCCTTTTGACTTTATGGGCGGCCAGATACCGACAAAAGAGATTGTTGGACTGATAAGTTTTACTTTCAATCTGATAATCCCGCCGGCCCAGACTATCTGGACCAAGACGGTTGAAAGGTCAGCGGACGACCTCGGCGCGACGGACAGCAGGGCAATTGCCTATGCGAAACCGTTCGAGTACACGATGCGTCACCGCTTCCTGCTCCCGCAGTACAGCCAGGGCTAATAACGCCTTAGCATTGTGCTAAAATCAGGAGGACTGCTCACAAGGCAGTCCTCCTTTTTTTATGGGATAAGGAAAGTGCTAATTGCCCGTCTTCGTTGTATAATCCCCAAAAATGCCGCAAGTAAAAAAAGCCCTTATAAGCGTTTCAGACAAACGAGGCGTTGAAGACTTCGCCATGCGTCTGAGCAAACTGGGAGTGGAAATACTCTCCACAGGCGGAACCGCCGCCGCGCTTGAAGATGCGGGCGTTGCGGTAACACGGGTTGAAACCCACACACAGGCAAAAGAAATACTCGGCGGCAGAGTTAAAACACTTCACCCGAAAATACACGGCGGAATTCTCGCCGTGAGAGACAACCCCGAACACCTCAAACAAATGGAGGAAAACGGCATTGAACCGATAGACATGGTTGTCGTCAACCTGTATCCGTTTGAGCAAACGGTTGCAAAGCCGGAATCGGATTTTGAAGACGCGATTGAAAACATAGACATCGGCGGTCCCGCGATGGTGAGGGCGGCGGCAAAAAACCACAAGTTTGTCGCGGTGGTTACAGACCCGGCGGACTACTCAGCCGTGATTGAAGAAATAAAATCCTCAGGCGGAGTTTCAGACCCGGCGCGCCTGCGCCTCGCGCAAAAGGCGTTTGCTCTCACCGCCGGATACGACTCGGCAATATCAGAGTTTCTGCTTTCAAGCGGAGAGCAAAACGGATTTCCGGACCGCATTTCCATCAACCTGAAAAAACGCGCGGATTTGAGATACGGCGAAAACCCTCACCAGCGCGGAGCGTTCTACACGGAAAACACCGATGTTTCATGTGTCGGAGCGGCAAGGCAGATTCAGGGAAAGGAGCTTTCTCTCAACAACATATACGACACCGATTCGGCGTTTGAACTGGCAAAGGAGTTCACCCCGGCAGACGGCGCGGTGTGTGTGATAGTGAAGCACAACAACCCCTGCGGAGTTGCGGTTGACGGCGAGCCGGCAGGGGCGTTTGAGAAGGCGAGAGAATGCGACCCCGTGAGCGCGTTCGGCGGCGTTGTGGCTTTCAACTGCGAGGCGGATGAAAAGGCGGCGCGTCTTATCGCCGATATGTTTGTTGAGGTGGTCATCGCGCCGGGTTTTTCTGACGGCTGTCTTGAGGTTCTCGCGGCAAAGAAAAACCTGCGCGTTTTACAGGCTCCGCCGTTTGAGGCGGAAGGCGGCGCGGCGGCGAGAGACATAAAAAAAATTACCGGCGGTGCGCTTATTCAGGACAAAGACACAAGTTCAGACTCTGATTTTGACGGCGCGACTTCGCCCACAAAGATAAAGCCGACAGACGGACAGATAAAAGACCTGCGTTTTGCGTGGAAGGTGTGCAAGCACGTGAAGTCAAACGCGATAGTTTTCGCAAGAGGCGGGGCGACTGTGGGAATAGGCGCGGGGCAGATGAGCAGGGTGGATTCGGTAAATCTTGCCGCCCGCAAGGCGCAAAGCGGCACTGAGGGTTGTGTTATGGCATCGGATGCGTTCTTCCCGTTCAGAGACGGGATTGATGAAGCGGCAAAAGCGGGAATAAAAGCGGTGGCGCATCCGGGGGGTTCTGTGAGGGATGATGAAACAACCGGAGCGGCGGATGAGCACGGAATGGCGGTTTTACTGACCGGGGTTAGGCATTTCAGGCATTAGCGGAAACACCTAAAACCTGCTTTCTATCAAAAACCCGCTTGCTTCTATAATCGTTCCCGTGGCGTGTCTCAGCGCCGCAAGGGCAGACCTGTAATCCGCCGCGGAACGTATCCTTTCAGCCCGCGCGCGGACTAAATCCCTTTGGGCTTCAAGCACCTCTCTCGTTGTTGAAAGACCGGCGGCATATTTTTCCTTCTCGGCTTCAAGCACCTCTTCCGCCACATCACGGGCGGCGGTTGCCGCCTCTACACGGCGGTAACCGCTCCAAAGTTTGTCCGCCGCCGCCTTTACCTCAAGGGCGATAAGTTGTTTTGTTCTGCCGTATTCGGCAAGAGAACGGTTGTGCTCTGCGGTAGCGGCGCGGTAAAGACCGCCCGCATAACGGTTCATTATGGGAACAGACATCGTTATACTCGCGCCCCAACTTACAAAATCTCTGTCGGCAACGGTTGAAACGGCGTCTGAAAGAGACGTTCCCAAATCCGCGCGCGCAAGCGGGGAATCACCGAAAACAAAACCGGAAGGATTTGTCCTTCCCGCAAGTCCGCGCAGAGACACTACGCCCTCTACCGCCAATTTCGGAAGCCGCTGATTGGCGCGGTAATTCTTCTCCGTCTCAGCCATTTCCAAACGCTTTTTCGCCCGTTTCAATTCGGCGCGCTTTTCAAAAGCCGTCTCTATCAACTCCGCAGAATCCGTGTGCGTGTAGATGCCCGTTTCCGGAGCGTCTGTGAGTTCAATCACCGTTTCAAGCGGAAGCCCCGTCAGGTTTTTCAATTTGTCGCGCGCGCCTTTGAGGTCGTTTTCCGCCTCTATCAGTTCAACCCTTCGCGCCGCAACGGCAGATTCCGCCTTCATCTCTTCAAGACGCGGAAGAACGCCCTCTTTCACCATAACGCGGTTTCTTTCAAGCAGGTCAACACCCAGTTCAAGGTTGCGCCGCCCCAGTTCGTAGTTTCTCACTGCGGCAACCACATCCCAGTATTTGCGCTCAACATCCAAAAGAGTTTGCGCCGTTTCCACCGTGAGAGACAGTTTGCCGATATCTGAGCGGAGAGATTGCGCCGTTATTTTCGCTCTCGCGCCTTTCGCGCCGAAGTCTCTCAAAAGGTTTTGCCCCACGCGCATATCAAGACTTGAGCTGTATGCCGGGCTGAGAGATTGAATGGGAGATTCGTTTTTATCGCGGGAAAGTGTGAACCTGAAAAGGTCGTAATATCCGCCCGAGGGCAGTTGCCCGGTAATTCCCGCGCTTGCGGAAAGCCGCTCGGATTTTATGCCGCCGGAAATAAATGACGAGTCAGAAGGTTCGGAAGTTTTGTTATAAGCCCCGCTCAATTCAAAAACGGGGTCAAACGCCGCCCTTTCCGCAAGCGACTTTGCTGTTTCGGCTGTGCTGTTGTGTCCGGCAACCAGAATGTTTTTGTTGTATTCAAGCGCGAGTATGCGCGCCTCTTCCACGGAAAGCGTAACGGCTTCCGAAGTGTAGAGACTGCCCGCGCTCTGCGCGCCTGCCGGAGATGCTAACGCAAAGAGCGACACGCCAAGCAGAAAAACCGCTTTTGACAGAAAAACCATAACCTCACCGGGGGTAATTATATCAGGAAAGGGGGGAAGTGGGCACGAAAGCAGGAATGACACCCTCTCCCGTCATTCCTGCGAAAGCAGGAATCCAGTATTGGTTAACCAGTTGAGTTGAATACTGGATTCCGTGTCAGGCACGGAATGACGGGGAAAGAGAAAGGCACGGAATAACGGAAGGGGAGTTCAAGCACGGACATTGACGGGAAGTAGTAATCAGTTGCCGGAAAGGCCGTCAAGATGGACGGTCAGAACAGTTTGCAGTGAATACGCCTTGGCGCTTTCGGGATAGTTGTTGGCGAACTGCTCGCGGAGTTCCCTGTATGCCTGCAAATGCGCTTCTCCGGCATACAGACCGCCTTGGTTTTCCAAGTTCTTGAAGTAGGCAAATCTCGCCGGGTCCAGACACCCATCCGGCACTGTTACGCCAAGTACGTCGGGACAATTCGTACCACCTTCTGCCTCGCTCGGGGCTATCGGCCGGTCACGCGTAATTTCCGCATAGGGGTTCTCGTCATCATCCAGGGCACTGCTAACAATCACATTGTTAACGGTCGCCTCAAGCCACGGAATGGAACGGCCACCATCTCCGACTTCTCCCTGCTTGACAAACCACACCTTAATATCGCGAATTTCGGCTGAGCCTTCGTATTCGGGTGTTTGCGGGTTGTCATAAACCGGGGCGGCAATGTTTTCGTCTTGAACGGCAAAGTAAATGTCGTCATTGCTACTGCGGACGATTTCGTTCCATGCCTGTCCTTCAAACATATCTCTCAGACCAAGCCCGGCGAAAACCGCGCTTCCAATGACGTTGAAATACACACCTCTTCTGAGGCGGAAAGTGAAAGTTGTTTCCACTTCACTGCCGATGTATGAGGCGATGTCTTCGCCATCAACAAAAAGGTTTTTGGTTTCGTTTGTCCAACCGGCAAGCCACTGGGCTGTCATTCTGATTGAGTCGGTCAGAAAAACGTTCACATAGAAACGCAGATAACTGCTGTTTTGAATTCCCGCCTCGGCGTGTGTGAGCAATTTGTTGTTCGTGCTCTGGTATATCGTGGGAATGATGTGCTTGAACAGGAAGTTGTCTATTGTGTAGGCGGGGTTGAATGCTATAACTCCGCCTTCTATGTCGTCTCCGTTCCAGTAGCCGCCTTCATAAGCGTGTCCGCCGCCGCCGGTTTTGTCACCGTCCGCCCAGCCGAATTCCGCTCCGGCAACCTGAATAACGGAAAGCGGAAGCCATTCAAGGCGAAGCGCCCACGCCATGTGGTGCTGGATTTTAATGCCGTCGTAAAGGTCAAGTTTGTAGTATCTGCTACCTTCACTTCCTCCGGCTTTGAATCCGCTTACATTGTCCAGTTTTCCGAAAGCCGCATTGTATTCTCCCGCAAAGCGGAAGTCGCCGCGTTTCAGGTCAAACATAAGTGAGTAAATAGTGAGGCGGTTAAGGTCTGCGTGCGCGGACGGCTTTATGTCGCTCTGTCCGGCTCCGAGGAAGTAACTTTGTCCCCGCGCGAAGTTCTCTTGTTTAACCCACGGGTATATGTTCGCTCCGAGAGTAACCTCCGCTGATTTGATATTTTCCGGCGGTCTGTTGTAGACAACGGTTGCCCCGAAGCCGTCCCATCCGGCTCCAACGGGGCGCAGGTCTTTTCCTCCCGCCCACAGGTCTGCGATAAGCGCGGCGGTGAGGGTTGCGCCGGAGTTTAACCTTGCGGTTTTTCCGAGAAGCACACGGTCTGCTATTGTTCCGCCGAGAGATGTGGGTTCGTTTCCGCCGTTAGAGAATATGCCGAGCCCCCAGTCAAATGTTTGCCGTCCGATGCGGGCAAATCCGAGGCGGTGTGTCGCGTGGATGTATGCCTGACGCACTTTCAGCCATCCGCCGTCCGGCTCCACCGCGCCGTCTCTGTTAAAGATAGGGTCTCCGGTATCATCACCAACACCGGGAATGTATGTGTTTGGTCTTACGTCCGAGGGGTTGTCTGCCTCTGTGTATTCATCAAGATAGGAAAATCTGTTGTAAGTGGGAGTAAGCAGAGTTCCTCTGAAACTGTCTGTGGGCGATATTGATGAGTTCACAACAGTGCTTGCGCCGCCGAGCAGTTGGTCTGTTACGCCGCCCCAGATAACGTTGTCTGCAACATCGGCTTGAACGACTATTGAAAGGTTGTCGTTAAGGCGAAGGCGGGGCGATATTCTGAGTGTGCTGTCAATGAGAAAGATTCTGTCTTTGGTGTCTTCGTGGGGGAGGTTCTTATTGATGTAAGTGGCTCCCTTGAAGTAGCGCGCGCGGGTTCTGAGGAAACTGGGGAAAGCGTCAAGTTCGATTTCAACCGCTTGTGCAGATGGTGCGCCGAGGGCGACCGCCAAGACGGCAAAAACCGTATAACGGATAAAGTTTTTAAGCATGCTTTTTCCCACTCGTATTACAACTTTTGCCTGTGATAGGATTTGCCAATAAGGAACAAAGGTTGTTCAGGGCGTATTATACGAAAAAAGCCCGAATGTTTCAAGAGATTACGCAAAGTCTCTACCGTGTGGGAAAGGGGAAAGACACCTTTTCCTATCATTCTTTTTCCTCTTTCCGTCATTCCGTGCTTGACACGGAATCCAGTATCCAACTGGTTGACTAATACTGGATTCCTGCTTCCGCAGGAATGACGGGAAGCCACCGCTCTGTTAAGAGGATCGCTCCGGGTAGAAGAAGTGGTCTATGGGAATTCCGTACTTTTTCGCCCATTTGTGGACAACTCTTTTGTGTATGAAGCCGTCCTCAATTTTGAAGACATCTTCCAAATCTTTCCCTGAAACGACAAGGTCATCGCCATCAAGCCGGACACCGACACCGTAATTTTCTAAAACGGCGATAACATCCTCAATGTAGAATAACTTTCTGCCCGACAAAGGATTAGCTACCCTGCGGTTGGTTGTAGTTGCGATTCCGGTTCGGAGCGTCTATGAAAGCCACACTCCCTATCCCCAGATGTTCGAGGAACATAGAGTCATCGCTGTAGACCTGAGCGGAGAGTTCGTTGGAAAGCGCGGCGTAGTATTCAGCCCAAACTTCTTTCGGGGCGGGGGTGAGAAGACGTTTTACATCTTTTCCCTTTTCAAGATTCAACTTGATGGTTTTTTGCAGACCCTCTACAAAGTTCTCCCGAACGGTTTTCTCCGACTTGGCGCAGGCGAAGTAGTCTATCTCCAAGCCCTGAGCCATCCATCCGTCTTTGTTGTCTCCGTCAACTATAACCTTTATGGCATTTGCCAAAGCATTGCTTGCGGAGCCATTCTGTAATTGTATTTCTTTTGCCATCTCGTCTTTTACTTTCTCCCCCGAATAACGGCAGGAAGAAAAACCTCCTTTAGGTGGTATTGGTTAGCCAACAAATTATAAGATAACAAGTGAACATGTCAACATAAGACTATGATATCCCATAAAAAAAGGCGGCGTTCTTTGTAAGAACACCGCCTTGATTTAATTCCTTGATTTTTTTAATCAGAAGGAAAAGTTTTTTGTCTGTCTAATCAGGATCCGGCTTTGAAAAACTCATCGATGTAAATCATGAGTTTCGTCTGGACACCCCAAATGATGTCGTTAGCCTTCTGGTCCCTTACCGGTGTTTGAGCCGCTACAGCCGTAGCAAATGCCGCAGCATCCGCAACTTCACCAACGTTAACACCATCTTCATTTGCAAGATAGTACGCCTGATTCTCAAGCAGTCCAGTCAGACCTTCACCTGAAACGATAACGCTTCCGATGATGTTAAGGTCTATACCCGGGTAAAGATTGATGATAGCAGTACCTTCAATCTCTGTTCCGAGATAGGACTTAACAGTCTCTGAGGTACCAGTCGCCACAATCGGGTCACGCTCAGTGCCTTCATCACCCTGAATACCAGCAGTATTGGGGTCAGTGTCAACCGAGTTGTCCGGAAGAGTTCCGGCGTATGTGACACCAGCTATCAGATTCTCCGTCTCGTTGTTCCATCCAACGAGAACCTGAGGTCTGAAGGTTATTCTTTCCGTAACAGGAACGTCTGCGTAGATACGCGCGTAATACGCGTTCTGAACACTGGCGTCCGGCTTGGCAAGAATGTTGCCGTTTGCGTCCTGATATATGGAAGGCATTACGTGTTTGAACAGAAGGTTGTCAAGGTTGTAAGCCGGGTTGAAGACGATAACACCGCCCTCAATGTCGCTTCCAGTTGACCACGCACCATCGTTCTTGTCACCGTCCGCCCAACCAAACTCAGCACCAATGGAGTTGAGGTAGTCAGTCTGCGGCGCGGTGTACTCACCACGAACCGCCCATATAAGAGCATTCTTAATTTTCGACTCTGAAACTGGAGTAGTTGTAGCGATGTTCTTAATCTCACCAAATCCACCCTGAACTTCCGCCGTTATTTTGAAGGTTTCAGTTTTCACATCAACCAAAGCGGAGTAGAGCGTGAATCTGTCAAGATCCCCGAAACCACCGATGAACTGAGCCTGATGAATGTAAGGGAAGATGTACGCCCCAAGCGTTACGTTCGTTCCACCCATCTCAGGGTTGTTGAACACAAACGCCACAGCGCCGCCGTCCCATCCGTCACCACTTCCAGTGTTAAGACCTGTTCCCTGAGTGATTCTGTCCGATACGAAAATAGCCGTAAGGGTAGCACCACTTCCTGCGGGGAAGGTCTTCAACCAGAGGAACCTGTCAACGAGGAAACCGCCATCACTGTGGGGGTCCCATCCGCCGTTCGCAAGAATACCAAGTCCCCAGTCAAAGGGCTGGCGACCGACTCTCACAAAACCAAGTTCGTTTGGCAGTACTATGTCTGCGTGAAGCATGCGGACGTTGAAGAATCCGGCATCCTTTTCAACCGCGCAAACATTTCCGAATGTAAGACAATCAGAGGTAGCATTCCCGTGAAGGACATTTCCCCTGAATTTGTCACTCGGAGATATACCTGAGTTCACAAGAGTGGATGCTCCGCCAAGAAGCTGGTCGGTGCTTCCGCCCCAAACGTTGTTGTCAAATATATCAATCTGAGCCCTAACCGTTACCGTGTCACTCAAAACGAGTTGCGGTGTAACGCGAAGGGTTGTATCCACGAAAAAGATAGCGTCATCTTCACCTGACGCATTCTTGTAGGTTGCGTTTTCAAGATAACGCGCCCTTGTGGACATGTAACTGGGAAATCCTCCCAGGTTAAGTTCAACAGCTGACGCCGGAGCGGCTACTGCCAAACCAAGAAGAAACATTACAAGCCATTTAGCTTTTCTCATGTCTCCTACCTCCTTAGAAAAACAATCTGGCGGGCAAAGCCCGCAAATCACCCGACATTATAGAAAATTGTTGGCAAATGGTCAACAACTATCTGTAAAAAGACGGGAAGAAGCCATCCGAAGTCCAACCTCAATCGGCTTCGGGGATACGCTACTTGATACACGGAAAAATTTCAAGGGGTTTTTTTGGGAATTTATGGACGCAGTTCTGTGGACATAACCCTCTCCCGTCATTCCTGCGAAAGCAGGAATCCAGTATTGGTAGCCAGTTGAGTTGAATACTGGATTCCGTGTCAAGCACGGAATGACACTCTTCTCCCGTCATTCCTGCGAAAGCAGGAATCCAGTATTGGTTGACCAGTTGAGTTCAATACTGGATTCCGTGTCAAGCACGGAATGACACACTTCTCCGTCATTCCTGCGAAAGCAGGAATCCAGTATTGGTAGCCAGTTGAGTTGAATACTGGATTCCGTGTCAGGCACGGAATGACACACTTCTCCCGTCATTCCTGCGAAAGCAGGAATCCAGTATTGGTTGACCAGTTGAATACTGGATTCCGTGTCAGGCACGGAATGACGGAGGGCGGTGTTTCTTGCCACAACGTTGGCAGTATTGGTTGCCGGGGCGGTATCAGGCGCGACCGGGCAACGGAATGCCACCTTTGCAAAACCGCAAAAAAAAGAGGGAACCCGAAAGTTCCCTCTTTTCCTTTTACCTTATAAAAGCGAATTCGCTTCGCGCCGTATCAGAAGGACAACTGGACTTGCGCTCTCGCAATGTTCTCTTTCAACTGCGAAATACCAAACCTGTTGGTTCTGGAGTGCTCAAAGTCAACCTGAACCTTCGCTTTGTGCTCAACTCCGGCGATGTAGTAGTTCACGCCCAAAGTGGCATCCCAATGGTCGCCTTCCTCTCCTGTTGTCAAAACAGCATCGCTGTAATCAAACATAGTCGCTGTGTACCTCGCGGCAACTTCAAGTTCGGGAATTATCATGAATCCCGCCTGAGCCCGGTAAGCAATGTGGGTGAAGTCCTCAGCAGTTGCTGAACCTTCCGTGCTGTTGGCTGGAGTGCCACTATTAAACGTGGCATCAACAACATTGCCATACCTTTTGTCAAAACCCGCATAACCCGCGAGTTCAACGTTCCACCTTTCCCACCTTACGGCAACATCAGCCGTTACACCGTATGTCGTGTTGTCTGTTGAACTGGTAACCTTGTTACTGTTGACCGCCGTGGGAACACCGTCAGCATCGCGTGTGAGAACGCTATACTCTTCTGACACCAACCCGTCACTTGTCCCAATTTTGTAAAACCCGCCAATTCCGACCTGATATATCGGCGCTTTGGCAAAGTTCGGGGCAATTTTGTAGTCTCCGCCGGAAGTGAAGGAACCGCTTGAATACGCAAGTTCACCCTCTCCAAAGTTCACCTGAACCCTTCCCGCGACAAGCATGTTTTCTTCGTTTGAAAAAGTCTCATCGTCCAACTGGAACAACCCGACTCTGTAGGCAACCATTCCGCCGGCAATTCCGCCGGTTGAAATTCCGTCTGCCCTGTCTGCGTCTATAATGAACTCTTTTATAGCGGAGCGGTCAACAAACTGAAGTTTTGAGGAAGAGTTAAGCACCTCTCTCTCAAACGGGATTTTGTATCTCCCGACCTTCACATCCGCAAACTCCCAATAGGAGGCGGCTATGAAGACATCCTCAACATTCAACTCTTCACCCTTGGCACTGCCGTCTTCGTTCACCCTTCCGACATCACCGGCAAGTTGCAGACCGAATTTGAGCCACTTCTCGTAAGCGTGTCCGCTGAACTTCAATTTCGCGCGGCGAATCATAAAGTCTGTTGAAGGGTCTTCGTCGTCTCTGTTGCTGTCTTTGACGTCAACTCTGAACTGGACTCTCAACTGCTGTTTTACTTTTATCATCCCGTCTTCGCTCTCATAGACAAACCCTTTATTGTAGTCTGCCGCAGCGTGGGACTGTGTAGGCGCAAACCAAACGGCTAAAGCCGCAAAGGCAAACGCCATAGCGAATTTTCTTAACATTTTCATCCTTCCTCCTCTCGTGTTAGGATGCGAAGCTTTCAACCTCGCGGGTATTATATGGTAAAAAGCGAATGATTTTCAACAATCAACCCCAAAATTTTTTGCGCCCTCCGTCATTCCGTTGCCCCCTCTCCGTCATTCCTGCGAAAGCGGGAATCCAGTATTGGTTAGCCAGTTGAATACTGGATTCCGTGTCAAGCACACAATGACGGAAGGGAGTCAGGCACACAATGACGGAGTGTGTATAATTCCAAACCAATGCCTAAAACCGTTGCCATAGTTGACGATGAAAAAGACATTCTTGAAGTCGTCTCATCCGCTCTCAAGGCAGACGGCTACAAAACAAAAACCTTTAGAGACGGCAGAGAATTTCTGCTTTCCACCGCTTCTTTCAAACCAGACATTGTTCTGCTCGACATTATGCTTCCCGAAGTGGACGGCGTGGAAGTTTGCAAACAAATGAAATCGTCTTCAAGAACGGCGGATATTCCCGTGATAATGATCACCGCAAAAGCCGAAGAAACGGATGTGGTTCTGGGGCTGGGAGTGGGCGCAGACGACTACATAACAAAACCTTTCAGCCCGCGCGAACTTATCGCCAGAGTGAAAACCGTTCTCAGACGCGGCAAACACTCCGGGGGTGAAAGTGAAGATGTGATTGAAACGGGCAACTTGAGAATTGACGGCGGCAGTTTTGTTGCGAAGGTGAAAGGAAAGCCGCTGGACCTGACCGCTACACAATTCAGAATTCTCCAGTTTCTTGGGCGCAACGAGGGAAGAGTTCTCAGCAGAGACCAGATACTGAAACAAAAAACCGCGATGGACGACCGCCTTGCCTATGACCGCACGGTTGATGTTCACATAAAAAGGATACGGGAAAAAATCTCCGGCTCCGGCGTTGAAATAAAAACCGTGCGCGGAGTGGGCTACAAACTGGAACGGACAGGGGCGGCAAAATAAAAATCTCGGTAAAGGCGGCGGTTTTTGCGGGGGCGGCGGGCGCGCTTGCGTATATGAAACCGGAGGGGGGAATTGAGGCGTTTGTGTTTTCATGCGGGGCGGCGGCGGCGGCTTTCGGGGCGGCGGCGGTTGCGCACAGGCGGGCGGGAAAGGTGGAAAAAGACGTAACCTCTTTTGCGTCAGACCTTGTTTCCGGAAAATTTTCGCACTTTATGCCGGACGAAAGAGGGACAAGCGGGAAGATGGCAAACGCTTTGAACACGCTTGCCCGCCACATAAAAAACAGCGTTCGGGGCGGAGTGGATAAAAACGAAAGACTTTCCGCCCTTCTTGACGAAGTGAGCGAGGGGATTTTGTGCGTTTCGGCTGAGGGGAGAGTTACGGCGGCAAACAAAACCGCCCGCGCCATGCTTGCAACCGCCGGGGAGATTGAAGGGAAAAACTACTGGGAAGTGATTTTCAGTTCGCAGATGAAACGGCTGATTGAAGACGCGCTGGGCGGCGGGGAGACAATGAAGCGGGAGATAGCAAATCTGTATCCGTCTGAAAACTTTTACATGGCTTCTGTTGCCCGCCTGAAAAACGGCGATGCCGCTCTGATACTGTTTGACCGGCGGGAACTCAAAGACCTTGAAACCGCGCAGAAAGATTTGATAACAAATATGTCTCACGAGATACGCACGCCGCTGACCTCAATAGTGGGCGCGGCGGAAACCATTGCGGTTTCTGCGGGGGAAAACGGCGAAACGGCGAAACTGGCGCGGATTCTTGAAAGAAACACCCGGCGGCTCGCGGATCTTTGTTCCCGTGTGATACGGCTTTCAGAAATAGAGCGCGGCGCGGAGAGAGAGGAGTTTGATATTGCGAAGGCGGTTGAGAACGCGGCGGTGGTTATGAAGGCGGGGGCAGACGCGAGGGGGGTTGAGGTGGCGGTTGCGGAAGCGGACGGGCTTGTGATGCAGGGCGACAGAATGATGATAGAAAATATGTTTGTGAACCTGATAGAAAACGCCGTGAAATACTCGCCCGAAGGCGGGAAAGTTGAGATTGCGGCGGTGAGAAGAGATGACGGGAAAATAGCGGTGAGTGTAAAAGACTGCGGGGCGGGAATAGAGAAGAAGGAGACGGGAAGAATTTTTGAACGTTTCTACCGGGGCGCGGCGGCAAGGAAGGAAGAGGGAAGCGGTTTGGGTTTGAGTATCGCGCTAAAGACCGCCGAAGCGCACGGGGGGAAGATTGAGGTTGAAAGCGAGGTTGGGGCGGGAAGTGTTTTTGTTGCGGTGTTTTGATTGCCCGCCCCCGTTATTCCACGCCCCTCCGTCATTCCTGCGAAAGCAGGAATCCAGTATTAATTAACCAGAGTTGAATACTGGATTCCGTGTCAGGTGCGGAATGACGTTGGTGGTGTTGGTTGGCAGTTGGCGTCTGCCGGTGTCAGGTGCGGGGGGTCAAGCGCCGTTGTGCTTTATCACTTCACCCGTTATCAGATAATACGTATCTTCCGATATGTTCGTTGTCAGGTCTGCCGCTCTTTCCAGATTTCTTGCGAGAACTATTACGCAAGTCGCCGCCTGTATGGATTCAGGGAAATCCCTCAAGTGCTTTAACGACTCGCTAACTATCTTTTTCTCCTGCGAATCCACCTCGTCATCCTTGCGGGCAACCTCAAGCACAAGGTCTTTTTTCTTGTTGATAAACCCGTCCATGCTCATTCTGAACATCTCAAGCGCGCTCTCTCCCATCTCGGCGGTTTTGCGCATTATTTCCAGAGAAGGATAATCCGCTATCTTCCCGACAAGCCGCGCCACATTGACGGCGTGGTCGCCTATCCGCTCAACATCGTTGTTTATCTTCATTATCGCAACCGTTGCCCTCAACATCTCCGCTTCGGGAGCGTAAAGCCCCAGCATCCGCACACACTTGGCGTCAATCTGAACCTCTTTTGCGTCAACGCGGTCGTCCATCTCCTTTATGTCAGACACACGCGCCTTTATGTCGGTCTGGTCTTTTATCAAACCAATGCTCTTTTCAAGCATTGAATCCACCACCTCAGACATATCAAGAAGCGATTTTTTAAGTTCTTCAAGCTCTTCGTGTACGGTCGCCATATCTTTCCTCCTCGAGCGATTTTATCCGAACTTTCCGGAAACGTAGTCCTCTGTCTCCTTCACGGACGGGTTGAGAAATATCTTTTCCGTCTCGTCATATTCAATCATACTGCCCAAATACATAAACATAGTATAGTCCGAAACTCTCGCCGCCTGCTGCATATTGTGCGTTACGATGATAACGGTGTACTCGCGCTTCAACTCTCTTATCAGGTCTTCTATGCTCGCCGTGGCGATGGGGTCTAGCGCGCTGCACGGCTCATCCATAAGCAAAAGTTCGGGGCGGACGGCGATGGCGCGGGCAATGCAAAGACGCTGCTGCTGACCGCCGGAAAGAGCAAACGCGCTTTCTTTGAGGCGGTCGCGCGCCTCCTTCCACAAACCCGCCTGCTTGAGGCTTGACTCCACAATTTCGTCAAGGTCGTTTCTGTTTGACATTCCCGCTATGCGGGGCCCGTAGGCAACGTTCTCGTATATGGATGACGGAAACGGATTTGATTTCTGAAACACCATTCCCACCCTGCGGCGCAGGTCGCTCACGTCCATCTCTTGCGAGTATATGTTGCTTCCCGAAACCTCTATTTCACCCGTTATGGAAACATCGTCTATAAGGTCGTTCATTCGGTTGAAACAGCGCAGAAAGGTTGACTTTCCGCAACCGGACGGACCGATAAGGGCGGTCGCCATGTTTGCCGGAACGCGCATGGAAACGCTTTTGAGGGCGGGAGTTTCGCCGTATAAAAGCGAAACATCTTTCGCCTCGGCGATAATGGAATCAAAACTTGTGTTGTCTGCGGGCTTAAAGTCTTCTCTCATTTTTTTCTCCTATATTGCGGAACCGAACCTTTTCTCCCTTATTCTGCTTCTTATAAATATCGCCGCGAGATTGAGAGCCGCCACTATGGCGATAAGCAGAAAAGCGGTGGCGTACACAATGTCTTTGGCGGCTTCAACATTTGGCGATTGGAAACCCACATCGTATATGTGAAATCCCAGATGCATAAACTTTCTCTCTGCGTGAAGAAACGGGAACCAGCCGTCTACAATGGAATCCGGGGCGAGTTTCACAACACCCGTGAGCATAAGCGGAGCAACCTCACCGGCGGCTCTGGCGACCGCGAGGATAAGCCCCGTCATGATGCCCGGAAGCGCGCCCGGAAGAACCACCTTCCACACGGTTTCAAACTTTGTCGCCCCAAGGGCGAGAGAGCCCTCGCGCATATTTTTCGGCACTTGCGAAAGCCCCTCTTCGGTTGAAACGATAACCACCGGAACCGTAAGAAGGGCAAGCGTGAGAGACGCCCACATCACTCCGCCCGTTCCAAAAGTGGGCGCGGGAAGAGACTGGGAATAGAAAACGGAATCTATCAGTCCGCCTATTCCGTAGACGAAAAACCCGAGACCGAAAACACCGAAAACAATGGACGGAACCCCCGCGAGGTTGTTGACGCAAATTCTCACAATTCTGACAAAAAGCCCCTTCTTTGAGTATTCGCTGAGGTAGAGGGCGGCGAGAACTCCGAGCGGCATAACCATCACGCTCATCAGAATCACCATGATAACCGTGCCCATTATGGCGGGAAGTATTCCGCCCTCGGTGTTCGCCTCTCGCGGATTGGTGGCGATAAAAGTCCAGAACCTTTCCGCATAAAGCGCGCATTTTGACAATAAGCCCATTGAGTTGGGGGCGAAAATTCTCTCTATGTTTCCAAATGAAACCTCCGCCTCCTCCCCTTCCGCCGTTACCGCAACAAGGGAGTTTTTGTCTATTTCAAGATACAGTTTTTCAAGTTCCGCCTCTTTTTCAGAATATTGTTTGCCAAGCTCTTCAAGCCGCGCCGCGTATTTGCCGCCGGGGTCTCCCGACTCCATTTTGGCGCGAAGTTTGTCCGTCTCATAAACTATGCCGCCCACTTCGCCGGAGGCGATTTTTTGAATCCGTTTTCGCAACGCGCGCGCGGTTGAGACAAACTTTTGAAGTTCAGCGGAATTGCCCGAAAAAGCGGTCGTCTGCCCGTCCGCCCGTATCTCTTTGACAAACGCTATCATGTCTCCCCACTCCCACCGCTGAATGACAAGGGCGTCTGCGGGGTAGTCAACTGATTCCATTTTGTCGTTTTCCACCCACCGGAAGGCAAGCCCGTACACATCGCGGTTGCCAACCTTGAACCTTGTTCTGCCGCCGCTGTCGCTGTCTTCGTGTCCGGCTTTCGCGCCCATCATCGCGCCGCCGTCGGCAAGGGTTACATAGGCGATGTTTGAGGGCCAGAAAAAGCCCAGCCCTTTTGAGGTTATGAGAAACAGAAGCCCGGCTATCATCGCGAGAGACGCAACAAGGGCGGCGGCTGAAAGCCATGTGTACGCCTCTCCGCCCCCGAACGCCTGTCTTAATGAAATTTTTTTCTTTTTCATCTCTGTTTGCCTACTGCGGAGTTCCGTATTTCTTGCCCAGTTTTCCCCTGATAATTTCCGCCGCCGTGTTCAGAACGAAGGTGAACACAAACAGGAGAAGGCTTGTAAAGAATATGAGGCGGTAAAGCCCGCCGCCGTGCGGGGCTTCGGGCAGTTCCACGGCTATGTTGGCAGACATTGTGCGGAAGCCGTTGAATATGTTCCAGTCAAGAAGCGGCGTGTTTCCGGTTGCCATCAGCACTATCATCGTTTCCCCGACCGCCCTTCCGAACCCGATGACAACGGCGGCAAGTATTCCCGCGCTCGCAGACGGAATCACAACCCGCACGGCGGTCTGCCACTTGCTTGCCCCAAGGGCGAGAGAACCGGCGACAAGCGGTTTCGGCACGCCCGACATGGAATCTTCTGCGATTGTGAACACTATCGGTATGACGGCAAATCCCATCGCGAAACCGACAACAAGGGCGTTTCTCTGGTCAAAATCAAGCCCTGCGGCGGCAAGCCATTCCTTGTAATCGCCGCGAAAAAGAAACTGCTCCGCCGGAGTGTTGAGCCACAGGGAGAGGGCGACCGCCAGAAAAATCGCGGGAAGAAGAAGCATGAACTCCGCCCCCGGTTTCATCCGCCCTTTAAGCGCGCCGCCGAAAAGTTTCCACAGATACAGAACCGCCGCCCCGGTTCCCGCCATCACAAACGGCATTATGACAAGGGCGGGAAACACCTTTTCAAGCACCGGCGACAGCCACAGTCCGGCGAAAAACCCTATTACAACGCTGGGCAGTCCCGCCATAATTTCAATGATTGGTTTCACCACCTTTCCGAATGACGGATGCAGAAACTGCGAAACGCACAGGGCGGCAAACACGGCGACCGGAACGGCGAAAAGCAGGGAATACACCGCGCCTTTGAATGTGCCGAATATAATCGGGGCAAGTCCGAGTTTCGGTTCAAACTCGTCCGTGCCTCCCGTTGACTGCCACATGTGTTCGGGGCTTTCATATCCCTCATACCAAACGGCGTTGAAAAGAGACTTCAAACTTATCTCCGAGTAGTCGTTGCGTATCTCCCACTCCGTAAGCGAGCCGTCATCTCCCACCGCGACCACCGCATTTCCCTTGGGAGCCAGAAAGGCGGCTGAAACCGGCTGTCCGCTTTCAAGAGACAGACGCTTCCGCTCTGTTGTTGAGTGAAAAACGCCTATGTTTCCCTCCGAATCCGCCGCGAGGAAACCCCTGTTTCTCTGCGAGTTGGCAAACAGAACAACCGCGCCCGGAAACTTTTTGAAATCCCGCGCGCGCATCAGTTGCGGTGAGTCCGCCGCTCTGAACCAAATGGACACGGCTCCCGAAGAATCGCCCACCGTAACAGACCTGCTTCCAAGCAAAGCTCCCATTGCGGTTACCGAAATGGAGCGGTCTGCCGTTGCCTCCGTCTTTCCCAGAAACTCAGGGTTCAGAGGGTCTGAAGTGTTCCAGCTGAGTATTCTGCCCTCAGCCGTTCCGGCGTAGAGATACGACCCCTCTTCGGAGAGAGCAAGGGCGGTAACCCGCTCGCCGCTCAAGTTCCGGGTGAGTTCGGTGCGCGGGGTTTGCTCCGGGGATGTTTGAGCGGCTTCAGAGTCGGCGAATATATCGTCATCCTCTTCCGCGCCCATGCCCGCGAACAGAAACAGCCGCCCGTTTTCCGTGTGAGCGGCAACCGTGTAGGAACCTTCTTCAGAGGTTATGAAAGAGATTTGAGAAACAGGCGATATTCCCTTCGGAGAAAGCGCGGAAAGGGTGGCGGCTGTCTCCACGCTCCTTTTTCCTTCTTCTGAATGGACTTCCCGGTAGCCAACCGAATAGACGGCAACCGAGCCGTCATCAAGACCCAGAGCGAATGCCTCTCCCGATGTGTGAACGGCAAAAGCGGTCGCGCCCGCAGGAGCGGCGGCGATAACCTCAGAACCTCCGCCTGAGAGCGAAAACAGTTTTATCTCTCCCGAAGGGAAAACCGCGTAGGCGGTCTCTCTGTATTCGTCAACTCCCGCGCCTACCGCTCCCGCAAGCGGGCCCGCCGCAATAACGGTTTTCGGCTCGCCGTGCGAAGGGGACGAGAAAAGCGGAAGGGCTTCGGAAAGGATGAAGGCGAAAACCGCCAGTATGCTGACGATTATCGCCACTCCTCCCATAACTATGAAGAAGCCCGCGAACTTGTCGTAGAGGTTTCTCCTGTCAAGACGCGGGTTCAACTGAAAAACTACCTCCCACCGAGATATTTCTTCCTGATCTTTCTGGCGGTTTTGCCGTCAAGGGGTATGTAGCCGTCTTTCACTACAACTCTCTGCCCCTGCTTGCTCAGAACAAACTTGAGAAACTCCTTGCGGAGAGTGTCAAGTTTTTTGCCCGGCTCCTTGTTCACGTAGAGATACAGGTATCTCGCGAGCGGGTATTTTTTGTTGTCCGGCGCCGGGTTCTGGCATTTCCCTTTTTTCTTTGAAATCTCAATCGCCCTGACGCCGGAAGTTGTGTACCCGATTCCGCTGTAACCCATGGCGTATTTGTCTTTGCTTATGCCCTGAACAACGGAGGCGGAACCCGGCTGTTCTTTAACGGAGTCCAAGTAGTCTCCCTTGCAGAGCGCTTTCTTTTTGAAGTACCCGTAGGTTCCGGACGCCGAGTTTCTTCCGTAAAGCGTTATCGCCTTTGAAGCCCAGCCGCCGCTTGCGCCGAGGTCAGCCCACTTTTTCGCCTTGGAGCCGGCTCCGCATCTTCTGGTTTGTGAAAAGGCGGCGTCAACCTGTTTTATGGACAGGCACTTCACCGGGTTTTCCTTGTTCACAAAAACCGCGAGCATATCTATTGACGTTGGAATAGCGACCGGCTTGTAGCCGAACTTTTTCTCAAAGGCGTCAGTCTCCTTGGACTTCATCTTTCGCGACATGGGTCCGAACTGTGAAGTTCCTTTTATAAGGGCGGGCGGCGCCGTGCTTGAGCCCTTGCCCTCTATCTGGCACTTGACTCCGGGGTAGCGTTTCTTAAATCCTTCACACCACAAAGCCATCAGGTTATTCATCGTGTCGGAACCGATGCTGTCTATCTTTCCCGAAACCGATTTTTTTGTTTTCCTGTAGTTGGGCAGTTTTTTGTCAACCTTGACCTTGGCGTAAGCGCCGCCGGTCATCAAAAACGCCGCAAACACGGCGAAGAGAAAAAGCAGGTGTTTTCTTGTTCTCAAAGTTTTTCCTCCATAACAGAAATTACGAAACATCGCCCCGCACAACCTGTAATGAATACGGCTAATGTTAAAAATCCGTTAATCCGGCGTTAAGTTTGTAAGAATGAAAAAGCGGGAAACGGGCGCAAAAAAAACGCCCCGGCGCGGGTTTCACACCGGAGCGGAAGGGGCAGACCCCTATATTTTCAGTTCCTTCATTCTGCGTGTTCCTTCGTCTATGTCTTCGTCCGCGCAGGCGTAGGTAACGCGCACAAAACCCTCGCCTCTGTCTCCGAAAGCGGTTCCCGCCACAACGGCGACCCCCGCCTTCTCAACAAGAAGGTCTGTGTATTGCTGTGAAGTCATGCCCGTTCCGGTTATGTCTGCAAAGGCGTAGAACGCGCCGTCCGGTGTGTCGCATTTGACTCCGGGAACCTCGTTGAGGGCGGCGACCATTCTGTCTCTCTTGCTTTGGAGAAGGGCGTGCTTCTCGTGAACCCAGTCTTGCGGGCCCGTGAGGGCGGAATACGCGGCGCGCTGTATAAGGGCGGCAACGTTGGTGATTGAGTCCTGCAGAAATATGGACATCTTCTGCACTATGGGTTTTGGAGCGACAGCCCAGCCGATTCTCCAGCCGGTCATCGCCCATGTTTTGGAAAAGGTGTCTATCACGATTGTTCTGTCTTCCATTCCCGAAATCGCGCTGATGCTGTTGTGCGGCTTGTCAAAGGTAACCTGAGAGAATATCTCGTCTGATATGACGGCAACATGCGGATGCCTTGAACACATCTCCGCTATATCCGCGGCATTTTCAACAAGGTGTCCATTCGGACGCTGGGGTGTGTTTATGATAATGAGTTTTGTTTTCGGGGTTATGAGGGATTCAAGTTTTTCAACGTCAAACTGCCAGTCGGGGTCTGTCAGCGGCGTGTGCTTGATTTTCGCTCCCAGAAACTTCGCCCACACTTCGTCCGGCGGGTATCCGGGGTTGGGAAATATCACCTCATCGCCGTCTTCAAGGAAGATGTTGAGAGTTGCCGTAAGCGCGTGCTTGGCTCCGGCGGTAACGATGACCTCTTCCGGATCCGTTTTGCGCCCCTGGCTTGTCACCCTTTCGGCTATCGCCTCCCTGAGTTCGGGAAGTCCCGGACCCGGGTCGTAGCGCACGTAACCCTCTTCAACCGCTCTTGTGGTTGCCTCTATTATGTGCTGGGGGGTTTCAAAATCGGGACCCTGATAGTCGCCTTTTTCAAAGTGTATGACCTTTGTGCCCGTTTTTTTCTCAAGCTCTTTTGCGACCCTCATGCTCGCCCACTGCCTGGGCTGAACAAAATGCTTCGTTCTTGAACTGAATTTGTAACTCTCTGACATATCTTTTCCTCCTGAAGGAAGTTGCTTTCTGATTGCCGACTCACCCTGTCGCATTCAGACGACTTATACTATTTTCAAGTTTTCCTTTGTCAAGACCTGCCCGCAAACCTCTGGAGGTGCTGTTTCACTGAAAGCGTGGAAACATAGAAAAACGCCGCCGAGAAAACAAGCAGAAGGGTTTGCAGAAAAGCGTCTTTCTCTCCGGGGCGCAAGGCGATGGCGGCAAGCGCGACCGAGAAGGCAAACTCTACAAGCGCGCTGAAATCAAACCGCGACCCGTAAACGCCCGCTTTTTTGAAAAGCGAGCCGGTTGAAGCGGTTTTCGGTGTGCGCACAAACTCCCCTCGCTTTCCCGCAACCGCCCGCAAAACCGCCCGCGTGTTACTGACAGACATTCCCGCCCACAGCACAACCGTAAGCGGAACGGCAAGCAGGCGTCCGATTGCGTTCTCCCCGCCCCGGCTGTCAAATGCGCAGAGGGTGTAGAAGGCGAATATCCCCCCGCTTGCCAAAAAAGCGGCGGCTCCGAAAACGGAATAGACCGGGGCGGGAACCGTTCCGCCCTTCACACTTATGACGACCGCAGAAAAAACGGCGAGCAGAAAAAACGGGCTGGAAAGGTTGCCGAGCATATGAAACGCGGCTTCGGTTTTGAATCCGGCGGACAAGTCTTTTCTGCGGATTATTTCGCCCAGAAACTTAAAAGCGTTCTGTATTCCGCCGGTCGCCCATCTGCTTTGCTGTGATTTGAACGCCTGAACATCGGGCGGCAGCTCCGCCGGACACACGAGGTCTCTCAAATACTTTATCTTCCACCCGCCGAGCTGGGCGCGGCAACTGAGGTCAAGGTCTTCGGCAACCGTGTCTTCCTGCCAGCCCCCGCATGACGACAGACAGGAGGCTCTGATGAGCGTTGCCGTGCCGTTGAAGTTCAGAAACACCCCCGCCGCCGCCCGTCCGGTTTGCTCTATGAGAAAATGCCCGTCAAGAAAAATGCTTTGCAGGCGGGTGAGAAGCGACTGCCTGAGGTTGATATGCCCCCACCTTGCCTGCGCGATGCCGACCGAAGGGTCTGAAAAACTGCCAACGGCGCGGAGCAGAAAATCGCGCGGGGGAACAAAATCGGCGTCAAAAAGGGCGGTTATCTCCCCGTTTGCCTTTGCGGCGGCGTCTTTGAGCGCGCCCGCCTTGTATCCGCGCCTTGTCTCGCGCCGGATGTGGCTTATGCTCAAACCCTCCGCTTTTTTGCGCCGGACGGTTTCCGCCGCAATTTCGGAAGTCCGGTCGGTTGAGTCGTCAAGCACTTGAATCTCAAGCAGGTGATGAGGGTAGTCCAGAGAGCACGCCGCCTCTATGAGACGCTCCACAACATATTGTTCGTTATAGACGGGAAGCTGGACGGTTACGGACGGGAGTTCGGGCGGAGGGGCGCACTCGGAAGGTTTTTTTCCCCGCGCTTTGAGGTAGAGGCCGCAGAGGCGGTATCTGTGCAAACCGAGTGAGGACAGAAACACCATGGACGCGAAATAGACAATTTCAAAAAGGAAAACCGGAATTTGAAACGGGTCTGCGGGCATAGCCGGAACACCGGGCGTCAGAGGGACAGGGACGCTATTCTGTCCGCCGCCTCTTTTATCCTTTCCGTGTCAAACGTTATGGACGCGCGCGCGTATCCCTCGCCGAAATCCCCGAACCCGTTTCCGGGCGTAAGCACAACCCCGCACTGCTCAAGAACGGCGGATGAGAACCGGGCGGAGGTTACCCCTTTGGGAACCTCAAACCAGACGTAAAAGGTTGAAAGGGGCGGCTTGCCGTAGGAAAGGCCCGCTCTGTCAAGCCCTTTGCAGAATATGTCTCTGCGGGTTTTGTATGTTTCCACCCTTTGGGAAAAGCCCTCGTCTCTGCCGGTAAGCGCCTCTATCGCCGCGACTTGAACCGCCTGAAACGCGCCTGAATCTATGTTTGTTTTCACCTTTCCGAGAGCCGCCACGGCGCGGGGAGAACCCGCCGCGAAAGCGATTCTCCAGCCGGTCATGCTGAAGGTTTTTGAAAGCGAATGGAACTCAATGCCCACCTCCATTGCTCCGGGGGTGGTGAGAAAACTGGGCGGGCTGTAGCCGTCAAACGCGACTTCGGTGTAAGCCGCGTCATGGCATATCACTATGTTGTGTTTAAGGGCGAACTCCACGGCATCCGCAAAAAACGCTTCGTCCGCAATTGCGGTTGTGGGGTTGTTCGGGTAATTGAGAAACATCATCGCCGCCTTGTCCGCCACTTCCGGGGCAACCGCGCCGAAGTCTGGCAGGAAGCCGTTTTCTTTCAGCAGGGGCATCGTGTGGCAAACGCCGCCCGCGAAAGAAACTGAAACCGGATAGACCGGGTAGCCGGGGTCCGGAACAAGAGCCGTGTCTCCGGGATTTACAAAAGCCATCGGCGCGTGGGCAACTCCCTCTTTTGAGCCGATGAGGGCAAGCACTTGAGTGTCGGGGTCGAGTTTGAGACCGAACCGTTTTTCGTACCACTTTGCCGCCGCCGCCCTGAACTCCGCCATTCCGGCGTAAGACGGGTAGCGGTGGTTTGACGGGTCGGCAACGGCGTCCGCCGCCGCTTTGACTATGTGGGAAGGGGTGGGAATGTCGGGGTCGCCCACTCCGAGGTCTATAACGTCAACCCCTTTTGCTATCTGCTCCGCTTTCTTTTTGTCTATCTCCGCGAAAAGATAGGGCGGCAAATCCGATATTCTGTCAGACCATTTTATGTCCATAAACCTCTCCCCCTCAAAGCGGGTAACGCATTTTACAGCATAAAACGGGGCGGGCAAGCGGTTTGATTTTCGGCAGATTGAAAATATTATGACAACTGGTCAATGAAAATTCTCTATGGAATTCAAGGCACGGGCAACGGACACATAATCCGCTCCCGTGAGATTATTTCCCGCCTCAAAGGTCTGGGAGCGGAGGTGGAAGTCCTTCTCAGCGATTCCCACAGCGAGATAGACGCGGGCTCTCCCGTGAAGTTCAGGCCCCGCGGGCTGGGCTTTGTTTTCGGAAAAAAAGGCGGGATAGACCTGATGGCGTCCATAAAAAGCGCGCGTCCGCACGTGTTTTTCTCCACCGTGAGAAAACTGCCCGTTGAAGAATACGACATTGTTGTGAGCGACTTTGAGCCGGTAACCTCGTGGGCGTGTCTGCTGAAGGGGCTGAAGTGCGTTTCGCTTTCACACCAGACGGCGTTTGTGTCTGAAAAATGCCCGCGACCCGCAAAGGTTGACCGCATGAGCGAGGCGTTGATGAAGTGGTACGCGCCGGTCTCAATCCCGCTGGGGCTTCATTTTGAAAAATACGACTCCTTCATAGAGACGCCTCTCATAAGGTCCGAGGTGCGGCAGAGAGACGGGAAAAATCTGGGGCACTACACGGTGTATCTGCCGTCTTTCGCGCCCGAAGAAATAACGCCGTATCTGAAAAACGTTGACGTGGAGTGGCATCTGTTTTCCAAACACACTGACAGCGGAGAGCGAAGGGACAAAAATGTTTTAATCCTCCCCGTGGACAGAGAAAAGTTCGCGGACTCTATATGTTCGGGCGAAGGGGTGTTCTGCAACAGCGGTTTTGAAACGCCGTCAGAGGCGCTTTTTCTCGGCAAGAAACTTTTTGCCATCCCGATGGCGGGGCAGTATGAGCAGAAATGCAACGCCGCCGCCTTGAAACGGATGGGCGCGAAGGTTGAGAAAAAAGTAACCTTCAAACTGCCTGAACAGCTTGAGAGTTTCGTCAATATGCCGAAGCCCGGGCGTGTGGAGTTTGATGACAACTCCCTTAAAATCGCGGAAAAGATAATCGGGATAGCCGAAGGAAGCGAGGAACCGGAGACGGTTCCGTCCGTTCTCAGAAATGTCCTTTGAGCTTCAGAACGGCAAACGTTATGGAAAAACCGAGAAGACTTCCCGACACCACTTGCGGCGTAGTGTGAACAGCCATCCGCACGCGCGCCCATGACACAAGCGGTATGAACGCGAGAAAAGGCGCCGCCGTCCAGCCGTAGAGAAGAATAAGAACAACAGACAGCGAAGAAACCGCCGCGCTGTGCGCGCTTATCTTGTAGTAGAGAGTTATGGAATAGACGGCAAGAAGCGCGACAAGGCAGGCGAGCACAACATCAAGCACAAGCGGGGGGCTTTCCACGCGGCTGAAAATAAACATTCCGAGCGCGGTGTTGACCACCATGAACTTCATGGGCCTGAACCGCTCCGAGCGGTTGAGAAGATGAAAACCCGACACCGCCCCCCTGCTCATGAGAAACCGCACGTACAGAACCGGGGGAACGACAAACACAAGAACTATAAGGGCGAGCATAAACATCCGCCCCTCTTCCATGCGCGGATAGAAAGCCGCCGCGCAGTAGCACACGATAAGGGCGGGGGAAAATATTACGGAGAGAAACAAAGCGAAGCCGCGAGTGTAGGAAAAATTTTTCAAAACAGGATTTTCTCCGGGAAAAATCGGACGAATTTGCTGTTATAATTCACAACTGTTATGGACGAAAAAACTGACGGAAAAACACCTGCTGCCATATCCGCTCTTTCGGGAGTTGGGTTTCTCATCTGCCTCTACCTGACCGCAGTATACTACACTACCGGCGGAGCGGGGACATACTGCGGGCAGGGATGGGAGTGCGACGCGGTTCTGAACAGCAGGTACTCAAAGATGTTCGGACTGCCCGCGTCTTTGTTCGGAACGATTGGATACGCCGCCCTCGCGCTCTCAAATCTGCGGAGAGAGTGGCGGAATGCTCAACTGACGGTAGCCCTTGCGAGCGCGGGAGCGGGTGTGTCGGTCTACCTTTCGTGGGCTGAATTTTTTGTCATTAAACAGGTATGCCCTTTTTGTGTGGCGTCTGCGGTGATAATAGCCGTGATATGGATACTGTCGCTTCGCCCGGCGGCGGGAGGGCGGATAGCAGTTGCCGTTTTGATAGCCGCGCTTGCCGGGGCGGGCGGGTACGCTTCCTCCGCGCTGGGTCCGAGTGAGGCGGTTATCAAGGAGACGGCTGAAAGGAACAGGTTTCAGGAAGAACTCGCTCTTCACTTGAAAGAATCCGGGGCGGTGATGTACGGCTCATTCACCTGCCCGGCATGCAAGACGCAGAAAAGATATTTCGGCAAATACGCGGGAAAATTGAACTATGTTGAGTGCAACCCCAAAGGCAAAAACGCGCGGGCGGAACTGTGCAGGGAAAAGAAGGTAAAAGCGTTTCCCACGTGGGAGATAGACGGCGTTTTGCACAAAGGAATGATGACCTTGCGCAAACTTTCAAAACTTTCCGGATTCAGCCCGCAGTAACGGCGGCACAAAAAAAGAGAGACCGTCCGTTGTCCGGACGGTCTCTCTGTAAGGCAGGAGGAGGAGTTAAGTAAACTTCCTAACTTGCTCCCAAATAGTAAAGACTTCTGACTTAAATGTCAACAACATTAAAAATTCTGAAATGCCGCCTCAAACGCCCCCTCTATAAGTTTCACTTTTCCGCTTGAAAGGTCTATCGAGACAACATCAAAACGCATCGGGCTTGTCTCAATACGCCTGTCTTTTATGTATTTGAGGGCGGTGAGAGTAAGTTTTTTTCTCTTGCGGAAATCAACAAACTCTTCGGGAAGCCCGTAGCTGAAGCTTGTGCGCGACTTCACCTCAACAAAGCAGAAAATGCCATCGCGCAAACAGATGATATCTATCTCCCCGTATTTACAGCGGAAGTTTGTTTCAAGGATTTTGAAGCCCGCTTTTGAGAGAAACTCCGCCGCCATCCGTTCCCCGCGGTTTGCCGCTTCTTTTGAGGAAGAGCCGGGTTTGATAAGGCGCGCGATCTTTTTCAAAACGTTTTCAGTCAACGGTTTCCAACTTCTTTTTAAGTTCCTCTATTGTCTTTATCGCCCCGGACGGCGTGAGGTTCATCGTGTCGGCATCGTTTATAATCCGCTCCACTTCTCTGAGTTCCCTTTCTTTTCCTCCTCCCGTTTCCGCGCCCATTTCGGGGAAAAGAACGGTTTGCCCCGCGCCCATCAACTCGCTCATTTTTGAGCGCATTCCCTCAAGAGACGCAAGCATTGAGCGGGCGGAATCAAGAACTTCCGGCGGCACGCCCGCAAGCGCGGCGACCTGGATTCCGTAACTGTGGCTTGAGTGTCCGGGAACGAGTTTTTTAAGAAAAACTATCTCGTCTCCGCTTCTCTTCACGGCAACGTTGTAGTTCTTCACGCCCGGATTTGACGCCGTGAGATTTGAGAGTTCGTGGTAGTGCGTGGCGAAAAGAGAGCGCGCCCCGATTTTGTGCAAATGCTCCGCCACCGCCCAGGCGATGCTCATTCCGTCAAAGGTTCCGGTTCCGCGTCCTATTTCGTCAAGAATCACAAGACTGCGCCCGGTGCAGTTCCGCATTATGTAAGCCGTCTCCACCATCTCGGACATAAAAGTTGAAAGCCCCTTTGCCAGATTGTCTGACGCGCCGACACGGGTGAATATCTTGTCCACAACCCCTATTTCGGCTTTTGAGCACGGAACAAAACCGCCCGCCTGAGCCATCAAAACGGTGAGAGCAACCTGTCTTATGAGTGTGGATTTTCCCGCCATGTTAGGTCCCGTTATGAGTAGAAACCTGTCTCCGGCGCAGTCCATTTTTACGTCATTCGGCACAAAGTCCGCGGCTGTCCGTATCTGCTCCACAACCGGATGGCGGCTTGCTTCAAGGTGTATTTCCCCGCCCGTGGTAATAAGCGGTTTGGAGTATCCGTTTCTGACGGCGCATGAAGCGAAAGAGGATATGACATCAAGGGCGGCTATCCTTGCGGCGCACGAGCGGATGCCGTCCGTGAGGGCGGAAATCTCTCGCCGCAAATCCTCAAATATCTCTCTTTCAAGGCGCAGAGTTTCATCCTCCGCGGTCTTTATCTTCTCCTCCCACTGCGCCAGTTCAGGCGTTGTGAATCTCTCGCCCGATGAAAGCGTCTGCTTTCTCACATAAGTTTGCGGAACCTTTTCCAGCCCCGATTTGCGCACTTCAACGTAGTAGCCGAAAACCCTGTTGTACCCGACCTTGAGCGACTGTATTCCCGTGAGTTCTCTCTGGCTTTCCTCAAAGCGTGATATCCAGTTTCTGCCGTCCCGCTGAAGCGACCTGAGCCCGTCAAGTTTCGGATCTTTTCCCTCCCGTATCACGCCCCCTTCCGAAAGCGTTGCGGGCGGCTCGTCTGCGACCGTCTCCTCTATTCGGCGAACTGCTGCGGGAAAGCCGTCTATCCCGTCACGGAGGTTTGAGAGAAAATTGTCGGCACAGTTTGAGAGGGCGGCTTTCAATTCCTCCGCCGTTTTGAGGGAATCTCTCAGGGCGGTAAGGTCTCTGGGGCGCGCAGAGGGAGTGGAGATGCGCCCTGAGAGACGCTCCATATCTCCCGTTGATTTCAGCCCTTCGCAAAGACGGGCGGAAAGTGTTTTGTCTGAAACAAGCGTTTCCACCGCGTCAAGCCGCTCGCAAATCGCGGCGGGGTCTTTAAGGGGGTAGTCAATCCAGTTTCTGAGCAGACGGCCGCCCATCGGGGTAAGTGTGTGGTCAATCGCCTTCACAAGCGTGGGACCGTCCGCAGAGTTCATCGGCTCCACGAGTTCAAGATTTTTTCTTGTGGAGTCGTCTATGCTCACGTGTCCGGCGGGCGAGAGCAAAACCGGAAGCGTTATTGCGGGCATATACTCCATCTGCGTTTCCCGCATATATTCAACAAGGGCGGAGCAGACAAGGGCGGCTCCTGAGTTTTCATCAAAACCGCACGCCCCGAGAGATTTGATGCCGAAGTGTTTCATCACCGCCGCGCCGGGTTTTGAAACGTTGAACAGGTCGTCTCTGACCGTGAGGAGAGGCCCCGCGTCTGCTCCGGTCAGTTCGGGAAGCGTGTTTTCAGAAGGCAGGACTATCTCAGAAGGGGCGAGTTTGAAAAGTTCGGAAGAGGCTTCATGGTCTGATTCGAAGGAGCGGACTTTGAAATCTCCCGTGGATATGTCGCAGTGCGCCAGATGGAAGCCCGTAGAGTTCCGCGCGGCGCAAGCTATGTAGTTGTTGGTTTTTGAGTCCAGATTTTCATCGCCCAAAACGGTGCCGGGGGTCAGAACTTTTACCACTCTGCGCCCGACAATTTTTCCGGGCGCGTTGTCTTCAACCTGTTCGCATATGGCGACCTTCAAGCCGCGTGAGAGAAGTTTTGACAGGTAGCCGTCTGCGCTGTGAAACGGAACGCCGCAAAGCGGAACGGGGTTTTCAGACTTTTTGTTGCGCGCCGTGAGGGTAATTCCGAGAATGCCCGCCGCTGTCTTTGCGTCTTCAAAGAACATCTCATAAAAGTCGCCGAGACGGAAAAAAAGTATGGAATCCGGATAGCGGCTTTTGATGCTTCTGTACTGTTCAAGCATCGGTGTGCTTGAGTCGGTAGCCATGGCAAGAGATTATATTGCAACCGCCGCGCCGTATCAAAAGGCGGCGGATGAGGCAACGAGCGCGGCGCCGCAGGCTATGAGAGCAAGCCCCGCGGTTTTTGAAAAACCGGCGCGGGAAAAAGAGGAAACAGACAGCAACTTGAGAGCGGCAAACGACAGCGCGATCACAAGAGCCGCTTGAACGGCGGCAAGCCCGATGACGTAGAAAACAAGCGGAGAGGTTTCCGCGCCCACTATCGCTGAGCCGTAGGCGTAGCCGTGAAACAGACCGGCAAGAGATGAGAAAAGAACCGCCGGACGCACAGACGGCGACCGCAGAATGAAAACCCCGGCGGCAATAACGGACGCGCTGACGGCTGTTTCATAAAAGGGAATCTCAAAAGGGCGCGAGGCAAGAAACAGATGGATGCCGACACCCGCGGCAGTTGAGGGAATAAAAGCCAGAAGGGATTTTCTGTTTTTCAGGCAAACCGCGCAGATAACCGACAGCGCGATGAGAAAAGCGAGATGGTCTGCGCCGAGAACTGGATGACCCAGCCCGGAAACAAGACCCTGATACCAGAGTGTGAGCGTCTGCCCGTCCCACGGGTGATGGGCTGAAGCATCTGAAACTTTCAGAAGAAAAACGGCTGCCGAAAACAGGAAAATTCTCATTAAAAAGTCCGCCTTGTCCGCATGGAAAGGCAATTCTATCCGCCCCTGCGGCAAAATCCAAACCTTTGCGTCCGGTTGTGGAGATGAGGGGAATCGAACCCCCGACCTCTGCCTTGCGAAGGCAGCGCTCTCCCAGACTGAGCTACATCCCCGTTTGAAGCAAGCAAATTATTATACGGAAAACCGCCAATATCAACCGGTGGACACAACTCTTACTCTTTTGATAGCCCGCGGCGTGGCGGACTCAACGGTAAAAATCGCCCCGCACGCCTCAAGGGTTTCACCCTCAGACGGTATCCGCCTGAAGCGTGAAAGCAGGAAACCGCCGAGCGTTTCGTAACTTTTGTTTTCGGGTATGGAGATTGCCAGATCCTCGTTTGCGCGCTCAACGCTTATGTGCGGAAAAACCAGATACTCTCCCGCGCCGGTTTTAAGCCAGAGGTTTTCGCCCCTGTCGTGCTCGTCCTCTATCTCGCCCACTATCTCTTCAAGGATGTCTTCAAGCGTTACGATTCCCGCCGCAACTCCGTATTCGTCAACCACAACCGCCATTGTGTTGCCGCCCGCTTTCATCTCTTCAAGCAGTTCGTTCGCGTGTTTTTTCTCCGTAACATACAGCGCGGGCGAAGAGTAATTGCCGGCGGGAGCGTCGGGTCCGCCCGCCGAGCCGCCGAGAAGAAAGAAGGAGTGCAGAACGCCGGTTATTCTGTCAAGCCGTTCTTTGTAGACCGGTATTCTCGTGTATCCGGAAACTCTCACAAGTTCGGTCGCCTCAGACACGGTTGCCTCTTCATCAAGCGCCTTAACTGATGAGAGCGGAACCATAATGTCTCCCACGGTAACTTCCGAGAAGGAAAAAACCCTTCCGAGCATCCGTCTTTTTTCCGAATCCGCGCTGTCGTCATCGTGCGCCCTTATGGCGTCCATAATCTGCCCCCTTGTAACCGAGGTGAGCGGACCGGCGTGGCGAAGGGCGAAGCGGGTGAAGATGCTCACAACCCAGGTGAGCGGAAGGAATATTTTTGACGCCGCCCACAGCGGATAGATAACCCACAGCACGGCGGTGTCGCTTTTTCTGCGGAATACGGATTTGGGCACCACCTGCCCGAACACAACCACAAGCGGAGACAGTATCAGGACGGAATAGAGTTCGCCGCCGCCATAATTTTCCTCTATGTAGAAGGTCAGCAGTATCGTGCTTGTTATGAGGGAGATGTTGATTCCGGCAAGCGTTGTTGTGAGAAATCTCTCTATGTCTGAGTGAGACTTCAGCACAAGCCGCGCCGGGCGAGAGCCTCCAGCCGCGAGGTTTTTCATCCGTATCTTGTCGCACGAGATAAGGGCTATTTCCGAGCCGGCAAAAAACGCCTGCAGAGCGATGCAGAAAACGACAACCGCTATTGTGGCTTCCAGAGTCATTCGCCGTTTTCCTCTTTACGGGCTTGAACCGTTATTTCGCTTATTCTCTTGCCCGATTTTTTCTTCACGGTGAACACAAGGCTTCCGTGCGATATGCTCTGCCCCTCTGAGGGCAGAGAGCCGAACTTGTCAAAAACAAAGCCCGCGAGCGTCTGCCCGCCGTCTTCGCGGGGAGGAATGGCGGACGCGACAAGGGCGTCTGAAAAGTCTTCAATTCCCACAAACTTTATGAGCGGGAAAAGCATCTCATCGTTAAAATCGTCCACTTTGTAGCCGCCGGGGGCGGTCAGCACATTGCCCTCCCACCGCACGGACTGGTCTTTTCTGGAGATGCTCCGCTCGTCCTCTATCTCGCCCACTATCTCCTCAAGGATGTCTTCAAGCGTTACAAGCCCGTCAAACCTTCCGTATTCGTCCACCACAAGCGCCATGTGAATCCGGCGGCGGCGGAACTCTTTGAGAAGGTCGAAAGCGTCTTTGCTTCCGGGAATGAAATACGGGGTGTGCAGGTAGTCTTCAAGCGCGGCGTCTTCAAGCGGAGGGTTCAGCAGAAAGTCTTTGCTGTACACAATGCCCCTGATGTCGTTGCGGTCGCCCGAATAGACGGGAATTCGCGAGTACCCCGTTCTCTCTATTTCGTACACCATTCGCCCCGGAGAAAGGGAATCCGAAAGGGTCATGCAGTCTATTTCAGGCTTCATTATGCTTCGCGCGGAAGTGTCGCGCAGGCGGAAAAGCCGGTCTGCGAGGCGGCTTTCAACATCGTTCACAACGCCTTCCTCTCTGCCCATCAGCACAAGGGCTTCTATGTCTTCCTCGCTGAAGTCCTGCGCGAGCCCGGCGGTGGGGTCTTCGTCTGCGGCTTTGAGAGGCACGAACAGGTTTGAGAACTCTATTATCAGACGGCGCAGGGGAGTTACGAGCCAGTGAAAAAAGTTAAGCGGCGAGGCAACCGCTTTTGCGACCGCAGAGGGAAAACGCACGGCGACTGTTTTGGGAACCGTTTCACCGAAAACCAGAAGCGCGGGCGAGGCGACCGCGATGGAAACCGCAGTTACCGTTTCGGAAGAGTAGGAGCTCATCAAACTCGCAAGCACCATGGCAACGGCGGCGGAATACCCGATGTTGACTGCCTCGTCCGCAAAGAGAACCGTAACGATAAGTTCGCCGGGTTTTTTGAGAAGACCCTCTATTATCTCCGCCTTTCTGCCTCCCTCGCTCCTTATGCTTTCTCTCTGATGGCGTCCGAGCGAGAAAAGCGCGCCTTCGGCGAAGCAGAAAAAAGCGGACGCCGCAAGAAGAATAAACGAACTTATAAGGCCTGCAGTAACTTCGCTCATATCCCTGTGTTGTGAACGTAGCCGCGCTTGCGGAAATCTGATGCCGCCTCCACTCCGGCGGGGCTTGAAACAACCGTCTCTTTTCCGTCCGTAATCCTCCCTATGTCCGTTGCCTCAACTCCCGTGAGGGCGGAAATTTTCATCACTTCTTTTGCGCTTTGCTGCGGAACTGTGAACACAAGTTCGTAGTCGCCGCCTGATACAATCGCGTCCCTCGGATTGACGCCTGAGGGGACGGGAACCTTGTCAAGAAATATTTCCGCGCCCGCAGAGGAGAGAGACGCGATGCGTCCCGCGTCAAGCAGAAGGCCGTCGCTCACGTCTGTCATCGCGGTTGCGACACCGCACAGGGAAAGACCGAAAGAGATGCGGGGAGAGGGAAAACAGAACCTGCGGACGGCGGCTTCAATATCGTCAGATTTGCGGGATTTGAGTTCGGGGTTTTCGGTAAGTTCGTCAAGCGTTCTCATTGCCTCATCCGCCGCGCCTATTTTTCCCGTAACAAAAATCACATCGCCCGGGCGCGCCCCGCTGTTGCGCACAAACCCGCGCCCCCGCGTTTCGCCTGTAATTTTGATGTCAACAAACATGACCGGAGATGATGATGTGTTGCCTCCCGATACGGCCGCCCCGATAAGAGAGCACGCTTCTGAGATGCCTGAAAATATTTCCTCAACCGTGTTGCGCCCGGTTTCGGGTGGAAGCCCCAGACTCACAAGAACGGTTTTGGCGGCCGCGCCCATCGCCGCCATGTCGCTTGCCGAACAGAGAACGGCTCTTCGCCCGACCGCGCGCGCCCCGAATACGCTGAGGGAAAGCCACTTGTTTCTGAAATGGACGCCTTCAACCGAGCAGTCGCAACTTTCAACAATCAGCTCCGGCGCGCCGAAATCAAGCACCGCCGCATCGTCTCCCGGACCCGCAACAACGCCGGGGGTATCTCCCGCGAAAGCGTCAAGCGCGGCGCGGACAACAAAGTCCTCATCCGCCGGCTGGTCGCGCGTGATGTCTGTATGGTCTGTGGAGTCGGTATCTTCGGTCATCTTAAAGAGGAAAAATTGTCTATTGCGAACGGGGTTTTGTCAACGGGGGAGTGTCGGAAGATTAGCCCTTTTAGTTTGGTAAACAGTCTACTTTTATTTCTCCTCATCGCACTCTTCAGGGCTTTTCTTTTTAGCTCTTAAAGCGTTTAAGCTTCCGATAAAATATTTCTCTTCATCTTCATAAGCTTGATAAAGGAGAGTCCCTCGACCTGAACAAATGTTGATCCCTATATCTTCAAGCTTATATTTCGGGTGGTTTTTTGGAATACTCATTAAATATTTCCAAGCCTCATAGTGTTTAGATCTATAAGCTGAGTGAAGCAAGTTGTAACCGTAATTCTCATTGAATCCAATAAGGCAATTAGGCTTTACAAGTTCAGGAACATATTTTTTAAGCCTTTTCATGCTGTCAGGTTCCTTAAGAGCGATTATGCCATCCAGCTCAAAATAAGCTCCAAAGTCATTGTAGAACTCATTCTGTCCTTTATCTTGGTTGGTAAAATAACAAAAAGCTTTCTCTTTTTTCTCTTCGCCCCAATCCGCAGACAGAGGCAAAGACAGAAAAGACAAGGCTAAGAAAGCTGGAAGTATAAATAGTAGAAGGTTTTTGGTGGTTGCGTTTTTTCGCATGCGGCTCCTCACTGAAAATACCTGTCAAGCCGCCGGTACTGAACCGCTTCGGCTACGTGTTCGGGCTGTATGTTCTCGCTTGCCGCGAGGTCTGCTATGGTTCGGGAAACCTTGATTATTCTGTCATACGCCCTTGCGGAAAGCCCCAGTTTTTCCACCGCTTTTTCAAGTATCTTCTTTGACGAATCGCAGAGCGGAGCGGCTTTTTTTATCATCTCGGGAGCCATCCGGGAGTTTGAGAAAAAACCCTTGTCTTTGAAACGCTCGTTCTGTATCTCCCTCGCCGCGTTCACCCTTGCCTTTATCTCTGAAGAACTCTCGCTGACTGTTTCGTCTGACAGTTCGCCGTAGTTGAGTGACGGCACTTCTATGTTCATATCAAACCTGTCCAGAACGGGACCCGACACCCTGCTGCGGTATTTTCTTATCTGATCCGGGCGGCACACGCACGGCTTTGTGGAATCTCCCAGATGACCGCAATGGCATGGGTTCATCGCTCCCACAAGCATAAACTTTGCCGGATACGTGAGGGTGGTGGCGGCTCTGGAGATGACAACCTCGCCATCTTCAAGCGGCTGACGCATGGCTTCAATCACCGTTCTTTTGAACTCCGGCATCTCGTCCAGAAAAAGCACGCCGTTGTGCGCAAGGCTGACCTCGCCCGGGCGGGGAAGGGAGCCGCCGCCTATAAGACCGGCGTCACTCACCGTGTGATGGGGAGACCGGAAAGGACGCTCGGAGATAAAGTTTCGCCCCTCTTTAAGAAAGCCGCTAACCGAATATATCTTTGAGGTTTCAAGCGCCTCTTCAAAACACATATCGGGCAAAATGGTGGGCATTCTTCTCGCGAGAAGCGTTTTTCCCGAACCCGGCGGACCGACCATAAGTATGTTGTGCCCGCCGCTTGCCGCAATTTCCATGGCGCGTTTCGCGTGATGCTGACCCTTCACTTCGCTGAAATCAAACTCGTAATTCTCGTCATCTCCGCCGAAACATTTTTTATCAAACACCTCAGGCTCTATCTGTTTTTTCCCCTCCATATGCTCAACAAGAGAGGCGAGATTGTCTGCGGCGAGAACCTTTATTCCCGAAACAAGAGCCGCCTCGCCCGCGTTCTCTCTGGGAACGACAACCCCTTTGAGCCCCTTCTGCCGGGCGCACAACGCCATCGGGAGAACGCCGCCTATCTTCTTCACCCTGCCATCAAGTGAGAGTTCGCCCATAATTAAAAAGCCTTCCGCCGCGCGAGAGTTGATGCGCCCCGAAGCGGCAAGCATGCCGACAGATATGGGAAGGTCGAAAGATGAGCCCTCCTTTCTGATATTTGCGGGCGCGAGGTTGACCGTAATTCTTCTGGGGGGAATCTTGAATCCGCTGTTCTTGATGGCAGACCTAACCCTTTCCTTGCTTTCCCTCACCGCCCCCTCGGGAAGCCCCACAGTGGTGAAGTTTGGAAGCCCGGCGCTCATGTCCACTTCAACCTCAACAATGTAGCCGTCAACCCCAAGAACGGCGCAACTCAGGATGTTGGAAGTCATGCGGCATATTCTACACAAAAGGGCAAACAGTTTAAGAACTTGATTTGACACTGCGGAGTTTCCTGTTCAAAATCAGTCCAAGGTGATAGGGGTGAGGAAGAACAGGCTTTTCCGCTGTGGCGGCGGTTTTTCGCCATTTTCCTCTGTTAATTTTTGCTATGCAGAAGGAAAAGAACCGTCAGATTTGGCAGGCTTTCATCGGGCATCTTGAAGCAAGCGACAAAGTTGACCCTGAAATAGTGGAACTTCTTTCAAAGTCGCAGATTTCAAAACTTGATGAGAAAAACAGCTTTCTTGAGGTAGTCCCTCCGGACGAAATAGGATTCCGGTATCTCATGAACAACCTCGGCAACTCTCTGGGGGAAACCAGAGAGTACTTCAAAAACTTTCACGGCATAAACCATGTTGAAGTCATAAACCCCAGCGGCGGCAACGGGGAATACTACTTCACATCTTCAGAGAAAAACGAAAGGCGGGAGGTTTTTCTCGGCCACCTCAACTCAAAATACACATTTGAAAACTTTGTTGTGGGAGAGAGCAACAATTTTGCCAACGCCGCCGCCCTCGGATCGGTAAGAAGTCCCGGAGGTGAAAACAACCCTCTCTTCATAAGGGGGCCGTCCGGGCTGGGGAAAACTCACCTGATGAACGCCATAGGCAATGAGTTCGCAAAGAGAAACCCGAAGATGAATATTTGCTGTCTCTCATCCGAGGAGTTCACAAACATAGTTGTTGACCATATTTCAAAGAGAAACACTAACTTTTTGAGGCAGAAACTGAGAAAGCAGTGCGACCTGCTGATGGTGGATGACGTTCAGTTTCTTGAAGGAAGGAAAAGCACTCTTGATGAGTTTTTCCACACATTCAACACACTTCATGAAGCGGGAAAACAGATAGTTCTCACAAGCGACAAAGTGCCCACCGAGATGGAGAACCTTGAGGAGAGAATCACATCAAGATTTATGTGGGGAATTGTTGTGGACATCCGCCCGCCGGACATAGACACTCGTGTGGCAATCATAAGGAAGAAAGCCGAAGAGAGGAACGTTCAAATACCTTCCGGGGTTGTGGAGATGATCTCATCTAAAGTGAAGAACAACGTGAGAGAACTTGAAGGGGCTCTGACGAAACTTGTGGTGTTTTCAGAGGCGGAAAATAAACCTATAGACATAACAACCGCAAACGAACTTTTCAGCGGCGGAGAGGTTGACCGCAGATCGTCTATATTGGCAGTTCCAAACGGTATGAACACAAAATTTATAAAGGGAACAGTTGAGGAGTTTTTCAGTCTCAAACCGGGGCAGATTGAGTCCCCGGAGAGAAGCAGAAGTATCGCTTTTCCCAGACAGATAGCAATGTTCCTTATCAAAAAACACATGGTGGAAATGCCTTACGCCTCAATCGGGGAGGAATTTGGAAACAGAGACCACTCAACAGTTATGCACGCCGTCTCAAAGATAGGAAAAGAAGTTGAGGCGGGAGAGGAAACCACTATAACGGCTATAAAAGAGATTGAAGACATGTTGAGGGTGTAGTCCCCAAAATGCAAAGTTTTGAACAAAACCAATGTGGAAAAGTCTCTGTTTTTTGTGGAAAAGTGGAAAAGTTTGTGGAAAACATTCACGGGAAGGTTTTTTCTCCACATTTGTGGAAAAGAATCAACAGTGAAATCAACAAGGGAAAAACTCCCGGGGAGGTTGAGAGGAAAAGGCGGGACAGAGAAAAAGAAAACTTTTTCAACAAATCCACAACCCCTACTACTACTACTAATTTTTATATAAGATAATAATATAAATACAGTAGTAGTAGAATCTCTCAAACAAGGTGGAAAACATTGGACGTAAAATTTAAAAGACAGCCCCTTCTCGAAAAAATCTCTCTTGTGTCAGGACTGACCGAAGCGCGCTCCCCGAGCGAGGTTGTCAGAAATGTTCTCTTGAGAGGATCCAAAAAAAGAAAAGAGTGCGTTGTTGCCGCGACCGACCTTGAGTCAACAATCATAACCAGCTTCAAACCCGATGACGCCCCGGCGGCCGACTTCGATTTTCTCGCTCCCGCCCAGAGGCTTCTTGAGGTTGTGAGGAACATAGACGACGAGGAAATACTCCTCAAAATTCAAAAAAACAACTGGATTGAGATAACAACCCGCTCGGCGCAGTTCAAACTTCCCACCTTTCCCGGAAAAGATTTTCCCACAATCCCACCAATATCCGGAAAAACAGGTTTTTCCCTTCCTCCCGAAACCATCTCAAACGTGCTTCCCGCCGTTTTGAATTTCTCATCTGACGACATGATAAGGCGGAACATAAACGGGGTTCTGTTTGAGAGGGTTGACGGTATGCTGCGGCTTGTGGCGACAGACAGCCACCGCCTTGCCTACTTCCAGAAGAAGGTTGACCTGCCCGGAGAGTTTGAGAGTGTTGTTCTTCCCCGCAAGGCGGCGGGAGAAATAGCCAAAATTCTCAGGAACTCTGAAAAAGAAAGCGGAGAAGCGGCTTTCAGTTTTGATTCTGAAAAAGTGTTTTTCACCTTAGGTGATACAACCGTCATATCAAGCCCCGTTGACTCACCGTTTCCCGAATACGGCAGAGTTGTGCCGGACATCAAATCCATCTCTCCCGCCGTTGTAGACAAAAACGTTATGCTTGGCGCGGTGAGAAGAGTCAGTGTTTTTTGTGAGGATCCCAAAAAGGTTGACATCAAAGTCTCCGCTGAAACTGTTTCTTTTAACAGCGGAGAGACGGAGATAGGCGAGGGCCTTGAAACCATTCCCGCAAAGTTCTCAGGAACTGAAACGAACACATCTTTAAACCCCGGTTTTGTGGTTGACTCTCTCACCCTTCTTGACGGCAACAGCGTGGAGTTCCGCCCCGGAGACGGGAACTCTCCCGCCATTTTGTCGCTTGAAGGCTCTGACGATGTTGTCTGCATACTGATGCCGGTTGTCTCCTGAAAACTCCTTATGGGATTTGCGGCACAAACAGCCGAATTTTTTCTCTCCGGTCTTTTCCCTTCAAAGTGCGCGGTGTGCGCGGCGTATATTGGCAACCCTGCGGGCGGCCGCTCTGAAAATCCGGTTTTGGGAAAAAACCTCTGCCCGCCCTGCGAAAAAGGTTTTCTCTTCCTTCCCGAAAAAGACATCTGTTCTCTCTGCGGAAATATTCTCGCTCAGGGCGAGGGAGGAGCGGGAGCAGTTTGCGGGGCGTGTGTTTCCACAGACAGGTTTTTTTCCTCGGCAAGGTCTGTTGTTCTTTTTTCCGGCTCCGGGGCAAGCGCGGCAAAGCGGTTCAAATACGGCGGGGATTTCTCGCTTGGAAAGTTTTTCGCGGACATTGTGCTCACCTCTTTTCCCGCTCAACTGGGAGAGTTTGACTGTGTGGTTCCAATTCCCCTTCATCCGAAACGGCTTAAAGAGAGAGAATTCAACCAGTCGGCGGTTGTCTCTTCGGCAGTATCAGCGAAACTTGGCAAAGAGCACATGCCTTTTGTGATTGAAAGGGTGAAAGACACCGTTCCGCAGGCATCGTTTCAGAGAAAAAACGACAGGAAGAGAAATGTTCGCGGAGCTTTCAAAGTGGCGGAAGGGGCAAAAAACGTCATAAAAGGCGCGAGGGTGCTTGTGTTTGACGACATATTCACCACCGGAGCCACGGTGGATGAGTGCTCAAAAGCTCTCCTTTCTGCGGGCGCGAGGGAGGTGTCTGCGCTCACAGTTTTCAGAACTCCCATTTGACTTTACAAAACCGCTTATTTATAAGAGAAAACTCCGGACGCGAGTTTTCTCTGTCAAACAATGCCCAAAAAAAGCATAAAAAAGACCGGCTCAAACACACTCTCCAGACTTAGAGCCGAAATAGACTCCATAGACAGGAACATCCTCAGGCACATAAACAAGCGCGCTTCAGTCGCGGGAAAAATTGCCGAGGAGAAGAAGAGAATTCTAAGAAGCGTTTACGACCCGGAAAGAGAGAAACAGGTTGAGACCAAGATAGCGCGTCTTAACAATGGGCCTCTTTCGGGCGAGAGCGCGGTTTCCATTTTCAGAGAAATAATCAGGTCGTGCAGGGTTTTGCAGGCGGAAGGAAAAGTGTCGTATCTGGGTCCCGAAGGCAGTTTTTCCCATCAGGCGGCGGCAAATATCTTTTGTGCCGGGGCGAGCCTTTTTCCGCATAAAACCATTGAGGAAGTTTTTGACAGCGTCCTCACGGGTTCAGTTTCAAAAGGCGTTGTGCCGATAGAGAACTCCACCGAGGGCCCGGTCGGCAATGTTCTTGAGATGATATACGAGGGCGAGTTTCAGATAACGGGCGAGCGTTTTGAAAAGATAAACCACTTCCTTCTTTCAAAAACCGCTTCAGAGAAAAATATTAAAAAAGTCGTTTCACACCCTCAAGCGCTTGGGCAGTGCAGAAACTGGCTCTCCGCCAACCTTCCCGGCGTGAAAACGGTTGAGGTTTCAAGCACCGCCGCCGCCGCCGCAGAGGCGGCAAAAAACGCAGGGGTGGCGGCAATCTCAAGCGCGTATGCCGCAGACATATACAAACTCAACATTGCGCGGAAAAACATAGAGGACAACCCTCTCAACTCCACCCGCTTTGTAACTGTGGAAAGGCAGAGCGGCTCTTCGGTCAGCACGGGGGAGGGAAACAAGGTTTCAGTCGCGTTCACAATTCATGACAAACCGGGCGCGCTTCACAAAACTCTTTTTTCCCCTCTTGCGTCCGCCGGTGTGAATCTCACGAGGATAGAGTCCCGCCCTTCGGGGAAGAAGGCGTGGGAATATATGTTTTTTGTTGATTTTGAAGGCGCGCCGGGGCAGAAGGAGACAGACAGGCTGATAGAGAAGATTGAGGCAAGAAGCTCATCTTTTAAGGTGCTTGGATGCTACTTTTCGGGCGGCAAAAAAATCTCCCCATGATACGCCCGAAAGAAAACATAATGAGCCTTCCCGTCTACGTGCCGGGAAAAACCCCCGCGCAGATTGAGACGGAAACCGGCATAACCGGAACGGTCAAGATGGCGTCAAACGAAAACCCGTTCGGTCCCTCCCCTCTAGCGGTAAAAGCGCTCAGGGGATTTTTGAAAGAGACAAACCTCTACCCGGACGGCGACTGCCGTGCCCTCAAAGAGCGGCTTTGCTCAAAACTCGGCGTTACCCCGTCCCGCCTTGCGATAGGAAACGGCTCAAACGAAGTTCTTGAACTGATAGCGAAGGTGTTTCTGGGCCCCGGAGATGAGGCGATATACGGCGCGAACAGTTTTGTCGTTTATCCCATTGTAACCGCCGGTGCGGGGGCGAAAGGGGTTGCGTCTCCCATGCCGCATCTCCGCCACGACCTTGATGATATTGCCGCCCGCGTAACGCCGCGCACAAAGGTTGTGTTTCTCGCAAATCCCGACAACCCCACCGGAACGGTGTTCTCAGAAGGCGAGTTTGAGAACTTTCTCGCGGAAATTCCCCCGTCCGTTCTTGTGGTTGTGGACGAGGCGTATTTTGAATACGTGGACGACCGCGACTACCCCGATTCTCTCAAGTTTCAATTCGCGAGGGAAAACATTGTGACGGTGAGAACTTTTTCAAAAATATACGGGCTTGCCGGAGCAAGAATCGGATACGCGGTCTCATCCGAAGAAACCGCCGCTCTTTTGAACCGCGCCAAACAGCCGTTCAACGTCAACTCTCTCTCGCAGACCGCCGCCGCCGCCGCTCTGGATGACGAAAGCCACTGCGCAAAATCCCGCAAGGCGAACCTTGAAGGGCTGGAATTCCTCTCCTCCCGTCTCGACTCCATGGGCGTTGCGCGAACCGATTCAAAGGCGAATTTTGTTCTCGCTGATGTTGGAGATTCGGCAAAGGTGTACGAACAACTCCTTCGCGAAGGAGTTATCGTTCGCCCCGCCGCCGTCTACGGGCTTGCCTCGCACATAAGGGTTACGGTCGGAAACCGCAGGCAAAACACGGCGTTTATCAAAGCCCTCGGCAAGGTGATGAACAGGTGAATGTAACGGTCATAGGGCTTGGCAAGATGGGCGCGTCTTTGTGCGCGGATCTTAAAGAGGCGGGTTTTGCGGCAACACTCACGGGTGTTGACAGCGACCCCGCCGCGGTGGACTACTGCGTTTCTCAAGGGATAGTGGATGAGGGTTTTACCGATGCCGCCCTTGTTCCCTCCGCCGCCGGAATATGCGTGCTTGCCGTTCCGGTTGAACGGATGGGCTCCGCTGTGGAGGCATTTTTCTCCGTTTCCCGCGAGGGGGTTGTCGTAACCGATGTGGGAAGCGTCAAATCTCCGGTTATAAAAAGCGTACAAAAAGCCCTTCCCCCCGGCGCGGAGTTTGTTCCGGCTCATCCCGTGGCGGGCGATGAAAAGCACGGGGCGCGCAGTTTCAAAAAAGGTATATACAAGGGAAAACCGGTTGTGATAACGGGCGGAGCGCAAGACGCCGTCCGCACGGTTGAGCGGATGTGGGAAAAGACCGGAGCCGTTACCGTCAGAATGGACTCAGAAGAACACGACCGGCTGTTTGCTTTCATAAGCCATCTTCCGCACGTGTGCGCCTACTCACTTGCCGCCGCCGCCGCGTCCGGGGGCAAGGGCGGCGGTTTTCCGCTCTCAGGCGGCGGACTTAAAGACACAACACGGATAGCCATGAGCGACCCCGCGCTGTGGGCGGGCATACTGCTTGAAAACTCAGAGCCGGTGCTGGAGGCGATTGAGGTTTTTTCTCGTGCCGTTGAGGAGACCGCCTCAGCTGTCAGAGCGGGCGACCGCGATGCTCTTGTGAAAATACTTGAGCGCGGACGCGCGGCGAAAGCGAAGTTCCCTTGAGCAGCACGACTGACTTTGATGCCCCAGAGCGGGCGGTTACCCTGTGCCATGACGGAAAAAATGAAAAAGACCGAAGACGAGTGGAAAGAGCAATTGACCGGCGAGCAGTTTGCCGTAACCCGGAAGAAAGGAACCGAAAAGCCGTTCACGGGAAAGTTCAACGACCACAAGGAAAAAGGCGACTACACTTGCGTCTGTTGCGGACAGCCGCTATTCAGTTCAGACGCGAAGTTCAATTCCGGAACCGGATGGCCCAGTTTTGACAAACCGGTGGAAAAAGAAAGCGTCAAAGCGGAACAGGACGAATCTCTCGGCATGAGCAGAACAGAGGTTATGTGCTCGAAATGCGACGCCCACCTCGGACACGTTTTCCCTGACGGGCCCGGCGAGACAACGGGCATGAGATACTGCATAAATTCCGCGTCTCTGGACTTCAAAAAAAAGGATTAGGGAAATTTTTCCGGATGCTGTTTTCTGGCGACGGGAGGACTCGAACCTCCGACATGGGCCTTATGAGAGCCCCGCTCTACCTCTGAGCTACGCCGCCTTCTTTTCCCGCGCCGGAAAGGCGATTTTACCACACCCGGCGGGTTTATATCAAGATTTCACAAGCCGGGCGAACTTGTACCCGACCGCTTTGTAGATAAGTTTTGCCGCCGTCACGTCCGGGGCGCACATTCCCGGCACGGGGGAAAGCTCCACAACATCCATTGCCACCACTTCGCGCCGTGAGAAAAGCGCGCGCATAAGAGCCGTAACCTCCGTCCATGCCAAACCGCCCGGCTCAGGGGTTCCAACCGAAGGCATGATTGAAGGGTCAAGCCCGTCAAGGTCAATGCTCAGATAAACCTTCTCTCCAAGTTTTTCAACTATCTCCGCGCTCCAGCTCACGGGATCTTTGCCGGTTATGTCCGCCGCCCTGAAAACGGAGACTGCCGGGTTTTCGCGCAAAAACTCCGCCTCCTCTGAACTCATGCTTCTGACCCCCGCCTCAACCACGGTCGCGCCCGTCTCCGCCACTCTTCGCATAACGCAGGCGTGGCTGAGTTTTGAGCCCTGATATGTGTCCCTCAAATCGCAATGCGCGTCAATTGACACAACACTGAGGTCAGGATGAATCTCCCTCTGCGCGGAAAACGCGCCCGCCGTTACCGAGTGCTCGCCCCCGACCGTTACAACAAACTTGCCCCGTTCCGCAGAGGGCAGGCATTCGGCTTTCACCCGCTCCGCCATGCTTTCCGGCGGTATGTCGCACTCAACCTCGCAAAGCGTGTGTATGCCGGATTCGGAAGGGGAGCACTCAAGCTCATCGTCATAAAGTTCAATAGAGCGGGACGCCTCCATAATCGCGAGAGGCCCCGCGGAACAGCCGCCGCGAAAAGAGACGGTTCTCTCATACGGAACGGGAACGATTACCGTTTTTGCGGAATCAAAATCCGACTCGCTCGCGCTGAGACCGAGAAAGTTGAGCTCAAGCCCCATTAAGCTGTTTTCCCCGTTTTTGTCTCAACGCCGAGATTTCGCAGGTAGTTGTGGGTTTCCGTTCCCGCCCCGGCTCTCATAAAAATTTCCAGGTCTTCGGGACCGTCTATGTCCAGCCCGATACCGCTGAGCGTGAGAGAGGAAAACGCGATGCCAGCCGCCCTCGCCATCTCTTTGTGGCGGGGAAAACTGTTGTTGCCGAAACTGGGCTTCATAACGCCGCAGGGATTCATCATAAGGGCGTTTGTTCCCGTTCCGTCACGCGAGGGCACTATCACTATCCTTTTTTCGCCGTCATCTTTTTCCATCACGGCGTCAAACTCTCCCGGCGGCGCGCAAGGGATGTCGCCCGGAACCACAAGCACCGAGCGCGCGCCCATTTCCGCGCATTTTTTCATCGCGAAGTAGACGGATGAACTTTCGCCCTCCTGCGTCTCTTCGGCGATTATCTCCATTCCCATGGCGCGCCCGGTTTCCATGGCTTCGGGCTCAGCCGTTACCACAAACAGGGCATCGGCTTTTCCGCACAGCCGTATATTTGAAAGCACATCGCCCAGCATCACACGCGCAAGCCCCTCGCGCGCAGACGGCGAGAGAACTTCACGAAGCCTTTCGTTAGCGCGCGAAAATCTTTTTACGGGAATAAGAACCGCTCTCATTTCTCAAATGCTACTGAAAAATGGTTTTTTTTCCACACAGCTTGTTTAAAATAACCGCCCATGAGCGAAGACAAAGACTCTCCGCACTACGCCGGACACAGGGAACGCCTGAGAAGCAAGTTTCTCAGAGAGGGTATGGGAAAGTTTGAAGATTACGAAGCCCTTGAGCTTCTTCTCACCTATTCCGTCTCCCGTGCGGACGTGAAACCTCTGGCAAAGGAATTGCTCAAAAAATTCGGTTCTCTCTCAGCCATTATGGATGCTTCCGCAGATGAGCTGGAAAAGGTGAACGGCGTTGGCCGCATGACCTCCGCGCTCGTAAAGCTTGTGCGCGAGATGAACTGGCGCTACAAGGAAACCAAAATAGAAAAGAAGGACTACCTCACCTCTCCGGTCTCCGTAATCAATTTCGCGAAAGCGAGAATAGGAAGGGAGTCGGAAGAGTTTATGGCTCTCATTTTCGTCAATACGAAGAATCAGTTTCTTGAACACGAAGTTGTTTCCAAGGGTTCTGTCGCGAGTGTGAACGTGAATATCAGAGACGTGGTGAAAAAGGCGATTGATGTTAGAAAATGCTCCGGCATCATCGTTGTTCACAACCACCCGAGCGGACACACCGAGCCGTCCGGCAGTGACAAAGACATAACCGCCGAACTGGCGCGCATATGCAAATCCCTCGACATCCGCCTTGTAGACCACATCATCGTGTCGTCTCACGACCATTTCAGTTTTGTTGAAAACGGCTTGTTGTGATAGTCTTGCCCTTGCTATGGCGGCTGAAAGAAAGGCATCTGTTGAAAGGAAGACAAACGAAGTAAAGGTCAGCGTTGACCTTAATGTTGACGGCTCCGGCGTTTTTGACATTCAGACCGGAATACCGTTTTTTGACCACATGCTCTGCCAGTTTGCCCGGCACGGCTGTTTTGATATAAAAATAAAGGCGATAGGCGACACCGAGGTTGATTTTCACCACACGGTTGAGGATGTGGGAATTGTGCTCGGAAACGCGTTCAAAGACGCGCTCGGGGAAAAAGAGCAGATAGTCCGCTTTGCGCACTCTTACGTGCCTTTTGAAGACACGCTTGTTTTTTCCGCCGTTGACATCAGCGGACGTCCCTGCCTTGTGTTTGACGCGGAACTGCCCAAATCCAAAGTCGGCGATTTTGATTCGGAACTCGCGCGCGAGTTCTTTAAGTCATTTTCCAACAACCTCGGTTGCAATCTCCACATACGGCTTGAAGCGGGTGAGAATCTGCACCACAACATTGAGGCGATGTTCAAGTCGTGCGGACGCACTTTTGACATCGCGACCTCAACTGACGGACGCTACGCGGGAGTTCCCTCCACAAAGGGAGCCCTGTGACCGGCATCACCGTTTTTGACTACGGCGGCGGAAATCTCAAAAGCGTTTTCAACGCCTTCAAATTTCTCGGATTTCCGGCAACCGCGACATCTTCGCCGGGCGATATTCGGAAGGCGGAGCGGCTTGTTCTTCCGGGGGTGAGCGCTTTCGGCGACTGCGCGGCGGCAATGAGAAAAACCGGAGCGGCGGACGCCGTGCGCGAGTTTATAGAATCGGGAAAGCCCTATCTTGGCATCTGCCTCGGCATGCACATACTTTTTTCTGAAAGCGAGGAAAGCCCGGGTGAGCCGGGACTTTCGGTATTTGAAGGGCGCGTGGTGAAACTTCCCTCCTCTCCCGGAATCAAAGTTCCCCACATGGGCTGGAACCGGCTCGAAACCCGCGACTGCGCGATGTTCGGCGGTGTTGAGAACGGAAGCTGGCTCTACTTCGCCCACTCCTTCCACGCCGCTCCGGAAGACGACTCAATAGTGGCGGCAAGGACGGAGCACGGAGTGAATTTCACGGCGGCGGTGGAAAAAAACAACGTGTTCGCCTGCCAGTTTCACCCCGAAAGAAGCTCAAGCGCGGGGCTTGAAATACTGCGCAATTTCGCCCTTTTTCAGTACGGCTTATAGACCGTGATGTAAGCCCCGTAACTTCTGAATATGCGCCGGACATAGTCTCTGGTTTCTTCAAAAGGGATGCTTTCGGTGAACTCATCGGGCTCAAGGTTTTTGAGAGGGCCCTCAACCCAGTTTTTCACCCTTGAAGGACCCGCATTGTAGGCGGCAAGAGCGACCGCCGTTTTTCCCCCGAACTTTTTCAACATCGCAGACAGGTAGCGGGAACCCAGTTTTATGTTCAGTTCCGCGCCAAACAGTTTTCGGGGCGTTACTTCCGAAACGCCGTCTTTCTCCGCCATGTCTTTCGCCGTGGAAACCAGCAGCTGCATAAGACCGTAGGCATCTGCGTGGGAAACTGCGTTCTGAACAAAACGGCTCTCTTCGCGTATGAGAGAGTAGACCAGCTTTTCATCCAGCTCTTGTTTTTTTGACTGTTTTTTCACGTCATTTTTAAAACCCTCAGGGAAGGCGAGACGCATCTTTCCGGGCTCCGGCTCAAGCCCCGCGAGGCTGATGCAAAAACTGAAATTTCCCGTCCCGGCGAGGATTGCGCACGCCTCTGCGGGGCGTTTGCGGGCAACCAGTTTCGCTTCGGTTTTCGCCCACCCGGTGAGACCGGCTTTTATGAGGAGGCGCGCCCTTTTTAATCCCGGGGACTTTCTTCTCACAAGTTTGGCGGGAACGGAAAACAAGTTGTGCCCCGTTCTTTCTGAAGCCAGATAGGAGTAGTAACTGAACCGCCTTGCGGCGACTTCGGAAAAAAGCTTTTCCGCTTCGGTTTTTTTGCCCGCTTTTTCAAGAATTCGCGCTCTCCAGTAGACAAACTGCCCACGCAGAAAGGGTCTTTTTTCCCTGCGGTTTGCGGAAAATATTTCCGCCGCTTTTTTGTAATTCCCGTCCGCATAGTAAGCCCATCCGGCGTTCCATGCCGCTTCTTCAAGATGAGCCGGGTGATGTTTTCTTATTATAAAATAAATCTTTTCCACCTCTTTCGCGCCCACCAGTTTGACGGCGATTGCCTGCTCTTTCAGAAGTGATTTTCCCGTCCATTCGTCCTCCGGAAAGTTTTTGTGGGTTGCCCTGTATACCCGCGCCGCCTTGCGCAGATTCTTTTTTCTTCTCCTTTCCGAACCGGATATTTTCGCGATTCTTTCAATAATGAGGCCTTTTCTGTATCCCGCCTCCGCCGAGCGGGGTTTTTCCACAAGGGCGAGGGCTTTTTTCAACATACGCGCGTTTTTGCGTGATGTTCTGTAAATACACACGGCGCGCCTCAAATTTCTTTGCGGGGTTTCGGGCAGCTTTTTATACTCTGAAAGAGCTCGCCCGCATTTTTTCCTCTTAAAAAATCCGTCCGCTCTCTCCGCCGTGTCTTTCTCGTCAGGCGCAAAACTGCCTCTCAATGCGGCGATTTTTTCAGGCGCCTCCCCGCCTTCACCGCTTGCCGGATACTCTTTCCATATTCTCTCCCATATGTCCGCCGCTTTTGATTTTCGCCCGCTTTTTTCCTCTATCTCCGCAAGTTTTTTAAGGTAAACCGCTTTTTTCTTCGCCGTTCCCGCCATCATCAATTTTTTGTATATGCCGCTTGCTTCCGCGGAATGTCCGTTTTTTTCAAGCGCGTCCGCCTGTTTTTCAAGCGCGTCCGCTTTCAAAGCTTTTGAGGCGGCGGCAATTCTGTACATATCCGCCGCAAGCGCGTTTCCCTGCTCGTCAAGGGCGAGACCTCTGATGAAAAAAACGTATTCTTTGAGTTCGGGAATTTTATTTTCCAGATCGTAGAGAAGGGAGAGCGATTTTTCGGGCTCCGTTTTCACCGCCCGGTAGGCGTTTCCGAGTTTTTCCTCATACCCCCCGGCGACTGCCGGGGGAGAAAAAACGCATAAAGCAAAAAGTGCTGACGCGAAAAGAGCGGCGGGAAAAAAAAGTTTAACCATGCGGATTTCCGGAAAGGTTTTCAAAAAGGCATTTTACTTCCTCATTCAAAACTGTTCAAATTGGCGGCGTTTTGTGTAGTATTAACGCCGCCGCGAGGCGTGAGTGGGGGATAGTATAACGGCAGTACAGCGGTCTCTGGAACCGTCAGTCCGGGTTCGAATCCCGGTCCCCCAGCCAATAAACCCGCGCAAATTTCGAGAATGGCTATGCCACCGGACTACATAAAAATATTTGACACGACCCTCAGGGACGGCGAGCAGGCACCCGGATGCGGAATGACCGCGCCGGAAAAACTGCGGGTCGCCTCTCAGCTAGAACGTCTCGGCGTTGACGTTATAGAAGCGGGATTTCCCATTTCGTCAGAAGAAGACTTTCTTTCCGTCCGCGAGATAGCAAAAAAGATAAAGGGATGCGAGATAGCTGCTCTGTGCAGAGCGGCAAAGGGAGACATAGACAGGGGCTGGGAAGCCGTAAAGCATGCGGAAAACCCGCGAATACACACCTTTATAGCGACCTCCGACATACACCTTGAGCACAAACTCAGGAAAACCCGGGATGAGGTGGCGCAAATCGCCGCTGATTCCGTTGCGTACGCGCGCGGCTTCACTTCCAATGTGGAGTTTTCATGCGAAGACGCCACGCGCACGGACATTGAGTATCTCTGCGAAGTGGTTTCCCTCGCCATAAAAGCCGGAGCCACAACAATCAACATCCCCGACACGGTCGGCTACACGGTGCCTGAGGAATTCGCCGAAATCATAAGACAACTGAGGGAAAGGGTTGACGGGCTGGACAAGGCGGTTCTCAGCGTCCACTGCCACAACGACCTCGGGCTTGCGGTGGCGAACTCGCTTGCCGCCGTCTCATGCGGCGCGCGTCAGGTGGAGTGCACCGTGAACGGCTTGGGAGAGAGAGCCGGAAACGCGTCTCTTGAAGAGATAGTCATGGCAATCTCGGTCAGAAACGACCGCAATCCATTCCGCACCGGAATCGCCACCGAGCAGATATACCCTTCAAGCAGGGTTGTGTCTCAGGTAACAGGCGTGTCCGTTCAGCCCAACAAGGCGGTTGTGGGCGCAAACGCTTTTGCCCACGAGGCGGGCATACATCAGGCGGGCGTTCTGAGCAAAACAATCACCTACGAAATTATGAGTCCCGAAGATGTGGGAATATCGTCAAGTTCCATAGTTCTCGGCAAACATTCCGGGCGGCACGCCTTCAGAGACCGTCTGAACGATTTTGGCTACGCGCTCACAGACACGCAGTTTGACGAGGCGTTTGTGAAGTTCAAGGCTCTTGCCGACAAGAAAAAATACGTTTTTGACGAAGACATAGAGGCGCTTATAAGCAGTGAGTTTATGGGCTCATCCGACTACTACGAGTTTGCCGGTGTGGAGTTCACGGGCGGCTCTTCCGCCACCGCCGGTGCCACCGTCAAGCTTCTTGCGGGCGGCAAAGAGGTCAGCGCGTTTTCAGAAGGCGGCGGTCCCGTTGACGCCGCGTACAAGGCGATAAAAGAGGCGACCGGCACGGCTCCGAAACTTGAGGTCTATAAAATTTCATCCATAACCGGCGGCACAGATGCGCAGGGCGAAGTTACGGTTAGAATCTCAGATGCGGACGCGGGCGTGTCATCACGCGGGCGGGCTTCCGACACAGACATTGTTGTCGCAAGTGCGAAGGCGTTTGTGAACGCGCTCAACCGCCTCAGGTGGCGCACGAGCAGGAAAGAGAAGAAAGTTACGGGCGTGTAAGTTTGATAACGGATTTGACCTTTCCCGCCGCCTATTTAGTATAACTCCGGCATCCGGCACGGGCGCGCGCCCGTAGGGAGTGAAAATATGAAACCGCTTATAATGTCAGCCCTTCTGGTCGCATCCTTCGGGTTTTTCTTCTATAACATCTACAACCTCATCCGCCTTTTGCGGCTCGGCAAAAAAGAGGACAACCGGTTTGACAGAATCGGCGAGAGGATAAAGCGGGTTTTTATCTACGTTTTCGGACAGCGCCGCCTGTGGCAGAACTACACCTTTGCCGGAATAGAGCATTTTATGATTTTCTGGGGATTCATCGTTATCTCCATCGGAACCTTTGAGATATTTGTAAGCGGGCTTTTCTTTCCCGAAACCGGGTTCAAACTCATTCCCGGCATCGGGCACAACTACTACGAACTCATTCTGGACATCACGCAGGCGCTTGTGATACTCGCCCTGTGCATGGGCGTTACAAACCGGCTGACTTTCGGCAAAAAGAGAGAGGTGAACGGGCCGGACGCAGTTGTTGTTCTCGGTCTTATATTCGGTCTTGTGATGTCCTCCTTTCTGTACACCGGAGCAAGGATAGCGATTGGCGGCGCGCCTGAGGGTTTTCTGCCCGTCTCAAGTCTGTTTTCAGGGCTTTTCGCCGGCATGACAGCCGGGGGTCAGGTCTTTTGGCGCGAATTCTTCTGGTGGTTTCACGTTCTCATACTTCTGGGCTTTCTCAACTACCTGCCCTACTCAAAGCACAGCCATGTTTTTACCGCCGCCCTTAACGTTTTCTTCCAGAATCTGAATCCGCGCGGCGCGCTTTCCAAGATAGATTTTGAGAACATACCGGAAGACCTTGACCATTTTGGCGCGGGGAAAGTGGAGGATTTCAGCTGGAAAGACCTGATGGACTCCTACACATGCACCGAGTGCGGCAGATGCACGGACAACTGCCCCGCATGGAACACGGAAAAGGTTCTCTCGCCGCGCGATGTTGTTGTCAAACTGAGGCACTACATCTCAAGCGAAGGCAAGGAGATTGCGGACGGCCGCCTGCCCGAGGGCGAGGGCGCGGAACTGGCGTCGCAGGAATGGATAACGCCTGAAGAGCTCTGGGCTTGCACAACCTGCAACGCCTGTGTTGAGCAGTGCCCGCTGTTCATAGACCAGATGGGCAAAATAGTGGATATGCGCAGGTACCTGACCCTTGAAGGAAAACTGACCGGTCCCGCGACCCGGACTCTGCAAAAACTGCAGAACTACGGCAATCCGTGGGGTTTTGACGGCGCAGACCGCGCGGCTTGGCTGTCGGATGTTGACGGCGTCCGCGTACTGGGAAAAGATCTTGAAAGCGCAGAGCCGGTGGAAGTTGTGTACTGGATGGGCTGTTTCGGGGCGTTTGACCCCAGAGGGCAGGAGGTTTCAAGGGCGGTTGTGGATCTTCTCGTGAAGTCGGGAGTGGATTTCGCCGTGATGGGTCCTTCCGAAACCTGTAGCGGAGACCCCGCCAGACGGCTCGGAGAGGAGGCGCTTTATCAGGAACTTGCGACTCAGAATGTTGAGACCATGAACGACCTGAAGGTGAAAAAAATCCTCACCAACTGCCCGCACTGTTTCAACACAATCAAAAACGAGTATCCGCAGTTCGGCGGCGAGTATGATGTGGTTCACCACACGGATTTCCTGCTTGATCTTGTAAAACAGGGAAAAATCAGACCCGAAGGGGAGGTTTCTGAGAAAATCACCTATCACGACTCCTGCTACATAGGCAGATACAACAACATATACGACTCCCCCAGAGAGATTTTGAAGTCCATATCCGGCATAGACCTTGTTGAGATGAAACGCTCCAAACGCAACAGTTTCTGCTGCGGCGCCGGTGGCGGAAAGGTGTGGATGGAGGAGGAGTCTCCAAGGGTGAACTGGAACAGGTTTGATGAAGCCGAAGCCCTCAAGCCCGACACTCTCGCGACTGCGTGCTATTTCTGCAACACGATGTTTGACGATGCGGCGAAATACAAAGGCAAATCGGAAGAAATACAGATAAAAGATGTCGCTGAAATTCTCAGGGATTCAGTCGTCAAGTCGGATTCCTGACGGGGTTAACAATGCGGACAGAAAATGAGTTTCCGTCCGCCCTGCTTCTTGATTCCGGGGGCGGCTGGCTTGGGGATGGCTCAGGCGGCTGTCTTGCCTTCGGAAAACCGGAATTCACCCTCTCTTCATCATCCTCAGGCTCCGTGATATTTTCAGGCGGAAAAAGCCGTGAAATCACCGGTGACCCGCTTGAGGAAATAGAAAAAAAAACATCCGGCGGATATGTCGCGGTCGGCTTTATCGGATATGAGTATCTGACCAATTCCGATGACGGCCGTTTTGTTAAGGCAAACCTACGCGAAAAAACCTCAAAAAACCCGCCGCCCGTTGTGAGTTTTCATTTTTATCCTGAAAGTTCCGTAACGCACTCGGAAAAAATCGGCGAAGAGTTTTTTACGCGCCGTCTCCCGCGCCGAACCGCAGAGGAGTTCAATTTTAATTCGCGGGAGAAAAAGTTTGTGGAAAACGTGTGGAAAATTAAAACATTCATAGAAAAAGGAGATGTCTATCAGGTGAATTTGTCTGAGGCGTGGGAGTTTCCGCCCCCCGAAGAGCCGGGTGGTTTTTTTATGGATCTTTTTAATTCCCAGCCGGTTCCCTTTGCCGCGTATATGGATTTCGGATGTTTTCAGTTTTTAAGCGGCTCAATGGAGCTGTTTTTGAAAAAAACGGGCGGCAAGGTGGTTTCGCGTCCGATAAAGGGAACGGTAAAACGCGGGGAGAGTCCGGATGAGGATTTAATTATGAAGCAATCCCTCGCTTCCAGTGAAAAGGAAAAAGCGGAAATACTGATGATAACCGACCTGATGAGAAACGACCTCAGCAGGATATGTGTTCCGTCAAGTGTGAAAACAAAATCCGTTTTCAACATTAAATCGTATGAAACGCTTTTTCACATGGAATCTGAAGTGGAAGGCGTTCTCAGAGAAAACATTTCCGTTCCCGAAATAATAAAAAAAACATTCCCCCCGGGCTCGGTTACGGGAGCGCCCAAGCCGAAAGCGCTGGAAATTATAGATTCCCTTGAGCAGCATTCAAGGGGACCCTATTGCGGAGCGGCGGGTGTTTTTTATCCCGGCGGCGATTTCTGTCTCAGCGTTTCAATAAGATGTTTGCAAATTTTCTCTTCCTCCGCGTTCTGCTGGAGCGGCGCGGGAATTGTCTGGGATTCAGACCCCGAAAAAGAGTTTCAGGAAACCGCCTTGAAACTCAAAGCTCTCAGGAATGCGGCGGGGATGACAAAATAAACGGATTTATTATGACAAAACAGCGTTTATACACAGGCGGAAAAGAAATTAAAAATATTGAGGGTATTTTTCCGAGAGCGGTTTTTTACGGTGACGGAGTTTTTGAAACAATGAGATGGAAAGGCGCGCCGCCGGTTTTTATTTCAAGACACATTGACAGACTTTTACGCGCCGCCGCATTTCTGGAAATTCCCTCTCCTCCCCCGGAAGTCGTAAAAGCGGAAATTGCGGGCGCGGTTGAAAAAAGCGGCTTTGCAGACTGCGCCGTTAAAATATGCCTTATTTCCGGCGCGCCGCCCTCTCCTTTTTTTGAAAAACCGAGTTTTTCTCAAATACTTGTTTCAGTCACCGAAATTACCGATGATTTATCAGGGGTTCCGTTAAAAATAATTTTTTCAAAAAAGGGATATTCAAGGAACAGTTCGCCCCTTTCCGCGATTAAAACCCTTAATTATCTGGAAAATGTTGCGGCAATGAGAGAGGCGGGAGACGCGGGCTTTGATGACGCCCTTCTGCGCGGGGAGGACGGGTGTGTGGCGGAAACAACGTGCCGCAACATCTTCTGGGGAAAAAACGGGGAGATATTCACGCCTCCTGAGCACTGCGGGATACTTCCGGGCATAACAAGGGGCTTTTTGATGGAAAAAGCCCGCGAGAGCGGCTTTCAGGTGTCAGAACTGATGATTCAACCCGAAGATATGAGCCATGCGGATTTCGTTTTTGCCACAAACTCCCTGTCAGGCATACGACCTGTGGATAAAATACAACTTCAAGACCTGACCCTTACTTTTTCCACATCTGTTAACAAACGCTATGCGGAAATAAAAAACATTGTATTGCAAGCACTTAACTGGATATAAACAAGACCTGACCCTGTCTTTTCAATAGTGTTTCCACAATCTTCCACAACTTTTCCACAATTCCCCGTTCCACAAGTCATGGCAGTTGTCCACTTTGTTGTGGAAAACTTTTGAAATTTGCTCAAAGGCGGAATGTTTCACGTGAAACACCGGGTTATTTTCCTATGCAGAATTTGCCGAAAATAACACCGAGCATATCTTCCGTTGAGGTTTCTCCCGTTATCTCCCCCAGACTGTCCATTGCCTCTTTGACCTTTATTGACAGTATTTCCGGCGACTCCTTCTGCTCCATAAGAGTCAGGAACAGGTTGACTGCCCGGAGAGCGTTTTCAACACAATGCTTCTGGCGGATTCCGGTAAGAGCCGCTTCGTTGCTTTCAACGGGATCTGTGTTTTCCGTCAGGGTTTTCCCTATGGTTTCTTTGAGATTTTCAATTCCTTCCCCTGTTTTTGCCGATGTAAAAACGGTTTTTTCCACACCCGTTCCACACCGGACGCCATTCATGCCGGCAGTTCCCATATCCGTCTTGTTAACCACAACAACGGTATTTTCAGGGCAATTCTCAACCGCTTTTCTGTCTTCGCCGGAAAGAGGCTCGCTTCCATCAACAACAAGCACCCTGATGTCTGCCCCGAGGGCTTTGTCCTGAGCCATCATTATGCCGGTTTTTTCAGCTTCGCTTGTCGCGTCTCTTATTCCCGCCGTGTCTGTGAGGCGGACGGTTATACCGTCTATGGATATCTGTTCCTCAATGTAGTCTCTTGTGGTTCCCGGCTCCGCGCTTGTTATGGAGCGTTCTCTGCCGAGCAGGGCGTTCATAATGCTTGATTTGCCGACATTGGGGCTTCCCACTATCGCAACGCCCGCGCCTTCGCGTATGAGGCTTCCCGCCGCATAGGTGGAAAGAAGGGATTCTAACTCCCCGCGGACGGTTTCCGCCCCTTTTTTCAGGGTTTCCGTTTTAACCTCTCCGGTTTCCTCTTCGGGAAAATCTATCCTTGCCTCAATCTCAGCGAGAACATCCAGAAGGCGCGCCTTTGGTGTGTTTATTCTGTCTGAAAGACCGCCGGAGAGTTGCAGTCCCGCCTGTCTGAGCCCCAGTTCTGTCTGCGCGTTTATTATGTCTGCCACCGCTTGCGCCTGAGTGAGATCTATCTTCCCGTTCATAAAAGCCCGCCGGGTGAACTCTCCGGGACCCGCCGGACGGCATCCGTATTTGAGGGTCAGGTCTATTATTCTTTCTGAAACCGCGCTTCCGCCGTGGCAGTGAATCTCGGCGGAATCCTCTCCGGTGTGGGAGTTCGGAGCCTTCATAAACACGCACATAACGCTGTCAACAACCGACCCGTCTTGCGGGTCAACAACCGACCCGGCATACATCACGCGCGGTTTGAAGTCGCGATGTTTCACGTGAAACATAAAAATTTTGCGTATTATCGCAAGAGATTCCCCGCCGCTTATGCGTATAACGCATATCCCGCCTTTGCCGGGCGGCGTGGAGATTGCGGATATGGTGTCATCCGCCGCAGTTTTGACGGGTTGTGTCAAAATACGGAGTTCGGCGCGGTTATTTCTGCGCTTTGGCTATGGTTTCCATCGCTATGGATGAATGCGCCCAGCACGCGCCCGCTGCCATAACCATGGAGACGTTCACGGCTTCCGCCACCTCTTTGGAGGTTACGCCTTCGGCTTTTCCGTCTCTCACGCAAGACCTTATGCAGTAGGGGCATTTTGTTACCAGAGCGCAGCAGAGCGCGACAATACCGCGTTTGAATTTTTTCGTAAGCGCGCCGTCTGTAAAGGTTTGTTCGTGAAAGTGCTCAAAGGGCTCCTTGATGTCACCGCTTTCTTCTTTGAAGGTGGTGATGTATTTCATTATGTCTTTTGTGAAGAAATGTCCTTCTGAGAGCGGAATTTTCTTTTCCATGTGTTCCAGCGCCTCAAACGCTATGCTTGAAAAGGCGTAGGGCGCGCCCATTGCGAGGCGCATTGAGACGTAGATTACTTCAACGATTTCCTGTTCCGTTGCTCCGGCTTTCAGCGAAGCGGTGGTGCGCGACCTTATGCAGTAGGGGCATGATGTGATGTGCGCGACCGCGAGGGCGCAGAGTTGTTTTTCCTTTGTTGAGAGCGCGCCTTCAGTAAAAACGCTGTCGTGGTAGCCCATCCAGGCGTCAAGCAGTTCCGGGTTTGCCTCTTTGAACTTGCCCATCTCGGCGCCGATGTTGTTTTTGTAGATTGAATCGCTCATGTGTAAAACCTCGCTTGTTTGAAGATTGAGTTTAATCTAACGGCGAAGGCGGGAGTGTCAAGCGGGCTTTGACATCTTGTTTGATTTGGATTAGATTTACCGCCGACAACTCGCTTAACGGGGACCCGTCTATCGGGTCTCTGAGTAATACAAGACCCGAAAGGGAAATAATCAGAACTTCTTAACCCTGTTAAGTGAGTTGTCAAGACCCGATGCCCTCGGGGCTTAATCTTGGGAGGTTTTGTTATGAAAAAGTTTCTATTGTGCATTATTTTACTCTCCGGACTTGGTGGAATGTCTGCAAATGCTGAAACGGAAAGCCCGGACTATCACGAAGGACTATTAAATAAAAACTTACTTTCCACAGTTGGGGTCTCTGTAAGCTTTCCTGACGGCTCGGATTTTAAGGCGGTCACAAACTCGTTTGGACTGAGGTTGAAGGCACACGATATGGTGAACTTACTGGTTTCAGGCGGGTATGGCAGATATACGACCGATGATCAAATTGCTTTTTGGGGTCTTGTCGGGGGTGTTGAACTCCATTTTGCCCCGAAAAAACGGATAGATCCTTTTATAAGCTTGGTTGCTGGTTTCACAAAAGAAGATGAAGAAGGCGGCCCTGACCAAACAAGTTTCTCAGCAAGTATAGGGTTTGAGTTAAAAGCGACCAAGTTTGTTTCCATACTACCCACAGTTGATTATGACTACGCTGATAATGATTATGTGTCCGCTGGGTTCATATCTCCGGGACTGTCTTTTGCTTTTCGTTTTTCCGACAACCCAGACAGTTTTTTTGACAACTTTTGGATAGCCCCTTTCGTGGGGGCAAACTTTCCTTTTCACGGAGATGACTACGCATATTACGATTCGTATTCTGTTGGTGTTGCTTTTGTCAGCGGGTTTGTTGCGAAATGAGGTTTTCGGATGGCTTGTTGTCTGATTGTGGAAACCCTCAATCCACCCCAAAAGAAATCCTGAACGGGCTTTTGGGGTAAAAGCCCTGCGCGAGTTCGGGGGCGTTTTTTGTCTGCATCAGAACGCGGAAGCTGTCGCCCATCGTTCCGGGCATGAAAAGGGTCTTTATAGCGTGTATCTGCTCCGGACTCCGCGCCGCAGTGTCCATTATTCCCCAGTCAACAAGAAACTGCCCCTGTGTTGTGTATTTCAAAGTTGCAAGACCTGACCCTTGTCCGGTTTTTTCAAGGTTTCCGAAGTCAACATGCGCCGTGATGTCCTGCCCGCCTATGTTTTCGTAGGGCGATTCGCTGATTGTATGCCCCGAAACGCACTTGAAAGTGCCGTTCCGCCTGTCCGGGCTGAACAGTTCATCCGTCTGAAAACCGTAGTCTATTGTCAGAATCAAACCCCTTTCAAGCGTCTGTGCCATCTGTTTCATCATCTCTCCCGCCTTGAGAGAGACCTCAAACTTCTGCCCTTCGGCAAATCCCATGTTCTGCGCCCCGCCGCACCTGTCAAAATACGAAACCAGTTCCCCGTCTGACGGGGCGGCTTCGGTTTCCGTAAATCCATCCCCGCCGCGTGAGACAAAAATTTCCGCTATCTCCCCGTTTCTGAACACAAGACGGTGAAACGGAAGCGCGTCAAAAAGCTCATTTGAAAAGATAATTCCGCAAACCGGCTTTCCTATCTCCGAAAAACTTTTCACCCTGCGGAAGTTTCCGTGTTTGCCCGCCGCCTCGCACTTCTCCTGAGGACTGCGGTCAACAAGCACATATTCAACCGCCTCGTAAGACGCGGGGTCGGTTTCCTCAAGGGCGGAAAGTATGTCAACAGCAAGCCGCCCGCCTCCTCCTCCCGCTTCAACAAACGTCATCCCGTCCGCCCCGAGTTTTTTTCTCAAAATCCCCGCCAGTCCGGCAAGCGTTTGCCCGAAAGCCCCGTGCGCCGAAGGGCTTGTGTAGAAATCTCCCCTTCTGCCCATGCGCGCTTTTCCCGCCGTGTAGTACCCGAAGTCTGAATCGTAAAGGGCTAACTCCATAAACCGCTCAAATGTTATGGCTCCGCAAGTGTCCGTCTCATCAGCTATCCGGCGCGAAAGAGTGTCCGTTTGTGTCGGGGAAAGTTCAGTCATAACAGCACGGCGCGGTTTGATTTATACCGCAACTATTTTACAATGATACCCGCGCGCCGTGCGGTTTTCCGATATGAAAGCGACTTTAAACTGGCTCAAATATTACGTGGATTTTGACCTTTCCCCTGAGGAACTTGGCGAAACCCTTACAATGGCGGGGCTTGAAGTGGAGTCTGTTACATCCCTCGCGCCGGAAAAAGTTGTTGCCGTGCGGATAGAGGAAGTCAGCCCGCACCCCAACGCAGACCGCCTTTCCCTCTGTTCCGTTACAGACGGCGGGGAGACTCTCAGTATCGTTTGCGGGGCTTCAAATATGAAAGCCGGAGACGTTGCCGTTCTCGCGCTTCCGGGGGCGAAACTGCCCGCCACCGACGACAATCCGGACGGGATGACCGTCAAAAAAGCGAAAATACGCGGATGCGAGTCCGGCGGTATGCTTTGCAGTGAAAGCGAACTTGGAATATCCGCCGCAAGATCGGAAGGAATTATGATACTGCCCGGCTCAGTTGCTCCGGGAACGCCGCTTGCGGATGTGGAAGGCACTGAAGGCGTGGTTATTGAAGTTGCCGTTACGCCAAACAGGCCTGACTGTCTCAGCATTACAGGCATAGCGCGCGAGATAGCCGTTGCGACCGGCGGGGTTTTAAAATTTCCCCCCGAACTTGTCCCCGGCGGTGAAATCAAAGAGACAGGCGCGGCGCGGGAAGTGAAGATTGACAACACAGACGCTTGCGCGCGCTACTGCTGCGCGAATGTGGAGGGCGTTAAGGTGGGACCTTCTCCTCTGTGGCTCAGGTCGCGCCTTTCCGCCTGCGGAATAAAGCCCATTAACAACGTTGTGGACGTTACAAACTTCGTCATGCTTGAGTTCGGACAGCCCCTTCACGCGTTTGATTCAGATCTTGTTGAAGGCGTGGTTTCAGTCAGAAACGCCTCAAAAGGCGAATCTGTTGTTGCTCTTGACTCGGAAAAATACGACCTTGCGCCCGAAGACCTTGTCATATCAGACTCACGGGGACCCGTTGCCATTGCCGGAATAATGGGCGGAGAGGCGTCCGCCGTCAGCGACAAAACAACTAACGTGCTTCTTGAAGCCGCGTGCTTCAACCCTTCCGTTATACGGCGCGGCTCAAAACGCCTCAAACTGTCGTCCGAGTCGTCATACAGATTTGAAAGAGGCGTTGACCCCGCCGCCGCTCCTCTCGCTCTGGCAAGGGCGGCGGCGCTGATAAACACGGTTGCCGGCGGCAAACCCGCGAGCGGTTTTTCAGACACCTGTGTTGAAGAGGTGAAGCCGCGCGAGGTGGAAATATCGCTTGAAAAAACATGGAAAATACTCGGAACCGCTTCCGACCGGCGCGATGCGGAACGGCTTCTCTCGGCTCTGGGTTTTGAGATAGCAAAGTCATCGGGCGATGTTCTTTCCCTCAAAATTCCCACTTTCAGGCCGGATGTTTCTCGCCCGGCGGACGTGGTTGAGGAGATAGCGCGTCTTGTGGGCTACAACGCAATACCGAAAACCCAGCCCCGTGTCGGCATGGTCGCTCAAAAGCCCCCGCGCTCTGCGGCGGCGGAAAGCGCGATAAAAAACGTCTTTCTTCTCTACGGCTTTTCCGAAGCCGTGAACTACGGTTTTGACAGCCCGGAACTGCTTAAAGCGTTTGATTCCGGGGAGATGGTTGAGGTTTTGAACCCCATTTCGCGGGAGCTTTCGGCGATGAGATGCACTTTGCTCGCGGGTTTGCTCAGAAACTTGAAGTTCAACCTCGCTCGCCAGCGTCCGGATGTGCGGCTTTTTGAGACCGGAAAGGTGTTTTTCCACAAAGGCAGAGGGCAGCTGCCCAGAGAGGAGAAGGCGTTTTCCGCAGTTGCCTCAGGCGCGGGCGGACCAGACCTCTGGGAAAAGGGAGATTTTGATTTCTTTGACATGAAAGGGCTTGTTGAGAAGACGCTCAGGGTTATTCCCGGCGCGGATGAGTCTTTTGCGGATTCGGTCGGTTTTGAGTCCGGTTCTGACAAAAAATATCTCCACCCGGGCAAAAGCGCGCGTGTTGTTTCGTCTGACGGCTCCGTGATTGGAGACATCGGTGAGATACACCCCGAAACGGCTCGCGTGTTTGATGTTGAGCGTGTTATCGCGCTTGAACTGAAACTTGAAAAACTTTATCCTTACGCAGAGGGCGGGGAGCAAAGTTTTTCCCCGTTGCCCAAGTTTCCGTCACTCCGGCGCGATGCGGCTTTTCTTGTGAAAAAAGACCTGGAAGTCGGCGCTATGGTTTCGGGGGTGAAGGGCGTCAGCCCTCTGGTGGAGCGTGTGTGGGTTTTTGACATATTTGAGGACGAATCCATCGGAAAAGACATGAAGAGCGTGGGGATTTCAATGCTTTTGCGGTCTGAGGAAAAAACCCTCACCGATGAGGAGGCGAACTCGGTTTTTGAGAAAGCGGCTCGCGCCCTCGGAGACTCTTTTGGAGCCCGTATCAGATAGATGGCTGTAACAAAAAAAGATTTGGCGTTTTCAATACACGAGAAACTCGGTTTTTCGCAGAGAGAGTCCGCAGACATCGTGGACTACTTTTTTGACACCGTAAAAACCGCCCTTCAAAAAGGCAATTCCGTAAAACTGCCCCACTTCGGCAGTCTCTACGTCAAAGAGAGAAAGCCCAGAAAGGGCAGAAACCCGGCAACCGGGGAAGAGGTTGGAATTCCCTCAAGAAACGAGGTTGTTTTCAAGCCCAGCAGGATTTTGCGGACGCGGGTGAATTCCAAACCGGACTGAAATGCGCTTTTTCAACTGGCTCAAAACGGGATTTTTAACGGGGCTTGCGGTAATCGTTCCGTTTGGTCTCGCCATATTTTTCGCCTACACGATATCGCTGTGGATATACTCGCTCACAAGCGCCATTCCGCAAAAAGTGCTTCAGTATTCAGTTTTCGTCAACTACACCTTTCCCGACTGGGTTTTCAAACTCATCTCCTTCTCCGTGGGCGCTTTCTTCACGATATTTCTTGTTGTGATGACCGGATACGTAACGAGAAACATAATCGGCAACCGCCTTGTGGGTTTTGCCGAGTCCATAATTCTCACAATTCCCGTTGTCAGAACGGCATACAACGCTTCAAAGCAGATACTGAAAACGCTTTTCTCCACACCCGGAGTTGATGACAGCAGAGGGGTTGTTATCTTTGAGTACCCGAAAGAGGGCGTCTATTCCATAGGGTTTTTTATGGGAAAAATGCAGCCCGGAGAGGCGCACAACGTAACGGACGAGGTTCTTGTGAACATATTTCTGCCCACAACACCGAACCCCACAAGCGGCTTCTACTTGATGGTTCCCGAATCCAAAGTCAGGGAGGTTCCCATGTCCGTTGAGCAGGCGTTCAGCGTGATTATTTCCGGGGGGCTTTCCACGTCAAAAGATTGAAACTGGAAGACAAACTCACGGCGGCGCTGGAAGAGTTTGATATGCTGCCGCGCCCGGCGATGAAAGTTGCGGCGGGGGTTTCCGGCGGCGCGGACTCGGTCGCGCTTCTTCTCTCCCTTCTGGAGTTTGAGCGCGCCCCCCGGATAGTGGTGTGCCACTTCAACCACCGCCTGCGCGGAAGCGAATCAGACCGCGATGCCGATTTTGTTGAGCAGTTGTGCGAAAAACACGGACTGCCGTTTGAACTGCGCTCCGCAGACACCCTTGATTTCGCGAAACAGAAGCGGCTTTCGCTTGAACACGCCGCCCGTGAGTTGAGATACGAATTTTTCCGCGAGATTTGTGAAAAAACCGGCGCGGACAGAATTGCCACCGCCCACACGATGGACGACAGGGCGGAGACGGTTCTGATGAGAATGATTCGCGGCAGCGGCGTGGCGGGAATGTCGTCAATAAAACCGCGTTCCGGCAACCTGATAAGACCCTTTTTCGCAATCTCCCGCGCGGAGGTGGAGGAATATCTGGGCAGAAAAAACGCCCGCTGGGTTGAAGACGGAAGCAATGACAGCGAGATTTTCACAAGAAACAGGATACGCAAACAGGTTGTTCCCCTCCTTGAAGGCTTCAACCCGCAGATAAAAACCGCTCTCAACCGCCTTGCAGACACGGCAGACCGGCAGTCTTCATACATATCAGACCGCGCAGCGGAAGCGTTCGCGGGGGTTTTCCCCTTTCCCGCCGCGTCCGGCGCGCTTGTCGGGGCGGCTCAGCCCTTTCGCGCTCTTCACCCCGCCGTCCGCACAGAGGTTTTGCGCCTCGCCTATTCGGCGGCAAAGGGCGGGCTTGAAAGACTGGATTTTTCTCACCTTGAGGATATGGACGCGCTGCTTATGTCCACCGGTTCCGGCTCCGTGAGCCTTCCCGCGGGCGTAAGTATGGAGAAACGCTACGATGTTTTCTGCGTAAGCGGTTCCGCCGCGCTCCCTCAAGACTATGAAATAACGGTTGAAAACGAGGGCGTACGCGACCTTCCCGGAGGCATCAGCGCGAGATTTGAAAAAACCTCCGACACTTCGCTCTGGGGAAAGCGCGAGGTGGGGCATTTTTCTCTTGAAACAACGGGTTTTCCCGTTGAAGTCAGAAACTTCAGACCCGGAGACAGAACCGTTCCGCTCGGAATGAAAGGGACAAAAAAACTGAAATCCGTCTTCGCCGACAGGAAAATACCGTCTTTTCTCAGAAACCGCCTGCCCGTTTTCACCTGCAAGGGGGAAATAATCTGGGCCGGCGGCGTGGTTGTGAGCGATTGCCATAAAGCCGTCAGAGGGCGGGAACACTTGCGGATAGAGTTGAGCGGCGCGGTTTTGAGCCTTCTCGACCTGTGAAAACCCATTTTTTGGGCTTTCCTCAAACGCCTTGCCGCCGCCTGCGATTTTTATTCAAAATCAAAAATTTTTGTGTTATAATACCCCTCGGGTGAGAGTTGAAGGCGAAATTTTCGTCTTATAACAAGGAGATACAGATGGCACATACTTTACCGGAACTGCCGTACGGCTATGACGCTTTGGCGCCGCACATAGATGCGAAAACGATGGAAATCCACCATTCAAAGCACCACAACACATATATTACAAACCTGAACGCCGCGCTGGAAAAACACCCCGAACTCGCGGACAAATGCCCGAAAGAACTCATAACAGACCTGAATTCTGTTCCCTCTGACATAAGAACCGCCGTAAGAAACAACGGCGGCGGCCATGTAAACCACACGCTTTTCTGGACCTGTATGTCGCCCGGCGGCGGCGGAACTCCCGGCGGAGAGCTGGGGGCGGCGATAGAAAGCGCGTTTTCAAGTTTTGATTCATTCAAAGACGAGTTTGCAAAAGCGGGCGCGACCCGTTTCGGAAGCGGCTGGGCGTGGCTCTGCGTTGATTCCGGAAAACTCATTGTTACCTCAACCCCTAATCAGGACAACCCCGTTTCAGACGGCTTGACTCCCATTCTCGGCCTTGACGTGTGGGAGCACGCCTACTACCTGAACTACCAGAACAGACGCCCTGACTACATCAAGGCGTGGTGGGAAGTAGTCAACTGGGAGCAGGTTGAGAAGTATTTTTCCGCCGCCTGATGAGGTTTTGCGGAGCGAAAATACCTCCCGCCTGATGAGTAAAAAGTTATGACAGCAAAGGAAAAACCCCCCGAAATTGAGAATTTGAAAGACGGATCTCTTGAATCCGGCTCCCTTTCGGGTGACGGAGACGGAAAAGAGGCGGATTTTGAAGCGACCGAAGATGTTGTGATTGAGGCTCCCGAAGCCGACTTCCCGGAGCCCCCGCCCGACCAGGCGTTTATTGAGGCGTCAAACGGCAAATCCAAAAAGAAAAAGGGCGATTTCAGCCCCGATGAGCACATGAGGCTTCTCTATGTGTATTTCAAAAATATGTCTTCCGAAGACCTTTTCACCGCCAAGCAGGAGGTGGAAATATCTTCCAAGATAAAAAAATACGAAGCGGTTGCCGAAACCACGGACTCAAAATACAGAAAAGATGATGGCTCCTACTCCAAACCTTCCAAAGTGGAGCAGTTGATAAAGAAGAAAGCGATGGCGAGAAGCGCCGGAAAGAAAGCTGAATACGACAGGAGAATGGAAGCCCTTTCGCGGCTTGCCAGAATATCTCAGGAGAACAAAGCCCAGCGGCTTAAGCAGAAGTTTGTTAAAGCCAACCTGAGGCTTGTCATAACTATATCCAGAAGGTACACAAACCGCGGTCTTCCGCTTCCCGACCTGATTCAGGAGGGCAATCTCGGCCTGATGAGGGCGGTTGAGAGGTTTGACCACACGAAGGGCTACAAGTTTTCAACCTACGCTTCATGGTGGATACATCAGGCGATATTGAGGGCTCTTCAGGGGCAGACGAGAACGATTAAGGTTCCGGTTTATCTTCTTGAGCAGGCGAACCGTGTTTATAAAACGGTTTCCAAACTTTCCAAAACAACGGACAGAAAGCCCACGCCCGAAGAGATATCCCTTGAATCCGGCATAGCGATTGAGGTTGTCAAAAGAATACTGAACTCAACAAATGACGCGATAAGTCTTGACACTCCGATTCTTGAGGGCAAAAACGCGACTCTGCTGGATTCCGTTCCCGACCAGGAAGACTCCATTCCCGATTTCGTGATAGCGAAAAACGCGCTTTCCAAAAAACTGCGCGAGGCGCTCAAACAGCACCTCAACGAGAGAGAGGAAAAGATTATCAAGCTGCGCTTCGGCATAGACCAGAGCGGCACTTTCACCCTTGACGAGATTGGAAAGATGTTTGACCTGACCCGCGAGCGCATAAGGCAGATTGAAAAGCACTCGCTCAACAAACTAAAGAACTCGGAGATAGGCGAGCATCTCTACAGCTTTATGCGCAACTGAACCAGCCAGCCGTCTCAATGGAAACCTCCGCTTCTATTATTCCTTTGATTTCCCTACTGCTGTCGGGAACAATAACCCCGTTTTGACGAGAATTTCCGCATGAATCGAATTTCAGCCTTCAGCGTTTTTGCGTGTCTGATTCTTGCGGTTTCTTCCGCAAGCGCGCAGACATATCACAGCGGCATCCTCAACAGCAATGTCTACTACACCTCAGACGCCTACTACTCAATCGTGTACGGTGAGGAGAGGCAGACAGGGAATGAAAGCGGCAACCACAATGACATACTTTCCAACCAGTATCTGACCTTCAAAAGCTTCATTCCAAACCTCAGCGTGGAGTTTGGAGGGATATATCAGCTTAAACAGGATAAAAAGTCATCAGACAGCCCCAGATATTTCAAAGTTGGCTGGGGCGCGCTTTATCACTTTCTCCCGGACAGGCAGGCAGACCCGTACGTAAGGGTGAACACGTCTTATGTAAAAGACGGCGGGGCTCTGGACGGGGCGCAGATATCAGCCGATATGGGAATTGAGATTAAGTCGGGAAAAAGACTGTCTGTGTTTCCGGGTTTTACCTATGTGTATGACAACCACGGCGGCCACTCATTCAGCGGTGTTTACACACAACTCAAAGTGGCGTTTCGCGCGGCGGACAATCCCGACAGTTTCCTGAGCAAACTGTGGTTCGCGCCGTATGCAACCTTCGGCATCCTGCCCCACACAAATCTCGGCGCCCACATAGGTCCCCACAAAACTTTGCGCCTAGGCGTGGCGGTTATAACAACTTTCTAATATCAGCGTCCGCGCAAGAGGAAAGGGGCGGCGTGTCTATTTCTCGTAGTATTCAAGACCCAGATGGGTTATCTGCTCTTCGCCCGCGATGTGCCGCAGGGTGTTTTTCAGTTTGGTCAACTGGATGAAAACATCGTGTTCAGGGTAAAGCCCCGCGCCCACCATGGGGCTTTTGAAGTAGAACGAAAGCCATTCCTGTATGCCGCTCATTCCGGCTCTTTTGGCGAGGTCAAGGAACATCACAAGGTCAAGCACCACCGGGGCGGCGAGTATGCTGTCGCGGCAGAGGAAGTTGATCTTCATCTGCATCGGATAGTCCAGCCACCCGAAAATGTCTATGTTGTCCCACGCCTCTTTTTCGTCTCCCCTCGGCGGGTAGTAGTTGATTCTCACCTTGTGGTAGTAGTCCGAGTAAAGTTCGGGGTGAAGTTTGGGCTGAAGTATGTACTCAAGCACGCTCAATTTGCTCTCCTCTTTCGTTTTGAAAGATGAGGGGTCGTCAAGCACTTCGCCGTCTCGGTTGCCGAGAATGTTTGTTGAAAACCAACCGTTCAGCCCCAGCATTCTGGCTTTCAGCCCCGGAGCGATGATGGTTTTCATAAGCGTCTGCCCGGTTTTGAAGTCTTTGCCGCATATGGGAACCCTGTGTTTTTTCGCCAGAGAAACAAGGGCGGGAATGTCCGCCGAAAGATTCGGCGCGCCGTTTGCGTACGGCACTCCCGATTTTATGGCGGCGTAGGCATAAATCATGCTCGGCGCGATGCCCGCGTGATTTGCTTTCATTCCGCGTTCAAACTTCTCTATACTGCCGTGAACCGCCTGCGGCTTTATGTGCGTTTCAGTGCTTCCGCACCACACCATCACTGCGCGTTTCAGTCCGTTGCGCTTTTTGAAATCCGCTATGTCGTCAATCAGCTGTGTGGCAAAATCCATCTTTGTTTTGCCTTTTTTCACATGGGAACCGGAAAGGTTTTTCACATATTTTCTGCTGAACACCGCTTTCATGGGCGTTATCGCGTCTATTTCCTCTCTGACTTTGTCAAGCGTTGAATGGTTCAGCACTCCCGCCCTTGCCGCCGCGTCATAGCAGGTTTCGGCGGCAATATCCCACCCGCCGAAAACAAGGTCTTTGCAATCCGCAAGCGGGAAGAGTTCTTTAATCCCCGGGCTTTTGCCGTCCGTTCTTTTGCCGATCCGTATGGTTCCCATCTGGGTCAGGGAGCCGACCGGTCTGCCTTCGCCTTTGTTGAAGGACTCAACTCCGGCTATAAAAGTTGTGCTTACCGCCCCGCTGATGCCGGGAAGAAGAACGCCAAGCTTGCCTTCGGCAGGAGCAATGCTCTTTCCTTTGGCGCGTTTTTGCTTCTTTCCTGTGGGCAAAAAGGATTACCTCTTGGAGAACTGCTGTCCGCGCCGCGCCTTTTTGCGGCCGTACTTTTTGCTCTCCACCATTCGCGAGTCGCGCCGGAGAAGGCCGGCTCCTTTCAATTTCTTCCTCAAGGTTTCGTCATATTTCAGAAGTGCTCTGGAAAGTCCGTGGCTTACCGAGCCCGCCTGTCCGGTCAATCCGCCGCCTCTTACGTTTACGTTGATGTCAAACTTTCCCGCAGAGTTGGTTATGGATAGAGGTTCGCTCACCTTTATCTGCCACGTTTCACGCGGAAAATACTGTTTGAAGTCTCTTTTGTTGATGGTGATTTTTCCGGTTCCGGGTTTTACCCACACCGAGGCGACAGAGTTTTTTCTCCGTCCCGTTCCGTTAAAAATATCTGTTTGTGCTTCAGCCATTGGTTCTCCGGGGGTTAAACTTGCCTCGCCTTAGGGTTTTGCGCCGCGTGCGGATGCTCGCCGCCTGCGTAAACCTTCAGTCTGTTTATCAGTTTCTTTTGCGTTTTGTTTTTCGGAAGCATTCCCCACACGGCTTTTCTGACAAGTTCTTCGGGGTTTTCCACGGCAAGAGTTTCCGCGGAAACGTTCTTGAGCCCTCCCGGATAGCCGCTGTGGCTGTAATACATTTTGTCTCTGAGTTTGTTGCCGGTCAGATGCACTTTCTCGGCGTTCACAACCACAACAAAATCTCCCGTGTCTGCGTGCGGTGTGAAACTGGGTTTATCTTTGCCTCTGAGCATGGTGGCGAGCCTTGTTGCGAGCCGTCCGAGAGTCTTCCCGTCGGCATCAACAATCTGCCACTGCCTGTCGCGTCCGTCAGATTTTTCAATGTAAGTTTTCATCGCAATTACAGGGTTGCGATTATAACGAAAGGGGGAAACAAGTCAACCCGCGCCGCGCCCGTCCGCCGCCGTTATCTCTTTAAGCGCGGAGGAAAGAGCCTCCACATTTTCCTCCGTGCAGCTCTCTCCCATAAGCCCCACTCTCCAGATCTTGCCTTTGGTTTCCCCGAGCCCGGGTCCCACCTCTATTTTGCGGTCTTTGAGCAGGTGTTTTCTCGTTTCCGCGTCAGGAAGTCCGTCCGGCAGAATCACCGAAGCCAGCATGGGAAGGCGATAGCCCTCGCGCGCGAAGGGTTTGAAGCCGAGTTCCGCGAGTTTTGATGAGAGAAGGTTTCCAAGTTTGCGGTGTCTTTCAAAGCGGTTTTCAAGCCCTTCTTCAAGGATAACGCGCAGTCCCTCGCGCAGGGCGAAAAGCATGGAAACGGGGGCGGTGTGGTGATAAACCCGCTCGCTTCCCCAGTATTTGCATATCATTCCGAGGTCGAGATACCAGCTTTGAACCTTGCTTTTTTTGCCTGCGAGTGTTTTTTCCGCTTTTTCGCTGAAGGTTACGGGCGATATGCCGGGCGGCACGCTCAGGCATTTCTGTGTTCCGCTGTAACACACGTCCACATTCCAGCCGTCAATTTTCAGGTCGCATCCTGCAAGCGAGGTAACGGCGTCCACAACAAAAAGCGTATCTGTTTGCGCCGTGTGCGCGCCAATCTCTTCAAGCGGCTGAAGCGCGCCGGTAGAGGTTTCCGCGTGAACAACCGCCGCCGCTTTTGCTCCGGGGTTTTCTTTAAGCGCGCTGATAAAGGCGTCCGGCTCAACTATGTCTCCCCAGTTCGCTTCCACCCGAACGGTTTTTGCGCCGCAACGAGAAGCCACATCGCACATTCTTTCGCCGAAAACCCCGTTCACCCCGATAACAACGGTGTCTCCGGGTTCAATTATGTTCACAAAAGCCGTTTCCATTCCCGAACTTCCCGTGCCGGACATTGGGATTGTGAGTCTGTTGCGGGTTTGAAAAACCTCTCTCAGCATTGCGCCGATTTCGTCCATTATCGTGAGAAAATCAGGGTCAAGATGCCCAATAATCGGAGTCGCGAGCGCGTCATAAACCGCCTTGCTGACATTGCTGGGACCGGGTCCCATAAGAATCCGCTCAGGAGGAGAGAGTTTTTTGAACTGTTCGGTCATTTTGTGTCGTCTTTCAATCTCCCGAAGTCCACCGCAACATATTTCTCAAATTGCGGTTTAATGTGGTAGCTGTATTTCCCCGTTTCTCTATTCTTCCTTTTTCCGTTAAACCATATACTGCGTTTCCCTTTATTTTTCCCCGTATTATTTTGGTTTGCTTCCTCTATAAACTCTTCTGAACTCATAATCCATTTGGTATCCATTCCTTCCGAGTAAAAGACAAACCAATAGTTTTCCCTGTGTTCGTGTCTTATAGACGCAAACAGCGCGGCATCTCCGGGTATTACGTCCTTTGACCTTGCTTTGATTTGAACTTCAATGAACTTTCCTTCCGACTGTCTTACAACTGCGTCAATTCCCATATCGTCAACAAGGGGAACATAAACATCCAGACCTTCTTTCATCATCTCGCCGATAATCCAGAACTCTATTCTTTTTCCGAAACTCGCCGCATTTCTGAATTTTTTCGCCACAAGACCAACAGCATACTTTCACGCTTGCGCAAAGCCAAGTATATTTGCTTCATTGCTGATTTGGAGAGTGAAAATGTCCGCCGGTTACACAATCTACACCACAAAAACCTGCCCTTACTGCAACGCCGCGAAAGCGATGCTTTCAGGGAAAGGCGTTGAATACGAGGAGATAGACCTCACGCAAAACCCCGAAGAACGGGTCAAACTGTCTGAAAAACACAACTGGAGAACGGTTCCGCTGATTCTCAAAAACGGCGAACTCATCGGGGGCTTTAACGAACTGGAGGATCTTGCCCGCAAAGGCGGTCTTGACAGCGCCTGATGAGCGTAAAAACAAGATTCGCCCCAAGCCCGACCGGTTCGCTCCATATCGGCGGAGCAAGAACCGCCCTTTTCAACTGGCTTTACGCCTGCCGCAACGGGGGCAAGTTTGTTCTCAGAATAGAGGACACAGACACCGAACGCTCAACCTCTAAATCTCTCTCGGAGATAGTTGAATCCCTGAAATGGCTGGGAATTGAATGCGAAACCGAACCTCTGCGCCAGTCCGGGCGGCTGAAGATTTACAACGAATTCTCAGAAAAACTGCTCACCTCAGGCGCGGCGTTCAAGTGCTGGATGACGCCCGAAGACCTTGAAAGCGAGAAGAAAGCCGCTGAAAGCGCGGGCGGACATTTCCGCTATAAAAGAGAGTGGGCGGAGCGCGGAAAAAAAGAAGGCGCGCCGTTTGCCGTGCGTTTTGCCGTTCCGCAGACAGGGGCAGATGGCGTAAACTTTACCGACCTGCTAAGGGGCGGAATGAGTTTTCCCGCAGAAGATGTGGAGGATTTTGTCATCATCCGTTCAGACGGAATGCCGACATACAATTTCGCCTCCGCCATAGATGACGCGCTTACGGAGATAACGCATGTGATAAGGGGAGACGAGCATCTTGTGAACACTCCCAAGCAGATATTGCTTCAAAAAGCCCTCAATTTTACGCCGCCGTCTTTTGTCCATCTCCCCGTGATTCTTGCCCCGGACGGAACAAAACTGAGCAAGCGGCACGGCGCGGTGTCTGTTTCGGCGTTTCGTGAAAAGGGTTTTCTTCCGTCCGCGCTCGCAAACTACATAGCGCGGCTCGGCTGGTCGCACGGTGATGATGAAATTTTTACGCTTTCAGAACTTGTGGAGAAGTTTGACATAAAGGGTCTCGGAACGTCTCCGTCCAACTTTGACGAGGAAAAAATGCGGTGGGTGAACGGCGTTCACATACGCGATGGAAAGTGCGATGTGGTAAAGCCTCTGCGCGATGTGTTGAAGGAAAAAGGTTTTAATGTGTCTCAGGAAGATGCGGAAAAGGCGTATGAATTGATGAAAGAGCGGGCGGAGACGGTTGTTGAGATGGCGGAAAAAAGTTTGTTTTTGTTTCGAAGGAAGAGAGGACCTCTTTCAAGAGCGGTAGAGAAGAATTTAGTCAATGAAAACTCCCTTTATGTTCTTGAGCAACTATTGCTCAAATTTGAACGTGAAGGAGAAGAAGGTTTTAACGAGGAGAGAGTTAAATCAATTCTGACTTCTTTTGCCGAAGAGAAGGAAATGAAACTGAAACATATCGCTCAACCCCTACGTGCTGCTCTGACTCGAAGTGCGCAAAGCCCCGGGATTTTTGAAGTTGTTGCCGGATTAAAAAGGGATGAAAGCATCGCACGGATTAAGCAGTCCATAAACGTTATAAAAAAACGAGAGGAGAGACGGAAGGTTAGAGTAATCGGAATTTGCGGCAATTTGTGTTCAGGCAAATCCACGGTCGCTCAGATTTTGGGGGAACTTGGAGCGAAGATAATAGACGCAGATGAAGTTTCGCGTGCGGTTTCCGTTCCCGGAACGCCTGTGTTTGAAAAGATAGTCCTCGCTTTCGGCAACGGTGTTCTTGATTCCGGTGGCTCCATAGACAGGGCAAAACTTGGCGACACGGTTTTTTCCGACCCGGAAAAGCGGAAGGTTCTTGAACGGATAACGCATCCAGCGATAAGAGACGAGGTAGTCAGGCGTGTGGGCGAGGAGTCTGCCGGCGGTGCGAAGGTAGTTGTGATAGAAGCGGCTCTGCTTTCACGCTCAAAGGGTGTGGGCAGATTTGTGGACATTCTTGTTCTTGTTGAAGCAGATGAGAAAGTGAAGTTTGAAAGGGCGGCAAAAAGAGATGGGTTTTCCTCTGACGAGGTGCGAAAACGACTTGACTCCCAATCGGGACGGGGCAGAGTCAATCCAGATTTTGTGATTGATAATTCGGGGGGTGTGGAAGAGTTGAGAGAGAAAGTTGAAAAGTTGTGGGAGGGTTTTTCCGATTGGAGAGGCGAAAGCGATTCTAGAGATTTTTAATAGCAAGTTTTTTTACAGGCATCAAAACACCCTCTCCACATGGAACTTGAAAAAGATCTACCGAATTTCTTTTCAATTCGACGAACTGCATTGCATTCACGTCTGCAATGGTCATCACAATTTTTTCTTCTGCCCGTTGTTTCATAACGACTTTGCGTCTGGGTTACCCGTTGTTGTGCCACATCACGCTGTTGCGTCCCATCAGAGTCACTTCCCAAAGCCACAATTAACACTCCACCAAACACCACAATTACCCCGCCAAGAATAAGAAGACCGTATTTCTTCCCGTCAAACTCCTCCACAGCCAAAATGAGGACGATTGCCACGGCAGCCATTCCTAAAAAAAGCAACAAATGCCAACCTATTGCCCCCAAAATCGCTACAACCAACCCAAGGGCAAAAAATACAACAATGATACTTCCCAATTTATTTCCTTCCTTTTTCGAGATTGTTCGTTCTGTAACCCTATACCCTTCACAGTATCGATTCAAACTTTCCTCTCCCGCTTGCGGGTATCTCCACATTTCGGTATAGTCAGACCCTGTAATTTTCCGCAGGCGGAACTTCACAAAATGACTGAAAAAGAGAGCAAAAACGCCAAAGAGAACGTTCAACTCTTGAAGAAAAAGGAGAAAGAAGCGGAACTCGGCGGCGGAAAGGCGCGGGTGGAACGCCAGCACGAAAACGGCAAACTCACCGCGAGAGAACGCATAAACATTCTTCTCGATAAAGACAGCTTTGAAGAATTCGACAAGTTTGTCGTCCACAGATGCAAAGACTTCGGAATGGAGGATAAAAAGTTCCTCGGAGACGGAGTTATCACCGGTTGCGGAACCGTGAACGGACGGCAGGTTTTTGTTTTCGCGCAGGATTTTACCGTGTTCGGCGGCTCGCTCGGCATGGTTCACGGCAAAAAAATATGCAAAGTGATGGATATGGCTCTTGAAACCGGCTCTCCGGTGATAGGGCTCAACGATTCAGGCGGTGCAAGAATACAGGAAGGCGTGGAAAGCCTTGCCGGATACGGGGAGATATTTCAGAGAAATGTGCTCGCCTCCGGCGTTGTTCCTCAAATCTCGGCAATTATGGGTCCCTGCGCCGGCGGCGCGGTGTATTCCCCCGCAATGACGGACTTTATCTTTATGTCAAAAGACACGAGTTATATGTTCATCACCGGGCCAGACGTTATAAAAGCCGTTACGCATGAAGATGTAACCTCAGAAGACCTCGGCGGCGCGGTGGTTCACAACTCAAAAAGCGGTGTCGCCCATTTCGCCTCGGCAACCGATGAAGAATCCATTGAAACAATCAAGGAACTTCTCTCTTTTCTGCCCTCAAACAACATGGAAGACCCGCCCCGGCAGGAAAGTGACGACCCCGCAGACCGCGAGACGGGCGAGATAGCGGACATGATTCCGGACAATCCCAACAAACCCTACGATATGAAAGAGGTTATAAAGCGGATAATTGATGACGCCAGATTTTTTGAGATTCACGAGCATTACGGCGAGAACATGGTTATAGGATTCGCCCGCCTGGACGGCAAAGTGGTTGGCGTTGTGGGCAATCAGCCGATGGTGCTTGCCGGGTGTCTGGATATAGACGCTTCGGTAAAAGCGGCGCGTTTTGTAAGATTTTGCGACTGCTTCAACATTCCGCTTCTCACGCTGGTTGATGTTCCGGGCTTTCTTCCGGGAACAAACCAGGAGTGGGGAGGCATCATCACACACGGGGCGAAACTGCTTTACGCCTACTGCGAGGCGACCGTTCCAAGGGTTACCGTTATCACAAGAAAAGCCTACGGCGGCGCGTATGACGTTATGTCGTCAAAACACATAAGGGGAGACATCAACCTTTCATATCCCGGCGCGGAGATAGCCGTTATGGGTTCGGAAGGGGCGGTCAACATCATCTCCCGCTCTCAGATTGCCGAAGCGAAAGACCCGGACGCCGAGAGGGTCAAACTGACTGAGGAATACAAAAAGAACTTTGCCAACCCTTACAGGGCGGCGGAGCTTGGATTTATAGACCGGATAATAATGCCGGGGGAAACGAGAAAAAACGTTGTCCGGGCGTTCAAAACGCTTGAAGGAAAAAGAAAAACAAACCTGCCGAGGAAGCACGGAAACATTCCTCTCTGACCGCGCGATATGTTTGGCAAAATACTTATAGCGAACAGGGGTGAGATAGCGGTAAGGATAATAAGGGCGTGCCGCGAGATGGGCATATCCACAGTCGCCGTCTATTCAGACGCAGACAGGGATTCTGTTCACGTATCGCTTGCCGATGAGGCGGTTCACATCGGGGGCTCTAAACCCGCAGAGAGCTACCTTGTGTCTGAAAAAATAATAGACGCCTGTAAACAAACGGGCGCGGAAGCCGTGCATCCCGGTTTCGGGTTCCTTTCAGAAAAAGAGTCTTTCGCGCAAGACTGCGAAGACGCGGGAATTGTTTTCATAGGTCCCGCCCCCAACACAATCAGGCAGATGGGCGACAAGATAACAGCGAGAAACATCGCCAAAAAAGCCAAAGTTCCGCTTGTTCCCGGCACAGACGGAGCCGTGGACGACAGAGACGCGGCGGATGAGGCGAAAAAGATCGGCTATCCCCTGATGATAAAAGCGTCTGCCGGCGGCGGCGGAAAGGGTATGCGCCTAGTGAGAGACGCGGCGGATTTTGAAAGTTCTCTGAGAATGGCAAAAAGCGAGGCGCTTTCCGCTTTCGGGGACGACTCTATTTTTATGGAGCGTTTTGTTGAGAAGCCGCGCCACATTGAGATTCAGATAATCGCGGACGGGCACGGCAATGTTCTGCACCTGTTTGAGCGCGAGTGCTCCATTCAGCGCCGCCACCAGAAAGTTATAGAGGAGGCGCCTTCCGGTTTTGTTTCGGATTCAACCCGAAAGAAGATGGGCGAGGTTGCCGTGAACATTTCCAAAGCGGTTTCATACAGGGGCGCGGGAACGGTTGAGTTCATAATGGACGCGAAGCAGAACTTCTATTTTCTGGAGATGAACACCCGCATACAGGTTGAGCATCCGGTAACCGAGATGATAACCGGATTTGACATAGTGAAGTGGATGATACGGATAGCGGACGGCGAGAAACTGCCGTTCAAGCAGTCTGATTTCAAGATAAACGGGCACGCGGTTGAGTGCAGGATTTACGCTGAAGACCCGGAAACCAATTTTCTTCCCTCTCCGGGACCGATTGACTACCTTAAAACCCCGGGCGGACCGGGAATAAGAGATGATTCCGCGATATTCAGCGGTTGCGAGGTTACGTCTTTTTACGACCCGATGCTGTCAAAACTTGTTGTGTGGGCGGACACTCGCGAGCAGGCGATAAACAAGATGGCTGCCGCGCTGGGCGAGTACATGGTTCTGGGCACAAAGACCAACATAGGGTTTCTTATGCGCGTTATGCGAGACCCTGAGTTTCTTTCGGCGGACATAGACACGGGATTTATAGAAAGGCATCCCGAACTTCTGACTCCCGGTGAGGACGGCAGGGAAAAAGCGGCGGTTGCCGCCGCGCTCGCCCTTCATTACGGTTCGGTTGAGCATGAGGATGGCGAAAAGGGCAAGCCGGTTTCCGGGTGGAAGAGTTTTGCCCGCAGGATAGCGGTTTTAAGAGGCGGAAATGACGGCTGGGGCTGATATTTTATGAAGTATATTCTGAAACTGGGCGCGGAAAAGTTCCGCGTTAATATAGAGGAGGAGAACGGCCGCGCCGTTGTAGAGACGGGCGATTTTTCCTCAACGGTTGATTTCGCAAGACTTGACCCCGCGCTTGTTTCCATTGTTTGCGATAAGAGTGGCTCTTACACGGCTGGAGTGATGAAGAAGGGCAGGAAGGTGCAGGTTTTTCATGAGGGGACGCTCTATGATTTTGAGTCTGTAACGGAGAGGGATCTTTCTGCGTCTTCGGGAGAGACTGGTCTGCAGATTTCGTCACCGATGCCCAGCAGGGTTGTGAAGATACTGAAAAAAGAGGGTGATTCCGTAGATTCGGGCGAGGGTGTGATAGTTGTTGAAGCGATGAAGATGGAAAGCGAGTTGAAAGCCGCGATGGAAGGGAAGATAAAAGAGATTAAAGTTGCCGAAGGCGACACCGTAGAAGGCGGCGCGGTGCTGGTTGTGCTGGAAGAGGGGTGAGATTTGACACTGCGCGTGGCGTGTTGTTAAATTTTAATGGTGAAAAAATGGGACTTTTCAGCGTAGGTTGTCTGCTTGAAAATCAGAAAGACAGAAAACGTTCTGTGCGTGTGCCGAAGGTTATGGTCGACACGGGCAGTGAATTGACTTGGATAGACCATAAACAACTTGAAAAAATAGGCGTTAAGCCGGAAAAAAAGGATATTGGTTTTATTATGGCAAACGGGCAGGCAATTACCCGTTCCATAGGTTTTGCGGTTATCCGTGTTGGAGACAGTTTTACAACGGATGAAATAGTGTTTGCCCAAAAAGGCGACTTGCAGTTGCTTGGAGCAAGAACATTGGAAGGGCTTAATTTAAGAGTGGATTCCAGAAATAAAAAACTCGTTGCCGCAGGTCCGCTTGTGGCGGCGGGGAATGTTGAGACGTAGGTTTTACGCCGCTTTTTCTTTCCAATTTTCACTAATAGCCGGGCATTTAACGAACCACATTTCAATAGGTGCTGAAAAAGAGTTATCAGTTTTGTTTTTTGTTATTTGGTTTTCCTGTTCAAACCCCGGATAAACGAGAGCAAGTTGAACATTGCCGCCGTTCTCACATTTTAATTTTTTCAGCAGGTTTTTGTGTTGTGAATAGGAAACTACTTGGAATACGTCATCCCTTGATGGTTTCTCACTTTTATCCTCGTTCTCATTGTCAATCTCTTTTTTTTTGTATTTTGCGTCAATAATTATTGCGGGATGTTCGGCATCTGCGCTTATCCAAAAATCCGGACGCACTTCAATATTAAATCCATCCTTGTCTCCGTGCGCCCTGCCGCCCGCTTCCAATTCAGGATATTTTTCCCTGAGTATTTTTTCGGCGTATCTCTCAAACAGTTTCGCGCTATTTATGGCAAACGGCGGCGTTGAAGTGTTTTCCCTTATTTCGGCTCGTGGATTTGTCCCAAGTCTTAAAAGAACAAACTTCGCAAGTTCAATAGCGCGGCGGTAGTGAGAGAAGGAACCGCGAACGCGCAGATTGCGGAAATCCGACTTGTTAATCTCAACAGCCGGAACGCCGGATAGGGCGGAGCGGTTTGAGTGTACCCAACGGTTCAAAATATCGTGGGTGACAGGTCTTGCATTGATAAACTTCGCTGACTGTTCGAGTGCGGCGCGCAGAACACGGTTTTCAGGGATATTTTGGTTGATGGTTTGATATGAGCAAAAAACGCTGTCTTCCCGTCCATAGACAAGGTTTTGTCTAATCTGTTGGTGCAAAAGAATTTTGCCTTTCACTTTGCCTCTCAGGTTGGACGTTTCTCTCTCAAAATGCTTTCTCAGGTGTTTCAGGCAGAGTTCATTCAGTTCCATAAGGAATGCCGCAATCAACAGTTCGCTGAGTTTTGGCAGTTCATCAGCATCAATGGGCGGTTGTTCGGGCCAGAAGTGGAAACACTTTTTAAGATGTCCACCGATGACAATATCTTCCGCACAGTCCAGATACATGGACATATAGTCCATTTCCGGAAACTTTGAGGAAACAATTAGAGGGGTTTTATTTTCGTTTTCGCCAATCCATACTGCCCCGATAAAGTTCCCGGGGGCGATTCCATCGGGTTTTCTGTGCAACCCAAGGAGTTCTTGTTTATTAAGCATCTGACCATCAAGCCATTTTTTGTGTTCATCGCCGAACTTAATAATGCTGTGTTCTTTTGATGTGATAGTTTCATAGTAGGAGGACAATTAAATCTCCTCTATTTCGTAGCCGAGAGTTTTACAGTGTTCTTTAAATTGATCAAAACCAGGTTTGGAGGCATTTCTTGCTCCCCATTCCCCACAAACCATGACGCTCTTGCCGTCTGGAAGTATTATAAGCTCTTCATCTTTAGAAAAAAATCTACTGTAACGAGATCCCTCTTCCCTTAAATATTGATTGGAATTTGGGTCATCTCGGAGTTGTACTATCCCATAGCTATGTAAACTATCAGGAAAAGCTTTTTTGAGATCTTGAATGTTATGAGGTTTTGTATTTTTTGCATAGTCCCGAACTATATCCAAAACAAGTCTCCCAACTCCAAGATCTTTGTTTTGTGTTCCATATTTATTGTTTTCCCATCTAAATTTTACTCTTTCTCCGCTTCGTTCTTCCTCTTTTAGGCTTTCTGTATCCTCCAAGCCATCTAAAACTTGTTTTATTTGCTCTATCTTTTTCTCAACTGCCTCTTGGTTTCTGAAAATACCATCTTTCGCATACTCTCTTAGAATAGGAATGACTTGGTACTCAATTTTGTTTTTTAGTGTTTTTTTGTCTCTAGCAAGAAAATAAGTGTGTCCGATAGCAACATCACTGGAATCGTAGTCGGGAGAGAGGAATTCATTGTTATTGAACAGTTCAGAGACCATCTCAAACAGTTGAACAGATTTTTCTGTCTCGCTATTTTCTTTTACAACTTTCTTGTTTGGTAAAAGTGAGACAAAAGCAAATCTTCTCCTAACTGCGTAGTCTATAGTTCCGATTGTGCGGTCTGCCGTGTTCATTGTGCCAATAATGTAGAGATTTTCCGGTAGTTTTATGTACGCATTCCCATCTATTTCGTAAGGTGTATGGACGGGCTGCCCTCTATACTCCAACGCATATATCAGTTCACCCAGAACCGTTGCAATATTTGCGCGGTTGATTTCGTCAATTATCAGAACATAGTCATTTTCTCTGTCTTTTCTTGCCTTATTTGCCATTTTGACGAGAACTCTATTAACCGTTTCATATACTGTCTTTTCGTTTTCGGTTCTAATCTGAATCCCACGCACAAAGTCTTCATAGTTGTATGAGGGATGGAACTGTATTATTTCCCATCTGTTGCCCTGTTCCTCATCTCCGGTCATTTGTTTGGCTATGTTTTGTGCTTCAAAAGTTTTTCCGGTTCCTGGAGGACCTTGCAAAATTATTTGAGAAAAAATTTCCAATAATTCACTTGTTTTATTTGTTTCAGTCATTCTGTCTGTCTGGTCACTGCTGTCAAAATCATCCGTTACTTTAAAAACAGTGCCCTGCCCCCTTAATTTTGTTTCGATTTCAGAAAATTCTGTCCGTGCTACCGCCTTTTTTGTCCAACGGACTGGACGAATATGTGTGTTGTTCTCATAAGAATAATTTCCCTCAATTATACCAACCGCCACCAATGTAGTGTCTTTTAGTGGCATAAAAACTTTATCGCCCTTGCTCATTGTTGAGGCAAAATGGAGCAATTCGTTTGCCCACTTACTTATGGTCGTTTTTGGTTTGGAAGTATATTTCTCATCATTTTGCAAGCGATTTTTTATCTGTTTTTTTGTTAGCCCTGTCAAATCATCCCCTCTATGTCCTTCAATTACGCATCCTTTTTCAAGGCACTTCTCTTCAAACTCATTTTGACTTCCATTTCGGACAATCCAAATATTGTTTTTTTGGTTTTTTCTTAAAATACTGAATCCTAGGTTTTGTAAAATTGTCCTTGCTTCATCAGAATTAAATTCGTCATCATTCTTTTCTGGTAATGCGGAACGGATGAATTCTTGGTCGCTATATGGGTCATCTGGAAATTTCCCCTCGTATATTTCAGAAAGATTGCCCAATCTCTCTAATGCCGCAATATAGGCATAGCGAACACTCTCTTTAGGTGGAAATCTATCGTTGTTATCAATAACAATGTCATATTCGGTAGATTCTCTGTTGGGTGGCATTAACTCAGAGTTTTCTTTAAACTTTTGAATGCCTCGCTCTACATCTTCCCTAGTGATTTTTCCTAGTTCTTCCCTTAGTTTTCTTTCGGTAGCCATTTTGCTTCTCTATATTGCAATTCCCTTAATTACCCAATGTTTCTTCAGTAGACTTTACCTTGTTCTTGCTATTCTTCATTACACACCGAACAAGTCAACCCACCGTCAATTTGCCCTTTACCCCTCCTCAAGCAGGTCCATCAGTTCATTTAACTGGTAAATTGTGCGTCTTCTCCCTTTTCCTTGACTCACTATTCCCACAACCCCCTCACCTTCCAGATTCTTCAAAATTTGCCCGATAGTAGTAGTAGTGGGCGGTCTCTCCATGCCCGATAGTTTTTTTGCAATCATTGTTATGCCGAAGACAGGTCTTTCAAAGATTACGTCAAGCACTGGTACCGCAAATTTCGAGCGCGTTATGTCAACAACGCGCGATTTCAAATCTTCGTAGATATCCATCAGCCTTTTTACCTTTGCGGAATCCTCAGTTGCCTGTGAAACAACGGCTTTCAGAAAAAACATCACCCAGTTATTCCACTTGTCTCGCTCTCCGCCGAGTTGCTTCAAAGCGTCTATGTACATATCCCGGTTCCTCTCAAGATATGCGGAAGGGTAGAAATTCGGACGCGAAATAATCTCCTTTTCATGAAGGAAAAGAGGAATCAGCAAACGTCCCAGCCTTCCGTTGCCATCTTCAAACGGGTGGATTAACTCAAACTGGGCGTGAATAACAGCCGCCTGTATGAGAGCGTCAGGTTGATCAGAGTGATAAAAACTTTCCCACTTTTCCATGAACTCCTGAACCAGAACCGGCTCCGGTGGCACGAAACTCGCCTGCTCAACCGACATTCCCGGAAATCCAATCCAATTCTGCCTTGTGCGGAAATTTCCCGGATTTTTTGTTTTTCCTCTCACGCTTCCGGTTCCGAGGAGTTTTCCATGAAGTTCCCTGAGGATGTTCAGGGAAAAAGGTCTCTCTTTAAGAGTCTGTTCTCCGAGACGCAAGGCGGAGATATAGTTTTTGATTTCGTTAAGATCATCCCTCTGCTCACCTTTGAGTGCGGATGTTTCACTTTCCTCAAACTGTAAAACCTCCGTCAGGGTGGATTGAGAACCCTCTATGCGCGAAGACAACATCGCCTCACGGCTGACAAGGGGGGCAAGGATAAGTTGAGGGCTCCTTGAATGCTGAACCAGAGCATCGTAGCGGGAAAGTGCCCTGTTTGCCTCTCCCATGAGTCTGACAAGACCGCCATCTGCATAGTTTATGGACTGAATCGGCAGTTCATCCGGGATGAAAGGTTGCATAATAAGCAATTCTATCAAGTCAGACTGCTTGTGTAAAGTATAACACCTTAAACTTTACACAAAGCAGTTTGTTCGTATTCTACTTTCCATTAAATGGTTTGTATAAAGTATTTGCCTTCAAACTTTACACAAGGAAGTTTGTCTATATTCTACTTTCCACAAAACAGCTTGTATAAAGTATTTGCCCTCAAACTTTACACAAATCTCCAGATGTATACCAAAATCGCACTTTGAGTCTCTATTCACCCCGCCAATAGATACTAAAACGCCTTTTTGTATACATTCGTTCCTGCAATGTATACCAAAATCAAATTTTCGTTTGTATTCTTCTGCAGGTTGAACACCTGCGTTTGAGTTCCCTCAAATTCGCCTTAATATCAATACTTCCGCCTTTCAAACCGTCTGAAACCCTATCTATGGGCGACTTATGGTTCATTCCCCTGCGTTTCATCTCTTTTGCGATTCTGTCGTGGCGGGCGCGGATTTTAGACAAATCCACAAGTCCGGTTTCCTCATAGCCCCTTGTGCTTATGCCCTTTTTGATTGTTCCCGCGAACATATGCATCTCCACATGCTCGCCAAGCAGGTGCCTGTCGCACAAAAGCGCGGGATTTACTCCCCACATTCTCATTTGAAATACGGAATTATCTCTTTCGCGTAAGTTTCAAGCGCCTTTTCAGGATCCGGGCTGAAGCGGTAGAACAACACAAAGTTCCGCACGCCTTTGTCTATGAAAGCCTCAATCCTCTTTATGCAGTCGTCCTTTGAACCCGTGATGGTGAAGTCCATAATCGCCTCGCGGGGGAAAAACTGCCCTATTTCACGAAACTTCGCCCTGCCTTCGGTGTCTTGCGGAACTATGTTGAAATAGTTCAAACCCTTGTACTCATCGGGAATTTTCACGTCATAGCCCGCCGCCTTTAACTGCTCCTGCATAATCAACACATACTTGAACGGCTCAAGCGTCTTATACGCCTCATCCTCGTTCTCGCCGAGCGAAGTGAACACCCACAGCGCGGGGTCTATCTCATCTCTGTCCCTTCCGGCTTTGTCCGCAGACGCATGTATATCCGCCAGATACTTTTCGTAAAGAGACGGGTTCAGGTCAATCGGCAGCCAGCCGTCTCCCACCTCTCCCGTAAGAGCAAGCCCCTTCGGTGTGTGCGTGGCGAAATAAACCGGAATTCTTTCGCGCTCATAAGGGCGGATTTGCAGAAAAGCGTCACTCAGTTTGAAAAACTCGCCGTCATAGTTAACCGGGCTGTCTTCACCGTTTTTCCACAGCAACTGCATAACCTCAACCGCCTCTTTCATTCTCGTGAACGGCTTGTTCCAGGGGATTCCGTAAGCGTCAAGGTTCATTGACTCTCCAACCCCCATCGCAACGGTTACCCTGCCTTTTGACAGATGGTCAATCGTGGCAAGCCGCTGGGCGAAGGTTGAGGGATGCACCTTGTGAGGGTCGGAAACGGTTCCGAGCTGGATTTGCGAGGTTATCCCCGCCGCCGCAGAGGCAACCGTCCACGCTTCGGGAGCAATCGCCCCGGGGGCAACAAAAACCGTGTGGTCGGGATACCAGATTGTGTCAAAACCCAGTTTGTCCGCCTTTTTTGAAAACTCAAGAATCCCCGCCGTGTCCGCTCCGGGCATCGGAGCCGAAAGTCCGAATTTAATCTGATTAGCCATGCTTTTCCCCTTGCCTTTAAGTTGTGAGTATAATCTATCAGCAAATCGCACGGGAGGTCAAAATGAAGTTTGGAGTCGGGCTTTTCAGTATGCAAACACACGCGGATGTGAAGGCAGACCACCGCGCCCTCTACCGCGCCGCGCTTGAACAGACACAACTTGCGGAAGAATCAGGGTTTGATTCCGTCTGGCTGTCGGAACACCACTTTCTTGAAGACGGCTACTGCCCCTCGCCTCTGGTGATGGCGGCGGCAATGGCGGCGGCAACAAAGAAAATACGCATCGGAACCGCCGCCCTTATTCTGCCTCTTCACAACCCCGCGCGAGTTGCCGAAGACTCCGCCGTGATAGACAACATATCCGGCGGCAGATTTGACCTCGGAATCGCCATCGGATACCGCAAAGAAGAGTTTGACGGCTTCGGTCTGTCAATCAAAAACCGCCCGTCACTCATCGAAGAGGGGATAGACATTCTGCTCAAATCCTGGGCAGACGGGCAGTTTTCATACAAGGGCAAAAGGTTTGAGTTTGAAAACATAGACGTTACGCCAAAGCCGGTTCAGAAGCCGCATATCCCCCTGTATATCGGAGCGTTTGAGGAGCCCGCGGTCAGAAGGGCGGGACGGCTCGGATATCCGCTTTTAATCGGGCCCGGACGCACGCTTGAAATGATACGCGACACACTCGGCTGGTATAACGACTCCTCTGAAAAAGCGGGGCATGACCCGCAAAAAGTGGAGCATGTGCTTCTCAGGGAAACCTTTGTGAGCGAAGGCAAAGAGGGCGCGCTTGAAGGCGGGGAGAAATACATCATCAACATGTACAAGTTCTACCTGTCGCTTGGCATAAAGATATTTATAAGGGGCGAGCAGGTGAAGGGCGCGGACGACCCGCTTTTTGAGCATATGGCGGAAGACCGCTTTATTATCGGAACTCCGGAGCATTGCGCCGGTGAGATTGAAAAATACCGCGATGAGGTTGGCATCAGGAACATCGCCTGCCGGATGGTGTTTCCTCAAGCGCCGGGCGGGGAGACTTCAGACTGTATAAAACTTTTTGGCGAGAAGGTGATACCGCTTTTCAAGTAGCGGGAAAATTCCGCAAAAAAACATAAGGCGCGGCTCCGTGCGGGAGCGTTACACCTTTTGCGTGTTGTTTTTTCCTGTGTGCGGATTTGCTTGCGCGTTCCGTTCAGGAATTAGGACTGCGAAACGCGTCCTGCTCACTGCCTGTGCTTTTGTCTTCGGGGGGAGTGGGAGCGTCCGAGTCTGAAGAACCGGAATCGGAACCGCCGCCCGCGCCGCCTTTGCCCTTAAGGACGTAAAGCACAACAACAAGAGCCACAACCAAAATGGCTATTAGTAAGGTATTGCCTTCCATTGTTCCCTAATCATACAACGGGATAGGGAAATCAGTCAACTTTATTTAATTGCCGCTTCCGCCGCCGAACCTGTATTTGAGGTTCAACGCCCCAGACCAGACAACCGTATCAGGCACACTGACTGTGTATCTGACGTAAGGGTCAAAGGTAATGTCATCCCCTCCGCCGGGAGCACCATCAGGTCCATTTCTTATATCCGCGACTGTCTGCGCGTTATCCAGATTTGGATATGTCGGGGGGGTGGTGTCCGTTGAAGAGTCTCCTCCCAGCGGCTGTTCCTCTGCGGTTTCCGCATTTTTGGATTCGTGAGAACGCAGCTGGTCCCAGAGATGTCCGCCGCTTTCAAACTCTCCGAAATTCTGATAGCGGAGTTTCAGACCCAGACTCCAGTTGTTGTCTATCATGTAGTCCGTGCCGCTGATAACCTGCCACCCGAAAACGGTGTCGTCCACCCATTTTCTGCCATGGCTTGAGGTAGAGGTTGCGGCATCGGGCGTACTGTCGCCGTGCTCGTCAAAGTCCGGCAATGCCGCGGGGTCGGTGTTTCTGGTGAAAACGGCGTCGTAAAGCATATTCATTTGCGCAAATCCCGCGCCCGCTCCCAAATACGGCGTGAGGCGGGAATCGTTCACAAAGTCAAAGTAAAAGTTCACAAACGCGCTGTGGCTTGAAATGCTGACTTTCTGGTTTGCCTCAACCAGTTCCTCACGTTTTCTGGGGAGCACTGTGTCGGTGTGGCTGTCATAACTGTTGTTGCGGTAGCTGTATTCACCCTCGGCGCGGAAGTTTCCAAACGCGTATCCAAAATGCAAACCGGCAAAAATCCCCGGTTTCAAAGAGTTTTCGTTATCCCATTTGTCTCCCCTTGCACACTCACCGCCCTCAGCAATGGAAGTTGCCGTGATGTCCGCAAAGTAGTTGGCGCTGACATCCTCGACGTAATTGGTGTCTTCCGGGTCTGTAACGGCGGGAGCGTCAGTTTCAACAAGCGGCGACCGTGCCCTCAGTAACTGGTCGCACTGTGTCGGCAAGTCGTTATCCCTTCCAAGCAGGTCTATATCTTTCTGTATCGCAATTCCCAAATCCGCGCCGATATAAATGCCGTCTCTCTCACTGCTGAGGCTGAAAAATTCCGCCTTCGCAACCGGGGCGGCAAAGTTTATGCCAAACCCAACCGCCGCCGCGAAAATCCAAAGAGCAAATTTTGTGTGAAATTTCATTCCGGTTCTCCCCCTTTTTTAGGAAACACGCCTTTGCCATTATAATTGAATCGTGAATTTCAAAGCAAGCCGTTTGCCTTCCGCCCCGGAGATTGACGCCGAGACGGAAATGGCGCTTTCTGTTGTGGATTCGGGGTGTTTCGCGCTCCCCGGAAACAGCCGCGCCGTGTTTGCCGTTAAAGACGGAGCCCTCGCAACTTTGCGCTCCGGAGATTTTCAACCGTCCATACGTTTCCATTTTGAGCATATTGACGGAGACGAGTTTCCCTCCGTCTGCGCCGTTATACATGTTGAGACAGATGCGGGAAAATTCAGATACGAGTATTTTTTCTCCCTTGATTCGGAAAAAGACACGCAACTGCTGGACAGTTTCTCCAAATTCTCTGATGTGGAGGTTTGGTTTCTTGACTCATCAGGCGGCGCGGTGGCGGGATTTGAGGGTGAATTCTCAGCAGAAGAAAAAGCGGCTCTGGATAAAAGCCGCCGCAGTGCCGCAGAGATTACAGGTCGGTAGTGAGACGCACGTAGTAGTAGCCGCCGTCTGTGGGGTAAGCCCTTGACGATTCCCAGCCGTGTACAAATCCTCTGTTTATAAGGGTTTGCGCCGCGCCCTGCGCGCCCGCGAAGGAAAGATTTGAACTCAGTTTGTCAGGGTACTGGTCAAACAGGTTTAACGCCCCGATTGAGAAGGTTACGCCCTTGCGCACTTCCGCGCTGACTTCTGCGTCAAAGAACCAGTTTCCTCCGAACTTCTGTGTGCAGCCGTCCGCGTTCTCCCCGCTGCACGCGCCGCCTGAGAAAACATCCGTCCAGTAACTTGCCTCAACAGGCCCGTAGTAGTTGGAGCGCAGGGTGAGGGCGAACGCGCCTTTTTTGAAATCGGTTGAAAGAGTGAGACGCTGGCGCGGCGCGCCTTTTTCAAGGGAACGCACTTGATGGTCTGTGATAAGGGTGTCTCCGCTGAAAAGAGACGACACGGCGCGCCGCTTTGTTACTTTCGTGTTGTTGAGGTGAAACAGCGCGCCAAGGTTCACAAAAAAGTCTTCGCCGATTAAAAAGTGGTATCTCGCCGTGAAGTCCAGACCGTATGTTTCGGTGTTAATTCCATTTGTGAAGAGCCGGAAAGTCTGCGGGGAGCCGGCAAGTTTATCAATTTCAACAAGAGCCGCCGCCGCCTGCGCCATCGTTGCCGGGGGCGGTGTTGGGTCGTCTTCGCCGGGGTTTGCCAGTTTATCTATGGCGCCGCGAGACAGGTTGTTTGAGTAGATGATGCGGTCGTCAATGTCTATTCTGTAAGCGTCAAACGTAAGGCTCAAACCCCCGAAAGGGCGCGAGGCAAAGCCGATTCCGTAGGTGATGGAGGTTTCCTCCTCCAAATCTTTGAAGCCCAGCGCTCTTGCCGCCGGTCCGTCCGGCAATACGGTTTGTGTGTCTGTAAGCACTCCGTCCACAAGGTCTGTTGTTATGTGCTGAAAGAAAAGTTGCTGAATGCCCGGTGCGCGGAAACCGGTGGCGATGTTGCCGCGAAGCGAAAACATGTCTGCAATAACATCGTAGCGCGCCGACAGTTTTCCGTTGATTGTGCTTCCAAAATCGGAATACCACTCGTAACGCCCCGAAATTTCGGTGTGAAGGGCTTCTATGAAGTCCGTTTCACCTTGCACGTATAACGCCCAGACGTTCCTTGAGTCTTCAATCTCATCCCTGTCCTGATAACCCGGAAAACCCTGACTTCCCGAAGCGGCGTTGCCGCAATTTGGGTGTATGCCTCCCGGAATGAGAGGGTCGTCTATGGTGCAGAAGTAGTTTCCTATCTCAATGTCGCCGTCGTTGCCCCGCCCGTACTGATACGAAGCCGCGTCTCCCGCTTTTATTTCAAACTGCTCTATTCTCCACTCCGTTCCGAACGCAAAGTTGAGCGGAGATGTGCCCACTCCCCAGTCAATCGGCACTGTCGCGTCCAGATTGACGGAATGCTGAGTAAGCCCCAATGTTCCGGTGTCAAACTCCCTTTGTGAACTGCGGTAAAGGTCGCAACCGTTTCTGTATGCCTGACTGCCGAGTGTCTCTGAGCAAGCCGCGGGCAGGGTTCCGTCACTGCCCGGTATGGGCTCGTAGTAGTAACTGATGTTCACCGTGTTTCTTTCGCGGTGCGCGATTCTGCTTCCGCCGAAACTATAGCTCAAATCCCAATCTATACCGGCGGCGGCAAAATCATATCCCGCCGTGATTCCGAAGTCCTGAACACGCAGAACGATGTTCGGAAGGTGCCCCTCTCCGTAGATTTCGGGAACCGTCCGTCCGTTCAACTCCGCAAGAGGGCGGTAAAATCCGGCCGAGTCCGTTTTGCGGCGGTTGTAGCCGCCGAAGGCGTAAATCGCTCCGGGTCCCAGGCGTTTTCTGGAGTTCAGCCACAGAGAGTAGTCTTCCGCTTCAACCTGTCCGATTCTCTGGCGCACAATGCCCTGTCTCAGTCCGCGGTAGTAAACTTCATCCTGAAAAACTTTTTCAGAGAGAGGAAAGGAGAGCTGGTATTCTGCGGTGGTTGCGTCAAAACCCGTCTGCTGGTTCGAGAATACCGTTGAGCTTGTTATTGCGGTGTCGGTGGTAAGCGCGAAGTTGCCGTCTTCATCCGCCACGATGAAAGGGGTTGAATCTTGCCGTTCCGCCGCCGTTGCGGGCCTGATTGCGGTTCCGTCAACAACTCCTTTAACCCCGTCCCCGGTTGTGGTGAATGCCATGTTTTCTCCGAAAAGGTTGAAAGGTCCCGAGCGGTTTGTTTCGCCGCGCTCGCGGTATTCAAGCGTAAGATTCACAAAACCTTTCTCATCTCCAAAGCCCATGTTCAAAGAAGTTAAAACCGTCTCGCCGTCTCCTTCGTATGTCTGCCCCACTTCCGTTTGCGTGTGCACGCCTTCGTGGTTGTTTTTCAGAACAATGTTTATGACACCCGCAATGGCGTCTGAGCCGTATTGCGCCGCCGCGCCGGGACCCAGAATTTCAATCCGCTCCACCGCGCCAACCGGTATCGCGCTCAAGTCCGTTCCGGTCGCGCCCGCGCCAATGGGGCTCAGAAAAGACGGAACCGGATACTGGTGGCGCCGCTTTCCGTTGACAAGCACAAGTATCTGGTCGGGCCCAAGTCCGCGCATTTGGGCGGTTGCGTAAGCGTCTGTCGCGTCTGATATGGTGTTTTTTTCCAGAGTGAACGAAGGCAGGATGTTCTCCACAATCCTTTTCAGTTCGGTCGCCCCGCTCCGCATCAGTTCCTCGCGGGTTATAACCTCAACAGGCACTGCGCTTTCGGCTTCCGTTATGCCGAACCGCGAACCGATTGTAACAACCTCTTCGGGCTCCTGCCCCTGCGAGGAGAGGGCGAAAGCCGCAACAAGCATAAACACGGCAAACGATTGAAAAACTTTTCCCGGTGAGTAGTTCATAAAAATCCTGCGGTCGTGCGGTCGCGCGAGTTACGCATTTGCACGGGCGGAAGTGTATCACAACTTTCCCTCTTTCAACAAACAGTTTGACATAGCCATTTTTTGAAATAATAATGGCGAAGATGAGTTTCGTAAGAATTGCGGGAATAGGATCTTACGCCCCGGAAAAAGTTCTCTCCAATCACGACCTTGAAAAAATAGTTGACACCTCGGACGAGTGGATATCCACAAGAACGGGGATAAGGGAAAGAAGAATCGCGGCGGGAAACGAGGCGTCTTCCGACATGGCTCTTGCCGCCTCCGAAAGCGCGCTTGCCGCCGCGAATGTTTCCCCTTCGGAAATAGACGTTATTGTGGTTGCCACCGTTACCCCGGACTACCTTTTCCCCTCAACCGGATGCATCATACAGAGCAAACTAAAAGCGAAAAACGCCTACTCATTTGATATTCTCGCGGGCTGTTCGGGCTTTCTCTACGCCCTTCACATAGGAAGAGACATGATAGATTGCGGCAGGGCGGAAACAGTGCTCGCCGTTGGAGCCGAATCCCTGTCAAAAGTTGTGGACTACGAAGACAGGTCAACCTGCGTTCTTTTCGGAGACGGCTCAGGGGCGGCGGTTCTCCGGAAATCAGACACTCCCGGAATACTCTCATCCCTCATGTGTTCGGACGGAGACAACTGGAATCTGCTCTACATGCCGGGCGGCGGCTCGCGCATTCCCGCAAGCGAGCAGAGCGTGAAAAACCGCGAGCATTTTCTCAAAATGGAAGGCAACGAAGTTTTCAAAGTTGCCGTCAAAGCGATGGAAACGGCTTCAGACAAAGCGATGGAACTCGCGGGCGTAAAACCCTCAGACGTAGACCTTTTCATTCCCCATCAGGCGAACTTGAGAATCATAGAGGCGATTAGAAAAAGAATGGACATGCCGGAAGAAAAAGTGTCGGTAAATCTTGACCGCTACGGCAACACCTCGTCCGCCTCCATACCCATTGCCCTGCATGAAGCGATAAAAGAGGGCAGGGTGTCTGAGGGAAGCACGCTTCTTCTTGCCGCGTTCGGAGCCGGATTTACCTGGGGTTCGTGCGTAGTGAGGTTGTAATGCCCGATTTTCATTTCCCGCTCAGGTTTGAGATAGCGGACGCGGGAATTGCCCATATCGTTCTGCCCGTTTTTATCATTGTGGCGGCGGGCTTTGTTTTCGGCAAACTCAAGCGGATTGATGTTGCCCCGGTTAACGACCTTGTTCTCTACGTTGCCGCCCCGTGCCTGATACTTTCTTCCTTTGCGTCTCCGGGGCTGGATTTTCCTTTTGTCGCCCGCATATTCGGGTTTTTCTTCTGCGTTTCCGCCGTCTGTTTCCTTGCGGGGATGTTTATGACAAAGGTTCTCAAACTTTCCCGCCCCGTTTATCTGCCGACAATAATTTTTGCCAACAACGGCAACATGGGACTGCCGCTTATTCTGTTCGCCTTCGGTCAGGAGGGCTTTCAAATTGCCGTTGTGTGCATGGTGGCGATGGCTTTTCTTCACTACACGGCGGGGGTTGCCCTTGTGAGTCCGAAGGGGGCTGTGTATGAGATTTTCAAACTGCCCCTCATATACTCCGCCGTGGGAGGGATGTGGATAAATTTCAGCGGCTGGGAGATGCCGCTCTACCTTTCCAGAAGCGTAGGACTGCTGGGAGAGATAGCGGTTCCGGGGATGATGTTTATTCTCGGCTACCGGCTTTCGCAGTGTTCTATTTCCGGCTTTTGGTCTTCATCTCTTTTCGGGCTTTCGCGCATCGCGCTCGGGTTTTTCACCGCGCTTGCCGTAATGCCGTTTTTCAGCGTTACCCCTCTCGCCTCAAAGGTGATGATTATCCAGTGCGCGATGCCGACTGCGGTAACCTGCCTTGTGCTCGCGGAGAAATACAATGCCGACCCCGAAAAGGTGGCGTCTGTTATAGCGGTTGGAACGGCGGCATCGTTTCTCGTTCTGCCGACCCTGATCCTGTATGTAACGGGATAGCCCTTATCTTGTAACGTCTGAGAGTGTGAGCCCTTCGCTTTTCAGAAACGGGAGAAGCCCTTTTTTGTCAACCGTGCGCAGCGCGCGGACGGACAGTTTGATTTTCACGAACTTGTCCAGTTCGGGAACAAATATTCTTTTGGTTTGAAGGTTCGGCAGTTGGCGGCGGCGGACTTTGTTGTTCGCGTGCGAAACTCTGTTTCCCGCAAGCGGCTTTTTGCCGGTGATTGAGCATTTTCGCGCCATTACTTGGTCTCCTTGTAGAGAACGTGCTTTCTCACAACCGGGTCGAACTTTTTGAGTTCAAGGCGGTCTTCGGTGTTCACCCTGTTCTTCTCGGTGTAGTAGATGTGGTGGCTTTCGGTGCTTTTTATCTTCACCATAAACCTGTTTCCCTGTTTTCCCATCTTTTCTGTAACCTCACCCTCTCTCTTTTCTGAGAGACGGCAATATACCAACACGGCGGCGAAATTTCAAGAAATGTTCGTTATCATAAAAGCGTTATGCTCATCACCGCCCGGTTTCTGTTTGTTCTGTTGTTTGCCTTGTCCGTGTCTGCGTCCGCCAAATCTGCGGAAGGCGGGGAGTTTGAGAAATACTGGTACGCGGGAAAGGCGGAGATAACCAGTTACGGCCTTTCTCAAGCGCGCTACGGCGAAAAACATCCCGGCTATGCGGTTCTGATATTTGTTACCGAAGATTTTTCGCGGTCAAAACACGTGAAGCTGGACAATCCCTCCTCTGCGGGCGGCGATGCCGTCAGGGTTCTCAAACTCAACCTTGTCAAAAAGTTCAACACGGGCGTTTACAGGTATTCAACGATGTCATCTGTTTTCACACCTGTTGAGGGGAAAGACCCGCGCACTTTGAAAGCCACACTTTCGTCCCAGGAGTGGTGCGGAAACGTTTTCGCGCAGTTGAACCTCAAGGGAAACCGCTACCGGGCGCGAACTTATTCATACTTTGAGAGCGACGGCGACAGAAATTTCAAGATTCCGGGGGCATTTCTTGAAGACGAGATATGGACGCGCGCCCGCATCAACCCCGCTTCCCTGCCAACCGGAAGGATAAAGGTGGTTCCGGGGCTTCTGATAACGCGGCTTCTCCACACAAGACTGGGTGTTGAGGAGGCGGACGCTAAAATCTCAACCCCGAAAAAGGGCGTTACGAGATACTCGCTCTACTTTCCCGACACGGAAAGGGTGTTTGAGATGGATTTTGAGACCGCTTTCCCGCATAAAATCGTCTCGTGGCGCGAAGAGTATCAAAGCGGATGGGGAGCCGGAGCGCCAAGGGTGGAAAGTGTGGCGCGGATAAAGAAAACCCTGCTTTCCGACTACTGGAAAAGAAACCGTCTGTCTGATGTGAAAATGAGAAAGCAACTTGGTATAGAGTAGGAGTTTTTTCAGTAAAATAGTTGACCATGGCTGATAAACAGGGAGGCAGGCTTCTCGCGGAAACCCTCAAAAAACTGGGTGTGAAAGATGTTTTCACGCTTGGCGGCGGGCATATAAATCCCGTCTACAAGGCTTGCGCGGAGATTGGAATACGCCTTGTTGACACACATAACGAGCAGGGCGCGGCAATGGCGGCAGACGCTTACGCCCGCGCAACCGGCTCTCCCGCCGTGTGTCTTGTAACAGCGGGTCCCGGATTTACCAACACCCTTACCGGCATGGCGGTTGCCCGGCTCGCCAATTCGCCGCTTGTGGTAATTTCCGGCAGATCTGGAATAGAGGAAAACGACCGTCTTTCGCTTCAGGAGATAGACCAGGAGTCTATGGCGCGTCCGGTGGCAAAGTGGGTGAGAACTGTTTATGAGACCGCGAGAATTCCGCGCTATGTGTCGGATGCGTGGCGGGCGGCAAAAACCGGAAGACCCGGTCCCGTGTATCTTGGAATGTCGTATGAGGTTTTATATCCGTTTTGTTCCGCCCGCGAGGTTGAAAAGCCGTATCTGTCTGAAATAGAAAACCCCGCTCCGCCTGAGGGTTTAACGGATGAACTTGCGGCGGCGGTTAGAGCGGCGAAAAAGCCGGTTTTTATAGCGGGAAGCGGCGCGTTTTATTCCCGCGCGGGAGATGAAATCGCAAAACTCGCAAAAAATATTCGCGCTCCTTTTTTCACTCTCCATCTTGGAAGGGGAATTATCGCTGATTCCTCCCCGTTCTGTTTTGGGCCCGCGAGTCCGTCATCGCCCTTTGGTTTTTCCGAAGCAACCGCGAAGGCGGATTTTATTTTGCTTATTGGTGTCCGGGCGGGGGTTTTTATGGGTTTTGGAAAAACCTTTAATAAAAAAGCCCTTATAGCGCAGATAGATGTTGAGCCCTCGGAAATGGGCAGAAACAGGGATGTTGATATTCCCGTTGTTTCTGATGCGCGACTTGCGCTGGAAAAATTAAACGGCAGGTTGAAAAAGTCGCCGCCGATTTTTGACAAATGGACTGCGGAAATAAAAAAGATTTCTGAAAAGAAGGCGCGGGTGTTTTTCGCTGAAAAAAACGCTTCAACAAAAAAGGGCGCGATTCATCCCGTTTCGGTTGTTGAGGCGGTAAATAAAATTGCCCCGCCGGAGACGGTTTTTGTTCCCGACGGGGGAGACAGTCAGGCGTGGACGGATGCGGTTTGCCGTGTGGAAATTCCTTCGGGTTATGTAAAGGGCGGGCCTCTCGGCTGTATGGGCGTGGGGTTTCCGTTTGCTCTCGGCGCAAAGGCGGCGCGTCCTGAAAATACCGTAATTTTGATAACAGGAGACGGCGCACTTGGTATGAATTTTATGGAGTTTGAAACGGCGGTTAGACACAAATTGCCGGTTGTAATTGTGGTTTGCAACGATGGGTCATGGGGAATGACGCGAAATCAGATACGAATAACCTACGGTGAAAAAGCCCCGCTTGACGGCGTTATGCTTGGCGAGGTTCCGTTTCATAAAATCGCCGTGGCAATGGGAGGAGAAGGGGAGTTTGTGGCGGAATTTGGAGAACTTGAAGGAGTGTTAAAGAGGGCGGTTGCTTCAAAAAAGCCGTATGTGGTAAATATCCGCACAGACCCGGACGCGATAAGCCCCGCAACTTATTTTATTACCGAACCGATGAGAGAGAGGATGAAGAAGGGTTGAAAGGGGAAAAGGAGGGCAATGGCATATATTTGTGGCAATGATAGAGTTTTTCTGCGCGGCTATTAAAATCGTCGTAGGACTTCTGGCAATTTTTATGCTTGTCGGCTTCTGCTTTGAGTAGGAGTGTTTAACTAACGCCTTGTTTAATACACAGTTTATTCATAGGGCAGGTTTTGCAGTCAGGGTTTTGTGCTTTGCACCATTCGCGTCCTATATGCCAGACAGGAGTGTCCAAAATTCCTGGAAACTCAGGATTTAAATCGCGCGCCGTGTAAATTGCCATATCTCCGTCCTCTTTAGGAATAAGCCCCAACCTGTAAAAGACCCTTTTAACATGAACGTCTATGGCAACATCAATCGCACTGTAACTGGACATCTTTGTTCCGAAAGTGATCCTCAAAATCTTTGTTGCCATTGCGGCGATTTTCTTTCCAATTCCCTCAAACTCCAGAAAGCGGCATATAATTTCTCCACTTGAAATATTACCTGTCCATATATTTGAGGCGTCGTTTTTGTATGTGTCGGCGATGCGTTGGACTGCTTTATAAGTTAGACTCGCCATTTGATCGGTGAATCGGTGAATTTTTGGAGGTTTGTTGAAAATCGCTTTCCACTCAGACTCTGAAAGGTTTTTCAATGTCTGAAACCTGAAGTTGCCAACTCTTTTTTGGATTCTCACGGGACCCAACCAGGCCACTTCTGCTTTAACTTGCCTGTCGAGAATACAACCTATGACGAATGCATGAGGGTATTCCTTCAAATTCTCAACCAATTTTCCGGCTTCTTTACACCCATCGGTGGGAAACTCCCTGTCTTTATCCACGGTTTTTCCGACTTTCTTGAGTTTTGTGACTATTTCTTTTTTCATTTCAGGAATTCCTCAAGTCTTCAAAACCGCAAGAAACGCTTCCTGCGGGATTTCCACACTTCCTACCTGTTTGAGGCGTTTTTTACCCTCTTTCTGTTTTTCAAGCAGTTTTCTTTTTCTTGTAACATCGCCGCCGTAGCATTTTGAGGTTACATCTTTTCTCAAAGCCCTAACCGTCTCCCGCGCTATTACGCGGCTTCCTATCGCCGCCTGTATTGCAACTTCGTATAACTGACGGGGAATTAACTCCTTTAATTTCTCAATTAAATCGCGTCCGCGCTCATACGCTTTTTCCTTGTGGACAATTAGCGACAGCGCGTCAACCGGCTCGCCGTTTACAAGAATATCCAACCGCGTCAGATTTGACGCCTGATACCCCTCCGGCTCATAGTCCATTGAAGCATAGCCGCGAGAAACCGATTTCAGGCGGTCGTAAAAATCAAACACTATTTCCGAAAGCGGCAAACTGTATTCCAGAATAAGCCGTTCAGTGGTTATGTATTTCATATTTTTCTGAACACCACGCCGCATTTCGCACAACTCTATAACCTGCCCCAGAAACTTTGAAGGCGTGTGAACCGAAACCAGAACATACGGCTCCTCAACCGTAATCCTTTTGTCTCCCATCGGAAAATCCGCCGGATTGTCTATCATATTCTCCTCGCCCGAAGAAATATGAACAGTTTTGTAAATTACGGTCGGAGCAGTCGTTATAAGCTCAAGGTCAAACTCCCTTTCAAGCCTTTCCTTGATAATTTCCATGTGAAGCAAACCCAGAAAACCGCAGCGGAAACCAAAACCCAGCGCCGCCGAAGTCTCCGGCTCATAAACAAAAGAAGAGTCATTAAGTATCAGTTTTTCAAGCGCCTCGCGCAGTTTTTCATAATCCCCGCTGTCAGTCGGATAAAGACCGCTGAAAACCATCGGCTTCATAACCTTGAAACCCTCAAGCGCCTCATTCGCGGATTTTTCGGCGTCTGTTATCGTGTCGCCAACATGCGCCTCATTTATCTCCCTTACCGCCGCCGTCACAAAACCCACCTCTCCCGACTCCAGTTGCCCGGTTTCACTCAAATGCGGCTTGAAAACGCCCAGTTTTTTCACCTGATACTTTCTGCCCGTTGACATCAGTTTTACCGGGCTTCCCACACTCAATTTTCCGTCAAAAACCCTCACGAGCATCGCAACCCCTTCATACGAACTGAACCAACTGTCAAATATCAGGGCTTTCAGCGGATTTTCGCTTTTTCCCTCAGGAGGGGGAATCTGCTTTACCACCGCTTCAAGAATTTCCTTTATTCCCGTTCCCTCTTTCGCGCTTGCCGGAATCGCGCCGCTTGTGTCAATTCCCAGCACTTCCTCCACTTCCTCCGCCACCCTTTCGGGATCCGCAGACGGAAGGTCTGTTTTATTTATCACGGGAATAATCTCAAGCCCCGAATCCGCCGCCAGATACGTGTGCGCCACCGTTTGCGCCTCAACGCCCTGCGAAGCGTCAACCACAAGAAGCGCGCCCTCACACGCCATTAAACTCCGCGAAACCTCATAACTGAAATCAACATGTCCGGGAGTGTCTATAAGGTTTAACTGATATGTCTCGCCGTCATCCGCCGTGTAACTGAGCCTTACCGCCTGCGCCTTGATTGTGATTCCGCGCTCGCGTTCAAGCTCCATTTTGTCGAGAAATTGATCTTTTTTTTCGCGCTCGCTTAAAGTGCCGGTGAATTCAAGCAATCTGTCCGCAAGTGTGGATTTTCCGTGATCCACATGCGCTATTATTGAAAAGTTCCTTATGTTTGAAGGCTTCATTTTGCCACAGGTTATTTTAATCCCTGAGCGGATTTATAACAATGCCCGAAAGAATTTTAGGATAAAAATATGTTGTTTTTTGCGGCATTCTCACGCCTTTTTCCGAGGCGTCCATAATATCCCTTATAAGCGGGCGCGGCATTATGAAACCGGCTTCGCACTCACCGCTTTTTATAAGATTGAGCATTTCACCGCGTGATTTTATGTAGGTGATTTCAGGAGGCTCGCCTTTCATTTCTTTTTCAATAATTTCCCCTATCACTTTATCCTGCAAGGTTACAACGCCCATGGTCATATAGTTTTCCCCGCTGTTTTTTGGGGAAAAAATAACCGCCTTTTTTCCGCCGTCATAAACAAAAACTGACTGGTCGCGCCGTATTTCATCACAGTTTTCCGCGCGCGTTTCTTCGCAGTCAAACTCTTTTTTCAAATTCAGGGCGAGTTCTTCCGCAGATACGCCGTGAAAGTTTTTCACCCCTCTGTGAGTCGGCTCAACTATAAGACCGTCTGATTCCGCGCCTGAGAGAAACATCATCACATATTCGTGGGAATCTCCGGGTTTGTTTTCGCCCCTGCAAATGTTTCTGTAATTTATCGCCGTTTCATAGCGGTGGTGACCGTCTGCGATAAGAAGTTTTTTATCAGCCATTAAATCGCCCACGCGCTCAAGGGCTTGCGGACTGTTCACCCTCCAGAGAGTGTTTTTTATTCCCCCGAAATCTATTTCCGCAAACGGCTTTTCCGCCGCGCCGGAAAGGGTTTTCTCAACATCCCCTCCGGGGTCTGAATAAATTGAAAAAACCTGACTCAAATTCGCTTCGCAAGCGGATGTCAGTTTAAGGCGGTCGTCTTTGTGTTTTTTGAAGGTTTTTTCATGCGGAAGAATCACGCCGCTTTCAAAGTCTTCTATTTTCACCCGCGCTATGAAGCCCTTTCTCGTAAAATGTTTTCCGCCGAATTCAAACTCCTGCAAATATCCGTAAATCGCCGGTTTTTCGTCCATGCGGAGAATTTCTTCATCCAGCCAGTTTTTGAGAGTTTTCGCGGAGTCCGCGTAGCGTTTTTCTCCCGGCTCCCGCGAGAGAATAAGCCGCACGCAGTTGAAAGGATGTTTTTCGTACAGAGCGTTTTGCTCTTCGGTATTTATCACGTCATAAGGCGGGGCGACCAGACGGGAAATATCACCCGTTTTTTCCGTGTTATAGAGAATTCCCCGAAAACCTTTTACGACAGCCATTTCAAAAAATCACTCAATTTTTCGGGCTCAATATCGCCCCCGCGCAACACACCGGGTTTTTTTCCGGTCAGATTTATTATCGCCGAGCCTTGTGATGGCGGTAGATTACCGGAATCAACTATTAGTTCAACCTTGCCGCCGAAAATCTTCTCCGCCTCTGAGCCGTTTGATATATTTGCTGAGCCGCTTATGTTCGCGCTGGATGAAATGAGCGGCTCGTCAAGCAGGCTGAAGAGTTTGCCGACAAACTCCCCGCACGACACTCTCGCGGCGGTCTGCCCGTTGTTTGACACTTCGGGCGGGAATTGCACCCCCTCTGCGGCGTTCAGAACAACTGTTACGGGCAGAGGAAGGATTTTTTTGATGGCGTCTGTCTGTTTTTCCGTGATTTGGAAGTAGCGGGAAAGCATCTCAGTGTTTTTCACCAGAACGGAAAGCGGTTTGTCCGGCGGTCTCCGCTTTATATCTGACACCCTGCGCGCCACGCCCCTGTCCAGAGCGAGACCGCCTATTCCGTAAAGCGTTTCGGTGGGATAGACAATTACTCCGCCCGCAAAAACGGTTTCCGCCGCGATTTCCTCCGCCCGCTCTTCCGCCGCGCCTATAATTCGGGTTTTAACCGAGCTTTCCGCCATAACCACCGTATTATGCCCGCTTTGAGCGGAAAGATTTTGAGTTTCCTCATCAGGCGGTATTTCAGGGCGGCGGCGCTGTGTTATCCTTGCGGACTATGATTCGCAGAAAGCACGGCGGCGGGTGGCTTTTGTTCACACAAGACGACCACGCTCGGCTTTCAGCGGAGATAATGAGTTTGTGGGGCGGACGGTTTTTCTTTCCCGACCCGCCGGATGAACTGCTTTTCGCCATATCGGAACACGACTGCGGATGGAAGGAAACAGACGCAAGCCCGTCTCTCAACCCGCGCGGCGAGCCGGAAGACTTTACGGAAATCTCCCCGCCCCGCCAGACGGAGATATGGCGGCGGTCATTTGAGAAACACGCGGGCGCAAACCCATGGGCGGCGGCTCTTATCGCGCTCCATTTCAACAAATTCAACGAGCGCGTGCTTTCGCGCAAGCCGAACAAGTGGTCTCTCTCGCTCAAAGATGAAATAGAAAACCTCGTCAAAAAAACGCTCGGTGTCTCAAGCGTTTCCCGCCTTTGCGCGCAAACTCAAAAAAACCTGAAATTGCTCCGGACGGGAGACGCCATTTCCCTCGCGCTTTGCCACGGATGGGAAACTTTTGAAGTTGGGCAAGTGCCCCTTGAAAAAAGCGGGGAGACAACCGTGCGCCTTCAAATGACGGGGGAAAATGCCTTCGGGATTTCCCCTTGGCCCTTTGCCCGCGATGAAAGCTTGAGTTTTGAAACTGCGTTCCGCCGCACACGGGCGGAAAAATTCGCCGCTAGCGGTGAACTGATTGCCGAAATGAAAACGGCAGAGAGGGAGAAGATAATCTTCACCCTGTCGCCTGAAAAAATGAAATAAAAAAACCGGAAGTTTTACGTTCCGGTTTCTTTATTTTTCTGTCGTAGTGGTTGCCTCAGCCGCCAACTACTGCGTCTTTGCAGGCTTTCGCCACTTTGAACTTCACCACGTTCTTCGCAGGGATTTTTATCTCCTTGCCGGTGGCGGGGTTGCGCCCCATGCGCGCTTTGCGTTTGGCAACGACAAACTTGCCGAGACCGGGGAAAGTGAAATCTTTCGACTTCTTTGTTTCCCTGTATGTGACCTGCGCGAGTTCGTCAAGAATCTCTGTTGCGGTTTTTTTGGAAACCCCGCATGCGTCGGCCAGATGAGATGCGATATCAGACTTAGTCATAGTGAACCTCCCGTGACTACTTGTGTTTGGGCGATTGTATTATAAACAAATCTTGATTTCAACCCTGATTTATGAGTGTAAAATAAAGAATGCCGCGGGCGGATTTTCGCCGGGCGTTTGCTCCGGAGCAAACTCGCAAGAGGACCACTATGTCGCAGACAGAAAAAGATTACGGAAAGCAGTGGAGAAAGTTTTACTGGATGGTCGGGATTTTCCTCGCCCTGATATTCCTTCTCTATTTCAGATTTGTGTTCTCGCGCTCATCAGGCATTGACACTCAACAGCCCGTTCCCGTAAGGGCTGTGCAGGTTCTGGCGGGTGAGGTGCGGCTGTATGACACGGTTCTCGGAAGGGTTGAAGGCGACCAGAGCGTAAGGGTGTTTTCAGGGGCGGACGGCTTTGTCTCCGGCATAGAAAAGCGGCGCGGAGACGGCGTTTCGAAAGGCGACATACTTATGGTTCTTGAAGACAGCGTGCGCGCCTTTGAGCTTGGAGAGGCGGAGGGGCTTTTTCATACGGCGCAGTCGGACTTTGACGAGGCGGACAGAAAATACAATCAATACAAACGGCTTTTTGGAAAAGGAGTCGTGTCGCAGGATGAACTTGATTCGGCGAACAACAAACGCCTCAGAGCGTCATCGCAACTGGAGGTTTTTGAGGCGTCATATAAAAAAGCCAAATGGAATTACGAACGCACAAAGATTCGCTCCCCGCTTTCGGGGAGGATTGTTGAGATAGTTCCCGACCCGGGGCAGGAGGTTGCCAAGGGCGAAGAGGTCGCGAGGGTGGCGGGCGAACGGAAGAACCACATAGTTGCCGGTGTTGACTCTTCGGTCGCCAAAAGAACAAAGCGCGGCGCGAAGGTTGTGATTGAGTATAAAACGCCTGAGGGAAAACAGACGGCTGAGGGAACCGTGAGGGGCGTGAGCACCGAAGCGGATTCCGGCGGCACAACCTACTCGCTTGAAGTTTCGGTGGACAGCGGCGCGGGCGGAGAGACGCTGTGGTCGGGCGAGTTTGTCAATTTGAAAGTTCAGTCAGGCCTGCTTACGGGCGTTGTGAGCGTTCCGGTAACGGCTCTGCTTTACGACAACAAAAAGCCGTTTGTTTTTGTTGTCTCCGGCGGAAGGTCGCAGAGGATAGACATTCCTGAAAACCCGGTGCGGATAGATTCGTCAACCGTTGCGGTTTCCGCGTCCGTGTTTCCTCCGGGCTCGCGCATAGTTACGGAGGGAAACTCCCGCCTCAGCGAAGGAAGCGAGGTGGAGATTTTGAAAGACCGTTAGCATGAACCTGATAGGTTTCTCAGTCCGAAATCCCGTTTTTTCCAACCTCCTTATGGCGGGGGTGATAATTTCGGGATTTTTAATCTACCTTTCCCTGCCGCTTGAAACTTTTCCCTCGGTCGGCCTTGAGACCGTTGTTATCCGCACTTCGTATCAGGGCGCGACCGCCGAAGATGTTGAGCGTCTTATCACGGTTCCCATAGAGGAGGAGATAAACGATCTCTCATCAATAGACAGGGTGAACTCCGTTTCGTCCGAGGGCTCTTCGGTGATAGTTGTTGAACTGCGTCCCGGAGAGGATCCCGCAAGAGCCGCCCAGGACATAGATTCGCGAGTGTCCGCCATTCACGACCGCCTTCCCGAAGACAGCGAAGCCCCGGTTGTCAAAGAGCTTGAACCGAACTTTCCTCTTATCAACGTTTCCATCGGGGGAGACATTGACCCGCTTGTCCTCAGACAGCACGCCCTAAAACTCAGAGACAAACTGCGGCTCGTAAAAGGGGTTGGGTCGCTCACCACTTCGGGGCTCAGCGACCCGGTTTTCTGGGTCAACATAGACCCGCTGAAACTGCGCCAGCACAACATATCAATAAAAGAGGTGAAGGACGCGATTGCGGGAAGAAACATAGACCTGCCCGGCGGAAAGTTGAGACAGGGCGATTTTGAGTATCTGATACGAACAAGGGGAAAGATGCGTTCAGAGAGCGAGATTCTTTCCGTTCCGCTCAAAGCCGGAAAAACTCAAGTGCTTTTGAGTCAGGTGGCGAAAGTGAGACTCGGAACCGAGAAAGAGGTTACGCGCTCAAGGATAAACGGAAAGCCGGCAATCTCTTTTCTTATCAGCAAACAGAAAGACATTCACGCGATAAAAACCGTTGAGAGGATAAACAGGGAGATAGAAAAATCCCGCTCCGGATTTCCCGAAGGGATTGAGGTTTTTATCACAAGCGACAACTCCGTTTACGCGCAGAAGCGTTTTTCCACGATGCTCAAAAGCGGCTCCATCGGTCTCGCCCTTGTCCTTATCGTGCTCGCGCTGTTTCTCAATCCTCGCGCCGCCATAATTTGCGCGGTTGGAATACCGGTGTCTTTTTTCGGCGCGCTGGTGCTTATGAAGTTCGCCGGTCTCACGCTGAACCTTATCTCCATGTTCGGAATGGTGCTTGTTATCGGCATAGTGGTTGACGACGCCGTTGTGGTTGTGGAGAACGTACAGCGCTACATTACCGCCGGAGTTGAGCCCGCCCGCGCCGCCCTTGAAGGCACAAGGGAGGTGGCGGTTCCCGTTATGGCGACCGTGCTGACAAATCTCGCGGCGTTTATGCCGCTTCTTGTTGCCGGCGGCCTTATAGGGAAGTTCCTCTCAATCATTCCGCAGGTTGCCATATTCGCCCTCATTGTTTCGCTTCTTGAAGCGTTTCTGATAATGCCTTCACACTGCGCCGAACACCTCAAACCGGTGGCGAGGGAGCAGTCGCGCAAGTGGGTGATAGCGATGCGCTCGGTCTATATGAAGGGTCTGGTTTTCTGCCTCAGAAAACGGTACGCGGTTATGGGCGTTATGATGGCGCTTTTGTTTGTGTCTATGGCAATCGCGTCAAGAATGCCGGTTGTTATTTTCTACGTGCGCGACACGGTTGAGTTTCTCGTGCGCGTGAGAATGCCCGCGCAGGCAAATCTTGACTACACCGAAGAGTCTGTGAGGAAGATAGAGAAGATAGCAAAGAGCGAAGTTCCCCCGCACGTCTTGAAAAACATACTGTCGGTTGTCGGTATAGATTCCGCCGGCGGAGACATAACCACAACGGGCGACCATCTGGCAACCATTGTTGTTGAGTACGAAGATTACGAAAAGCGTTCGGAAAACGGCAAGGAGGTTATGAACAGAGTCAGAGAAAAGGTTGCCGCCTCTGTTGCCGCGCCCGCCCTCACAGACTTTGTGATAGACGTGGGGCCGCCGGTTGGCAAGCCCGTGAAGGTGCGGATATACGGGCCCAACATGGATGTTTTGAGAGAAATTGCCACTCTCACCGAACAGCATCTTTCCGGCATCCGGGGGGTTTTCGGCGTAAGCAGCGACCTTCTGCCGGGCAAGAAAGAGGTGAACCTGAGGGTGGACGAGAAAAAGGCGGCGGATTTCGGTCTTGATACCGCGAAGATAGCCAGAGAGGTGCGGGCTCTCGGAGACGGTCTTGAAGCCGCTCTCACCAGAGTTGGAAAAGAGGAGGCCGCAATCAAACTCAGGTACAGAGGTCCTCCGTCCGATGTTTCCTCCCTTCTGAACACGCACCAGATAAAGTCTGACACGGGCGGATGGGTTTCGCTCGGAAACGTGGCGGATGTTGATATTCAGCCCGCCCTTCTTGACATCAGAAGGGTCAACTACAACAGAACGGCAACCGTTTCCGCAGAGGTGGATCAGGGGATAATAACCTCAAACAAGGCAAACGCGGAAGTGGGGGATTTTCTCTCAGGCGTCATAAAAAGCTATCCCGGATATTCGTTTGACCTCGGCGGAGAGGCGGAGGATTTTCAAGCCGCTCTGCAAGACATCATCAGGGCATCGCTCATCGCGTTTATGCTGATATACATAATCCTCGCCTCCATTCTCAACTCGTACACCCAGCCCTTCATCATAATGAGCGTGATGCCTTTCGCCCTTGTGGGAGTTCTCATCGGGGTTCTGCTGAGAGTTGAGCCGTTCACGCTTCCGGCGATTATCGGCACGGTGGCTCTTATGGGCGTTGTTGTGAATGACAGCCTTGTTCTTATGGACTTTATAAACCGCAGAAAGCGCACGATGAGGCGCATCTTCGCGGTCGCGGTTGCCACGAAGTACCGCTTCAGACCCATCATCATCACCTCTCTCACGACATTCGGCGGGCTTTCCACCCTTATGTATCAGACTCGCGGCGAAACCGCTTTCCTTGCCCCGATGGCGATCGCGCTCGGCTTCGGTCTTCTTTTCGGAACCGTCATTCTGCTGTTCATCATACCGATGCTCTACATACTTCTTGATGACGCCAGAATTTTTCTCTCTACGCACATTTCCCGCCGCTCTGCGGCAGACGCTTTGCGCCGCGCGGCTTCACTGCCGTCCGCACTCCGCGCACGCCCTCGCGACTAACTCCGCCGCTGTCCGCGCGTCCTCCATTTTGTTGTCCACACCGAAACTGAACCTCACGCTTGATTTCGCGTCCTCACCGGAAAGCCCCATCGCCGTCAGAACGTATGACGGGGAAGGGTCTGAACTTGTGCAAGCCGAACTCTGCGAGCATTTGAGGCCGAGCGAGTCCAGAACGGCGACCATTTTTTCGCCATCTGTTTCGCGGAAAACTATGTTTGCCGTGTTCGGAACCCTGCGTTCCGGGTCTCCGTTTACCGAAGTTCCGGCAACGGATTCAAGCACCGTTTTTTCAAAAAAATCTCTCATCTCCGCAAGCCGCCGCGCCGTGACTTCAACATCCGCCGCGCGAATCTCCGCCGCTTTTCCCATGGCGGCTATTCCGGCAACGTTTTCCGTTCCGGGTCTGAATCCGCCTTCCTGAAATCCGCCGAACATCATCTGCCCCAGCATCAGGCGGTCTTTCACAAAAAGAGCCCCGCAACCCGCGAGCGCGTTGAACTTGTGTCCCGTGAAGGTGGCAAACTCCGCGCCGAGAGCGCGGGAGTCAACCGGCATCTTTCCCGGAGCCTGCGCCGCATCTGTGTGAAACGCGACCCCTTTTTCCCGGCACATCGCCGCTATGGTTTCAACATCCTGAATCACGCCCGTTTCGTTGTTCACCCATTGCACGGAAACAATCGCCGCCCCGGACGCTATCTGTTTTTCCATCTCCTCCATGTCCACAATTCCGCCGCCGTCTACGCCCACACGCGCAACCTCCGCGCCGTCAATCTCAAGGCGCGAGCACATTTTTTTCACCGATGAATGTTCAACAACCGTTGTTACAACTTTGGGTTTTTTCACTCCCGCAACCGCCGAAACAAGCGCCATGTTGTTGGCTTCGGTTCCGGAACTTGTGAACACAATCTCTTCGGCATCCGCCCCGATGAAGGCGGCAAACAGTTTTCTTGCCTCCTCAACCTCGCGCCTTATTTTCCTGCCGCATGAGTGCGGGCTTGAGGCGTTTCCCGTGAGAGCCAGAACTTCGGCAACCTTCTCCGCCACGCCGGGCAGGACGCGAGAGGAGGCGTTGTTGTCCAAATATATTTCCCCGCTTTTCATATCAACAGTTTCTCTCTTTTTTTTTCCTTTCAAAATGCTACCATTAAAAAGCATTTTTTCAGGAGGTTTGACCGGATGCGCAGATTTTTTTGTTTTTCACGCACGGTTGCGGTTTTAGCCGCCGCCGTTTTATTTTCTTCTTGTGCGGCGCAGCTGCCCTTCTTCAACAAAAAGGATGAGTTACAGCAGGCGGAATCCAAAATCGCCGGACTTGTTCCGCTTGAATCAACCGGACTTTCAACCACAAAGGATATTCGCGCCGATGTTGTGGACATGCTTATGGACGGAGACGACATGGAAACCCTGAAGAGCAACATCTCTTCTCTCGACAAGGGGTCGGAGCACAGCTGGACAAACACGGACACGGGCAACACCTTCACCGTAAGGGCGGTTGAGCCCATGCCTTCCGCGCAAGACGGCTCGCGCAAAATTGTTGTGTGGGGCAGAAAGAAAGGAAGCAGCGACACCATCGTAAAGACATACAGATACCATTTCGTCCCGTAAGTTTAGTTGTCTTCACAGCAGGTAGTTTTCTCAGCCCTCGGCGGGTTGCCCGAAGTTAAAGCGGGCGACTGCGTGGCGTCTCTTATTGTCCGCGCTCTCGGCGCGGCGGAAATCTCACCGTTACCGGGCGATGTGTTTGTTATCGCCCAGAAAATAGTTTCCAAATCCGAAGGGCGCGCGGTAGACCTGCGCTCGGTCGCGCCGTCAGAGAATGCGCGCCTGATAGCGGAAGAGGTTGACAAAGACCCCCGGCTGGTGGAGGTGATACTCGGACAGACAAAGAGGATTGTGCGCAAGGGCATGGTCGCTCCGGGCAAGGGGCGTCTCATAGTGGAGACCGTTACCGAAACGGTGATGGCAAACGCCGGTGTGGATCTTTCAAACACGGGCGGAGATGACATTGCCACTCTTCTCCCGGTTGACTCTGACGCTTCGGCGCGGGGGATTGCCGCAAAACTGGGCGACCTCACGGGAGTTTCTCCCGCCGTGATAGTTTCAGACACTGCGGGAAGACCGTGGAGAGAGGGGCTTGTTGACATCGCGATAGGGTGCGCGGGCATAAAAGCCCTTGAGGACTTCAGGGGAAAAAAAGATATGCGCGGCTCTGAACTTGTGGCGACTGAAATGGCGGTTGCAGACCAGATAGCCGCCGGGGCGGGTATTTTAATGGAGAAGGATTCGGGCTGTCCCGTTGTTCTGGCAAGAGGTGTTGAGTTTGAATCCTCGCAGTCCGGAGCGGGCGAACTTCTGAGAAAGCGGTCGGAAGACCTTTTCAGATAACCCGTCCCGAAGGTATGAAAAATGACCGCAGTCTATCTTGACTACAACGCCACAACCCCCGTTGACCCCAGAGTGGCGGAGGAAATGGAAATCTTTTTCAAATCCGGTTTCGGCAATCCGTCAAGCGTTCACTCCCACGGGCGCGAGGCGAGAGCCGCCCTTGACGAGGCGCGCGAGCGTGTTGCCGCGTTTCTCGGCGGCTCGCCTTCGGAATACTTTTTTACAAGCGGTGGCAGTGAAAGCAACAACTCCGCCGTAAAGGGCGCGGCGTTTTCCCGCCCGGGCAGGCGGCATGTTGTAACAACAGAGGTGGAACATTCATCCTGCCGCGAGAGTTTCGACTTCCTTGAAAAAAACGGCTTTGAGGTAACGCGCCTGCCCGTTGATTCGGACGGCGTTCCGGACATCTCCGCTCTCAAAAAAAGCGTGAGCGAAAAGACCGCTCTTGTTTCGTGTATGCACACAAACAACGAAACGGGAGTTGTAATGCCGGTTGAAACTGTGGGCGAGGTCGCAAGGAGCGCGGGCGCGCTTTTTCACACAGACATCACGCAGTCCGCCGGGAAAATCCCCGTTGACCTGTCCGCCCTGCCCGTTGACCTTGCTTCGGTTTCATCCCACAAAATTTGCGGGCCCAAGGGGGCGGGCGCGGTTTTTATCAGAAAGGGTGTTGCGTCCGCTCCGCTTATACACGGCGGCGGACAGGAGAGGGGAAAGCGCAGCGGCACGGAGAACACGGCGGCAATAGCGGGTTTTGGAAAGGCGTGTGAAATCGCGCTCAGCGAAGGCGCGGCGGATATGGAGAGGGCGGCTGAGATGAGAGACGGCTTTGAAAGTTTTGTTCTTGCCGGGATTGCGGGGAGCTGGATAAACGGGAAAACGGCACAGAGGGTGGCAAACACTTCAAGCTTCGGCATTGAGGGGATAGACGGCGAGTCTCTTGTTATCGCCCTTGATATTGAGGGGTTTTCCGTTTCAAACGGCTCCGCCTGCTCGGAGGGCAATGTTGACCCGTCCAAAGTGCTTCTGGCAATGGGGCTTGGGGAGAAAAAAGCCGCCGCCTGCCTGCGCGTCAGCATGGGAAGATTCACAACCGCCCCGCACATTGAGAGATTGAAAACCGCCCTTGTGAAATGTGTTGAAACGATTAGAGGGGCGGGGAATTGACCGTTACGGGACTAACCGTTACGGAAAGAGCGGCGGGGATTTCAGACCTTCGTCTTCTTCAAAGCCGAACATAAAGTTCATGTTATGAACCGCCTGCCCGGCGGCTCCCTTTACGAGGTTGTCTATCGCAGACATCACGGTCGCGGTTTTGCCGTCTTCCGACACGGCGGCTCCGATATCGCAGTAGTTTGAGCCGCGCACATTCGCCGTTCCGGGGCAGACACCCGGCGGACATATCCGCACAAAACGGCTTGCCGAATAGTAATCTTTCGCAATCTTCAAAAGCGCGGAGGCGTTTGCCTTGCGGCTCAGCCGGAAGTAGGCGGTCGTCAAAATCCCTCTGTCCACCGGAATCAGATGCGGCGTGAAATCCGCCTTTATCTTCACGCCGCCAAACGACAGCGCGTTCTCAATTTCCGGAAGATGCCTGTGGGCGTTCGGTTTGTAAGCCGTCATCGCCTCGTTCACTTCACCGAAAACCGTTTCCGCCTGCGGGTTGCGCCCCGCTCCGCTCACGCCCGATTTTGAGTCCACCGTTACTCTGCCGTCCGCTATCACACCGGCGTTAACAAAAGGCGCGAGCGCGGTTACCGCTCCGGTCGGGTAACAGCCGGGATTTGCCACCAGTTTCGCCGAAGGCAGTTTCGCGGTTTCAAGTTCCGTCATTCCATAGACGGCGGTTTTTATCAACTCCGGGCACGGATGCGCCCCGTACCATTTTTTGTATTTCGCGTAGGGAAGGCGGAAGTCTGCGCCCAAATCAATAACCCGCGCGCCCTTTGCCAGAAGCCGCTTCATTATCCTTGAAGACGCCCCGTGAGGAAGCGCGGTGAAAACAACATCCACATCCGCCGGAAGAAGTTTTGGATCTGACGGACGCAGTTTCATATCCGCGATGCCCGCGAGGTGGGGAAAAACTTCGGAAACCTTTTTTCCCGCGTTTTTGTCCGCGCACGCCCAAACCGTTTCCGCAAACCCGTGCCCGGCAAGAAGCCTCAACAGCTCCCCGCCCGTGTATCCGCTTGCCCCGAAAACCGCCGCTTTTATTGTTGCCATAACTGAACCGACATAATACACGGGGAAGTTTCAAGAGAGAAATCTCTCCGCCTCCGGGCGGCTTATTGCGCCCCCGCAAGACGGGTGATATTATCTACATTCTCAACTCCGGAACTGTTTCAATGAAAGCCAAAATAGGAATAAACGGATTCGGCAGAATCGGACGCAGCGTTCTCAGGATAGGTCTGGGAAGGGACGACCTTGATTTTGTCGCCGTAAACGACATAGCCCCCGCCGGCACGCTGGCTCATCTTTTCAAGTACGACTCCGTTTTCGGTGTCTATCCCGGAGAGGTTAAAGCGCGCGAAGACGGCATTGAGATTGACGGCAAACTGATAAGGATATTTTCTGAAAAAAACCCCTCGGACATCGGGTGGGAAGATTGCGGCACAGACATTGTTGTTGAGTCAACCGGCATATTCCGCACAAAAGAGCAAGCCGCTCTGCACACGGGAAAAACGGTTAAGAAGGTTGTTATCACCGCGCCCGCAAAAGGCGATGTTGACCTCACAACCGTTCTTGGCGTAAACGGCGGCGGCTACGACCCCGCAAAACACCACATAGTTTCAAATGCTTCCTGCACAACCAACTGTTTCAGTATGCTCGTGAAGATTCTGCACGAAAACTTCACGGTGAAAAGAGGGGAGATGACAACCGTCCATTCCTACACAAGCGACCAGCGGATACATGACGCGCCGCATTCCGACCTGAGACGCGCGCGCGCGGCGGCGGAGTCCATAATCCCGACTTCAACCGGAGCGGCGGAGGTTATTCAGGTTGTTTTTCCCGAACTCAAGGGGAAGCTTTCGGCGATGGCGATAAGGGTGCCGACACCGAACGTTTCCCTTGTGGACTTCTCGTGCGAGGTTGAGAAGGAGACGACACCCGAAGCTGTCAACGCCGCTTTCAAAGACGCTTCAGCCGGAGAACTTGCCGGTTACGTGGGATTTCTTGAGAGCGAACTTGTGTCCACAGACCTTGTGGGAAGACCGGAATCCGCAGTTTTTGACCCGTTTCTCACTTCCGTTACAGACGGAAAACTCGTCAAAGTGGTGGCGTGGTATGACAACGAATACGGCTATTCATCAAGAGTTGCAGACCTTGTTTCCCTTATGGCGGAGCGCGCAAAGTGAAGTCAAAAATGGTTGTTTCCGACCTTTCAGATTCAGAGATAAAAGGAAAAACTTTCTTCGTCAGGGTGGATTTTAACGTTCCGCTCAAGGGCGGAAAAATAACAGAGGATTACAGAATACGGCGTTCTCTTCCAACCATTGACTACCTTGTGGAGCGCGGGGCGAAAACCGTTCTCGCTTCCCATCTGGGTCGTCCCGCCGGAAGGTTTGTGGAATCGCTTTCTCTCGCCCCGGTTGCCGGACGGCTGGGCGAACTGCTTGGCAAAGAGGTGAAGTTTCCGGGCGGTGTGGCGGGGGATGAAGTGAAAAAAGCGGTTTCGGGGATGGAAGAGGGCGAGGTTCTTTTCCTTGAAAATCTGCGCTTCTGCCCCGGAGAGAAAAACTGCGACCCGGAGTTTTGCCGCCAGCTTTCAGAACTTGGCGACATATACGTCAATGACGCGTTCGGAACCTCGCACCGCAGGCACGCTTCAACCTACGGGCTTGCCGAGCATTTCGGGAAAAAACTCGCCGGTTTTGTTGTGGACAGGGAGATAAAGTTTTTTGACACTCTCATACGCAATCCCGAAAGGCCCTACCTTGTTATAGTGGGCGGCGCGAAGATAAAGGACAAAATCAGCGCCCTTGAAAACCTGCTTGAAAAGGCAGACCAGATACTTATCGGCGGCGGTGTCGCCTACACCTTTCTCAAGGCGACCGGCACTTGCATCGGGCAGTCAATTGTTGAAGAGGAGATGATAGGGTGGGCTGAAAAGGCGGTAAGGGAGTTCGGGGATAAAATCGTTCTTCCTCAAGACCATGTTGTCGCCGAAGACACGGACATGACCAAGAATCCCATTCTGGTTGAGGGCGACATACCGGAGCACATGAAGGGTTTTGACATAGGGCCCCAGACCATAGTCAATTTCACCTCGCACATAAAAGACAAGAAAACCATTTTCTGGAACGGACCCATGGGGGTTTTTGAGTTTGACGGATTTTCCAACGGCACAACGCAGGTGGCGCGCTCGATGGCTCTTGCCACGTGGCGCGGGGCAACAACCGTTGTGGGCGGAGGGGAGAGCATAGCCGCGATACGCAAGGCGGAGGTTCTCGGCTCGGAACTCAGGCACGTCTCAACGGGCGGTGGAGCCGCGCTGAAGTTTATCGGCGGCGAAAGCCTTCCGGGCATTATGATTCTGGATGAAACCGGCTGACCGCGCCGCCCGCGCCTTTGTTTACGCGGCGCGCGGGGTCGGTTATCCTTAGACCCCGGCGCGGGTTTTCTTCAATGCCGCAATCAATTGACAAAATAACAGAACTTCTCGGCGATGAGGCGGAAACGCTTCTCACCCACGAGTGCAAAGTTCCCTCATCATCCCTGCACCCGCCGGGAGCGGGATATGTGGATGAGGTTTTCTCTCAGACCGACAGGTCGCCCGCGGTTATGAGAAACTTTCAGCAGATACTGAACAGCGGACGGCTCGGCGGCACGGGCTACGTCTCAATTCTTCCGGTTGACCAGGGGGTTGAACACTCCGCCGGAGCGTCTTTTGCCCCGAACCCGGAATACTTTGACCCTGAAAATATAGTGCGCCTCGCCATTGAGGGCGGCTGCAACGCGGTTGCCTCCACAGTGGGCGGGCTGGGAGCCGTGGCGAGAAAGTACGCGCATAAAATCCCCTTCATAGTGAAGATAAACCACAACGAACTGCTCACCTATCCCGAGAAATACGACCAGACACTTTTTGCGGGCACAGAGCGCGCTTTTGAAATGGGAGCCGCCGGAATCGGGGCAACCGTGTATTTCGGGTCTCAGGAAAGCGCGAGGCAGATTGAGGAAATTTCAGACGCCTTTGCCCGCGCTCATGAACTTGGCATGGTTACCGTTTTGTGGGCGTACTTGAGAAACCCCGCTTTCAAAAAAGACAAAACCGACTACCACACCGCCGCCGACCTGACGGGGCAGGCAAACCACCTTGCCGCAACCATACAGGCGGATATCGTCAAACAGAAACAGCCCGAAAACAACGGCGGCTTCAAAGCCCTGAAATTCGGCAAAACAAGCCCCGCCGTCTACTCCCGCATGACTTCGGAACACCCCATAGACCTCACCCGTTATCAGGTTGTGAACTGCTACATGGGCAGAATAGGAATGATAAATTCGGGCGGAGCTTCCGCCGGAGGAGATGATGTGCGCGCGGCGGTCAGAACGGCGGTTATCAACAAGCGGGCGGGCGGAATGGGGCTTATAACCGGAAGAAAGGCGTTTCAAAAACCGATGAAGGAAGGCGTTGCCCTGCTCCACGCTGTTCAAGACGTCTATATTGAAAATCTCATAACACTTGCTTAGTATTATGGGAGAGATTGTTATTCAAAAGGAGGGCTTTTTCAATGGCATTACAACTTGGCGACACAGCACCGGATTTTACTCAGGAATCAACTGAGGGAACTATCAGTTTTCACAAATGGCTTGGAGACAGCTGGGGTGTGCTTTTTTCCCATCCCAAAGACTTCACGCCGGTTTGCACAACCGAACTCGGCGAGGTGGCGCGCATCAGACAGGAGTTTGATAAAAGGGGCGTCAAGGTTATCGGCCTTTCGGTGGACAGCGTTGAAGACCACGTGAAATGGAAGTCCGACATAGAGGAGACTCAGGGCGCGGCAGTCAATTTTCCCATGCTGGCGGATTCAGAAAGAAAAGTCGCGGACCTTTACGGAATGATTCATCCTTCCGCAAACGACACGATGACCGTGCGAAGCGTTTTCATTATAGACCCGAACAAAAAGGTGCGGCTCACCATCACATACCCGGCGAGCACGGGAAGAAACTTTGACGAGATACTGCGCGTGCTTGACAGCATGCAGATGACCGACAAAAGCAAGGTGGCGACACCCGCAAACTGGAAGCAGGGAGATGACGTTATCATCGTTCCCGCGGTTTCCGATGAAGACGCGAAGAAGATGTTTCCGGACGGGTGGGATGCCAAAAAGCCTTACCTGCGATACACGAAACAGCCCGTCTGAGCGGCGCACGTTGCGTTTTTTCAATCCGGCTCTTGTCGCGGTCGCGGCTCTTGTTCTGCTTTCATGCGGGACCACAGGTTCAATCGTGAGTACTGAAACCGAAATAAAAACCGCCGAAGATATAGCCGCGCTCTCGGAGAAATACGAAAAGGCGTCTTTTGCCGGCGGTTGCTTCTGGTGTATGGAGCCGCCGTTTGAGCGTCTGGAAGGCGTGAAGTATGTGCACTCCGGGTATCAGGGCGGAAAGGAGGAAAACCCCACTTACGAGCAAGTGTCGCACGGGCTGACCGGACACGCCGAAGTTGTTGAGGTTTTCTACGACCCGAAAAAGATTTCGTACGAGGATTTGCTCGGGACTTTCTGGATAAACATAGACCCGACCGACCCCGCCGGGCAGTTTGCCGACAAGGGAAGGCATTACAGAACGGCGATTTTCTACTACAGCGATAAACAGAGAGAACTCGCTGAGAAGTCAAAAAAAGAGATTGAGGACTCAGGTAAATTCTCTGAACCCATCGTTACTCAAATTGTTCCCGCCACCACTTTCTGGCGCGCAGAGGAATACCATCAGGACTACTACAAGAAAAACCCCGTCCATTACGGAAACTATAAAAGGGGTTCGGGCAGGGAAGGCTATTTGAAAAAAACCTGGGGCAATTAGCCCGTAGGCATCCGTTTTGAAACCTGAAGAAAGCTCAACCGGAGGAGGTGGGTCAAGGGAGTTCCACATCCTTGTGTCGGTCTTTGCGGCGTTTTGTGTGGCACTGATATGGGCGGCGGATTTTGTTCCGCTTCAGGACTACCCGATGAGGCTGTTTGTGGGATTTGCCGCCGCAACCTTTGACAGCCCGGCGTATAACTGGAGCGAGTTTTTTGAACTGCGCAACAGTTACGGTTCGTTCACCTTCACCTTCTGGTTTCTGCGGATTTTTGAGCCGTGGTTCGGCATAGAGGCGGCGGGCAGAATATTTCTCTCTTTTTACATTCTGCTGACCGCCGTGTTTGTGTTCGTTGAGTCCCGTAACCGGCAAAACGTTCCGTGGGGACTCCTTCTGCTTTTTCCTCTCGCGTTCAACCAGACCTATATGCTGGGGCTCATGGGATACTTCATATCCGTTCCGATACTTATGCTCGGACTCAGGCATTTCAACTCGGTTCTGGAAAAGCCGCTGACCCCTCGCGCGGCGGTGTCTCACCTTCCGTTTCAGGCGGTGATATTTCTCTGCCATCCCCTCACTTCGGCTGTTTATGCCGGATTTACGGGCGTAATCTGTCTGTTCAAAAGCGGATGGGCGTTTTTGCGCGGCGTTTTTCTTGCGGGCGGTTTCTTTCTGTTTTTCGTAACGTGGTATTTTTTGTCAGCCGGTTCGGGCGGCGTTGATATCGCCCCCCGCTGGTGGCCCCTTGAGAGCACGGTTCAGTTTTTCCTCCTCATGTTTTCCGGCATGAAACTTACAAACGGGCCGGACTGGGCGGCGGTCGGGCTGTGGTGCGCGGTCGGCATTTTCCTTGCCTACGCCGCGTGGCGGATGAGAGGAAAAACCCGCTTCTCCACACTCGACCTGACACTGCTCGCAATTGCCGCGCTGGGATTTTTCGCTTTCCCGTTCAGCCCGGCGTCTCCGTTCACCTACTTCAACATACGGCTTGTCGCGGTCGTCTATTTCCTCATCGCCGTTGTCCTGTCAAATATTCCCATGTGCCGTTTTGCGGGAAGAATATTCGCTGTTCTTGTGGCGGCGGTACTTCTGTGGCAGGCGGGGCTTCAGTTGAAACTGTCGGGCGAGATAGCGGAAATTCAGCCCGTTCTCGAGCGGATGGAGAAAAACTCCACCGTCCTTCCAGTCGTGGAAAACGGAAAAAGTGTTCATATCGACCCGTCCTATTTCTATCAGTTTCATGAACACGTTCCCGAATACTACCACTCCGTTGTCGGCGGCGGGGCGAGCCCCTACCTTATGAATCCGGCGTTCCCGATATGGTACCGTTCCCGGCTTGATATGCGTGAAGTTCTGGGGCGTCCAAACTGGAAGGATTATGCCTGCTGCTACAAATACGTTCTCGCGCGCGGAGACAGATTTGAAAAACAGGATTCTCTGGGCCCGTTCCGGATGGTTGCGCGAAGCGGCAAGTGGTCGCTTTATGAGGCTGAGGGCAAACAGTTTTGACACCGGCTGTGGTCGTGGGTAGTCTCGGACTCAAGGTGAGACTGTGATAATAAGATGCGTTGCCGGAGGGATGTTCCTCACAAACTGCTACATCGTGGGCGATGAGGAGAAAGGCGAAGGCATCCTCATAGACCCCGGAGAACAGATAGCCGAGATAATGGCGGAGGTTGAGAAAACCGGCCTCAAGATAACCCGCATAGTCAACACGCACACGCATATAGACCATGTTGCCGGTGTGCAGACCGCGAAAGATCTGCTTAAAGTTCCTTTCAGCATTCACGAAAAAGAACAGCCCGTTCTGGACATACTGCCCGAAGCGTGCCGAAGGTATCCCGCTTTCGGAGACGTTAAAACTCCCGAAGTTGAGGAATACGTTGAGGAGGGGCAGAAAATCAAAATCGGAGGGCTTGAAGCCGATGTGCTTCTTGTGCCCGGGCACACATGGGGAAGCATCTGCCTTGTTGTTAATGACGTGATTATATCGGGCGACACTCTTTTTGCCGGAAGCGTTGGAAGGGTTGACCTTACCGGCGGAACAACAATGGGCGAACTTGTGGGCTCAATCAGAGAAAAATTGCTTGTCTATCCCGACACCCACCATGTTCTTTCCGGGCACGGGCCCGCCACCACAATCGGAATTGAAAAGGAATCCAACCCGTTTCTGCACGGCTACTGATATTTACGGGAAAGGTTTTCAGGCGTTTTTTGTTATCTCAAGGTCGTTCAATGCCATCATTTCCACGAGTTTTTCAAAAGGCACTTTCGGCTCCCAGCCCAGTTTTTCACGCGCCTTGCTTGAATCGCCCTGAAGGAAAGACACTTCGGCGGGGCGGAAAAAATCCGGATTTACACTGATAATTTCCCTGCCGGTTTTTTTGTCAATTCCCCTCTCGTTCTCATTTTCCCCTTCCCACTCGATGTCGAACCCGAAGTGCGGAGCCGCTATGTCAACAAACTCTCTCACCGAATGGGTTTCCCCCGTGGCTATCACGTAGTCATCCGCCCGGTCTGCCTGAAGCATAAGCCACATCGCCTCCACATAGTCGCCCGCAAATCCCCAGTCTCTTCTCGCTTCAAGGTTGCCGAGCTCAACCGTTTCCGCCATGCCGCTTTTCACCTTTGCCAGACCCGAAGTAATTTTGCGGCTTACAAACTCCTCGCTTCTGAGAGGGGACTCGTGGTTGAACAGTATTCCGCTTGCCGCGTAAATCCCGTATGACTCGCGGTAATTGACTGTTGCCCAGTGCGCCAGAAGTTTTGATATGCCGTAGGGACTGCGCGGGTAGAAGGGGGTTTTTTCAGTCTGCGGCGTTTCCGCCACCTTGCCGAACATCTCCGAAGTTGACGCCTGATAGAACCTGATTTCGGGGTTTATGTCTCTTACGGTTTCCAGTATGCGGAAAACTGAGGTTCCGGTTGTGTCAACAGTTGAGAGAGGGAGTTCAAAACTTGCCGGCACAAAAGACTGCGCCGCGAGGTTGTATATCTCATCGGGGGCGTATCTCTTCACCATCCGGCGGATGTTTGTGAGTTCGGTCAGTTCAAAATAAACAGACTCTATTTTGTCGCGGATTCCGCTCGCGTCCATTCGCCAGAAACTGCCGCGGGATGTCCGGCGGTCTCCCCCGATGACCCTGTAGCCCTTGTCCAGAAGAAGCTTCGCCAGATACGAACCGTCTTGTCCGGCGATGCCGGTTATCAAAGCTGTTTTTGCCATGTTTTCTCCGTCCGCAAGCCTTGTTTTCACGCCCTCCGGACTTGTGCGAATGATACAGGCGTCTGGCTGGTTTCACAAGCAGAAGAGCAGAGAAATCCCCGTCCGGTTTTGGTTTCAAAGCGTCAATCAAGTATTCTCTGCAATTCCGGTGTCGCCCGATTTTTCACGGGCGGAAGTTCGTTCTATGGATCTTCCCCGTTTTATCAGATTTTTCGCGCTTGCCTTTGTGGCGGTATTCTGTGTTCTCTACGCCTTTGAGTTCAGGAAACTTTCCGTGCTGAAGCGTGAGAACTCCGGGCTTGAAAAACGTATAGAGGAACTCACCGTCCGCAGAGACAGACTGAACGCGCTTTCAGATTCCGCAGAGAAAAACGGCTCAGACGACAGACACACGGAAAGGCTTATACGGGAAAAACTTGGTCTCATAAAGGGGGGCGAGAAGATATTTATCTTCCGCCGCTGAAAAAATGTCTCTTCCTCTCAAGCCCGCAAAACGGCTGGGTCAGAACTTCCTCAGGCATGTCCCGACACTTGAAAGAATGTGCGCCGCCGCAAAACTTGACGGCTCAGACGATGTGATTGAGATAGGTCCCGGATACGGAACCCTCACCCGCGCCCTTTTGAAAAACTGCAAAACTCTCCTCTCGCTCGAAAAAGACACGCGCCTCGTGGAGATTTTCCCCGAAGATATAAAGGCGGATGAAAGGTTCACGCTTGTGCCGGGCGATGTAATGAAAACGGGATTAGAAAGGTTTTATTCGGGACGCCCGCTGAAACTGGTTTCCAACCTTCCGTACGGAATTTCATCGGGTGTTCTACGTCTGCTTGCTGAGAGCAGAGGCATTTTTTCAGTTGCCGTTGTAATGCTTCAAAAAGAGGTCGCCCTGAGGCTTGCCGCCTCGCCGGGGGGCAAATCATACGGCGCGCTTACAGTCAACTTTCAGATGACGTTTGATGTGGAAAAACTTTTTGACGTTTCCCCGGAACTTTTCACGCCCCGCCCCGCGGTTACTTCTTCGGTTGTCCGGCTCACGCCGCTTGAAAAAACGCGATTTGCCCTGAAAAGCGAGAGGTTTTACGCAAAGACGGTTCGCGCCGCTTTTTCGGGGCGCAGGAAGATGATACGCAATTCCCTGCTTTCCGTTTTCCCGCGCTCGGAGGTTGAAGACGCCCTCAAAGCCGCCGGGGTTGAAGGGGAGAGAAGGGCGGAAACCGTGGGGCTTGAAGAATTTTCTCTGGTTTCTGATAGATTGTTTGAAACCGCCGGACGGCGGGACGAGAATTTATAAAGGAGAAGTTATGGCAAAGTTCAGTTTGATAAAAAAAGACCCGCAGAGGGTAAAGGCAGACCTGCTTGTCGCGGGAATTTATGACGGAGAGGAGAAGCGGCTTGCCGCGATTGACCGGAAACTGCGCGGAGCCGTTTCACGGGGGGTGGAACGCTCAAGGGGTTTGCGGCTCGGAAGTTTTTTCAGGATTGACACAATGGGCGGAATTGCCGCCGCAGAATTGATGGTTGCCGGTCTTGGAAAAAGAAAATCGTTTTCCGACCCCGCAGATTTTTTCAAAGCCGCTTCGGTTGCGGCAAAAAACGCGGGCTCTCACGTAAAAAAACTCGTCCTTGATTTTCCGGTTTCAAACAGCACCCCCGCGCTTCGCGCTCTTATGGAGGGCGCGCTGCTCGGCTCCTACGAATTTTCCAGATACAAAAGCGAACCCGCCCCCCAATCAGGTGCGGACGAAATATCAGTGGTTTCGGGCGTGAGCGAAAAGTCTTTCAAATCGTCCGCTCTACGTTCGGAAAGCGTTGCGTCAGCGGTGCGTATGTGCAGAGACCTCGTCAACGAACCGCCCGCAAATCTCACGCCCGCCGCCCTTGCCGACCGCGCGCAGGAGATGTGCTCTGACTCAGGCCTTGAGTGCTCTGTAATCCACCCGCACGAGATGGAGGAAAAGGGCATGGGCGGAATTCTCGCCGTGGGCGCGGGAAGCTCAAATCCTCCGCGCCTGATACACATGACCTACCGCCCCGCCCGCGCGAAACGCTCGCGGCCGCTTGCCATTGTCGGCAAAGGAATCACTTTTGATTCCGGCGGTCTGAGCCTCAAGCCCGCCGAAGCGATGAGAACGATGAAGATGGATATGTCCGGGGCGGCGGCGGTTATAGGGGCGATGAAAGCGGTTGCCGGCTTGAAGCCCTCCGTTACCGTTCACGGAATTGTGGGTTCTGCGGAAAACATGACCGGACCCTCCGCCTACAGACCGGATGATGTGGTCAGACCGATGAATGGGAAAACGGTTGAGATTGTCAACACAGACGCCGAAGGGCGCGTGGTTCTCGCAGACGCGCTCAGCTACGCGGTTGAGGAGGGCGCGAAGGAGATAATAGACCTCGCCACACTCACGGGGGCGTGCGTGGTTGCCCTCGGAATGAACACGGCGGGAGTTATGGGAAACAGCGAAAAAGTTATAAACGGCATCAAACGCTCATCCGCCCGCGCGGGCGAAAATGTTTGGGAACTTCCCCTTTCGGCAGATCTTCGCAAAGACATAGAGAGCGATATCGCCGACATTAAAAACGCCGGAAACCGCTGGGGCGGGGCGATAACCGCCGCGCTTTTCCTTGAGCATTTTGTTTCAGACACCCCTTGGGCGCATCTGGACATCGCCGGTCCCGCCTATCTTGAAAGGGGAAACGACTGGTATCCCAAAGGCGCGTCCGGGTTCGGTGTCAGAACTCTGGTGGATTACATATCGGAAAAGTAGGGCGGCTCTTCCATCTCCGCCCAGTTTGTTCCCTCTTTCAACTCAACCCTCATGGGCGTTACAAGTTTGAAAGGGGTGCTTTCCATTTCCCGCTTCGCTATCGCGGCAACCTTTTCCTTTTCGTCCACAGTCGCCTCAAATATCAGTTCATCGTGAACCTGAAGAATCATCACCGACCGCATGGGCAGAAGTTTCTCGTGGATGTTTATCATCGCGGCGTTGATTATGTCCGCCGCAGACCCCTGAATGGGCGTGTTGATTGCCGCTCTTTCGCCGTTTTTTATTTTCAGCCTGTTTTTTGAGCGCAGTTCAGGAATGGGTCTTCTCCGCCCGGCAATCGTTTCCGCGTAGCCCGCCACCCGCGCCTTTTCCGCGTAATTTCTCATATACGTTTTCACTTTCGGGTAGCGGCTGAAGTATTCTTCCATATACGCCCCCGACTGCTTCACGGACGCGCCAAGCTGTTTTGAAAGCCCGAACGGGCTGATGCCGTAGATGATTCCGAAGTTTATGTTCTTGGCGAGCCGCCTCATGTCGGCCGTTACGTCTGCGGGCTCAACTCCGAATATTTCCGCCGCCGTTGAGCGGTGAATGTCTTCGCCGTTTTCAAAAGCGGCGGTCAGTTTTTCGTCTCCAGAAAAGTGGGCAAGCAGGCGCAGTTCTATCTGCGAGTAGTCGGCGGACACAAAAACAAAACCGTCTTTTGGAACAAATGCCCGGCGGATTCTCCTTCCCTCCTCGCTTTTTACGGGAATGTTCTGAAGGTTGGGGTCGCTTGAACTCAGTCTTCCGGTTGATGTTCCGGTGGGGCTGTACGAGGTGTGGATTCTTCCGGTTTCGGGATTTACAAGTTTTGGAAGCGCGTCAACGTAGGTTGATTTCAGTTTGGCAATCTCCCGGTATTTTAGTATCAGCCCCGCAACGGGATGGAGGATTGACCCAAGCACTTCCGAGTCTGTTGAGGGCTCGCCCTTTGCCGTGCGTTTTGTGGCTTCAATTCCCAGTTTTCCGAAAAGCAGCTCCCTCAGTTGCGCGGTGGAGTTTATGTTCAACTCATATCCCGCCGCCTCGTATATCTGCCTTGATATGACGGAGGTTTTCTCCCCGAATTCACGCGATATTTTCTCAAATCCTGCGGTGTCAATCAGAACGCCTTCCCTTTCCATAGCGGAAATAACGCCGGTTAAACCGAGAGACCATCTGTCGTAGTTTTCCCTGAGCCCCGCGCTGTCAACTTCGGCGGACAGTTTTTTGTAAATCTCCATCGCGGCGTCCGAATCTTCGCAGGCGTAGTTTTTTGCCTTCTCAAGCGGCACGTTTGCGAACCCGACCTGTTTTCCGTCCACGGTTGTCGCAGTCTTATAAGACGTGAGCGAGCGTCCGAGATGTTTGCGCGCGAGGAAATCAAGCCCGTAACTCAGGTGAGAGGAATCGATAAAATGCGCGGCGGTCATCGTGTCAAAAAAGATGCCCCGGAAGTCAATTCCGCTCCGCGCGAAAACTATGTGCTCGTATTTCAGGTTCTGCCCTATTTTTCTAATCTCCGGGTCTTCGGCGACCGTTTTGATTTTTTCAAGCGCGGCTTTTCCGTCCCACCCTCCGGGGACTTCATCATGCGCCACCGGTACGTAGCAGTGGCGTCCGCCCCCGGTAGTGAGAGCCGCTCCCACAATGTCTGCCTCGGTCGGGCGTTTGGAAGATGTTTCAAGGTCTATGGAAACGACTCCCGATTTTTTTATCTCATCAATCAGAGAGTCAAGAGTCTCAGCGTCTGAAATCAGTTCGTAGTTTTCCGTTTCCTGTTTCTTTATTTCCGCCGCCTCGCCGAACTCAAGTTCTCTGTGAAGGGCGGAAAGTTTTTCCTTCTTTGCCCCTTCGTAGAGAAAACTTTCGCGCGCGGTTTCTATGTCCACATCAGTTTTCAACTCGGCAAGTTTTCTGCTCAAAAACGCCTTGTCTTTGTCGCGCTCAATTCTCTCTCTCTGCTTGCCTTTCAGGGAGGCGGTGTTTTCGTAAACTTTTTCAAGCGAGCCGTATTCGGCGAGCAGTTTTGCCGCGCTTTTGGGTCCCACACCTTCAACTCCGGGAATGTTGTCGGATGCGTCTCCCACGAGGGCGAGAAAATCAACAAACCGTTCGGGGGCGAGCCCGTATTTTTCTTTGACCTGCTCAACTCCGATTTTAAGATCTTTGCCCGTGTCAAAAATGGTGATTTGCTCTGAAACTATCTGGCAGAAATCTTTGTCGCCGGTAACCAGCACCACTTCGCCGCCCCGTTTCTCTTCCGCCTTTGCCACCGTTGCCATCAGGTCGTCCGCTTCAAATCCCTCTTTCTGAAGAACCTTCACGCCCATTGCGTCCGCAAGCTCCATTATCTTTTCAATCTGCACGCTCAAGTCTTCAGGCGCGGGACCTCGGTTCGCCTTGTATTCGGGATACATTTCGTTTCTGAATGTGTCGCCTTTGGAATCAAAAACTACTCCCGCGTACTTTGGTTCAACATCTTTCAAAAATTTGCGCAGTATGTTTGAAAATCCGAAAACGGCGTTTGTGGGAAATCCGTCTGATGTTGTGAAACTCCGGTTGACCGCGTAGTAGGCGCGGAAAACATACGAACTGCCGTCTATCAGATACAAGGGGGGCATAAACGGAAGTGTAGGGACTGGGGCGCGGGGTGTCAAAAAACCCCTTACTTTTGGGCGCGGTACACAAAAGCCGGCGGCAGGTTGCGCCACTCGATTTTTGTTTTTTCCACCTTGCTGAACATTGCCTCAAGGTTGTTTCTGAAATTCTTTCCGCCCGGCAAAACGTGCATAGGCGCGTAGGCAAAGGAAACGAAAACCCCTCCGGGGTTCAACGCTTCGCGCGCGGCGGAGAGAAGTTTTTTCTGAAAACTGCTTCCGAAAACCGCCCACGGCAGACCCGAAACAATTCTGTCGCATCCCTCGATTCCCAGACTCTCAAGGCAGTCGAGCGTTTCGCCCGCGCACTTGTTGAAAACAACCGCCTGCGGAAACCGCTTCTTTGTCTGCTCGGAAAAATCAGGATTTATCTCCATCGCCACGAGCCTTGCGGACGGGTTCATTTTTTCAATTATTTTTTCCGTAATCGCTCCCGTTCCGGAGCCGAACTCCACAATCACATCGGCGCGCAAAACCTCAGCCGTATTCACAATCATGTTGCTGAGCCGCTCCGAAGACGGGAGCAAAGACGCCGTGCGCAGGGGATGCGAAACGGCATTTTTCAGATAAGTCATTACTTCGGACATCACACGAATTTTAAGGATAAAATTCGTGTTGTCCAGTTTTATTCCGGTAGAATCCACAGAGCAATGTTTGAAGGAATTTCTGAAAAATTCTCCGCAATACTGGGCAAAGCGGGGCGCGGCACACGGCTGACGGAGGAGAATATTGACTCCACGCTCAGGGAGGTGCGCCTGAGCCTGCTTGAGGCGGACGTCAACTTCCGGGTCGTGAAGGATTTTGTTGAGTCCGTAAAAAGCAAAACGCTCGGCTCGGAGCCGGAAAAAGGGCTTACCGCCGGACAGCATTTCGTAAAAACCGTAAAAGATGAACTGACCGCGTTTCTCGGTGAAAAAAGCGAAGGGCTTACGCGCCGCTCATCGCCTTTCTCTATTATGACGGCGGGGCTTCAGGGCGCGGGAAAAACAACCTTCTGCGCGAAACTGTCGGTTTTCCTCTCAAAACAGAAGGCAAAAACCCTGCTTGTTCCGGCAGATGTTCACCGCCCCGCCGCAAAAGAGCAGTTGAGAACGCTCGCCTCATCGGTCGGCGCGGGTTTCTACGAGCCGCCCGAAGGCGCGACACCCGAACAGATATGCTCCGGCGCGAAACAGTTTGCCCGCCCGAACGGTTTTGACACCGTGATTTTCGACACCGCCGGGCGTCTCCACATAGACGAAGAACTGATGGGAGAATTGAAACGCATCATCTCAGCCGCCGCGCCCGATGAGATTCTGCTCGTTGCGGACGCGATGACGGGGCAGGACGCCGTTAATGTGGCGCAGAGTTTCAACGAGGCGCTTGATATAAGCGGCGTGGTTCTCACCAAGATGGACGGCGATTCACGCGGCGGGGCGGCTCTGTCCATGCGCGCCGTGACGGGAAAGCCCATAAAGTTTTTCGGAACGGGGGAAAAAACGGACGATATTGAGGTTTTTCATCCTGAAAGGATAGCGTCCCGCATTCTCGGAATGGGAGACGTGATGACGCTTGTGGAAAAGGCGCAGGATGCGGTTTCAGAAGAGGAAGCGGAGCGTCTTGCCCGCGCCGCGCTCAAAAACCGCTTCACCCTTGAGGACTACAGGCAGAGCATTCAGGCGGTCGGGAAAATGGGCTCCATTGAGAGCGTAGCCGCGATGGTTCCCGGAGCGGCGGGGCTTTTGAAAAATCAGCAGGCGACCGACAAGGCGCGGGCGGCGATGAAGAAAGGAATAGCCATTGTTGATTCCATGACGCCGCGAGAGAGAAGAGACCACAGAATCATAAACGGAAGCAGAAGGAAGAGGATAGCAAAGGGAAGCGGAACGACCGTGGCGGAGGTCAACAGGACGATAAAGCAGTTTATAAAGATGCAATCGCTTATGAAGAAAGGCGCGGGCGGCGCGCTTGCCGGAAAAATTCCGGGGCTTGCGTGAGTTTGGAACTTTTTGATAATGGTATACACTTGCCTTGCTCAAAGCGGGCGGTTTTCCGCCGAGGGGGTTGGACTTTGGTAAGAATACGACTTACAAGAATGGGAGCGAAGAAGAAACCGTTTTACAGGATTGTCGCGGCTGATTCGCGTCGCGCGAGAGACGGGAAATTTCTTGAGATTCTCGGATTTTATGACCCGGTCAAAAGACCGCATGAGTTGAAGGTTGACGGGGAAAAGTTTAAGGCATGGGTTTCAAAAGGCGCGAAGCCGTCAAACACGGTTAAGAAACTGATTTCGGGGATTGAAAAATGGGAAGTCTGAAGGATCTGCTTCACTTCCTCGCCGCGTCAATAGTTGACGAGCCGGAAAGGGTTGAGATAGAGGAGTCCGTTACGGAAGGCAAAACGGCTCTCCGCCTCAAAGTTGCCCAGCCCGATATGGGGAAGATAATAGGAAGACAGGGCAAAACCGCGAAAGCACTCAGGGTTCTTCTGAGTGCCGCCGCCGCAAAGCGCGGCACATGGTTCACGATGGACATAGTTGACTAAGCCGGGAGGCGATGAGGCTGATTGATTACGGAAGGATTGCAAAAAGCCACGGTCTTTCCGGAGGCTTGAAACTGGTTTCCTTAAGCGGCGACCTGTCCGCTCTCAAAAGCATAAAACGCATTTACGTAAAAACATCAGGCGCGTCCGCGCCGCGAAGTTTTGATATAACGGAAAAAACTTTCCGGGCAAAAGACGCGATAATAAAACTGCGGGGTGTTGAAACTCCTTCTCAGGCGCAAGGTTTTCACGGCGCGGTTGTTATGGTGGAGGAGGCCGACCTGCCTCCGGCGGCGGATGGCGAGTACTACGATTTTCAACTCACCGGTTTGCGCGCGGTTACCCGGCGGGGCGAGGCGGCGGGAGAGGTGGAGTCTGTTTTGCACACGGGTTTACAGTCTGTGCTTGTGATATCAAAAACCGGCGGCGGCGACCTTCTTGTTCCGCTTGTGGAAAAATTCATAGAGCGAGTGGATATAAGCGCGGGAGAGGTGGTTGTCAGAAACACGGAGATGCTTGAAGAGAACCAATGAAATACGAAATTATCACCATATTTCCTGAGTTTTTTGATTCGGTTTTTTCCTGCGGGATTTTGTCAAAAGCTCGTGAGAAAGGGCTTGTGGACATCAAAGTGTCCAACCTCAGAGACTTTGCCGGAGACAAACACAAGGTTGTTGACGACAAACCCTACGGCGGCGGCGAGGGAATGCTGTTTCTTCCGGAGCCGCTTGGCAAGGCGATTGACTCCGCAAAATCAGGGACGGAAAAGACGGCTACCCTGCTCACCTCGGCTCAGGGCAAGCCGTTTGACGGGAAAATGGCGCGGAAACTTCTGGACTTTGACAAAATTGTTATCGTGTGCGGACGGTATGAGGGCGTTGATGAAAGGGTGAACGATTTGCACATAGATATGGAGGTTTCAATCGGAGACTACATAATTTCAGGCGGGGAATACGCCGCCGCCGTGATAACGGACTCGGTTTCCCGCCTGATTCCCGGCGTTGTGGGAAACACCGCTTCCACCGAAGACGAATCTCTTTCCGGCGGTCTCCTGAGTCATCCGCAATACACGCGCCCTGAAAACTACCGGGGCGCGGAGGTGCCGCCGGTGCTTCTTTCGGGAAACCACGCGAAAGTGGCGGAGTGGAGAAAAGAGGCGCGCATAAAAAACACTCTCCGCAAAAGACCAGATATTCTTGACCGCTCAAAACTTTCAAAAGACGAAACCGCCGCGCTGTGCAAACTGCAGAAAGACACCGCGCCCGGCTACAGGGCGTATGTTGCCTTGCTCCACTATCCCGTATACAATAAGGAGTTCAAGACGGTTGCGTCTGCGTTTACGAATCTGGATATTCACGACATAGCCAGAACGTGCCGGACTTACGGGGTGAAAAACTTTTTTCTGGTAAATCCCGTTGCCGAACAGCGGGAACTCGCGCAGAGGGTTCTGAAACACTGGACAGACGGCGCGGGCGCGGAGTTTAATCCAACCCGCCGTGACGCGATGCGTATTGTGAGAATGGAGACGGGGCTCGGAGAGGTTAAGGACGCGATAGAGAAAATTGAGGGCGCAAAACCCGAAGTTATCGCGACTGACGCGAGGTTTGACGGAAACATGACCGGATACGGGGAAATGAGGGAGAGGATTATGGCGGCAGACCGTCCGTATCTTCTTCTTCTGGGCACGGGTTGGGGAATTGCCCGCGAGGTGATAGAATCAGCCGACCATGTGCTTAAACCGCTGAGGGGTTACGGCAATTATAACCACCTTCCGGTTCGCGGCGCGGCGGCGGCGATAATGGACAGGCTGTTTTCGTGCAGGTTTTGATTCGGGAGAGAACAGATGAGCAGAATAATTGAAGATTTTGAACAGGCGCAAGTAAGAAGCGATATGCCCGGTTTCCGTCCCGGAGACCTTATCGCCGTTCACTACAACATTCTTGAAGGCGACAAAAGAAGGAATCAGGTTTTTGAAGGGACGGTTATAAGCCTCAAAGGCGGCGGAATGCGCCGAACCTTCACCGTCAGAAAGGTGTCATACGGAGTCGGCGTGGAGAGAATTTTCCCGTTTCATTCCCCTCTCATAAACAAGATTGAACTGAAACGGCCTGGCAAGGTCAGAAGGGCGAAACTTTACTACATGCGCGGACTTTCCAAGAAAGCCAGCAGGATAAAAGAAAGGGTAAAAGGCGGCTGACCCTTCAGCCACCCGGCGGCCGCCACGGCGGCGCGGAATCTCCACTCTGTTTTTCAATCTCTCCCAGCGTGTGCCTCACGCGCTCAAAAGCCGTGTAGGTTGAGAAAACAAGCAGGGCGATAAGCGCGATTTTCAAGCCGTAGTCTCCTCCGCTCAAACCCCCGAAACGCGCAATCCCGTCAATAATGAAGTTCAGCATGGAAGCGACCCCCAGATAGACCACCCGTTCGGTTCTCTGCATAATTCCCATACTGCAACTGATGCCAAGCCCCTCGGCGCGCGCCCGCACGTAACTGACCAGCACGGATGAGCCGACAACAAGAACTATCACGTATATGAAAACCGAGTCGCGCAAGTGGCTCATAACACCGAGGTAGATGAAAATCTCCGCCACCCGGTCAACGCATGAATCAAGAAACGCGCCGCGCGGGGAAGAAACGTTCAGAGTTCGCGCAAGGCGGCCGTCAAAAATATCTGCGGTTGAGCCGGCAAGCAGAAAAACACCCGCGAGAAATATCCACCCCTGCGAGAACAGAAGTCCCGTGAAGGCGGAAACCAGAAGTGTTGTGTATGTGAGAGCGTCCGGGTGGCACCTTTTTTCTATGAGGTAGTCCTCAATCGGCTTTGTGAGCATCAGCCACAGAATTTTCGCGCCGGTGCCGAGAATTTTTGTGCCTTCGGGTCCCTTTTTGTCTTTGCTTCTGCTGAATATTTCTTCGTTTATTTCCATTGCCGCTCACATCCTCTCAGGCGCCGAAACCCCAAGAAGCCCAAGACCGTTTTTCAAGACAACGCTCACGCACCCGCACAGGAAAAGCCGCGCCGATGACAGGCTTTCATCGTCCGTAATAACCCTGTTGGCATTGTAGTAGGAATGAAAAGCGGAAGCAAGCCCCTGAAGGTAAAATGCAATTTTGTGAGGCGCGAGGGTGCGCGCGCTGTCGCGGACAACATCGGGGAATGAAAGCAGAATTTTTGTTATTTCAATCTCCGGCTCAAGCACAAGCAGGTTCAAATGTTCAGATGAAGCGGTGATGTTTTTTTCGTCCGCGTTGCGTTTTATGCTTCCCGCCCTTGCGTGTGCGTACTGCACGTAATAAACGGGGTTTTCATTTGAACTTTTGCACGCGAGTTCAAGGTCAAAATCCAGATGACTTTCCACCGCCCGCATGAGGAGAAAAAAGCGCGTTACATCCGCCCCGACACTTTCCGCCACCTCGCGCAGAGTTACATAACTTCCCGCCCTTTTGCCCATCGCCTGTTCTTTGCCGTCTTGCACAAGGCGGACGAACTGTATGAGAAGGAACTCAAGAGCTGAATCTGAAAGCCCCATTGCCGAAACCGCCTCTTTAAGACGGCCGACATGGCTGTGATGGTCAGCTCCCCAGATGTTGATCAGTTTGTCGAAACCCCTTGAAAACTTTTCCGAGTGATACGCGATGTCTGAAAGAAAGTAAGTGGACGAACCGTCTTTTTTTATGAGAACCCAGTCCTGAGAATCGCCGTAGTCTGTCGCCTTGAACCACTCGGCGCCTCCCTCTTTTTTCACCGCGTCCGCCTCGCGCAGTTTTTCCATCGCGCGGTCAATCAGGGTTTTTCTCTCCCCGTCTTCCGAATGGAGAAGCTCTTTTTCGCTAACCCATTTGTTGAACTCAACACCGATAAAGGCGAGGTCTTCCCGTATCGCGCCAAGCAGTTTTTCATAGGCGAACTGCTTGCACAATTCGGGCGTTATCTCCTCTTCCGCTTTTTTGCTCTCAACAATCTCACGCGCAATCTCCAATATGTATTCGCCCCGGTAGCCGTCAGCGGGGATTTCTCCGTCTTTTCCGAGCAGTTTCATCACCGCCGCCCGGACTGACTGCCCAAGCATCTCCATTTGATTTCCCGCGTCGTTAATATAGAACTCGCGCTCAACCCGTGTTCCGGCGAACTCAAGCACGTTTGCGAGAACATCTCCCACAACCGCGCCGCGCGCGTGCCCGAAGTGAAGAGGACCCGTCGGGTTCGCGCTCACAAACTCAATCAGAGCTGTTTCCCCGCCGCGCTCTCCCGCCCCGAACCTGCTTCCCAGCCGCTCTATCTTTTCAAGACCTGAGAGTATTGCCCCCGGCTTTACGAAAAAGTTGATAAAGCCCGGTCCCGCGACCTCCACTTTTTCAAAAATATCCGCGCTGTTTTCTTCAAAAAACCGCGTCAGGGCGGCGGCGAGTTCCCGCGGGTTCCCGCCCGATTTTTTTGCCACCGCCATTGCCGCGTTGGTTGAAAAATCACCGAACTCTTTGCGGCGCGGCGTTTCAATCTCAAAACCCTCCGCCGCGTCCGCGCCCGCAACGGCGGTAAGCGCGCGCAAAACTTCCTCTCTGATTCTCGGTTTCATTACGCCCCGGCGCCGTATCCCGCCGCGCCGTCAAGATGTGATGTGTCGTTGAGAATATTGACCGTGTATTTTCCGCTTTCACACGAAACAACGGTCCGGGAGGTTTCGCTGATTTTAAAATCCCGGAAACCGGATATGGGAGTGCTGTTGAATTCGCACAGCATAGACACAATTGTAAGGTTGTGGCTCACCACAACTATGTGTGCGTCCGTCCATTTGCTCAGCATATTTTCAATTCCGTTCATCGCTCTTTTTTGAACCTCGGAAAGCGTCTCGCCTCCCGGTATGCGGAAACTTGCGGGGCTTTCCACCCACATCTTCAGTTTGTCCGAATGTTTTTCCCGTATCTCGGAGAACTCAACGCCCTCAAACTCGCCCTGATCCATCTCTCTGAAATCCTCATTCACTCCCACTTCAAGGCCGTGAAACTTTGCTATCGCCTCCGCCGTAGAGGAAGCCCTTTTGAGTCCGCTTGAAAAAACCGCGTCTATCTTTTCGTTTTTAAGACTTTCGGCGAGCAGTTTTGACTGAAAAACCCCGTTTTCGTTAAGCGGTATGTCGCTAACCCCCTGGCATCTTTGAAGCCTGTTCCACTCGGTTTCGCCGTGTCTTACCAAAGTCAGCAACATTTTCAGCAACAGGGACGCGGTTTGAAGCCCCGCGCCGAGCAATTTACACTCTATTGTCCTGCGTGTAAAAAAACCGGATGTAAGTTTTATGAAAAAATCGCCGCTTTACCGTTTTTTCTGCTTGTGTGCAGGAGCGCGCAGGCGGGAGGTTTTTTTACGGGTTAAAGCAGGGTTTTCCGCTCTCGCGGGTTCGTCATTCCGAGATGCGAGTAGGCAAGCGGAGACGCTTTTCTTCCCTGCGGGGTTTTTTCAAGCAGTCCGCACCTGAGGAGAAACGGCTCGTACACCTGCTCTATTGTGTCTCTGTCTTCGCTCACAGACGCGGCGATGGTCTCTATCCCCACCGGACCGCCGCCGAATCTGTCTATGATTGTCATCAGTATAGCCCTGTCGAGGCTGTCCAGCCCGAAGCCGTCAATCTCAAGCATCTCAAGACACCCGAGAGTTTCCTTCTCGCCGATTTTGCCGTCTGATTTCACTTCGGCGTAGTCGCGCACCCTGCGGAGAAGGCGGTTTGCCACTCTGGGCGTTCCGCGTGAGCGCGCCGCTATGTGCGCCGCCGCAGGGGGCGATATATCCACTTCCAGAATTCCCGCCGAACGGTTCACTATCCTCTCAATTTCCTCCCGCCCGTAGTGTTCAAGGCGCAACTCCATTCCGAAGCGCGAATGCAGGGGGGAGGTTAACAGCCCCGTCCGCGTGGTCGCACCGATAAGCGTGAAGGGCTCAAGTTTGATTTTCATTGAGCGCGCAGACGGTCCCTCTCCCATAAGCAGGTCTATGCTGAAGTCTTCCATTGCGGGGTAGAGGTATTCCTCCACAATCCTGCTTGTGCGGTGTATTTCGTCTATGAACAGAACATCTTTTTCCTCAAGGCTCGTAAGCATTGCCGCGAGGTCTCCCGTTCTTTCAAGCACGGGGCCTGAGGTCTGGTGAAGAGTTGCCCCGAGTTCCGCCGCCACTATGCGGGCGAGCGTGGTTTTGCCGAGCCCCGGAGGCCCGCAAAGCAGAATGTGGTCTGCCGCCGCTTTTCTCTTTTGCGCCGCTCTGATGAATATGTTTATTTTTTCTCTGGTTTTTTCCTGCCCCAGAAAATCGTCAAGCGATTCGGGGCGCAGTTTCTCTTCCGCCACCGCCGCCGTGTCTCCCTCTATGGTTTGCGGACTTGTGATGCGTTCAGTTTTTTCGCTCATTTCCTTCTCCGCCACGTGTTATTTCCTCATAACGCTGAGTGCCTTTTTGACCGAGTTTTCCATACTGCCGGACGACTTTACTATCTCCTCAATTTCTTCCGCCGCCGCCCGGATTTCCGCCGCCGTGAATCCGTAGTTTTTCAGCATCGTGAAGATAGTTTCCGTATCCTCTCCGCGCCCGCCTTCTCCCGCCGTGTGGAGCGGCGCGGAAATTTTCCCTTTCAGTTCATTCATTATGGTCGCCGCCCTTTTGGGCCCGAGACCGGGGATTTTTTTCTTGTCCAGATCCCCTTTCACAACCGCCTCGGCAAGCATCTCCGCCGTAACGCACGACAGTATCTTGAGCGCGGCGCGGGGCCCTATGCCCGATATGCTGAGCAGTTTTTTGAAAACCTCCTCTTCGTAAGAGGACGAAAAACCGAACAGTTCAAGCGAGCCTTCGCGCGAGTTGACGGAAAAGTGCGTGTGCACGGAAATCTGCGCTTGCTCTCCCTCGCCGGGCAGTTCCGCAAACGCGCGCGCGGTCGGGATAACGCCGTATCCCACACCCGCCGCCTCAATCACCAGCAAATCGGGCGATTTTTTAACAATTTTTCCTTTCAGCAGGGAAATCATCCGGCGAGAAGCGCCTCCTTCGCGTGTTTTTGCGCGGAGAGAAAACCGGAATTTTCCCTCCGGGACGGGCGGCGTTGATGTGGCAGATGGCGACCGCTATCGCGTCCGACTCATCGGAAGTCTCAAAGCTTTTCATGCCCGTCATAATTGAAACTATTTTCTGAACATCTTCTTTTGAAGCCCTTCCGTTGCTTGTTACGGATTTCTTCACGCGGGTTGGCGAGTACTCGTGAACATCCATCGCCCGCGCTCCCGCCGCGGCAAGCATAGCCCCGCGCGCCTGCCCCAGGTGTATCGCGGATTTTGAGTTTTTCGCCACAAACACCTTTTCAATTGACATACAGTCCGGCGAAAATGTTTCCATTTTTAACGAAACCCCCTCGCTTATAAGGTGCAAACGCTCGTGAACCGGCAGAGTCCGTTTCGGGCGTATCGCCCCGCTCTCCACAACACGCAGAGAGGTTCCGTCTTTCTCAACAATTGCGTATCCGCAGGATTGCGAACCCGGGTCAATTCCTATGACCTTCATCTAATTCCGACCGCTCAACTCTTCAAGCAGACTGCCGTCTATGTCGAAATTCGCATAGACATTCTGCACGTCATCGCTGTCTTCAAGCGTCTCAACAAGCTGTATCATCTTGCCGGCTTCCTTCCCGTCAATTTTCACGCTGTTTTGCGGAATCATCGTTACCGCCGCCGCTTCGTTTTTGAAGCCCTCTTCTTCAAGCGCGGTTTTCACCCGTTCGAAATCCTCAACCGCCGTAACAACAGCGGATTCGCCGTCTTCTGAAAGAACATCTTCCGCTCCGGCGTCTATGGCGGTGTCAAACAGTTTTTCCCTGTCCGTGTCCGCCGGGAAGTCAATCCTTCCCTTCATCTCAAATATCCATGACACGCATCCGTTTTCGCCCAGATTGCCGCCGTGTTTGCTGAATATGCGCCTGATGTCTGAAACGGTGCGGTTTTTGTTGTCGGTTAGCGTTTGAACGTAAACCGCGCTTCCGCCGGGCCCGTAGCCCTCGTAGAAAATCTCCTGAAACTCCGCCCCGTCCGTTCCGCCGCCGCCGCGTTTTACCGCCCTGTCAATCGTGTCTCCGGGCATGTTGTTGCTTTTGGCGAGAGACATGGCGGTTCTGAGGCGCGGATTTGAGTCCGCGTCTGTTCCGCCCTGCCGGGCGGCGACTGTCAACTCGCGTATAATTTTGGTGAAAATCTTGCCCCGTTTCGCGTCAACGGCGGCTTTTCTGTGCTTTATATTCGCCCATTTTGAGTGTCCTGCCATAGTAGCATCTCCCGCGTTTCTGTCCCGTTTATTGTAAGGCAGGGCGCGGGGTTTGGCAAGAACGAAAGCCCTCCCGCCTTGCGGTTCAGCCCGCCGCCAACATAACCTCTTGACATAGAGCGGACTTGCTATACACTTGAAAGGGCTAGAGGATTTCCGGCTCCTGCCTCCGCCCGGCGTTTTTGCGGGGCGGCTAATTCACAAACTGTTTATCGGGATAGATTCAGCGGGTTTTCCTCTCCAGACATCTTTACGGGTTTTCAGTTACTCCCTATACGGATTCAGATATGTCCAAAGATCAGGAACAAACCGAAGAGACTCCCCGCAAGAAGAAGGCAGACGCCTCTGCCGGCGACGGGGAACTCACCCTTGATATTCTCAGAAAGAAGACAAACAGCGAGTTGACAAAACTCGCCGCAGACGCGCAACTTGGCGACACAACAGTTATGTCGCGTCAGGATTTGATTTACGCCATAATGCGCGCCACCAGCGCGAGAGATGACGGCTCCATTGAGGCGGGAGGCGTTCTTGAGATACTTTCCGAGGGCTACGGGTTTTTAAGGTCGCCGAAGAACAGCTACCTTTTCGGTCCCGATGACGTTTACGTTTCAAAATCACAAATTCGCTCCGTCAGCCTCAAAACCGGCGACACCATAGTCGGGCAGGTTCGCCTTCCCAGAGACGGAGAGAAAAACCTCGCGCTTTTGAAGATAGAGAGTGTCAACGGGCAGGAACCGGCGAAGTGCAACGAGAGAATTCCGTTTGAAAACCTTGTTCCACTGCACCCGGAAAAGCGTTTGAACCTTGAGTACGAAGCCAAAGAGTTCAGCACGAGAATTTTGAATCTTTTCATTCCCATCGGGTTTGGGCAGAGGGCTCTTATTGTCGCCCCGCCGAGAACGGGAAAAACCATACTTCTTCAGAGAATCGCAAACGGAATTACGGACAATCATCCCGATGTTGAGATGATAGTTCTTCTCATAGACGAGCGTCCCGAAGAGGTTACGGATATGCAGAGGTCGGTTGTCGGCGAGGTTGTGAGTTCAACCTTTGACGAGCCGCCCAAACGACACATTCAGGTTTCAGACATGGTTCTTGAAAAGGCAAAACGCTATGTGGAGCAAGGCAGAGATGTTGTCGTTCTTCTGGACAGCCTCACCCGTCTTGCGAGGGCGAGCAACACGGTTACGCCCGCAAGCGGAAGAGTGCTTTCAGGCGGAATTGAGGCGAACGCGCTTCAAAAGCCCAAGCGATTTTTCGGAGCCGCGAGAAACACCGAAGAGGGCGGAAGCCTCACAATCATAGCGACCGCTCTTATAGACACGGGAAGCAGAATGGACGAGGTGATTTTTGAAGAGTTCAAAGGCACGGGCAACATGGAGTGCTACCTTGACAGAAAACTCGCCGACAGGCGTATCTTCCCCGCCGTTGAACTTCAGCGTTCAGGCACGAGAAAAGAGGAGCTTCTGCTCACCGAAGAGGAGTTGAACAGGGTGTGGCTGTTGCGCAAGGTGCTCAACCCGATGAACACGGTTGACGCGATGGAGTTCCTGCTCGACAAGATGCGCGGCACCAAGAACAACAAAGAGTTCCTCAGCGGAATGAACCAGTAGTCCGCGCCTCCGGGCTGTTAAAAACCCGTCAACCGGCACAGTGTAAATTTGCTTTTGAATGTTCCGCCGCAACGGGTCAGAACATATAAGTCAGAGACGCGCCCGCGCCAATTCCCCATACTGATAAGATGTCGTCCGGTTCGACAGCGCTGTAGTGAAAGCGCAAGTCTCCGCCAAACGTCATTTTTGTGCTTACGGCAATGGATGCGCCCGCTTTTACAAAGACGGGAAATACCGTGCCGCCGCCGGTGACTTTATCGCCTATGTTGTATAGCATCGCGCCCGTTCCGAGTCCCATGTCCGCTTTCCAGTTTTCAAGGAATGTGAACTGCGCGACCGCATAAACCGGAACGGCTATGTGATAAGTCTCCACATCGCCAATATTGGGATTAGAGGTTACGCTCGCGCTGAGACCAAACATAAAACCCGGCTCCAGTTCAATTCCCCATGTCAGAGACGGGTCTTGTTCAATGTAGTATCCCGCCTTGGCGGCAACATACGCCCCGCGCTGTTCCACAACCTCCAGTTCCGGCTGTGCGCCGTTTTTCAAATCCGCCAACTGATAGTAGTAGCCCGAAGACAGCCCGAACTTGAAATTGTCCTCTCCGCTCTGCGCCGCGCTTGTTTCCGCGTGAGGCGCGGGAAAAACCGAAATCGCCGCCACAGCCAGAAATGAAACTATGTGTCTGAACATAAAAGCAAACCGCCGTCTTCCGTCCGGAAAAGCGCGCGGGGGAACTACATTCCTTGAGAGAAAGCGGTCAATCACAGCTAATCCACCGCCACAAAAATATCGCCGTCTTCCACCTTCACCCTGAACACCTCAACCGGCTCGCTCGCGGGCATGCAAAGCGCCTCTCCAGTTACCACATTGAATTCCGCGCCGTGATACGCGCAGGTAACAACCTCTCCGTTCAATTCGCCGTCTGAAAGGGGCAGTTCCTGATGACTGCACTGGTCGCGGAAGGCACAGAAACGTCCTTCCACATTGCAGACCGCCACAGTGTCAAACCCCACCGTGAAAGATTTTATCTCGCCGGGGGCAATCTCCTCCGCGCGCGCGATTTTCTTCATTTCCGCCATCAGGAACCTCAGCCGTCAAGAGCGTCTGTGAACCACTGTTCGGACACTTTTTCAAGAAAGTCCCGCACCGGCTCAACCGTCATGAGGGCAAGACTCTCTCCCGTGAAGCCACGCAGAATAACCGCGCGCGCCTCGCTTTCGGGAATTCCCCTTGACCGCAGATAGAAAACCGCTTCCTCATCCATCTGCCCTATGGTCGCCCCGTGAGTGCATTTCACGTCGTCATTGTAGATTTCAAGTTGCGGTTTTGTGTCTATTTGAGCCGTGTCTGAAAGCAGAAGGTTGCGGTTTGTCTGCTTGGCGTCCGTTTTTATCGCGCCCTCGTGCACTATAATTCTTCCGTGAAAAACCCCGCGCCCCTTTTCGTTCAGAACCCCGTTGTAAAGCTGTCTGCTGTCGCAGTGCGGGGCGGCGTGCTCAACCTTCATAAAGTTGTCCATGTGCTGGCGGCTGGTTGGCATGAACAAGCCGTTTATGAGAGAGTTGCAACCCGTTCCTGCGAGTTTCGGATGCACGTTGTTTCTCACAATCGCCCCGCCCGTGAGAACGGAATGTGAAACGGTGTTTGAATCTTTCTGCTGAATCATGTTCAGAGTTGAAACGCCCACGCCGCCCCCGCTTTCAAACTCAAGGCAGTAGTGCTCCACCGCGCTCTCAGCCCCGACAGACACTTCGGTCAGGGTGTTTGAAAGGCAGTTGCCGTCTCCGCCTGATATGTAGTGTTCAACGATTTTCGCTCTGCAGTTGTCTCCCGCCACTATGAGGTTTCTGGGGCTTGTTACCAGAGGCGCGCCGCCGGTTTCGGTCATATAAACGATGTAGACGGGGTCTTTGATTTCGCTTCCCGTGGGAATATGCACAAACGCGCCGTCAGCAAAAAGCGCCGTGTTGAGCGCGGTGAAATACTCGTCTTTACAGTTTGACAGTTTTCCCAGATTTTCCGCCACCACATCGGGGTAAAGCCGCGCGGCTTCAGAAAGCGCGCACACAACCGCGCCCCCGTTTCCCGCCGGAGGGTTTGAGAGAGAGGCGGAGTAAAACCCGTTGACAAAAACCAGCGCGGGCGCGCCCATCCCTTTTATAAGGCGGTCTGAAAAATCTTTTTCCGCCTCCGGGGTTTTGGAGGGAAGTTCATAAACGGTTTTTCCAACCGGGGCGAGGTTTGTAAATCTCCAGTCCTCATGACGCACGGTCGGGAACTCAAGCCCGCCGCCCAAAGCGTCTGCCCCGAGTTGCCTTACTTCGTCAAGAACGGGGAGACCCGTTTTTCCCGCCGCAGAGGGCAGAGCGGCAAAACCGCCGCCGTTTTTGTCTGTCGCGCCAGCCATGTTTTTCCCGCTACGCGGATTTCTCAATCCATCCGTAGCCCTTGCTTTCCAGTTCAAGGGCGAGGTCTTTGCCGCCCGATTTAACTATTTTGCCGTCCGCCATAACGTGAACAAAATCCGGCACGATATATTCAAGAAGCCGCTGGTAGTGCGTTATAACGATGAACGACCTGTCTTTTGACCTCATTGCGTTCACGCCGTCCGCAACGATTTTAAGGGCGTCTATGTCCAGCCCGGAGTCGGTTTCGTCAAGTATGGCAAGTTTCGGTTCAAGTATCTGCATTTGGAATATCTCGTTTCTTTTCTTCTCTCCGCCCGAAAAACCTTCGTTGACGGGGCGGGAAAGGAACGAGTCGTCAATTTCCAGCGCCTTCATTTTGTCTTTCGCCATTTTTGAAAACTCCACGTGCTTCACGGGTTTTTCTCCCCGCGCTTTTCTTATGGAGTTGAGCCCCTCGCGCAGAAGGTATGAGTTTGAAACGCCCGCAATCTCAATGGGATACTGAAACGCCATAAACACGCCCGCCGCCGCGCGCTCTTCGGGCTCCATGTCCAGAAGGTCTTCCCCGTCAAAATCCACCGACCCTCCCGTTACATCGTAGGCGTCTTTTCCGGCGAGGATTTGCGAAAGCGTGCTTTTGCCGGAGCCGTTGGGTCCCATTATGGAGTGCACCTCTCCCGCGCCCACCTTGAGCCCAAGCCCTTTGAGTATCTCCTTTTCGCCTACCGAGGCGCGCAAATCTTTTATTTCAAGCATTTATTCTCTCCTTCTTTTTTCCGGGTGAATTCACCGCGCGGGTTTATCCCACACTGCCCTCAAGACTGATGCTGAGCAGTTTTTCCGCCTCCACGGCGAACTCAAATGGCAGTTCCTTGAAAACTTCCTTGCAGAAACCGTTCACAATCAGTGAAACCGCGTCTTCGGCGGAAAGCCCTCTCTGCTGGCAGTAAAATATCTGGTCTTCCCCGATTTTTGAGGTTGACGCCTCGTGCTCCATATGCGCGGTGGAGTTCTTGACCTCTATGTACGGGAAGGTGTGCGCCCCGCACAGGTCTCCTATCAGCATGGAGTCGCACTGAGTGTAGTTGCGCGAGTTCGCCGCCGATTTTCCAATCTCCACAAGCCCCCTGTAGGTGTTCTGCCCCTTGCCCGCGCTGATGCCTTTTGACACGATTGTGCTGCTTGTGTTTTTGCCGACATGAACCATCTTCGTTCCCGTGTCCGCCTGTTGTTTGCGGTTTGTGAGAGCAACCGAGTAGAACTCTCCCACGGAGTTGTCTCCCTCAAGCACACAGCCGGGATATTTCCAAGTTATAGCCGAGCCGGTCTCCACCTGAGTCCAGGATATCCGTGAGTTGTTTCCAATGCATCTGCCGCGTTTTGTGACGAAATTGTAGATTCCGCCTTTGCCTTCGCTGTCTCCGGGATACCAGTTCTGAATTGTGGAGTATTTGATTGTCGCGTCATCAAGGGCGACAAGTTCAACCACCGCCGCGTGAAGCTGATTTTCGTCTCTCATCGGCGCGGTACAGCCCTCAAGGTAACTCACGTAACTGCCTTTTTCCGCGATTATCAGGGTTCTCTCAAACTGCCCCGTGTTCTGCGCGTTTATTCTGAAATAAGTGGAAAGTTCCATCGGGCAGCGCACGCCTTCGGGCACGTACACGAAAGAGCCGTCAGAGAAAACCGCCGAGTTGAGGGTCGCAAAAAAGTTGTCGGAATACGGCACGACCGAGCCGATGTATTTTTTCACAAGTTCCGGATGCTCTCTCACGGCTTCGGACATTGAGCAGAATATCACTCCCTCTTCCGCGAGTTTTTCCTTGAAGGTGGTTACAAGCGAAACGCTGTCAAAAACGACGTCCACCGCCACCTGCTCTTTCTTCACTCCGGCAAGAATCTCCTGCTCTTCAAGCGGTATGCCGAGTTTTTCGTAGGTCTCCCGTATCTCCGGGTCTATGTCGTCCAGGCTTTCAGGGCTTTCCCCGCTGCCGGGGGCGGCGTAGTAACTTATGGCGTTGTAGTCAATCGGGGGGTATTCCACGTTTGCCCAGCGCGGCTCCTTCATCGTGAGCCAGTGGCGGTACGCCTTCAATCTCCATTCAAGCATCCACTCCGGCTCGCCCTTTTTGGCGGAGATAAAGCGCACAATGTCTTCGTTAATCCCTTCGGGGGCTATCTCCTGCTCAACATCGGTGGAAAATCCGTATTTGTATTCCTGCCGGGCGAGGTCTTCAAAATCAACGCTCATGCGGCTTCCCCCGTTTTGGCGGTCAGACTTTCAAGGGTTATCTTCTCAAGAGTCCTTATCATCGTAACCTGAAGTTTGTCCCACACGGCGAGCTGTGTGCAGTTTTCGTGAAGCGCGCAGGGGCCGTCATCGCTCATACAGTCAATTATGTGTATGTCTCCCTCAATCGCCTCGTACACATCTTTGAGGTTCAACTCAAAGGGCTTTTTCACCAGCAGGTAGCCGCCCGAAGGTCCCCGCCCGGAGCTTACTATTCCGCTTCTCACAAGACGCGCCATCACCTTGGCGAGGTATTTGTCCGGTATGTGCTGGCTTTCTGAAATTTCTTTCATTCCGCACCTTCTGCCCGGATTGTTTCCCATGTGCGTCAGCGAGCGTATCGCGTAATCAAGAGTTTTACTTACTTGCATATAACCTCTTGTCAGGCGGAAGCGCCTGACAACGAAGATTAACGGAGAGAATCCGCTTTTTCAAGCACCGCGCGGGCTAAAGAGTCCGACTTTTCCGCGCTTGACATGACCGTGTCCGTAACAAGAGTTTCCATTCCCAGAGCCGCGATTTTTCCCTCAAGGGCGGCGTCTGCGTGGTCAATCACCATAAGGTCAATAAAATCCGAATACATCTCCGCCACCCCAAGCGATGACGCTTCAATTCCCTTGTGTTTCATAAGGCGGTCTGCGGGCCCTTTCAGGGCTCTGCCCCCCACAAGCGGACTCACCGCGGCCCTGACGGCGCGCGAGCGCGAGAGTTCATCTCTCACTCCGGGCACTTCAAGTATGGGCCCTGTGCTTATCACGGGATTGCTCGGACAGAACACAACCGTGTCCGCCGCCCGTATCGCCTCAATCACTCCGGGGGCGGGCTGTGCGGTTTCCATTCCCCTGAAAGTTATCTCCTCAACTCGCGGCTCCATCTTCCGGCGGATGTAGTATTCCTGAAAGTGCATCTCGCCCTCATCCGTTTTCAGCCACGTCTCAACCCTTTCGTCCGTCATCGGCATAATGTCTGCGTTTTCATCCGCCCCCAGCAGACGGGCGATTTCGCGGGTCGCGCCCGAAAGCGGCATTCCCCCTTCCATCATCTCCGTTCTCACGATGTGGGTGGCAAGGTCTCTGTCTCCGATGTTGAACCAGTTTTCCTTTCCCAGAACGCCCGCAGATTCTATGAATTTGAAGCTGTCTCCCTCTATTCCCCAGCCCTTGCGCTTGTCCACCATGCCCGAAAGCCAGTAGATAATCGTGTCTATGTCGGGCGATATGCGGAGTCCGAAAAGGCGTATGTCATCGGCGCTGTTGACTATCACCGACAGTTTCTCCGGCGGGTTTGCGCGGCGGCTCACAGCAGATGAGAGCCCTTTGAGAAACTTCCCCGCTCCCACACCGCCTCCGAGGGAGGTTATCATTGCAGGAGTATATACGAAAAAAAGCCCGCCATTCTTTGGACTTTTGCCGTTTTTTCAGTGTAAAATAAGGGCGAGTTTGGGCTTGATGAGTGGGCTTGATGCGGTTGAATTATGGGCACAAGTCTTGAAGAAAATATAAACTGGGGTTCATGGCTCGTAAGAGTCGTTGCCGTGATTCTCGCGCTCGCGTTCATCGGGGGTCTCGGGTACACGGGCGGAATTCCCGGAACCGGACCCGCCGCCGGTGTCGCGGTTACCGTCAATGGCGACCCCGTTCCCCTTTCCTACTACCGGATAATAAGAAAGCGTATCTACGACTCGCAGACACAGAATCTTGACAGAGTTTCCGTAGAACTTCAGGACGCCATAGACAGGGTAGCCCTCGCGTTTCTCATAGAGCGCAAACTGCTTGCCGGAAAAGCCCGCGATATGGGTCTCCGCGCTCCCGAAAGCAGTATCCGCCGCGCCATTACGGAAAATCCCGCGTTTCTTCTTGACGGCGAATTTGCCGGCGTGGACTATTACAAAGAGGCGGTCAGGCGTGGGCTCGGCATGTCTCCGGGGCAGTTTGAGAATATGTTGAAAGACAACTATCTCGCGCTCCAAATGGCATCTCTCTCAAAAGTGTCGTCCGTGCGCCCTGACGCGGAACTGAAAAACCTTTTTGAATTTTCGGGCGAAAGGGTCAAAGCCGAATACATAGAATTTGACGATGAGGCATCCGCGCAAGCCGCGCTCAAAAGCATTGGGGAGGGCGAAAGCATACGCTCTGCGGCGAAGCAGTCCGGGCTGAAAACGGAAAAGACGGAGTTTTTCTCGCGCTTTGAGATTCCCGCCCGTCTGGGCTACGGCGTTTTCTCTCTGTCTCCGGGCGGCGGGGCGGCGATGTTTTCATCCGCCGCCGGATACGCGGTTGCGGCTGTTCTCGAGCGCAAGGCGGAAAAACCCTCAACCGTCAGAGAAAAAATACGGATAGCGAAAACAAACACGGGCAGGGCGGAACTGGAAAACTATGCGGCATGGGTGGGCGAGATTCAGTCTTCGGCAAAAGTGCGTCTGGGAAAGGAAATCCGCGAGGAGATGAACAGATGAGCGGACGGGAGGGGAAATTTTGAGAATATCGTCTCTTGAACTGTCGGGCTTCAAGTCGTTTCACAAAAAAACGCGCCTTGAGTTTCACAAGGGCTCAAACGCAGTTGTGGGTCCCAACGGGTGCGGCAAGTCAAACGTTATAGACGCCGTCCGGTGGGTTACGGGCGAGCAGAACCCCAGAATGCTCCGCGCCTCGGCGATGGAAGACCTTGTGTCAGACGGAACGGTCTCTCTCAAGCCGGTTGGTATGGCGGAGGTTACGATGGTTCTCTCCGAAGTGCCCGGACGCGGTTTTGAAGACATATCCATAACGCGCCGGTATTTCCGCAGCGGCGAGAGCGAATACTCCATAAACGGCGCGGTGTGCCGCCTCAAAGACATAGTTGACATCTTCATGGACACGGGTTCCGGCGCGCGCTCCCATTCCATCATCGGGCAGGGGGAAGTGGAAGGTTTTGTTATGGCGAAACCGGAAGAAAAAAGGCGTCTGATAGAAGAGGTCGCGGGTGTTGTCAGATACAAGACGAGAAGAAAGGAAACGCACAGCCGCCTCAAACAGACCGAAGAAAATTTGACGAGAATACGGGACTTGAGCAAAGACACTCTCCGCCGCAGAGACAGTTTGAAACGGCAGGCGGAGCAGGCGCGCAAACTGAACGAACTTTCAGAAAAAGCCGCCCGGCTTGAGATCCTCATGCTTGCCGCCCGGAAGGCGGAAACCGGCGTCAAACTGAGCGAACTGGACAAAGAGAAGTCCGCCATTGAGCAGACGGCAAGGGGCATAGAAGAAGAAAAAAACGCCGCCTCGGCGGAGATGAGAGAACTTGAAGGGCGGTCGCGCCAACTGGAGGAATCGGTCTCATCCGCAGATTCAGAGATACTTGCCGCGCGCGAGAAAATAAACGGCGAGACGGCAACAAAAGAGCTTTTCGCGGGCAGAAGGGCAGACATAGACGCCCTTGTCTCCCGCCTTGAAAACGAAAAACTTTCGCTCTCACAGCAAACCGCCGAGATAGGAAAACGCGCAGGCGCGGCGCAAACGGAGCGCGAACAGGCGGAGATGAAAGAGTCTGACATCGCGACAGACCTTGAGGTTGCCGAGAAAGAGCTTGAAGCCCTTCGCGCGGGAGCGCAGACAGACAGGGACGGGATTGAAGAGATACGGGACGGTTTTTTTGCGGCGGTTGAGCAGTGCGACCGGGCGGAGGCGGAATACAGGCGGCTTGCGGGGGAGGCGGAGCGGCTTTCGGTGCGAAGCGGATTTCTGCTTGAACAGAAGGGCGCGCTTTCCGCTGAAAAGAGCAAACTGGCTGAAAGGCGCGAGCAGTTTGCCTCCCGGATAGAGGAGATAAAAGCCGCGCAGGAGCAAACTTCAAAACGCAGAGAGGGCATTGCCGCAGGGCTTGACTCTTCCAGCGGGGAGCATGAAAAACTGCTTGAAGCCGTATCGTCTTTGAAAGAGAAAAGAAGCCGCGCCGCCTCGCGGCTGGAGGAGTTGAAAAACATACAGAACTCTTTTGAATGGCTTCCCGAATCTGTGAGAGACATTTTGCTTGAGGGCAAAACGGATGGTGTTCTGGGCGTTTTGTCAGATTTTGTTTCCGTTCCCGGCAAATACTCAAAAGCGTTTGAGGCGGCTCTCGGTGAGCGGCTCGGGTGGATAGTTGTGGGCACGGGCGGAGATGCGGAGCGGGCGATAGAAAAACTGCGGGAAAAGGGCGCGGGAAGGGCAACCTTCATGCCCGCGGGCGGTTCTTCATCAGGCGGAGGCTCAAAAATTCCCTCCCGCGCGGTTGCGGTTGCGGACATAGTAAAAACAAGCGGCGGCGGAAAGGAAGCCCTGCAAAAAGTTTTGCGCGGGATATGCGTGGTTGACACTCTTGAAGACGCTTTTGAATGCGCCCGCGAGGCGCCCGGTCTTTCGTTTGCGACTCTTTCGGGCGAGTTTCTTGACAGTTCCGGGGCGGTTTCCGGCGGTGTTGTAAAGGGCGGTGTTTTTGAGAGAAAATCCGAGATAGAGCGGCTTGGCAAAGAGGCGGGCAAACTGGAAGGCGAGATAGCCGCCCTGCTTGAAAAGGCGGACGGTTTTGAGGCGCGCATAAGCGGACTGAAGTCTGAGGTGGCGTCTCTTGACGAGAGTCTGCAAACCAACCGGGTGAAACTGGGTTCTCTTGAGAGCGACCTTGAGGGGTTCACTTTTTCGCTTGAGGGCAAAGAGGCAAAACTGTTGGAACTTGAGACGCAGAGCGAGCAGGTTTCCGGCGAGTTGAAGCAGAAAACAGAGCAGTCAGAACAGTGCGGGCGCGACCTTGAGCGGCTCCGTTCCGAGCGCGATGAGCGCAGGGCGAGGCTCAGTGAGTTTGAGGAAAAGAGTTCCGGCATTGAGGAGAAGGAGAACGCGCTTGTGTTGAAGGCGGGCGAGTTGAGAATGGAGGCGGCGGCATTACGGCAGAGGCGGGAAAACCTGCTCGGCGAGATAGAAAACTTGAGTTTGAGGGAGAAAGAGATTGACGGGCGCGCCGGGGAAATTTCATCTGAAATACAAGGCAAGGCGAAAGAAAAAAGCGATATGGAGGTGTCATCGGGCGAGGCTCAGCGCAGGATAGAGACGCTTACCGGGGAACTTGAGGAGCGGCGGAAAGGGGTTGATGAGATACGGGGCAGGCGCGCAGAGACCGCAGAGAAAACCGCCTCCATGCGCGAGCGGATTGAGGGGCTGGACAAGCGGCTTGATGAGACGAGAACAAAGTGCGGCGATCTTGAGGTCAACCTGCGGACAATTCGGAACAACGTGGATTACATATCGGGCAAGATAAAAGAGGTTGCCGAAAAAAACGGCGCGCAGATGCCGCCTGCAGAAGAGGTGGAGGCGGCGGACACTGAAGTTTTGGACTCAGAGTTGACAGCCCTCCGGGCGCGGATTGATGGTTTCGGGCTTGTCAATCTTCTCGCGCCTGATGAGTATGAGGAAGCGGAAAAAGAGCATGGTTTTCTTGAGGGGCAGATAGATGATCTTGAGAAGACGGCGGCGTCACTTAAAAAGTCCATATCACAGCTTGACCGTGAGAGCGCGGATAAGTTTGCTGAGGCGTTTGAAGAGGTGGATATAAAGTTCCGCGAGTTGCTTCCGAAGCTTTTCAAAGGCGGAGAAGGGCGGCTTGTGATGACAGACCCGGATGACCCGATTGAGACGGGGATAGACATAGTGGTAAAGCCGGGCGGGAAGAAGGCGCAGAACATGAATTTACTTTCCGGCGGAGAGAAGGCACTTTCCGCGATAGCGTTCATAATTTCCTCATGCCTTGTGCGTCCGCTTCCGTTCATAATTCTTGACGAGATAGACGCCCCGCTTGATGAGTCAAACACGGGCAGGTTTGCCGCGCTAATAAAAGACATTTCCCGCAGTTCTCAAACGCTTGTTGTTACGCACAACAGAACAACAATTTCAGATGTTGACGCCCTGATAGGCATAACGGCAAGCAAGGCAAGTAATTCAGCGGTTGTTTCGGTGGATTTGGCGAAGGCGGTGTAAAGATGAGGTATTTAGTCGTTTACGAGAAAACAAAAACAGGGTTCTCGGCTTACTCACCGGACATACAGGGATGTATTGCAACCGGCAGAACAAAAAAAGAAGTTGAGAAAAACATGAAAGAATCCGTTGAGTTTCACTTGGAAGGACTTGCGGACGAAAAAATGAAAGCACCAGAACCATTTGCCTATTCGGATTATGTGGAAGTTGGGGCGTGATTTGGTGGCGGTTTGAGGGTGAGTGCCCTAGGTTTGGCAAATAGTTTTTCAAATAGAACGCATAAAGCCTGATAGTTTTTTCTCTATTTTCTCAGGATTGATTGTTTCGCATTGCCATACAACAAAAACTTTCCATCCGAGCTCCCGCAGTTTCTTCTGATTCTTTTTATCACGTAGAACATTGCCTTCAAACTTTTTCAACCAGAAATCTCTGTTTCCTGTCGGTGTGGTGCAGTAATTGCAGTTTTTGTGCCTATGCCAAAAGCACCCATGAACAAATATCACTGTTTTGTATTTGCCAATTATGATGTCGGGCTTTCCGGGAAGGTCTTTTCTGTGAAGGCGGAATCTGTATCCCATAGCGTGAAGCACTTTGCGGACTTTCAGTTCAGATGAGGTGTTTTTGCCTTTGATGCGGCTCATATTCCAAGACCTACGCTCTTCGCTTAAGTGGTCTTTGGATAGTGATTTACTTTCTTTGTATGCCTTCTTCATTTACAGAAATTCTACAAATAGTTACCGTTTTTTTCTCCGTGAGTTTGCGTTTCTGCGCGCAACTTTTTTCTTCTGGGCAGTTTTTTTGCACTTGTCTACTTTCTTTGCATCATCAAGGCGGTGGAGAAGAAAAGAAACCAAGCTGAGGATATCAAGGCAATTTTTATCAGTAAAGAATTTGCTGTACTCTTCTCGCCTTCCGTGAGCAATGATATTTCTGAAAGATTGTGATAGACCTTTTGACAAATTGGCTTGTCCGTTGTGGACGCTTTTCTTATCTTCATTGTCCCGAAAAGGGTTGTTAATTTGTAAATTCCGTTCTTCCCAACAAAAAGATTTCTTGTAGAGAGTGGTTCCGGTATTACTTAAACCACTTTTTTGTTTAACTGCTTTTTCATAAATATTGACTGCATCTTGTGCTGCTCGAAGATACTCTCTCTTTCTGTACATATCAAATTGTGAATCTGTCAGTTCTTTGTGAAGATTTCTCCAATGATAATAGGGATAGGCTGGGATGATATCTAGAAAATTATTAAGAGCTGTTTCCAAATCATTTTCTTTGTCGAAAAAAGCTCCTCCTAGATTTGTGAAAAAAGCTTCTATTTTATCCATCAATTCATCAGGTATTGAGCCATACCAATCTTTCGGAAGTTTCCCCTTAATCTTCGCCCCCTTTTTTTCAGTGCGCTTCTTTCTCCATTCCCTTCCAATAAAAGCTATGCAATCTTGTAGTTTAGAGTGAAGTTTGCTCATTTCAGAGTTTTCCCAATTCAAGCTTTGCCTGTTTGTTGAAATTACATCTTCTGACATATCGTCAATAAAATCGATTTCTAACCATCCGGTTAAATAGGAGAAAAAATGGCTTGATGTGCTTTCAGAAAAATAGTAGGGAGCTTGAACAAGTTTGCCTCGAGAAAACAGAGTAACCCCTCTTACCTTTGTGTTAGGTCTTATTGGCCCTATCGTGGTGATTACTTCTCCTCTGATTTGGTTTTTTGTCAGATAACCAATCAATTTTTTATCTTCCAAGTCTTCGGGGATGTTCCATTTAAATTCTTCATCCAGAGAGTCGAAACGCATTTGATTTTTTACTGTTATTTTACGCTCTTTGTTGTGTTTAATTTTAACTGTAAAATTTTCATCGAAAATAAAAAACCTTGAAATACTGTTAGCGATATCTCTGCTGGAAAAATCACTTTTGCGTTTTATGTCTTCGAGGGTGATGGTTGTTCCGTTCTTAAGTTTTGTGGATTCATTTTGCACTACATGATCAACATTGTACTGACCATCAGAATTCATTATCGTTTCCCAATCCATTTTAAAAATATTTCTTTTCCTATCACGGACCGTATCTACAGTAATTGTTTGTACTATTCCAAAAAAAGACAGTTTTCCCAATCCCTTTTTACCTATGGGTTTGCGTCCACCTATGGTAGTCTCACCATGTTCTCTGCAATTTCGTCCTATAACAAGAAATTTGCTCTCAATATCATTAAAGGACATACCAGTTCCATTATCTCTAACAATAATTTTCTTATCGTTACTATCTTCATCGTGCAGTTCGATGTTGACTTCCGTTGCGTCCGCATCATACGAATTGGCTATCAGTTCACTAAGAACTGGTGGAAGTGTTGAATACATCCGGACTCCAAGGTGCTCAATGACCAAAGGGTCAAATGTCATTGTCAATGGTTTTTGATCCGACATAAGTTACTCCTCCGAATTTGCACTAATACATTTACCGAGCCTGAAAGCAAGTTGAGGGGGAACGGCATTGCCTATCAACTTTGACACAGCATTAGAACTGTCACACTCAAAAATATAGTCCGGTGGAAATGTTTGCAGAGTCGCGCCCTCTCTAAGGGACAAACCCCTATCCTCATCGGGATGAGCGAAACGACCATTTGAAATTCCATTAAACCTTGTTGTAATTGTTGAAGCGGGCTTGTCCCACCTCAACCTCCCATAAACATCTCTAAAAGAGTCGTCTTTGCCCTTATAAGCTTCTATTTGGAGTTCGGGATCATCTTTCCATGCTTTCCTTGTCCCACCATTTTTTGGTGTGAGTTTAAGTCGTTTTAAGTTCTTTTCAGACAAGTCCGCAACAGTATCCATGAAATTATTTTCATCCCTGTGTCCAGACTGAAGGACAGGAAATCTGTTGTAAGTACCAATAAAGTCTTTAAGAACAGACTCCTTGCCTGGCTTGGGGAAAGTGATTGATTTTTTTACTCTGGAGGCAATTAAAATGAACCTTTTTCTGCTTTGCGGTACGCCGTAATGTTTTGCATTAATAACATTCTCATCAATCTCATATCCTTTCTGTTGAAGTTTGTTGCGAAACTCATCAAGCCAACTTTCTGATTCTTTTCTTTTGATTCCTGGAACATTCTCTACTACCACGTAACCAGGGTTATAGTAACTGACAAAACGCCAAAATTCTTCAAGTAATCCTCTTGTTTTCAGAGATGCTCTTCTGTCTGTATTCAGAATGCTCCAATACTGGCAAGGACTGCACCCTATAAAAATCAAACTGTCATCATTGCGTTTAATTCCACATTTTTTTTCCAAAAAAGTTCTTGGGAGCCTAATTATATCTTTTAGAAAAAATTGAGATTGAGGGTGATTTTTCCTGTATGTCCGCTCACACTCTTTGTCTATATCTATGCCCACAAGAACCTGTATGCCCGCCATTTTCATGCCCTGAGACATACCGCCCGCCCCGCAAAAAAAATCAACAGCCTTCAAGCGTTGTTTTTTCACCTGTTACCTCCAAGTTTGTCAATAAGGGTTACAACATGTGCCGCAATAGAAGACGAGGCGAGACGCAGAACCTTGTCCTCATCATATTCCTTTCCGTCAGCCCCGTCCTCATCGTTTTCATCATAAACAAGTTTTTTATACATTGCCAAGGTGAGAATACCGACACCAAATCTGAAACGATATTTGATGATTTTTCTTTTACCTTCGTCAGATTCTTTGCGGACAAGAGAGGATAGATATTTATTGTCTTCATTTACAAAAACAGCTAGAGACTCTCCAGCGGCAACATAAGCCCCTGATTCCTCATTAAATCGATGTTCGCCCCAATTTTCCTTTCTCACAAATAAAATGTCAGGAAAATCTCTGGAAGGTTCAGATTTCTTTCTCGTTTTAGTTTCATTTCCGGGAGGGTTGTTTGTTGTTGGTTCCTCACCCGTAATCTTAATTGTCATATCAAAAGTCAAAGGTTCGGTCCTGTCGGGGTTTGAATCTTCAAAACCAAATCGAGCAGGAAATTCATCCCCTTCCTTTGCTCCTGCCGGAGGACTCACTTTTATACGTAATTTCCCGTTACGAAGAGATCCCGAATTAGGCAACTCCTCGGCCTTAGGATGGATAAATTCCCCTTGGTTATCTTCTCTTACCAGATAGTCATTTTGAACATCCGTTTTACATTCTATCCGTCTGTAAGTGTTAATTGGAACACTCTTAACATTACCTTCTTCCAAGTTTACGGGATTCAAATACGAGGGAAATGGTTTTCCATCGTATTTCTCATCTCCTCCTGGAGTTTGTGTCGGGACAGTAACAATATTCCCAGTGTCAAAGAGTTCCTGAAGGTCTGGACTGTCTTTTACAAGACCGGAAAGGAAGTTTTTACTTTCTTCATCCTCTATTTGTTCGGATATACGACGGTTTCTTATTTCCCTAGCGTACTCCCTGAGTCGCCTGTCTTCTTTCAATGCCTCTATAACGATTTGCCTTAATTCTCTGGTCAACTCTATACCCGCCATTCTCTCCCTGTCGGGTTTGAAGATGGCGGATCGAGCGGTGTTATCCATCTTGTTGCAATCAACTTGAACTATCAAATGGTCTCTCAAGTCATCAAGATTCGCCTGTCTCAGCAAACTTGCCCTCTCTTTTGCCTGAGTTTGACCGTTAATCGTGTAAAACATTCTGTAACTGTAGTTTCTCAAATAGTCTTTCATTTTGTCCAGACCAAAATAGGATATGCGAATTGTTCCTAGGCTTGGGTTCTCAGAATTCTCCGTAGTACCTTTAATATCTACTTTGCCTGGCTCATCTTTTTCGTCGTCAGACCCCAAAACTGTCTTCATCCCTGAGAAAGTTCTTGGGGCTATACCCTCCGACCTGAGACCGCCTTTTGTAGGTTGTGCATCAAAATCGTAGAGGCGGATAGGAAGTGCACAGTCGATGAGGTTTGTCGTGAGCGCGTCATACAAGCCAATATCAACCGCACGAGAACGGGGGCCTATATCGTACTCATACAGCTTCACAACAGTGCCGCCCTCCGGTAGAACACCTATATCCTTTCTGTTAAATGCTTTGATACCATTAGACTCAAAACAGGGAATCTCTCCGTTTGGGCAGAAGTACTCAATTACGGGCAGTTGCTCTCCCGCACGAGTTGATCTTGCCCTTATAAGGGTCCACCCCCACAGGCCATCGGAACTTTCTACATTGCTCTTAGAAAGAACAAATTTGTACATTCCGCTTCTGATGTCAGCCCTTGTACAAAATGTTATTGACCCGGTGCTGCCCATGTTAAAGCGACCTTGAACAAACGGGATTCCCTCCTTGTTCTTTTCTCCCAAAGAAAGAAAAGTTTTTTCAAAATCTCCGTGGTTTTGACCTTCTCCAAAATCAACTATTGTATAGTTAGGGCATAAGTCGTTTTTTCTTCCCGTTCTTTTAATACCAATCAGTACGCTTTTTTCAGCTAACCTCGTTCTTTGCTCCTGACTCAAAAGGGTCAATTTTCCCTCCAACACTTCAGGGAAAAAGAGCTTTACTGCCTCCCTCATATTCTTCGGGGCTGACTCACTTGATGTATCTACGCCTTCTTCTTTTGCTCTTCGCATGAGGATTGCATCAATGGAGTTGATAATCAGTTCTGCGAGTGCTCCGACAGGCTCACTGGTTTGGACGCCGACCCTGTCCCAGTTTTTCTCTGCTTGCCCGTAAGGTCTCCAATTTTCATTGGAATCGAATTCAGGCTGGCTTTCCAGAATACTTTTAACTTCCTCTGTGGACACAGCCCGAAGGAATTTTTCTGCAGTCTGTTTGGATAAGCTGCTTTTAGCAAATCTGGGTGTTTGGCTCATAAAATCATTCTCAACAGATTGCCTGTTATTCAAAACAAGTTACGTTCAAATTTCAAGTGGCTTAACCATTTCAACCTGTGTAAAAACCTCTCATCACACCTTCCCTAACCCTTTACCAGTCAATTTATATTTCTGTGTAGGGCTTCTCGGCGAGTCCGGTTCTGTCATCTCAACAAGTTCTTTTTGAATCGCGGGAATCAAGTAGGTTTCGCGGAACGAAAGACGGCTTTTTACACGCAGTTTCCCCATTATCTCCGCAGTATTAAGCGGCTGTCTACGGAGGGTTTTCAAAAGAGACTTCACTTGCCCGGTTACCACTTCACCCGCCGCGCTGTCTGCTATCGCGCCGGAAACGGTTTTGTTAATCATATTAAGCGCGAACTCTATAAACTCCGTTGATTCACCCGCCTTGTTGCAAGCGTTTAACGCATCGTAATAGTTCTCACGGTGGTCTCTAATCATGTTCTCAACAGGCAAGAAATTGAAAACGGAGTTCCATATACCCAAAATCAACGTCTGCCAAAGACGCCCCATTCTGCCGTTGCCGTCTTGAAACGGATGGATTACCTCAAACTCGTAATGAAAAACGGAACTCGCAATCAAAGGGTGCTCATCAGTTTCTTTAAGCCACCCCAAAAGATTTTTCATAAGCCCGGAAACCTGTTTCACCGGAGGCGCGACATGAACAACTCCCTCCGCGCCGCGAACCCCCACATTTCCGGAACGGAAACACCCCAGGTCATCAACAAGCCCGAACATCATCAATTTGTGAGAGTCAAACAACGATTTTTGAGAATGCGGCACAAGTTCAGACAGTTTGTCATACGCCGCAAAAGCGTTTTTCACCTCTTGTATTTCACGCGGCGGCGCAAGCACCGCCTTGCCTTCAAGAACCGCCGTTACCTGCTCACGCGACAAAGTGTTTCCCTCTATCTCAAGTGTTCCCTGTATCGTTTTTATACGGTTCACACGGCTCAGGCGGGGCTTTGAACCCCAACCCGAATGGGCTTTGAGCGTGCCCAGAAGTTCGCCTATCTCCACAACATTCCGCAAAATTGCGGGCGTGATTTCATAAGGCGGTTTTGCCTGTTTTCCGGCTGACATGGACTCATTTTACTTGTTTGTTACTTGTATGTCTACTTGTATGCCTACTTGTATGCTTACTTGTATATTTTCCGTCCGCCGCTCCCGCTCCCGCCAAGCCCCTTTCCCGCCCGTTTGTGATACAATACGCCCTTAATGCTGACAGAACTTTTCAGAAAGATAGTCGGAACCCAGAACGCCCGCAGAATACGGCGTATGTATTCCGTTGTGGAAAGCGTGAACGCCCTTGAAGAAGAGGTGTCTGCGCTGTCTAACGCGCAAATCGCGGAAAAAACAGCGGAACTCCGCTCTCAAATTCCGCAAAACTCCTCAACAGAGGAAAAAGAGAAAAAGTTTTCCGAAATCATGCCTCAGGCATTTGCCCTCGCAAGAGAAGCGGCTTGCAGAACACTCGGCATGCGGCTGTTTGATGTCCAGATAATCGGCGCCCTTGTTCTCCACCGGGGCTCTGTGGCGGAAATGAAAACCGGAGAGGGAAAAACCCTTGTCGCCGTTCCCGCCCTCTGCCTGAACGCCCTCGCGGGAAAAGGAGCGCACCTCGTTACCGTTAACGACTACCTCGCGGGAAGAGACGCCCTGTGGATGGCTCCCGTCTATAAACTTCTGGGACTTGAAGTCGGCGTTATAAACTCAGGCGCGTCATATCGCGCGCAGTGGGAAGACGAAGAAAAAGCCACGGAAGCCCTGAAAGAAAATATGTCTGCCTGGCAGGGAGAGGAAAAAGCCCAGAACCTCCGGGCAGTATCCGCCTTCAAATGCACACTCACCCCGTGCTCAAAAACTGAAGCGTACGCCTGCGATATCACTTACGGCACAAACAACGAATTCGGCTTTGACTACCTTCGCGACAACATGGCGTTCAGCCTTGAAGAATACTCTCAGCGCGGACACTTTTTCGCCATCGTTGACGAGGTTGACAGCATACTTATAGACGAAGCCCGAACTCCCCTCATAATCTCAGGACCCTCCGGAAAATCCACCGATATCTACAACAAAATAGACCGCGTGGTGGCTCCACTCTCAACCGGAGAAGACTTTTCCGTTGATGAAAAAAACCGCCGCGCCGAACTTACCGAGCAAGGCATATCGCGCGTGGAATCCGCCCTCGGAGTGGCAAACCTCTACGACCCCGCGAGCCTTGAAACGCTTCACTGCGTCAACCAAGCCCTGAGGGCGCGGCACCTGTTTCATAAGGATGTGGACTATATGGTGAGAGAAGGCAAAGTGGTGATTGTGGACGAATTCACCGGGCGGATTATGGAAGGGCGGAGATGGGGAGACGGACTTCATCAGGCGGTTGAAGCGAAGGAAAACGCGGATATAGAGGAAGAAAATCAGACGCTTGCCACAATAACGCTTCAGAACTATTTTCGTATGTATGAAAAACTTTCGGGAATGACCGGAACCGCCGACACGGAGGCGTTTGAGTTTCAGAAAATATACAAACTTGACGTTTCCATTGTGCCAACGCACAGAGAGATGGTGAGAGAGGATTGCGATGACGTTGTGTACAGAACGGAAGCGGAAAAAAACCGCGCCATATGCGACGAGATAAAAACACTCAACTCCGGCGGCAGTCCCGTTCTTGTCGGAACGGCATCCATAGAACAGTCTGAAAAAATATCCGGAATTCTTAAAAAAGACGGAGTTCCCCATCAAGTTCTGAACGCGAAAAATCACGCGAAAGAGGCGGAGATTGTGGCTCAGGCGGGAAGCGCCGGGGCGGTTACAATCGCAACCAACATGGCGGGAAGAGGAACAGACATCGTGCTTGGCGGAAATCCCGAATTCCTCGCCCGCGCCGCCCTTGAAAAATCCCCCGGCACACAAACCCCCGAACAGGCTCTCACCGCCGCGCGCGCGAATTGCCTGAGCGAAAGGGAGAAGATTCTCAAACTGGGAGGGCTCCACATCATCGGCTCTGAAAGGCACGAATCCCGCCGCATAGACAACCAGCTGCGCGGGCGTTCGGGACGGCAGGGAGACCCCGGCTCATCGCGTTTCTACATCTCGCTTGAAGACCCGCTGATGAGAATATTCGCGTCCGAAAGGGTTGCCTCAATTATGAATATGGTCGGCTGGGAAGAGGGAGTGCCGATGGAGCACGGGATGATGACAAGGGTGATAGAGTCCGCGCAGAAAAAGGTTGAAAGCCGCAACTTCGACATAAGAAAACACCTGCTTGACTACGATGACGTTCTCAACACGCAGAGAGAGGTTGTGTACAATATCCGCCGGCAGATACTTGAAGGCGGAGACGCGCTGAGAGAGCATTTTCTCTCCATCGCCCTCAAGGTTGCCCGCGAACTTTCTGAGGAACTTTCCACCGCCTCGGGCGCGGAAAAAGAGGCGGTTGTTAAAGAGGCGCGCAGTATCTTTCATATGGAAGACGGCTTTGATGACGGCGGGCTTGAAAAGGCGGCTGAAGAGGCGCACACGCTGAAAGAGACCGAACTGGGACCTTCCGCCGCTCCCGAAGTGCGAAGGTACATAATGCTTCAGACCATTGACGCGCTGTGGAAAGAGCACCTGCTTTCAATGGATCATTTGAGAGAGGGAATCGGACTGCGCGGATACGCTCAGAAAGACCCGCTTTACGAATACAAAAACGAGGGTTTTGAGATGTTCGCAAACCTTATGGCGACCTATGAGGAGGAGATATGCGACAAGTTTTTCAGCGTTCGCCTCGCGCAAGAGGAAGACGCTCCGCGCATTGAAAGGGAGGCGCAAAACCTTGTGCTGTCCGCCCCGTCAGAAGAAATGGAAACACCTCCGCCGCCTGTCCGCCGCGTTTCCGATAAAACGGGCAGAAACGACCCGTGCCCGTGCGGAAGCGGAAAGAAATACAAGAAATGTTGCGGGGCTTGAGAGAGGGTTTAGAGAAGACGCCGCCAGATTCTGTACGCCGCATAGACCGCGAAACCGCCGACAATTCCGGGAAGAACCTCATACACTTTGCCTTTTAACTGGAAATCTCTCCAGAAAAACAGTGCCGCGATTCCGCCCGCCATCATGCACAGCGCCATCCACTGCGGCACCCGCCCGCCGTACACATAGACCACAAGCAGGGGAACAAACGCAGACGCCAGAACGCCCCATGCGAGCAGTATCAGAGAGAATATGCTTGTGCCGCGCGCAAGCAGTGTTATCACAACCGCTAACACCACTATGGCAACCGTGCTGAAACGGTTTCTGCGGGAACGCTTTTTTTCATCATCCGTTGCGGGAAGCAGGTCGTGTGAAAGTGTTGCCGAACAACTCAGCACCTGAGAATCCGCCGTTGAGATTGTGGCGGAAAACACGCCCGCAAGCATAAGCCCGGCAAGGGCGGGCGGAAGCAGTTCAAGAGACAGAACCGACAGGGCGCGCTCCGTGTCGTTAATTTCCGTTACAAGCAGACGCACCGCAAAACCGCACACTATCGCGAAAATCCCCAGAAGCGTTGACCACGAGTAGTAGTAGATTCTGAACCTTGCCATGTCTTTTACCGAGCGCATCGCCATAAAACGCACCATGAAGTGCGGCTGTCCGGCGGCTCCCGCGCCCCCGGCTATCCAGCCGAGAAGAAACAGCGCGAATCCGCTCACATTTCCAAGCGGAGCCATGATGCCGCTTGCGGTGTGCTGGTCTTTGCTGTGCGCCCCAACCGGAGCCCATTCGCGGAAATGCGGCTCTATGTTTGAAATCGCGTCAATAAGCGGAACGATGCCGCCAACCTCTTTTACGGTGAAAACCGTTATGATTCCCATCGCGCCCAGCATCACAATCGCCTGCGCCGTGTCCGTCCAGATGGAGGCGCGAAGCCCGCCCCGGTAGCAGTAGAACAGAACCAAAACCGCGCCCGTCAATATGCCCGCAATCACAGCCCTGTCTTCACCAAGCGAAGGGAAAAGGGCGGAAAACGCCTTTCCTCCGGCAAAAAACTGCGCCCCCGCGTAAACGGAGAGGAAAAACAGCGTCAGAAAAGCGCACGCCAGACGCACGTACCGGAACTCTTCCCCCGTCCAGCGCGCAAGCAGTTCGGAAAAGGTGATTGCCCCCCGCGATTCAGACACACTGCGCACCCCCGGATAGACGCGGAGAGACATCATAAGGTCGCCCACGGTGAAACCCGCGACAACCCACACCGTGTGGAAGCCGTGCAGATAGACAAAACCTATCATCGCCGTGAACCAGAAACCGCTGTTACAGGTTGATGCGGCGGAAAGCGCGGTGAGAAACGGCGGAATCTCGCGGCCTGCAAGCATATAGTCTTTGCTGCTGCCCCTTGAACGGCGCGAGGCGATTATGCCAAGCGCGAGAAAAAGCGCCATGAAAAAAATAAAACTTGCTAATACCATTGTTGAGTTTTTTTGCTCCCGCTCTTAATTAAGGGCGTTTTATGCTTTGCGCCACAGGCAGGCGAAGAGAGAGAAAACCAGAGCGTTCACATAGTCGTGTCCTATGTCCACCGCAGTCAGCAGGGGCGGCAGTTCCGCCCACGTGTGCTGGGAAAGCACAATGGAGCCGCAAACGCCAAGCCCTATCACAACGCTCAGTTTGAACGCGTCTTCCACCGTTTTCATGCCCGCGCTTGTCGCTACAATCGCAATCGCAAGGCACGTGAGAAACTGCTGGACAAACTCAATCGCTATCTTCCTTGTGTCGTACTCATGCTCCGCAACGCCCATGAAATCCATAAAAACCGACCCGAAAACGGACGGATGATACCAGAGCGTTCCGAGACCAAGCCCGGCGATTGACGCCACTGTGACAGACTGCCAGTTGACTGAAGAAATTTTCATCGCGTTTTTACCCCCGATAGTTTTGAGATTTTGCCGGCAAGAGAAAAATCTTTTGCCGTTATTCCGCCTTCGCTGTGTGTTGAGAGGGTTATCTTCACCTTTTTCCATCCGTGCATGAGGATATCCGGGTGATGGTTCGCCTTTTCCGCCTCAATCCCCGCGCAAACCACAAACGCTAGGGCGTCCTGAAAATTTGACAGTGTGAAGTTCGCGCTGATGCTTTTCGCGCCCGCTTTCCAGAGTGTGTCTGAGAGGGAGTTCAGCTTTTTCAGCCGTTTGCCGGCTTCCTGTTTGTTTAAAACCGCCAATTCAAAAAACCCGGTTTCCGTTGTTGACATTCACCGCTTCATCCGTAGTATAAAGCCCTGTTCATCCAATACAAGGGGGGAGTATTTTCAATGAGCGCAGAACTTGGAATGAAAGAAGCCCGCGAGCTTCTCAAAAAACACAAAATTGTCATCGCCGGAGTGGGCGAAACAGATCAGGGAAAGATACCCGACAAGAGTTCTTTCCACTTTCTCTCCGAAGCGTCAAAGATTGCGATTGAAGACGCCGGAATCAAAAAAACAGATGTTGACGGGCTTGTAACGGCGTTTTCGCTTGTGGAGCAGACCTTTATGCACTGCACAACTTTTGCCGACTACTTCGGAATGAACCCGAAGTTTTTCTCTTCCATCGCCGTGGGCGGCTCAACCGCCGTGTGGATGGCGGCGGAGGCGGCAATGGCGATATCTTCGGGACAGGCTGAGGTTGTTCTCTGCGTAAGAGGAGACAACACGCTTTCGGGAATATCATCTTCGGGAATGGTCGCCCTTATAAGAGAGATGTGCCACGCGGAGTTTGAGTTTCCCTACGGGCTTACGACTCCCGGCGGATACGCGCTTGCGGCGCAAAGGTATTTGCACGAATACGGCAACAGCAGGGAGCACCTTGCGGCGGTTGCCACAACGATGAGAAAACACGCCGCAGACAAAGAAAACGCGATGAACAAAGAGCCGCTTACCATTGAGGAAGTGCTTGAGTCGCGTGTTATCGCAGAGCCGCTTACAAAATACGACTGCTCAATCATCTCGGACGGCGGATGCGCTTTTATCGTTACCACCGAAGCCAAGGCGAAAGAGCTCGGCATAGACAACAAACTCGCGTACATGTGGGGAATGGGGCAGGGATACTCGCACCAGTACCTCACCACGCTTAACGACCTCGGGCAGATATACGGGGCGGTCAAAGCCTCCGGCGACAAGGCATTCGGCACCGCCGGAATCACCAAAGACGATGTTGACCTCGCCTACCTCTACGACTGCTTTACGATAACGGTTCTTCTTGAACTTGAAGGTCTCGGATTTGTGAAGCCCGGAGAGGGCGGCCCGTTTGCCCTTGAGGGCAGAATGGAAAGAGGCAAAGACCTTCCGGTCAACACGCACGGCGGGCTTCTGTCTCAGGCGCACCTCGGGGCGATGCACCACGTTGTGGAGGCAACTCTCCAGCTTCGCGGCACGGCGGGCAAAAGACAGGTTGACGGCGCGGAAGTCGCCCTTGTTCACGGAAACGGCGGAATCGTTTCGGCGCACAGCACAATACTGCTGGGAAATCAGCCGCTTAGCTGACGCGCGGAGAAACTATCAGGAGGAAACTGAAAAATGTCTGAAAACAAATACGCAAAACCGCTTCCGGAGTTTCGTCCGGAAACAAAACCGTACTGGGACGGATGCAAAAAACATGAACTTATGCTTCCCAGATCAAAACAGAGCGGGAAGTTCTTCTTCTACCCCAGAGCGTTCTCTCCCGGAGACGACATGAGCGCAGACATAGAGTGGGTGAAGTCTCCCGGCAGGGGAAAGGTGTGGACTTTTTCCATACACCACATGGGTCCCACAAAGGCATACAAGGAAGACGGCGCTTATGTTGTCGCCCTTATAGAGCTTGATGAAGGGGTTAAGATGATGTCCAACGTTGTGGACTGCGACGTGAATGACGTGAAGATAGGAATGGAAGTTGAGGTGGTTTTTGACGACGTTACCGATGAGGTTACGCTTCCGAAATTCCGCCCCGTTTCCGGATAACGGGAGGCAGATATGTCAAAGATTTTCTACGAAGACATTGAAGTTGGCGAAGAGCACGAAAGCACGGGCAGAACCGTTACCGAAGCCGATGTTACGAACTTCGCCGGGCTTTCGGCGGATTTCAACAACATGCACATAGATGAAGAGTTCGCGAAGAAAACGGTTTTCAAAACCCGTGTTGCTCACGGTTTGTGTGTTCTCTCAATATCTTCGGGTCTCTGGTTCACGATGCCCCGCCTTGCGACAATAGCGTTTATGGGGCTTGAGGACTGGCGTTTTTCCGGAGCCGTGAAGTTCGGCGACACTATAAAGATAAAACGCCGCCTTGCGGAGAAACGCGAGCACAAGAGACCGAACATGGGCTTTCTTATATGGGAACTTGACGTCCTGAATCAGGAGGGTGAGGTTGTCCAGAAGGGAAAATGGGTTATACTTGTCCAGAGGAGGGAGTCCAAGGGGGAAAGTTGACCCTGTGGCGCGGCTTAAAATAGGTCTTGTTAGAGGGGCTTTCCATTGAGTATAATCAAAAGCCGCTTCCGAGCGGTCTTGTATATCCAAATGAACGGAGTTTTTAAAGGCAGTATCTTCAAGGGAGGATTACACATTATGAGGAGATTTATTCTCGCGCTGGTTCTGATTATTTCAGTTGCTTTCGGCTACAGTGCGCCGGCAGCAGCGGAGGCGGGCATCCACGAGATGCTCGGCGGCTCCAGCGTTACGGTAAACTATTTCTCGCGGGAATATGGCGATGAACTCGCGGAATATTCCAGAGAGAACAGAAGAATGCAGGGGGTTCAACTGGTCGCGCGTGTGCTCGAAAGTTCCCGCTCTGCTCTTATAACTGAAACCAGCTATGCGCAGGCCGGATACACTTTGGGAGGCAGGAACCTCAAGACCTGGGTTTTGGACACGAGCGCCAAGTTCGTTATGTACAAAGACCTCAACGATTACGTGAAGTTTTTCGGGGGACCCTCGGTCGGACTTATACGCGGAACTTCCTACACTGCGGATGCAAGCGGCAACAACCGCACAAAACGCAATCAGGCCGAACTTGAGTGGGGTCTCAACACGGGTTTTGAGCTCAGTCAGGGGCGTCTTTCATGGACGGTTCTCGGAGCCTGGAACTTCGCGGACGAGTTTGGAAACGGAGCGGAGATTGACAACACTTTCAACTTCCGGGTTTCAGACAAATGGTTTATCAGCACCGGACTCGGCTACGACTGGAACTCCGAAGCGGTTAAGTTCGCCTCGGGCGTCGGAATGCACTTCTAATGAATTTTCTTCCGGCGGGCTTGTGTGTCCGCCGGTTTTCCGTATTCAGTTTTTCAGTTGTCGCGTGATTTGAGAACCTGCGCGGCGCGCTCCGCAAAAACGGAGATTTTTTCTCTCACCACAAGATCCGCCTCATCATCGTAGGGCGTTTCCATTAGATTCAGGATTATCAGTTTCGCCCCGCCGTTCAGAGCGATACGCGGCAGTGTGCTTGCCGGCGCTACCACAAGAGACGAGCCGGCAACAATCAGGGCTCCCGCCTCCTCCGCGGCTTTTACGGCATTGTTCCATGGCGCGCGCGGAAGCGGCTCGCCGAAGAAAACAGCGTTTGGTTTCATAATGCCTCCGCATTCACAGCGGGGCTCCGTTTCCCCTCCCGCGACTCTTTCCATAACCCCGTCCATCGGTTCTTTCAAACCGCACTCAAGGCAGACGGTCTCCCTTATTGAGCCGTGCAGTTCATGGACTGTTTCCGAGCCCGCCGCAGAGTGAAGACCGTCTACATTCTGGGTGATGACTCCGTTTGTGAGTCCCCGCCGCTCAAGTTCCGCAAACAAAAAATGCCCGGCGTTCGGCTTTGCCGCGCTGCGGACGGGGTGAAGTTCCAGAGCGTATTCGTAGTAGGCGGCGGGATTTGCGATAAAACCGTCAACAGACACGACAGACTGATCCATCTTTTCCCACATCCCCTCTTCGGGAGACCTGTAATCCGGGATTCCGGACTCGGTGCTTATGCCCGCCCCGGTAAGAACCGCCGCGCCGCCCGAAGACGACAGGATATCAATAAACGTTTCCGCCCCGCTGTTCACGGGAGAGATTTCCTATTTCTGGGACGGCAGGAAGGTGATTTTCTTCGAGTTGCCGTCCTCTTTTGTCTCAAACCGGACGCCGCTCATATCCTTTACAGCCGTGTAGACAACCTTTCTCTCATACGCCTGCATGTTATGGAATGTGAACGGCCTGCCCGACTCTATAACCTTTTTTGCCGCCTCAATGGCTTTTCTCTCAATCTCTTTTTCGCGCTCTCTTTTGTAGTTGTTCACGTCTATGGAGATTCTCTTTCCGTGGTTGGGCTGTTTGCCGGTTTTCGCGGAAACAATCCTCGCGACCAGATACTCAAGGTTTCTCAGCGTCTCCCCGTATTTTCCTATCAGCAGTCCCTGCGACTCCTCAACTTTCAGGTCAATCTCTATCGCCGCGTCTGTTTCAGAAACTTTAATTGAGTGCCCGATGCCCATTATCTCCAGAATCCGCTCTGTTGTCTGCCCGGCTTCGCCCGCTATCTTTTCAGGCGCGTAGGAAGCCGCCGCCGCTGTGCCGCCACCGGACCCTCCAACCGTAACCCGTATCTTTGCCTTCCTGCCGCCGATTCCGAGAAATCCCCGGGACGCTTCGCGCAAAACCTCAACACCAACCTCGTTTCTCTCGACTCCGAGCTCAAGCAGGGCTTCTTCAATCGCCTCTTCCGCCGTTGCCGCTTCTTTCTCTATCTGTCTCATAATCTTTTCCTCCGAAACTTTTGTATTTCTTATTCTATGCTGTACTCCTGTTTATGTATATCTGCTGCGCCACGCTCAGCACGTTGCTTGCCGTCCAGTAGAGTACAAGCCCGGACGGAAAGTCCCACATCACGAAAGTGAAGACCACAGGCATAAACTGCATTATTTTCGCCTGCATTGCCGCCGTGTCTCCCGCCGCCGCTATCGGGGTGAGTTTTGTTGAAAACCACCACGAAATGCCCATGGCGAGAGGGAGAATTCTGAACGGCACGGATGTGAGCGGTATGTCGAACAGCATCTCCGGGGCGGACAGGTCGCTTATCCACAGAAACGAACTGTGCCGCAAGTCTATTGAGTAAAGCAGACCGTAGTAGAGCGCGATGAAAACCGGCACCTGAGCAAGCATCGGAAGGCATCCGCCCAGACTGCTGAGCGGGTTTATCCCGTGGCTTGAATACAGTTTCATCATCTCTTCGTTTTGGCGTTTTTTGTCGTCTTTGAATTTCTCTTTAAGCGCGTCCAGTTTCGGCTTAATCGTCTCCATTTTTTTCTGCATCTTCTTCATAGATCTCATTCCCTTGACGGACATGGGAAGGAAGAGCAGGCGGAACGCGAACGTTATCACGATGATAGAAACACCGTAGTTGTTGAAGAACCCGTTTGTGTAGTTGAGTATTCTGACGGCGATTCTGGAAAGAGTGCCGAACCATCCGTAGTCAATCGCGTTTTCAAACCCGTAGCCCGCGGCGGCGAGCAGTTTCTCGCGCTTGGGGCCCAGATACGATTTCCACTGGCGAACCGCTTCCGACCCCGGCGGGATGGAGAAACGCCCGTAGGAAAAGCGGGTTTTGACCGTGTCGCCCACGGCAGACGCGCTGACTCCGGTATTGCGTCCGGATTCCGGAAGGGAAGCCAGAATGAAGTATTTTTTTGAAAATCCCAGCCATTCCACCTTTCCCGAAAGCGGTTTGCCTATGTCGTCCGTGCCGTTGAACCGTTTAACCTCACCGCCAACCGAGGCTATAAGGGCGTCCGAGGGCCCGTATCTTTCCTCCTCAACTTTTCCGTTCTGGAGAAAGTGCGCCGCGTATTCAACAGTTGCCGAAGACCGGTTGCGTATGTCGTATCTGCCCCCAATCAGGTAGGTGTCCGGCGAGAAGGATAGTGTTTTGACTATCTTCATGCCGCCTTTTTCATAGACAAGCGCTATTTCCCTTGAAAGCCCGTCCACCTTGACGGCGGTTTCGCCCTTGTATCTGAACGGTATCTTTGACGGGATGTTTGTCCCCTCAAACGACAGAACCGCTTCCGGCGCGGTTGTTTCGCCGCCAACAAGTTTGAGAGGCCCCGAGCCGTTTTCCGGATCCTCCAGATAGTTTTTCAGCACCCAGCTTTCAATCGTTCCGCCCTGCGTGTTCACACGCGCCGTGTAAAGCGGAGTCTCTATCTCTATGACGCTTCCCTCGCTCCCGTTTCCGCTTTCAGCCCACAGGTTTTCCGCAGAAACCGACTCTACCGCCGTCTGCTCAGCAGGCGTTGCCGCCGCGCTTTTCTGAACGGCGGGTGTTTCTGCGGGTGCGCGCCCCGTTGCCGCCGGAAACAGTTTTGAGTATCCGAATATGATTCCGAGAGCCAGAACCGCAAAAATTATGTAATTGGAAGTGAATTTTTCGTTTTGCATATTTTTTACCGCGCCGCGCGTCTTACGGGGTCATAGCCGCCGGGGTTGAGCGGATGGCATCTCGCTATTCTTCCCGCCGCCATTTTCGCTCCCGCTCCAATTCCGTGAATTTCCAGAGCTTCCACAGCGTACTGCGAGCAACTGGGGTAAAAGCGGCAGCGGCGTCCCAGAAGCGGCGAGACGATTTTCCCGTATGCCTTTATAAGGAAAACTGCAAGGCGTAAAGCCGCGCTCTCAGCCACGAGGGTTCTCCTCCCCGCTCACCATGCCGAGGATTTCCCTGCTGACAGTCTGAAAGGGGAGGTTTGACGAGTCGGTTTTCGCTATGAATACAACGTCGTTGGAACCGAATTTCTGTTTGTTCAGCCTGAAAATTTCTCTGAATCGGCGTTTGATTTTGTTTCTTAAAACTGCGGACGAGACAGTTTTTTTCGCCACAACATGCCCTACGCGGGGAAAGCCGAGGCCGTTTCCGAGAACGGAAGCGGAAAAGTTTTGAGATGAAAGCCTCGTCCCTTTTCCAAGGACACGCGTATATTCGGTTTTTTCCATCAGTTTGTCTCTTTTCCGGAGTTTCCCGCCGCAGGCTTCGCTCATTTCGACCGGAACTGGAGGGCCAAAACGCGCCTGCCTTTCTGCGCTCTTCTCTTCAAAGTGCGGCGTCCGCCCACCGTGCTCATTCTCGCCCGGAAACCGTGGGTTTTTACAGCTTTCTTTCTGTGCGGTTGAAATGTTCTTTTCATAACAAGCGGGCGTAAAACTACCACATACGGCGTTGCGGTCAAGTTGACAAGCCCCCGCGCTTGTTGTTAAATGGTGAGACCGTTTTTACTGCCGGGCGGCGCAGAGCCGATGATATTAGAAGGTTTTAAACTGATGCTGGCGGGGATGTTTGTGGTTTACATATTCCTCTCCGCGCTTTTTGTGATGATAAAGGTTTCCGCCTATTTCTTCGGCAAACGCGGTGAACCGGCGCCTTCGGGCGGTGGAAAAGCCGGCGGCGGCGCACCTTCCGGAGCGGTCGCGGCGGTGGTTTCCGCGGCAGTTACAGCTTATAAGGCGGCAAAAAGGTAAGCCATGAAGAAGATACTTTTCCAGGATACGTCTTTCAGAGACGGCTTTCAGTCATTTTTCGGAGCGCGTGTGCTGACCTCCGATTTCATTCCGGCGGTTGAAGCCGCATCTCATTCGGGCATAACCCATTTTGAAGCGGGAGGCGGGGCGAGGTTTCAGAGTCTTTTCCTCTACTGCGGGGAGTCCGCTTTTGACATGATGGACAGTTTCAGAACCGCTGCGGGGCCCGAAGCCAATCTCCAGACATTGGCAAGGGGAATAAATGTGGTCGCGCTTTCCGCCCAGCCCAAAGATATGATTGATCTTCACGCGAAGATGTTCAAAAAGCACGGCATAACGCACATAAGAAACTTCGACGCCCTCAACGACGTGAGAAACCTTGAATACTCGGCGCAGTGCATAAAAAACGCGGGCATTCACCATCAGGTTGTCGTAACCATGATGGAGCTTCCGCCCGGATGCGAAGGCGCGCACGATTCTGCTTTCTACATATCCAAGGTGCGCGAGATACTTGATTCCGGTCTTCCGTTTGACTCCATTTGCTTCAAAGACGCTTCGGGAACCTCAAATCCCCGCAAGGTTTACGACACGGTAAAGGGCGCGAGAGAGGTTGTTGGAAACGACACGGTGCTGTGGGTTCACACACACGAAACCGCCTCGCAGGGCGTTGCCCAGTACACCGCCGCTATAGAGGCGGGATGCGACGGAATATGCGTGGCAAGGGCTCCCGTTTCGGGCGGAACCTCCCAGCCCGACATTGTTTCAATGTGCGGCGCGCTGAAAGGAACGGATTTTACGCTTGACGTTGACTTGAAGAAAATCCTTGAGGCGAACGCAGTTTTCAAGGAATGCATGGCGGACTACTATTTCCCGCCAGAGGCACTGGGAATTTCGTCTGAGGTTCTGCTTTCCCCGATGCCGGGCGGCGCGCTTACGGCGAACACGATGATGATGCGCGACACCAACACGCTTGAGCTCTACCCCAAAGTTATAGAGGAGATGTCTGAGTGCGTTGCCAAGGGCGGTTTCGGCACTTCCGTAACGCCGGTTTCGCAGTTCTACTTTCAGCAGGCGTTTGCGAACGTAACTCAGGGCAAGTGGAACAAAATCGCTGAGGGGTACGGCAACATGGTTCTCGGATACTTCGGGCGCACACCCGTTCCGCCCGACCCTGAGGTTGTGAAAATCGCCGAAGAGCAGATGGGCAAACCCCGTTTTGACGGCGACCCGCTTGAGATAATTGAGCCCGGAATTCCGGTCGCGAAAGGCATTCTTGAGAAAGAGGGGCTTCCGGTTACCGATGAAAACATATTTATAGTCGGCGCTCTTGAAACGCCGGGCGGAAACAAGGGGCTTGATTTCCTCAAAGGCGATTTTTCCATAAACGTGAGAAAATCCTCAGCCGAAAAGCCCGAAGGGGAAAAGGGAAAAACCCCGGACGCCTTCACCGCCACCCTTGACGGCAGGAACTACGCCGTCCGCATAAGCCCGAAAGAGGGAAGCGATGATTTCTCCGTAAACGTTGACGGCAAAGACTACGCCGTGAGCCTCACAGAAGGCATGGACGCTCCGCCTCAGGCGGCGGCATCCTCAGGCACGGCTCCCGCCGCCACGGGAGAGGCGACCGCTCTTACGGCGGCCGTTCCGGGCAATGTCTACAAAATTTCAGTTTCAGTTGGCGACAGGGTTGAGGAAAACCAGCCCCTGCTGGTGCTTGAAGCGATGAAAATGGAAACGCCCGTTGTTTCGCCATGCGCCGGAGTTGTGGCGTCAATAGAAGTGAGCGCGGGCGATGTGGTTGAATCCGGGCAGGTTCTGCTGACGGTTTCTCCCGCCTGACGGTCTGTGTTTGTGAGATGAAAAAAACCTCCATATTTGCTGTGGCTCTGGTTGCGGTTTGCGCCCTTTACGCCGTTCCCCCCGCTTTCGCGGCCGGCGGAGAAGGCGCGCTTCCGGGTCTTGTTGACATATTTAAAGAACTTGCCAATCAGACGGGCGTGAAGCATTTTTTCACTTCCGGCGACTCGTGGGTGGAGGGTCCCGGGCGGCTGATGATGGTGTCGGTCGGTTTTCTTCTTCTCTACCTCGGAATCGCGAAACAGTTTGAGCCGCTTCTGCTTGTTACAATCGGTTTCGGGTGCGTGCTTGCCAACATACCGCTTTCCGGCATAAACGAGCCGGGCGGGATACTCAACTACATTTACGATGCCGGCATTAAAACGGGGATTTTCCCGCTGATAATTTTCATGGGTGTCGGGGCTTTGACGGATTTCGGTCCCATGCTTGCCAATCCGAGAACGATACTTCTCGGAGTCGCCGCTCAGTTCGGCATCTTTGCCACGCTGATAGGCGCGCTTGCTCTCACGCAAGTTGTTGACGGCATAGATTTTTCCTTCAAAGACGCCGCTTCAATCGGGATAATCGGGGGCGCGGACGGGCCCACCGCGATATATGTTTCGTCTCAACTTTCTCCGCGTCTGCTCGGCGCGATTTCGGTCGCGGCGTATTCGTATATGGCTCTTGTTCCCCTTATTCAGCCCCCGATAATGAAGGCTCTTACGACAAAAGAGGAGAGGATGATAAGGATGAAACAGCTCAGACCCGTGAGCAAGACGGAGAAGGTTATTTTCCCGCTTATCGCAGTCGCCTTGTGCGCACTTTTCCTTCCCTCCGCCGCGCCGCTTATAGGGTTTTTTATGTTCGGCAACCTGATGAAAGAATGCGGAGTTGTTGACCGTCTTTCAGACACGGCGCAGAATTCTCTCATAAACATCACAACCATATTTCTCGGTCTGGGAGTCGGCTCCAAACTTTCGTCCAAAGAGTTTCTGACCATTGAGACGATAGGGATTTTGCTTCTCGGCGTTGTCGCTTTCTGCATCGGGACGGCATCAGGTGTTCTCAAGGCGAAACTGCTCAACCGTTTTTCCGCAAATAAGATCAACCCGCTAATAGGTTCCGCGGGAGTGTCTGCCGTTCCCATGGCGGCGCGAGTTTCCCAGGATGTGGGCGCGAAGGAAGACCCTCAAAACGTTCTTCTGATGCACGCGATGGGTCCCAACGTGGCGGGTGTTCTCGGCTCTGCGGTTGCCGCCGGAATTTTGCTCGCGGTGTTTTCTTGAACCGTCCCGGCTTTGAAAAGCCCGTAATTTTCTTTGACGGCGTTTGCGGTTTGTGCAACGGGTTTGTTGATTTTGTTCTGAAAAAAGACTTGAAGAAATCCTTTTTTTTCGCGCCCCTTCAGGGCGACACCGCCGCCGCTCATTTTATTGCCCGTAATTTTCGCGACTGGAGCATAGCGTATGTGGACACCGGGGGAACAGTCCGCCGCCGTTCGGACGCGGTGATAAAGATACTTGAGGAAACGGGAGGCGCGTGGCGGTTCGCTGTGGTTTTGAGGGTTATTCCCGCTTTTATAAGGGATTATGTTTATTCCCGCATAGCGGCGAAACGTTATGTGTGGTTCGGAAGATTTGATTCCTGCCGGTTGCCGCCTGAGGAATTTTCAGACAGGTTTCTTCCGTGAAGTTTGTGAAAAACCGCGCCGCCGGTTTTCTGATTGCGGCGATACTGTTTTTTGTTTCCGCGCACGGAGCGTATTCGCAGGGCGGTTTTATTTTCAGGCCTCTTCCGGAGTTCACCTCGTCAAGTGAAAAAGACTGGCTTAATTCACCGCCGCTGGGCAGGGCAGAACTTGCGGGCAAGGTAACGCTTGTATATTTCTGGGCTTTTGACTGTTGGAATTCCTACCGCTCTTTTCCGTGGCTTCGCGAAGTTGAGAAGCGTTTTTCCGGGCGCGGTTTTCAGGCGGTCGGCATACACACGCCTGAGTTCAGTCATGAGAAAAGCAGAAAAAATCTGGAAGCGAAAGTAAAGGAGTTCAAACTCACTCATCCCGTTATGATGGATAACAGTTTCAGTTACTGGAAAAGAATGAAAAACCGCTACTGGCCCGCTTTCTACCTGACCGACAGGGAGGGAAATGTCGTCTATAAAATGATAGGCGAAACGCACAAAGGCACCGAAAAAGCAAGACAGTTTGAAGAGGTTGTGGAAGGGCTTTTGAGCGAACGCAAATAAATTCCCGGCTTTGTTTTCAGGGTTAGTAAAAAATAATTGTTCTGTTTTCGCTGAGAAACGCTCTGTGCTCTATGTGATACTTAATGGCTTTTATGAGCGCCGCGCGTTCATTCTCCATTCCCACGCGCGCGAGGTCGTCTGCCGTGTGATTGTGGTCGACACGGGTTATTTGCTGTTCAATTATGGGCCCGTCATCAAGGTCTTCCGTAACGTAGTGCGCGGTTGCGCCGATAAGTTTTACCCCCCGGCTGTGCGCCTGATGATACGGCTTTGCCCCTTTGAAAGCTGGAAGAAAAGAGTGATGGATATTTATGCACCGCCCTGAGAGTTTTTTCGCGAGACCGGGAGAAAGTATCTGCATATACCGCGCAAGAACTATAAGTTCGGAACCCGTTTCATCTACGAGTTCCAGCAACCGCTTTTCCTGTACGGCTTTTGTGGACGCATTGACGGGGAAATGTACGTAGCGGACTCCCGCATCCTCCGCCTCTGTGCGCAAATCATCATGGTTTGAAACAATGGCGGTTATTTCAATCGGCAGTTCGCCCGTGCGGCGGCGGTAGAGAATCTCACGAAGACAGTGGTTCGCCTTCGTAACCATAATTAAAACCTTGAAAGGTATCTGCGGGTCATTTATCGACCATTCCATTTTGAACTGCTCGGCAACCGGCTTGAAGTTTTCGCGCAGTTTCTCAATGTCACTTAACTGCCCGGGGCGGAAAGCTGTTTTCGCAAACTGCTTTTGCGGATGAAAAACGCTTCTTATGAAAAACCTTTTTTTCTCCGCGTCATTGTATTGCTGAAGAGAAAGCAGGGTGCAGTTGTTTTCAAGAAGAAAAGACATAACCCCGGCCACAATTCCCCTCGTTGTCCGGCACGAGCCGGTCATTATCAATGTTCTCTGGTTTGCCAATTCAGCCGCCTCCCCCGCTCCGCTCTATCGCGCCGGTTATTTCCGCCCATTTCGCGTTGAGGAATTTCAAGTCCGTCTCCGCCTTCTCAAAATCACCGCTCTCCACAGCCGCGACAATTCTTTTTATGTCGCCAACAGAGTTCTCGTTTTTCATTGAATCCTGCGTTATGAAAGAGCATATTTCCCCGTAGTTTAAAGCAATTTCCCCTCTCTCATCAAAACCGCGCAACCAGCTGTTCATTTCCTCAAGACGCGAGGAAAGCTCTTTCAGTTTCACAAATTCAGGGTGCAGGGAAACATTTCCCCCTGTTTTTTTGAAAGTGTCCGAGGTGTTTTTAATCCTCTTCATCGCAGCCCCTATATTTTCAACATAGTAGATGGAGTCGTGATGTATCGCTCCGAAACCCGCGTGAGTATAGAAAAAATCGCGTTTTGTTTCATCAAAAGCCGCGAGCCACTCAAACGGAACGAAATTTTCGCACGACACTATGTTGAAAGTTGAAGGGTCGTCTATGCGGCACACAAAATACCCTTCATCCCTTTTTATGAAAAAACAGTCCCGTATGTTGTCCGTCTCAATGCCGAGTTTTTGAGAAAGAGACTCTCTGAACCTGTCATATTCCTCTCCCCACCATGAGGATTTCGGCGAGGCGGGCCTGTCCCAGAATTTTTCGTAAAACCCGATGTATTCCCTCCAGTATCCGTCTCCGCCCGGAATGGAATCTATCGGTTCGTAAACCATCAGCGCGCACTTTGCCATTTTTATTCTCCTTCCAGCGCCTTTCTCATAACGTCTGTGGGCGCGTCTTTTCCCGTCCATATCTCAAACGATTTTGCCCCCTGATACAACAGCATGTCAATTCCCGACTCCGCTTTAATTCCCATTTCCCGCGCGCGGCGCACAAGCGGCGTTACGGACGGTTTGTACACAAGGTCATAAACTCCGTGTTTTCCTTTGAACTTTTCAAGCGGCAGGGAAAGCGGGCTGTTTCCCTCCATTCCGGCGGATGAGCAGTTTATTATGATATCCGCATCCGCGGTGAAGCCGCCGGTTTTCGTATCCTCAAGACCTGAAGTTTCAATCCGCACGGCGGGAAACATTCCGGCAAACTCGCCGCCCAGTTTTTCCGCGTTCCCGGCAGACCGGTTGGAGATAAGCACGCCCGCCGCGTTTTTCATGCAAAGCCCCGCAACAACAGCCCTTGCCGCGCCCCCCGCGCCGATAACAAGCGCGGTTTTTCCGCCGGGGCGGAAGCCCATTGAAACCTCAAGAGCAGTAAGCGCGCCTTCAATATCCGTGTTGTATCCCTCAAGCCGCCCGCCGTTGTTCTTCACCGTGTTGACCGCCCCCGCAAGCTCCGCCTCCGGCGAAAGAAAATCCATCTCTCTCATCACCGCAGTTTTGTGTGGAACCGTTACGTTCACGCCCCTTATAGACAGCGTTTTTATCGCCCCCACAGCCGCCGCCACATCTTCGGGTTTGATGTCAAAAGCCGCGTAGAAGCAGTTCATTCCGAGCGCGGCAAACGCCGCGTTGTGCATCGCGGGGCTCCGGCTCTGACTGACCGGATGTCCAAATATGCCGAAAATCTCATCGCCGCCGCTCAACCGCTTTTTCTCCCGCCGTCTGTTTTAAGAAACTCGCGCACCCGCTTTATGTCTTTTTCTATCTGCGAAGCCAGCTCCGAGCCTGAGCCGAATTTCCTCTCGTCTCTCACCCTGCGCACAAACTCAACGGTCGCCCCCCTGCCGTAAAAGTCGCCGTTTGTGTCAAGCAGGTGGCTTTCCATCACCGTGCCGCCGCCGCCGAAAGTCGGCCTGTTTCCTATGTTTGTTATGCTCTCTCTCATCACGTCTCCGTCAACCTTTGTTCTGGTCGCATACACTCCGGGTTTGGGAAGTATCTCCCATTCCGTTTCCAAATTCACGGTCGGAAAACCTATCTCCCGTCCGCGTTTTTCACCTTCCGTCACAACCCCTTTCACATAGTATCCGTATCCAAGCAGACGAGACGCCTCATCCGTTTTTCCCTCAAGAACAAGCCCCCGAATCCTCGTGCTGCTTACCCGCGTGTCTCCCGCCATGGCGGGCTCAAGAACAACGGTCTCAAAACCGAATTTTTCCCCCAACTCCTCAAGCATCTCAACGTTTCCCTCTCTTTTGTTGCCGAAGCCGAACCGGGTACCCACCACCATTGCCGCCACTCCGGCTTTGCCGACCATAATTTCCCGTATAAACCGCTCGGGCGACAGAAGAGACAGCTCTTTTGAGAACTCAAGCCGCACGGTTATGTCAACGCCGCTTTTTTCAAGCCGCCGCAATCTTTCCTCAAACGGCATGAGCAGATGTATGTTTTTGTTCCTCAGCATTTTCTGCGGATGAGGGTCAAAAGTTATGGCGCACGACTCCACGCCATAAAGCGCGGCTTTCTCTTTCAGGGCGGCGATAATCTTTTTGTGACCGAGGTGAACTCCGTCGAAGTTGCCGAGCGCGCAAACGGTTTTCAACCCCCCGCCGCCGGGAAATGCCGGAAAGTATCTCATTCCTATTTTCTCCAGAAGTCCGGCAGGAACAGAACCAGTATCGTATAGAGTTCAAGCCTTCCGGTTATCATCAGCAGAGCCAGAACCCCCTTGGTTGAATCCCGCAAATCCGCGTAGTTTTCAGCGGGTCCCACGGAGCCGAAGCCGGGACCTATGTTTCCGATGGAAGCGAGAGTTGAGGAAAACGCCGTCATAAGAGACGCGCCTTCAAGCGCCGTTACAAGGCAGGTTCCCGCAACTATGGCGACAACGTAGAGCATGATAAACCCCGTGATGTTTGACACGACCGAATCGTCAACCTTTTTGCCGTCAAGCCGCACGGGCGAGACGATGTTCGGGTAGACCAGCTTTCTGAGTTCCTGATAGCATCTGCCCGTCATCACAAGAATTCTTGACTGCTTCACCGCCCCCGATGTGGAGCCCGAACAGCCGCCCGCGACCATAAGCACAATCAGCACGAGTGTTGAAAGGGCGGGCCACGCGCCGAAATCCGCCGAGTTGTATCCGGTTGTTGTTCCGATGGAAACCACTTGAAAAACCGCGTATCTGAACGCCTGTCCGAAACTTTCAAACATGTCTGAGCCCGCAAGGTTGAAGGAAACCGCAAGCGTTGCCGCCGCGATAAAAAAGAAGTAGAACCTCAGCTCCGCGCCCCTCAGCGCGTCGCGCACCTTTCCCTTCATAAGCGAGTAGTGAACAACGAAGTTTATGCCGGCAAGAAACATGAAAAACGTGATAACTCCTTCAATTGCGGCGCTGTTGTAGTGTCCTATGCTTGAGTTATGGGTTGAGAAACCGCCCGTTGACATTGTGCTGAACGAGTGGGCAATCGCGTCAAAAACCGGCATTCCGCAAAGCCCCAGAATAACGGCAAGCGCCACCGAAAGCGCGACATACACAAGCCAGATGTTTTTTGCCGTCTCCGCTATTCTCGGTGTAAGACGCTCGGTTGAGGGTCCCGGCGCTTCAAGCGCCATAAGCCGCCCGCCGCCTATGGAAAGGCGCGGAAGAACGGCTATGGCAAGAACCACAATTCCCATTCCTCCGAGCCACTGGCTCAAGTTTCTCCAAAGCAGTATCCCGCGCGGAAGTGCCTCAACATCAGCGATAACGCTTGCCCCGGTTGTGGTAAATCCCGCCGTGGATTCAAAAAGAGCGTCAACCGGATTGGGGAAAACTCCGTACAGGATATAAGGAAGACTTCCGAGAATGCTTGCCGCAATCCAGAAAAGCGCGGCTATCAGAAAGCCGTCTTTCCTTTCTATCTCGTCCGTTTTGCCCTTTCCGCGCGTGAGCCGTTTTACTCCAAAGCCCAGCACAAAGGTGATGACCGCCGCCCCCGTCAGCGCGACCAGATCGTCTTCGCCGTATATGACCGGGCAGACGGCGGGAACAAGCATCAGCAATCCCAGAATTTTGATGAAACTGCCGAGAATGTTTAGGCAGAATTTTACGTTCACTTAAAGTATCGCCTTCTCAACTTTTTTTACCGCTTCGGGAAGTGTGAAAACAATTATAGTGTCGTTTATCTGCGGGGTGAAACTGCCCTGCGGGATTATCGTTTCATCGTTCCTTATGCACACGCCCACGATACAGCCTTCGGGAAGGTTGGCGTTTTTAAGCGGTTTGCCGAGTATCTCTGATTCTTCTCCCACAACGAACTCCAGAATCTCTCCGCGCCCCTCCTCAAGAAGGGTTGTCCTCATGGACACGCCGAGGTCAAGCATGGAAAGGATTTCGTTCACAACCGAGATGCGTACGCTCACGGAGATATCTATCCCGATGGTTTCAAGCACATCCACATAGTCCGGTTTTGTGTAAAGCACTATGCTTCTTTTGGCTCCGAGGCGGCGGGCGAGAAGCGCGCTCAAAATGTTTTCGCCGTCATCGCCGGTGAGGGCTATGAGGTAGTCCGCCGCTTCCACTCCGGCTTCCTTCTGGATTTTCACGTCAGTCGCGTCTCCGCTCAGAACGATAATGCCGGGAACCTCCTCGGCAATTTCGGACGCCCTCAGGGGGTCGCTCTCTATCACCTTTACCGTGGCTCCGCTTTTGTGAAGCAGGGAGGCGGTCAGTTTGCCGAGCCTTCCCGCCCCGATGATTACTATGTGCGTGGATTCGTCCTCTTCGTCAAGCCCCATGGCGTCTGTCAGGTTTCCGAGCCTGTCGGAATCTCCCAGAGCGTAAACGCTGTCGCCGGGCAGAAGGGCGGTTTCGCCCGAAGGTATCAGCATTCCGCCCTCTCTCGCCACTCCAACAAATATCCAGGGGGAAACCCGCAGTTCGCTAAGCGGGGTGTTCAGCATCTTCGAATCTTCGCCGACTCTGAGTTTGAACAGGTCTATTTTGCCGTTTCCTATCTTGCTGTCGCTCCACGCGAAATGTGATTCTTTTACCGTGTTGACGATGTTTTTCGAGATAATCTCTCCGGGGTTGATTATGGAAATCCCCTGCCGCCTCAGCATACTCGCGTAGGGGGTGTATTCCGGATTTCTGACCTTTGCCACCGCGCCGGGCACTCCCATAAGGTTTGCCGAAATGGCGCACATGATGTTTGTTTTATCATCACCGGAAACCGCGAGAACAACATCGGATTTTCCTATGTCCGCTTCCTCAAGAACTTGCGGCTCGCTCGCGTCTCCCTCAACGCACATGATGTCAAGACCGTCTTTTATAAGTTTGATTTTCTCCCTGTCCCGCTCGATAAGCACAATGTCGTGCTGTTGCTGGGAAAGGTCTTCGGCGAGAAGGGTTCCAACTTGACCCGCCCCTATGATGGTTATCTTTTTCACTTCATCCGCTCCCGCCGCCGCTTTGCGATTTGTTCAAATCCACCATCCTGAGAGAAAGTTTCTGCCTGTTTCCCCATGTATTGATTTCCGGAGTGAAAACCAGGTCTGAGAGTCCTTCCGGTTCTTCCGAGCCGTCTCTTCCCACGGCGTTCCACCAGATGGCTTCAATCTGCCCGCTTCCGTTTCCGCCTTCCACAAACAGTTTGATGTGCGCGCCGTTTATGATGTTGTGCGAAACTATGTTCGCGCCCTCAAGAAGCAGAAGCGGGTTCGGGTTTCCACTGCCGAAGGGTTCAAGCACTTCCATCTGTCTCACCATTTCAATTGACAGGTCACAGATGCCGACCTTTGCGTCTATTGTGTGGGTTTTCTCCGCTTGCGTTTGTTTTGCGTCTCCCGGGGTTTTACCGAGATACTCTTCAAGGGCGTCTCTGAAGGTGTCAATCTTGTCTTCTGAAACAGTTATTCCCGCCGCCATTGCGTGTCCGCCGCATCTTTCAAGCATTCCGCCGCAATGTTTGAGGACTTCAAAAAGGTTCAAGTTTTCAATGCTTCTGCCCGAACCCCTGCCGGTTCCGTCCTCGTCCACGGAGATTGCGAAAGCGGGTTTTGAATATCTGTCAACAATTTTTGACGCAACGGGACCTATGATTCCGGGATGCCAGTTGCGAGACGCGACCACTATGCACGCAGAGTTGCCGCCCTCGCCGCTTTCTATGACGGATATGGCTTCAGAGAGCGCGTCTCTTTCAAGCTGCTGGCGGCTTCTGTTCTGCTCATCCAGACGCCTTGCTATTTCCTGCGCCTGCTCTGAGCTTTCTGAAAGCAGAAGTTCCACCGCCGTTTCGGGCCCGCTGATTCTGCCCGCCGCGTTTATGCGGGGACCTATTCTGTAACCTATGTCGCCTGAGTTCATACTGCCGTTTATGCGGCTGACTTTCTTGAGGGCTTCTATTCCGGGTCTTGCGCGCGCCTTCATTCTTTTGATTCCCTCTTTGACCATAATCCTGTTCGCGCCCTCAAGCGGCACTCTGTCGGTAACCGTGCCGATGGCGACCAAATCCAGATAGTGCGCCATGTTGGGCTCTTCCCGCGAGTCAAAAAAGCCGTTTTCTCTCAAACGCGCTCTCACCGCGAGGGCGAGGTTGAACGCCACGCCCACTCCCGCTATGTCTTTTTCGGGGTACTCGCAGCCGGGCAGTTTCGGGTTCACAACCGCAACCGCGTCCGGAATCCGCTCTCCCGGAAGGTGGTGGTCTGTAACGACAAAGTCTATGCCCATTCCTTTTGCGGCTTCCACCTCTTTGTCCGCCGTTATGCCGCAATCGGTTGAAACTATCAGCGTTGCCCCTCGCGCCCCCAGTTCTTTCACGGCGCGCTCGTTTATCCCGTATCCGTCTTTCACTCTGTGAGGGGTAAAGTAGATTGCGTCCACCTCAAGGGAGCGCAGAAATCCGCACAGCAGGGATGTGGATGTAACGCCGTCCGCGTCATAGTCTCCGTAAACCGCCACTGTTTCGGTGTCCGCCACGGCTTTCACTATCCGCTCAACCGCGGCTTCCATTCCCGCCATCAGAAAGGGGCTTGGAAGTTCCCTGATGCCGCTTTCAAAAAACCGCCGCGCGCTTTCGTCCGTGTCTATTCCCCGGTTTATAAGCAGTTGTCCCACAAGGGGTGTAACGTTCAACTCGCGCGCCAGTTCCGCGCTGAGTTCGGGGTTTTGATCTTTGATAATCCAGTTGTTTTTCATTTGCTGTCAGCCAGATGTTCAAGCAAGCCCCGAAGCCCCAGAGCGTAGCTTCCCGCCCCGAAGCCGGACACAACGCCCACCGCCACGGGAGATACAAAAGAGTTATGCCTGAACTCCTCTCTTTTGTGAATGTTTGAGATGTGAACTTCCACCACCGGAACGCCAACCGAGAGTATTGCGTCTCTCAGGGCAACGCTTGTGTGAGTGTAGGCGGCGGGGTTTATAAGAATGCCGTCAAATTTGCCCAGCGCGCCTTGTATCGCGCCCACAATTTCGCCTTCCGAGTTGTTTTGGAAGAACTCAAGTTTTACCGGGGGGTTAATCTCTCCGGCGAGGGCGGAAAGCCCGGCGTTTATATCGTCAAGTGTTTCACTGCCGTATATTTCGGGTTCTCTCTTTCCGAGAAGACCCAAGTTAGGCCCGTGGATTACAAGTATGTTCATTGATTTGACGGCCGGTTCCGGCAGAGGGCGGACCGGCGGCGGTTCCTTTCCTTAAATTGTGCTTCATTGAGAGAGCGATTTCAAGATGAAAACACCGTTTGCATAGTTTTGCCGGTGTTGTAGAGTTAGCGTCTGCTCCGGGCGGTGAGTGCCGGCGAGCAAATCCAACCGAGTATCAGAAGGAGAAAGGGAAAGCCATGAAAGTCATCAAAAGAACGAAAGAGTACATAATCTACGAACGCGCAGACGGCCGTCACGCCGTCCGCACTTCAAAGCGCAAACGCCCCGTCAACGGACGCGACAAGATAAAGGTTCTTGTTGAGGAGGGTATTTTGAACGTGCCGATTCCTCCCGAACCCGTAAAAGAGGAGCCGAAGAAGGAAGCCCCCGCTGAAGGTGAAGCGAAGGGCGCGGAGAAGGAAGAGGGTAAACAAGAAGAAAAGGGCGAAGCGCCGAAGGAAGAAAAGACAGAGGGCGCGAAAGAGGAAAAGGCGGCGGATGAGAAACCCGCAGAGCCGGAAGCAAAGGAAGAGAAGAAAGAAGAGAAGGCGTCTGCTCCCGCCGAGCCTGAGAAGAAAGAGGAAGAGGTAAAGACAGAGGAAAAGCCCGCAGAGGAGAAAAAATCTGCCGAGGAAGCCGCGCCTGCGGAAGAGGTAAAAGAGGAGCCGAAAGAAGAATCTGCTCCGGCTGAGGAAGTGAAAGAAGAAGTGAAAGAAGATAAGTCCGCAGAAAAAGCGGAGAAAGCGGAAGATGCTCCCGCAGACGGCGAAGCGGACAAAGAGTAGATTTTGGAAAACATTGCCGGAGATTGGGAACTTGAAGGGTTTCCAGTGGAGAGGAAAACCCTGACCCGGAAAAAAGTCAGTCAAGAATCACCGGGGAGATGGTTTGCCGTCCCGAAAACGCTCCTGCGGACTCAAAAAGTCTGCTTACAATCAGAAGATATACCGCAAAGGGTGACCTCATCGCGCTGTTTTTCGGCGTTGTTGAGAGCGAGAACCTGATTCGCGGCTGTTTTGTCAATACCTTTGACAGAGGCGGAAGGTTTGTGATGAGGAGGGTAGGGTGAGTAGAGAACCGGAATAGTGAAATGGCTTTATTTTGTTGTCGTTTTGTCGTCCGAACTCGGTTTTTTCCCTGTAATGTATTCCAACCTTTCACTGAGAATTGTTTTCAGTTCCTGAAGATTGTTATACTCGCTGGTCTTATGTTGCCCAATGTCAAAGTGGGACTCTTCTTTTTTGTGTTTTAACAGAACAACTCCGGGAACTTTTTCCAATGCGTGCGCGTATCCAATTTCGTAGTAAACATTGGGACGGGAACCTGTAATGTCTGCTATCAGGTATTTACACGCCTTAATTTCTTTTGTTATCACATCAGTAATTTTTTCCTGATGTTCAATTTCATCAACGGTGCTGGCTTCAATTCCAAATCTCCCGCAAGTTTCCTTTATTGCTTCTTTAACTGCGTTGGTTTCAATATCATCTTTGTTTATCCGCATCATTATAAAAGCGGTATTTTCTTTGACCGGCTCTGTTTCTTGAGATTTTTCTTTTTGTTGTAAAAAAATGGATTGCGGATATGTGTTAGGCTGTCCACCAAACCTGCCCAACCACTTGTCCATTGAAGTGTCTAAATCTTCATACTCAAGGAAACTGTCTAGATAGTGTGCATCTCGTCCCAAATCATCAATGGATTGGTACTCTCTGTCTTCCATAGAGAAAGAGACTGTGTTTATTTGTTCACTATAGGGTTTGTTTTCCTTCCAATCGAATCCGGGTTTTTGGTGGATACGTAGATCTATCCTTTCTATCAGGTCTAAAATTTTAATTATATCTATATCGCCAACGCCTACTTGTTCCTTAATATCCTTGGTTTGAAGTTTGGGAATGGGGTATTTCCCCGACTCTATATGCTTCTTGAGACACCTAATCACAGAATCAGCATCTTTAAGAATTTGCGAGTTTGGGTTGATTTCTCTTATACCAATCAGAGAAAGATGTTTTGGGTCATAAAAACAAACATGAGGTATTTTTTCTGCCGAAAAATCCTTTCCTAACTTTTTACGCAAGATAACCCTTGCAGAACTTGGGAAGAAGTCATTTCCCAATTTATGAATCTCTTGGAGCCAAATCTTTTGTGCTTTAGTTAATTGCAACTTATTTGACATTTTTTGTCTTTTCCTTGAGCCATTTTATCGCTGATTTTTCATCTTTCTCTATTGCTATCTCCACGGCTTGTTTGGCAACATTTAACAGTAGTTTGGATTTCTCCCTAAGTTCAACTGTTTTTGTGATTTTTTGCTGAATTTGTTTTTGTTTCTTTTTTTGTATCTTTGGCAACGTTATCTTTTCTACTTCTTCTTTACTTATTGAGGTTAGTATGGTTCCACTACATCCTTTTTTCAGTTGTATCTGACCAACAAAGCTTTTCATTAACACGAACAATGTTTCTGAGTTAAAATACGTAGGCTCGACAACATGGAATCCTGTTGAGCAAAGCCCATTGTTGAGTTGTTTTTCTATAATAGCAATGCTGGACAAAGAGCCTTCAATAGAAGAGACTATAACGTCCCCGGTTGACACTTTACGCCTTGCTCTTGTGGGTAAATCTTGTCCCATTTCAACCATGCAATCTCTAATCTCGCCCCTTTCTGCGATATTGGCCAACTCTATATACTTATACTGTTTTTTATCCTTGGGTTCAAAGTTTTTATCCTTAATCGTTGTTAAGTTCTTCAGTTCATCGCAACCACCAGAGTAGCGTTGAATGGCTTTTATGAGACTTTCATATTTAGGTTGGTAATATTCCGCATCAATGCGTTCTGCTGTTTGGGTGTCGGAATAGTTTTTTATAAAGGTTGGTTGGTGTTTTGGTTGCCAGTTTGATAGTCCGAGTTCAGGAAGGATGATGTCTTGAGATTGTTTGAACTTAAATTCTGATTCTTGAATAAGCTTAAATGCCTGATCAAATATTTTTGTGATTTTCTCTTGGAGTTCACGAGAAACCAGAGGTATTTCAACACGTTTTAACTCTTCAGCATTAACATTTGATTGATTTATAGATGCTCTTGCTCTTCGTTTTACATCTAGTATTCCATAGCTTGTGTTTAGAAAGGCAGTTAAGTATTCTGGAGTAACCATATCAGAATTAGGTACCATGCGGACAAGATATGAAGCAAAAACAAACGGCTCATCAGAGAACGACCTGAAAATACCTGTTCGACCAACAAAAAGTTGCGAATTGGTACGATTAAATAGAACATCTTTATCTTTTAGCAAATATCTGGCAGTTTCTACTTCACTAATAGGAGCGTATTTCAATATGTTACGCTCACACATCATATTGCTAATTTCATTCATTCGATATATTTTTTTCCCGTTTCCTTCTTCGTTCATTTTGATGGACAAGCCATACTGAGTTGATAGTAATACTTCACCAACGGTTACATAGTTGATATCAACATTTTTATATGGTTTGGAACATAGATATTCTCCATCCCAGCGATAATCGGGATGCAAATTTACTTCAGAGAAATTTATAACAGAAAACTGCATCCTTATCACTCCATCCAGAATGACAAACTTTCATCTTTTGCCCATTTAATAAACGCTTCTGCTATGCCTTCCGGTAATTTTCCATCGTGATTATGCATGTCGTGGTCAACAATCAGGTGTCCGTTTTTATCCAGTTCATATTGTCCATTTTTATTTTTGACGTAGATATAATCACCTGAATTGTTTTTACCGCCCTTTTCTGACACCGCAAAAAAGATGGGGTAGTCATCCATTTCGGGACACAATTTATCGTGCCATTTCTGCACGAACAGTACGCTGGTTTTAGTACCAGTATGAGGTTTGAAAGTATTGCCGTGCAAGCCTACCACCGCAAGGATACGTCCATGGTGGGCAATAAATTCCCGGATGTATTTGTCTGAAGTGTTGTTGAGGCGGCCTTGAGGTAACACAATTGCCATGCGACCACCAGGTTTGAGAAAGTTGAGGTTTCTTTCAATAAATAGAATCTCTCTTCCGACCTTGTCCTGTGCCTTGCCATCTGCTTTAAATCCCAACTCATACTTGTGCAGGATGCGACCTTCCTTAATGTCTCCAGCAAATGGTGGATTTGCCATCAATATATCGAAGTTAAATTGCTTGTTTCCCTTTTTTTCGGTTCTGAGCTTTTCCAGCCGCTTAAAGCCTTTACCGTAGGTGTTGATCCACTTTGCGTCTTTTTCGGTTTTGTCATTCCAGCGATCAAAGTCCAATGTGTTCAAATGCAGTACATTGGTTTCTCCATCCCCCGCAATCAAGTTCAGGGTGCGGGCAACACGCACTGTCTTTTCATCAAAATCAATTCCAAAAACTTTTAGAATGTCTTGCTTATCTTTTTGTGAGATTTCCGTGTTGGTAAACAAATTTTCGGTCAGTTTGAAGATTGTATGCACGGGAAAACCACAACTTCCGGAGGCAGTGTCAATCATATATTCACCCCTCTTGGGATTTAGCATCTGAACGCACATATCAATCACATGGCGAGGAGTGAAATACTGCCCTTTTTCTCCTTTGGCTGACTTGTTGACGAGATATTCAAACGCTTCATCTACGACCAGTAGATTGGAGTTAAAAAGCTTCACATCCTGCAAACTGGATACGCATATAGACAGGTGACTATCTGATAATTCAAAAGATGATTCTTCAGGAAATACCCCTTTCCACTGCTCCTTTGCTTCGTCAAAGAGTTCTTGTATCTTTTCTTTGAGTTCAGAGTCTGTTTGCCCCGTATTTCTGAACTCCATATCTCTGCCCATCAGGAGGTTATCAATTCTTTCCACAGCATTTTTCAATGCCTCATAGTCCGACCCTTCAAGATAACTTGGGGCGGGACCTCCATACAGTTTGGGTTCCTCACTTGCCGCAGTTTTTGTAACCAACTTGAGGCGATGGTTAATTATTGTTTTGTCTTCCTGACTTAAAAATTCATCGTAAAGTTTGGTGAATATCAGTTTGAAGACTTCCTCAAACACATCAACCCCTGCGTTTGCCAGAACTTCATCCTCCATTTCCAATATGACATCTTTCAAAGATTTACGTTCATTTGCGAGTTTGTCTTTGATAATCAAATCTCTGAGCGTGAATCTTTCACTGAGAATGTTTTGCAGAGTTTGGTTTTCTTTTGGTATATCTGTTATGTCTTCAAAATAGTTTGGGTCTTTCCTGTTGTAATGCGAGATTTTTCCGCCGTTTGTCCATACGCCGATAGGTGCTCCAGTGGCGTTGCAGTAAGAACGTAATTGGTTTTTGCCTTCTTGGAGCGATGGCTTCTTTATTTCAATTATGATGTATGGGCTGTCAGAACGGTTTTTGTCAGATATTGCTATGTCGGCTTTCTTTTTCTCTTTCCCGAAGGTGACTTGGTATTCAAAGGTTAATCTGTCTTTGCCGTAGCCGTATCCATTTATGAGTCTTGAAGCATAGAGTTGCCGGACAACCTCTTCGGGCTTCAGTTGTATGTCTTTCTCTCTTACAACACACTTGATATACGGAACATTCTTGGGTTGACCGTTCTTACTTTTGGACTCTTTAGTAAAGATTCTTCTTTCTAAATCTTTTACCTCTTTCAGCGAAAAGAGGGAAAGACTGTGTTTACTGTCTTTCAGTATTTCTTGGATATAATCTTGCTTCGGCATGGCAAATAACGGTTCGTATTCTATACTGATAAAGGTAGCTCGGTAAACTTCTCTGTTGAAAAAGGATTTGCAGTGATTAAAATAGTTCTGCCAATCATGGGGGTTCACAAGATATGGTAGTCAATGAACGGAAAGTAGCTGAGATGGCGGCTTTCTTCCTTTTGAAAACAGAAGACGGGTCTATGCCCCACTTGAAGTTGATGAAACTTCTTTACCTTTCTGACAGAGAGTGCTTTGAAAAGCACGGCTTTTCAATGTCAGGCGACCGGATGGTTTCAATGCCTCACGGACCGGTTCTTTCCGACACTTTGAACTTGATGAGCGGAGAACAGAAGTCCGCATCCGGGGGCTGGAATTCAGTGATTTCCGGGATAGAAAACCACACCGTTTCTCTGGTTGACAGCGATTTGACCGATGACGACTTGGGTGAACTCAGCAGGGCGGATAGAGAGGTTATGGACTCTGTCTGGAAAAAGTTCGGAAGTATGAACAGATGGCAGATAAGAGACTACACACACACACTTCCCGAATATGAAGATCCCAGAGGGTCTTCTGTCCCCATTGATTTTGACACTCTCTTTTCTGCTCTCGGCTTTTCCAAAAAACAGGCGGAGTATCTCAAAGAACAGTTTGATAAAGACAGAGCGATAGAAAGATATTTCTCAGAAAGGTGACCTAAAATTTGTTTATCCCTTTAAGGGGGACAGTTTTCTTGTTGCCCACACCAACCGAGAACGACCCTAAATCAAAACACCTTTTTGTCCTGATTGCGGAGCACGACCGGAAAGTGCTTCTGGTCAGTTTTTCCTCAATACATCAGGGGATGCGTTATGACAAAACTTGCGTTGTTAACAAAGGCGAGCATAAATTTTTAAGGCAAGAAAGCTACATTTCTTACAGGCATACGAGGATTGAGTCTTTTGATGATATGGAAATGAATATTCAAAGCGGGAAGGCAAAACCTCTGGGTTCAATAGACAGGCAATTACTCGACAAGATATGCGCGGGTGTTGAAAAATCAAAGTACACAGGAAATAATGCCCTGGATTTCTACCGTCTCGCAACCACCAAATAACTACCTTCCCCTCACCATTCCCAAAAGTTTCTCCGCTTCTTCAATCCTCAAATACTTTGCGGCGAGTATAAACAATGCGGCTCCGGTTGCGATTGCCATTGCAAGGGCGACTGCCTCCGGCGCGAGGGTTTTTACAGCTTCATAACACCCCTTTGCCGCAAACCCGGAAAAGGCGGCGAGCAAGGCAACTTTAATCCACCACGCCGTGAAACCGCTTCCGGCTATGTTTCCCGTCTTTCCGTTCAAAAGACTGAAAAGAATGAGGAAATTGACCGCCGCAGAAACCGAACTCGCAAGCGCAAGCCCCATGTGCTTCAGCCCGAAAGTGAAGCCCAGCACGTATCCCAGCGCGAGATTGACCGCAAGCGAGATTGCGGCGGCAATAACGGGGGTTTTTGTGTCTTTCAGCGCGAAAAAAGCGGGCGCGGTGATTCTTATTCCCGCAACCGCCCACAAGCCTGCGGCATATCCAAGGAGCGCATGAGATGAAAAAAGCGCGTCTTGTGAAGTAAATTCCCCCCTCTCAAAAAGCACGGAGCAGACGGGCAGGGCGAGCGCGGCAAGACCGGCAATCGCGGGAAGGGTTATGAAAAATGTCATACGCAAAAGCCCGCCGTAGTTTTGCCTGAATCCGTCCATATCTCCCTCCGCCGCGCAAGCGGAAAGACGCGGGAGAAGAACGGTCGCGATTGCCACCGCGCCGATGCCAAGCGGAAACTCGGTCAGCCGCTCAGCAAAATACAGATACGAAACCGTCCCGCTCTCCATGTGAGACGCGTATTGCGTGTTCACTATGATGTTCAGGTTGTAGACCGCCACACCAAACAACTGGGGAATCATCAAAACACCGATTTTTTTCAGCAAAGCGGAATGTTTGAAAATACCGCTGAAACCGGGAGAAAGACCGCGTTTTTTCAAAAACGGTATGTTCACCACGCTCTGAAGCGCGCCGCCCGCGAGAACACCCAGACCGGCGGCGGTGGCGGGCTCGCTCCACGCGCCGTGAAACAACACAAGAGCCGCTATGAAGGCGATGTTGAAAAGCAGGGGCGATATCGCGGGCGCGAAAAAATGCCCGACAGAGTTCAACGCGCCCATTGAAACCGCCGAGAAAGAAACAAAAAGTATGTAGGGAAACATCACCCGCACAAGCGAAACCGCAAGCTCAAAAGACTCTTGCCCGAATCCGGACGCGAAAAGACGCACTATCTGCGGCGCGAAAATAACGCCAAGCGCGGTAACAATCCCCAGAATTACAATCAGCGCGGCAACTACGGCGGAAAAACCCTCGCGTGCGGCTTGTTCGCCGTTTTTCCGTGTGTGTTCGGTAAAAACCGGTATGAAAGAGGCCGACAGCATTCCCTCGCCGAAAAGCCGCCTCAAAAGGTTGGGTATGCGGAATGCCACATAAAAAGCGTCGCTCTGGTATCCGGCTCCCAGAAAATATGCCACCGCAAGGTCTCTCGCGTAACCCGCTATCCTGCTGGCAAACGTAAGCGCGCCCACTGTTCCCCAGTCGCGCAGAGCCTTCTTCCCGCCGCCCGGGTCATTCATCAACAAACTCAAAAACCACTTCCTCTCTCATCCGCTCCAAAATGGCGCGCGCTTCGTCTTCAAGGTCTTCCGTGGTGAAAATTCTGACAACAGGGTCTGAAGGGTTTTCCGCTCTTATCCACATTATGTGGGAGTATCCTCCAAGTATTGAGTTGAAAACAACGTTCTCTTTTTTGTCCGCGATTTTTATCGTGAAAACACTCAAACTTTTCTCCGGTTCCGCCCGCACAGACGGGCACAGAGGCAAACATAACAAATGTTGCCTTGTGAGGACAGCCCGCATTATACTAACGGGGCAATCAGATGAAAACCGCGTCCCCGCCAGATGAGACTCTTCACAGTCCCGTAATGATTGAAGAGGCGGTTTCCTATCTGCGTCCCCGCCCCGGAAAAACATACGTTGACGCCACGGTCGGAGCGGGCGGACACTCGGACGCGATTCTTTCATCAGCAGGAGAGGGCGCGAAACTCATAGGGATTGACGCAGACCCCGATGCCGTGAGCATAGCCCGGAGGCGGCTTGAAAGGTTCGGAGACAGGGTTTCCATCGTCAACACGAACTTTGCCCGGATAGAAGATGCGGTTGCCTCTTCGGGCACAGAAAAAGTGGACGGCATAATCGCAGACCTCGGCATATCGGGCATGCAGATATCGCAAAGCGGAAGGGGCTTCAGTTTCAGCGCGGACGAGCCGCTTGACATGAGAATGGACACATCCCTTAAAATCACGGCGGCGGATATTGTCAACACGGCGGGCGGACGCGAACTTACGGGAATTATCAAAAAATACGGCGAGGAAAGGTTTGCCTCGCGTGTGGCTTCCGCCATCGTGAGAGAGCGCGAACACAACCCTTTGAAAACCTCGCGCGAACTTGCCCGCATTGTTTCCTCAGCGATACCCGCGCGGTTTCATCCGCCGAAAACCCACCCCGCGACCAGAACGTTTCAAGCCCTCAGAATCGAAGTGAACAACGAGATAGGGAACCTTGAAACCTTTATGGAAAAAGCGCCGCAGATTCTCAACACCGGCGCGAGAATGGTGGTTATCTCGTTTCACTCCCTTGAAGACAGGGTTGTGAAAAAGTCGTTCAACTTTATGAGTCTTGACTGCGTGTGCCCTCCGGGGCTTCCCCGTTGCGGATGCGGCAAAGAGCGCGCCGTGAAGGTGATTACACGCAAACCCGCGCTTCCGTCTGCGGAGGAAATTTTGAGAAACCCGCGCGCGCGCAGTTCAAAAATCCGCGTTGCGGAGAGGGTGTAGGGGCAAGTTCGTGGAAAACCGGAAAGCAAAATCAAGACTGCGGTGGATGATGTTCAAAAGGGTTTCGTTCTTTTTCAAAGTGCTTGCCGGATGCGCGGTTGTTGTCGCCGTGCTTGCCGGTTACGTGCGCCTGAGGATTGAGCGTTTTTCCGTTGCCTATGAGACTTCCGAAAACATCAGGACGGAGACAAAACTGGTGGAAGAGGTTGACGAGGCGGAACTGCGCTACAATAAGATTTTTTCAAGCAAACGGCTTGGCGAAGCGGCAAAGAAACGCGGCTTCAGAGAGCCGCGCCATTCCGATTTTATCTACGAGTCTGAAAACGGAGACGGAGGCGCGGGCAGATGATTCCCTCAAGATCAAGAGCGGGAACTCCGTTTTCGCGGCGGCGTCTTGCGCTGTGCTTATGGGTTTTCTGCGGCTTTTTTCTCGCAATCTCATACAGGGCTTTTGACCTCCAGTTTCTCAACACCGGCAAGGCGTTTGAACACGCCAAAAAACAGCAGATCGGCTACATGACCCTGAAATCTAAAAGGGGCGGCATTTTCGACTCAACGGGCGCGCTCATCGCGTCAAGCAAACCGTCTTATTCGTCATATCTCACACCCGCCGATATTGCAGACCCCGAAGGTTTTTCCCGCGAGGTGGCGGAGATTTCCGGGCTTGACTACGACTTTGTTTTGAAACGCGCCCAAAGGAAAAAAAGATCGTTTGTGTGGCTTGAGAGAAAGATGTCATCAGAAGTCGCGGATATGCTGAAAGCGGCTGAACTCAAAGGGCTTTCGTTTATAAAAGAGCAGAAAAGGGTGTATCCGCAGGGCTATATGCTGGGTCCCGTGGTGGGCTTTACCGACACAGACCTTCGGGGGATAGAGGGGCTTGAATACGCCCTTGACCGCTACCTTGCCGGCAGAGACAGCAGAATACGCCTGAAACGAGACGGCAAGGGCGGCTCCATGCTTTTTCACGCCCCGAACGTGCGCGAGCGGACAAGCGGCGCGGATGTGTTTCTCACCATAGATTCCGGCATTCAGTACGTGGTTGAGGAGGAACTCAAAAAAGGCGTTGAAAAGTCATCCGCCGAGAGCGCGAGCGCGGTTCTTATGGACCCGCACACGGGGCGCATACTGGCGATGGCGTCATATCCTTTTTTCGACCCCAACAGTTTCGGCTCCTACACGCAGATTGAGTCGAGAAACCTGCCCGTCTGGCGCGCGTTTGAGCCCGGCTCAATAATGAAGCCGTTTCTTGTGTCGGCGGCGATTGAGGAAAAACTCGTGAACGAGCGCACGGTTTTTGACTGCGAAAAAGGCACGCGCCGCATAGGAAACACAGAGATACACGACTCCTCCCCGCACGGGGATCTTACCGTTACGGAAACCATAATTTTTTCAAGCAATATTTGCGCCTCAAAAATCGCCGAACTGATGGGCGCGCCGCTTTATCACAGATACCTTCGCAAGTTCGGTTTCGGCTCAAAAAGCGGCACTCTCATTCCCGGCGAGCACAGGGGCATATTGCCCGCGCCGAAAAACTGGGGCAGGGTCGGGCTTGCCACAATATCGTTCGGGCAGGGTGTTTCGGTGAACACGCTTCAAATGGCCGCCGCCGTTTCCGCGATAGCCAACGGGGGCTATCTGATGAATCCCTACATAGTTGACAGAGTTGTTGACACATCGGGAAACCTGCTTCTCGTCAAAAACCCGAAGGTTGAAGGCAAGGTGATTTCCTATGACGCGGCGCGCAAAGTGTCAGACATGATGAGGCAAACCGTTGAGCGCGGAACCGGGAAGCGGGCGAAAATTCCGGGTTATGCGGTTGCGGGCAAAACCGGAACCGCGCAGGTTCCGAAAGTCAGAGGCAGGGGATATATGGAAGGGGTTTATGTCGTGTCATTTCTCGGCTTCGCCCCGGTGGAAAACCCGCGCATGGCGCTTGCCGTCATCGTGCACAAACCGCGCAGAGGAAAATCCGGATCTTCTGTAGCCGCGCCCATATTCAAGGCGATAGTGAAAAGAACTCTCGGCATAGTTGAGACACAGACGGCAAGCGCGCGCCCTGATTTGCCCGTTTCAATGCCAAACCTGCGGGGGCGAAGTTTGCGCGATGTCGCCACGTGGGCTGAAAAAGCGGGGGTTGATTTGAGAGTCAGCGGAAGCGGATACGCGGTCAGGCAAACCCCGCGCCCCGGAACTCTGATAAAGAAGGGAGAGAAATGCTCGGTTTCCTTTGAGGGCGGCGGTGTATGAAATCCGTCAGTTTTGAGCGGATGTCTGAGGAACTGGGCTTTGAGACCGGCGGGGCGGGCAAGACGGCTGTCGTAACCGGCATTACCTCAGACTCGCGCCGCGTGTCTGCCGGAGACGTTTTTGTCGCGATAAAGGGAGCGGCGTCAGACGGGCACACTCACGCCCCCGAAGCGGTTTCAAAAGGGGCGGTTGCCGTCATAGGACAGCGGCGCATAGACGGGCTTTCCGTCCCGTGCGCGGTTACGGGAAATTCAAAAGAGGCGGCGGCAAGGGCGGCGGCATTTTTTTACGGTCGCCCGTCATCCGCTTTCACACTCGCGGGCGTTACCGGCACAAACGGAAAGACAACCGTCTGCCACCTCCTGAAAGCCATCTGGGAGCGCGCGGGCGTTTGCGGAAACATCGGAACGGTTGAGATAGATTGCGGCTCTTTGCGCCGGGACGCGGAGATGACAACCCCCGGTGCGGCAGACCTTCAAGAACTTTTTTCCCTGATGCGCGGCGAAGGGGCGGAGAGGGTGTGCATGGAGGTTTCCTCCCACGCGATAAGCGAAAAAAGGGCGGACGCCTGCGATTTTGACGCGGCGGTTTTCACAAACCTCACGCCTGAGCATCTGGACTATCACAAAAACATCGGACAGTACGCGGATACCAAAAAGAAACTTTTTACCGAATTGCTCGCCGCGAGCGGAAAGAAGAAAAAATTTTCAGTCGTCAACATTGACGACCCCGTCGGGGTTGAGATAGCGCGCGTGGCGGCGGGCGAAGTTGTAACCTATTCAAGCGAAGACGCTTCCGCAGATGTTTTTGCTCAGCAAGTTTCCGCATCCGCGCCGGGAATGGCGGTCTCAATCCGCGCTCCGTGGGGAAACGCGGAAGTGAACTCAAACCTCATGGGCGGGCACAACCTCTCAAACATACTTGCCGCCACAGCCGCCGCGCTTTGCCTCGGCTCTGCGCCGGACGAAGTTTCCGCCGCGCTTTCCGCTCCCGTTTTCGTGCCGGGAAGAATGGAGAGAATAGGCGGCTTATCCGCCGCAATAGACGTTTTTGTTGACTACGCCCACACGGCGGACGCTCTTGACAGGGTTATCCGCGCCGCGCGCCCGCTGTGCCGGGGAAAGATGTTTGTCGTGTTCGGTTGCGGCGGCGACCGCGACAGGGATAAACGCCCGGAGATGGGGCGGGTGGCAAGCGAAAACTCGGATGTTGTGGTTCTCACTTCTGACAATCCGAGAAGCGAAGACCCTGTGGAGATACTCAGCGACATAGAGGCGGGAACGGCTCGCGGCAAATGCACGGTGCTCAAAATAGCCGACAGAAAAGAAGCCATACGCCATGCGGTGATGTCTGCGACTGCGGGGGATTTTGTGCTGATAGCCGGAAAGGGACACGAAACATATCAAGCCGTTATGGGCGAAAACCTGCCTTTTGACGACAGGGTTGTCGCGGCGGATTTTCTGAAACTCAGAGGGGACGCGGATTGATAGAGCACGGATTTGTTTTGAAGGCGACCGGAGGAACGGAAGCGGGCGGCGGTTTTCCCGCGCGCTACGGCGGCGTTTCCATAGACTCCCGCACTCTCCGGCGGGGCGACCTTTTTTTCGCGATAAAAGCGGAGCGTGACGGTCACGATTACATCACAGACGCTTTTCGCGCGGGCGCGGGCGCGGCGGTTGTTGAAGCGGGAAGTTTCGCGGAGAGAGAAAATCCGTCCGCCCCTCTCATAGAAACCGTCTCAACAGCCGCCGCCCTTGGAGACCTTGCCCTTGCGTGGAGAAAGAGCCTGAAAAATTTGACAGTCGTTTGCATAACCGGTTCTGCGGGAAAGACCACAACGGCGCGGGCTCTTACGGCGGTTCTGAAATCTTCGGGGAGAAAAACAGTTGCGAGCCGCAAAAGTTTCAACAACCATCTGGGGCTTCCGCTCACGCTTCTTGAAGCCGGAGAGGAGAGCGAAATCTGCGTTGCCGAAGTGGGAATAAACTCTCCCGGTGAGATGGACCGCCTTGCTCAGATAGCCTCGCCGGACGCAGGCGCGGTTACGAACATAGGCACGGCGCACATAGGCAGGTTTGGAGATATGGAGAAAATTGCCTCAGAAAAAGCGCGCCTTTTCAGCGCGTTTGGAAAAACAAACCGCCTTGCCGTAAATCTGGACGATACTCTCGCCCTCGGCATCGCCTCTGAAATTGATTGCGAAAAGACCGGGTTTTCAACTCTCCATTCCGGGGCGGATGTTTTTGCTTCCGGCATAAAGCCCTCCGCCTCCCGCTTGAGTTTCAACATGAGAATCCGGGGGAAAGATTTTCCCGTAACCGCGTCTTCTGCGGGCGCGCACAACGTGATGAACTTTCTCTGCGCCGCGGCTCTCGCCCTCGGAACGGGGATTGAGGCGGATGAGGTCGCGCAAGGAATTGCCGCGTTCACTCCGGGCGAGATGAGGATGGATGTGCGTGAGGTAAAGGGCGGCGTTACGCTGATAGACGACTGCTACAACGCCAATCCGGATTCCGTCTGCGCCGCGCTTGAAGAGCTTTGCCGCCTTAAAAACTCAGGCGGCGGCAGGGCGATAGCGGTTCTGGGCGATATGCTTGAACTGGGCGACTTGAGCAAAAAATATCACCGCGACTGCGGAGAAAAAGCGGCTCGGTGCGGGGTGGATTTTCTAATCGGCTTCGGCGCGATGGCGGATGAGGTTTGCGCGGGAGCGGGGGGCGAAGTTTCCGTGAAGAAAACCGTGTTACATGATGAGGCGGCTGATATAATCAGGGAGATAGCAAATCCCGGTGATTTCGTTCTTGTCAAAGGCTCTCGCGCGATGGCGATGGAGAAGATAGTCCGGAGGCTGGAGACGGACACAACGGGCTGAGTTTCCCGCGCAAAAACGCCATGCTTTACCTTCTTCATCTTCTCAAAGACGATGCCACCCTGCTTAACATTTTCAAGTACGTAACCTTCCGCTCTTTCGGCGCGGGGGTTTTTGCCTTCTTTTTGAGCGTACTGCTTGGCAGCAGGGTTATAACGCTTCTTGCCAGGAGCAGAATCAGGGAAAAAATACGCCCCGACGGGCCGCAAGAGCACATGGCAAAATCCGGAACGCCCACGATGGGCGGTCTGTTCATAGTTCTCGCGGTTGTTTTCTCAACCGTTTTATGGGGCAACTTGAATGAGCCGGTTGTTGTCTATTCCATCGCTTTCACGGTTGTGTTCGGCTGTATCGGTTTCGCGGACGACTGGATGAAACTGTCCGGGTCTCGCGGGATGAGCGCCGGTCTGAAATTTGCCATTCAGTGCGCCGCGGCGATTGTGCTGGTTTTCATCTTCCTCCGTATTCAGGATGCGGGCTTCACGATGTACGTAAGGGCGGGCGAAGCCGTGAGGGAATACTCGTTCACCTCGGTCGCGTTTCCGTTTATCAAAGATGCGGTCTATGAGTTCGGGTGGATGTATTTCGCGCTCGCGCTTTTTGTTACGATAGGAACCTCAAACGCCGTCAACCTCACGGACGGGCTTGACGGGCTCGCGATAAGCTCAATTATCGTTACGGTCGGAACCTACTACATACTCGCTTTTGTGGCGGGCAACGTAACGCTTGCGAACTACCTTCATATTCCCTACGTCCGGAGCGCGGGGGAGTTTGCCGTTTTTCTTGCCGCAGTTGGCGGGGCGTGTCTGGGTTTTCTCTGGTACAACGCATATCCGGCGCGGGTTTTTATGGGAGACACGGGCTCCCTCGCGCTCGGGGCTTCAATCGGGCTTGCCGCGCTTGTTACAAAACAGGAGATTCTGCTTGTGCTTATTGGCGGCATATTTGTCGCCGAGACGGTTTCGGTTCTTCTTCAAGTCGGCTTTTTCCGTCTCAAGGGGGGGCGTCTTTTCAGAATGTCGCCGCTTCACCATCACTTTGAAAAATCCGGATGGCATGAGTCTCAGATAGTCATCCGTTTCTGGATAGTCTCTTTTGTGCTCGCGCTTATGGCGCTTGCGACTTTGAAGGTCAGGTAGGCGGAGAGTTTGAAAATAAAAGGCGAAAAGTTTCTGGTTGCCGGTCTCGGAAAAACGGGGGCGGCTCTCTGCCGTTTTCTCGTCCGCGCCGGAGCCGAGGTTGCCGCCACCGAAGCCCGCCCCCGCGAAGAGGTTCCCGAATGCGCGGAGATGGAAGAACTGGGCGTGAAGGTTGAGGCGGGCGGACACACGGAGAAAACATTTGCCTCCGCCGGCACGGTTATCCTGAGCCCCGGAGTTCCGCCCGGCATCGCGCCATTGCGCGCCGCGCGGCGGGAGGGCGCGTCAGTTACCGGCGAGGCGGAGTTCGCGTTCCGGCTGAGCCGCCTTCCCGTTGTGGCGGTTACGGGCTCAAACGGAAAGACCACCACCACCGCGCTTACGGCCTCTATTCTCAGGCGGTGCGGCAGGCGGGTTTTTGCCGGAGGAAACTTTGGCGACCCTTACATAAATTCGGTCGGCAGGGAGAGCGAATACGACATCGCGCTTTTGGAGATGAGCAGTTTTCAACTCAAAACAACTTCGTCATTCAGCCCGCTCATCGCCGTTTTGCTGAACATTTCGCCCAACCACCTTGATGTTCATCCCACCTATGCCGACTACGCAAATTCCAAAAAAAAAATCTTCGCGAACCAGACGCCCGAACAATGGGCGGTTGTAAACGGCGCGGATTCTGAAGCTTTGTCCGCCGCCCGCAACTCCCGGTCTCAAAAAATAATTTTTGACTCCTCTCTCTCCGCTCCCGCTCCCGGAGTTGTAACCGCAAGCGGAGCGCGGGTTTTCTGCGGCGGGCAAACATACGACCTTTCCGGCGCGAAATTTGAGGGAAAGCACAATATGGAAAACGCGATGGCGGCGATTGCCGTCTCATCCATACTGGGCTGTCCATCCGGCGAAGCGGCGGCGGCGGCGCGGGAGTTTTCACCGCCGCCCCACAGAATGGAGTTTGTGCGCGACCTTTCCGGCGCGAGAGTATATGACGATTCAAAAGCCACCAACCCCGCCGCCACCGCGAAAGCCCTTGACAGTCTCAAACCTCCCGTTGTTCTCATATCCGGGGGCAGAGACAAAAAAACCGGCTATTCGGTTTTGCGCTCTCCCGTTGAAAGCAAGGTCAGTTCCCTTGTGCTTTTCGGCGAATCGCGGGACGCCATGTTTGCCGAGTTGGGAGGACTTGCAAAAACCGTTCTCACCGAATCGCTTGAACAGGCGGTCGCAAGCGCGGTGGAAAATTCGCGTCCGGGCGGCTCAATACTCTTTTCGCCCGCATGTTCCAGTTTTGATATGTTTTCCTCTTTTGAAGAAAGGGGAAGGGAGTTTCAGAGAATTGTTAAGAGATTCGGGTAGTTCGCGCAAAGGCGTTTTCGCGGGTCTTGACTACACCCTGCTGGCGGTTGTTTCCGTGCTGTCTCTTGCGGGCGCGCTGATGGTTTACAGCACCAGTTCGGTCTACGCCCTTGAGACCCACGGCGATTCGTGGCGGTTTTTCAAACTGCAGATGATTTACCTCGCAATCGGTTTTATTGTGATGTTCGTTGTGGCGATGACGGACTACACAATGCTGAAGCGGCTTGCGATGCCCGCATATTTCGCGGGTCTTGCTTTGCTGTGCGCGGTTCTGTTTGAGGGCGTTGGCAGAGAGGTTTTCGGGGCGAGAAGATGGCTTCAAGTGGGCGGTTTCGCTTTCCAGCCGTCTGAGTTTGCCAAGTTCATATTCTTTCTTTACATGGCTGAATCGCTTTCGCGCAAAAGCGAATTGATGAAAAACTTTCTGCGCGGAGTTGTGCCGTATCTTCTGCTCGGCGGGATTTACGTGGGGCTGATATTTGTTGAGCCCGATTTCGGCACGGCGTTCATAATTCTCTGTGTTACGGGCATCATGCTTTTTCTTGGCGGCGCGAGGGTTGCGCATCTGTGCGCCCTTGCCGGAGGCGCGATGTGCTTCACCGTGTTTGCCGTCTGGATTGAGCCTTACAGAAAAACGCGCCTTCTCTCGTTTCTCGACCCCTGGGGAAACTACTTTGATTCCGGCTATCAGGCGGTTCAGTCTATGATGGCTTTCAGTTTGGGCGGTCTTTTCGGACAGGGGCTCGGGGCGAGCAATCAGAAACTGTTTTTTCTTCCGCAGGCGCACACCGATTTTATTCTTTCCATAATTGGCGAAGAGCTTGGTTTCGCGGGCGTTTTCGCGGTTGTGGCGGCGTTTGCGGTGTTTCTGTTCAGAAGCGTGAGGATAGCGGTTATGGCTCCCGATGCTTTCGGCTTCCATCTTGTTATGAGCTACTCCCTGCTCATAGTTTTTCAGGCGGCGCTGAACATGGCGGTCGCGCTTTCGATGATGCCCACAAAGGGGCTGACCCTGCCGTTTCTCAGTTACGGAGGCACTTCCCTTGTTGTAAGCCTCGGCGCGGTGGGCGTTATTTTGAGCGTCTCAAGGGCGGGGGCGCGGAAAAAATGAAGGTTCTTATATCAGGCGGCGGAACGGGCGGACACATTTTCCCGTCTCTCGCGATTGCCGAGGAGATAACCGCGAGAGACCCAGAAAACGAGATTCTTTTTGTGGGAACCCGCAGAGGGCTTGAGAGCCGTCTGATTCCGGAGGCGGGATACAGGTTTGAAGCCGTAAGCGGCGCGGGGGTTTCAGGCGGCGGTCTTTTTCGGCTTGTGTCGGGCGCTTTCCTTGCCGCGCTCGGTGTTTTGAAGTCACTTTTTATAGTGGCGAAGTTCCGCCCCGATGTGGCGGTCGGAATGGGAGGATACGCTTCCTTTCCCGCCGTTTTTGCAGCGCGCGTAATGGGGGTTCCGGTGGCGATATGCGAACAGAACAGCGTTTCGGGGCTTGCCAACAGACTGCTCGGAAAGATCGCGCGCAGGGTGTTTCTTGCTTTTCCGCGCCGGGGAGAACAGCAGTTTCCCGCCGGCAAAATCCGTCTTGTCGGCAACCCCGTCCGGCGTGAGATTGTGAACGCCGCCCTCAAAAGCGCGGAAAGGAAGCGTCCGTCTCCCCCGCAATCCGTTACGATTTTTGTGCTCGGCGGCAGTCAGGGCGCGGGCTCCCTCAACCGTCTGGTTCCTCCCGCCGTGGCGGAGCTGAAAAACAGCGGACAGATACCCGTGAGAGTGATACACCAGACCGGAAAGCGTGACGCCCCTGAAGTCGCGCGCGCGTACGAGTCCGCCGCCATAGAAGCGGAGGTTTTTGATTTCAGTCCGGATGTGGCGAGATGCTACTCCGAAGCCGACCTTGTCGTATCAAGGGCGGGCGCGGGTGCGGTTGCGGAGATAGCCCTGTTTTCACTGCCGTCCGTTCTTGTTCCCTATCCCTTCGCGGCGCGCCGCCACCAGCACGCGAACGCACAGATGATGGAGGAAGCCGGAGCCGCTGTTGTTATTGACGAAAAGGAAATGTCGGAAAAAGCGGTTGCCAAAACTTTACAAACATTGCTTAACTGGAATACGCTGGGGGGGATGTCGCGCGCGGCGGCCGCGGTTGCGGCTCCGGATGCGGCAAAGAGAATAGCTGACGAAATAGAGATTCTCGCTGGCGGGTGAAAGTTGCACGGAAGGTTCAAAAAGATACATATGGTTGGAATTGCGGGCTCCGGAATGAGGGGGCTTGCCGAGGTTCTTCTCAGTATGGGCTACGAGGTTTCCGGCTCGGACACGGGAACGCATGCCGATATCGCGCCGCTTGAAAGCGCGGGTGCGGTTGTGAGCCGCGAGCACCGGGCGCAAGGCGTGGCGGGGGCGGATGTTGTGGTTGTTTCCTCAGCCATTCGAGACTCAAACCCCGAAGTGACGGGCGCGAGGGCGCTCGGCATTGCCGTTGTGCAGAGGGCTGAGATGCTCGCGGAACTTATGAAGATGAAACTGGGCGTGGCGGTAATGGGAAGCCACGGCAAGACCACAACCACATCAATGGCGGCTTCCGTTCTTACCGAAGGCGGGCTTGACCCGACCGTTGTGGTTGGCGGCAAGGTTATCGCTCTGGGCAGCGGAAGGTTCGGCGGCGGAGATATAATGGTTGTCGAGGCGGACGAGAGTGACGGCTCTTTCTCCCGTCTTTCCCCCGCCATTTCGGTTCTCACAAACGTTGACCGCGAGCACCTTGACTACTACGGAACGGTGGAAACCTTGCGCGACAGATTTCTTGATTTCCTTGAAAGGACTCCGTTTTACGGATTTTCCGTCCTCTGCGTTGACTGCCCTCATGTGCGCGAAATAGCCAGGCGGGCTTCCAAAAGGTTCATAACCTACGGCGAAAATCCGGACGCGGATATTCGTCTCGGCAAAGTTGTAACGCAGGGATTCGAGACTAATTTCGAGGTTTTTTTCAAAGGCGGCAAACCGGGGCGCGTCCGTCTTTCCGTTCCCGGCAGACACAACGCCGTCAACTCGCTTGCCGCAATTGCCGTGGGTATGGAAATGGGAGTGAGTTTCGAACTCATCAGCCGGGGGCTTGAACGGTTCGGCGGCATAGAAAGGCGGATGCAACTGAGAGACGAGGTCAGGGGGATAAAGTTTATAGACGACTACGGACACCATCCCGAAGAGATAAGAGTTACGCTTGATTCGGTCAGAGACGCGTTCTCATCACAGCCGGTTGTTGTGTTTCAGCCGCACAGGTTCACGCGGACGCGGCTTCTTCTTGACGGCTTTGTGGATGTGCTCAGCAAGGTTCCGCGCCTTTATGTTATGGATGTTTTTGCCGCCGGGGAGGAGCCCATAAAGGGGGCGACTTCTGAGGAGATGGTAAAGAGGGTGAAAGCCGCGGGCGGCGAGGGCGCGGTTTACGCCCCGTGCGAAAAAGAGCTTGTGAAACTGCTGAAAAACGATCTCGGTGAGGGAGATATTCTTCTCACTCTCGGCGCGGGCAATGTCTGGCGTTGCGCGGACGCGGTTGCGGATGAGTTGAGATGAGGGGCTTGATAAAAGACTTGAAAAAAAACGGATGCGAAATCCTGCCGGGGTTTCCCATGTCGTCTTACACGGCGATGAAGGTGGGCGGCGAGGCGGAGGTTATCGTCTATCCGCAAACGCAGCCCGCTCTTCTCCGCGCGCTCAAAGAGCTTTCCCTGCAGTCCGTTCCATTCACGGTTCTCGGAGGCGGCACAAACACGATAGTCAGAGACGGCGGATTTGAGGGCGCGGTGGTTAGCACTTGCCGCCTCAAAGATTTTGAGATTCTTCCCGGAGGGGTTGTGTCCGCCGATTGCGGAGCTTCTCTTGCCGCCGTGATGAACGGAACCGCGCGCATGGGTTTTTCCGGGCTTGAGTTCGCGGCGGGAATTCCCGGAACTGTTGGCGGCGCGGTGTTTATGAACGCGGGTGCGAACGGGGGAGAAATGGCGCAAGCGGTTGAAAGCGTTGCCGTCTGGCACGACGGCTGTGTGCACGAACTGCGCGCGGACGAACTGGATTCGGGATACAGGCGAGGCGGAATTCCTTCCGGTGCGGTCGTGCTGAGCGCGCGTCTGCGTTTGCGCTCCGGAAACAGCACAGAGAGCGTTTCGGCGATAAGGGAGAGTTTGAGGCTCAGGAAAGCCACACAGCCGGTCAGCGAGGCGAACACGGGCTCAATCTTCAAAAATCCGCCGCAGATAAAAGCCGGACGGCTTCTTGAAGAGCTCGGAATGAAATCGTTTTCAGTCGGGTCTGCAGAGTTTTCGCCGGTGCACGCGAACTTTATAGTCAACAAAGGCGGGGCGACAACATCGGACGTGCTTGAATTGATAAGCATCGCCCGCGACAAGGCTCTCAGGGAAAGAGGCATAGATTTGGAAACAGAGGTTTGCGTGATATGACCGGAAGAAGAAAAAGAAAGCGTGGAAACAGCCCGCGTTTATCGCTTTTTTTCAAGGTGTGCGCCGCCGCCGTGTGTCTGGGCGCGATGTTTTTCGCGGCAAAAAGCGCGCTTGTTATTGATACCGTTGTGATTGAGGGCGCAAACGCGGTTTCGCGCCAAAGCGTTTTGAAAAGAATTGGGATGCCTCACGAGGGCGGGACGTTTTTGCTTATGCCCGGCTCCGTGTCAGGGGCGCTTGAAAAAGCCCCGTGGATAAAAGAAGCTTCCGCCCGCAGAAACTTCAGCGGCAAGGTCGCCATAAGCATTAAAGAGAAAATCCCGTTCTGCCTCTACGCGGCGGATGATGGAAAACTTTACTACCTTGACGGCTCCGGCGCACGGCTGGGAGCCGCTCCCGCCGGGAATTACGGAATGGACTATCCGGTTTTGAGGTCTCCGATGGGTTTTGTTTCCGGAGGCATAGAGGTGCTTAAACTCTCTCTTTCCTCCGTTGCCGCGCCCGGATGGGATGACATATCGGAAGTGTCCGTGCCGGGAGAGGAGGGCGTTGACATCTTCACGCGGCAGGGGACTGTCATAGAAATGGGGGCGGATTTGAAAGGGCTGTGGGAAAAACTTGAAAAAATAACCCGCAACCTTTATGCGAGCGGGCGAAAGGCAAAGTATATTAACCTCCGCCGCGAAGGGGTTGGAATTCTCAGGCTGAACGGCGGATAGAAAAATGAGCGCGGAAAAATCTGAAACTTTTTACGGACTTGATCTTGGCACCACCAAGATATGCGCCATTGTCGCGCAGATGGTTGGGGAAAATATCAAAATCCTCGGCATGGGAACGTACCCTTCAACGGGGCTCCGCAAGGGAATCGTTGTTGATATCAAAAAAACCAGTGACTGCATAGTGGAGGCGATTGCGGAGGCGGAAAGGGCGTCGGGCAAAGATATAACCTCCGTTTTTGTGGGAATAGCGGGCGGCCACGTCAAAAGCCAGAATGTTCCCGGCAAAATAGCGGTCAGCGAGGACGGGGTTACGGACGGCGACCTCAAGCGTCTTATAGAGAACACAAACGCGAAAGTTGTTTCCCCGGACAGGGAGATTATTCAGGCGGTCGCGAGCAAATACTCCATAGACGGGCAGAAACCGGTGAGCAACCCTCTCGGTATGCGGGGTCAAAAAATAGAGGCGGACATACACATAGTGAGTGGACAGGTTGCCGACACAAAAAACCTTATAGACTGCATTCACAGAATCGGTCTGGACGTCAACGGCATAGTGCTTGAGCAGATAGCGTCAAGCATGGCCGTTCTAACCGAAACGGAAAAAGACCTTGGGGTTGTGCTTGTGGACTGCGGCGGCGGAACAACAGATATAGCGGTTTTCGGCAAAGGCGGCATCCTCAAATACACGCAGAACATAACACTCGGCGGAGATAATATTGACAGAGACATATCGCACCGCTTCAACACCGTTTCCGATATGGAGTCGCGAAAAGTAAAGGAAGACCACGGAGTTGCCCTCGCACGCATGGCGCGAACCGCCGCGAATGTGGAGATACGGTGTGCTGATACAACAACACGAATGATTTCACAACGCGATATTGCCGAAGTCATAGAGCCGAGGATGAGGGAAATACTTGAGCTTGCGAGAGATGAAATTCCCGCCGCCGTTGCCGCCAGCAGTCCAACATCCAAGGTTGTTCTCACGGGCGGAAGCCTCGCGATGGAAGGCGCGGTTGAGATGGCAAAAGAAATTTTCGGCATGGAAGCCCGTCTCGGAGTTCCCGTGGGTATTTACGGCGACAACGAGGAGGTTTGCAGTCCCGCGTTCTCAACGGGCGTTGGGCTTATACACTACGGAGTGGAATCCCGTGAACACTCTGGTAGGATAAGGGTGAGAGACGGAAAAATATTTGAAAAAGTGCACGACTGGATGAATAAGTGGTTCGCGGGTTATTTCTGATTTCCGTTTCTCAAGCGGAGCGGAGGCGCATACATTGGCAGCAGGGTTCACAATAGTTCCACCGGAAGCCCACCTTAAAGCGAAGATTAAGATAGTGGGAGTTGGCGGCGGCGGCTGTAACGCGCTGGACTCCATGATGGACAGGGGGCTTGGAGGTGTTGACTTCATAGCCGTCAATACTGATTCCCAGCACCTCAACAAATCCAAACCATATAACAAACTGGAGATAGGAAGCCGTTCCACGCGCGGTCTCGGCGCGGGCGGAATTCCCTCAGTCGGTGAAGACGCCGCCACTGAAGACAAGGCGAGAATAAGCGAAATGCTTGAAGGCACGGACATGGTTTTTGTTACGGCGGGCATGGGCGGGGGAACCGGAACCGGAGCCGCGCCGGTGGTTTGCAAGGCGTCAAAAGAGGTCGGCGCCCTCACGGTTGCGATAGTAACGCTTCCTTTTTCTTTTGAGGGAGAAGCGAAAATGGAGATTGCGAACGAGGGAATCAGCAGGCTTGAGAGAGAAGCGGACACACTGATAATTGTTCCCAACGACAAACTGTGCGACCGTGAAAACCCCGCTCTTCTTAAGGATGCGTTTGCCAGCGCGAACGATGTGCTGTTCCGCGCCGTGAGCGGAATAACGGAGATTATCAACAGCCCCGGACTCATCAACACCGATTTCGCCGATGTGAAAACGATAATGAGTCAAGCCGGCTCCAAGGCGATAATGGGAACCGGAAGCGCCGAGGGCGCGGACAGAGCGGTCAAAGCCACCGAAACCGCGGTTGAAAGCCCGCTTCTCGGAGCACTTTCAATTGAGGGCGCGCAAGGTGTGCTTCTCCACATAGTTGCTCCGCCGGATTTCGGAACTGACGAACTTGAAAAAGCCTGCAACTACGTGACGAAGAAAGCGAGCAGCGACGTGAAACTCATATTCGGATACAGTGAATACAGCAAAGAGGAAGCCGGGCAGGAAGTCAGAATCACCATAATCGCGACCGGAATTGAAGAGGCGGGTTCGCGCTCCGCCGCGCCCCAGCCGCCTGCGGCTCCGCAGAGAAAACAGACCAATGGCACGGGCACGGGCGCAAACGACCTTTTCACCCCCCGCGGCGGAAAGCCCGCTACCGAGGGCGGCGAAGATCTGGATGTTCCGACTTATCTTCGCAAAAAGGAAAATGACGCCCCCGAGGACTGACGCCCCTCCGGTTTGACCGCCCGCCCGTCCCGTATAGAATATCGTTTCTGTCTTAAAGGGTCCCTTCGTCTAGCCTGGCCCAGGACGCTACCCTCTCAAGGTAGAAACACGGGTTCAAATCCCGTAGGGACTGCCAGACTTGACAATGGGCGTTTTCACATCCGACCTTCTCTCCGCTCCGGTTATCGCTTCAGCCGCTCTTGTCGCGGGGCTTGCGGCGGACTTTATCTTTGCAGACCCTCCGCGTCTTCCGCATCCCGTCCGGCTTTTTGGAGCCGTCATATCCCGCGCGGATGCCGCCCTCAACCGGGGAGCGGGCAGAGCCGTAAAAGGCGCGGTTTTTGCCGTCTTTTTCACTTCAGCGGTTTTCTGGGTTTTCTCGCTCGCTAAAACCTTTGCCGCTTCAGCGGGACCCGCAGTGGACATTGCCTTTTCGTCCCTGTTTGTTTTTTTCGGGCTTGCGGGAGCGGGATTGACCGCCGAGTGCGGGGCGGTTTTTTCAGCCCTTGAGGAGAACGACACCGGGCTTGCGCGGCGGCGGCTTTCGATGATTGTCGGGCGCGACACGGACAAACTCTGCCCCGCCCGCATAAGAACGGCCGTGCTTGAGACGATGTCTGAAAATTTGTCAGACGGTGTTGTGGCTCCCGTTTTTTTCTACCTGATTGGCGGCGTTCCGGCGATGATGGCTTACAAGGCGGTCAACACGATGGATTCAATGACGGGCTACAAAAACAGCCGCTACCTTCGCTTCGGCATGGCGGCGGCGCGGATTGATGACGCCGCGAATTTTGTTCCCGCCCGCATTACGGCTTTTCTTATGGCGGCGGTTGCTCCAAGCCGCCGCGCCTTTGTTTTTATCTTCAGATTCGGGCGCAGTCATCCCAGCCCGAATGCCGGTTTTCCGCAAGCCGCGCTCGCGGGAATTCTGGACTGCCGCTTCGGCGGAGAGGCGACATACGGCGGAGAGCCGTCCGTCAAACCGTTTATCGGCTCAAATCCCCGCGCGCTTTTCCCGGGCGACTACACGGCGGCAAAAAAGGTGAACACCGCCGTCACAGTTCTGTCTGCCGCCCTTGCCGCGGCTGTTGAAATTCTGATTTGAATTTACTCCCGCCGTGAGGATTTTGGAATTGAAACGCCCAATAGAGTATCTTCATCAGGAAGGGGAGTGGCAAAGAAATTGAAATCTCAAAGCAACACACCGCCCGGCGGGGAGCGCAAGGGCATTTTGATATGCGGACACGGGAGCCGCGACCCCGAAGGTGTGAGCGGTTTCAAAGCCCTTGTTGACGGAATGAGAAACCGCCATCCCGAAGCGGTTGTGGACTACGGGTTTCTTGAGTTCTCCCACCCGACTTTTGATGTTGCGGTGAGTTCCATGATGGAAAAAGGCATCAGAGACATCATCTCCCTGCCCGCGATTTTGTTTGCCGGCGGGCACGCGAAAAACGATATGCCCTTTGAGATGAACTCCCTGCAGGCGGCTCATAAAAACCTCAGCATCCGTTTCGGCAGTTTTCTCGGCGTCTCGCCCCAGTTGCTTGAACTGTGCCGTCTTCTCATAGAGAGGTGCGAGAGCAAACTTCCCCCGCGCCCAAGAGGGGAGTGCTGTCTGCTGGTTGTGGGCAGGGGAACTTCCGACCCGGACGGAAACTCCGATGTCGCGAAAATGGCGAGAATGCTTGAGGAGGGCATGGGTTTCGGTTTCTCCCGCACCGCGTACATAGGCGTTACGAAACCCGGACTTGAGGATACACTTGAGATTCTCGAGCGGCTTCCGTATTCAAGGATAATCGCCGTTCCCGTTTTTCTTTTCACGGGAGTTCTTCTGAAAAGGATCTACTCTCTGATTGAAGCCCGCCGCGATGTTTCGCAAAAGGAGATTTTCTACACAGAACCTTTCGGCGCGCACGACCTCATACTTGACATACTCAGCGAGAGAATCGAAGAGGTTGAGACGGGAACCGCCAACATGAACTGTCAGTTGTGCAAATACAGAACCCGCATAGTCGGTTTTGAAAATGAGAAGGGCAGAGAGCAGGTGGGTCACCATTTCCACGTAAGGGGATCTCTTCCGCCCGAAGGCGTTTTGAATGAGCAGGACAAATGACCCCGAACCTCAGGCGCGTTTGAGAGGCATCTCTCTCGGTCCCGGCGCGCCCGACCTGATAACCGTTAGGGCGCTTGAAGCCCTTCGCGCATCGGACGTTATCTATTATCCCGAAACAGACGGCGGCAGTCGCGCCCTTTCAATTTTGCGCCACTACGGGATTGACAGCAGGGCGGAGCCGTTCCATGTTGACATGAAAAGCAGAGAGTCATCGGAAAGCGCGTACGCCCCCGTGCGCGACAAATTGCGTGAGAACCTCAAGCGGGGCTTCTCAGTTTCAGTTGTGTGCGAGGGCTGTCTTTCGCTCTACAGCACGGCGTTCCGTATTTTGTGTTCGGGATTTCCTCCGGGAAGTTTCGAGTTGATACCGGGGGTTTCATCACTTTCCGCCGCCGGTTGCGCGGCGGATGTTTGCCTTGGGCTTGGAAGCGACAAGATAGCCGTGATTGCCGGCTCTGTGTCCGCGAGCGAGATACGGAGCGCGGCGAACAGTTTTGAGACGGTGGTTGTTATAAAACCGCGCGGCGCGTCCGGGGTGGCGCAGATGATAAAAGAGGGCGGCTACGAGTTTGTGTATTGTAAAGATGTCAGCGGAGACGGGCAGATGATAACGCAACATCCTGAGGATATTTCTGACGGTGCCCTTCCGTATTTTTCGCTGTTCATAATTTCAAAGAGGCTCAACAAATGCCGGGCAGCGTAACGGTTGTGGGCGTGGGTCCGGGAGCGGACGGGCACATCACGCCGCTTGCCAGAGAGGCGCTTGCCCGCGCGCAGGCGGTTGTCGGCTACCGCTACTATTTCCGGTTTGTGGAAGGCTTGATACCTGAGGGTTGCGAGCGGATTGAAAAGGAGCTTTCCGAAGAGGACGAGAGGGCGGAAGCGGCTCTTGAAATTGCCCGGAGCGGAAAAAATGTGGCGGTTATCAGTTCGGGCGACAGCGGTGTTTACGGAATGGCGTCCGTGGTTCATTCGGCGGAGCGGCGGATAGGTAGCGGCACGGAAGTAACAGTTGTTCCGGGCGTGAGCGCTTTCCTTGCCGCCGCCGCGAAACTGGGCGCGCCGCTCGGGCACGATTTCTGCTCCGTTTCCCTGTCAGACTTGCTAACCCCGTGGCGGACAATAGAAAAGCGCATCGCCGCCGCCGCCGGGGGCGACTTCGTTACCGTCATTCACAATCCCAGAAGCGAAAAAAGATACTGGCAACTGCCGCGCCTCAAGGAGATTTTTCTCTCAATAAGGGCTCCTGAAACTCCGGTTGGAGTTGTGCGCAACGTTTCAAGGGAGGACGAAAACGCCCGCGTAACAACGCTTTCCCGCCTCAACCCGGAAGAGATAGACATGTTTTCGCTTTTGATAATAGGCAATTCGGAAACATTCTTTTCAGGCGGCGCGATGGTAACGCCCAGAGGGGTGCGCGTGTCCGCCACGGAACCCGCTGATGCCATATACCGCGAGAGTTTCGACAGCGTTGAGAGCGGTCTTAAATCCCCCGGCTCAAAACAGCCCGGAGAACTGAGCGCGATAAAGCGGTGCATTCACACAACCGCCGATTTTGAGTATGAGACGCTTTTCCATTGCTCAGGCGGCGCGATAGAAAAATGGAGCGGAGGCTTGCGCGGCGGCGAGATAGTTACGGATGTGAATATGGTTCTCGCGGGCATTTCAAAAGCCCTCCTTGAGAAAACCGGCGCGCGTGCTTTCTGCTATCTTGACAGCCCCGAGTCTCTGAAAATTGCCCGCAAAGAGGGGATAACCAGAAGCCGCGCGGCGATGAGAGTGGCGATAAGGGAGCATCCCGGCGCGCTGTTCGCGGTTGGCAACGCTCCCACCGCCCTTATGGAGATAGCGGACGCGCTTGCAGGGTCACACGGCGGCGCAAAGCCTTTCACACCTCTGGGGGTGGTGGGCGCGCCCGTTGGTTTCGTCAATGTTGAGCAGTCAAAAACGCGCCTTGAAGCGGCTGCGGGAGACACGCCTTTTGTCGTCATAAGGGGAAGGAAGGGCGGCAGTCCGGTTGCTTCCGCGATAGTCAATGCGGCTCTCGATTTCAGTCCGGGCTGATGTCTATGATGTTCATTCTTTTCTCAACCCTTTTCTGAACAAAAAATTTTATTCGCCGCCGCGTCTGCGGGATGAGAAGAAGAAAACCCGCGAAATCGGTAACAAGACCGGGGGTGAGAAGCACCACGGCTCCAACGAGAATCATAAGCCCGTCCATCAGATTTGCGGACGGTGCTCTGCCCGCGTTCATGTCTTCCATGATTGACGTTAAGACCGAAAGCCCCTGCTGTTTCGCGAGAGCGGCTCCCAGCACGGCGGTCAAAATCACTATGTAAACGGTTTCCCAGCCCCCTATCAGCCCGCCCAGTTTGATGAGTATCGCTATCTCAACTATCGGGACTATCACAAAAACGGGGAGGATTTTGAAAAACATTGGACTTGCCCGCGTGGCGGAAACATAATAACACGGCGTATGAAAGAGTTCACGATTCTGTCTCCGGCAAAGATAAATCTCAACCTCCGCGTGACGTGCGCGCTTGCGGGCGGCATGCACGAAATAGAGTCGGTTGTTCAGCCCGTAGATATCTTTGACGAGGTGCGGATAGAGATGACCGGAGACTCAGGCGTTACTCTTGAGACCAATACGCCCGTCTGTCCGCCTGAAGAAAACACCGCGTTTACAGCGGCGAAACTGTTTTTTGAAAAGTCCGGCGTTCGTGCGGGCGCGCGCATATTCCTCAACAAAAAGATTCCCGCAGGCGCGGGGCTGGGCGGCGGAAGCGGAAACGCGGCGGCCGTTCTTGTGTGCCTCAACCGCGCCACGGGGGCTTTCTCATCGCGCGCGCTCCGCGAACTCGCCCGCAAAACAGGTTCGGACGTTTCCCTTTTTATTGACTGCGAAACGTGCAGAGTTTCCGGGGCGGGAGAGAAAACGGAGCCGCTGAAACAGTTTCCGCTTTTGTTCTATGTTGTCTGCTTTCCGGGTTTTCCGTCTCAAACGGCGGATGTTTACCGCAAATGGGACGGACTTGCCGCCTCCCCCGCGCGAGCGGGCGGGAAAAAGATGTGGAACATAAGCCCGCCGCTGGAGATGGTAAACGACCTTGAGCCTCCGGCGTTCGCTCTCTATCCCGACCTTGCGCGGTTTTGCGGCCGCCTTGAGGCAGACTCCGGAGCCGCATTCCGCATGACGGGCTCCGGCTCGGCATTCTTCTCGGTCTTTGAAGACGAGACAAACGCCCGCGCGGTTTTTGATATCGTCAATTCCGGGGATTTTGACTGTTTTCTCGCTCGCGGAATAAATGGATGGAAAGGCAAGGGCGGCGGCGAGTTCGCCTCCGGTCTTTAAGACGCCGCCCGTTTTGTGTATTTTAGTCCCGCACTGGGGCGTCGTCTAATGGCAGGACACCGGACTTTGGCTCCGGCAGTAGAGGTTCGAATCCTCTCGCCCCAGCCAGACAGCGGATATTATTCCCACTTTCCCATGCTCGCGGATTTTACTCCGCCGCCCGCTATCGCTTCATCAAACTCGTTTCTGAACTTGCGCACTATGGAGTCAACCGGCATCGCGCAGCCGTCTGCGAGAGCGCAAATGGTTGTGCCTCTCATCTGCGAGCAGGCGTCAAGAATGATGTCCGGATATTCCTCCGAGCCCGCTCCGCTCTCTATTCTTGAAAGCATCTTTTCAAGCCACCACGTTCCCTCTCGGCACTGTACGCACTGACCGCACGATTCGTCTCTGTAGAAATGGGCGAGGTTGCGCGCCGCGCTCACCATTGAAACCGTTTCGTCCATAACCGTAACACCCGCAGTTCCAAGCATTGAGCCAATCCCGTTGAGCGTGTCAAAATCCATCGTAATGTCTATCTCGTCCGCTGAGAGAATGGCGGATGACGAACCGCCGGGGGAGACGGCTTTAAGCTGTTTTCCTCCGGCAATGCCGCCGCCGTATTCGTATATCAGTTCGCGCAGAGAGATGCCGAGCGGAAGTTCGTAAAGCCCCGGGCGGTTCACGCAACCGCTCAGTCCGAATATCTTTGTTCCCGTGTTTTTGGGCGTGCCGATTGATGAAAACCACTGCGCCCCCCGGTTTATTATGTGCGGAACGCAGGCGAGCGTTTCCACGTTGTTCACAACCGTGGGACAGCCGAACAGACCCGACTGCGCGGGAAAAGGCGGCTTCGGCCGCGGCTCGCCGTTTTTTCCCTCAATGGATTCAAGCATTCCGGTCTCCTCTCCGCAGATGTAAGCGCCCGCCCCCCTGAAAAGAACGGCGTCCACATTGAAGCCGGAGCCCATAACATTTTCTCCCAGATAACCGGCGGCATACGCCTCCTTCAGGGCGTTTTCAATCACGCCCGCCCCGAAGGGCATCTCGCCCCTGATGTATATGTACATCTTTCGCGCCCCCACCGCGCGCGCCGCTATCAGCATTCCCTCAAGCATTTGATGAGGGTCTCGTTCTATAATCTCCCTGTCTTTGAAGCTGCCCGGTTCGCTCTCATCGGCGTTACAGCACAGGTAGACGGGTTTTTCCGTGTCATGCGGGATGAACCCCCATTTCAAGCCGGTTGGAAAACCCGCGCCGCCGCGTCCGCGAAGCCCCGACTCTTTGACCTTGTCCACAATCTCCTGAGGCTCCATTGCCAGCGCGGTTTTCAGGGCGGTGTATCCGCCGGATTTCAGGTACGAATCAAGAAGGCGCGAGTCTTCGCCCCTTTCCGTGTAGTTTCTTATGATTTTTGTTTCGGGCATCTGTCCGCCGCCTGAGGCGGGAAAAGCCCCCGGCGCCCCGCTATTTTATCACAAACTTTGCCGCCCGCACTATTTGACCGGCACGCCTCGCGCGGTTAAAATGGGTAACTTTCGTTCGCTCCTCCTTCCATGGCAGTACAGTTCAAGCCCGGCAATAACGTTATCTACCCCGTCTACGGAGTCGCAAAGATTCAGTCCGTGGAAAAGAGGGAAATAGCGGGCAAAAAGACCACCTTCTACATACTCAAAACCCTCAAGAACGACATAACTGTTATGGTTCCCGTGAAGAACACAAACAGTGTCGGCATGAGAAAAGTGGTATCAAAAAACCGCGTCCGCAAGGTTTTTGAACTGCTCGCGCAGAAAACAAAATCGTCTCCGGCGGGCAAGAAACAGGCATGGAACAAACGGCACAAAGAGTACTCCGAGAAGATAAAAAACGGTGACATATTTGAGGTTGCCGAAGTGTTTCGCGACATCCTCAGGATAAGCAGAAAAAAAGACCTCTCTTTCGGCGAGAAGCAGATAATGGAAAACGCTTTCTCCCTTATCTCAAGCGAGATAGCGGTTGCCACTTCAAAGTCCGAAGAGACGGTTGAGAAGGATATAGAGAAAGCGGTTCTGGGTGGTTAGCCCCGCCGCGCGAGAAGGCTTTTGCCGTCAATATTTTCCGGAGTTTCAATTCCCATGTGGTCGAGAACAGTCGGGTAGATGTCAACCGTGCGGGCTTTTCCGCCGCCGATTTTAATGTTCATCATAACGGGAACGCGGGTGTGGCTTCCGGAGATTGAGCCGTGAGACGCCCGGTGTTCGGGAAACTCAAAACGCGACCTTAAATCAAAGCCCGCTTTCGCGCTCACTATGATGTCGCCCGCGCGTGACGATTCACATATCTGGCACACCTGAAGCAGGGCGTCAGGGTATCCGGTTTCAAAAGTAAGCGAGAGTTGTTCGTCTTTCGATATTTCGCTCTTCATCGGCGGAAACCCGAAAGGGTCTCCCTCCGCTGTCTCGTAGAAAATTTTGTCTCCCCGCACTTTTACGCGCCCGCTTCCCCTTGAACTCGTTATGGAAATCCACCCGCAGGTTTCCTTTCTCATCACGATGTCTATCTCCCGTCTGGAGGCGAGGCAGTTCGCCACGCTTTTTTTCGTCTCTCCGCAGGCGTTTCTGAAATATATGTGCGCCATTGAGTTGCCCGAAACCATCACGGAGCAGTCCGCTCCGAAAAAATTGCGGAATATGTTCGGGTACTCAAGCAGTTTGAAACCTTTATCCTTAAGGATTGCCGAGAGGTCGAGATGCGTGTGTGTCGCCGTCATTCCGTGGTCGCTCACAATCAGAAACAGCGTGTTGTCAAGAACGCCTTTTTTTTCAAGCCTCTCCACCACTTCGCCCACTATGCCGTCAAGTTTTATGTAGGCGTCCACAACTTTTTTGTGGAAAGGGTGCAGTTTGTGCGAAAGCGAGTCTATCTCCATAAACACGGCGAAACAGAAAAGCGGAAGGTCTTCCACGGAGCTGTCCAGACGGTCAAGCAATTTATCCGCCGCCGCTCTATCGATTGACGAGCCGTTTTTGAAAAAATGGCTCTTGAGTTTCCAGAACGCCGATGATGATTTCGTCAGGTTGTTTCCGGGAAGCAGTCCTCTGTTCATCTCGTTGAACACGCTCACGCTCGAGGGTATCAGTTCAAACAGCAGAGGCGGATGGGTGGTCATGTCGTTGTTGAGAAACATTGCCTCGTAACTCACGTAACTTCTCATGCGCCTGAAGGTGAAAGGTTTGTCCCACAGGTCGCGGTCAAGCCAGCGGATTCCGGGCACTCCGCATTTTCCGGGAAAGTTTCCCGTCAGGTACGGAGTGTAGGCGGGTCCCGTTGTGGAGGGGAAAACCGAAGCGGCGGTAATAAACGCGCCCGGTTCAACTATGTGGCGGGATATATTTTTCAACTTTCCGCGTTCCAGCAGATACTCAAAAACATCACTGCGCGAGCCGTCCGCGAGCAGAATAACGCATCTTTTTTTGCCGTGTTCGGGGCTCAATTAAAAAATCCTTCGTAGATTTCACGCACCGCCCGGGTTGTCGAAACGTATTTTGCGCGCAATTTCTTTCCGCCGGACACGCGCTCGAATTCGCCTGAAAGTCTTTCAAAATCGCGCGCGCTGACCCTGCTTGCGTTGTCTTTCTTAAAAATTCCCTGCAAGTCGGCGAGGGTTCCGAGGAAAATATAACCGTCCCGCAGGGTTTTACTTTCCCTTTTTCCAATAACCCCCTCAACGGTGAGACGGTCAAGGGCTTTAACGGTGTTTGGGGTTCTCAGTCCGCTTTTTTCCCCGCCGTGCTTCAACTGAAGCGCCTGAACAAGAAACTCCACATCCACCATTCCGCCCATGCCTTTTTTCAAATCAAAGTTGTTTTCGTCCTCCCGCGCGAGTTCGTTTTCCATCCGTTTGCGCAGGTGATCTATCTCGCGGTGAAAGTTTTTCTCAAGCGGCATCTCATACACGTACCTTTCAACCTCCCGCATAACCTTTGCGCCCAGTTTTTTCCCGCCCGCGCAGTGAGATGCCTTTATAAGCGCCTGCCTCTCCCACAGGCGCGCGCCGCCCGGGTTTTCGTTGTATTTTTTGAAAGATTCAAAAGACGTTACAAGCGTGCCGGAATTGCCCGACGGCCTCAAAGCCGTGTCTATTTCGTAGAAATGCCCGTAGCGGTCGGGTACGGAAACAAGGCCGATAAGTTTTTGCGCGAGTCGCACGTATTTGTCGGTTTCATCGCCTTCGTGTATCACGATGATGTCCAGATCCGAAGAGTAACCCAGCTCTCCGCCGCCAAGTTTCCCCATTCCCAGAACGCAGGTTTTTGCGGTTGAAACGCCGCCCGTAAGCCGCCGCGCCATCTCAAGGGCGGATTCAAGCACAATGCAGGCGAGCAGGGAAAGGTATCCGCCCGTGCGGAGAAAATCGGTCTTTTTCTCAAACTCCGCGACATACAGTTTTAGCGTTTCAATGTGTTTGAAGTGACGCAGGGTTTCCAGTTTCTGTTCGTAGTCGCGCTGTTGCGCCATGCTTTTTGACAGCGACCGGACTATCTCATCCTTGTCGCCGAGTTTGCCCGAACTTTTGAGAGCGACCGAGTTTATGTAGTAGGGGTTGTGCGCGAGAAACGAACTCACGGGGCTTTCACAGCCGATAATTTTTATGAAAATTTCCAGAGTGTCGGGAGCGGCGGTGATGAGCGGATAGATGGACATCTTCCATTCCTGGTGAGTCATCAGGCGCTGGAGGTTCATCAGCGCGAGGTCTGCGTTTGAGCCCTTGAACGCCTGTTTGAAAAGAACTCCCATAAGTTTTCTCACAAGTCCGCGCGCGCGAAGGTCGCCTCCGCCGGCATCGGGGGATTCAAGGTCTGCGATAATTTCAAGCGCGTCTGCCGGGTTTTTGAAGCCCAGAGACTCAAGACTGCGGAGCGCGGTTTTTCTGTCCACATCGCCGCTTGTGAGAAACTCGGTAATTTTCACACTTTCTTTCTCCCAGCGTCCGGCGGGTTTCGGTTCGGTTTCTTTCTCAGGGCTTTTGAAAAGTTCCCCGCAGACGGTTTCGGTTTCTTTCATCACCGCTTCAAGTTTTTCGCTGAACTCCTCCGCGCTCTCAAAACCTGTGCGCGCGGCAAGGCGCGAAAGTTTTTCAGACGGAGCCGGAACCGAATGGGTCTGCGCCTCCTCTTCCAGTTGTATGTTGTGCTCAACCTTTCTCAAAAATATGTAATTTTTCTCCAGAACATCCGCGATTTCGGGCGGTATGGTTTTTCTGCGAAGCAGTTTTTTCAGTGCGCTCAAAGTGTTCGGGTCTCTAAGATTTTTGCTCGCGCCGCTCAGTATCTGAAGCGTCTGGGTGAAAAACTCAATCTCTCTTATGCCCCCCGCGCCCAGTTTAACGTCTCGCTCTTTGCGGATTCCGTACAGTTTCTTTTTCATCTCCGCCATGTCTTCAATCAGGCTGTAATCGTTGCTACGTTCGTAGATAAACGGCTCCAGTTTGGCAAGCAGTTCCCTGCCGAGCCGCTTGTCGCCGCCCACCGGACGCGCCTTCATCAGCGCGATTCTTTCCCATGTTTCGCCCCTGTAGAAGTAGTGTTCAAGAACCCCTTCGGTGTGAGTCGCAATTGTCCCCTTCATTCCGCCGGGGCGCAGTCCGAGGTCAACTCTGTAGAGAAATCCGTTCTCCGTGTTTCCGCCTATTCTCGCGGTGAGGTCTTGCGCAAGTCTGACAAACGGCTGTGCGTCTCCCTTGTCTTCGTAAACGTAGATAAGGTCAACATCGGAACTGAGGTTGAGTTGCCTTCCGGCGAGTTTTCCCATTCCCAGAACGCAGAATTTCCCCGCGCCGTCTGCGCCGGTTTCCGCGGATATCCTCGCCACGGAAGCCTCTATAACTGCCTCCGCAAGGTCTGACAGCTCCGCCATTGTTGCCGTAAAATCGTCTCCGTTTATGTCTTCGTGCACTATCTGCGCGAGCCGCCGGTATTTGAAACGCCTGACTTCATTAAAAAAATCGTCCGTATCCTCCGCCGCGCGACTCAGAGATGACAGCGTTTTTCCCATCTCGGATTTGGTTTTCGCTTTGTTTGACAGCGCGAATAAAGCGAGGGCGGGGTCTCTCACCGCCGCCCGGGCGAGGAAGCGGCTGTGCGACGCTATCTCAAAAATCGTCCGTTTTTCCTTGTCAGACGCTTTTTTCCGCGCTTTCTCAAACCTTTCAAGCGTGAGTTCCGCAAACTCAGGGTCGGGAGCAAGTTTTGTTTTTATTCCGTTTCCGGTCATAAGGGCAGTTTCCGCCGCCTCAAAGAAAACTCATCGGGTCTATGTCGGCAATGATGCGGGTTTTCGGGGGAGCCGTTCTTTCCGCCTCATCTTTTAACGCCTTTGTGAAAACGCCCAGAAGTTTGGGGCTTTCAGACCGCATAATTATATGCCATCTGAAGCGGTTTTTTATTCTGTAAACCGGGCACGGGGAACAGCCCACTATTTCCACGCCGCCGGATTTCAACTCTGCCGAGGATTTGACCGCAAGCGCGTGTATGCGCTCCGCCGCCGCGCCCGTAAGTTTTTCATCCGTGCCCGAAAACCTGAGCGCGGAAACCCGCCAAAAGGGAGGCCATTTGCTGTTTTTTCTGAACTCAATCTCGCTTTTAAGAAAGGCGACCGCGTCTTGAGCAACCGCGTACCTGATTGCCGGATGGTCGGGCATTGAGGTCTGTATCAGCGCTTTTCCCGGTGCCGATGCCCTTCCGGCTCTTCCCGATACCTGTGTGAGAGTCTGAAAAGTTATCTCCCCGCCGCGAAAATCAGGCATACCGAGAGACGTGTCCGCCGCGATTACTCCCACAAGCGTAACTCCCGGAAGGTCGTGCCCTTTGGCAACCATCTGTGTTCCCACAAGTACATCTATCTTTCCCTTCTCAAGTTTCCCGTAGAGTTCAAGCAGTTTTGTTTTTCCGCCTGCAGAGTCGCTGTCCATTCTCTCTACAGTCGCTTCGGGAAGAATTTTTTTCGCCTCATCTTCAATCGTCTGCGTTCCCATGCCCGCCCGTCTGAATTTCCCGCCGCATTTTCCGCAGGTATCGTCAAACTTCTCATCCAGTCCGCAGTAGTGGCACTTCACCACATCGCCCTTTTTGTGATAGGTGAGCGATATACTGCAGTTCGGGCACGAAAGCAGTTCCCCGCAACCGCCGCAGATAAGCGCGGTGGAAAAGCCCCTTCTGTTCAGAAACAGAATTGCCTGTCCGCCGTTTTTGCTGTTTTCAATCAGCGCCTGTTTGAGGGGACGCGAGAAAACGGTTTTTTCCTGCTTCACAATCTCAATGCCGGGAAGCGCGCTTCCTTCAATCCTCAGCGGCATTGAGATATAGCGGAATTTGCCCGTTATCGTGTTCCGGTATGTCTCAACAGATGGCGTGGCGGAGCCGAGAATAACCGCGCATCCGCACATTTGTCCGAGCACAACCGCAAGGTCGCGCCCGTTATAGCACGGCTGTTTGTCTTCCTGTTTGTAACTTCTTTCGTGTTCCTCATCCACAACAATCAGGCGCAGGTTTGAAAACGGCGCGAAGATTGCCGAGCGCGCCCCGATAACTATTTTTGCCTCGCCGCTTTTGACTCTGCGCCACGAGTCAAACCTTTCCCCCTCGCTGAGGAGGCTGTGCATAACCGTAACCGCGTCTCCGAATCTGCTTCTGAACCTTTGAACCAGTTGCGGAGTGAGCGAGATTTCCGGCACCATAACAAGAGCCTGTCCGCCCGCTTCAGCGATGGTTTTCAAATAAACCTCAGTCTTGCCGCTTCCCGTAACGCCATGAAGCAGGAAGGGTTGCGGGGTTTTTTCGCCGAGTGATTTTTTTATTTCTGAAAACGCTTTTTTCTGTTCGGCGGTCATTTTGGGCGGCGGTTTGCCGTCTGCCTTGATATTTGCGAACGGGTCTCTAACCACTTCCTTTTTTTCTGCGGTGATGATTTCCTTTTTCTCAAGCCATTTCAGATGCGGCGCGCATGAGTTTCCCAGAACGCTTTTTATTTTTTCAGTCGATGTTTTTCCGTATTCCTCAAGAAACTCCGCCACGGCGCGTTTTGCGGGCATGTTTGATATTTCGCTTCGCGCGCTTGCTCCGGCGGTTGCGGAGTAGAGGGTTTCGTAGCGGATTTTCGCCCCGCGCTTGACTTCGTATTCAATTTCCACGAGACCTTTCCTTTCAAGCGAATAGACCTTCGCGAAGTTGCCGCCCGGGGCAATCTCAAAAAGGTTTTCAAGCGACATATTTCCCGTTGAGAGGGCGCGAAGCACCGTTTCTTCTCTTTGTGTAAACGCGCCTTTTTCAAGCGCGTCTTTGCCGTTGTCGGTGAGAGACGCTTTTCTTTTCACTCTCATACTGCCGAGCCCGGAAGGGTGTGCGGCTTTCAGAACGGCTCCCAGAGGGCAGATGTAGTAGTCCGCTATCCATTTGAAAAACTCCAGCCGTTTTTCGTCAAAAAGCGGTTCGTCGTCAATCACATCAATGATGTCGCGCAGTTTGATGCCTTCGGGCGGTTTTGGTGAGAGTTTTGTTACAAACCCGATAGTACGCCGGTTTCCCAGCGGAGCCAGAACTCGTTTTCCAATTTTCGCGCCGTCTTTCAACCCCTCCGGAACGGAGTAGTGAAAGCTGTCTTCAACAAGTCCGGGAAGGGTTACTTCAATCAAAGGCATGGGTGGAAGTATATCTGCCGAGGGAAAACAGACTTGAGATGTTCAACCATCTCAACCCCTCACCCTCATATCCCTCATCCCCCTGACAAACTTCACCGCCCCTGCTTTTGTCGGCAACTCCACTATCCCGCTTGTGTTGTCGTGCTTGACGGCTTCAATCAGCGCGCCGAACGGGTTTTCGGCTCCCCTGTACCGGTCTGAGAAGGTCGCGCCGTTTTCAAGTTTTAATACTCCTCTCGGGCAAACCGCCGCGCATATTCCGCAACCGACACACGAAGCGCGGATGATGTTCTCCCCCTTCTGTGCGTAGGCGCGCACATCTATTCCCATCTCGCAATAGGTCGAACAATTTCCGCACGACATACACTGCCCGCCGTTTGTCGTGATTCTGAATCTGGAGAAAAACCTCTGGAAAATTCCAAGCACTGCCGCCATCGGGCAACCGAACCTGCACCACACCCTTGTTCCCATAATCGGGTAGAAACCCACACCGATTACGCCGGAAAAAACCGCGCCTATGAAAAAGCCGTACCATTTTGAAAACATCTGCGAAATCCCGCCGAACAGCCAGCCGCCGGTCGCCGAGTTTGCCCACAGAAGCGCGGTTGTAATCACAACAAAAACCAGAACGCCGTGAACCATCCACCTCTCAACCTTCCACGCCTTTACGGACTTGTCAGACAACTGCCGCCACGGGTCGCCCATGGTTTCGGCAAGCCCGCCGCAACCGCAAACCCACGAGCAATACCACCGTTTGCCGAACCTGTAAGTTAGCAACGGAGTCGCCACAAAAGTCATCACCGCTCCCCAGAAGATAAAAAACACGCCAAGCCCGCCCGGGCTGCTCATGATATGCGAAACCGTGCCGGGGAAAAGATAGTCGTATTTCAGGGGCCAGAAGTAACTGAAGTAAAACTCCGGCTGATTAAACAGTTTCAAAATGTGTGGGATTAAAAACGCGAAACCCAGTTGAAAAAACATCACAGACACCGTGCGGATTTGCTGATACCGATTGTGCCGGTAGCGCATTATCATTCTTATCCCGAAGGTGAAAACCGCAAGTGTGTAGAGAAATCCGTAGAGAAACCACCTGTCCGCCGCGCCGCCCGAAAGAGCCATCGAGACGGGGTCTGTCATTCTCACCGCGCCTTCAAGCGTTGAGGGATACCAGTAGAGCAGGATGTAAAAACCCGTCATCACAATCCCCGCGACCCACGCGAGCAAGCCGCGAGAGGAGATGTTCGCGAAATACGCGCCGTTGTTTTTTATTCCCGCCGTTGTTCCCGTGTAGGAAAGGATGAAATATCCCGCCGCCCCCGCGCACGGCAGACCGAACGCGAGGGCAATTCCCGCCCATGTGCCGGCAAACAGACCTCCGGCCAACTGAACGGCAAAAGCCACCACTCCCGCCCCGACAAGGGCGAGACAAATTTTTTCCGCAACGGAAATATCCTCCGCGCTTGAAACCTCCGGCTCTTCAAAGCCCAGAGTTTCTTCGTCGTAGTCATACGCAAGTGTCTTCGCGTCCGTTGTCATCCCGTCTTCTCCCTGAAAACGCCCGCTATCTCCTTTTCATAAAGGGAGTAGAACTCCGGGTCGAAATTCGCGTCTCCCAGTCTGTCCAGAACGTAGTCAAGCGGGCGTTTCTCCTCAATCCAACCCTCGCAAACCTTGTGGCGGTAGCGAAGCCCCATCACGTTCACACCGATTACAGCCCCGCCCGCGTGGACGATTCTGAGCCCGGCGAGCCCGTCCGGGCGTTCCCAGTAGAGGCTTTCCTCGCCCGCAACATTCATGTTCACCTGTCCGTAGGTCTGATATTCAAGGTCAAGAAACTTTGCCGAGTTAAACCATGTTGCCGGCTCGTAGCGCGTTTCGATTCCGCACATCGATTGCGCGGCGGCTACTCCCTGCGCTTTTCCCGTGTACCAGACCTGTTGGAGAAGATTTCTTTCCTCTCCGGTTACTATCTCCGCGCAGTCTCCGGCGGAATAGATGTTTTCCGCGCTCGTTTTGAAACCCCTGTCCACAAGGATTCCCCTGCCCGTTTCAATGCCGCCTTCGCCGGCAAGGGCGGTGTTTGGGCTCACGCCCGCCGTCAGACCAACAAATCCGCACTCTATTCTTTGCCCGTCTTTTGTGACAACACCGCAAACCCTTCCGTCTCCGCCGTCAAGAATTTCAGCCAGCTCCGCGCCAAGGCGGAGTTCAATCCCTTCTTTTTCTATCACCCTGTTGACCATCGCGGACTCTTCGTCCGGCAGAACGCGGTTCCAGTAGGATTTTTCGCGCACAAGGAAGGTTACGTGCACGCCGCGCGAGTGGAGCATTTCCGCAAGCTCAATTCCGATAAGTCCGCCGCCCGTTATAACGGCGTGTTTAAGCCCCCTGGAGTTTTCGTAGAGTTCCCTCAAGTCCATCAGGTCGTAGAGTCCCTGAACGCCTTTTAAATCCTGTCCGGGCCATCCGAATTTGTTGGGTTTGCTTCCAACCGCCAGCAGAAGTTTGTCGTAACCCTCCGGCTCTTTGCCGTGAAGCATCAGGCGGCTGTTTTTCGAGTCAATTCCCGTTACCCAGCCGCGCAGAAGGTTTATGCGGTTTTGCCGCCAGAATCCGTCTTCGTACGGTTTGGTGTCGCGGTAACTCATGTGCCCCATGTATATGTACATCAGGGCGGGGCGCGAATAGTGAAAATCTGATTCGCCGGATATAACGGTAATCTCCCATTCGGGTTTCAGCCGCCTGGCTTCAATCGCCGCGCTGATGCCCGTGATACCGTTTCCGACAATCGCGATTTTCATTTTTTCCTCATCTTCCTGTTTGCCTCAAACGCTTTAGCGTGCGTGTCGGTGTACGACCCCTTCGGGTAGTACTTGTCGTAGAATTCGGTGTCTATGTTCATTGCCTGAAAAACAAGCCGCATATACATCGGGTCTACAAACGCGGGGAAACGCCCGTATCTGTCGTAAATGTAATTCGCCACATCGCGCACAATCTGAATTGTCGTGTCAGTGGGCTGGGGAGCCTGCATAAGGTGTTTGTCCGGCTCGGTGTAGGGAAACGGTTTGTCGTTTGTCCACGCAGACGCCTTGTGCTCAAGAAAAGCGTCAATCGCGGCATCCATGTTTTTGTAATATGGCGGGCAGTAACCTTCAAAAACTCCGTCTCTTCCCACCGGAATAGTTGGCGGCGGATCTATGGAACCCCGTTTTGGCTGAATGAATCTGAAGCCCAGCCCCTTGAACATATCTGGCACCGCGCCGAGAGCGAAGCGCGGCACAAGCCCCGTGAAAGTCCATCCCGCGAGCCCGAGAGCCTGAAGCGCGAGACTCATGTTCTGGCACATAAACGCCTGCTCAACGTTAAGCCCCGTGAGGATTCTCACCTCAAGGTCAAACAGCGAAAGTTTCACCTCGCCCTTTATGCGCCCCTTCTTTATCCACTTGTCAATCCCGGCGGGTTTGCCCGTCAGGTCGTCCGTGATTGAAAAACCGTAGGTGCTGCTGCAGTAGAGAAGCAAAAGGTTCAGATACTCCTCCGTAACATCGGTTACCGGAATAAACAGCGAGGTTCCCGGCTTGTTCGTGTTCCACTGGTTGAAGTCAAAAAGTCCGGGCATTTTGTCGGGCAGGTCGGCTCTTTTATTTTCAAGTTTAACGATGCTGCCCCTGTAGAGTTCCATAAGGCGGTCAATTCTTTTCTGTTTTCCCATTTTGAAAAACATGTCCAGCTCGCCCGGTTCGGGAAGCATGTGCTTTACGTCAACGTGATAAAGCCCCTTGTCGTTTGTGAAGAAAAGTTCCGTTCCGTGATTGTTGCAGGCGGAGGGCCATGTTCTTCCCGTCCACTGGCACAGAAGATCAATTCCGTTTTCGGGAGGCAGGTCTGCAAGGCACAATCCCGTCAGCCCCGTCCCCGACCACACGAGAAGAGCCTCTTCAAACTCATCAAGCGGCACGGGTTTGTAAGACGATTTGAATCCCAGTGTGCTTGTTTCAGGCAGTTCCATTCCAAGCCCGAATCTGCGCGAGCGGCGGTTGAATATTGAGTCAAAAAGAGGGTATTTGAGCGCCTCTTCGTAGCGTTTTGTAAGTTTGGCGGTTTTTGTTTTTTTTGAAGCCATTGTTGTTTCTCCCTTTCCGATTATTCTGAAATATCATAATAACACGCGCAAGTCGCGGGGCGCGATTTTTTTCAAAATCCCGTTTTGCGTATCGCTTCCATAATTACGTCCGCAACCGCTCCCGCAGAGGCAACCACTCCGTTGTTTTCCGCAAGCGTAAAGCCCGCGCCGAAGTCAAGCGGGTTTCCGTAAAAGTCAGACACTTTGCCGCCCGCCGCGCTCACAACCGCCGCTCCCGCCGCATGATCCCAGATGTTCTCCCTGCGTCCGTTTTTGCCGCCGGAATTGGGAACGCGCATAAACACATCCGCCCGCCCCGCCGCAACAAGCGCGTATTTACACTGCCCGTCCATCCTTATCGTTTCCGTCTCTCCCGCGCTTTTTTCAATATCTCCCATAATTTCGCGCGTTACGGAATACGCCTCTTCCGTTCCCCGAGCCGTTTCGCACAGAACAGTTCCCCTTCCGCGCGGTTTTTCCCACGCCCCTTTGCCACTCTGCGCTTTTTTCACGTCAACCTTGCGCACTCCCCGTCCCCGCGCTCCGCACATTATAAAACCGAGTCCCGGACAACCGAGGATACCGAGCGCGGGCTCTCCGTTTTCAACAAGCGCGGCCGCAACGGCAAACTGCGCGCCCTCTATAAAGCCCGCCGTTCCGTCAATCGGGTCAATTGCCCAGAACCTTTCCGCATCTCCGCCGCGTGAAACCATCTCCGCCATTTCATCCGCCCCGGCTTCGGGAAGAAGTTTCAAAACCTCTTCCGCCATTTGCCCGTTTTGAAAGGAGGGCGTTTCTTCCGCCACAATGCCGTCAGCGGGAAAACGCCGCGCAATGGAGCGGACGATAACGAATTGCGCCGCGTAATCCGCCGCCGTAACGGGAGTTCCGTCCGCCTTGGTTTCCTTGTATATCCCGCCCTCACGGGCGCGGACGCAAATCCCGCACGCTTCAGTCACCGCAGAAAGAGCGGTTTCCATCTCTTTTTCAAAATTCATTTGTTTCCCCTCAGGTTTTCAAACACAAGCATAATCCACACCGGAACAAACTGTATCCACACAAGCGCGTCTGCGGCGGCACCCGTTACGGCTCCGTATTTAAGATAGTAAAGCGGAAGCAGAGCCGTGAGCGCGAGCAGAGACCACTTCGCCCCCCCGCTTCTCATCGCCAGAAACGGAACGACCCAGCAGTAGTACCACGGGAACTGGGTTGGAATCACAAGAAACACAAGCGCCGAGATAAACAGGCATCTGCCCGCGAGGTCGGCTTTTTGCCATCTGCCCGATGTGGAAGCGTAGACGGCTCCGCAGGCAATCAGCGCGCAGGTGGCAATGCGGGCGGCAAACTGCCCGTGCCCGGTGTGAAAGCCCGCCGCCTCAACCGCCGTCTCGCACAAAAACAGCGTTATCCTGAAAAAAGAGCTGTTGTTTTCCCAGCTTTCCGCATACGCCGCGATGCCTGAGTTTTCTCCGAAAGCGTAGAGAAAAAGCGGCAGAGTCGTTACCGCCGCCGCGCCCGCGCAGAGGGCGAGCAGGGCGAAGGTTCTTTTCGCCGCGCCTCCCGCCTCCCTTGCGACCGTCCCCGCGAGAACCGCCGTCCACAACTTTACCGACACCGAGACGGCAAGCAGAAAAGCCGCAAGCACGCCGCGCTTTTTCCCCGCCGCCCACACCGCGCCCGCGGCAAAGGGCAGTATCAGCGCCTCCATGTGGCAAGAGAAAAAGATCGTGAAAACCGCAAGCGGATTCCACCAGTAGATTGCCGGATTGGCGCGCCCCCGGCAGACGCGCCGGAGTATAAGGAATGTCGCAACATCCGCCGCCAGCAGAACAGCCCTCCACACATTCACGCTCCACGCTCCGGCGAGATGGGAGAGGGCGAAAAATGCCTGCGCCGCCGGGGGGTATACGGTTGTGAGTTCCGCATGGTTTATCCGCCCCGCCACACCGCCTGAGTTTTGCGCGAGCAAGAGAAGGGCGTCTCCCGCGTTTGCCGAAACCGCTTCGGCGGGAGAAAAGACGTAGGGGTTGATTCCCCGCGCCGCCACCGCGCCGTCCCACAGGTATCTGAAGTAGTCGTCTTCAAGAACAGGGTGAGCGAAGAACGCCGCCGCCCTCATCAAAAGCCCGATTGCGAAAACAACCGCGAAAGTTCCCGCCTCCTCGTCCCGCGCCTTCCAAATCGCCGCGAGGTAGAGAACCCCCGCCGCGCACAGCAGGGCGGTCAGCTCCGCAACCGGCATCTCCTCCACGCCTTCGGGGTAGGAGGCAAAACTTCCCGAAAATGCCGCCGCAATCCAAAGCAAAGCCGCGGCGGCGGCTCCCGGTATCACGCTTATGTTTTTCATGTTCCCGTCCGGCAAACAATAACGGATTGAACAAGAGGGTGAAGCCGTGTAGTTTCCCTTCCGCTCCATGAGTCTTAAAAAAGAGAGAAACCGCTTGCGCTCCATACTCATCGCCCGCTCGGTGGAGTTTGGCGATTTTACGCTGTCTTCGGGCGAGAAGAGCGGCGTCTACATAGACGCGAGAAAAACCACCCTGGACCCCGAAGGGGCGCGGCTTGCGGCGGCAATTTTCCTTGACCTGTTTTCAAAAGACGGAAGGGTAAACGCCATCGGCGGCCCCACGCTTGGAGCCGACCCGATAGTTGGCGCGATGCTCGCCCTGTGCGGAGACACATCTCTGCGCGGTTTTATCGTTCGCAAGCAGGAAAAAGGGCACGGTACTCAGAGGCGCGTAGAGGGAAACTTGCAAAAGGGAGACCGCGCCGTGCTTGTTGAGGATGTTGTTACAACGGGCGGCTCGGTTATGCGCGCCGCAGAAGCGGTTAGGGCTTTGGGTGCTGAGGTTTTAAGCGTGATGGCGATTGTGAAACGCGGAGACGCGCAAGCCCTTTTTGAGAAAGAAGGCATAGGTTTTCACGCGATATTTGACGCTGATGAGCTGACCGCGCAGAGTTAGCCCGCGCTTTTCCGCTGTGTGCGGGTCTGTTTTTTTATCCATTTCACAAGAGCTTTTTTCGGCGATTTTATCTCTTCAAGCGAGGTGTAGTAGTAGTCGCGCCAGTTCTTTTCGGGCATGCCCGCGAACAGCATCAGGTTGAGCGGATAGTTTTCGCTGTCCGTAACTCTGCGGAAATCGTCGCGGAACAGAAAGGTGGGTTTTCCCAGCGCCATCGCGATTCCCAGTTCCACCGCGACCCCTTCATCGGGCGGGGTTCCGTTCACAACGGCGAAAATGGCATCGCAATCGCGCGTGTCCTTAAAGTCCGCCCGCGCCACCTTGTAAGCCCAGCCCTTTTTTGAAAGGATTTCCTTCTGGTTGTTGCGCTCAAACGGCTCCCACACGGTCGCGCCCGTGTCTTCAAGTTCTTTCACGATTTCGGGAAGAAGCACTTCCTTCTGCCGGGTTGAAAAACCGTACGGGCTTGCCAGATATATGACGGGTTTGCGTGATTTTGCCATTGCTCAGAAAGACCATTATAACGGATTTGGCGCGCCCGGCGGAATTGACTTTCACCCCTGTTCCGCATAGCATTAACGCTCGGAGCCGGACAATTTAGCAATGTCAGACGCGCTTTACAGTTTTTTTATTTCTTTTCGCGCCGCCCGTTTCTGCGGTTGCGCGCGCTGTTCCTGCTGTATGTGATTTGAACGCGGTTTTCCTCCGTCCTCTAATGGGCGGAAGATGAGGAAAACAGGCGTTTTTATTCGTGTTTCCCCGCAAAACGGGGGAGGGCGCGTTTTTGTTTGTTGTCTATGGGTGAGGTTTTGAGATGGAAACGATTTTAATAGTCGCGGTTGTGCTGTCGGGTCTTCTCGCTATCAACGTGGGGGCGAACAACTCCGCCGCCGCGATGGCAACCTCATACGGCGCGGGCGCGAGAACAAAGAGGCAGGCGGTTGTTCTTATAGCCGTTTTCGCCATTCTGGGCGCGGTTATTGCAGGCGCGCCGGTGGTTGAAACAATGGGAAAAGGCATCGTGCCGCAGGATGTTTTCTCCTCAGACGCTTTGCTGACCGCTCTTGTGCTTGTCATCGCCCTTGTGTTTGTCTCGGTGGCAAACATCTCGCGCGTTCCGGTTGCCACAACGCACGCCATCGTTTGCTCCATCGCGGGCATAGGGCTTTACTACGGCGCTCTCAATCACGAGCGTTTTATTCAGATAATCGGCTGGTGGATAGCCGCTCCGGTGCTGTCGTGGGCGGTCGGGTTTTTTGTCGGAAAGTTTCTCTACTACCGGATACTCAACTACTTTGTTGACAACTTTTCCGAGGAAGGTGTAAGCCGCGTTCTCAAGTGGTGCGTAACGGTTTCGGGAACCTTTCTCGCGTTTTCCGCGGGCGCGAACAATTCGGCAAATGCCGTGGGTCCCATCGTGGGGCTTGGGCTTTTTGAGTCTTCAACGGGCGCGCTTTTCGCGGGTGTGGCAATGGCGGCGGGCGCGATTATTCTGGGAGGCAGGGTGCTTGAAACCGTTGGAAAGGAGATAACCGAGATATGTCTTATAAGGGCGATAACCGTTGAGGCGACTGCGGCGGTGATAATCGTTGTGGCGTCTCTCTACGGCATTCCGGTTTCAATAACCGAGATTGTAACCGCCGGTATTGTGGGCTTTTCGTGCGCCCAGCACGGGTTTGGCAAAACCGCGAGAAACCGCCACGTTTTGAGAATAGGTTTCTTCTGGGTTGCCGTGCCGTGCGTTACGGTGGCAGTCGGATACGCGGTTGCGATGATGTTTGTGATAAAATAGGGTTTCCATGAAATTCACACAGGAACAGACCGAAGAGTTGAACAGGCGTTTTGAGGGCGCGAGCCCGGAAGAAGTTCTGTTGTGGACGATGGAAAAACTTCACCCGAAAGTGTCGCTTGCCACCAGTTTTCAGATACAGGGCTCCGTTCTCATAGATATTCTTATGAAGGTCAAGCCGGACGCGCGCATCTTCATGCTTGACACCGGGCGGCTGAACGCCGAGACATACGAAGTTCTTGAAAAGGTCAGAGAACGTTACGGTGCGAAGGTGGAGTTGGTTTTCCCCGACACGGCGGAGGTTGAACGGATGGTTTCGGAGCGCGGGATAAACCTTTTCTACAAAGGCGTTGAGAACCGTATTCTTTGCTGTGAAGTCAGAAAGGTCAACCCGCTCCGCAAGTATTTGCAAGGTCTTGACGGGTGGATAACATCGCTCCGCAGAGAGCAGACCGCTCAGCGGGCGGACGCGAAAAAGTTTGAGATAGACCATGCTAACGGCGGAATTTTGAAAGTGAACCCCATAGTTGACTGGACTGAAAACCGTGTGTGCGAATATGTGAAATCAAACGGAGTTCCCTACAACCGGCTTCACGACATGGGATACCCGTCAATCGGCTGCGCCCCCTGCACGCGAGCCGTGAAGCCCGGAGAGGACTCAAGGGCGGGCAGGTGGTGGTGGGAAACCGGCTCAGACAAGGAGTGCGGCATACACTTTGGGCACGGCGAGACGAAAGGCGGCAAAAAAACGGACTGAAATCTCTCGGCAGATGAAAAAAAATAAAAACCTCAAACCGGATGTTGTAACACTTGAATCATCCCCTGTTGACACTCCCGATTTGAATCCCAAACAGTTTGAGGCGGTTTGTCACACGGGCGGGCATCTTCTTGTTTTTGCCGGGGCGGGTTCGGGGAAAACCCGTGTTCTGACAAGCCGCATAGCATTTCTTATAAAAGAGAAAGGGGTTTGCCCGTCCGAAATCCTCGCCGTAACCTTCACAAACAAAGCGGCGCGTGAGATGAGAGAAAGAGTGGAGATGCTTGTTCCCGACAAGATTTCGGGGATATGGCTTGGAACTTTTCATTCAATCTGCGCGCGTATATTGCGGAGCGAAATCGAGAATCTTGGTTTCGGATATAAAGGCAACTTTGTCATTTACGACAATAGCGACCAGAAAAGAGTACTCAAAACATGCATTGCCGACATGGGGATGGAGGAGACGAGTGTGTCGCCGGAAATTGTGATGTCGTTAATAGACAGATTTAAAAGGGGCGGCGATTATCCGCCGTCCAGAGATTCTTTTGAGAGTTGGGAAAGAAATATCGCGCCAAAAATTGAATTAATGCACAGTTACGATATTGCATTGAAAAACTCCAACGCGCTTGATTTTAACGATTTGCTCCTGCTCGCCATGCGTCTTTTCGGGAATAACCGTGAAATTCTGGAAAAATATAGAAAACGTTTCAGCCACATCCTTGTTGACGAATATCAGGATACAAACCGCATTCAGTATCAACTTGTAAAAATGCTCGGAGAAAACAATGCCGATGTTTTCGCGGTCGGTGATGACAGCCAGTCTATTTACGGATGGCGCGGGGCGGAAGTGAAAAACATACTCGAGTTTTCAAATAATTTTCCGGGGGCGAAGGAAATTAAACTTGATAAAAACTATCGTTCAACCTCAACGATACTTGAAGCGTCAAACGCCCTTATCAGCGAAAACCAGTTCGGGGTTAAAAAAAATATGTGGACGGATGGGGAAAAGGGCGAACCGCTGGGCGTGTATGAGGCGCGCAACGAATTTGACGAGGCGGATTTTGTTGTTTCAAAAATAAAATCACTTGTTGATTCCGGAGACTTTAAGCCCGAAGACTTTGCTGTTCTCTATCGCACAAACGCCAAGTCTCGTCTTCTTGAGGAAAGATTTTCCAAAGAGTCGGGTATTTCCTGTGAACTTGTCGGCGCGTTAAGTTTTTACGCGCGCGCGGAAATTAAGGATCTGGTTTCCTATCTGCGTCTTATCGTAAATCCCTCAGACAATATGGCTGCGGCGAGAATAATCAACACTCCGCCGAGGGGTATAGGAACAGCAACCGTTGAAGAGATTTCCCGTTACGCTTCGGCAAATGACGTGTCAATTATGGAAGCCGCGCGCAGAGCCGCAAAAGGGGGCTTTTTGAAAAAAAGAGCGGCTGATGCGGTTGAGAAGTTTGTGATTATGATGGACGAATTGTCAGAATTTTCTCTGGACAGGGGGGTTTTTGACGTACTCGGTCACATTATAGAAAAAAGCGGCTACAAGGATTTTCTCAAAAACGATGAAGACAAATTGGAAAACATGGACGGCTTTTTGAACTCCGCGCAGGAATATGACAACAATCCCGAAAATATCGACGGTTTTCAGGGGTTTGTTGAGGGTATCGCGCTCGCAAGCGACACAGACGCGAAAACAGACGGGAAAAAAGTGAAACTTATGACCCTTCACGCTTCCAAAGGTCTTGAGTTTCCGGTCGTTTTCATAGCAGGGGTGAACCAGAATCTTATTCCTCTTTCCCGCACTGATGATATTGAGGAGGAAAGACGGCTTTTTTATGTCGGAATGACACGGGCGATGAAGCGGCTCTTCCTTTGTTATCCGGTTAAGAGAAATTTACACGGGATAACTGAAGCCGCGTCTCCCTCTCCATTTTTTGGTGAAATTCCCAAACATTTGAAGGCAGACGAACATTTTGTGTCCATTCCTGTTTTTGAACACGAAGAAGTTCGCGTCTCCGGGATGAAAAGGGCGGTTTTCGCGCTTCCTGACGGGGATTCAACCGAAAGCAGTGTTTCTCAGCAGAGCGTTTCTATTTGCGCGGGCATTTTTGTTTTGCACAAAAAATTCGGACGCGGGCAGGTTGTGAAGGTTGAGGGAAGCGGACCTAAAGCGACGGTAACGGTGGTTTTCCGCTCAGCCGGAAAGAAAAGGCTTCTCGCGTCTTATCTCAAACCGCTTTGATTTTTATTTCTTTTTCTTTTTGTAAAGAAATAACTGCCATTTTTCTTCGGCAACTCCGGCGGAGTCCATCTCCGCTCTCGCGAGGGTGAAAAACAGATCCGAAAGGCGGTTTATGTATGAAGGTATGGCGGGGTGAACTTCATCCTCTCTCATAAGCGCGGCAAGTTTGCGCTCTCCTCTTCTGATTTGCGTCCTAACAACATGGCACAGCGCGGATATTTCGCTTCCGCCCGGAAGCAGAAAATAGTCCGAAGGAGACGACATATTCTCCTCAATTTCGTCTATCCAGTTTTCACAGAAAACCGCGCCGTCTTCCGGCATTGGGTTTTTATTTTCCTTGTGCGAATCAGACGGACGCGCAAGGTGCGACATCATATCCATCATGTCTTTTTGTATTTTGTGCAGATTGCTCTGCCACTCGTGTTTTTCGCCGAGTTTTGAGCGCAAAAGCCCGATGGTTGAGTTTGCCTCGTCAAGCGTTCCGTAACATTCAACTCGCGTGTCGTCTTTCTCAACACGCCTTCCGCCGAAAAGCGCGGTTTTTCCCGTGTCGCCTTTTTTTGTGTAAATCTTCAATGTATTTCCCTCCCGTTTATTTTCCCATGTCCGCCCGCGCATAAGACGCTCCGGTTTTATCGGCAAACCTTTTTGCCGCCCCTATTTTCACAAAACCCGATTCCGTGTCAACAACGGTTGTTTTTACCGATTTGTCTATAACAGCTCCAAATCTTTTCACGCTTTCTTCAAAAGGGTCTCCGCCGTTTTCGCAAAAGTTTATTCTGCCGTCCGTAAATATGTGAACGGCGGATGATGTTTTTCTTTTCGCGGTTTTTTTCAAAATTTGTCCGACAAGCGCGATGCCCGCGCTCATGTTGGTTCTTCCGCCGGTTTTCAGGTTTTTGAGATTTTCAATCAGTTTTCCCGAATCCGTCCCCGAAGATGAAAAAACGCGCGCGCCGTCATTCACAAGAGCCACTCCGGAGAACTCCACCTTCTTCCCCCTGTTTTCCCGAACCGTTTCTCCGATGATTTTTTTCGCGTGCGCTATTTGTTTTCCCGCCGCCATTGAGCCGCTGGAATCAACGAGAAAAACAACGGATATATTTCCGCGCCCGCGCCCGGCTCTGCGGTGAATTTTGAACTCTCCGCGAGCAACCCACTGCCGCGCGGTTTCGTAAATATCGGTTTTTTGTTTTCCATTTTTTGTTTTGTCCCGCGCCCGGGCGGCGGGTTCCGCGCTCACAAAACGCCCGCGTCTTTCGGGCGGCGGCTCCGTGTCAATTTCAATTCCTCTGTAATCCCCCTCAGGCGAGAAGGGTTTTTCCGCTCTGTAAAACCATCCGGAGTCGGCAATTACCTGAAATTCGTCTTTTTCATGCTTCGGGGGTACGTTTTTCAGGTCGCCGTTTTCAAGGTCGGGATTTCGGGAGTTTTTTTTTTCCGTTTTGTCAGCAGGTGTGTCCGCCGGGCTTCTGTGTCTTAAAACAAAAGGCGCAACCTTCTCAACATCGCCCGCGGCGGTTTTGTCTCTGCCTTCAAACGCGGCAAACGCGCGCGCGGATTTAACAATCAGAATATCCGCCCTCATTCCCTCCGCTCCGCTTTCAATCGCGAGCGCGGACGCTTTTTCAAAAATTTCTTCAGTCACCTTAACGGATTCAAGATTTTCCGCCGCTTTTTCTATGCGCTCCCGCATTTTTTCCTGTTTTTCCTCAAAATCAGAGGAAAACTTTTCGGGATTTGAATCAAAACCCATTCTATTTTGCGCTATTTCCCTCCGCGCTTCCGCGCTTGCGGGGGCTTTCACGTCAACGCATAAGCCGAATCTGTCCAAAAGCTGGGGTCTGAGGTCTCCCTCCTCCAGATTCATTGTTCCGACAAGGCGGAAGCGCGTTTTCACATTTCGTGAAATTCCGTCCCTTTCCAGCATATATTCGCCGGTTGCCGCCGCGTCAAGAAGTATGTCGGTCAAATAGTCGTCAAGCAGGTTCACTTCGTCTATGTAGAGGATTCCGCCGTTTGCCTGTTCAAGAAGCCCCGCGCGAGCCGATTCTCGCTTTTCGTTAATCAGTTTTTCAAGGTCAATCGCGCCGAGAACCCTGTCTTCAGTCGCGCCGATGGGCAGGTTTATAACGGGAAACCCCCGTCCGCCGCCTGAAAGCATATCTCCCAGCGAGCGCACCGCAGTTGTTTTTCCCGTTCCCTTTTCCCCGCGAGCGAGAACCCCGCCTGTTTGCGGGTCAATCGCGCAAAGCGCAAGGGCGAGTTTCAAGTCGTCTTGCCCTGTTATCGCCGTAAATGGAAAGATTTTCACGCTTTTTTCAGCCATTGTCCGCATCTTCCGTTTCAGGATACCACACTATTTGCCCGTCAGTTCCAACAAGGGCGAGTCTGAGAACGCCGCTGAATCTCTGCGCGCAGTGTTTTCGGCACTGTTTAAGCAGTTCAACATAGAACGGCTCTCCGCCGGAAAGCGGAAAAATCTCAGTAAGCCGCCGCGCGATGTTCAGATTTCTAATCTTGTCCGCCGCTTCCCGCGCCCCGCATCTCTCCGCCGCTTGTGCCGCAACTTCCTTGTCCCAAAGGGTTTTTCCGCTGTGCGTGTCCATATCGCCGCCCGCAAGTTTAACCGCTTTGCCGAGCATTGTCGCAAGGGTCAGGTCTTGAATTCCTTCTCTTTCCGCCGCGTCCAGAAGCCTGCCAATCCAGTTGCCGTATTGTATAAAAGCGTAGTCCGGCAGGCCGGGAAACTGTTTTTTGAGATACTTTTCGCTCCTTCCCCCGGATGACGCGACAACCTTTCCGCATCCGTTTTCAGAGCATATTTTCACCGCCTGCACTATGCTTGCGACGTATGAGGCGGCGGAAAACGGCCTTACGATTCCCGTTGTTCCTATAATGGATATGCCGCCCTCAATGCCGAGCCGCGAATTCAGGGTTTTTTTCGCCAGTTTCGCGCCTTCGGGAACAAACACCTTTATTTCCGCCCCTTCGCCGCCGCGCCCGTTTTCTTTCAGCAGGCCCTTCACGATACGGCTCATCATCTTTCTCGGAACCGTGTTTATCGCCGGTTCTCCTATCTCTATTCCCAGTCCCGGAAGGGTTACCTTTCCGACCCCTTTTCCGCGCGCGAACCTTATTTCACCCGTGTTGTTCAGAGAAACCGAGCACCCTATAACCGCCCCGTGCGTAACGTCCGGATCGTCTCCCGCGTTTTTCACCGTTGTTGCGGTCGCGCTGTTTCCCGCGCTTTCGCAATTTTCTATCTTGAAACTCGCTGTTTTTCCGCCCGGCAGATTTATTTCAACATTTTTTATTTTCTTTCCTTCCAGAAGGCACAAAACCGCCGCTTTTGAGCAAGCCGCCGCGCAGGCGCCGGTGGTGAGTCCGGTTTTCATTTTTTTTGTGTCGGAGGGAGGAGTTTCAAGACACATCGCGCATTTCCCTTATTTTTTCAGTAAGTGTTTCGGGAGAAAAAACCGTTGCCGTAAAAAACGGACTGCGGGGTTTTTTAATAATTGCCGTTTTCGCTCCGGTTTCAATCGCCGCTTTTATTTTCGCGTCCTGTCCGCCCGTGTCTCCGCTTTCTTTTGTGATGACTGATTTAATGTTCAGTTTTTTAAAAAACTGTTTTTCCTTTTCCGCGTCCCGTGAAGGCATGGCGGTTATGAGCCGCTTTTCGGGAAAGCCCTGTTTTACCGCCAGAGAAACGGAGGTTTTTCTTGGCAGAATTCTGGCGTAGCAGTCATCTCTGTTTTCCCACAGGGGTTTAAGCGCGGCAAGAGTCTGCACACCGCTTAAAATAATCATCGCGCCTTTTGTGTTTTTCAGTTCGTTTACCGCCCCGGAGTAGTTGTCGCAATAAACAACGGAAGGGTGAGACACTCTTTCGGGATATTTTCTGCCGTAGCGGATTACGGGTATTTTCATTTTTTCAGACACAAGCGAAACCGTTTCGTGAAGGTGGCGGGCAAAAGGATGCGCGGCGTTCACAATCAGTTTTATTTTTTCTTTCTTCACAAACTCCGGCAGGGTGTTCCCGTCCATTTCTCCCCATACGTATTCGCAGAAAACAGACGGCTTAAAATCCGTGCGTGTTTTTGTGGAGTAGAAATAGCGCGTTTTTCCGGCATCAAGAGCCGCCGCCGCTTTTTTCCCCTCGGTTGTGCCGCCGAATACAAGAACGCGGGGCGGGATTTTCTTTTCTCCGTTTTTCACTTTTTCTTTTTCCCTCCGGCGCGAAACAGGTGTTTCCATCCGGGGTGGTAGAGGCGCGAGCGCGTTCCGCCGTTTTTCAGCGCGTCTCCAACCACAATTAAAACCGTGCGCGTCAGTTTGTTGTCTCTCACAATGTCTGCGAGGTTCTTTAACTCGCCGCGCCATATTCTTTCATCCTCCCACGTTACGCGGTGCAGAACCGCCACGGGGGTTTCCGGTTTGTAACTCTCAAGAAGCGCCGCCTGAACCTTGCGCGCGGTTTTCGCGCTCAGAAAAATACACATCGTGGAACGGTGCGCCGCCATACCGGCAAGTTTTTCCGTTTCCGGCATCGGGGTTTTTCCCTCGCCCCGCGTGAGGATTATCGTCTGCGTTATTTCCGGCGCGGTGAGTTCCGCCCCCAGCCGCGCCGCCGCCGCCTGAAAAGACGAAACACCCGGCACCACAACAAAATCCATTTTTTTTGAGTCCATTATTTTCATCTGCTCGGCGGTTGCCCCGTAAATTGCGGGGTCGCCCGAATGAAGCCGCACAATCAGCGCGCCTTTTTTGTAAAAACGCTCCATTATTTTCATCTGCTCTTCAAGCGTCATCACGGCGGAGTTTTTAATCTCCGCTTCCGCTTTTGCCTCAAGTGTCAGATTTTCGGGAACAAGACTGCCGGCATAGAGAATTAAATCCGCCCGCCTTAAAAGGTCTCGCCCCTCAACCGTTATCAGACGCGGGTCTCCGGGTCCCGCCCCCACAATGGCAACAAGCCCGCCCGCGCCGTAATTTTCCGCGACCGCGACCGCAAAGGTGTACTGCTTTCCGGAAGGCAGGGTTATTTTTGTTTTTTCAAGCGCGAGTTTCCGCGCTCCGGCAAGCAGAAGAGCGGCGGGCTCGCAAACGCCGTCTGTTCCGGTTTTTCTTTTCACAATGGCGGACGGGTTGGGTTTTGTTTTTTTCGCCAGTTCCCTCTCATCAAAAACCTTGAAGGGAACACCCAGTTTTCCGGCAAGAACGGAAAAAGCCTCTTCATCTTTTTTTATTTTCGCGCTTGCCACCGCGCTTATGTCAAAAGGCGAAAATCCGCGTTTTGCCATCTCCTTCTCAAAAGATTTGACAAACTCCGCCGGGTCTATCCCCCTGCGGCTTCCAAGCCCCACGCACAGCGGGCGGATTCCGGACGCTGTTGTGATAACCGGACGCGCGCCGATAATTTTCCCGATTTTTTTCGCGAGTTCGTTTGCTCCGCCCTCATGCCCCGACAGAACCGACTGCGCGTAAAGGCGGTTTTCGGAAATGTTGACGACCGCCGGATCGGTTTTTTTGTTTTTTATGCACGGCGCGATACAGCGGACGCATATTCCAAGCGCGCCGATAAATATAAAACCCCCGTATTTGCCGAAGTTTTCAGCCGTGAAAGCGGAAACGGATTTGACGGTTTTTATTCCGTCTCCTTTTTTTGTGGAAACTATGTCCGCGTGTGTTTCCCCAGCGATTTCGCGAGCTATTTTTATTCCGTCTTTTGAGACCGCAATTACAGCTGTTTTTTTCATTTTTTCACCGCGCTTAAAATTTCCACGTTGTCCGCTTTTTTCTCACCGGTAAATTCAAAACCCGCCCCGCAGGATTTTTCGCGAAATATTTTCCCGCTTTCTTCCGTAACGCTGTTTATCACAATCCTGCCGCCCCGCCGGACGGTTTTCCCCAATGTGTTTATCATATCCTCAAGCCTCCCGCCGTGTCCGCCGATAAAAACGGCGTCCGGCGCGGGAAGTTTTTCCGCCCCGCTCTCAAAAAAATCCCCCATAACAACTTTTATTCCCGGCGCTGAAAACCTTTTCGCGTTTTTCTCAATCACCTCTTCGCAGTCGCGGTTTTTTTCAAACGCCGCAACCCTCAGCGCGGGAAAACGCCGCCGCGCCTCAACTGAAACTGAACCCGTGCAAAAACCTATGTCCCAGAAATGCTCTGCGCGGTCAAGCTCAAGCCGTTCTATCGCCATTCGGCGCGCCCCCGGTTTTGTAATCATTCCGGGCTTGCCGCGCAAGGTTTCAAACTCCGCGCTTTCCGCATTTTTCTCTCCGCCCGCCTCTGAAATTTGTTCAAGCACAACGGCGCACGGCTGTGAAAATTCTGTCCGCGCCATCTCCCGCGCCGAAGAAAAAGACCTTATTCTCTCGTCCTTTTCTCCGAGCCTCTCTCCGCAGAGGCATTTATAATCCGCAAATCCGTAGAAAACCATCCTTTCCGCCGCCGCATCCGGTGAGTTCACGGAATCGGTCAGAAGCCCGGTGAGTTTTTCCCCGCCAATCAGGGCGCGGTCAAGTTCGTGCCAGTCGCGTCCGTGAACAGAAGCCCCCGCAATGCCGTCCGCCTCAACTCCCGCTCTGCGGCAAAGCGTTTCCACACTGCTCGGAGCGCGAAAAACCTCAAGTTCGCATTCGGGGCGCAGTCGCCTGAGGGTTGAGCCAATTCCGTAAAAAAGCGGGTCGCCCGAAGCGAATATCACGATGGTTCCGCCCCTCCGCCGCCGGTCGTATTCTTTAAGCGTCTTTTCAATGTCGCCGCCGATGTCTATCCACTCGCCGCCGGCTGGGAGGAGTTCGCGCACTTTTTCAAAATGCCTTTTTCCGCCCGAAAAAACACGGCTTTTTCTCACAACTTCCGCCGCTCTGCCGCTAAGCGTCAGTTCTCCGCTTTCGCACGGAATCCCTATCGCCGCAAACACGGGCTCTGTTTCTGCTCCGGGTTTCATTGCGGGATTATAAACGGCGCGGGCGGCTAACTCTAAAAAACTCTCGCGCCCTCATACTATCTCGTGTACTATCCCGTGCGTGTCCCGCGCCTTTTCCATTCGGCGGGAGGTTCGCGATTTGGCGGAAAAAACCACACGCAGAAACACAAAATCGTCCGCGCTTTTCAGCAAAGCCCGCAAACTTCTTGTGGGCGGCGTCAACAGTCCCGTGCGTTCATTCGGAGCGGTGGGCGGCGAGCCGCTGTTTATATCCCGCGCTCGCGGCTCGTCAGTTTATGACGCAGACGGAAACCGCTATACAGACTATATGGGCTCGTGGGGAGCCCTGATTCTCGGACATTCCCATCCGTCAGTTGTGCGCGCCGTAACCGCCGCCGCGAAAGCGGGAACCAGTTACGGCGTTTCATGCGAGGCGGAGATAGAACTCGCTCAATTAGTGGCAAAACAGTTCAAATCCATGCGGAAGATACGGATGACGAACTCAGGAACCGAAGCCCTTATGTCTGCCGTCCGTCTTGCGCGGGCGTTCACGGGGCGCGACCATATAGTGAAGTTTGACGGCTGTTATCACGGGCACGCAGACCACCTGCTTGTCAAAGCCGGTTCGGGCGCGACAACTTTCGGCTCTCCCGCAAGCGCGGGTGTGCCTCGCTCCTTCACTTCAAAAACCCTCACGGCGCGATACAACGACACGGCTTCGGTGGAAAAGATTTTTGCCCGCAAGGGAAAACAGATAGCGGCGGTTGTTATAGAGCCGGTTGCGGGAAACATGGGGGTTGTTCCTCCGGCGCGGGGTTTTCTGCGGTATTTGAGAAAGACAACCCGCAAGCACGGCGCGCTTCTGATATTTGACGAGGTGATAACCGGTCTGCGTTTTCCCGGCGGGGCGCAGGGCGTTTACAAGGTCGCGCCGGACATAACCTGCCTCGGAAAGATTATCGGCGGCGGGCTTCCGGTCGGCGCGTTCGGGGCGAGGGCTGAGATTATGGACATGGTTTCCCCTCTGGGTCCCGTGTATCAGGCGGGAACGCTGTCGGGCAATCCGCTTGCGGTTTCCGCCGGAATTGCCTCCATACGCGGAATCGGCGGCGCGCGCGGATACGGGGAACTGGAAAAGAAAACCGCCCTTCTGTGCGGAGGCATAAAAAGCGCGGCGGAAACTGCGGGCGTTTCCGTAACGGTCAACTCTGCGGGCTCAATGTTCACGGTGTTTTTCTCACCTTCGCCCGTAACGGATTACGCATCCGCCCTCCGTTGCGACACGGGCAAGTTCGGCATTTTTCACACCGCGCTCAGGCGGGAGGGCGTTCTTTTTCCGCCGTCACAGTTTGAGGCGGCTTTTGTGTCCAAAGCGCACACGGACGCTGACATAAGAAAAACCGTTCGCGCCGCAGAGCGCGCTTTTTCCGCCGCCGCGCGGGCGCGAACCGCCAAAGGGCGCGAGGGGGCGGTTTCGTGAAAAACCGCTGGATGGTTTTCACGGTTGTGGGCTTTGAGATTGCCGCATCTGTTGCGGCGGGTCTTTTCGCCGGAGACTACGCAGACGCGAGGTTTGGATTTGAAACCCCGTATATGACGCTTGCGGGTATAACACTTGGCGCGGGGGGCGGAATGTTTCTGCTCGTGCGGACGCTCAGGAGGTTCGGATGACGGATGAAATGACCGATGAAAAAGTAAATGGCGATGGCGGCGCGGGTTCCTCTCTTTTGCGGAAGCCCGAACTGTTTTCCCTTGTGTTTTCTGTTGCGGCGGCGGGGTTTGGATGGGCGGCGTTTGGCGGCGGTTTCGGGCTTGCCGCGCTTGCGGCGGGTGTTCTGTTCTCCGCGGATGTGGCGGTTTTGCGGCTAATCGTTTCCGCCTTCACAAAGCCGGAAGGCGCGGGTAAAATCTCGACCGCGCGAGCGGCGGCTCTTTTCATTATAAAGATAGTCGTGCTTGTTCTGATAGCGGTTTTTCTTATCAAGGTTGCGGAATTGGATATTTTAGGTTTTATTACGGGGCTGACAGCCGGTGTCACAGGAATCGTAACGGCGGGGCTTATCTCACAAAGTGGAACATTTTAGCTGGTTTTCGTTGTTCGGGCTCACGCCCTTTGACCACATAATAGGGCTTGGAGTAGTCGTACTTTTCCTTGTCGTTACGGGTCTGCGTTTCAGAAAAAGCGTTCTTGCAGACGCCTCTCCGCTTCCGTCCGATCGCGCGACTTTCAGAAACTTCATTGAACTCATCGGGATAGATTTTCTGCTGGATATGCTCACAAACATTCTCGGCTCGCGTGAGAAGGCGAAGCACTATTTCCCTTTGCTGGCGGGTTCGTTTTTCTTCATATTGTTTTGCAATCTGCTTGGCATAGTGCCTGGTTTTCTGCCGCCGACAGGCGTTCTTAACACAACTCTCGCGTTCGGGGTTCTGATATTCATCATGTACAACTTCTACGGCTTCAAGGCGCACGGGGCGGGATATTTGAAGCAGTTTCTGGGTCCGGTTGCGTTTCTGGCTCCGCTTATGCTCATCATAGAGCTTGTGAGTCACATTGTGCGTCCGGTGTCGCTTTCGCTTCGGCTTTTTATGAACATCACGGGCGACCACATGGTGATGGGCGTTTTTATGAATCTGACGCATTTTTTCATTCCCGCGCTTTTTGTTGCGCTGGGGGTATTTGTCAGTTTTCTTCAAGCGTTTATATTTACGGTGCTTTCCGCGATTTACATAACTCTTGCGGAGTCGCATCATTAGTAGTTTTAGAGGATAGAAAACAAAACCTTACAAAGGAGGAAGTAAGATGAAGAAAGTTGTTTTTATGTTTGCCGGTCTTTTTGTGGCGGGGATTTTTTCCTTCGCGCCTGAGGCGTTCGCGGCGACCGGTGAGGTTGGAGATCTTGCCAAACTCGGCATAGGTCTTGGAGCCGGCATCGGCATTGGTTTTGCCGCCGGGATAGCGGGTCTTGGACAGGGGCGTGTTACGGCGGCGGCTCTTGAGGGAATCGCGAGAAACCCCGGAGCGGCGGCAAAGATTCAGACCCCGATGATTATCGGTCTTGCTCTGATTGAGTCGCTCGTCATCTACGCGCTTCTGATAGCGTTTTTGCTTCAGGGCAAACTTTAATAAGGAAGACGGTTTCATTGCGGCGCCGCGTTGCGCCGCAAGTTACCCGCCGGAGTTTTTTGAAAGCGGATACTTCCCTTCAACAAAACTTTGGGCGTCTTCTTTTGTTTTGAGTTTGTTCTCAAGTTGCGCTTCTTCCACTTCTGAGAGGATTTCAGAAAAAAGCGGGGACGGTTTGTAGCCCATTTCTATCAGGTCTTTTCCGGTTATCAGCGGAGCGGGTTTTATCTCCTCCTCACCAAACTGCTCAAGTTTTTCCTTCGCGAACTCATAAGCGTCCGTCATTCCGTGGCTTCCCAGACAGTCCGCCAGATGGAGAGCTAAATGCTCGTCAAAATACGGCATTGCCAAAAACCGCTTGAGCGTGCTTTCACGCATCTTGAAAATATCCTTGAACTTCAAGTGATGACGCACAAGCTCGCATATCCTTTCGGTCTGCTTGTTTGAAAAACGCAGGCGGCGGCAAATTTTCTTTGACATCTCCGCGCCAACCCTGTCGTGCCCGTTGAAACGAATTCTCCCGCCTTCAGCCGCGGGCTCAAAAGTCGGCGGCTTTCCTATGTCGTGAAGCAATGCCGCGTATGCCAACTCCGTGGAACGCTCCGGCGTGTTCTCCTCAAGCCTGTCAAGCACGGCAACCGTGTGAACAAACACATCTCCCTCAGGATGAAACTCAGGCGGCTGTTCCACTCCCGCCATCGCGGCGGCTTCGGGAAGCGCGCGCTCAAGAAGCCCCGTCTCTTTCATAAGCGTGATGCCGCGCCCGCCGTTTCTGCGGGTAAGCAGTTTCGCAATCTCCTCTCTCACCCGCTCCGCGCTTACCTCTGAAATCGCCCCGGCATTTGCCTTGACCGCCTCAAGGGTTTTCTCCTCAATCTCAAATCCCATGTCCGCCGCAAAACGCACGGCGCGAAGCAGGCGCAAACGGTCTTCGGAAAACCGCTTCTCCGCGTCTCCAACCGTTCTCACAACCTTCGCCTCTATGTCTGCAAGCCCGCCCGTGTAGTCAAAAACCGCGTTTTCGTCAGGGTCAAAAAGCAGGGCGTTGATTGTAAAATCCCTTCTCTCCACATCCTCTTTTTCGCTGGTTCCGTACTCAACCGCTTCGGGATGCCTGCCGTCACGGTAGTCCAAATCCTTTCTGAAAGTGGCAACTTCAAAACTGCCGCCGCCGGAAAGCACAACCACCACGCCAAAGCTTTCGCCAACCGCATAAGTGCGCGTGAAGATTTTTTTCACCTCATCGGGAGTGGCGGAAGTTGTGATGTCAAACTCTCCGGCGGGAATGCCAAGCGTCATGTTGCGGACGCACCCGCCCACCATAAAGGCGGAGTGCCCCGCGTCTTTAAGCCTGCGAACTATGTCCGCCGCAGGGGCAAAAAGCGGTTCGGAAAAACGGGAAGGGTGTATGCCGGGAGATTGCCGCATTTTCTGATTTTGTATTATACTACCCGTCAGGCGGTTTTTCCCGCCGCCCGGGATTTCCCGATTATGATTTCAGACACTTTGCCAGCCCTCATAAAGTCAGGCGTTAAAGGAAAAGGCGTTTCCATTCTGCTTCAGAAAAAAGACGGCTGGAGTTGGAAACAGATAACGTGGAAAGATTTTGAAAGCGATGTGGAAAGCGTTTGCGCGTTCATTCTGGACGCGGGCATAACGCCCGGAAACAAAATTCTTTTTGAGTCCACCGCCTCTTATGACGGCATGGTTTCTGAAACCGCCGCCCTGATGCTCGGAACCATCGCCATATCAACCGCCCCTTCCGCAAACTCCGCCGCGCCCGCCCTGCCTGAGATAACCGCCGCCTTTGTAAAAAACCGCGAAACCGCGCAAACCCTTTCCGCCCGTCATCCGAACATAAAAAAAGCCGTCCACTACTCGGCCGGACAAAATGGCTCTCCCGACAGCGTTGTTACAGATTTCCGCGCCGCCCTGAAGTTCGGATTTCTCAAAAAAAAGAAAATGACAGACGCCCTTGAAGACACTTTTTCCGCCGTGTCTCCGTCTCTTGCGGCGATTGAGATTTACAACGGAGCGGCAAACCCGGTGTCTCTCACTCAGGGCGGATTTATGCGTATGGTTGGCTCTGCGGCGGAGAAGGCGGGGGCGGCTCTTGAAGAGTCTCAAACTTTCTGTCTGCTTCCGCGAGGCGATATGTTTTCGCGCGCGGCAAAGTTCATTCCGCTTTGCGCGTCTGCGCGGACGGCGGGGGCGGAATGTGGAGACGACTTCCTCAAAGACGTGGCGGAGGTTATGCCGACCGTGCTTTTTGTTGACTCAGAAAGTTTGAAGCAGGTTTCAAGCGAGGCGGAGAAAATTGGAACGCCGGTTTTCGGCGGTCGTTTGCGCCACATATTCACCGATTCGGAACCGCCGCGAGAGGTGGCGGATTTCTACTCAAAACTCGGCATACGGGTTTCGGGTCTTTCCCTTTGCGCGGGTGAAGGCGCAAGCGGAGACGAATGAGAAAAAAAGTTTTTGTTGTCGCCTGCTGTCTGCTTGCGGTTCTCGCGGGTTGCGGCGGCGGAGGCGAAACGAAGAAGGAAGAAAAACAACCAAAAGGAGGAGAAGAAAAAATGACGGAATCAAAACAATGGGACGCGCCGCCCGAAATGGCGATAGACGGGGGCAAAACCTACATCGTTGAGATGGAGACGGACAAGGGAAAGATAACCCTTGAGTTGTATCCCGAACACGCTCCGAAAACGGTCAACAACTTTGTGTTTCTCGCGGGCGAGGGTTTTTATGACGGCGTGGTTTTTCACCGCGTGATAGATGATTTTATGATACAGGGCGGCGACCCTTCGGGAACCGGTTCAGGCGGACCCGGATACAGGTTTGAGGATGAGACGGGCGGCAATCCGCTTGTTCATTCTGCGGGCGTAATATCAATGGCGAATTCAGGACCCGACACAAACGGAAGCCAGTTTTTCATCACGCACTCGCCCCAGCCGCACCTCAACGGAAAGCACACGGTTTTCGGCAAAGTGGTTGAAGGAATGGAAGTTGTGAACTCCATAAAGCAGGGCGATAAGATGAGCAAGGTGTCAACACGGGAGAAATAGGGCGGTTGACTGTGCGAACAGTTTCAAGTTACGGTTTTCGCGAGGGTAAAAAATGGCAGTCAGAAAAGAGAAAAAACCACAGTTCAAAGTGTTGCCTTGCTAACACGGGTTGGCGAAAACTTTTCCACTAATGGCAAATTCCGCACATATTGAAATCATCAAAAAGGGCGCGGGTGAGTGGAACAGGTGGCGCGAGGAAAACCCTTCCGCCGTTCCAGACCTTGCGTGGGCGGACATCTCAGGGCTTGACCTTTCAAGCATAAACCTTTCAGGCGCGAAAATGAAACTCGCCTTCTGCAAAGGATGCGTTTTCAAAAACGCAGACTTTACGGGCGCGGACTTATACGGAGCAAACTTTGAAAAATCAGACCTTTCGGGCGCGAAAATGAAAGGGGCGAACCTTGAGGGCGCGCACCTGATTGACGCGAATATGAACGGAGCGGACACGGGCGGAGCAAATATGCGCTTTGCCAAAAAGGAAGGTCATCAGTATTAACAAACCCTCAACCCCGCAAGAGCCGCCGCTTCTCAGAGACATCGTTGACGAAACGGTCTATACCGTAACCTCGCTTAACACACTGCTCGGAGATTCCGTGCGCCACGCAACCGGCGGCGGGGCGTTCTGGGTTGAGGGCGAAATAACCGATTTTACCGCGCACACCAGCGGACACTGGTATTTCACCCTTCGCGATGAAAACAGCGAAATTCGCGCAACCTGCTGGCGGTCTGCGGTGGCAAAGATGGGCGGTTTTGTTCCCGAAAGCGGGATGCTTGTTCTGTGCCGGTGCCGGGCGGATTTTTATGAAAAACGCGGAACCGTCAACATAAGCGTTCACCGTGTTGAGCCCAAGGGCGTTGGCGCGGAAGCGGCGGCTCTGAAAAAACTGCTTGGAAAACTGGACAAAGAAGGGCTTTTCTCAGAAGACCGGAAAAAACCGCTTCCTTTTCTCTGCCGCAAAATTGGCGTTGTAACCGCGCCGCAGGGGGCGGCTTTGCAAGACATCATCGCCGCCGCGCAAAACAGGTTTCCCAACATTCACATAACCGTTTCGCCCGCAAGGGTTCAGGGCAAATCCGCCCCGGACGAGATAGCGCGCGCCCTTTCGCGGTTTGAGGGCAAAGATGTTGACGCGGTTATTCTCGCTCGCGGCGGCGGAAGCGGCGAGGATCTTTCGGCGTTCAACACGGAGAAGGTGGCAAGGGCGGTGGCGGGATGCGGGTTTCCGGTTGTGTCTGCGGTGGGGCATGAGATAGACAAAACGGCGTCAGACCTTGCGGCGGACAGAAGGGCGGCAACGCCGTCTGCGGCGGCGGAGATGGTTGTTCCGGTAAAGGATGACATTTTGCGCGGGCTTACAGATATGCGCGGGCGGCTTTCCTCCGCTCTTTCCTCGGCGGTTTCTTATGCCGAAATGGAGGTGGACGGGCTTTCGGTTTCTCTGCTTGCGGCGGCGGGGGCGAGGGTTGAGACATACGGTTATGAAATCGGCGCGGCGGCGGCGCGGCTTGACGCGCTAAGTCCGCTTGCCATTTTGGGGCGCGGCTATGCGGTTGCGTATAAAGGGGGGAAGGCGGTAACGGATTCGGGGGAGTTGAGTAAGGGCGATGAGTTGGATGTGCGGTTTGCGAAAGGGAAGGCAAAGGTAAAGGTTGAAGGCGCGGGTTGACACCGCTCTCGTCATTCCTGCGAAAGCAGGAACCCAGTATTGGTTGACCAGTTGAATACTGGATTCCGTGTCAGGCACGGAATGACGGGAAAAGGAGTCGTCATTCCTGCGGAAGCAGGAATCCAGTATTGGTTGACCAGTTGAATACTGGATTCCGTGTCGGGCACGGAATGACGGGAAAAGGAGTCGTCATTCCTGCGGAAGCAGGAACCCAGTATTGGTTGACCAGTTGAATACTGGATTCCGTGTCAGGCACGGAATGACGGGAAAAGGAGTCGTCATTCCTGCGGAAGCAGGAATCCAGTATTGGTTAACCAGTTGAATACTGGATTCCGTGTCAGGCACGGAATGACGGGAAAAGGAGTCGTCATTCCTGCGAAAGCAGGAATCCAGTATTGGTTGACCAGTTGAATACTGGATTCCGTGTCAAGCACGGAATGACGGGGAAGAGACAGGCGCGGGTTGACACTCACAACCGCCGGGCTATACAATCAGACTTAACGGACTTTACAATATGAACCTCGCTCAGCCGCCCATTGAGAACGAGACAACCGCGCTTGCCGCGCTTGCCGGGTGGCTTTCATCGGCAACACGCGCCGTTTTTCTCACCGGACCCGAACTTACACTTGAAACCGGCATCGTTGACGCAGGCGAACTGGAATTCAACCCGAACATTAACGACTTCAGACAAAATGAAGAAGTCCGCGCCAATTACTGGAAAAAACTCTCAACCATCTACCCGAAAATCGCCGCCGCCGCGCCTTCCGCCGCCCACCGGGCAATCTATGAACTGTCTCTTGTTTGCGGCGTTGACTGCGTGATAACTCAAGCGGTTGACGGGCTTCACACGAAGGCGGGAAATACGGCGGTGCTTGAAATGTATTCCTCAATCCACTGGGCGCAATGCCTGAACTGCGGAAAGGACTACCGGATGATGGACATTCTGTCTTCAATATCAGACGGAAAACGGGTTCCCGAATGCGCGGTTTGCCGGACGGGGCTTTTGAAACCGCCGCTGTCGTTTCCGGGTCAGCCGCTTCCGCACTGGGAAATACGCGAGGCATGGATAAAAATCGGCGGTTGCGACCTGCTTATCTGCGCGGGCGCGTCTCTTGATGTTGAGCCGGTAAAATCTTTTCCGATACAGGCGAAAATGAAGGGCGCGAAAACGGCTCTTATAAGCGCGAATGAAAGCGAGGCAGACCCTTACGCAGACGCGGTTTTGTATGGCAGTCCGGCGGCTGTGATGGATCTTCTGCTTGAAGAAGTCAAGAAAAACAAGATAGTTTAACGCGCCGCTTACTGACGGGGCAGACGGAATTTCAGCATTATGGCGAAGAGAAAAAACACGGACAAACAAGACGGCATAGGCAAATACATATCGTCTCCGCGAGGCGACATCTACACGGTTTCGGGATTGCCCGAAGAGGTTGTGGCGGTGATATTCGCCTATGTAAGCCGCAGTCCGGCGAGTTTCAAAAAGAACATTGCGAAGGTGCTTGAAGAAGAGGGGCACGGCAGGGAGCGGGCGGAGAAGTTTCACGAGAAGTGGGTTTTGAATTACGGACACGCTTCGGTTGCCGAACACGCGACCGTTCACATTGGCATAGAGCGGGTGTCGCGTCTGTTCAGCGCGATTCTTGAAACCGGCGCGGAGCATCTTTCTTTCACCGAATATTCGCAAAGGTATCAGCGTCCGCGCAGAGAGGATTTTGTTATCCCGCCGGAGTTGGAAAAAAAGGCGGCTCTCAAAAAGCGTTTCCTGACCGTGTGCGGAAAGCAGTATGACATTTATGAAAAACTGAACGAAAAACTTTTTGAGTATTTGAAGGGTCATAACCGCGAGGGGTTGAGTGAAGGCGCGCTGGAGAAAATCGCATTTGAAGACGCGAGATACGCGCTTAATCTTTCATCAATGACAAATCTTGGGCTGACCGCCAACGCCCGCGCCGTTGAGGAAAGTTTGATGAAACTTTTGTCATCTCCCTACGGGGAGGCAAGGCGCAGAGCGGAGGAGATAAAAAAGGAAGTCCGTTTCAGCGTGCCGACACTTGTTAAATACGCGACTGAGAATGACTACATAAAATCGCTTGAAGGCAGGTCTCCGCCTGTGTCTGTGAGAGTTATACCGGCAAGAAACGCCCCGCACGTAAAACTTCTTGACTGGACGGGGAAGGGAGCAAAAAACAGCGAGACGGTTGCTTTGAGCAAAATCATATCCGCGCTTTTGTATAAGAACTCGCGGGGGATTTCCTCTGCCTTGAAACTTTCTCGCAAGACTCTTGAAAAAGAGTTTGCCCGCGCCGTAAAAAGTCTTGGAAAGCATGACAACCCTCATCCCGCCTTGCGTCAGGTTTCATATACGGCGGAGTTCACAATAAGCGAGGCGTGCTGGCATCAGTTATTGCGGCACAGAAAAGCGGAATGGTTCGCCAAAGAGCCGGATGTTTGCTACGGGGTAACAATCCCGCCGAATGTAAAAAAAGCCGGAATGGAAGATGTGCTTATGGAGTCCGTAAAACTCAGCGAAAAACTTTTCCGTGATTTGGCGAGGGAGAGCAGGCAAGCCGCCCGTTATGCCGTAACCAACGCGCACAACCGCAAAGTGGCGGGAAGTTTTACCCTTTGGGAGTTATACCACCTGATAAACCTGCGAATGTCTGAAGGGGCGCAATGGGATATCAGGGAGATGACTGAGAAACTTGCGAAGTTGGTAAGCCGCCATCACCCCGCCTTGATAGCCCCTGCGTTAAAGAGGGTGGTTGAGTAATACTGGATTCCTGCTTTCGCAGGAATGACGGGGAGGGCAGGAATGACGAGGGGGAAGGGACAACGGAATGACGTTTTTCCCCTTTCCGTCATTCCGTGCTTGACACGGAATCCAGTATTCAACTGGTTGGGTAATACTGGATTCCTGCTTTCGCAGGAATGACGGGGAGGGGACAACGGAATGACACTTTTCCCCTTTTCCGTCATTCCGTGCTTGACACGGAATCCAGTATTCAACTGGTTAAGTAATACTGGATTCCTGCTTTCGCAGGAATGACGGGGAGGGAGGGCAACGGAATGACGTTTTTTCCCTTTCCGTCATTCCGTGCTTGACACGGAATCCAGTATTCAACTGGTTGGCCAATACTGGATTCCTGCTTTCGCAGGAATGACGAGGTGAGAGGGGCAACGGAATGACACTTTCCCCTTTCCGTCATTCCGTGCTTGACACGGAATCCAGTATTCAATTGGTTAAGTAATACTGGATTCCTGCTTTCGCAGGAATGACGAGAGAGGGCAGGAATGACGGGAGGAGGGACAACGGAATGACGAGGTGAGAGGGGCAACGGAATGACACAATCAAAAACACAACCATAAAAAAACTGGTAAAATCCCACCCGTGTCTTCACGAAAAAAAATCACTCCCGCTTCCATCTCGGAATTTACAGACTCCGCCCTGCTTGTGGAATGGAGTGACGGACATTCAAGCATCTACCCCTATGAAGACCTGCGCCTCGTCTGCCCATGCGCCACTTGCAGACGGCTTAGAAGCAAAAGCAGAACAGGCAAACTTCCACTGAAAAATGACGGCAACCTTCACCCCGAAAAAATAGACAAAGTGGGAATGTATGCCGTCCAGTTCAAATGGAACGACGGACACGATACCGGAATCTACACTTTTGACTTCCTGAGAGAAAAATGCCCGTGCGAACAATGCAACTCGTGATAAACTGACACTTTCCAAATCCACAAAAAAACAAAAGGGAGAAACCAATGCCCGCAAAAAAACCCCGCCGCAAAACAAAAGACCTTCGCCATTCAATCACCTTCAAACGCTCCCGCAAGTTTGATGTTGAGTGGTACCTCAAAGAAGACAGAACAAAATGGACACTCCCACGTGTGCTGAAAGAACAAGCGCGGAAACTCGGCGATAAACCCTTCCTGAAATTCGGCGCGAAAAAACCGCTCAGCTTCAAACAAACAAACTCACTTGCCAACAAAGTGGCAAACGCCCTAAAAAAACGCGGGGTCGGCAAAGGCGACAAAGTTGCCGTGCTTATGCCCAATTCCGATGACTATGTGATTGTATGGTTCGGAATCCTCAAAGCGGGCGCGGTGATGGTTCCGATAAACACGGCGTATAAAGCCGGATTTCTGCAATACATCATAGACTCTTCAGACTCTGCCGCCCTGTTTATCGCAGAAGAATACCTTGACCGTATGCCGCCCATCGCAAAAGAATTGAAAAGTCTCCGGCGCGCCGTTGTGTGGACGCGCGGCGGCGGGGCGAAGTTCAACCGGCAGGGCTGGAAACAGAGCGGAACGGAATCCTACCGCGATTTTATGAAAGGGGCTTCCACCGCAGAGCCGAAGGTTGAGGTTTTGTTCACAGACCCGGCGCGGCTTATGTTCACATCGGGAACAACGGGGCGTTCAAAGGGCGTGATACGCCCAAGCGCGGCGGATTACAGCAGCGCGAGAAATTGCGCGGAGATAATGGACGTTGGGGCAAAAGATGTTTATTTCACCTGTTTGCCGCTGTTTCATTCCAACGCAATGGTGCTGACGGTGTACCCGTGCCTAATCAAAGGCGCGCTTGCGGTGGTTGAGGAGAAATACAGCGCGAGCCGTTTCTGGAAGTGGATGAACGATTACAAAATAACCCGTTTTAACACGGTCGGCACGGTTTCGTATTTTATGTGGAACACGCCGCCATCGCCCGAAGAGAAAACGCACGGCGTAAAACTGGTTCTCGGCTCGCCCGCTCCGCACGACATAATAGAGCCGTTTATGAAGCGGTTTAACATAAAGTTGATGGAGGGCTACGGGCTCACGGAAACGGGGCAATGTACATGGATGCGTCCCGGCGAGCCGTTCAGGGTAGGCTCGTGCGGCAAGGAAGCCCCCGGATATGAGATAAAGATAGTTGACCCTGATTCTGATGAGGAGAGAAAGCGCGGCGAGGTGGGAGAGATAGTGGTGCGTCCGCGAGTTCCGAACATAATGCTTCACTACTACAACAAAATGCCTGAAAAAACGGTTGAGGATTTCCGCAATTTCTGGTTCCACACGGGCGATGCGGGGTGGATGGACGGGGACGGATACATCTATTTTATGGACAGGGTGAAGGATTACATCAGGCGGCGGGGTGAGAACATAAGTTCGTTTGAGGTTGAGAAGGTAATTTCATCGCATCCGCAGATAGAGGAGTGCGCGGCGGTGGGAATAAAAGCGATGGCTGGCGGTCATGCGGAGGATGAGGTTATGGCGGTGATAGTGCCGAAAAAGGGGGCAAAGCCGGAGCCTGAGGAGATAGTGAAGTTTTTAGAGCCGCTTATGCCCGCGTTTATGATTCCGGGTTTTATAAGGTTTGAGAAGAGTTTGCCGAAAACTGGAACGGAGAGGGTGCAGAAGAATAAGTTGAGGGAAAAGGGGATTACGAAGGGGACTTGGAAGCGGGGGAGGTAAGAAGGGAACGGGAATGACGTTTTTCCCCTTTCCGTCATTCCGTGCTTGGCTTTTTTTTTCTGTCATTCCGTGCTTGACACGGAATCCAGTATTCAACTGGTTGGGTAATACTGGATTCCTGCTTTCGCAGGAATGACGAGGGGAGGGACAACGGAATGACACTTTCCCCTTTCCGTCATTCCGTGCTTGACACGGAATCCAGTATTATACTGGCTAACCAATACTGGATTCCTGCTTTCGCAGGAATGACGGGGGGGGGAGCAACGGAATGACACTTTCCCCTTTCCGTCATTCCGTGCTTGGCTTTTTTTTCCGTCATTCCGTGCTTGACACGGAATCCAGTATTCAACTGGTTGGGTAATACTGGATTCCTGCTTTCGCAGGAATGACGGGGGGGGGAGGCAGGAATGACGAGAGGGGGCAACGGAATGACGAGAGGGAGGGACAACGGAATGACACTTTCCCCTTTCCGTCATTCCGTGCTTGACACGGAATCCAGTATTATACTGGCTAACCAATACTGGATTCCTGCTTTCGCAGGAATGACGGGGGGGGCAGGAATGACGGGGAGGGCAGGAATGACGGGAGGGGGCAACGAAATGACGGCGGCAACGGAGGCACAACAATGAGAAACCTGACATCACAGCGGTATATTGGCGATTTTACACGGGGGGATGTTTATCATCACGGGGCGGTTCGGATTACGCCTTTGAGAAACCGGCAGTATATCAACAAATTCGGGGCGGAAATGCTTGCCGCAAATCCCGAACTTTCCACCAAATTGGGCTATACAGACCCCCAAGCGCAAGAGAAAAAAACCCGCTTCGGTATAACCTCATCCGCCCTTGTCAGCAGAGGGTTTGTGTTCAACACAGTTTTCGGGCTGAGTGTTCACGATGTTTCTTTTAACGCCATCGCAAACCTGTCGTATTCAGGGCTTGTGTTCGGTGTTCCGGTTTTTGAAGGGGATTTGATAGAAGCAAAATCCGAAGTCTTAGGGGTGGAGTTCAGAAAAGACGGCGCGAAAAACGGCTCCGTTCAAGTCCAAACCACCGCCGAAAACCAGCGCGGCGAACAGGTTTTACGCTACACAAGGCAAGTGCTTGTAAGGGCGGAAAAGGGCAAAACCTACGACAAATCAAGCACGATACAAAAAACGCCTGAAAAAATAGACATAACAGATGCGGTTTTGCCTTTGCCGATAGAGGCGGGAGTTTTGCCGAAAGAGGGCGGCGGGGTTGCGTTTGAGGAGTTAAAGCCGGGGGCGGTTTTTGAGGGAAGTTTTGAGCGCGGGATAACGTTAGCGGATTTCAGTTGGTTGCAGATTAGCACAATGAATGACGCCGCAGTCCATCACACTCCGGGGTCTGTTTTTATTGGCTACGGCGGGGCGGTAAAGGCGTTGTGCGAGGGGGCGGTGAGCGGAGATTTTGCGTATGCCCCGCAGATAGGAATGAACAGCGGCGCGCACAATGCCCCCACATATCCGTGTGATGTTGTGGAAACGCTTTATGCGGGCGGGAAGAAGGGCGAGCATGAGCGGATAAGAACAAGGGCGGAGGTTGTTGGGGTTGAGGATGTTAAGGGCAGAGAGGATTTGGGTGTTGTTACCATTCGGTTGACGGGTGAGAAGGTGGTTACAGACGGCGGAATGGCGGCAATGGAGGCGGCGGGATTTGCGGGAGTGGACGCGGTTTTTGAGGACGGGGGAAAAAGGTGGTTGAGGGTGTTGAGTTTGGAGGTTGTTTATGGGGTGGCAAGGTAGTAGTAGTTCCGTCATTCCGTGCTTGTCTTTTTTTCCGTCATTCCGTGCTTGACACGGAATCCAGTATTCAACTGGTTAAGTAATACTGGATTCCTGCTTTCGCAGGAATGACGGGAGGGGCAACGGAATGACGGGGAGGGACAACGGAATGACGGGAGGAGGGACAACGGAATGACGGGGGGGGACAACGGAATGACGGGAGGACAACGGAATGACGAAAAAGGGGGGGGACAACGGAATGACGAAAGGGGGGCAAATGCTTGACAACACCCTTTCATTTGCCATATAATCAGCACCGTATATCTCGCGATATGTCCCACTCTGTCGTTTTCGGGGGCACTCGCGATTTTTCTGATTGATTTGTAGAAAATCTTTATGAGGTATCTGTTTTGAATTTGACGGGAGCCTTGAGAGCTAAACACAAAGGGATTTCCGTAATCTTGGCGGCATTTTTTGCCGTTTGCGCATTGTCTTATCCACAACAGGCATTCGCGCAAACCGGTCCTACCGATGCCACTTATGACATGTACAATTTCTATAACGTTGATGGCACGAGTGGTCGCGCACACTTGCCCGAAATGTGCAAACAAGTGCGTCTCGAGACCGGCGCGGGCATAAACCCTATTTCAACTGGTTCTTGTGCTGAGGACAGTCTTGTTTACGGTACCGGTGCGACGGCGGCAAATAGAACGACATTTACTATCGATGTCAACAACCCGAGCTCCTACCCGGGAAACCCTGCACGCGTTGACCCCCGGTTTCATGGCCAGTCATTTCAATATTTTGCGAATGGTCAGGTTCATAACGCTACCGTGTTTGGCATCGAAGCCCGCGCCACACACCACGATGCAACGGGGGTTGGATACTCAGCCCAAGCAGACGGTCGGGGCAGTGTCGCCCTTGGTTACAGGGCGCACGTGTTCTCCACTTCCGGAATAGCCATAGGAGAGAGAGCGAACGCAGTCACGGGGGGTGGCGCCATAGCTATTGGAGGGGCGTCAACCGCAAGCGGAGAGACTTCCATAGCCATTGGAGTTCGGGCGCGCGCGACAGCAAAAGACGCGATAGCCATTGGACGCGACACTCATGCATCAGCTCCCGGACAGGTGGTAATCGGACTTGGAGCCGTCGTAGCCGGAATGAACGCAACCGTAACCGGAGTGAACGCCGCCGCGACCCAATGGAACGCCACCGCCTACGGAGCAACCTCAATGGCAACGGCTATTGACACAACCGCGATTGGAACGGACTCGGTCGCAAGCGCGGCGGGGGCATCCGCATTTGGTTACGGGGCTCATGGCGCCGGAGTACACTCCACCGCCATCGGTTTTCAGGCGAATGTTCTCGGAGCGAATTCAATCGCCTTTGGTCTGAACGCATTTGTGGCTAGAAGTTATAACGTGATAACTGCGGTTCACACAGGCGGCACCCATACAATTGCGATGAAGAATACTACAGACGCCGTAGCCATTGGTTCCGGCGCTGAGGCAGGAGCGTCAAACTCAGTCGCGATTGGAGGCGGGGCAAAGGCGAGTCCGCCGATTTTTGTGCGACAGGCTAACGGCGAACTCGGAAACACAAGCGCCGAGGGCACGACTGCGATAGGTTATGGAGCACAGGCGGGAGCCACCAACTCCACAGCCATAGGTTTTAGGGCTTTTGCAGACAACCTTCAAGCAGTTGCAATTGGCGCCCGCGCTACCGCACGTCATCATAACGCAACTGCTGTCGGCGCAAACACTCTGGCGGCAGACAGATCAGTCGCGATTGGAAGTTTCGCACATTCGACGGCGCGGAATTCAATCGCGATTGGATACAACGCGAAAGCAATGGAACGCTCCGGATTAGGAGGATTATACAATTCAATCGCCATTGGAGCGTATTCACAAACTAATGCAGAGGACTCAACCTCCATTGGAACATATTCACAAGCTACTGGGAATACTTCAACCGCCATTGGTTTTAGAGCGATAGCAACCGGAGCGGATTCAATCGCCTTCGGTGCGGGCGCGTATGTGGGCAACACTTATGTACAGCAAACCGCTTACAACACAATATTCGGATGGTACACAGTCGCGAATGCGAACGTGACAGACGCCGTAGCCATTGGTTCCGGCGCTGTGGCAAACGCGGCAAACTCAGTTGCGATTGGAGCCGGCGCGAGGGCGGGGGATCCGGGCGAGACTATATTTTTTGATAACACCCTTCCTGGACAGATAGGGACTCCGGGCACGGTCGCGGTAGGTTTTGAAGCAAACGCGCGTGCCGAAAACGCCATAGCCATCGGTTATAAGGCGAGCGCAAACGTGGAAGGATCAGTCATTATTGGCGCCACCGCCAGAGCGGTGACGGCGACGGATTCACTTTCACGCTCTGATTCAGGCTCAGTCGGCGTCGGCAGTGGCGTGCTCGTAGGACCCTTAGGGGTTGCGATAGGTTTCAAAGCGCAGGCGGGATACCGAGGTAGTTCTGGCGGAACTTCAATACTCCCCAAGTCAGCGGTTGCGATAGGAGCATACTCTGACGCCGCCGTGCGTGGCGCGACCGCTCTCGGTTTCAACGCCTTGGCGAGTGCGATCAATGCCACCTCGATTGGTATAAACTCATCCGCCCGGTCGTGGAGAACAATAGCAATCGGAGATCTTGCAGTTGCCGGTTCGGCAGGCGGGGAAAGCCAAACCTCGCCCGGGAGAAACGCCATAGCCATCGGATATAGCACATTGGCAACCGGAACCGGCTCAATCGCCTTTGGACCAAACGCCACCGCGACCGGAGCCGGCGCAGTCGCGATTTCCTCAGACGCCATATCATCCGGCACGGATTCAGTCGCCCTCGGACGAAACGCCAGCGCGACCGCTACGGGCGCGTTCGCTTTCGGGGTGAACAGTTCTTCATCGGCGGTGGGCTCAATCGCCATCGGACAGGAATCAAGCGCGGCTTCTCCGGGCTCAATCGCCTTCGGTCTGAACTCTCAAGTCCTCGCGCTTAACTCAATCGCAATCGGCGGAAACTCCGTTACTCGCGGCTCAAACACAATCGCCATCGGTCTTGAAGCCAGCGCGCTGGCAGACAACGCGGCGGCATTCGGCTTTAGAGCAACCGCAAGGGGAATCGGCGCGCTGGCGGTTGGAACACGGGCAATCGCGCAGGGAGTAAGCTCAATGGCAATCGGTGATTCCGCGTTCTCTCTCGGACGCGATTCAGTGGTTATCGGAACAAAAGCAGTCGCACACGAAACCGCAACCTCATCAGTCTCCATCGGAACAAGCACACAAACATTCTCAGTCAACTCAATCGCACTCGGTCAAAACGCCAGCGCGGGAGGCAGAGTTCCCCTGCTGACTTTGCGTCCGCCGGGAGACGGCAAACCCCAGACTACCAGAACATACATAGTCGCCAGAGACAGTAGCGGAAACATCGTTAAAGATGAACACGGAAACGTTGTCTATAGCGACAAATACGGAAACATCGTTACCACTTTCCCCGCAAATTTTGTCCCGACCAATGTTACCATTGGAAACACATCCACAGCCATAGTCAAAAGAGACGAGCACGGAAACGTTGTTAAAGACAGAGACGGAAACCTTATCTATGAAGACGAATACGGAAATGTTGTTACCACTTTCCCTCAGGAAGTTACCATCGGGTTCTCGTATGAAATCGCCAGAGATGAAAACGGAGACATCATTTATGACGGCGACAAAACCTTCGGCATAAACTCCATAGCGATTGGTGTTGACTCTTTCACCGGAGCCGATGACGCAATAGCCCTCGGTTTGGGCGCGAACTCATCGGGCTTGGCGTCAATAGCCATTGGCGCGGAATCGTGGGCAAACAACCCCTTTGCGGTGGCGGTTGGTTTCAACTCCATAGCAAACGGCGGCGCGTCTGTCGCTCTCGGTCAGGGCGCGCAATCAACGGAAGTTTTCTCAATCGCTTTGGGTTACAACGCCGTTGCCACACGCGGAATTGGAACAATTGCCATAGGTTCAGAATCACTCGCTTTCGGAACAGAGACGGTGGCGGTTGGTTATAACTCCGCCTCATGGGGAAACGGAACTTCATCGTTTGGTTATAACGCCCGCTCTTTCGGGCATAACTCAGTGGCGATTGGACTGAACGCCACCGCCGGAGCCGTTACAACCCGTGTGCCGAAAACCGTTACCGTGCAGGAAACAACATTGGTGCAGAAAACGGAACTTGTTTATCCCAAAACCATACGTGTGCCGAAATATGAACCGAGACTTGACGCAGACGGAAATCAGGTTTTTGATGTGGAAGGAATTCCCCAATACGACCCGGTTCTTAACGCAGCCGGAGAGCAGGTATATGAATATGTGGAAGACGATTCTGCGACCCCGACTGTGCAACTCGTAACAGACGAGAACGGAAACCCGGTATATACAAATGTAGTTGCGAACGTAACTAAAATAGTGAGAGATGAGCACGGAAATATTGTTTATGAAACACAGTACGGGGAAAACCTCTACGCAGACGGCACACGGCAAAAAACCGTTGCGGGAAGCAACTCAACCGCCGTTGGTTCTTCCTCATGGGCGCGGGGAACAAACTCATCCGCCTTCGGACACAACGCGCAATCGCTTGGGCTTGACAGCATAGCAATAGGTAAAGACTCAACCGCCACGGGAATAGACGCCATAGCGATTGGTGTGGGAGCAAACGCAACCGGAGAGGCGTCAATCGCCATCGGACGAAACGCATACGCAACCGCCGCGAACAGTGTGGCAATCGGAAGAAACCTGAACGCCAGCGCGCCGGGTTCATTTGTGGCGGGTATAGATTCAAAAGCAACGGGCAACGGTTCAACCGTTTCGGGTATAAACACTTCGGCAACGGGTATTGAATCCGCCGCATTCGGTTACCTCTCTGAAGCCGCCGGACACAAATCATCCGCCTACGGCGCGAGAACAACCGCCTACGGAAACGGAGCGTCCGTTTTTGGACACCGCTCAACGGCATTTGCAGACAGTTCAATAGCCATCGGTGAAAAAGCCACCACATACTCAAACGCCTATGCCGCCGTGTCTATCGGAACAAACTCAAAAACGTTTGCAGGAAACGCCATCGCCTTCGGTCAAAACGCCGTTGCGGGCGGCAGGGTTCCCCTGATGGTCTTTCGTCCAAACACAGACGTGAACCTCCCCACATACACCAGAACATACATAGTTTCCAAAGACAGGTACGGAAACGTTGTTAAAGACAGGAACGGAAACATTGTGTACAGCGACCAATACGGAAACATCGTTACCACTTTCCCCGCCGGATTTGTCATCCCGACCGAAATATCCTCGGCAAACACATCCACAGCCATAGTCGCCAGAGACATTTTCGGAAACGTTGTTAAAGACAGGAACGGAAACCTTATCTTTGAAGACGGAGAAGGAAACATTATTACCACCTTCCCCACCGAAATTATCGCCGGGGGTACCGGGTATTCGTATCAAATCGCCAGAGATGAAGACGGAAACATCCTTTATGACGGCGACAAAACCTTCGGCACAAACGCCATGGCGATTGGTATTGACTCTTTCGCGGGCGCGAATGACGCTCTCGCCTTCGGCGCGAACGCAAACGCGGGTATGTCGGCTTTTGCGTCAATAGCCATTGGCGCGGAATCGTGGACAAACAAACCTCTGGCGGTTGCGGTGGGTTATTCGGCAATAGTGAACGGCGGCGCGTCTGTTGCGATTGGACCCTACGCGCAATCCATAGAATTTTTCTCAATCTCCGTGGGTCATAACTCGCTTACTGCGGGCGGAGACTACGCAATAGCAATCGGTGATTCCGCCGCTTCTCTCGCCTCGGCATCAACGGCGATTGGACGAAACGCTTCCGTGAATCCGTTCAGAACAAACACCGTGGCAATCGGCTCATTCGCAAACGCCGCCGGAAACGCTTCCGCCGCAGTTGCGGTTGGTCTCAACTCAATCGCGTGGGGAACCGGCTCAATCGCCATCGGTAACGGCGCGAACGCGGGCAACGGCATTGTGCAAAAGGCGGCCGGCAATCTGGCGGAAGGGGAACTTGGAGACTACGCGGGAGACAACTCCATAGCGATGGGTGTGAACGCCCTCACAGCGGCGGATAACGCGGTGGCGATTGGTCTTGACTCAAAAGCACTTGGCGAATCTTCAATTGCTTTCGGTGAAAGGGCGCAGGCGACTTCAATAAAGGCGATTGCCATTGGCTACAACGCGAGGGCATTTTCAGCGGGCGGTTTCGCGGCGGGCGCGAACGCCCTTGCCGCACACGGAGTGAACAGTGTGGCGGTTGGCGCGAACTCAAGAGCGGTCTTCGGCTTGCACGCAATAGCAATCGGTGATTCGGCGCAATCATCCGCATCGTCATCAACGGCGATTGGACGTTACGCTTTTGTGAGCCGTTTCAGGACAAACTCAATAGCGTTCGGCACTATCTCAAATGTTACGGGAAATGCGGTTGCCTCTGTCGCAATAGGTCTTAACGCCCATGTGTGGGGGGGAAGTTCAATCGCGATTGGAAACAACGCCAACGCGGGAGGCGGTTTTATCCAGCGTCCCGGATATCCGGGGTCAATCTTCACATCCGATTACACGGGAGACAACTCGGTTTCCATTGGTGTTAACTCTCTCACCGCCGCAGACGACACAACGGCGGTCGGCGGATTTTCAAAAGCAACGGGCATAAACTCATCCGCCTTCGGCTACAACTCGGCGGCGACACATTTTGACACAACGGCGGTTGGCAGTTTCTCAGTCGCCAGCGGTCGGAACTCGTCCGCCTTCGGACACAACGCGGCGGCAACCGGAGTGGACACGGTATCAATAGGTAAAGACTCCACCGCCAGCGGAATTCAAGCAATAGCAATTGGTGTGGGAGCAACCGCATCCGCCGAGGCGTCTATCGCCATCGGAAGAAACGCATACGCAACCGCCGTGAACAGTGTGGCAATCGGAAGAAACCTGAACGCCGCCGCGCCCGGAGCATTTGTTGCGGGTATAGATTCAAAAGCAACGGGTAACGGGTCAACCGTTTCGGGTATAAACACGCAGGCAACGGGAACCGAATCCACCGCAACCGGTTACAGAGCGGAAGCGGCGGGAACATTCTCATCCGCTTACGGCGGTTACGCCGCCGCGATTGACTCGAACACAACCGCTGTCGGGCACAACGCATCCGCCAACAACATAAACGGCACGGCGGTTGGTCAGAACGCCGCCACCGCGAACGGCAGTGTTGTGATAAACGGCGTGTTGACGCATCTGTTTGACGCAACGGCGGTTGGTCAGAACTCTCACGCGCTTTCCATCAACTCATCCGCTTTTGGTCAGGGCGCGGCAAGTGGAATTGTTATCCTCACCTACGTTGACACAACCGCGATTGGTCAGAACGCGAACGCGGTGGGCAACAAAACAACGGCTCTGGGTCAGGGTTCGTGGGCTGGCGGAAATGTGTCAACCGCGCTCGGTCAGATTGCCAACACGCAAATGCACAATTCTGTGGCGGTGGGTCAAAACGCTTTCGCCTCAACCTTTAACTCGCAAGGCGTGAACGGAGTGGTGGTTGGTCAGAACGCCTACGTTACAGACAGGGATACTACGGCTGTGGGTCAAAACTCCGCCGCTGTGAAATACAACTCAACGGCTGTGGGTCAGGGCGCGTACGCGAGCGGGGCAAACTCATCCGCTTTCGGGCAGAACGCGAGCGCGACCGGAAGGGACTCAATAGCGGTTGGTAAAGACGCAAAAGCAAGCGGAAAAGATTCAATAGCGATTGGTGTGAATGCTCACGCCACAAATGACGGCTCAATTGCCATCGGACGAAACGCATACGCGATTGCCGCGAACAGTGTGGCAATCGGAAGAAACCTGAACGCCACCGGTAACGGCTCATTCGTGGCGGGTATTGACGCAAAGGCAGACGGTAACGGAGCGCACGCCGGCGGTGTGGAAACACAGGCAACGGGTAACTGGTCAACCGCAACGGGTTACTTTGCCGAAGCGCAGGGCGAGAACACAACCGCCTACGGTGCTCTCGCATACGCCAGAAGCGACAACTCCACATCCCTTGGCGCGAGGTCATTTGCGGGAAGTGTTATCACGGGCACAACATCCATCAGCGGACAAAACGCCACATCGCTTGGCGAAAGCGCGAACACAACCGGCTGGAGGTCAACATCCATCGGCGCGGGCGCGAACACATTCAGAGACGGAACGCAGACATTCGGAGATGAAGCGAACGGACGTAACTACCACTTCAACGGGGCAATCGGCAGTGGAAGAGAATTCGGAACCGGAACCCCGGACGAGGCGGATGTTGCCTACAAATTTACGGGGCTTGGTCTCTACAATGACACGGCGTATTACGTTGTGAACTCATCATCGGTTCACACATCGGGAACGATTAGAGTGCACACGGGCAACACAGTCCTCGCCAACGGCGTGTTGGAGCCGACATACGAGTTTAGAACAGTATATGACTACACTGAATTCGAGCCGGACTACCAAGCGCAGGGCGAGCATGACGATTTCCTCTACGGACACATCTCCGAGAAGAAAGACGAATCAACCCGCGCCGGCGGAGCCACGAGGATAACAACCGTTCTTGGAGACGGAACTTTGCAAACGGCGGACTTCCACTTTGACGCGGTTGACGTGTTGATTGGAAACGCGATGGGACCTGAAACGGCAGACCAGAGAGTTCGCACGGAGATAGCGCGAGTGGTTGCGGAATCAAACTCCGGCAACAGCGAGGAGCAGGAAGAAGCCAGAACGGCATACCTTACCGCGCTGAGGGATTACCTTGAATACAGCGATGTTAAGAAGCATGACAAGATTGACGCGGAGCGCGATTCACTGCTTGCCGCGCAGAACGACTTTGCCGATGAGTTCGGAGGAGTGGACAGATACACGCAGGCGAAACTGGAGGAAGTGCTGACACTTCGCCCCGACCCCGACCCCAACACATCTTTGCTTGGGCGGACGGCGTATTCATACGAGGGAATGGGAGCCTCTGACTTCCAGAGGCAGAGATGGGCGAACCTTGATGTAACAGGCGCGCCGCTTGGCGAAAGGCATCAGACGCTTTCGGATCAGGTTCTGTATAAAACAGATCCGGGTTCATACAGATACGAGCAGAACAGGCGGATTGACTCCGTTCTTGGAACGCCCTCTGCCGACAAGAATTCTTCCGTGCCGGCAAAAGACATCAGGTTTGACCGGACGGGACAGCTTTACGAGCAGGAAAACTACTATGAGTCGCGTCAGGTGGCGGGATACGATGTTGCCGATGTGCTTGGCACGCATTTGGGCATACAGTCTGAAAGGCTCACGCGAGGCGCGGATTTGCTTGCCGGTTTTGACGCAGACGGCGACAAATGGATAAGCAGGGGCGAACTTGAGAGAGGCTCGGAAAACCTTTCCGTTAGAGACGCGATATACGCTTATGAGTGTTTCAAAGAGGTGAATTGCGCAGACCATCAGATAAAGCCGTCTGAGATAGACGAGACGAGAAACCGGAGAGAGGCGCAGGTTATAGAGGAATACATTGCGGCGGGAACCGAAGACACCAATCAGCGGCGGATAAGGAATGTTGAGGAGTTCATGACCGAAGAGGGGCGTGAGCGTCTCACAAGTGAAACACTTGAGGCACTTAATGAAACGCCGCTTGGAAGTGAGCCGAAACGTTACGGCGATTTGTATGAGCGTAATGCGTGGGTACAGGACAAGATAGACCAGCACGACCGCGACATAGCCGCATTGAGACGCGGTGTGGCGATGGCGGCGGCGTTGAAATCCACACACATAGAGCCGGGCAATCGTATCGGGCTTGACATAAACTTCTCGGAATACGAGGGGGATTACGGTGTGTCAGGAAGTTTTGGAATGAGGGTTACGCCCAACTTCCAGGTGCATTTTGCCGGAGCGACCACCAATGAGTTTGAAGAAAGAATTCTGCGGACAGGCTTGAATTTCCAGTGGTAGCGGTGAGCATTGCCCTTTCCGCCATTCCGTTGCCCCCCCCCCCTCGTTATTCCATTGCCCCCCTCGTCATTCCATTGCCCCTCACCTCGTCATTCCATTGCCCCCTCGTCATTCCTGCGGAAGCAGGAATCCAGTATTGGTTAACCAGTTGAATACTGGATTCCGTGTCAAGCACGGAATGACGGAAGTGGGGAAAAACGTCATTCCGTTGTCCCTCCCCGTCATTCCTGCGAAAGCAGGAATCCAGTATTACTTAACCAGTTGAATACTGGATTCCGTGTCAAGCACGGAATGACGGAAGTGGGGAAAAACGTCATTCCGTTGTCCCTCCCCGTCATTCCTGCGAAAGCAGGAATCCAGTATTACTTAACCAGTTGAATACTGGATTCCGTGTCAAGCACGGAATGACGGAAGTGGGAAAAACGTCATTCCGTTGTCCCTCCCCGTCATTCCTGCGAAAGCAGGAATCCAGTATTACCTAACCAGTTGAATACTGGATTCCGTGTCAAGCACGGAATGACGGAAGTGGGAAAAACGTCATTCCTGCGAAAGCAGGAATCCAGTATTACCTAACCAGTTGAATACTGGATTCCGTGTCAAGCACGGAATGACGGAAGTGGGAAAAACGTCATTCCTGCGGAAGCAGGAATCCAGTATTACCTAACCAGTTGAATACTGGATTCCGTGTCAAGCACGGAATGACGGAAGTGGGAAAAACGTCATTCCTGCGAAAGCAGGAATCCAGTATTACTTAACCAGTTGAATACTGGATTCCGTGTCAAGCACGGAATGACGGAAAGGGGAAAAACGTCATTCCTGCGAAAGCAGGAATCCAGTATTACTTAACCAGTTGAATACTGGATTCCGTGTCAAGCACGGAATGACGGAAGTGGGGAAAAACGTCATTCCTGCGGAAGCAGGAATCCAGTATTACTTAACCAGTTGAATACTGGATTCCGTGTCAAGCACGGAATGACGGAAGTGGGAAGTTACTTCCCAAACACCTTTGCCGTAACAATTCCCGCTTCGTAAAACACCGCAAGCGGCACAAGCAGAAACATCATGGAAACAATATCAGTAGTCGGCGTTATCACCGCCGCCGCCATCGCCCCAGCCACATAAGCGTATTTCCTTCCACCCGCAAAACCCTTCGCGCTTACCACTCCCCACCTTGAAAGCAGAAACGCCACAAGCGGAAACTCAAACACAACGCCAAAACTGAAACATAACGTCAGCAAAAACGACAGCGACTGCCCAACAGACGGCATCGCCGTCATAAAATCAGACGAATGCTCTGAAAGCAAAAACTCCAACGCTCGCGGAGCGGCTAACCGGTAACAGAAAAATACACCCGCGCAAAAAAGAACCGTTCCCGCAAATACGAAAATCGCCACACTCCTCCGCTCACCCCTCTTTAATCCCGGCGCGATAAAACCCCACAAACTGTAAAGCGTGAACGGCAGGGCAAGCATGAACGCCGCAAATAAAGACGACATCACAAGAGCCGCAAAACCCTCGCCCGGCTTGGTGAAAATTAAACCGCCGCCCTCAGGCAAAGCCGAAACCACCGGCTCAACCGCAAAACGCAGGATGTCAAAACGGACAAAATAACACGGAATGAAAAAAACTATGATAAGCAAAACAGGCCGCAAAACCGCTTTTCTGAGTTCCGCGAGATGCCTGATAAACGGCGCTTTTGAGTCTGTGTTCATGGGAACGCCCCTTGATTGACAAAGAGGGGGTCTTTCCGCATACTATACCCCGTTTTGACGGCTTTGCCACCCACTTGATTACCGTGAAAATACTTGTTACAGACGGCATCGCGCCAGAGGGAAAAAGTCTGCTTGAATCCGCCTCAGGAATCGAGCCGGACATACGCTCAAGCATAGACTCAGACGAACTCAAAAAAATAATCAAAAACTATGACGGCGTTATCATCCGCTCCGCCACAAAAATCACGGCAGACATTATAGACGCGGCGGACGGCTCTCTCAAAGTTGTGGGGCGCGCCGGAATCGGTGTTGACAACGTTGACATTGAAGCCGCCACCCGAAGCGGAATAGTTGTTATGAACACACCCGAAGCAAACGCCGTTACAACGGCGGAACACGCCATCGCCCTTATGTTCAGCGCGGCAAGAAAAGTGCCTCAGGCGCACCTCTCCACATCGGGCGGCAAATGGGAAAGAGGAAAATTCAAAGGCGTGGAACTGTTCGGCAAAACCCTCGGTCTTATAGGTCTAGGCACAATAGGCAAGCTTGTCGCCGAAAGAGCGGCGGGTCTTAAAATGACGCCCGTTGCCTTTGACCCGTTCCTCGCCCCCGAAGCGGCGGAAAAAATGGGCGTTAAACTCGCAGACCTTGATGAAACCCTTTCAACCGCAGACGTTATTACAATTCACGCCCCGCTTACCCCGCAGACAAAAAATATGATAGACACCGAAGCCATAGCGAAAATGAAAGACGGCGCGATACTGATAAACTGCGCGCGCGGCGGCATTGTTGACGAAAACGCCCTTTGCGCGGCGGTTGAAAGCGGAAAACTTGCGGGCGCGGCTCTGGACGTGTTCACATCAGAGCCGCCCGAAAGCGGTTCGGCGATTCTGAAAAGCGGCGTTGTTCTCACTCCCCATCTCGGAGCGTCCACCGCCGAAGCTCAGGAGAAAGTTGGCGCGGCAATAGCGCGGCAGATAATAGACTTTTCAGGCGGCGTTGTGAAAAACGCCGTCAACATGCCCTCTCTTGACGCGGCGGAGGCGGAAAGCATCTCCCCTTATATGAACCTCGCCGAAAAAATGGGCGCGTTTCTGGCGCAAACCTGCACGGGGGCGAGCAAGGTGAAGGTGGAATACCGGGGCGACATCGCGCAATCAAACACAAAGGTTCTTTCTCTCTCCGTTTTGCAAGGGTTTCTTTCAAAAGTGATGAACAAAACCGTTACGCAGGTGAACGCCCCCGTTATCGCAAAAGACAGGGGGATTGAGGTTGTGGAGGCAAAAAACACGGCTTCGGGCGATTACACAAACCTGATAACCGCAAGCGTTTCCGCCCCCGAAGGAAAGCGGAGCGTGTCCGGCGTGATATTCGGCAGACAGGAGCCGAGATTTGTGAAAGTGGACGGCGTTCCGCTTGATGTTGCCCCCGAAGGAATACTGCTTATAAGCGAAAATCACGACAAGCCGGGGCTTATTGCGGGAATGTGCGGAATTATCAGCGCGGCGGGAATCAACATCGCCCGTATGCACTTGGGGCGCGAAGCGGTTGGCGGAAGGGCGATAGTTTTCACAAATGTTGACTCTCCCGTGTCTGAGGCGGAGATAGAGAAAATCGCCGCCCTTGAAGGAATCATATCCATAACGCAGGTTACGCTTTGAGTAACAATACCAACATGCTTCTGCCTCAAGGCGTGAAGAACTTTGTTCCGAGCGAGGCGGGAGGACTGAAAAACGCCGAAAGCGAACTGCTTGACGAGTATTACAAGTGGGGATACCGGCGGGTTATAACGCCGCTTTTTGAAAACCTTGAGGCGATAAACGCCGGTCTGAACGACCGCCTGAAATCGCGTGTGATGAAGTTTGTCGACCCGTCAACGGGTGATGTTGTTGCCCTCCGCCCCGATATAACTCCGCAAATATGCCGGATTGTCGCCACACGGCTGAGCCACCTGAAAGAGCCGCAAAGACTTTGCTACTCCGGCAGGGTTGTGCGGTTTGAGCATGAGTCAAGCGGAAGGGAGCGCGAACTGTTTCAGGCGGGCTGTGAACTTGTGGGCAAAAAAGATTTCACCGCAGACGCAGAGATTATGGCGCTTGCCGTGAACTCTCTCACCAGAGCGGGGCTGTCAGACCTTGTGTTAGACATTGGCCATTCGGGGGCGGTGAGGGCGGTTGAGAGACTCGCGGGAAAAGAGAAACAAGCCGTGAAAGATGCCCTTGAAATGAAATCCGGCAGAGAACTGGCGCGCTCGCTTGACGCTTCAAAAATGCCCGCCTCCACACGGCGGAAGATAACCGCCCTCACGCAAACGCGGGAGACGAACAAGGCGCTTTCCCTTATGGATTCGGTTGCCGAACTTAAAAATCCGGCGGCGAATATACGCAGTATAGTTGAGGTTCTCGGAGAGTACGAAATTGATTGCGAGATTAGTGTTGACGCTTGCGATGTGCGGAATTTCAACTACTACACGGGCGTTACCTTTCAAATACTTCACCCCCGCGCCGCCGCTCCCCTTATCGTGGGCGGAAGGTATGACTCTCTCATAAAACGTTACGGATACAACACTCCCGCCACCGGTTTCGCGGCGGATGTGGAGGGGATAGTCAAAACCTTGTCTGCGGAGAAAAAGGGCAAGAAAGAGACGGTTCACTTTGTTGTTATCCCCACAAAGCCGTCTCTCAGAAAAGAGGCGATACGGCTCAGCAACTGGCTCAGGTCTAACGGGTTTCAGGTTGTTGCCGAAACAAAACCGCGCCCTCCGCGCAAGGCGTCTTTCGCGATGCCGCCTTCTTACGGAGTGATAGCGATAGACAGCCCCACAAAATTGCGCCTTATAGAGGCGAACAAAAAAACCACCCGCCGTTTTTCAAACCTTGAGGAACTGATCTCCGGGGGCATCTGATGCCGAATTTTGCCGTTGTTGGAACGCAGTGGGGAGACGAAGGCAAGGGCAGAGTTGTTGACCTTATCGCCGAAAAAACCGACCTGATTGTCCGCTTTCAGGGCGGCAACAACGCGGGGCACACCATCATCACAGACAAGGGGAAGTTTGTTCTCCACCATATTCCGTCAGGCATTTTGCGCGAAGGGAAAACTTCCGTCATAGCAAACGGCGTGGCGGTTGACCCCGCGATTTTGCTTGAAGAGATTGATTCTCTCACCTCCGAGGGCTGTTCCGTATCTCCTGAAAACCTGAAACTTAGCGGACGCGCCCATGTGATTATGCCGTATCACAGGGCGATAGACTCTCTGCGGGAGGGCGGCGCGGCGGGGGCGAAAATCGGCACAACAAAGCGGGGAATAGGTCCCGTTTATGAAGACAAATTTGCGCGGCGCGGAATACGGGTGGCGGATTTGCTTGATGAAAACATCTTCGCGGCGCGGCTTGACAGCGTGCTTCCCGAAAGAAATCTCTACATAACAAAGGTGCTTGGCGGAGAGCCGGTTGACCGCGATTCAACCATCGCGTCTTACACCCAATACGGAAAACGGCTTGCCGGTTTTGTTGAAGACACGGTTGTTTTTCTGGCGGACGCGGCGGAGCGGGGGCGCAGTTTGCTTTTTGAAGGGGCGCAGGGCGCGCTTCTTGACATAGATTTTGGAACCTATCCTTACGTTACTTCTTCAAGCACGGTTTCGGGCGGAGTGAGCGCGGGATGCGGAATGAGCCCCGGCTGTGTGGACTTTACGGTTGGCGTTGTGAAGGCGTACACAACAAGGGTTGGCGAGGGTCCCTTTCCCACCGAAGACAAAGGCGATGACGGCAGGGCGATGGGCGAAAAAGGCGCGGAATTCGGGGCGACAACGGGGCGCAAAAGAAGATGCGGCTGGCTTGATGCGGTTGCCCTTCGCCATTCGGTCAGAATAAACGGCATAACATCGCTTGCCCTTACAAAACTTGATGTGCTGAGCGGTTTTGAGAAGGTGAAGATATGTGTTGCCTACCGGACGGGCGGCAAAGAGACGGATTCTTTTCCGCAGGATTGCGACGCGCTTTCCTCATGCGAGCCGGTTTATGAGGAGCTTCCCGGATGGGAGGAAGACATAAGCGGGGCGCAAACGGTTTCAAATCTTCCTCAGGCGGCGGTTGATTTTATAGAGAGGATAAAGACGCTTTGCGGGGCGGACGTGAGTTTAATCTCCGTGGGTCCCTCGCGTGAGGAGGCGATAATAATAGAGAACAGTCTTTTTGACTGAACCCGCCGTTTTTCAGAGCGGGTTTTTTTTGTAGTTGTAGTTAAGCGTTTTTTTCAGTTTTTCTCCCGACACTATTTTCCATCCTTCCGCTTTTTTGAACTCCGGCGGTTCCACTCCCGCTTTTTTTGCTTCGCTAAAATAGAACTCGCTTCTAAACGGGTGGCTGTCTGAGACGGCGTTAAGGGTTTCGCCCCGTATGTTTTTCTCTATAATTTGCGCGGTTATTTCCACGCAGTCATCGCGGTGTATCAGGTTCACGGGGCGATCTGGGCGGTCTGCCGCCGGTCTTTTTTTAAGAAATCTGCGCGGGTCTCTGTCGTAGCCGATAAGCCCGGCAAAGCGGAGGACGGTTAAATCAAAATCGCCTTCCGCCATAGCTTGTTCCATTTCCCTGAGCGCGGAGCCGGACGCTTTTTCCGGCTCTCCGGTTGTGAAGTCTTCTTCGGTTACAACTCTTCCGAGGTCTGCATAGACTGAGGTTGAACTTATGAGGATTACAAAGCCCGCGCCGCCGTCCGCCAGAGCGTTCATAAGCGAGCGGGTTTGTCCGGCGAGGTGGGTTTTTATGTCATCACGGCGGCGGGGCGGGAAGTTGACGACTGTGATGTCTGATGAGAAGAACGGTTTGTTTCCCGCGTTTTGTTCGGGTTCAAGTTTGATAACAAAGGGTTGCGCGCCGGCTTTTTGGATTTCGTTTTTTCGCATGGGGTCTGTTGTTGAGCCCATAACTTTGTGCCCGGCGGAGGCAAGGCGCGAAGCAAGCGGAAGCCCGAACCAGCCGCAACCGAGAATTGATATTGTTTTACTCATACGCCCCTCCGTCATTCCGTTGCCCTTTGTCCGTCATTCCCGCCCCCTCCGTCATTCCTGCCCCCTCCGTCATTCCTGCGAAAGCAGGAATCCAGTATTGGTCAGCCAGTTGAATACTGGATTCCGTGTCAAGCACGGAATGACGGAAGTGGGAAGTGTCATTCCATTGCCGCCTCTCGTCATTCCTGCGAAAGCAGGAATCCAGTATTGGTAACCCAGTTGAATACTGGATTCCGTGTCAAGCACGGAATGACGGAAGTGGGAAGTGTCATTCCGTTGCCGCCTCTCGTCATTCCTGCGAAAGCAGGAATCCAGTATTGGGTAACCCAGTTGAATACTGGATTCCGTGTCAAGCACGGAATGACGGAAGTGGGAAGTGTCATTCCATTGCCGCCTCTCGTCATTCCTGCGAAAGCAGGAATCCAGTATTGGTCAGCCAGTTGAATACTGGATTCCGTGTCAAGCACGGAATGACGGAATGGTGTCATCCCTCTTTCCCCTTCCTGCGCTTTTCCGCCCTTGCCACTATCGCCGCCTTTTCCCTTTGCGGCGCGGCTTTCCATGCGCGTATCTCCTCAACCGTTCTCATACAGCCCGCGCACAAACCGCCGTCATCTATCTCGCACACATTTATGCACGGCGATTTTATCTCCCCGGACATCCTTACCCTCCAAACACACTCTTCATCTCCGCGTATCTGCGGCTTGTTTTTTCCGCCACCTCATCCGAAAGCGGCGGGGCGGGGGGCTTTCTGTCCCAGCCGATTGAGTCCAGATAATCCCTCACTATCTGCTTGTCAAAACTGTCTTGCGGCTCGCCGCTCTTGTATGCGTCCAACTTCCAGAAACGGGAGGAATCCGGCGTGAACATTTCGTCTATCATCAATATCTCGCCGTTTTCCGCAATGCCGAACTCAAACTTTGTGTCGGCAATTATAAACCCGCGCTCAAACGCGACTTCAAAAGCCGCCGCGTAAATGTGAACGCTCGCAAGACGCACATACGCCATATTTGTCTCCCCCGCAATCTCACACGCCTGCTCAAATGTGATGTTCTCGTCTCTCTCCCCTTGCGGCGCTTTTGTTGACGGGGTGAATATCGGCGCGTCCAGTTTTTGCGACAACTCAAGACCCGCCGGAAGTTCGTTTCCGCAAACCGCGCCGGTTTCCGCGTATTCCCTCCACGCCGAGCCGGAAATGTATCCGCGCACAACGCACTCAACGGGAATTGGCTCTGTTTTGCGAACTATCATGCTTCGGGATTTGAGAATATCTGCGTGAGGTTTGAGAATGTCGGGATACTCATCCGTATCCGATGTTATGAAATGACTGCCGACAAAGTTTTCCAGTATTTGCCGTCCGAACCAGAACTCCGAAATGCCGTTCAGCGCGGCTCCCTTTCCCTTTATCGGTGTGGGCAGTATGGAGTCATAGGCGGAAACTCTGTCGGTGGAAACAATCAGCAGTTTGCCGCTTCCAATGTCGTACACATCTCTCACCTTGCCCCGATACGGCTCGCCAAGTCCGGCGAGATTTGTTTCGGTTACAACATCGCTCATTTTTTTTCCGGCGGCGTTTTCGCCTTCGGGCGTTCGCCTATTTTGTAGACTCTCCAGTATTGCGCCACCTTTCCAGTTTTTGCCACAAACCTGCCGTTTTCTATGCTGACGGGAAACACGCCCGGCGCCGTTTCAAGCACTTTCAAAAGGTCTCTCTCGCCGTCAACCCTCGGAACGTTTCTAATCACAATCAGGTCTGTGCCGTCAAACACGGCGGGAAGCGACTTCGCGGGGTTTTTTATTCCCGCTTTGAAAAACTTGTAGTATGTCGTGAACCTGTGCGAATCGCTGTGGTAGAGAAACAGGTTGTTCATTCCGGAGATGTAGTAGTTGTCGCGGTTGAAGTAGAAAAATCCCGGAAAATCGTCCCACGCGGCGACAACAACCTTGCCCTTTGCCGTGAGGGCTTTTACCACTTTGGATATCTGTTCATAAGCCGCGGGCGGCGGCGCGGCGGCGTTGTTTGTGCGCCTCTGCCTGTCTTCTATGAACGGAAGGGAATAGACGGTGAGAATTATTGTGAACACAACGGGAAGCGCGGGTCTGATACTGAACGGAACTTGCGCCCTTATCGCCGGAACGATTTCCGGCGCCTTCCTCTCGGCAAGAACCAGCACACCGAAAACCGCCGGGGCTGTCACGATAAAGACAAACGCCCTTGCCACCCAGACGTTTTTCAAAAGCCACCCCAGAGATGTTGCCGAATCCCCGATGAGATACGCCCCGCCAATCCCCGCAAGCGCGCCCAGAGCGATGACAATACGCGACAGACTTACCGGAATTTTCAGCGAGATAAGAGAAATGTCGCGGAATATGAGCGGAACCATAAGGGTTGCGATAACCGCGAAGGTTTGGGCGAACTTTATTCCGCCCACAAACGGAAACAGCGAGAACACAAAAACCGTGATAAAAGCCGCTCCGCTTACGTTGTCTGCCCGCGTGTTTTTGCGCATGTAGTAGCCGGTTGCCGCTATTGTGAGGAGAACCATTCCGCCGATGAAATGCTGAAGCTGATTGCGGTCTGGGATAGACCATTCAGAGCCGAAGAAATCACCCGCCTGTATAAATGACGGGCGTTCAAAAACGGTTGAAAGTTCCCTGTATATGTGAGTCAAGTGGTCGGGGAAAAACGGAGAGAGCAGTATTCCCGCCGCAACACCGGCAAACAGCATGAGAGGGGTTTTGATTTTCAGTTTGCCGTCAAACAACAGATGCCCCGCCGCCCGGCACGCCGCAAGGGGTCCCATAAGTATAAATCCGACATAGGAGTAGGTTGAAATCCACCCGATAATAAACGCCCGCCGCCTGTTGTTAGACCAGAGCGCGTCAACAATCCACGGCAATATGATGGAGAAAAGCGTTATCCCTTTCAGAGCCATTATGTGCCAGAGCATATTTGATGAAATCGTTACGCCCGCAAACACCCACAAAGAGGCGTAGGAAACTTTCCACTTTCTCAAAAAGAAGTAGAACGACAGTTGCTGAAGGAACGCCAGAGCCATTATTGAGGTTTTCAGAATGATTGTCGGGTCTGATGACGGGGTGAAGAACGCGACTATTCCAAGCAGAAGATGCTGGAGCAGATAGACGTTTGGAAAGCCGTCTCCGAGGGTGGTGTATTTGAGCCACGGAAAAGAGTCAAGCCAGCCGTGTTCGGCATACGCCTGCGCCACTCCCGCATGATAATAGGCGTCCGGGTTTATCCAGTAGCCGTTCCAGAAAAGCACATTTGTAAGGATGTAGGTGAGGATGTAGAGCGGTATCAGCCGCACGAAAACCGTGAGGGCGATTTCCAGATAAAGCTCCCTTCTGTTTCCGTATCCGCCGCGCCGTTTTTTCAGGTCGCCGTTTATCTCCATTAGTTCGAAAAGGGTTGCCGCCATAGACAGAAAGTTCATGCGCGAATCGGGCTGTTCGCTCCACCGCTTGACGGGAACCTCAGCCGTTTTTTCGCCGTTTTCCGCCTCAATCCGCCCGACAATCTCAACATCAAAACCCCAGCGCGAGATGAACGGCTCTGAAAGCGCGTTTTTCAGCGCGGGAGTGTTTTTGAAAAACTTTGCCCCGCACTGTGTATCAGACACAAATCTTTTGAGGGCGAAAGAGGAGACAAGGGAAAACACCCGGCTGAGCGCGGAGCGGGAAAATGAGCGCGTGATGTTTTCAGACTGTTTTGAGTTGCGCGTTCCCATCGCCGCCTGCGCGCCTGAGTTTTCCATCTCTTTGAAAACCCGCGCCACTTCTTCGGGCGGAGCCGCGAAATCCGCGTCGCAAAATCCCGCAAAATCCGCGCCCCTTTCCACGGCGTTTGTCATTCCGGCGCGCACGGCTCCGGCTTTTCCGCCGTTGCGGGAAAGGAAAAGCCCTTTTACGCCGTCTCTTGCGTCAGCGATTTTTTTTATCAGTTTTGCCGTGCCGTCCGTTGAGCCGTCATCAACGAGAACAATCTCCGCCCCTTTTCCGAGCGCGGCAAGGCACTCGTCTATGTTCTTTTCCGAAAGGCGGTTTTCCTCGTTATAGCACGGAACTACAAGCGACACCCGCGCGCCGTTTTTTGCGTCTTTTATGCTCACTTTCCTTTTTCCACTTCGCCGCGAAAGTTTTCCGCGATATCCACAAGATTTTTTGAGCCCGCAAATATCGGTGTTCTCTGGTGGATTGAAGACACCTCTATGTCCATTATGTTTTCACCGCCGCAGACCGCTTTGCCGCCCGCCTCCTCAACTATGAAAGAGATGGGGTTGCATTCGTATAAAAGGCGCAGTTTTCCTTTCGGGTATTTGGCGGTGGCGGGATACATGAAGATTCCGCCTTTGAGCATATTTCTGTGTATGTCCGCCACCATAGAGCCGGTGTATCTGCACGAGTAGGGTCTTCCCGTTTTGGCGTCTGTTTCTCCGCAGTATTCAATGAACCGCTTAACCCAGCCGGGAAACGCCGATGAAAGCCCGTGATTGACGGAATAAAGTTCGCCGTTTTCCGGTATTCGTATCTGCGGATGCGACAGGCAGAACTCGCCTATTGACGGGTCAAGCGTAAATCCGTTCACCCCTTTGCCGGCGGTAAAAACAAGCATCGTTGACGAACCGAACACTATGTATCCGGCAAGTTCCTGCTCGCGTCCGCGCCTGAGAAAATCCTCCTCTCCGCAGGGTCCGGGGGTTTTGGATTTGCGTTTGTATATGGAAAAGATAATGCCCACCGTAACGTTCACGTCTATGTTTGAAGAGCCGTCAAGCGGGTCTATGGCAAGCACGTATTCCCCTTTTTCAGAGTTCTCGCCTTTCAGGGCGACTATGTTGTCGTTTTCTTCCGACACCACACCGCAACACTCGCCGCCCGCTTCAAGGGTTGAGATTACGCGCTCGTTTGCCAGTATGTCCAGTTTCTGTGTTGAGTCTCCGTGATAGTTGATATTGCCCGTTCCGCCGATGATGCCTTCCACGATGCCCGCCTTGTTCACATCGCGGTGCATAAGTTTGGAGACAAAAACCAGTTCCCGCAGGATTGTGAAAACCCCGCCGTGAAACTTGTCAATTCCGAACAAAGATATGATGTGTTTGTTAAGAGTTGTTATGCTTTTCATTTTTCTTTTCCGTCATACAGTTCAATAATTTTTCCGCGTATAAGAGATTTTGCCGCATCCTCTGTTTTCTCCTGTCCTCTCATCGCTTCCGCCGCTTCAAACAGAAACACCGCCGCCACCGCCACAACGCCCGCGCTTATGATGCCGTCTGCAACCCGCATCAGAACTTTCAGTCCGGGAACTTTGCCCGCGACCGAGCGGAGGGCGGCAATCGCCGCAAACACCGCGAGAAACACCGCAAGTCCGCCGACCCATTCGTTCCAAGCCCATCCCCGTTCCGCGATTGCGGGACCAAAAAGGTATCCCGCCGCGATGCCCGCCGCGCCCGCCGCAAGCGTTAAAGACAGGCTGATAAGCCCTCTGCCCGTAAGCCCCAGAGCGAAAGCCGCGAGGCACGCAATTACTATGGCGGTGTCAAATGAGTTCAAGACAATTCCCCGGTTCGCGGGAGCGAATGTTTGAGAGTTATTATAGCCGTTTTGACTTGAAAGTCTTTTGTGACAATAATTTAACCCCGATGCAGACAGATACGGACAACTCCGCGATTATCTCAAACGACATGAGTCTTGTTGAGGATGAACTGGTGAAGAACTGCCAGTCTCCCGTAGAGCTCGTTCACAGCATATCGTCATACATAGTTGGAAGCGGCGGCAAGCGGCTCAGGCCCTCGGTGCTTCTTCTTTCAAGCGGAATATGCGGGCTTGAGGACGGCGAGAACAGAATTGCCTCAGCCGCCGCCGTTGAGCTCACGCACATAGCGTCTTTGCTTCACGATGACGTGATAGACAATGCTTCCACAAGAAGGGGGCGGAAGTCTGCAAACACGGTTTGGGGAAATCAGTGTTCCGTTCTTGCCGGAGACGCGCTTTTGATACGCGCTTTGAATCTTGTGCTTTCGTGTGATGACTCGCGGCTTTCCAAGGTTTTTTGTTCCGCCGCGAAGAGGGTGATAGAGGGTGTGATGATAGAGGTTATGGGCGAGAAGGAGATGATGGAGATTGACGAAAACGCCTGTATGCAGATTGTGCGTGAGAAGACGGCTTCGCTGATAGAGTGTTGCGCCGTGATGGGAGCCATACTTGCGGGTTCGGCAAACGGCAGAACGGACGCGCTTGCCGAGTACGGGTTGAATCTTGGGATAGCGTTTCAGCTTACCGATGATGCTCTTGATTATTCGTCTTCAACCGAGCAGCTTGGCAAAGACACGGGGCTTGACATAGAGGGGGCGAAGATGACGCTTCCGCTTCTCAAAGCCATTTCCAACGCTCCCGCCCGTGTGCGCGTGGAGTTTGAGGGTCATTTGAAAAAACTTGTATCGGGGGGAGAGTGCGACACGGTTCCGATAAAGCGTTTTGTTGCGGATTACGGAGGAGTGAAGGCGACTTTTGACAAGGCGAAAAGCCATGTCTTGAGCGCGAAAGATGCCATATCATTTTTTCCGGACGGCAGTTACAAACGCTCGCTTCTAACGCTCGCGGATTTCGCGGCGGAGAGAAGTCATTAGGGTTGTCATTCCGTTGCCCCTCCGTCATTCCGTTGCCCCTTCTCCCGTCATTCCTCTTTCCCCGTCATTCCTGCGAAAGCAGGAATCCAGTATTAATTAGCCAGTTGAATACTGGATTCCGTGTCAAGCACGGAATGACGGGAAGGAGACAAACACGGAATGACGGAGTGGTGAGAAGCGTCATTCCGTTGCCCTTCCCTCGTCATTCCTGCGGAAGCAGGAATCCAGTATTAATTAGCCAGTTGAATACTGGATTCCGTGTCAGGCACGGAATGACGGAACTTGACCTGACCCCATTCTTGTCCATAGACTAAACTTTAATAAAGTTTGGAGCACCTAAAATGTCTAAAACCGCAACCCCTCTTATTCTGCTTTCTCTCTTAATCACGCTTTCCGCGCCGCCCTCTTATGCTGCCGCCATTTCAGCAACAAATGTTGCAGTCTACGGCGCTGAAGTGTGGGCGGAAGGCGAAAGAAGTAACGCAATAGTGGCGGAAACGGTCAATGTTTCAAATGACGGCAAAGTCTGGTCTAACGCTTCGGGAAGTTCGGCAATTTCAGCGAAAGCCGGCGGAGGGGTTACGGTCATATCAGGAGACGGAACGGGACAGGTCTGGTCTAACGCTTCGGGAAGTTCAACAGTAAAGGCGACAACAGCGGCAAACATTCACGGCGCAAAAGTATGGGCAAACGGCGGAACAAGTTCGGCGGTTACGGCGGAAACCGTGTTGGTCAACAACGCGCAGGTTTGGGCTAACGGGGCGGCAAGCAACACGATAGTGGCGGAAATGGTCAACATTCTGAATGAAGGAAAAGTGTGGGCAAGCGGCGGCACAAGTTCGGCGGTTGTTTCGGGAAATTCGGGAAACGTTGCGGTTGTCTCAGAAGATGGAAAGGGACAAGTCTGGACAACCATTAACGGCGTTTCAACAGTAAAAGCGATAGGAACGGCGGAAATCAACAATCTGAATGTGTGGGCTAACGGTCAATCAAGCAAGGCGGTTAATGCGGCAACGGCGAAAATCAAGGGAGCGCAGGTTTGGACAAACGGAAACTTTTCAGAAGCCGTGTCTGCGAACACGGCGATTGTTCACGACGCAAACGTTTGGGCTGACGGCAGCATTGGAGGCATGGCTATTTTTACAACGAGCGGAACAGCAACCGTAAGTAGCAACTCGCGGGTTTGGGCTAACGGCGTTGGAGGCATGGCTATTTTTACAACGGGCGGAACAGTAACCGTAAGTAGCAACTCACAGGTTTGGGCTGACGACGTTGGAGGCATCGCCATTTACGCACTGGGCGGGACAGCAAATGTAAGCAACTCACAGGTTTGGTCTAACGAGTCTAGAGGCACTGCCATTTACGCACTGAGCGGGACAGCAAATGTAAGCAACTCGCGGGTTTGGTCTAACGGGTCTAGAGGCACTGCCATTATTGCGAAAAACGTAGAGATTGAAGGTTCTGATGTTTGGACGGAAGAAGATTCCTCCGTTGTTGAAATTATATCGGGAATTTCAAGCGTGAACAGTTCAAACCTTACTGCTTATAAGGACGGAAAGGTTTTTGTTTTGGACGCGATCGGCGGCGACGTTACGCTTAACCTTCACAACTCAACAATCGGGTTTGAGGGCGCAGACGGAGAGTTTTTTGACATCACAGGAACCGACAACAGCGGAAAGGTAATCGTTAGGTCCCACAACTCATCTTTCTGGATGGGAGAGAACGGCGCGACTGTTTTCTCAACCACGATTGACGAAAGCGGAACGGTAACAAACCGGATTGATGAACTTGAACGGACAGACCTCATCTCCATTTTCAACATAAACAGAGTGTGGGCAAACGGCAGAAGCGGCTCCGCCTTCTCTCTTGACCACCAAGGAGTGGCGGATGAAGAGGTGAAAATTAGCGAATACTTCAACGCTCAACAGGCGTGGACGGAAGGGCAAAGAAGTAACACAATCCGCATAAAGACGGAAAACGGACATGTTTTATTTAACACTAGCGGCAAGGTATGGGCAAACGGCTCAAGAAGTTCTGCGATAAGTGTGGAAACTGGCAGTGGAAATGTCTCCATAATAGGCACGGATATGTGGACGAAACTGCAAAGAAGCAACACAGTCCACATAAAGACGGGAACCGGAGATGTCTCATTCGTCACCACCGGCAAGGTATCGGCAAAAGGTCCAAGAAGTTCTGCGATTAGTGTGGAAACTGGCGGCGAAAATGTCTTCATAATAGGCGCGGAGATAAAGGCGGAAAAGAATTACAGCAACGCAGTCCACATAAAGACGGGAACCGAAGATGTTTCATTTACTATCGGCGGCAAGATATGGGCAAACAAGAAAAACAGTTCTGCGGTGTTTGTGGAAAGCGGCGGCGGGAATGTCTCCATAGAAACGGACTCCATAATAGACACGAGAATATGGACGGAAATGCATAACAGCAACACAGTCCGCATAAAGACGGGAACCGGAGATGTCTCATTTAACACCGGCGGCACGATATGGGCAGAAGGCGAAAACAGTTCGGCGGTGTTCGCGGAAAGTAATGGCGGAACGGTCTCATTATCCTCACCGGACGGAGAGATTTGGACGGAAGGAAACTTTTCAACAACCGTGTTTGCGAACACGGCGGTAACCGTTCGCGGCTTGAAAATTTGGACTAGCGGCAAGGAAAGCAACGCCATTGTTGCGCAAAATGTAAGTATTAACGGTTCTGATGTTTGGACGGAAAAAAATGACTCTTTCGTTGTTACAGTTAAGTCGGGAAATTCGAGCGTGAACAACTCAAACTTTACTGTCGGCAACGAGGGCGGAGCGGCTTTTGTTTTGGGCGCGAACGGCGGCGACATTACGCTTGACCTTCACAACTCAACAATCGGTTTTAATGAGGGGTCAAGCGGACAGTTCTTTAAGGTCAGCAACACCGGCAACGAAACCGTAAGTGTTGAATCCCTCAACTCATCTTTCTGGATGGGCGGGGATGGCGCGACCGTGTTCTCAACCATAGTTGAGGCGGACGGAGCGGTAAAAAACCGGCTTGGTGGATTTGAACTGGCAGACAGCATTGTCATTTCCGATATAAACAGAGTGTGGGCAAAAGGCACAAACAGCTCTGCCTTCTTTTTTAACCACCAAGGGGCGGCGGTGGATTATGATGGTGATGAATATCTGAAAATCAGCAGTTACTTCGACTTTGATGCGAAACAGGCATGGACGGAAGGGGATAACAGTGAGACAATCCGCATAAAGACGGGAGCCGCAAATATCTCATTTACCACCGGTGGCAAGATATGGGCAAACGGAGCAAACAGTTCGGCGATAAGTGCGGAAAGCAACGGTAGCGGAGCGGTATTCATAAGAGGCGCGGAAGCATTGGAAACATGGACGGAAGGAAATAACAGCAAGACAATCTACGTAAAAACGGAAACCGGAAATGCCTCATTTACTACCGGCGACAATAGCAAGATATGGGCAAACGGCGCGAACAGTTCGGCGATTATCGCGCAGACCAATACCGGAGATGCGAACATTGAAATAGGAGCAAACCGTAGTGTTTGGACGAATGGCGTGAACTCGGTGGCAGTTATGGCAGAAGCAACCGGGGCGGGACACGCAAGCGTCTACACCCAACAGGGCGCAAAGATTTTCACAAATGCGGCGAATAGTGTGGCGGTTCTTGTGCGGATGAACGGCAGGAACGTAGTGGTGATACATTCCGCTGGGCATACGCCTCGCAGTCAACCCCGTTCCAGCCATGCGGACAGTTCAGCTGAAAGCGGCGGAGTGGAGTTGAATATTGCAAACGGTGCGATTGTTTGCGGCGGTGCACTTTCAGGTTCAACCTGCACACCGGGCGCAGATTCTTACGCCGTGCGGTTTGAGGCGGATGACGGCGTGGGCGGAGATACAAAAATAATAATCGGCGCGGGCGGCTACTTAGGGGGAGCGGTGTCGTTTTCAGAAAGTCGAGATGTTGTTATCTACAACAACGGTTCTTTCACCGGTTCGGGAACAACCGGAGACGGTGATGACACGGTTGAAAATAGGGGAACCATCACCCTTTCTGATAGCGATTTTGACATGGGAGACGGTAATGACACGGTTGAAAACAAAGAAGCCATCACCCTTTTTGGCGGCGATTTTGACATGGGAGACGGTGATGACACGGTTGAAAATAGGGGAACCATCACCCTTTTTGGCGGCGATCTTGACATGGGAGACGGTGATGACACGGTTGAAAACAGGGGAACTTTTATCCTTTTTGGCGGCGATTTTGACATGGGAGACGGTGATGGCACGGTTGAAAACAGGGGAACTTTTATCCTTGTTGGCGGAACGTACGGCGGCGGGCAGTCCGCGCAGTCATCCGCCGGATTCCGTGTCAGGCACGGAGAGACAGAACCGGCACACTCAACCCAGTCATCAGGCGGCGAAGGTCGTTTCCGCCTCTCAGCGGCGTCCCCTGCTTCCGCACCCTCCTCTCCCGAAACTCCAACAATTAACTTTGGCGGTGGCGAAGACACCTTTATAAACAACGGCAAAATGGTGATTGAAGAAGCTGGAGGCTTTAACGGCTTGGACAAAATTTCTTTCGGCACAAACTCAACCCTTGTTGTCTCGGCAGACCCTGAAAAAATGGCGGACAAACCGCTTATAGATATTGAAGGCGAGATAACCGCCGAAGATATTGAAGGTTTCAGTGTCAGGGTTGATGTTCCCGGAACGCATATAAACGAATACACAATTTTTGAAGCGGATGACTTGCTGGACGGCGAGAAAAGGCAAGAGGTTGTAGACCTTATAAACGAGAAAATAGGCGAAAGGGCAAGTGTTGAAGCAGATGGCAACGGCAATCTGTTCGTAAGGGCGACATCACACAAAGACACAAGTTTGGATGTATATGACGCTCTGATACAGTCCGCCTATCGCTCAGACAGAAACTTTGCCGACAAGTTAGCAAGAGGATGCGGAACCGGCGGAGCGGCAAGCGATGAGATAGACGGAGATTTCTGGACTGGATGCGTATGGGCAACATCGGGCGGGAGATACACAAGGCACACATCGGCAATACAATATGACGAGGATGTTTATTCCTTCACCGGTGGAGCATCAGCCCCGTTCAGCGGAGTGCTTGTTTCAGTTGCGGGCGGATATGAGATATCCACAATAGATGCAAGCGCGGAGACGGCATTTGATGAAGACACAAGAGGACTTGCTAAAGCGGGTGGAGATGCAACAAGGTTTATGGGCGGCATATTTGCCGAGGGTGCTATTGACGAGTTTGTTGTTGACGGCAACCTGCGTTATGTGTCAACAAACTGGGAAGCGACCAGAACGGCGGACGGCGACAGATATTCGGCGGATGTGGATGCGACAGTATTCGGCGGCGCGATAGCCGTAACCAAGCCGTTTTTATCCGGCAAGGTTGCCTTACTGCCCCGTCTTGAGTTGGGAGCGTCATACATAACGGCGGACAAGTTCACTGAGAATTCGCTCACAACAACAGGCACAGACGCGGAGATAGCGGCGGCGGATATGGACAAATTCCATGTAGATGAGACGAGTGAGTTGCTTGTATATGTAAGTCCGTCAATAGAGGCGCGGAGTCCTGTGAGTGAGATGTTAAGCATGTGGATGAGAGCCGGAGCGGATGTGCAAGTGCTGAACCCTGAATCTGAGATTGAGGGGCGGCTTATAAGAGATGGTGAGAATGACGGCGACCCTGATGTCCCCGAAAATGTCCTCAGAGACGGCACAATGGACAGGGTGATGTTCACTTACTCCGCCGGAATGGAATACAACCCCTACGACCGTTTGAACATAAGCATAGAATACGGCGGCGGAACAAGCACAAGTTTTAACACTTTTATTCAACAGTTCAGAGGCGGATTTAATTACAAGTTTTAAAACTCTCCTATTTGAGGATTAAGTGTTTTGATTAAAAAATTATCCTGTCTTGTCCTGTCCGTTCTCTTATTCACATTTTCCGCGCCACCCTCTTATGCGCAGCCGGAACAAAAATGCTCCAGCCCCAACTACCCGATATACTGCTCCCCCCCAACCGGAGACGCAACTGTCAACTTATCAATCCTAGTAAAAAATAGTTTTGTCTTTTTTGCTAGCGGGACCGCTGCTGCGGTCATCGCCGCCGAAGCGGGCGCGGATGCAACCCTTAACTTTTACGGTACAAATATAGGAGCTCGCCATAACAAAGCACACCCAGCAAACGGAGAAACTTTATTCATCGACGGTGCGGGAAACGCTACTTTCAGAGCCGGGAACAGCTCGTTCACCTCCAGAGACGGCGGCGGAAATGTTGTTACCATCACAGCCGGAACGGGTGATGCGAAAACATTCATTCGTCATGAATCAAAAGTTCAAATTGAATCAACCGGCGGAAACGGAATTGTCGCTTCAAGCGAAAGCGGAAGAGTGGTCGCAGATTTCTCCAATCAGGGAAGAATCTATTCAGTCCAAGATGACGCGACTGGGTTTATCGCGACAACCAACGGCGGCGAAATCAGCGCGAATTTTGACGGTTTGTATTCAAGAATACTTATGTACCCCGTAGGCAATCGCGAAGGTTCATCAGACGCCAAAGGCGCGACACTCACAAGCACAAGCGGCAATATAAGTGTTTTACTGACAAACTCCTCGGCAATCCTAGCCCCTTCTCTGGGAGATTCCCACGGCTTGGAGGCGGTAACGGGAGGTGATGGCGACATAAACATACATTTGCAAAATGGAAACGCCTGCATAGTTGGCAGAAACGGGGTTAAAGCCACTACTGTTGACGGAGATATAAACATATACCTGTCAGACGCGCTTATTCGCGGCAGGGGCAGAACGGGTTTGTCTGCAACATCGGCAAACGGAGACATCACAATCACGGGAGATGGCACAGGCAACATTGCCTCTGTTGCTGGTAACGGCGTTTATCTTGACACAGACGGTGAGGCAAGCATCAGCAATATTGATATCTGGACGCAAGGTGATGGCGGCACAACAATAGAATCGGTGAGCGGCTTGCGTGTAGTATCGGGAAATATCTGGGCTAACGGTTCGGGCGGCAATACGGTGGAAGCGGGAACGGTGACTATGTCGGGCGGAGATATTTTTACGACAGTCCATAACGGCAATGTGGTGGTTGCCCAAGCGGTGGATATATCGGGCGGAGGAATTTGGATGCTCAGAGGCGGTTCATCAGAGAGCATTTTCAGTACCGCCGTGCTTCTCAGAAACGAAGACGGGCAAGCGGAATTGACGGTTGGAGGAAGCGCGATTGTGTGCGGCGGTGCGCTTTCGGGCATAATCTGCACGGCAAGCGACTATGGCTATGCCGTGCGTGCTGAGACCCCGGCGGCGACCTATGGCACAACGATAACAACCGAACCCACCGGCAATATAACGGGCAGAATTGGGCTTTCAGACAACAGCGATTTTTTCTACAACAACGGCTCTTTCACCGGACACGGAAACACCAGAGGCGGTGATGACAGGGTTGAAAACAAGGGAACCTTCACCCTCACCGGCGATTTTGAAATGGGTGAAGGCGATGACACTTTTGAAAACAAAGACAGTGGAATGGTAGTTTATGGCAACCACTCAATAATCGCAGAAACCAAGCCTGACCCACCCTCCACGCAACAATCCTCTCCTTCCCGTCATTCCGCATCCTCTCCTTCCCGTCATTCCGTGCCTGACACGGAATCCAGTATTCAACTGGCTAACCAATACTGGATTCCTGCTTCCGCAGGAATGACGGAGAGGGCAGGAAACAGCCGTTTCCGCCTCTCTTCTGCAGACCCCGCCCCTGCGGACACAACCGCAACCATTAACTTCGGCGATGGCGATGACCATTTCATAAACAACGGCACAATCGTAATTCAAGATACAGGCGGATTTAACGGCTTGGAAAAAATAACCTTCGGTGAAAACTCAACCGTTATGGTTACCGCAGATTCTACAGAAATGACAACAGACAAACCCCTCATAGAACTTGAAGGCGAGATAACCGCAGAGGATGTTAAAGACTTAAACATAAAATTAGCCAACCCCGAAAGACATTCAGACGAATTCGCCCTGTTCAGTGAAACCGCCTTGCCTGATAATGAAGCCGAAAGGCAAGAGGTATTGAGCATGATAAGCGGCGGTCTTGGTGAAGGCAGTAGCGCGGGAGTGGATTCAAACGGCAACATATTCGTTGTGCTTGCAAATTCTGTCCACTTTAACTACCTGAGAAACTATGACGCAATGATCCAGTCCGCTTACCACTCAGACACAAGTTTCTCAGAAAAACTGCGAGGCAGTTGCTACGGCGGAGAGGCGGAAACACAAGATTTAAGCGGCGGCTGTCTCTGGGCAGACGCAGGAAGCCGTCACACACGGCACGACACAAAGGTTAAATACGGAGAAGATGCTTATGTATTTGCCGGAGGTTTTTCCATCCCCGCAGGGCAGTCCGCCGTATCAATCGGCGCAGGTTATGAAACATCAGACTTTAATGCCGGAACTGATACAAATGCGGCGGGTGAGCGTTTTATGGCGGGGTTATCAGTAGCGGGTGAGATTTGGAAAAGAATTATCGCAGACGCAAGAACACAATTTGCAAAAGCGGCATGGGAATCAACATCCGCAAGAGGAGAAGATGCCTACTCCGCAAAAACGGACATAACAACGTGGTCTGCCGCAATAGGGGCAGAGATGCCGTTTTTCCCCGGTGGTGTATTTATGGTGGTTCCGCGTCTTGAGGCGGGAGTAGCCCGTATATCTGCGGACAGTTTTACAGAAACCGGCGGCGGAGATATGCCGCTTTCTGTTGAAGGATTATCACAAACATATTTGCGTGTAACCCCATCGGTAACGGCTTATGCTCCCGCAGGGGAAAGTGTAAATATGTGGATAACCGCCGGGGCAGACGCGCATTTAACAGACCCCAAGACAGACTTAAAAGCCGCCTTCTCTCCTGATGACCCTGTGAATACAAAAGGCGGTTTTGAACGCATAAACATAAGATACAGCGCGGGGGCAGAGGTAAATCCGTTAAAGGGTGTAAGTGTTCGTGTGGCGTATAGCGGAGGTGTTTCTCCTACCTTTGATACGCTTACGCAGACATTTACGGCAAGGTTCGGAGTGGCGTTTTAGAGACGCGCCCACTCCGTCATTCCGTGCCTGACACGGAATCCAGTATTCAACTGGTTAATTAATACTGGATTCCTGCTTCCGCAGGAATGACGGGGAAAGAGGCAACGGAATGACGGGGAAAGAGGAATGACGGGGAAGGGCAACGTATCAGTTAATCGTTTCAACCAGCTTGAACACAACTGCGGCTCCCCTGCGCGGGTCTTTGTCCACTCTGATTTTTTTGAAAGAATGCCAGTAAAGTTCGGGTCTCCAAACAGGGAAATACAAGTCATTCGTTCTTTTGACTATTACGTATCGCTTGCCCCAAAAATTGAAAGACCGCCCCTCCTCAAGATCACTCCACTTCGCTTTCAATCTCACATTCAGTATGCGATACGGAACTTCCTTCTCCGCAGGCCCGAAAATAACAATCCAGTCGGGCGTGTATCCGCTCCCCTTGGTTCTGATGACCGCGCCGTGCCTGTCCAGAACTTCGGGCGAATGGGCGAAACCTTCGCTATACGGGTAGAGAAATAAAAACTTTTTGTCCAGATACCACAACAGATTGTAGTGAGACCACGAGGGCCAAACGGAGATTACCTCGTCTTGCTTTCCGTGCTTGTTAAGAACCTGCGTCAAAGTGTCAACAAAGGTGTGCCGCCTGCCGTGAAACTCCGCCGCCATCGCCGGAAGAGTCCACCGCGTGTAGGCGTTTTCAAACGAGAATATGTTGACGCTCTTCCACGCAGGGGCGGGCAGGTCTGTAATCCGGTAGTTTCTGTGCGGCGTGGGATGATTCTGAATGCCGAAGGGATAAGAGAGCATCGTTGTGTTGAGAAGCAGAAAAGTGAAAATAATTCCCACAACACGCTGTTTTTTCAGCAGTTTGACGCAGAAAAATCCCGTTGCCACCGCTAAAAACGGAAACGCGGTTATGTAAAACCTTGTTGCCGCATAGTGGTCGTATTCCTGCTGGGGCGACATCAACCCGCACACAAAAACCACCGCAAGCCCAAGCGTTCCGTAAAAAACGGCGGTTTTGTCATCCGCGCTTCCGCGCCCGGCAACCCGCGCCACACCTATCCACACTATCCACAAACTTACAATCCACGGCGCGAAACCGGCGGGATTTATAAAACGCAGGTAGAGCGGGAGAATGGATGATATTCTCGCCAAGCGGCTCTCCTCCTTGTAAAACGACGAGAAAAGCCTCTCATTCGTTTCAAAGTCCGCCGTTATGTGCCCGTTGGCAAACAGGTAATAGACACAAAACACTCCCAGCAGACCAACCGCCGCCCACAGGTGACGCTCGCCCCTTCTCGCGTGAAAAACAAGGTGGCATATCCCAAGAGCCGCAATGAAAGACAGACCCGCAAGAAAGTGCATGAAGAAGGTAAGCCCGCCGCACAAAGCCGCCGCCCATATACTCCACGGAAAACCGCCGCTCTCGCGCTGTTTCTTTATGTAGAGCCGGTAAAGCCACACCGTCAGCACCGCAAGCAGAAGGGCGGCGGCGTAGTATCTCATGTTTCTCACGTGAAGCAGATAAACGGGCGAGAGGGAATAAACACTGAACGCGGCAAGGCGGATGCCCGGATTGTCGGGGATTTCCAGACGCAGGAGGAGCAGGAAAACTCCGAGCGACAGAACCCCCAGAAACACAAACAGCATTCTGCCCCCGGCTTCCGAAACCCCGAACAGTTTGAATGAAAGCGCGCCGATGTAGAACGCGCCGTTTGGATACACACTTTCCAGATCCTCGTTGAGGAGGCTTCCCATTCCGTAGTCGTGAATGTTGCGCCCGTTCCACGCAAACGGCTTTCCGTGCTCCGCTATCGCCCTGCCCATCCACGCGGTTTCAATCTCATCGTCCCAGAAAGCTACGTTTCCGAGACCGGTAAAAGACATATAGACGGCAAAAACCGCAACCGCCCACAACGCCGCCTTCATTCTGCGGCTTCCCCGATTTATTTCACTCAATGTTTTCAGCGTCCGGAGGGGACGACCTCCATTGCCATCACTATCGCGTCTTTTCCGCTGGCACGGTAGTAGTTTTTGCGCTCTCCCACAACCCTGAAGCCCTGCTCCGCATAAAGCGCGACCGCCTCCTTGTTGTCTGCGGCAACTTCAAGGGAAATGGTTCCGAGTTTCAAATGCCGCGCCGCGTCTTTCAACAGCAGTTTGGCAAACCCCTTTCTTCTGTGAAGCGGATGGACGGCGATTTTGAAAACCTCAGCCATGTCCATAAAAGAGCGCGATATGCAGTAGGCAACCGCCTTTCCTTCACCGTCTCTTATAACGGCGGCTCTGCGCCCGAATCCGCCGGAAAGTTCCTCCATTATCGCCGTGCGGGGCCAGGCGTCACGCCCGAAGCACAGTTTTTCCATCTCAACTATGCCGGCGGCGTCACCGTCTTTTGCCGTGTCAACCTTTGCCGTTTCCACCGCGTTTTTTCACCTCTTTCAGCAGGGGCTTCATTATCTCCGCCGCCGCCCGCGATATGACCGTTCCCGGACCGAATATGTGAGACACACCCGCCTTTTCAAGAAACTTGTAATCCTTTTTCGGTATCACGCCGCCCGCCACCACAACAATGTCTTCGCGGTCGTATTCCGCCAGTTTTTTTATGACGGAAGGTATAAGCGTTTTGTGTCCGGCGGCAAGGCTTGAAACGCCCACAATGTGAACATCTTCATCAAGGGCGAGCCGCGCCACCTCTTCGGGCGTGGAGAAAAGGGGACCTATCTCCACCTCAAAACCCATGTCTGCAAAACTTGTCGCGATAACCTTCGCGCCCCGGTCGTGCCCGTCTTGTCCGGTTTTTGCTATCAGTATGCGGGGTCTCCTCCCCTCAATGCATGAGAACTCCTCCACAAGGCGGCGCGCCTCGTCAAAGGATTCGTTTCCGGTTATCTCCGTTGAATATACGCCCGTTATCGTGCGCGTAGAAGGGGTGTAGCGACCGCAAATCTTCTCGCAGGCGTCTGAAATTTCCCCCAGAGTGGCTCTTGCCGCCGCCGCCTCAACCGCGAGGGCGAGCAGGTTTCCGCGTCCGGTTTTCGCGCAGGCGGTTATCTTTTCCAGCGCCTTTGAAACCGCTTTGCCGCCGCGCCGTTTTTTGATGTTTTTAATGCCTTTTATCTGCGATTCTCTCACGGCGGTGTTGTCAACCTCAAGCAGTTCAATCTCCACGCCTTCGCGGACAAACCTGTTAACGCCCACTATCGTCTCCTCTCCCGAATCTATATGCGCCTGTTTCTTCGCAGACGCCTCCTCAATTCTCATCTTCGGTATTCCCGTTTCAATCGCCGCCGCCATTCCGCCCAGTTTTTCCACCTCTTCAATAAGTTCCCACGCCTTGCGGGCGATGGCGTCTGTCAGAGTCTCAATGTAGAACGAGCCGCCCCACGGGTCTATTGCGCGGCAGATGCCCGTTTCCTCTTGTATGTAGAGTTGCGTGTTTCGGGCTATCCGCGCGCTGAAATCGGTTGGAAGGGCGATGGCTTCGTCAAGCGCGTTTGTGTGAAGCGACTGCGTTCCGCCCATCGCGGCGGCAAACGCCTCGGTGCAGGTGCGCACGATATTGTTGTAGGGAAACTGCTCGGTGAGGCTCCAGCCCGAAGTCTGGCAGTGCGTCCTGAGCGCGAGCGATTTCGGGTTTTTCGGGGAGAAACCGCTCATCAACTTCGCCCAAAGCATACGCCCCGCCCTCATTTTGGCGATTTCCATAAAGTGATTCATTCCGATTCCCCAGAAAAACGAGATTCTGGGCGCGAAGTCGTCAACCTTCATTCCGGCTTCTATGCCGGTGCGCACATAGTCCAGCCCGTCTGCAAGGGTGTAGGCGAGTTCAATGTCCGCCGTGGCTCCGGCTTCCTGCATGTGGTAGCCGCTTACGCTTATGGAGTTGAATCTGGGCATATTTTTTGACGTGTATTTGAATATGTCCGCGATGATTCTCATTGAGAAACCGGGCGGGTAGATGTAAGTGTTTCTGACCATGAACTCTTTGAGAATGTCGTTCTGGATTGTGCCGCTGAGCGTTTTTTCGCTCACTCCCTGTTCCCGCGCCGCCACGATGTAGAAAGCCATCACGGGCAAAACCGCGCCGTTCATCGTCATTGACACCGATATTTCATCAAGCGGTATGCCGTCAAACAGTTTTTTCATGTCTTCAACCGAATCCACCGCGACTCCCGCCTTGCCCACATCGCCGATAACTCTCGGATGGTCTGAGTCGTATCCCCTGTGGGTTGGAAGGTCGAAAGCGACCGACAGCCCTTTCTGCCCCGCCGCGAGGTTTTTTCTGTAAAACCTGTTTGAATCCTCCGCCGTTGAAAAGCCCGCGTACTGGCGGACAGTCCACGGACGGTTTGCGTACATGGTGGAGTAGGGTCCCCTCAGAAACGGAGGCGCGCCCGCCGCCGCTCCGCGTGTGTGTGTCAGTTTTTCAGAGTCTTTTGCGGTAAAAACGTTCTTTACGTCTATCCCTTCGGGCATCCGCTTCACGCGCTTTTCGGGTTTTGCTCCCTTCGCCGCGCTTGCTTTGCCGCGCAGTTTGATGGATGAAAAATCGGGTCTGCTCACAGTTTCACCCCTGAGTTTTTCAGTATCCGTTTCAAGGTGTTGAGAATGTTTGAACGTATGTTGATGACCTCTTCAACTCCCGCTTTTTCGCATTTGCTTCCGCCTTCCTCACCGGGGTTTCCCATTACGGCGATGATGGATTTTTTCCTTTTCTTTTTGAGAGCGCGGGCAAACGCCGGGGCAAAAACAGCGTAGTTTGAATCCTCAGAGCAGACGGCAAACACATCGGCGCGGCTTTTTGCCGCCTCCGTTGCCGCTTTTGCGGCGGAGGTGAAGAAACCGCCGTCAATTATCTCAAATCCCGCCGCCGAGAAGAAATTTACCGAGAAAACCGCCCGCGCGCTGCTCATTGCCGGGTCTCCGGTTTTTACGAGAAAGCATGACGGGAATCTTCCTTTTTTCTTCGCGTGTTTTTCAGTCGCCGCCCGTATTTTTTCAAACTCTTTTCCCGCCCCCCGCGCTCCGGCGCGTTTTACTCTTGCCGCTATTCTCTCGCCCTCAATCGGGTATCTGTTGACACCGATAATCGCCTCTTTTCCGGCGGCAACCCTGTTTTCCCTCTCCTCCGCGCTCTTTTCAAGCCGCTCTTTTATAAAGCCGCTTCGGGCGCATTTGAGGAAACCGCCCTTGCTCTCAATCTCAAGAAACAGTTCAAACGCGGCGCGCGCGATTTTGTCTGTCAGCGCGTCTGTGTAGTAAGACCCTCCGCAAGGGTCGGAAACGTGCCCGAATCCGCATTCGTGCCGCAATATCAGTTGTGTGTTCCGCGCCACCGCCTGAGACTTTGAGTCTCCCGGATTGTATCCGCCGTCATAAGCCGTGATGGAAAGGGAATCGCATCCTCCCGTTATCGCCGCCATCGCCTCGCCGGTTGAGCGCAGTATGTTCACTTCGGAATCGCAGACGGGTTTGTTCAGGCGCGATGAAGAGACGTGTGTTCTCATCCTCGCGTCCGCGCGGCGGTCGAACTTCTCAACTATGTGCGCCCACACGGCGCGAGCGGCGCGGAGTTTTGCCGCCTCAACGAAAAACAGGGAGCCCGCGCTGAAATGAAACACAACGGCGTTTGCCGCCGCTTTTGTGGAAACGCCGTTTTCTTTGAGCAGAACAAGGTATTCGGCTCCAAGGGCGAGCGCGAAAGCCGCTTCTTCAACCGCGTCCGCCCCTTCGCCGTGAAAACCGCCCGCTCCAATACAGCGGTATCCGGGGGCGTTTTCCTTATAAAGGGAAACTGTTTGCGCCAGTTTCTTCACGGCGGCGTTTGCCCGCGCTCTTCCCGCTTCCCCCCAGACCTCAAGCCCCAGCGGGTCGCACAGTATGAATCCGTCTTTGAGTTTCCCCTTTCCCGCGCTTTTGATAAGTTCCGCCGCCTGTTTCAGCCCTCCGTCTTTCTGTTCCGAGGGGTCAAAGCAGACGCCCGTTTTCGCGGTGTCCACACTTGAGAGCAGTTTTTTCAGTTTCGCGCCTGAAACCGGTTCAGGCATTCTGAACAGAACCCGGTCGGCTCCGCCTTCTGTCGCTTCTCCCGCCAGAGCCGCCGCCTTGTCTGCGGGCAGGGGAGGTATGTCTTCGCATATCTTCCAGCGCGAGCCGTCTCTTGTGAAAGGAAACACTCCCGGAGCGGAGGCGGGAAACAGAGCCGCCCCGTCTGTGTCGCAGTAGAAGGGCTGAACCTCAACGCCTTCCACCGGTTTCCAGACAAGCTTTTTGTTGTAGTCCGCGCCTTTCAGGTCTTTTTCAATCGCCTGTTTCCACTGCTTCGCGGAAACGCGGGCGAAACTTCCGTAGGACTGTTTCATAGGGGTTAAAGATAATTGAAACGGGTTTATTTGCAAAAACGGCGGCAGGAAAAATTTTTGAAAATAATTCTTGACAAGATATGTCCATTACTTATGCTAAATCTTGGGTAAGAAAACCAAGGGGGTATTTGAGATGTCGAATTTTCTTTCCAAATCAGTATTGTTCGTGTGCGCGACGCTCTTTGTCGCGCCGGAGGCGTTTGCCTATGTTGAACTCTCCAAAGTGAGTGTTGCAGGGGCGCTGGCGTTTGCCGGTTCCTTCTCAATCATAATCCGCGAGTCGCTGGAGGCGGTTGTCGTAGTCGCCGCCGTAGTCGCCGCGCTTTCCTCAATGGGCGCGAAACGTTTCATGAAGTTTGTGCACATTGGCTGGGTGGCGGCTCTTGCCGCCGGTTTCGCAACGTGGTGGCTGTCTCTCAGGGTTTTGAAATTTACAGATGCTCAGGCTTTGGCGATGGAGGGAGCAAACTCCGTTCTCGCGGCGGCGGTGCTTTTCTACGTCAGTTACCGGATGGTATCAAAAGCGCAAGCCGGCAACGGTGAACGCTACGGCAAGTGGAAGCACTATGTGGATTCCAGAGCCAACGGAGGAGCCAAAATAAAAAGCAAATTTGCCATAATAACGGCAATCTTCTTTACGGTCTATCGCGAGGCGTTTGAGACGGTGCTTTTCTACCACGCGCTTCTTATGCGGGCGGAAGCAAACACAACGCTTGTATTCTGGGGGCTTTTGTCCGGCACTGCGGTTGCGGGAATTCTGGCGCTCACGATACTCAGATTTTCCGTCCGCCTGCCCTCGCGCTATGTGTTCACAGCGGCGAGTTTCATTCTCTACGCGCTCAGTTTCATGCTTATCGGAAAAGGTATTCATGAACTCCAGATGGCGGGGGTTGTTTCCGAAACGGTTGCCGGTTTTGTTCCAACCGTGAGTTTGCTCGGCATATACCCGACCTACGAGACGTTTCTGCCTCAGATGGTTATCGCCGCGGTGATTGCCGGTTTTGCCGCGAAGGTGTTTTTTCCGCCTTCCCGCGCGGCGGTCAAACCGTAATCCGGCGGACTGTCTCCAAACGAAAATTTCTTGAAAAGGCGGTGATTTATCACCGCCTTTTCTTCGTTCCGCCCTTGCCGGAGAGAGGGCAAAACGGGTTTTTTCCGCAACAAAAATAATTTTTCACAACAATTCTTGACATTGAGGGTCTGTAATATAGATTAGCGCAACTCACCTGTTTCGGGAGCGGTATAGATGAAGTCATTTCTTTTCAAATCAGCCTTTATTTTTGCATCTTTTCTCGCCGCGCCGGAGGTGTTTGCCTCCCCCGATACTTCCGCGATGTCTGCCACGGGGGCGATGGTTTTTGTCAGTTCCTTCTCAATCATAGTTCGCGAGTCTCTTGAAGCGGTTTTCATCATCGCCGCCATCATTGCCGCGCTTTCCTCAATGGGGGCGAAAAGCTCCGTAAGGTTCGTGCATTTCGGCTGGGCTGGGGCGATAGTCGCGGGTTTCGCAACCTGGTGGGTGTCTGTAACGATTATCAGAATCACGGACGCTCAGGCGGAGATGATAGAGGGGATAACCTCTCTTCTCGCGGCGGCGGTGCTTTTCTACGTCAGTTACTGGCTGATATCAAAAGTGGAAGTCGGCAAGTGGAAACGCTACATAGAATCCAAAATCAAAGAGGCGACCGGGGCGAAGAACAAGGCGGCGATTATGATGGTCGCGTTTTTCGCCGTTTATCGCGAGGCTCTTGAAACCGTGCTTTTCTACCACGCGCTTCTTTTTCAGGCGGAATCGTCCACAAGTCTTATCCTGTGGGGTCTTGCGGTGGGCGCGGCGGTTGTAAGCGTTCTGGCGTTCGCGATATTCAAGTTCTCTATCCGCCTGCCCGTGCGCTATGTGTTCTCGGTAACCGGTTTCGCTCTCTACGCATTCAGCTTCACGCTTGCCGGAAAAGGGGTGCATGAACTTCAGGAAGCGGGTCTTGTTTCCGAGACGGTTGCCGATTTTGTTCCCCGCCTGAGTTTCCTCGGCATATACCCGACCTACGAGACATTTCTGCCTCAAATAGTTATCGCCGCGGCGATTGTGCTTGCCATCGTGAAAGTGTCCTCAATATCCACCCGCGCCCGCGACGGAGCGTAAAACCCGTCTCATCCGCCTGAAATGAAACTTATAGAAAAGGCGGTTTCATCCATTGCCGCCCCCGACCCTGACGCTTATAAAAGAGCCGCCGTGCGTTGCGACTCGCTCATAAAACCGCCCGGAAGTCTTGGGGCTCTTGAAGACATCGCGGCAAGGATATGCGCCGTTACGGGGCGCGCGCGTCCGTCTGTGGGCAAAAAAGCGGTTGTGATATTCGCGGGCGATCATGGGATTGAAGCCGAGGGCGTAAGCGCTTTTCCAAAAGAGGTTACCCGGCAGATGGTTGGCAACTTTCTCTCAGGCGGCGCGGCGGCTTCCGTTCTCGCCCGTCACGCGGGCGCGGACATTTTTGTAGTGGACGCGGGAGTGGATTTTGATTTTCCGCGCTCTTCGGGGGTGATATCAAAAAAGGTTGCGAAGGGAACGCGCAATTTTCTGAAAAGCCCGGCGATGACAAAAAAACAGGCGGCGGCGGCGGTGGAAGCCGGAATTGAAGTCGCCTTTGACCTCGCCGACAAGGGCTGCCAAATGGCCGCTCCGGGAGACATGGGAATAGCGAACACCTCGGCGGCGGCGGCGGTTGTGTGCGCCACTTTCGGTGTTTCGCCCGAACAGATTGTCGGCGCGGGAGCGGGGCTTTCCCGCCCGGGCGTGGAGAAAAAAACCCGTGTTGTTGCCCGCGCCCTCAAAAAACATTTTCCCTCCGGCTCTCCCGCCCCAGCGATGGACGTTCTCGCGAAAGTGGGCGGTTTTGAGATAGGGGCGATAGCGGGAATGGCAATCGGCCTTGCCGCCCGCCGGATTCCCGTTGTGGTGGACGGGTTTATTTCCACGGCGGGAATGTGCCTCGCGCTTGGAATAGCCCCCGCCGCGCGCGACTATCTGTTTTTTTCGCACAAAAGTTCCGAGCGCGGACACGCGAAAACCCTGAATCTGCTTGGGGCGAGGGCGCGCATGGATTTTGGTATGCGTCTTGGCGAAGGCACGGGCGCGCTGATAATGTTTTCCGTTATTGAAGGGGCGGTAAAACTTTTCAACCGCATGGCAACTTTTGAAAGCGCGGGCGTTTCAAAAGGGTAGGCGGCTGTCGCAAATACCGTCTTCTTTTGTTATCATTTCCTACCGTTATGAAAGGTTACGATATTGAAGGCTTCAAAACCGCCGTGCGGTTTCTCACAATTTTCAGAATTGGCGGGGATGGCGGCGAACTCAACCGTGAAAACTCCGCTGCGGCTTTGCCGTTTTTTCCCGCCGCGGGAATTGTTGCCGGAGCCGTGAGCGCGGCTGTGGTGGTTGCTTCCTCGCTTTTTGTCAGTTCAACTTTCGCCCTTGCCGCTCTCGCGGTGGCGGCTTTGGCAGTTGCAACTCGCGGGCTTCACCTTGACGGAGTGGGAGACTGCTTTGATGCTCTCCATTACTACGGCGACAGGGAGAAGGCGCTTTCCGTGATGAAAGACAAATCGCTCGGAGCTTTCGGGGCGGCGGCGGTTGCTTTTGTTATCGCGGCAAAAACGGTCGCTCTGGGCTCGGTTTCCCCCGAATCTTTCATCACCGCCCTTGTTGTGGTTCCGGCGGTCGCGCGGTTTGCCCCGGCTCTTATCGCCTATATGTCCGAAAGCGATTCAAGCGAAGGGCTTGGCGGTTTTTTCAGATTCGGCGGAGACGGGGAAATTCTTCTCCGCACGGCGGCTGTCGCTTTCGCGGCGGCGTTTGTTCTTGGCGGCTTCGGCGGCGCGGGGCTTGCGATAGTCGTGTCTGTCGCGGCGTTTTTTCTTCTCATGTTTTTCAGGTCCGCCTTTGGTGAGCCGACCGGCGATGTTCACGGCGCGATGATTGAACTGTGCGAGGTCGCCGGGTTTATTGTCGCCGGTAAGATGCTTTGAAACTGGGTTGCACCTCCTACGTTTATCCGGCAGACGCGGTTTCAAACGCCGAGCGTCTTTGCGGAGTTACCGAAGATGTTGAACTGCTGATATTTGAGGGCGCGGACAGAGAGGTTCTGCCAACCCGCGCCGACATTTCACGCCTGCGGGAAATATCCGCTTCGGGCGGTTTTTCATACACCGTTCACTTGCCCCTTGATATAGATGTCTGCTCCGCCGACCCGGAGTTCAGGGTTTTTTCCCTCAAAAGGGCGGAGGAGATAACAGACCTTGCCGCAACGCTTGAGCCTCGCGGCTTTGTGCTTCACCTTCCGGGCGGAGAGGGCGAAGGCTGGACGGAGCGGGCTTGCCGTGCGGTTGACCGCTTGATTTCCCGCGCCCGCGCCGATGTGTTTGTTGAAAACCTCACCTATCCTTTCAGCCGTCTTGTCCCGGTTTTTGAGCAAACCGGAGCGCAGCTGTGCCTTGACACGGGGCACGCCCACAAAGCGGGAGACGACTGGCGGGAGATATACCGGAGTTTTGCGGGCAAAACCGGAGTTGTGCATCTTTACGCCCCGGACCCCGCCGGTTCGGACAGGCATCTGGGGCTTCAGCACGCGCCGCTCGGTTTTGTTTCCGCCGTTACTCGCGCCCTTGTTGAGAGCGAATACTCAGGGGTGCTGACTATTGAGCTGTTTTGCGAAGACGACTTTTTCAAGTCAAAGGAAATTGTGGAAAGGGAGATTGAAAAGTGGGAGAAAGGATAGTTCTCACGGGCGGATGCGGCAGCGGTAAAAGCGCGTACGCCCTTGACCTCGCCCGCAGAGCCGCCGGGTGTACGGAGCGGGTTTTTATCGCCACGGCCACACCTTTTGATGACGAGATGACTCGCAAGATAGAGCGGCACAGAGAGGAGCGCGGCGATGATTTCAAAACGGTTGAGGAACCCATGCGCCTCGCGGAAACACTTGCGGAGTTTGCCGGCAGTCCGCATTGCTGTGCGGTTGTTGACTGCCTGACCGTGTGGATGTGCAACATCGCGCGCGAGAAGGAAAGCGAGAAGATGAAAGACGATTTCGCGCGAGTTTTTGAGAGTTTCAGCGGGGTTGTGATAGCGGTTACAAACGAAACGGGAATGGGAATAGTGCCGCCCGAAAAACAGACGCGCGAATATGCGGCGAATCTGTCCGAACTCAACAGGCGGATTGTGTCGTTATCAGACCGCGCCTGTCTGCTTGTTTCAGGACAGCCGCTCCAAATCAAGCCTCCCGCATAAGCGGGAAACCTCATCAGGCGCGGGCGCAAACTGAAAGCCAGTTTCTTGTTACGAAAAGCGAGCCGTTCTCTCCGCGTCCGCCGTGCTCTTCAATTGCCGGGGCAACGGCGTCTCTCATTGCCACTGATGCCTCTTCAACCGGGTATCCGCCGAGCGCGCCCGCCGCGTATTGCTGGAAGGAACTGATGTATTCCCACGCCTCTTTGCTCAGGTTTGCCGCGTATTCGCTTGCCTCAACAAGTTTGAAACCGGCGGAACCCACGAGTTCTTCGTAGTATTCTCTCGGGTGGAAACTTGCCGCCTCCGCCCGTATGTGCGCTTTCTCTCTGCTGATGCCGCGCTCGCGCAGGCTTTGAACCGCCTTCTTTACCTGAGTGCGGTAGAACGACAATGTGTCTTGAGGGCGCGAGCCTTCGTAGAAAGCGGTGTTGAAAAACAGCCAGCCGCCTTCCTTCATTCCCGCCCGCAGGTTTGTCAGGCTTTCGGTCTGTTCCTCTTTTGTGAGGTAGTGGATGCCGTTGCCCCAGATTACTATGTCTATGGAGTTTTTCTCTATCTCCGCGTCCTGAACCTTCGCGTTGATGAAACTCATTTTGGATACGGAATCTTCAAGCCGCTCAGCCGCTCTTTTGAGAGCCTCAACGGACTGGTCAAGGCAGATAACTTCCGAGTAATTGAACTGATCGGGAAGTTTTGACACAAACAGCTGAACCATCGTTCCCACTCCGGTCGCTATGTCCATTATCTTGTCAACGCTTCCGGTTCCCCGCTCGACCATCGTGTTCACCCATTCTGTGATTATCTCGCCGTTGACCTTCTTGTATTCGCTGGTCTCGGCAAACGGTTCGTAAATGTAAGTCTCTTTTTCTTCGCTCATTTTTCCTCCGGCGCGCCCGTGTTTCCGCCGCGCGCGGTTAATAATACACTAACTGAAACGGCAATTCACCAGCGGAACGGGAAATTACTGAAGGTTGGCGACTTCAGGCCTGTAATTGCTCACAATTACCGGCGAGGCGTGATGGATAAGCATAACCCAGCGTCCGCCCTCTCTTCTGAATATGTTTGTTGACTGCGATATGTTGAAAGTTACGGGCTCCCTTTTTATGTAAACCATCTCCTGTATGCAGGTTACCCACGCCATGTCGCCGTTTATCTCAAGCGACACATCGGACAGTTTGATGTCAACCTGATCCTGAGGGTCGAACAGGCTTTCCCAGCTCTGCATTATGGTTTCCCAGTTTCTCATTATCGCCCAGCCGGGGTGGACGCAGCCCGCTCTTTCGTCCGTAAGCCAAACGTCTTTCATCGCCTCCAGGTCTCTTGTGCCGAGAGCGTTGTAGAAACTGTCGTTGGCTCTAAGGATTTCATCTCTTTCGCTCATCGCGTCATTCTACACGGGATACCAGATTTTTCAGAAATTCCGATATCTCGCCCCACAGGTTTGAGACATCATTAAAAGTCGCGATTATCATGATGGTTATGAGCAGTGAGAAACCTATTCTCTGGGCGGTTTCAAGCGTGCCGCGTGAAAGCGGTTTTCCCCTCGCGCTTTCAATCCCCAGATAGACTATGTGCCCGCCGTCAAGCACCGGTATCGGCAGAAGGTTCACCACGGCAAGGTTCACGCTTATAAACGACGCGAACATCAAAAGCGCGGCGATTCCCTGCTGAGCCATCGCTCCGGACATCTTCGCTATAAAGAGCGGACCCGCCACCGTTTTGCCCGCCTGTCCGAGAGACATCTCCCCGCCGATAAGCGAGAACAGAAGGGCGAAGAAAAGCGACACGACCTGAATAACCATCTCCGCCGCCCGCGAAACTCCGCCTGTTACGGACTCAACAAATCCGAATTTTTTTATTGTCTCATCCCGCTTCAACGTAACCCCGATAATTGCCTTTCGCGCCCCCGGAGCCGCCGCCGGAACAACTAAGGTTTTCACCTTGTCGCCGTTTCTTTCCAGCGTCAGAGATATTTCTTTTCCGGCGTTTTGCCTTATAACGCCCGCCATAGAGTCCCAGTCTTTCACCCCGCCGCCCGCGACATTCAAAACCCTGTCGCCCGCCTTTACTCCCGCTTTTGCCGCGGGCGAGCCCGCCGCCACGCTCCCGATAACCGGCTCTCTAATCTCCGCCATCAAAACGGGAGAAATGTTTTCCCTCGCGGTTTCAACAACCTCGCGTTTTCCGTTTTTCCTCTCTATCTCAAGCCGCGCCTCTCCGTCCGCTCCCCTCAGGGCGGAAGAAACTTCGCTCCATGTTGCCACCGCTTTGCCGTCCACCGAAACTATTCTGTCTCCGGTTCGTATCACTTCGCCCGCGCTTTTTACGGCAACCGGCTCTGACTCCGTGTATGCCGGAACCGCCACGCCGGACATGAAAGCGACCGGAAGCAGAAGGAACGGAAGCAGGAAGTTCATAAGGGGACCCGCCGTTACGATTGCCATTCTGCGCGATACGGATTTGTTTGAAAAAGCCCTCGGATATTCGCTCTCGGCATATGCCTCAACGCGCCCTATCTGTTCGGAAGTTGCAGAAAAGGAGATGTCGGAATCTTTCCTTGTTACGGAAAACTCAATCTCTTCCCGCCGTCCTCGCAGGGGCGCGGAGATAACGTTCCACGAGGAATCCCCGTCCACATCCTCTCCGTCAATTGAGATAATTCTGTCTCCCTTCTCAAACGGGGTTTCCCCTCTTGTGTTTTCAACAAAAACCGCTCCGCCGCCGCCTTCGCCCGCCATTTGCACATAGCCGCCAAACGGCAGGACGCACAACTTGTATTCCGTTTCCCCGCGCGAGAAGGAGACAAGAGACGGACCGAATCCCAGCGAGAACTGTTCAACCTTCACCCCGCACCACTTGGCGACTGCAAAGTGCCCAAGTTCGTGCACGAACACGAGCAGACCGATGATAAAAAGAAACGCAAACAGAGAACTCATTTTTTCTTTCCTGAAACCATGGATTTAACCTTTTCGCGCGCCGCCCCGTCTGCCGCCGCCACCGCTTCAACGCAGTCCGCCGGCTCATACCCGCTTTCCCGCATAACCGTCCGGGCGAGCGCGACTATGTCTGTGAATTCTATACGGTTGTCAAGAAAAAGGCGCACCGCCTCCTCATTTGCCGCGCTGAGAGCTGCGGGCGCAGTTCCTCCCTTTTCAAGAGCTTCAAAAGCGAGCGCGAGAGGGGTGATTTTTTTCGCGTCCGCCTCTTCAAACGAGCAGGCGGAAAGGCGTTCAGGCGTCAGCGGAGATGTTTCAAGCGGCAGGCGTTCGGGAAACGAAAGCGCGTATGCTATCGGCACACGCATATCCGGCTCGCTCATCTGGCACACATATGAGCCGTCTGTGAACTCAACGATGGAGTGGACAATGCTCTGCGGATGAATCCAGACCGAGATTTTTTCGGGCGGAATGTCAAAAAGCCAGCGCGCCTCTATGATTTCAAACGCTTTGTTCATCATCGTCGCAGAGTCAATCGTTATCTTGTCTCCCATGTCCCACGTGGGATGACGGAGAGCCTGTTTTGCCGTTACCTTGCCGAGTTGCTCCGGAGTCGCGTTTCTGAACGGACCGCCGGACGCCGTTATCACAATCCTTTTTACCTCTCCGCCCGCCCGTATCGCCTGAAAGACGGCGCTGTGTTCGCTGTCAACCGGAACGATGGAGGCTCCGCTCCTCTCCGCTTCATCCGTCAAAAATTTCCCCGCCGCAACCACCGCCTCTTTGTTTGCGAGCGCGACCCTTTTGCCCGCCCGTATCGCCGCAAGTGTCGGCTCAAGCCCCGCGCTTCCGACTATCGCCGCAACCACCGTTTCGGAATCGTCCCCGGCGATTTCGCAAAGCCCCCGTTTCCCCGAAAGAACGCGTATTTCTCCGCCCGCCGCTTTTTCCGCTTCCCGCGCTTTTTCCTCGTCCGCCACGCACACGGCGGAGGCGGAAAACTTCTCCGCCTGCTCAAGCAGAAGCCCGGTGTTTGAACCAGACGAAAGCGAGCAAACTTGAAACTGTCCGGGGAAACTCCCCGCCACTTCAAGCGCTTGCCTGCCTATGTATCCCGTGGAGCCGAGAATGGATATTTTTTTCAATCTTCTCCTCCGCGCCTTCCCGCAGGTTTTGTGAGACCGAACCTTCTTTCGCGTTTCATGAAAGTCTCAACCGCTTTTTTCAGATGGCGTTTTCTGAAATCAGGCCACAGGGTTTTTGTTACGTATATCTCCGTGTAGGCGGACTGCCACAGGAAGAAGTTTGACAGACGCATCTCGCCGCCCGTTCTTATAAGCAGGTCGGGTTCGGGAAGACCGGCGGTGTAGAGATTTTTCTCCACCGTTTTCGTGGTAACGCGCGCGGGGTCAATTCCCGAAGCCGCTATCTTGCGCGCCGCTTCGACTATCTCCTCCCTCGCTCCGTAACTCAGCGCGAGGGTAAGCGTGAACCGCCGGCATTTGCGCGTTTTTCTCACCGTTTCTTCAAGCGCGCGCCGCGCCGCCGGGGGAAGCCGGTCGAGCCGTCCGATGGGGTTCAGCCGTATGCCGTTTTTTACGAGGTTGGAGCTTTCCGTTTCAAGGTATTTGCCCAGCAGTTCCATCAGTCCGTCCACTTCGCTTTTCGGGCGTCCCCAGTTCTGAATGGAAAATGCGTACAGGCTCAAGTAATTCACGCCCAGATCGCGCGCCGCCTTCACAATCGCGGTTACGGACTTCATTCCGGCAATGTGCCCGGCAACTCTGCGCATACCTTTTTCCCGCGCCCATCTGCCGTTGCCGTCCATTATCACGGCGATATGGCGCGGCATCAAATCGCGTTTCTTCATGGGGCGGAGGGAGAGTCCGGCGGGGTTTGCCCGGTGAAAGGGCGGACGGCGAAAACCGCGACCCACGCGACCGCAATGAGCCCGAGCAGAACGACAAGGGCAAGCGGATAGATAATCAGCGCGGCGCTGTAAACGCCGAGACGCGCTGCGGGGGAGGCGCCGGAAAGCATGTCGGGTATTGTTTTGGACAGGATGTTGATATAGTTCCTCAACACGTCCAGAGTGAGTTCCGTCATTTGCGGTAAATCTATATGCTAGAGATAAATCACACAAACGGGAAGACAGGCGGGAGGGTCGCCGGTTGGGGCTGACGCGCATACTCAGAGAGCGGGAAGACCCGTGGGACGTGCGTCTTGAGGAGCAGAGAAAGGACGCTCCGCAAGACCGCGAAACATCTTCCGATTCCTCAGACGGTGAGGAAAAAGAGGTGCTCCGCAAGCGTAAAATGTTCGGAAAAGTTTTTTCCGGCAAAGCTCCGGAGTAGTAAACACCCCATTGACATTGACTTTGTTTATCTTTAACATTGGGCAAATGACGATTATTTCAACAAAGACAAACCTCGGAGGACGCATCTGATGCCCGGCATAGTTGTTGGTTCAAGCGAAAGCATAGACAGCGCTCTCAAGCGTTTCAAAAAGCAGGTTGAAAGGGCGGGCGTTCTTTCCGAAGTGCGCAAGAGAGAGTTTTACGAGAAACCAAGCCAGAGACGCAAGAGAAAAATTCTGGCGGCGATAAAACGTATGAGGAAGTCACGCTGATGTTTAATTACCTCGTGTTTCGGTGGGTTTGTGCGGGCGGCGGAAACGAGGGTTCTCCCGCCTCTGGTGGGAAATGGCGTCAGTCTCAAAAGAAGAACTGAAAAGCAGGGTCAGCATAGTCGAGATAATCGGCGACTATGTTTCTCTGAAAAAAGCCGGGGCTTCATACAAGGGTCTCTGCCCTTTCCACGATGACAAAAACCCGTCCCTTCACGTAAGTGAAGACAAAGCGATGTTCCACTGCTTCAGTTGCAAGGCGGGCGGCGATGTTTTCACGTTTCTGCAAAAGATAAACGGGAGCAGTTTTATTGAAGCGCTCAGAGAGGTTGCCGAGCGGGCGGGTGTTGAGCTTGAGCGCGGCGGCGGAAAAGATTCAGCGACTGACGCTCTTTTTGACATGAACAAGGCGGTCTGCGGTTTTTTCAGAAAATCGCTGGAATCACAGGCGCGGGAATCGCGCAAGGCTCTAGAGTATCTCACTGGCAGAGGCGTTACGCCTGAGGCGGCGGAAAAGTTTCAACTCGGCTACGCTCCCGCCGCCGCCGCCGCGATACCTGATTTTATCAAAAAAGGCGGGTTTTCCGCTCCGCGCGCCCTTGAGGCGGGGCTTCTCTCCCGCGGCGAGCGCGGAACAACTTACGGAAAATTCCGGTCGCGGCTTATCTTTCCAATACTCAGCCCGGACTCAAAAGTTCTCGGTTTCGGCGGCAGAACGCTTGAGCGGGACGGGGTTCCGAAGTATCTGAACTCATCCGAGTCTGCGGTTTACAGAAAAAGACGTTCGCTCTACGGCCTCCACATGACAAGGCAGGACATAAAAAAAAGCGGTGTCTGCGTTCTTGTTGAGGGCTATTTTGACCTTCTCTCCGTCTACGGGGCGGGCGTGAAGAATGTTGCGGCGTCTCTCGGCACTTCCTTAACAAGGGATCAGGTCGGCATAATAAAAAGATACGCTGAAGATGTTGTAATTCTCTACGACGGAGACCGCGCCGGTGTGGATTCATCTTTCACCGCGGGCGAGGTGTTTTTGTCGGGCGGGGTTGTTCCGCGAATAGCGCGCCCTCCCGAAGGGGTTGACCCCGACCAGTTCGCGCGGGAAAACGGCGCGGAAGCTCTCCGCGCTCTCATAGACTCGGCTCCTCCGCTTACGGAGGTTCTTATGCGTGACGTGTCGTCTGCGCTTGCGGAGAACAGGATGTCGCAATCAGCCGCCGCGAAGCGGCTTATGTCGGTTGTTCCCGTTATGGGGAATTCCCCGGAGATAGGGCCGTATGTCCGGGAGGTTTCACGCAGGTTCGGTTTCAGGGAGCAGGATCTTTATTCAACCGTCCGGTCTGCGGGCGCGCCCGCGCGGCGCGCGGTAAAAACGGCTCAGTCTGCCGGAGGGGAACCGGCGCAACAAGTTTCCGCGGCAGAGATGATGCTTCTCAGAATATCGCTTAAGTTTCCCGAAATGGCGGAGTTTCTGTGTGAAGAGCAGATTATGAAACACATTCCGGACGGAGAGGTGAAAAAAATTATCTCGTCTCTGCGGACTTCCGGAGCGGTTTCCCCGGGCGATTCAGAGCCGGCAATGTCCGCCCTTCTTTCGCGGGCGCACTTCACGCTTGACGAGATTGACTTTATGAACGGCGAAAATGTTGGCGTTGAGATTGAGAAATGCCTCGTGAGGCTGAAAATGGTTGCGATAGACAAGGAGATGAAAGACCTCAGAGAGAGGCTAAGGCAGATAGAATCCGGCTCTTCAGACAATTCCGCTGAAATGGAAGACCTTATGAAGCGGTATATGGACTTGATAAAGCTGAGAAAAACAATCAGGGGGGGTTGTCATGACAAAGGCGGCGGAAACAAAGTGGGTTGATTACGGAGACGGGAACGCGGAGTCATCTCCGGCGATGAGTTTGAACGGGTCTACGGACAAAGACCCGATGCGGACTTATTTGCAGGATATATCGCTTCATCCTCTTTTGACCAAAGAGCAGGAGATAGAGGTCGCGAAAAGTCTTGAGAGTTCAAAGGAGAAGGTCGCGGCGGCGATTCTCGGCTCTGACATCATAGTGCGAGAGTTCTGCGCCGGCTGTGAGCAGGATGAAAAAACCTCGCCGGGCAACCGCTACAGTGCGATGTTCACAAAATTGCGCGAATGCGTGGAGCACGGCGAAGAGATTGAAAAGCAGATAGGAAAGATTAAAAGTTCGGGCGGAAAACTGCGTGAGTTGTCGCGCAAAAAATCGCGCAACAGAAAGAAAGCGGTGGACATTCTCAAAGAGATGAACCGCCAGCACAACCTTATGTTCAAGCACTCCCTTGAGTCTGCCGAGAAAACCGCAGTTTCCGTTCTTGAAGGTATCGGAGAAGCCTCGGCTTCAATGCGGAGAACACGCTCGGAAAAGCAAAAAGCAGAACTCAGAAAAACCCTCGTGAAACTCCGCAAGGCTTGTATGCCGCAGAAAGAGGAAGGTCTTTCATCCTCTCTCTCAGACCTCCGCGCCTCATGCGGGCAGGTTGTTGAGAACAGGAAAAAACTTGTGGAAGCCAACCTGCGCCTTGTTGTAAGCATCGCGCGCAAATACAAAAACAGGGGGCTCCCCATTCTTGACCTTATACAGGAGGGCAACATAGGGCTCAGGCATTCCGTTGACATGTTTGAATACCGCAGGGGAAACAAGTTCTCCACCCACGCGAGCTGGTGGATAATGCAGGCGATAACCCGCGCCATCGCGGAGCAGTCAAGGGTGATAAAGATTCCCGTTCATGTGGTTGAAAACGTGAGCAAGATATACAAAACAAGGCAGGCGCTTTCTCAAAAGATGAGCAAAAAACCTTCCATTGACGACATAGCGAACAGGCTTGAACAGACTCCCCGCGAGGTTTCGAAAACCATGAATCTCGCAAAAAGCACCCTCTCGCTTGACGTTTCGCTCGGAAACGAAGACAGCACCATAATGGACTTCGTGGAAGACGAGCATCCCGGCGCGATGTCGTCCGAGGTGGTGGAGAAAAAAGAGTTCAGCACTCTTATCCACAACGCGCTCAAGGTTCTCAAGCCCAACGAGCAGAAGGTTATCAGAATGCGTTTCGGCATTGGCGAGAAAAAAGAGCACACGCTTGAGGAGATAGGCAAACAGCTTGGAATCACAAAGGAAAGGGTCAGGCAGATAGAGGTGAAGTCTCTCACCAAACTGAAAAAGAACAGCAGAAAATCTCAAATCCGCCTGTATGTTGATTGACAATACTTCGCGCCGTGATACAATCCCGCCTGAATCTGGGTGGCTATGCCAGAGAGGAAACACCCGGCTCCATTCCGAACCCGGAAGTTAAGTTCTTTTGGGCCGATGATACTGCTCCCTGCGGGAGTGGGAAAGTAGGTTGCCGCCTTGGTTCTTTCTTTATTTTTTCAAAACCCTGATGTCGTCCGTTTATAAAGTTGCCGTTGCCGTTTCAGGAAATGGAAGCAACCTTCAGGCAATAATCGACTCAGCCATAGAGGGCGTGCAAATCGCTCCCGTTATTTGCGACCGACCCGGCGCTCCTGCGATAGGAAGGGCTCAGCGCGGCGGTATTCCGGTTGAAGTTGTTGACCGCTCCGGGTTCACATCGCGCGGCGGCTTTGAGGATGAAATTGTGAAACGGCTTGCCCCCTACGAGCCTGACCTCATCGCGCTTGCGGGCTTTATGAGGGTGCTTTCGCCTTCTTTTGTCAAACATTTTGCGGGAAGAATAATCAACCTGCATCCGTCTCTGCTTCCTGATTTTCCGGGAATGAACGCCATAAGCCGCGCGCTCAAATCAGGCGCGGAGAGCACGGGATGCACGGTGCATTTTGTTGACGAGGGCGTTGACACGGGTCCCGTTATAGCGCGGGCGGAAGTTCCAATAGAGCCGGGAGACACGGAGGAGACGCTCGCAGAGAAAATACACGCGCAGGAACACCGCACATATCCCGAAGTTATATCGCTTTTTGCCTCAGGAAAGGTAAGGCTTGAAAACGGCAAAGCCGTATTCAGCTGACATTCATCGTTCTGCCAACCGCTTTTGCCACAAGAGCGGTTCTTTGCATAAGGTTTTCAAAGTTTTCCGGCTTGAGAGACTGTCCGCCGTCGCTGAACGCTTTTTCCGGCTCGTTGTGAACTTCCACTATCAGACCGTCCGCTCCCGCCGCAACCGCCGCCATCGCCACCGGTGTAACGTAGTTCCAGTATCCGGTTCCGTGGCTTGGGTCTGCAATCACGGGAAGGTGCGTTTTCTCTTTCAACACGGGTATGGCGTTGATGTCAAAGGTGTTTCTGGTTGCCGTTTCAAAAGTGCGTATTCCCCTCTCGCAAAGTATAACGTTGGGGTTTCCCTCAGACATTATGTATTCGGCGCACATGAGGAATTCTTTTATTGAAGTCGCGAGCCCGCGTTTGAGAAGCACGGGTTTTTTTGACTTGCCGAGCACCTTCAAAAGAGAGTAGTTCTGCGAGTTCCGCGCCCCTATCTGAAGCACATCCGCGTATTTATCAAGTTTGTCTATGTCGCTTGCGTCCATTATCTCCGTTACAAGCAGAAGCCCGGTCTCTTTTTTCGCCTCAAGCATGAGGTCAAGCCCTTTCTGTCCGAGTCCCTGAAATGAGTAGGGCGAGGTGCGGGGTTTGTACGCGCCGCCGCGAAGCATGGTGGCTCCGGACGCCTTTACCGCTCTGGCGACTGTCATTATCTGTTCTTCGCTCTCAACCGAGCAGGGTCCCGCCATGGCGCATATCTCTTTGCCGCCTATGACCGAACCTTCAACTTTTATCTGCGAGGTTTCGTCCTTTACCTCTCTGCTTGCCAGTTTGTAGGGCTGGAGTATGGGAACAACTTTTTCCACCCCGCTCAGCTGCGCGAGGCTTTCCTGATGGGCGGGTTTGTCCCGGTCATCTCCCACAACCCCTATGACCGTGCGGATAACTCCCTCTATGGGTTGCGCCTTGTAGCCGAGGGCTTCAATGGCGGAAATTACCTTGTCAATATCCTCCCGCCCGGCTGAATTCTTCATTACAACTATCATTTTCGGTAGGGTCTCCGGTTCGTCAGGACAGCAATATACCACATAAGCGGAACTTGAGGGCGGATTTTATCCGCGCCATCATATATAATCTCTGAAGCAGTGGCACCGAGCACAAAATCCGGCGGGAACACTTCAAAACGCGCGTCCGCGCGCGGACGCATATACCCCAAAACCCTCTCCGCGGCAGACGAAAAACGTCTTGACGCTCTCTACAAATCGATGAAAGAAGACCGGAGCCGCCACGCGGGCTATCCGTGCAATATGCTGTTTGACTATTCCGAACTCTACAGATTTCTGGAATTCTCAATGAACAATGTGGGAGACCCGTTTGACGACACGAATTTCGGCATCAACACACACGCCATAGAGCGTGAAATGATTAAATTTTTCGCAGACCTTACCGGCGCGCCGGAGGACAACTGCTGGGGCTACATGACAAGCGGCGGCACGGAGGGAAATCTTTACGGTCTTTACCTCGCAAGGGAACTTATGGGCAAGGAGGCGATAGTTTATTTTTCCGAAGACACACACTACAGCGTTCCCAAAATAATGCGCCTTCTGGGAACAAGGCACATAATGATAAGAAGCACTCCCGGCGGCGAAATGGACTGCGAAGACCTCAGGGAAACCGTGCGCATTCACAGAGACCGCCCCACCATCGTGATGGCAACCTCCGGAACCACCATGACCGGAGCGGTTGACGACGTGGAGGAAATCCGCTCAATACTTTCCGGGCTCGCCATAACGAAGTCTTATATCCACTGCGACGCCGCGCTGAACGGCATGGTTCTCCCGTTTGTGGATAATCCTCCCGTTTTCGGTTTTCCTCTGGGAATAGACAGCATCGCCATAAGCGGACACAAGATGATAGGAAGCCCTCTTCCGTGCGGCGTTGTTCTCGCAAAGAGAGGCAATGTGAACCTTATCGCGAGAAGCATAGAGTACGTGGGCGTTCTGGACACAACAATTTCGGGCTCAAGAAGCGGATTCGCGCCGCTTGCAATCTGGTACGCGGTTAAACGCTACGGGGTGAAAGGGATAAGGAAAATCGTGAGAGACTCCATAAAACTTGCGGATTTTGCCATTGAAAAGTTCGCGCAGAAAGGTATCCGGGCGTGGAGGAATCCGAACTCGCTTACGGTTGTGTTTCCGCGCACAAGCGCGAAGATTGTGAGAAAATGGAAACTTGCCTCAAAAGACGACATATCGCATATAATCACACTGCCGCACCTGTCCCGCACAGACATTGAAAATGCCGTGAATGAGATAGCGCGGGACATAAGAAAAAGAGGCGGGGAAAAAGCCTGAAAATGAAGCAGATAGTGGTTGTAAGCCGGAACAAAGTGGGCGTTATCGCCGACATAAGCAGAGTGCTTTCCGGGAAGGGAATCAACATAGAGCGGCTTGACACAAGCGGTCTTTCCTCTCACGGGGCGGTTGTTATCGCCACAGACAGTTACGACAAAGCGCTTAAAGCCCTGAACGATTCGGGCTTCAAGGCGGTTTCTGAAGAGTCTATAGTCGTCAGGTTGAAGAATGAGCCCGGCTCGCTTGCGGCGGTTTCCGGAAGGCTCAGAGACTCAGAGGTGGATATCCGCAGTATGCACATCATAAGCAGAGACGGAGACTACTCGCTTGTGGCCCTCGCAACTCCCGAAAACGAAAAGGCGCGCGAACTCCTCAAAGACGTTATCATCGGATAAACGTCGCCTTTCTTTCTTGACTTGCCGCCTGCCGGTTTTACACTAGTGGGAGCCGTAGAGGCGGGGTATTACAGGGATGTCAAAACTGAAAAACGGAAAAGCCGGAGAACCGGCGGCGGCGAAAGACCGTCCGTGGATAATGCGCACATACGCCGGCCACTCAACGGCTGAGGCGTCAAACAAACTTTACAGAAAAAACCTTGCCAAAGGGCAGACGGGTCTCAGCGTGGCGTTTGACCTTCCCACGCAGACGGGATACGACAGCGACAGCCCT